>NZ_BSTM01000131.1 GCF_030269515.1 Actinomadura sp. NBRC 104412 | reverse complement strand
CCACCGCCTGGGCTGAGCTACCCTCCTGCGTCACCCCATCGCTCACCTACTACCCCCTCGGGCCCCACGCTCCCCGCACCAGACCCCCGAAGGGACCCGGCACAGCTCGGGTGGTTAGCATCAGAGGGTTCAGCGTTGGCGCATACCAGCGGGTACGGGAATATCAACCCGTTATCCATCGACTACGCCTGTCGGCCTCGCCTTAGGTCCCGACTTACCCTGGGCGGATCAGCCTGCCCCA
>NZ_BSTM01000130.1 GCF_030269515.1 Actinomadura sp. NBRC 104412 | reverse complement strand
CACCGCACCGATCATCCGGGAATAACCGCTGACCATGACCAGCACAGGAGGACGCCCTGTCTGGCCGAACCCCAGCGGCACGTCCACCGGCGGGAACCACAGATCGCATTGAGCCAGCTCACCGGGCCGGTACTCGGTACGAGACGCCGGGTCGAGCGGGCGATACAGCGGCCGCAGCCGCTGCACCCGCTCGAAGAACACCGTCTTGCCCCGACACCATCCGACCCGTTCCATGATCACCGAC
>NZ_BSTM01000129.1 GCF_030269515.1 Actinomadura sp. NBRC 104412 | reverse complement strand
GATGCCCCACCAGCGCCGCCGCGTCCAGCAACTCTGGCTCGCCCTTGCTCACACCCTGCACCACACCAGTATCCCAGTCGAGCGTTAGCTCGACCGGGACAACCGCAGTTATTCAGTGCAGTCCTAGTGTCCCGCGTCTGAAATTCGTTGAAGAAATGTAGGGTTGCTGGATGGCTCGCAGGGGTCGGCCGGTGGCCGAGGTGAGGTTGACCGATGAGGAGCGCGAGACGCTGGTGCGTTGGGCGCGG
>NZ_BSTM01000128.1 GCF_030269515.1 Actinomadura sp. NBRC 104412 | reverse complement strand
GATCTGTCGTATTCCCCCTGGCGGATCACAGACTCAAGAGAGGAACGCTGCTGCTTCGACAACTCCACAACAGTCATTATTCCACTCCCAAGGAAAGGTGTAAACATTCTTCAGATACGAAACACTACTGAGCTTTTCGTTAGTTCTGTGGGTGTGGAGACGTCGGGTTTGTAAGTATCGCGGCATGCCCCCCAACGCCGAGTCTGACAACCACGAAGAGGTCGTCCCGCCGTTGACCCGGCCGCAGC
>NZ_BSTM01000127.1 GCF_030269515.1 Actinomadura sp. NBRC 104412 | reverse complement strand
AAGCAACATCGGGCGGTGGCCACCCGCTACGACAAGCTCGCCGTCCGCTACCAAGCCACCATCCAAGTCGCCACGATCGACATCTGGCTGCGAGCCCTGTCCAACACCACTTTCTAAACACGACCTACTGAGCTTTTCGTTAGTTGTGTGGTGTTGGAGGGTGGATTTCCAGTCCGGTGTGGGCCAGGAAGGACCATGCGAGCTGTTGGTCCTGGCAGATGCGGTTGATGCCGGCCTCAGCGGCGTCG
>NZ_BSTM01000126.1 GCF_030269515.1 Actinomadura sp. NBRC 104412 | reverse complement strand
CCCGGTTCGTGCGCAACAACCGGCTCGCCGACGCCGCCCACACCCAGGCGATGGGCGCCATCAACGGCTCACCCGGCGCCCGCGCCTACTACGACCGGCAGCGCGCCCGCCAGGTCGGCCATAACGCCGCACTCCGCCAGCTCAGCAACCGCCTGATCGGCATCCTGCACGGCTGCCTGAAAACCCGCACCCTCTACGACGAGGCAACCGCCTGGTCACACCACCAACAACCCCACGCCGCTTGACACC
>NZ_BSTM01000125.1 GCF_030269515.1 Actinomadura sp. NBRC 104412 | reverse complement strand
TCGATACCCTGGCCACCGAGGTCTCCGTGTAGATGGTCTTCTTGGTCGTTGATCCATCTACCGGAGACCTCACTCATCTCCAGACACGACATGCCGACCCGGGACAAGACTTCTTAAACACGGCCTACTGAGCTTTTCGTTAGTTCTGTGGGTGTGGAGACGTCGGGTTTGTAAGTATCGCGGCATGCCCCCCAACGCCGAGTCTGACAACCACGAAGAGGTCGTCCCGCCGTTGACCCGGCCGCAGCTGG
>NZ_BSTM01000124.1 GCF_030269515.1 Actinomadura sp. NBRC 104412 | reverse complement strand
CCCGGTTCGTGCGCAACAACCGGCTCGCCGACGCCGCCCACACCCAGGCGATGGGCGCCATCAACGGCTCACCCGGCGCCCGCGCCTACTACGACCGGCAGCGCGCCCGCCAGGTCGGCCATAACGCTGTTGATTCCGCCTGAAGACTGACCCTGTGGTTCCGGCCGAATCGTGACCCGCCCCTGGACCCTGGTGAGGTGTTGAAGGTGGAGGACTGGGCGGAGATCCGTCGGTTGCACCGGGCTGAGGGGCT
>NZ_BSTM01000123.1 GCF_030269515.1 Actinomadura sp. NBRC 104412 | reverse complement strand
CACCAAGGACGGGCTGCACCTGCTGGTGCTGGACGGGACGCTCATCGCCACCGACCGGGTGCGGGCCGACCGGCCGTACTACTCGGCCAAGCACCGCTGCCATGGAATGAACGTGCAGGTCATCGCCGGCCCTGACGGGACGATCCTGTGGACCTCGGGGGCGCTGCCCGGCCGCACGCACGACCTGACCGCCGCCCGCATGTGGGGGATTCCGCGTCAGTTGGAGGAGACCGGGATCATCACACCGGCCGATAA
>NZ_BSTM01000122.1 GCF_030269515.1 Actinomadura sp. NBRC 104412 | reverse complement strand
TCACTGGTCAAGTGATTCCGCGCCGACAATGTAGCGGGGCTCAAGCACACCGCCGAAGCCGTGGCACTCGCACCCCTGTGGGGGTGTGGGTGGGTAGGGGAGCGTCCTGCGTCCGGTGAAGCCGTCGAGTGATCGGTGGTGGAGGGTGTGGGAGTGAGAATGCAGGCATGAGTAGCGTTTCACACGTGGGAAACGTGTGCGCCGGATGACCAAGGGTTCCTGGGGCAGGCTGATCCGCCCAGGGTAAGTCGGGAC
>NZ_BSTM01000121.1 GCF_030269515.1 Actinomadura sp. NBRC 104412 | reverse complement strand
CACCGCACCGATCATCCGGGAATAACCGCTGACCATGACCAGCACAGGAGGACGCCCTGTCTGGCCGAACCCCAGCGGCACGTCCACCGGCGGGAACCACAGATCGCATTGAGCCAGCTCACCGGGCTGGTACTCGGTACGAGACGCCGGGTCGAGCGGGCGATACAGCGGCCGCAGCCGCTGCACCCGCTCGAAGAACACCGTCTTGCCCCGACACCATCCGACCCGTTCCATGATCACCGACGTCGGCATGTC
>NZ_BSTM01000120.1 GCF_030269515.1 Actinomadura sp. NBRC 104412 | reverse complement strand
GACCCGTTCCATGATCACCGACGTCGGCATGTCGGGGAACTCCGCCAGCAACGCCCGTATCTGCGGTTCGACCGCGTCCACGATCGAGCCCTTCACGGCCCGCACATACCGAGGCGGCTCATGCGAGGCCAGCGCCTTACGCACCGTATTCCGCGAGATCCCGAGCCTGCGAGCGATCGCCCTGATCGCCAGCCCCTCAGCCCGGTGCAACCGACGGATCTCCGCCCAGTCCTCCACCTTCAACACCTCACCAGG
>NZ_BSTM01000119.1 GCF_030269515.1 Actinomadura sp. NBRC 104412 | reverse complement strand
GCAGATTCAAGCGAAGCAAGAATCTGATCGCGTAGCGAGCCTCTAGGCGAGTCGGAGCGATGCAGCGATCGCGCGCGGTGCCGGAGAAGGAGGGCGCCCAGCGCCCGACGCCGCAGGCACCGCCAATAAACGGAGCGCAGCCCGCGCATGCAATAAACACCTCTCCCAACGACCTCAACCCGTCACCCCAGCCCCGAGCGGCGCCCAAGCGCTGCGATCGCGACCGAAGGCAGATTCAAGCGAAGCAAGAATCTGATCGCGT
>NZ_BSTM01000118.1 GCF_030269515.1 Actinomadura sp. NBRC 104412 | reverse complement strand
CAACCGGCCGACTCGACGACACGAACACCCCGGACAAGTCTTCTGCGTCCTCACGGCCGGCGTACTCGACATCGAGAACACCACCCCAATACGCGACACTCTCCTCGACCCCGCAACCACCAGGACTTACCGCGCCCGTGACGTTCTGCAGGCTGCCGAACCAGCGGTCCGGAACCACAGCACCAGCCCGGGACGCGGAATAGACCTCGGCGACACGGCGAACGAACAAAGAAACGCCATAACCATCAACCAGCAGGATGTTGGTCACAA
>NZ_BSTM01000117.1 GCF_030269515.1 Actinomadura sp. NBRC 104412 | reverse complement strand
ACTGGTCTTGGTCGACTCGAAGGATCACGAGGTGGCCGTCTCACGTCACGGGGACTCGCCCATCACGACACGAACCGGTCATAGATCACACAGACCCCATACACCACTCCAGTGGACGTGAACGGCCCTGGCGGGGTCCGTGCACGAGAACAGGAAGCGGTACGAGCCGTCGGCTGTGCCGAAGTAGTACCCCCATTGTTCGTTTCTCTTGATGGCGATCACCCGCACTCCGCGAGGGCATCTTGCGAGCGGAACACCTTGAGGTTAGGTGG
>NZ_BSTM01000116.1 GCF_030269515.1 Actinomadura sp. NBRC 104412 | reverse complement strand
CTACCGGCTCAAAGACCGCGACCTCGGCCGCGTCCCCGCGGCCAAGACCGACAACTAAAGATCAACAATCGGGTGGGTCACGGTTCACCCGGAACAACCGGGTCACGATTGGGCCGGGATTGACACCCAGGGCGAGTCGAAGCGATGCAGCGATCGCCGCAAGCACGACAAGCGACGAGCCGCCAGACACCCCAGGTGTTTTGGTGTCAAGCGGCGTGGGGTTGTTGGTGGTGTGACCAGGCGGTTGCCTCGTCGTAGAGGGTGCGGGTTTTCAGGCAGCCGTGCAGGATGC
>NZ_BSTM01000115.1 GCF_030269515.1 Actinomadura sp. NBRC 104412 | reverse complement strand
CACCTCACCCACAAGCGCCACGGATTTACCAATGGCGCGGGCCACATGCTTACCCCAGGACAACCACCGCCTGGGCTGAGCTACCCTCCTGCGTCACCCCATCGCTCACCTACTACCCCCTCGGGCCGACCGCTCCCCCGACAACCACCTCCGAAAAGGCGGCAACGGGATCGGGGTCTTAGCATCAGAGGGTTCAGCGTTGGCGCATACCAGCGGGTACGGGAATATCAACCCGTTATCCATCGACTACGCCTGTCGGCCTCGCCTTAGGTCCCGACTTACCCTGGGCGGATCAGCCTGCCCCA
>NZ_BSTM01000114.1 GCF_030269515.1 Actinomadura sp. NBRC 104412 | reverse complement strand
CAGGGCATGCGGGTCGGGCTTGATGTCCGCCGGCGACAGGTGCTCGACAGGCGCGGAAATGGGCAGCGCGTTGGAGGCATCCCACACGCCCAGCAGAACCGCTCCCGGTTCCCGCGTGAACCGGGTCCTGATGGCATCGTCGGGTGTGGCCTCAATGGCATTGGCCACAAGTTCCCCGGCGATCAGGTACACGTCGTCGGCGAGGGAGAGCAATCCCCACTCGGTGAGCCGGAATTTGATGTGCGAGCGCACCCGGGCGGGGGCGGTCCACGCGGCAAGACATGTCAGGTCCAGCTCAGCCGTGACCGCCCAGTCGG
>NZ_BSTM01000113.1 GCF_030269515.1 Actinomadura sp. NBRC 104412 | reverse complement strand
ACGACCAGAACCCCCTCAACACGAGAGAAGACCTGGACACGGGCGGTACTGACCGGCTCACACGAACAGCAAGCTGACTAACCAGTGCTCCACAACCAATGAGCAGCCATCCCCGGCACACACGGCCGGGCAGACAGCCACCAACCCGGACACCCCACCATGGACGTCATAACGCCCCACGGCAGAGACAACACCGGGCCGGGTGATGCTCCTTAGAAAGGAGGTGATCCAGCCGCACCTTCCGGTACGGCTACCTTGTTACGACTTCGTCCCAATCGCCGGCCCCACCTTCGACCGCTCCCCCCACAAGGGTTAGGCCAC
>NZ_BSTM01000112.1 GCF_030269515.1 Actinomadura sp. NBRC 104412 | reverse complement strand
AGGCGCATTTTCGGGCTTGAGAACGAGTACGGCGTGACCTGTACCTTCCGTGGGCAGCGGCGGTTGTCGCCTGATGAGGTGGCGCGGTACCTGTTCCGGCGGGTGGTGTCGTGGGGGCGCAGCAGCAATGTGTTCCTGCGTAACGGTGCGCGGCTGTATCTGGATGTGGGCAGTCATCCCGAGTACGCCACGCCCGAGTGCGACAGTGTCGTGGATCTGGTGACCCATGACAAGGCGGGGGAGCGGATCCTGGAGGGTCTGCTGGTGGATGCCGAGCGGCGGTTGCGGGAGGAGGGCATCGCCGGTGACATCTACCTGTTCAAGAACAACACCGACTCGGCGGGCAACTCCTACGGCTGCCACGAGAACTAC
>NZ_BSTM01000111.1 GCF_030269515.1 Actinomadura sp. NBRC 104412 | reverse complement strand
AGTGTGTCCAAGACCCCAACACTCAAGAAAGGCACTGTGATCACCAACCACTAGTGCTCACCCCAACCATTCACCTTCGTTCTTTTACTTTTTGATTTGTTTTTCACCATATTTGAATTCCAAGCCCCGTTCTAGGCCGCCAATAATTGATCTATTACTGGGATTTCAGCGATTGCACCTGCTAAGGAACCGACCTTTGTCCTTCTTCCTCCTCCACGTCGGTGCATTTCTCCCTTTAGAGGCCAATAATCTTTGATTATGAGAGATAACATTCTCCCCCGGGGGTGCAATGATGAGAGGACACACGTTTTGCTGGGTGTCAGGCGTTGATTTCTGAGCAATAGTGGTTGGTGATCACAGTGCCTTTCTTGAGTGTTGGGGTCGACTACACCCGGC
>NZ_BSTM01000110.1 GCF_030269515.1 Actinomadura sp. NBRC 104412 | reverse complement strand
TCCTTGAGCATGAACTCGCACGTGCGTGACAGCGGGTCGAACGCCGACTCCTTGAGCGTGCCGAGCTGGTACTTGCCGTCCCGGTCGGTGAAGTAGGTGAACATGAAGAACGACAGCCAGTCGGGGGTCTCCTCGTTGAAGGCGCCCAGGATGCGGGGTGACTCCTGGCTGCCGGAGTTGCGGTGCAGCAGCTCCTCCGCCTCCTCCCGGCCCTCGCGCCCGAAATAGGCGTGCAGCAGGTAGACCATCGCCCACAGATGGCGGCCTTCCTCGACGTTGACCTGGAACAGGTTGCGCAGGTCGTACAGGCTGGGCGCGGTGGCGCCCAGGTTACGCTGCTGCTCGACCGACGCCGGCTCGGTGTCACCCTGGATCACGATGAGGCGCTGAAGGTCGGCACGGTACTCGCCGGGCACCTTCTGCCAG
>NZ_BSTM01000109.1 GCF_030269515.1 Actinomadura sp. NBRC 104412 | reverse complement strand
CATCACCACCCCCGCCTCGATCATCCGCAACACCAGATCCGTCGCCCCCACCTTCAGCAACATCGTGGTCTCACTCATATTCGAGTCCCCCACGATCACATGCAGCCGACGGAACCGCTCGGCGTCGGCGTGGGGCTCGTCGCGGGTGTTGATGATCGGGCGGGAACGGGTCGTGGCGGAGGAGACCCCTTCCCAGATGTGCTCGGCGCGCTGCGACACGCAGTACACCGCGCCACGCGGCGTCTGGAGCACCTTGCCCGCCCCGCAGATGATCTGCCGCGTCACCAGATACGGGATCAGGACGTCCGCCAGGCGGCCGAACTCGCCGTGGCGTCCCACCAGGTAGTTCTCGTGGCAGCCGTAGGAGTTGCCCGCCGAGTCGGTGTTGTTCTTGAACAGGTAGATGTCACCGGCGATGCCCTCCTCCCGCAACCGCCGCTCGGCATCCACCAGCAGACCCTCCAGGATC
>NZ_BSTM01000108.1 GCF_030269515.1 Actinomadura sp. NBRC 104412 | reverse complement strand
CATCACCACCCCCGCCTCGATCATCCGCAACACCAGATCCGTCGCCCCCACCTTCAGCAACATCGTGGTCTCACTCATATTCGAGTCCCCCACGATCACATGCAGCCGACGGAACCGCTCGGCGTCGCCATGCGGCTCATCCCTGGTGTTGATGATCGGACGCGACCGCGTCGTCGCCGACGACACGCCCTCCCAAATGTGCTCGGCGCGCTGCGACACGCAGTACACCGCGCCACGCGGCGTCTGGAGCACCTTCCCGGCCCCGCAGATGATCTGCCGCGTCACCAGATACGGAATCAGCACATCGGCGAGCCGTCCGAACTCCCCCTGCCTGCCGACGCAGTAGTTCTCGTGGCAGCCGTAGGAGTTGCCCGCCGAGTCGGTGTTGTTCTTGAACAGGTAGATGTCACCGGCGATGCCCTCCTCCCGCAACCGCCGCTCGGCATCCACCAGCAGACCCTCCAGGATC
>NZ_BSTM01000107.1 GCF_030269515.1 Actinomadura sp. NBRC 104412 | reverse complement strand
CCTGACGGGCCAGCTCGACCGCGCGACGCCGGAACTCGGGCGGGTGTGGTGACGGCATGGCGAACATCCTTCCTGATGATCGCCGATGACCTCAGGGCAAGTGTCCGGAGAGCGGGGGGAAGCTCACTGCGACCTGCGAGGAACCTGCACCAGCCTGACCTGCTATTGCCGGCCGATGGGAAGCACATCGCCTCCTTCCGGCTGACGCTGTCGTCCGTACGCGGCATCGACGAGACCGGGTTCGTCCGCAGCATCGATTCGGCCATGGATGGTTTTCACCAGAGTTTCTAGTACTCAAGGAAGTCCTCCAGCGACAACGGACTCGTGATGTTCGCCGACTCCGTATCCCGCGGGTCGAGCAGTGCCCGCACTCGGAAGTGAGCTTCCCCCCGCTCTCCGGACACTTGCCCTGAGGTCATCGGCGATCATCAGGAAGGATGTTCGCCATGCCGTCACCACACCCGCCCGAGTTCCGGCGTCGCGCGGTCGAGCTGGCCCGTCAGG
>NZ_BSTM01000106.1 GCF_030269515.1 Actinomadura sp. NBRC 104412 | reverse complement strand
CACCTCACCCACAAGCGCCACGGATTTACCAATGGCGCGGGCCACATGCTTACCCCAGGACAACCACCGCCTGGGCTGAGCTACCCTCCTGCGTCACCCCATCGCTCACCTACTACCCCCTCGGGCCCCACGCTCCCCGCACCAGACCCCCGAAGGGACCCGGCACAGCTCGGGTGGTTAGCATCAGAGGGTTCAGCGTTGGCGCATACCAGCGGGTACGGGAATATCAACCCGTTATCCATCGACTACGCCTGTCGGCCTCGCCTTAGGTCCCGACTTACCCTGGGCGGATCAGCCTGCCCCAGGAACCCTTGGTCATCCGGCGCACACGTTTCCCACGTGTGAAACGCTACTCATGCCTGCATTCTCACTCCCACACCCTCCACCACCGATCACTCGACGGCTTCACCGGACGCAGGACGCTCCCCTACCCACCCACACCCCCACAGGGGTGCGAGTGCCACGGCTTCGGCGGTGTGCTTGAGCCCCGCTACATTGTCGGCGCGGAATCACTTGACCAGTGA
>NZ_BSTM01000105.1 GCF_030269515.1 Actinomadura sp. NBRC 104412 | reverse complement strand
GCCCCTCAGCCCGGTGCAACCGACGGATCTCCGCCCAGTCCTCCACCTTCAACACCTCACCAGGGTCCAGGGGCGGGTCACGATTCGGCCGGAACCACAGGGTCAGTCTTCAGGCGGAATCAACAGCCCGGCGCCCGACCAGGACCATCGGGGCCTGGCTTCCTGTCGGCGAGGCTCGGCCTTTGCTGCCGGTCGCGGTGCGATGCCGGCGGATGACGCCGGTGGTGCAGGGCGGACAACGGCAGCGAAGCACGGTAGAAGCGGGACCTTGTGATAGGCGATGGTGAGAAATCAACCGTCCCACCAGGGGTTACGCCAGGGTGGGAGCTGCGCTTACCAGGCGATGGTGAAGGTGGAGTCGGGCCTGTGTATGGGGAACGCGTCCGGCTTTGGTGGGGTGGGGGCGTCTGAGGGGTGGGCGGTGATGGTCGGCTGGGTTGGCCGTTGTTTGTCCCACCGGTGAGCTTCCCCCCGCTCTCCGGACACTTGCCCTGAGGTCATCGGCGATCATCAGGAAGGATGTTCGCCATGCCGTCACCACACCCGCCCGAGTTCCGGCGTCGCGCGGTCGAGCTGGCCCGTCAGG
>NZ_BSTM01000104.1 GCF_030269515.1 Actinomadura sp. NBRC 104412 | reverse complement strand
GCTCCCACGTCCTTCATCGGCTCCTGATGCCAAGGCATCCACCGTATGCCCTCAAAAACTTGAACACACGAAACGATCAACAAATCGCACAGAAACAAAGAACCCCACCCACCACAAAAGCAGGCAGGACCCCCGTCTCCAGAGATGCTCGCGTCCACTGTGCAGTTCTCAAACAACAACCGAGACCACCAAACACCACACACCCAAGACAAGCATGCGCGCCCGGCCCCGCGTCAGAAGAAACCAACCCCCACCCCGGCCAACAACCATCACAGTCGAAGACCGAGGCTCGACAAGGGCCCGTTCCCTCAGGACCCAACAGCGTGCCCAACCCGCCACCCGCCCGAGGCCGCCCTTCCCACTCCCACGACCAGAACCCCCTCAACACGAGGGAAGACCTGGACACGGGCGGTACTGACCGGCTCGCACGAACAGCAAGCTGACTAACCAGTGCTCCACAACCAATGAGCAGCCATCCCCGGCACACACGGCCGGGCAGACAGCCACCGACCCGAACCTGCTCTCACGAGCTGCACGGGCCGGGTGATGCTCCTTAGAAAGGAGGTGATCCAGCCGCACCTTCCGGTACGGCTACCTTGTTACGACTTCGTCCCAATCGCCGGCCCCACCTTCGAC
>NZ_BSTM01000103.1 GCF_030269515.1 Actinomadura sp. NBRC 104412 | reverse complement strand
GACCCGGTTCACGCGGGAACCGGGAGCGGTTCTGCTGGGCGTGTGGGATGCCTCCAACGCGCTGCCCATTTCCGCGCCTGTCGAGCACCTGTCGCCGGCGGACATCAAGCCCGACCCGCATGCCCTGGATCCCGGCCACGATGACGGGACGGGCGGATGGGGCTTGCCGATCGTGAAAGCGCTGTCGTCGCAATACGGAGTGACGCCGACACCCCCGGCGGGCAAATGGGTGTGGTCGCGTATCCGAACGCGGTGAGCCATGCCCGCAAGGCAACACGAATCCACGCCGATCATCCGCACTTCCCATCGAGTGGAAACAGGCAAGCACAAACCATGGAAAGGAGAGGGCGTCCTATGGGGATGCTGACCCGTCTGCGCGCCTTCTGCGCGCGGACAAACCTGGGCTGGTGGTACCTCACACACCGGCGGTACAGGGTCGAAATCGGCCACCTCGACGACTTCACCGACATGGCGGAGCGGGCTCGCCTTCACGTCCTGTTCCGGCATCACGAGTACCCACCTAACCTCAAGGTGTTCCGCTCGCAAGATGCCCTCGCGGAGTGCGGGTGATCGCCATCAAGAGAAACGAACAATGGGGGTACTACTTCGGCACAGCCGACGGCTCGTACCGCTTCCTGTTCTC
>NZ_BSTM01000102.1 GCF_030269515.1 Actinomadura sp. NBRC 104412 | reverse complement strand
GCTCCCACGTCCTTCATCGGCTCCTGATGCCAAGGCATCCACCGTATGCCCTCAAAAACTTGAACACACGAAACGATCAACAAATCGCACAGAAACAAAGAACCCCACCCACCACAAAAGCAGGCAGAATCCCCGTCTCCAGAGATGCTCGCGTCCACTGTGCAGTTCTCAAACAACAACCGAGACCACCAAACACCACACACCCAAGACAAGCGTGCGCGCCCGGCCCCGCGTCAGAAGAAACCACCCCCACCCCGGCCAACAACCATCACGGCCACCGACCAAGAATGTCAAAAGGGGCCCGTTCCCTCAGGACCCAACAGCGTGCCCAACCCGCCACCCGCCCGAGGCCGCCCTTCCCACTCCCACGACCAGAACCCCCTCAACACGAGAGAAGACCTGGACACGGGCGGTACTGACCGGCTCACACGAACAGCAAGCTGACTAACCAGTGCTCCACAACCAATGAGCAGCCATCCCCGGCACACACGGCCAGGCAGACAGCCACCAACCCGAACCTGCTCTCACGAGCTGCACGGGCCGGGTGATGCTCCTTAGAAAGGAGGTGATCCAGCCGCACCTTCCGGTACGGCTACCTTGTTACGACTTCGTCCCAATCGCCGGCCCCACCTTCGACCGCTCCCCCCACAAGGGTTAGGCCAC
>NZ_BSTM01000101.1 GCF_030269515.1 Actinomadura sp. NBRC 104412 | reverse complement strand
TGCAACACCGGATCGCCCGTAGCGGACCCCGCCGACAACTCCAACCGGATCCCGCTGCCGGGGGTGCGGTAGACCGCCAGGTCCAGTGACCCGACCGGGCCGGTACTGATCGTCTCAGAAACCGCGTCGATATCACCCACACGCGGCACCGACTCAAACAGCCTGATATTGATCGTCGGAAGCGCCAGATACGAAACCTGACCACCCGGCCACAACCGAGCGATCTGATGATCCTCCACAACCAGATAACGCCGGCAAACCCTCAACTGGCCCGCAACGACCCCCAGCACATCCCCCACGGTCTGATACGGACTGATCCCCGTCACAACCGGCACCGCCCTGGAGACCGCACTCGGCGTCCTCAACAACGCACGATCATCGCGCAACATCAGCGGAACACGAACCGCCAGCAGATCACGACCATCCACCACAGCCGTGTAAACACCCCACAGCGCGATCAACGCATCAGTCCACGACACCCGCGCAGCACGAGCGAACCGCTGCACCCTCGACAAAGCGTCATCGGATATCGGGACGACAACCGGCCGACTCGACGACACGAACACCCCGGACAAGTCTTCTGCGTCCTCACGGCCGGCGTACTCGACATCGAGAACACCACCCCAATACGCGACACTCTCCTCGACCCCGCAACCACCAGGACT
>NZ_BSTM01000100.1 GCF_030269515.1 Actinomadura sp. NBRC 104412 | reverse complement strand
CGACGCCGAGCGGTTCCGTCGGCTGCATGTGATCGTGGGGGACTCGAATATGAGTGAGACCACGATGTTGCTGAAGGTGGGGGCGACGGATCTGGTGTTGCGGATGATCGAGGCGGGGGTGGTGATGCGTGATCTGACGTTGGAGAATCCGATTCGGGCGATTCGTGAGGTCAGTCATGACATGACGGGGCGGCGGCGGGTGCGGCTGGCCAATGGGCGGGAGGCCAGTTCGCTGGAGATTCAGAAGGAGTATTTCGGGAAGGCGAAGGATTTCGTGGATCGGCGTGGTGGGGATGCGACGGCGGTGCGGGTGCTGGAGTTGTGGGAGCGGACGTTGCGGGCGGTGGAGACGGGGGATCTGGATCTGGTGGCGCGGGAGATCGATTGGGTGACCAAGTACCGGTTGATCGAGCGGTATCGGCGTAAGTACGATCTGCCGTTGTCGTCTCCGCGGGTGGCTCAGCTGGATCTGGCGTATCACGATGTGCATCGTGATCGGGGGTTGTATTACCTGCTGGAGCGGAAGGGCGCGGTGGAGCGGGTGGCGCGGGATCTGGCGATTTTCGAGGCGAAGTCGGTGCCGCCGCAGACGACGCGGGCGCGGTTGCGTGGGGAGTTCATTCGTCGTGCGCAGGAGAAGCGTCGTGATTTCACGGTGGATTGGGTGCATCTGAAGTTGAACGATCAGGCGCAGCGGACGGTGTTGTGCAAGGACCCGTTCCGTTCGGTGGACGAACGCGTCGACAAGCTCATCGCC
>NZ_BSTM01000099.1 GCF_030269515.1 Actinomadura sp. NBRC 104412 | reverse complement strand
CTCCGTCAGGGGAGTTGTTGGTTGATGTGGTCGGCTGTGGTGCGGAGGTGTTTGAGGATGGTGGTGCGGGTGGTGGGGGTCATGCGGGACAGGGGTGCTGAGGCGGTGATGGCGTGGGGTCCTGCGGTGGTGGGGCGTAGGGCGATGCCGATGGAGGCGACGCCTTCTTCGCTTTCTTCGTTGCTGGTGGCGTAGCCGTCGTGGCGGATTTGGTCGAGTGCTTGCAGGAGGTGGGTGCGGGTGGTGATGGAGTGGGGGGTGAGGGCGGGGAGGTGTTCGTGGGGGTAGAGGGCCAGGAGTTGGTCGTGGGTGAGGGTGGCGAGCATGGCTTTGCCGTTGGAGGTGCAGTGGGCGGGCATGGTGCGGCCGAGGCGTCCGCCGACGCGCAGGGCGCGGGTGGTTTCGATGGAGTCGATGAAGTGGACTTCGTTGCCGTGGAGGCGGCCGAGGTGGATGGTTTCGCCGGTGTGTGCGCATAGGCGTTCGAGGGCGGGGTGGGCCAGTGCGCGGATGTCGAGGCGGCGGAGGACGTCCAGGGCGAGGTGGTCGAGGGTGGGGCCGGTGGTCCAGCCGCGGGTGGTGGTGTCCTGGCGGAGGAAGCCGCGGTAGGCGAGCATGGCCAGGAGGCGGTGTGCGGTGGAGGAGGCCACGCCCAGGTGGCGTGCGACGTCCATGAGGCGTATTCCGGGGTGTTGCCCGACCAGGACCAGGACGCGCAGCGCGTTGTCGACCGACTCGATCGGGTATTGCGGCACGGTGCCGAACTCCGGCGCGTCTGGAAACCCCTCACCCATGCCCGAAGCGTACGCA
>NZ_BSTM01000098.1 GCF_030269515.1 Actinomadura sp. NBRC 104412 | reverse complement strand
TGAACCTTTTTCAGTGGCGGCGGAGAGGTTGCTGGTCACAGCATGATCGCGAGCGGTGTGGCGGGCCGGGTGCATGGCAAAGCCCCTGGTAGGACGGGTGATCTTCCACAACCCTCCGCCCCCACCAGAGGCTTCACGTGCTTTTGTATCGTGCTTCGCTGCCGTTGTCGCGTTCGACCCTGAACTACACCGCAGGCGTGGTCCGCCGGCATCGCACAAGCATTGGAAGCAAGGGACGCGCCCTGTCACCGGGCATGCAGGCCCTGATGGTGCTGGTCTACCTGCGCAAAGGTGAGACGTTCGCTGAGCTGGGTGCCGGGTTCGGGGTATCCACCACGACCGCGTGGCGCTACGTCGAGGAGACCGTCGCCCTGTTGTCGGCCCGCTCGCCCAAGCTCGGCCAGGCGCTGCGCCGGGCAGTCCGCGACGGGCTGTTGTACGTGGTGCTGGATGGCACTCTCATCCCGATCGACCGGGTGGCCGCCGACCGGCCGTTCTATTCGGGAAAGCATCGCAAGCACGGCATGAACCTGCAGGTGATCGCCACCCCGGACGGGACGATCGTGTGGGTGTCGGGTGCGCTGCCCGGCGCGACTCACGACCTGACGGCCGCCCGGATCTGGGGCATCCTGCGCGCTCTGGAGGCCGCCGGGCTGATCGTGCTGGCCGACAAGGGCTACCACGGCGCGGGTGACCCGCTCCTGACCCCGTACAAGGGCAAGGACAAGCCGGACTCCCAGAAGGATGCCAACCGCTCCCACGCCCGCCTCCGCGGCCCCGGCGAACGCGCGAATGCCCAGCTCAAGAGCTGGCGGATCCTCCGCAAGCTGCGCTGCTGCCCGCACCGCGCCGGGCACCTGGCCAAGGCCATTCACGTGCTACAAACCCGCGAAGCTCACGCCTGCTGAAAAAGGTTCA
>NZ_BSTM01000097.1 GCF_030269515.1 Actinomadura sp. NBRC 104412 | reverse complement strand
TCCTGGTCCTGGAGCCAGCGTTCGGCGTCGATCGCCGCCGCACAACCGGTCCCCGCCGCCGTGACCGCCTGCCGATAGAGGTGATCCACCACATCACCACACGCGAACACCCCCGGCACACTCGTCCGCGTCGTCGGAGCCTGCACCTTCACATAACCCTCGGCATCGGTCTCCAACTGCCCCGCGAACAACCCACTACGCGGATCATGACCGATCGCGATGAACACCCCCGTCACCGCCAGACCCGACTCCTCACCCGACCGCGTATCACGCAACCGCACCCCCGTCACCCGATCCGACCCCTCGATCCCCACCACCTGACTGTTCCACCGGAAAGCGATCTTCTCGTTCCCCAACGCCCGCTCCTGCATGATCCTGCTCGCACGCAACCGATCACGCCGATGCACCACCGTCACCGAACGGGCGAACCTGGTCAAAAAGATCGCCTCCTCCATCGCGGTGTCACCCCCACCCACCACCGCGATGTCCTGATCACGGAAAAAGAACCCATCACAGGTCGCACACCACGACACCCCACGCCCCGACAACCGCTTCTCCTCCGGCAACCCCAGCTCCCGATACCCCGACCCGGTCGCCACGATCACCGCCCGCGCCCGGAACACCTGCTCACCCACCCGCACCACCTTCGGATCGGCCAGCAGATCCACCCCCGTCACATCATCGGCCACCAACTCCGCACCGAACCGCTCAGCCTGCTTACGCAGGTTGTCCATCAACTCCGGACCCAAGATCCCATCCGGAAACCCCGGAAAATTCTCCACATCCGTGGTGTTCATCAACGCCCCACCCGCCGTCACCGACCCCTCGAACACCAACGGCCGCAACTCACCCCGAGCCGCATAGATCGCAGCGGTGTACCCCGCAGGCCCCGACCCGATCACGATGACGTCCCGAACGTCGCTCA
>NZ_BSTM01000096.1 GCF_030269515.1 Actinomadura sp. NBRC 104412 | reverse complement strand
ACATGACCTACGCCATCCAGGCCGATGGCCTGGTGAAGCGCTTCGGGGACACCCAGGCGCTGGCAGGGGTGTCCTTCACCGCCCAGACAGGAACGGTGCTGGGCATGCTCGGCCCCAACGGCGCCGGGAAGACCACCGCGACCCGCGTCCTGGCCACCCTGATCGAACCCACCCGGGGCACCGCCCTGGTCGGCGGCCACGACGTGGTCCGCCACGCCCACCAGGTCCGCCGGCTCATCGGACTGACCGGCCAATACGCCGGCGTCGACGAACTGCTCACCGGCACCGAGAACCTCATCATGATCGGCCGCCTGCTGGGACTGACCCGCCGCGCCGCCCGGGCACGCGCCGCCGAACTGCTGACCCGCTTCGGCCTCACCGACGCCGCCGAACGCCCCGCCAAAACCTACTCCGGCGGCATGCGCCGCCGCCTGGACCTGGCCGCCAGCCTCGTCGGACACCCCCAGATCCTGTTCCTGGACGAACCCACCACCGGGCTGGACCCCCGCAGCCGCACCGCCCTGTGGGACATCGTGCGCGGCCTGACCGCCGACGGCGTCACCGTCCTGCTCACCACCCAATACCTGGAAGAGGCCGACCAGCTCGCCGACGACATCATCGTCATGGACCGCGGCCAGATCATCGCCCACGGCACCCCCGACCAGCTCAAAGCCCAGGTCGGCGGGCAGGTCCTGGAAATGCGCGCCCGCCACCGGGCCGACACCCCCACCGTGGCCGGCATCGCCGCCGACCTGGCCGGCGCCACCCCCGAGATCCGCGACGGCCTGGTCGCCGTCGCCATCACCGACCCCGCCATCATGCCCGCCATGGTCCGCCGCCTCGACGACGCCGGTGTCGTGCTGACCGAGCTGTCGATGCGCAAATCCAGCCTCGACGAGGTCTTCTTCGCCCTCACCGGCCACCACACCGACCACCACGACACCGACACC
>NZ_BSTM01000095.1 GCF_030269515.1 Actinomadura sp. NBRC 104412 | reverse complement strand
CTAGGGCGTGTCCGGTGAATCTTGGTATTTGGCTGAGGTCGATCACCGGGTTGGGGTGCGATGGTCGGTATGGTGCGTCGTCATGAGCTGACCGATGCCGCGTGGGCGCGGATCGAGTCGTTGCTGCCTGCTCAGCCTGTCCGTGGTGGCCGGTGGGCAGAACACCGGACGGTGTTGAACGGGATCTTGTGGAAGCTGGCGACCGGGGCTCCCTGGCGGGATCTGCCCGAGCGGTACGGGAACTGGAAAACCGTCTATGAGCGGTACCGGCGCTGGGCCGCCGATGGAACCTTCGACCGGCTCCTGGCGCACGTGCAGGTCCACGATGACGCGATCGGCCGCCTGGACTGGACGGTCAGCGTCGACTCCACGATCGTGCGAGCCCACCAGCATGCCGCCGGGGCCCGTAAAAGGGGGAACACGGGGGGACGAAAACGGCATACCACCGCCAGGCGCTCGGGCGGTCGCGGGGCGGGCTGACCAGCAAACTCCATCTGGCCTGCGATGGTGCCGGACGGCCGCTGGGATTCGTGCTGACCGGCGGGAACGTCAACGACTGCACCCAGTTCACCGCCGTGATGGCCCAGATCCGCATCGCACGTGCCGGGCCCGGGCGGCCCCGCGTCCGCCCAGCCCGCATCATCGCCGATAAGGGCTACAGCACCAAAGCGATCCGTGCCTGGCTGCGCACCCACCGCATCGGCGCCACCATCCCCGAACGCGACGACCAGATCGCCGGCCGCCGGCGCCGCGGCCGCACCGGCGGACGCCCTCACGCCTTCGACCCCGGCCTCTACCGGCGCCGCAACGTCATCGAACGCTGCTTCAACCGGCTCAAGCAATGGCGCGCCATCGCCACCCGCTACGACAAACTCGCCCGCCACTACCAAGCGGCCGTCACCCTGGTCAGCGCCCTGCTCTGGATCAACACATGATCCACCGGACAGACCCTAG
>NZ_BSTM01000094.1 GCF_030269515.1 Actinomadura sp. NBRC 104412 | reverse complement strand
TGAGGTGATCTCACCGAGTTTCGGGTAGGTGGCCATGCTCGAAATGGGTGAGGACGAGTGCTGCGCGGGTGATGTCGCCGATTCTGCTGGGGCTGGTGGTGATGTGCTGGAGGATGCGCCAGCGGCCTTTGAGCAGGGCGAATCCGCGTTCGCCGAGGCAGCGCAGGCCGCGGTGGAGCTGGTTGTAGGCGCGGTTGCCGATGCTGAGGGTCTGGCCGTCGGCGGGGTTCTTGATGGGCGTGAGGACGCCGATTCCGGCGCCTTCGTAGCCGCCGTCGGCCAGGGTGGGAAGTCCCTGAGCCGCTGCGGCGTACAGGGCGCCCAGGACGTGGGCGCGTGCTGCGGTCAGGTCGTGGACCGAGCCGGGCTCGACATCGGAGACCCACAGCGGGAGCCCGGTCGGGGACGACAGGGCTTGGATGTTGCCGGCGTGCTGGTGGGCCTTGCCGGAGTACCACAGATCGATCGTCTCGCCTTTGACGCTGATGGTCTGTTCGGCGCACCGGTCGGTCGGCAGCAGCGTCCCGTCCATGATCAGATAGGCGTGGCCGTCGCCTCGGGCACGATCCAGCGCCTCGTGCAGATCCGGAGCCTGAGCTGCAAGAACAGCGATCCCCTCGTCGATGTAGCGGTAGGCGGTGGCCCGTGACACCTTGTGGTCGCGGCCGAGTTTGGGGATGTCGCGTTCGCCGCGGAACCAGCGCAGCACCATGACCGCCTGCCGGAAGCAGGTCAGTGCCCGGCTGCCCTTCGGTGTTGCGCGCAGCCTCCGCTCCCGCCACAGCAGCCGCCCGAGGTACCGGGCGAGTTCACGAGAGACGTCGAGCGTGGCACGATGGGGGATCACGTGGAGCCTTCCGGGCGAGCAGGGTTTTGTGGTGATTCGTTGTTCTACCGGGGCTCCACGTCCCGTTTCACCGCCCGGCGATCTGCCCGCGTGTCTCCCCGGACCGCATCCTTCAGGCCACAGAAAGCCTCGTTGTCCGGTTCGAAATCTCTGAGATCACCTCA
>NZ_BSTM01000093.1 GCF_030269515.1 Actinomadura sp. NBRC 104412 | reverse complement strand
AATGCCCAGCTCAAGAGCTGGCGGATCCTCCGCAAGCTGCGCTGCTGCCCGCACCGCGCCGGGCACCTGGCCAAGGCCATTCACGTGCTACAAACCCGCGAAGCTCACGCCTGCTGAAAAAGGTTCAGTGCGGCCTTGAGGTCCTGAGGCGTCACGATGAGCTTGGGGCCGTCGGTATCTTTCGAGTCCCGGATGCCCACGGCCTCGCCGATGCGGGCCAGTTCAACACAGGTTGACTGACCTTCTGGACCGCTGTAGCTACTCTTCCGCCACTTCGTCACCACCGAACTCCTCCATGATCTTCTGCACCAGGCTCTTGAACAGGGCTTGCGCGAGCGCTTCAGACGCCGGCAGTCTTCAGGGCGGCCTTCAAGCTTTGAGGTGTCACGATGAGCTTGGGACCGTTGGGGTCCTTCGAGTCCCGGATGCCTACGGCTACACCGATGCGGGCCAGCTCGACGCAGGTTGACTGAGTTTCCGGTCCGCTGTAGCTACTCTTCCGCCACGTCGTAGTCACTGGAGCAGTCCTCCTCCCCGACCATCGGGGTTAGCGGTGGGCAGCCAGCGCGGCCCTCATCGCTTCGCGGCTGACCAGCAGTTTCGGCCCGTTCGGGTCTTTGCTGTCTCGGACGCCTACGGCGTCGCCGATGCGGGCCAGTTCGACGCACTCGCCGCCGCCCTCCGAGCCGCTGTAGCTACTCTTCCGCCACTTCGTCACCACCGAACTCCTCCATGATCTTCTGGATCAGGCTCCTGGACAGGTACTGCGGGAGCGCTTCACCGATTATTCTCGCATATTTGATTACGAACTCCGCGACCTCTGTCGGGGAGGATACAAGTCGTCCACTGCCAAGTGTCTCGGTGTAAACCAGATCGCCGAAGTTGTCGCCGGTCAGCAGCTTAAGGCTGCCGTCTAGTGTTCTGAGTCAATAGTTCTTTGTTAGCCGGTAGGCTGTGGGGATGCCGAGCCCGAAGCTGGAACCGGTGGTGTTGTCCGAGGAGGAACGGTCGGTGCTGACCGGGTGGGTGCGCCGCCGCAA
>NZ_BSTM01000092.1 GCF_030269515.1 Actinomadura sp. NBRC 104412 | reverse complement strand
TAGGCCGTGTTTAAGAAGTCTTGTCCCGGGTCGGCATGTCGTGTCTGGAGATGAGTGAGGTCTCCGGTAGATGGATCAACGACCAAGAAGACCATCTACACGGAGACCTCGGTGGCCAGGGTATCGATTGGAGCGCGCAAAGATCTGACCGACCGGCAGTGGCGGGTGCTGGGGCCGCTGCTTCCCCGTCCCAAGCGGCCGGGGCGACCTCGCAAATGGACGCGCAGGCAGTTGGTGGACGGCGTGCGGTGGCGGGTACGGGCTGGTGCGCCATGGCGGGATGTGCCCGAGCGGTACGGGCACTGGCAGTCGGTCTACGGGCTGTTTCGGTGCTGGCAGCGTGCTGGGGTGTGGCCGCTGATCTGGGCGAGGCTGCTGGCCTTCGCCGACGCCGCGGGGCTGGTCGGGTGGTGGGTGTCGGTGGACTCCACCGTCTGCCGGGCGCACCAGCATGCCGCGGGCGCCCGCCACGATGCCGCCGCCCAGGCCGAGCCGCCCGGCGGGATCGGCCGCCCAGAACCACCGGATCATGGGCTGGGCCGCTCCCGGGGCGGCCTGACCACCAAGATCCATCTGGCCGCAGAGCAGGGCCGCAAGCCGATGGCGGTGCTGCTGACGGGTGGGCAGTGCGGCGACAGTCCGCAGTTCACCGCGGTGCTGGAGCGGGTGCGGGTCGCCAGGCTCGGGCCGGGACGCCCGCGGACCCGGCCCGAGCGTGTCCTGGCCGACAAGGCTTACAGCTCCCGCGCCAACCGGGCCTACCTGCGGCGCCGGGGCATCCGGGCGACCATCCCGGTCAAGGACGACCAGCAGGCCCACCGCAAGGCCAAGGGCTCGGCCGGCGGACGACCACCGGCGTTCGACCCCGACGCCTACCGACAGCGCCACGCCGTGGAATGCGGCATCAACCTGCTCAAGCAACATCGGGCGGTGGCCACCCGCTACGACAAGCTCGCCGTCCGCTACCAAGCCACCATCCAAGTCGCCACGATCGACATCTGGCTGCGAGCCCTGTCCAACACCACTTTCTAAACACGACCTA
>NZ_BSTM01000091.1 GCF_030269515.1 Actinomadura sp. NBRC 104412 | reverse complement strand
CCTGCCCTCAACCGGTGGAAGCAACTCCGCTGGTCAGTAGCTCGGCGAACACTTCCTTCGGCTTCTTGAACCCGAAGATAGCGCGGGGCCGGTTGTTGAGTTCGTCGGCTACGGCCTGCAGGTAGTCCGGGTCGTTGGTGATCGTGGTGCCTTTGGGGAAATACTCCCGCAGCCAGCGGTTGGTGTTCTCGTTGGTTCCCCGTTCCCACGGCGAGTGCGGATGCGCGAAGTACACCGGCAGGCGGGCCTTGAGGGTGATCGCGGCGTGTTCGGCCATCTCCGACCCGCAGTCCCAGGTCAGCGACCGGCGCACCACCTCGGGCAGGTCCTTGACCTGGTCGATGACGGCCTCGGAGACCGTGGCGGCGTCCCGCCCGGCCAACGGCACCAGGACCACGAACCGCGAGACGCGCTCCACCAGCGTGGCCACCGCGGTCCTCCCGTCCTTGCCCACCAGAAGATCCCCCTCCCAGTGCCCGGGGACCCGCCGGTCGATGGCATCGGCGGGCCGCTCGTCGATCCAGCGGATCCCGCGGATCCGCGGCGCCCGCGGTGCGCGGCCGTGCGCGGGCCGGCGGCGGGTGCGGCCCGACCGCAGCGCCAGGCCCTGACGTTCGAGCTCGCCCTTGGGCAGTGCGTAGATCCAGCCGTAGATCGCCTCGTGAGACACCCTCACATGCTGGTCGGCGGGGTGGTCGATCGGCAACCGCCCGGCGACCTGCTGCGGGGACCAGCCCTGCTTGAGCAGTTCGACCACCACCAGCCGCAGGTAGGCGTCGGCGTCGATCCTGCGGGTCTTGGGACGCCGCCGCGTCCGCCACGCCGTCCGGCCGGCCCGCGCGGCCCGGTAGGCGTCCCGTCCGCCGTGCCGGGCGATCTCGCGCGAGATGATGCTCGGGCAGCGCCCGATCCGTTCCGCGATGACCTGGTTCTGCACTCCCTCGGCGATTCCCCGGGAAATCTCTTCCCGGTCGGCCAATGTCAGCATGTGTCGCACCGCCCCCACAGCAGCTCCCCCCGACGATCAACTCGCCGAGCAGGACTACACCACCACAAGATCAATTGCTACGACCGATTGAGGGCAGG
>NZ_BSTM01000090.1 GCF_030269515.1 Actinomadura sp. NBRC 104412 | reverse complement strand
CTTTCCTTGGGAGTGGAATAATGACTGTTGTGGAGTTGTCGAAGCAGCAGCGTTCCTCTCTTGAGTCTGTGATCCGCCAGGGGGAATACGACAGATCGGTGGCGGCGCGCGCACAGTTCGTGCTGTGGCGGGCGGATGGCCATTCGGTGGCCGAGATCGCGAGGATGTCGGGTGCGACCAGGCCGACGGTGTACAAGTGGCTGGATCGGTATGAGTCCTCCGGCCTGGAGGGTTTGATCGATCGGGACCGTCCGGGGAGGCCCCGCGGGATTCCAGAGAGCGTCCGGTCTCGTGTCGTGGCGCTGACCCGCCGGACGCCGCCGGCCTCGACAGGGTTGAGTCATTGGTCGAGTCGGGAGATGTCGGCGTACCTGAAGCGCGTCGAGGGGATTTCGGTCTCGCATAGCGTGATCGCCCGGATATGGAAGGAGCACGATCTGCAGCCCTTCCGGCAGGGCACGTTCAAGCTGTCGCGCGATCCCGAGTTCGCCGAGAAGGTCGTCGACATTGTGGGCTTGTATCTGGATCCGCCCGAGGGGGCGGTGGTGCTGTCGGTGGATGAGAAAACGCAGGTCCAGGCGCTGGAGCGGACTCAGCCGCTGCTGCCCATCAGTTTCGCCAAGGGCGAGAAGCGCACCTATGACTACGTGCGGCACGGTACGACGAATCTATTCGCCGCGCTCGAGGTCGCTACCGGCCAGGTGATGGGGCAGTGTTTTCCACGGCGCCGCACCGCCGACTTCATCGCCTTCATGGACCAGGTCGCAAAGCGGCACGCCGACCGGGAACTGCACGTCATCCTCGACAACCTTTCCACGCATTCCGGCGCGGAGGTGGATGCCTGGCTGACCGCCCATCCGAACGTGAGCTTTCACTACACACCGATCGGCGGTTCCTGGCTGAACCAGATCGAGATATGGTTCGGAATCATCACCCGCCAGGCCATCCGGCGCGGAAGCTTCGGATCCTTGCGCATCCTGATCGACACCATCAACGCCTACATCGCCGACTGGAACCAGGACGCGAAACCCTTCATCTGGACCGCCAAACCCAAAGAGATCATCGCCAAGGTCCGCGTTCTCCAACGCGACTACAAGAA
>NZ_BSTM01000089.1 GCF_030269515.1 Actinomadura sp. NBRC 104412 | reverse complement strand
CTAGTGTTCTGAGTCAATAGTTCTTTGTTAGCCGGTAGGCTGTGGGGATGCCGAGCCCGAAGCTGGAACCGGTGGTGTTGTCCGAGGAGGAACGGTCGGTGCTGACCGGGTGGGTGCGCCGCCGCAAGACCTCGCAGGCGTTGGCGTTGCGGGCGCGGATCGTGCTGTTGTGCGCCGAGGGCGGCACGATCGCGCGGGTCGCCGACCAGGTGGGGACCTCGCGCAACACCGTGTCGAAGTGGCGGGCGCGGTTCCTGTCCGATCGGCTGGACGGCCTGACCGACGAGCCGCGCCCGGGCCGGCCGCGGCAGATCACCGATGAGCAGGTCGAGCGGGTGGTCACCGCGACACTGGAGGAGGCCCCCGGTGCCGACACGCACTGGTCGACACGGTCGATGGCGGCGGCGACGGGGATGTCGCAGTCGGCGATCTCACGGATCTGGCGGGCGTTCGGTCTCAAGCCGCACACCGTGCAGACCTGGAAGCTGTCCACCGATCCGCAGTTCGTCGACAAGGTCCGCGACGTGGTGGGTCTGTACCTGGACCCGCCGGAGAACGCCCTGGTCCTGGCAGTGGACGAGAAGAGCCAGATGCAGGCGATCGACCGGACGGCCCCGATCCTGCCGATCATGCCGACCACACCGGCCCGCATGACCCACGACTACATACGGCACGGCACCACCAGCCTGTTCGCCGCACTCGACCTGTCCTCGGGATCGGTGATCGCCCAGCACTACCGGCGGCACCGCCACCAGGAGTTCCTGCGCTTCCTCAAGCTGATCGACGCCGCCGTGCCCAAGGACCTGGACCTGCACCTGGTGCTGGACAACTACGCCACCCACAAGACCGAGGCCGTGAAGAAGTGGCTGATCCGCCATCCCCGGTTCCACCTGCACTTCACCCCGACCAGCTCGTCCTGGCTCAACCTGGTCGAGCGCTGGTTCGCCGAACTCACCAACCGCAAACTGCGCCGCTCGGCCCACCGCAGCGTTGTCGAACTGGAACGCGACGTCCGCGGCTGGGTCAACGAGTGGAACAAGGACCCCAAGCCGTACGTGTGGACCAAACCCGCCGACGAAATCCTCGAAACCCTCGCCGCATACTGCCAACGAATTAACGACTCACAACACTAG
>NZ_BSTM01000088.1 GCF_030269515.1 Actinomadura sp. NBRC 104412 | reverse complement strand
CTAGTGTCCTGCGCCAGGAATCCGTTCAAGATATGAGGCGAGGCGTTCGAGGATCTCGTCGGCGGTCTTGGTCCAGGTGAAGGGCCTGGGGTCTCTGTTCCAGGTCTTGATCCAGTCGCGGATGTCGTTTTCCAGCGCGCGGAGGGTCTTGTGGACGCCGCGCTGGAGGCGCTGCTGGGTCAGCAGGCCGAACCATCGCTCCACCTGGTTCAGCCAGGAGGAGTAGGTGGGGGTGAAGTGCATGTGGAAGCGGGGGTGGGCGTCCAGCCATGTGATGACGGTCGGGTGCTTGTGGGTGCCGTAGTTGTCGCAGATCAGGTGGACCTCCAGGTCCGCCGGGACCTGTTTGTCGATCTTGGCCAGGAACTTGCGGAACTCGCTCGCCCGGTGCCGGCGGTGGATCGAGCCGATGATCTGCCCGCTGGCCACGTCCAGGGCGGCGAACAAGGTGGTGATGCCGTTGCGCAGGTAGTCGTGGGTGCGGCGTTCGGGCATGCCGGGCATCATCGGCAGCACCGGCGCCGACCGGTCCAGGGCCTGGATCTGGGACTTCTCGTCCACCGCCAGCACCAGCGCCTTCTCCGGCGGGTCCAGATACAGGCCTACGACGTCACGGACCTTGTCGATGAACTGCGGATCGTTCGAGAGCTTGAAGGTGTCGACCTGATGCGGCTTGAGACGAAACGCCTTCCAGATCCGGCCCACCGTCGACTTGCTCAGCCCGCTCTCAGCCGCCATCGACGCCCGCGACCAGTGGGTGGCATCCTTGGGTGTTCGCTCCAGCGTGGCCACCACGACCTGCTCGATCTGCTCATCGGTGATCTTGCGTGGGGCGCCCGGCCGCGGTTCGTCCACCAGACCCTCCAGCCGCCGCTCGGCGAACCGGCGCCGCCACTTACCCACCGTCTGCGGCCAGATCCCCAGCTCAGCAGCCACTTCCTGGTTCGTCTTACCGTCCGCACAGCCCAGCACGATCCGACACCGCTGCGCCAACGCCTGCGACGACTTCGCCCGCCGCGCCCAACGCACCAGCGTCTCGCGCTCCTCATCGGTCAACCTCACCTCGGCCACCGGCCGACCCCTGCGAGCCATCCAGCAACCCTACATTTCTTCAACGAATTTCAGACGCGGGACACTAG
>NZ_BSTM01000087.1 GCF_030269515.1 Actinomadura sp. NBRC 104412 | reverse complement strand
CTACTGAGCTTTTCGTTAGTTGTGTGGTGTTGGAGGGTGGATTTCCAGTCCGGTGTGGGCCAGGAAGGACCATGCGAGCTGTTGGTCCTGGCAGATGCGGTTGATGCCGGCCTCAGCGGCGTCGGCGACGTCGGCGAGATGGTCGCCGGCCAGGTTGGCCAGCTCGCGTGTCTTGATGCTGGACCACAGCATCTCGACGGGGTTGAGTTCGGGAGCGTAGGCGGGCAGCCGCTCCAGGGTGAGCCAGTCTTGTCCGGCGGCCCACGCGCGCATTTCCCGGCTCCAGTGCGCCGACAACCCGTCCCAGATCAGCACCACGCGTTCACCCTGGTAGAACGCTTTGAGCTGGGTGAGAACCTCGATCAGTGCGGCGGTGTCATAGGTGCCGGGCCGCAGGTGGAAGCACAACCGTGCGCCGCGTCCGGCGTCGGTGGCGTGGTAGCCCAGCGCGGCGGCCATACAGGCGCGTTTCCAGTTCAGGCGGTGGCGCAAGGTGGGGGTTCGGCCGCGCGGAGCGTAGGTGCGCCGCACCTGCGGCAGCAGCGAAACGCCCGATTCGTCGACGAACACGATCCATGCCCGGTTTTCTATGGCCCCTTTTTGATGCGCGGCCATTCGTGCGCCACCCACCGGGCGATCTCAGCGTCGTCACGCTCGACGGCTTTGCGCTGGGGGCGCTGCAGGCTCCACCCCAGCCGGGCGGTCAGCAGCCGCCACACCGAGGCCCGCGACAGCCGGACGCCGCACATGCGCTCGACCACCTGCCCGACCCGCTCCAGCGTCCACAGGTCGGCTTCGAAGCCGTGGGCCTGGGCGCCCTGTTCCAACGCGGCACGGACCTTTTCGACCTGGGCGTCATCGAGTTTGGCGGGGCGGCCGGTGGCCGGGCGGCGCCGCAGCGCCGCCACCCCGCCCGCCTCCATGCGCCGCTTCCAGCGCCGCACACTCTCAGCCGACACGCCCAGCATCCGGGCCACCTCGGCCTGGGAACGGCCCTGCTCGAGCAGTTCGGCCGCACGCATCCGCCGCGCCTCGGCCAGCTGCGGCCGGGTCAACGGCGGGACGACCTCTTCGTGGTTGTCAGACTCGGCGTTGGGGGGCATGCCGCGATACTTACAAACCCGACGTCTCCACACCCACAGAACTAACGAAAAGCTCAGTA
>NZ_BSTM01000086.1 GCF_030269515.1 Actinomadura sp. NBRC 104412 | reverse complement strand
TGAGCTTCCCCCCGTTCACCGGACACCTGTCCTGAGGTCACCGGCGATCATCAGGAAGGATGTTCGTCATGCCGTCACCACACCCGCCCGAGTTCCGGCGCCGCGCGGTCGAGCTGGCCCGCCAAGGCGACAAGTCCATGGTCCAGCTCGCCAAGGATCTGGGAATCAGCCGGTCCTGCCTGCAGAACTGGGTGAACCAGGCCAACGCCGATGATGACAAAGATGGCGCATCGGGTCGACTGACAACAGCGGAGAAGAAGGAACTGGCCGAACTGCGGCGCCGTAACAGGCAGCTGGAGACCGAGAACGAGATCCTCAAGCGGGCGGCGGCCTACTTCGCCCGTGAGAACGTACTCCCAAAGTAATCTACTCGCTGGTCCGTGAACTCGCCGACGACTCCATCCCGGTCGCGGTGGCCTGCCGAGTTCTGAACGTCTCCACCTCGGGATATTACGACTGGCTGGGGCGGCCCGAGCCGCCTCGTGCGCTGCGGAACAAGGAACTGACGAAAATGATCCGCGAAATCCATGCCGAATCCCGTGGAAGCTACGGCTCACCGCGGGTGCATGCGGAATTGACGCTGGGGCTGGGTGAGCGGGTCAACCGCAAGCGGGTGGAGCGGCTGATGCGCCAGGCCGGGCTGCAGGGCGTCTACCGGCGCAAGGGGCGGCGCAACCTGGTCAACCGAGCGACCGAGGAGGACCTGGTGCAGCGCCGGTTCGATGTCGCCGGTCCGGACCGGCTATGGCTCACCGATATAACCGAACACCCCACAGCGGAAGGGAAACTGTACTGCGCGGCCGTTATGGACGCCTATTCGCGGCGGATCATCGGCTGGTCGATCGATTCCCGGCAGGACACCGATCTGGTGGTCAATGCACTCGCGATGGCTGTGGCGCGGCGCGATCCGCCGCCTCGTTCTACAATCTTGCATTCCGATCACGGGACGCAATATACGTCCTGGGCGTTCGGGAAGCGGCTGCGGGACGCCGGGCTGCTCGGTTCGATGGGCACGGTCGGTGATTGCTACGACAATTCCATGATGGAGTCGTTCTGGGGGACGATGCAGCTGGAGTTGCTCGACACCCGCACCTGGAAAACCCGAGAAGAACTTGCCGGCGCGGTCTTCGAATGGATCGAGTGCTGGTACAATCCATACAGGCGGCATTCCAGTATCGGGATGCACAGCCCCGTCACGTTCGAAGGGCTCAACCTGCCCTCAGACACCACCGAGTGACCTCACCGCAGGTGTCCGTGCTACGGGGGGAACCTCA
>NZ_BSTM01000085.1 GCF_030269515.1 Actinomadura sp. NBRC 104412 | reverse complement strand
TGAGGTTCCCCCCGTTGCACGGATACCTGCGATGAGGTCACTCGGCGGTGTCTGAGGGCAGGTTGAGCCCTTCGAACGTGACGGGGCTGTGCATCCCGATACTGGAATGCCGCCTGTAGGGATTATACCAGCATTCAACCCATTCGAAGACCGCACTGGCAAGTTCTTCACGGGTTTTCCAGGTACGGGTGTCGAGTAACTCCAGCTGCATCGTCCCCCAGAACGATTCCATCATCGAATTGTCGTAGCAATCACCGACCGTGCCCATCGAGCCGAGCAGCCCAGCATCCCGAAGACGCTTCCCGAACGCCCAGGAAGTATATTGCGTTCCGTGGTCGGAATGCATGATCGTGGAGCCTGTCGGCGGGTTCCGCCGGGTCACCGCCATCGCCAATGCGTTCACGACAAGATCGGTGTCCTGACGGGCGTCGATCGACCAGCCGATAATCCGCCGTGAATAGGCGTCCATGACCGCCGCGCAGTACAGTTTCCCCTCTCCGGTCGGGTGCTCGGTGATATCGGTAAGCCACAGCCGGTCCGGGCCGGCCACGTCGAACCGGCGCTGCACCAGGTCCTCCTCGGTCGCCTGATTGACCAGGTTGCGACGCCCCTTGCGCCGGTAGACGCCCTGCAACCCGGCCTCGCGCATCAGCCGCTCGACCCGCTTGCGATTGACCCGCTCACCCAACCCGAGCGTCAACTCCGCGTGCACCCGCGGCGAGCCGTAAGTGCCACGCGATTCGACATGGATTTCACGGATCATCTTCGTCAATTCCTTGTTCCGCAGCGTGCGAGGCGACTCGGATCGGCCGAGCCAGTCGTAATATCCCGAGGTGGAGACGTTCAGCACTCGGCAGGCCACCGCGACCGGGATGGAGTCGGCGGCGAGTTCATGGACCAGCGAGTAGACTACTTTGGGAGTACGTTTTCCCGGGCGAAGTAGGCCGCCGCCCGCTTCAGGATCTCGTTCTCGGTCTCCAGCTGCCGGTTACGACGCCGCAACTCGGCCAGTTCCTTCTTTTCCGCGGTGGTCAGGCGGTCACTGCCGCCTTTCCCGCCGCCGCCGCTGTTTTCGTCAGCGTCGGCCTGATTCACCCAGTTCTGCAGGCAGGACCGGCTGATCCCCAGATCCTTGGCCAGCTGGACCATGGACTGATCGCCCTGACGGGCCAGCTCGACCGCGCGACGCCGGAACTCGGGCGGGTGTGGTGACGGCATGGCGAACATCCTTCCTGATGATCGCCGATGACCTCAGGGCAAGTGTCCGGAGAGCGGGGGGAAGCTCAC
>NZ_BSTM01000084.1 GCF_030269515.1 Actinomadura sp. NBRC 104412 | reverse complement strand
GCCCAGCTCAAGAGCTGGCGGATCCTCCGCAAGCTGCGCTGCTGCCCGCACCGCGCCGGGCACCTGGCCAAGGCCATTCACGTGCTACAAACCCGCGAAGCTCACGCCTGCTGAAAAAGGTTCACTGGAGTATCAACCCGAGCTGTTCCAGATAATCCAGACTGAACGTTTTGCCGCGCATCTCACCACGCCACCATCGGCAACCAATAGCTAGTAGTCCGAACTCGCAAGGAACAGCGCCCCTAAAGTGCCACCCAAAAGGCGCTAGGACGGCTGGCATTTGGCCATTTCTGAGGTAAAATGGGAATGCCCAAAAAGGCCATAGGGCGAGAGGGGTACCACAATGCGCAACTCGCCGATTTGATCTCGGATCATGAGAAGGAAACTAAACGCGAAAGGAGGGTCTACTATGACGAGCGCCTACATCAATCCACCGGATGATGCTTTCCCTGCTACGGATAGCATCCCCGCTTCTCGCACTCAAGATGACCAACTGGCAGAGGAAGCGATCCAGCTAGAGGAAGCCGTGCTCTACCTGCGCGTTTCTTCTAAGAAGCAGATGGATACCGACGCCGATTACGACCCCGAGGGTAACTCGATTCCCACCCAACGACGCATTGCACAGGGTAAAGCCGATGCGCTTGGCGCACCTGTAGCGCGGGAATTCGTCGAGCCCGGCCGCACGGCCACCAGCCTGGAAAAGCGCGTCGCTTTTCAGGAGATGATGACCTACCTGACGACCGAGAACCGGCAACGCAAGAAGGAGGGCCGTCCGCTCATCCGCTACGTCATCGTCTACATGATGAGTCGGGCCTTCCGTAACGCCTTGGAGGAGCTCCAGACCAAGGCCCAGCTCGCCAAGATGGGTATCACCCTGGTCTCTGCTAAAGAGAACTTCGGCGACGGGTACCTTGGCGATGCCATGCAGGGCATCCTCGCCATCTTCAACGAGCTGCAAGTCCGTATGAGCGGCGATGACATTAAAACTAAGATGGCCAACAAAGCCCGAAACGGCGGCACCATTGCCCGCGCGCCCCTTGGCTACCTCAACACCAGCAAGCACGTCGAGGGGAGAGAAGTGCGGACGGTCATCATCGACCCGGAACGTGGCCCCCTCGTTCGCCTGGCCTTCGAACTGTACGCCACCGGCGACTACACCATCGAGGACCTACTGAGCTTTTCGTTAGTTGTGTGGTGTTGGAGGGTGGATTTCCAGTCCGGTGTGGGCCAGGAAGGACCATGCGAGCTGTTGGTCCTGGCAGATGCGGTTGATGCCGGCCTCAGCGGCGTCGGCG
>NZ_BSTM01000083.1 GCF_030269515.1 Actinomadura sp. NBRC 104412 | reverse complement strand
CGAGCTGCGCTCCTCGCCTAATGGGTGTTGCTGGGTCGGTCGCTGGCAGACTCGGTGCCTGACAGCCACCGGTGGGTGAGTACTGGTTCTTCGCCTGGAGCGGGTGAGTCCTGACGCCAGATCGTGCCCTCGCTGGTTGGCCGGGAGGTGTGACCGCTGTTGGGGTGTCGTGCCCGCCGGTGCCGGTGTGAGCACTGTTCCATTAGGCCGCGTGCCGTCCTCCCGCGGGCTGTGATCTGGTGGGCTGGGGTGAGCGAGGTGAGGAGATGCGGTTGCTGTTCATCGGTGATGACTGGGCTGAGGACCACCATGATGTGGAGGTGCAGGACGAGAGGGGCCGCAAGCTGGCCACCGCCCGGTTGCCTGAGGGGGTGGAGGGTATCGCCCGGTTGCATGCGCTGATTGCTGGGCATGGTGGCCCGGATCTGGATCCGGAGCGGGTGGTGGTGGGGATTGAGACCGATCGGGGCGCTTGGGTGCAGGCCTTGATCGGCTCGGGCTACCGGGTGTTTGCGATCAATCCCCGGCAGGTCAGCCGGTTCAAGGACCGCTATGGCACCTCGGGTGCCAAAAGCGATAAGGGGGATGCGCATGCGCTGGCGGATATGGTGCGTATCGACCGGGCGCAGCTGCGGCCGGTGGCCGGGGACAGTGAGCGGGCGCAGGCGGTCAAGGTCGTCGCCCGCGCTCACCAGAGCCTGATCTGGGAGCGGACTCGTACCGTCCTGCGGTTGCGGGCGGCGCTGCGTGAGTACTTCCCGGCCGCGCTGGCCGCCTACGCCGATCTTGGCCTGTCGGGCGCCGATACCCTGGAACTGCTGGTCAAGGCCCCCACCCCGCAAGCGGCGGCGCGGTTGTCGCGGGCGCAGATCCGCGGCGCGCTGGTCAGGGCCCGCCGTCGCAACGCCGATGCCAAGGCCACGACGATCCAGGTGGCCCTGCGCGCCCAGCACCTGGGCCGGTCGGAGGTTCTCGCTTGCGCTTACGCCGCCACGGTCCAGGCCCTGGCGCAGCTCATCATGGCGCTCAACGCCCAGATCACGGCGCTGGAAGAGCAGGTGAAGACGCATTTTCGGGCGCACCCGGACGCTGAGATCTACCTGTCGGTGCCCGGCATCGGCCCGATCACCGGCGCCCGGGTGCTCGCCGAGTTCGGAGACGACCCCACCCGCTACGCCTCCGCCAAGGCCCGCCGCAATTACGCCGGCACCAGTCCCATCACCCGCGCCTCGGGTAAGCGCAAGGTCGTGGCGGCCCGGTTCGTGCGCAACAACCGGCTCGCCGACGCCGCCCACACCCAGGCGATGGGCGCCATCAACGGCTCACCCGGCGCCCGCGCCTACTACGACCGGCAGCGCGCCCGCCAGGTCGGCCATAACGC
>NZ_BSTM01000082.1 GCF_030269515.1 Actinomadura sp. NBRC 104412 | reverse complement strand
GTTCACGTCCACTGGAGTGGTGTATGGGGTCTGTGTGATCTATGACCGGTTCGTGTCGTGATGGGCGAGTCCCCGTGACGTGAGACGGCCACCTCGTGATCCTTCGAGTCGACCAAGACCAGTGAAGGAGAGAAACGAGGTGGCCGTGAACGACATTGTGCCCGTTGCCAGCGAGGACTTCGAACAGACCCTGGCTGCGGCGTCGCCGGACCTGCTGCGCACGATGGTCCGGGAGATGGCGCAGCGGATGATGGACGCCGAGGTCGAGCAGCTGTGCGGGGCCGGCTACGGCGAGGTGTCCGACCAGCGGGTCAACTCGCGTAACGGGTACCGGCGGCGCGAGTGGGACACCCGCGCGGGGACGGTGGAGCTGGCGATCCCGCGGCTGCGGTCGGGGTCGTACTACCCCGAGTGGCTGCTGGAGCGCAGGCGGCGGGCCGAGCGGGCGCTGGCCAGCGTGGTCGCCACCTCCTACCTGCTGGGCGTGAGCACCCGGCGGGTGGAGAAGCTGGCCGAGCAACTCGGCGTCACCAGACTGAGCAAGTCGCAGGTCAGCGTGTTGGCGCGGGAACTGGACGAGATGGTCGCCGACTTCCGCAACCGGCCGCTCGACCAGGGCCCCTACACGTTCGTGTGGATCGACGCGTTGACGCAGAAGGTGCGCGAAGGCGGCCGCACGGTGAACGTGCACGCGCTGATCGCCACCGGCGTCAACGCCGACGGGCACCGGGAGATCCTCGGCGTCGAGGTGGTCAGCGCCGAGGACGGCGCGGGCTGGCTGGCGTTCCTGCGCGGCCTGGTCGCCCGCGGCCTGTCGGGGGTCAGGCTGGTGACCTCCGACTGCCACGCCGGGCTGCGGGACGCGATCGCCTCCACCCTGCCGGGCGCGTCCTGGCAGCGCTGCCGCACCCACTACCACCGCAACCTGGCCACGCGCGTCCCCCGCTCGGCGCAGCCGTGGGTGTCGACGCTGGTGCGCACCATCTTCGAGCAGCCCTCGGCCGAGGCCGTGCACGCCCAGCACCGCCAGGTCGTGGACGCGCTGGAGGCCAAGTTCCCCGCCGCCGCCGAGCATCTGGACGCCGCCCGTGACGACATCCTGGCCTTCGCCGCCTTCCCCAAGCAGGTCTGGAAGCAGATCTGGTCCAACAACCCCCAGGAACGCCTGAACAAGGAGGTGCGCCGCCGCACCGACGTGGTCGGCATCTTCCCCGACCGCGCCGCGATCGTCCGCCTCGTCGGCGCCGTGCTGGCCGAGCAGAACGATGAATGGACCGAACAACGCCGCTATATCGGCAGCGAAATCCTCGCCGCCTGCCAGAAAGTCGGCCACGAAAGCGACACCAATGATGCTGATGTGACAATTGAGGCAATCAGTGCTTAACTAATCAATAGATCGCGAGGTGGCCTTCTCATACACCACCCGCCTGGACGCGGCC
>NZ_BSTM01000081.1 GCF_030269515.1 Actinomadura sp. NBRC 104412 | reverse complement strand
TCTCTTCCCGGTCGGCCAATGTCAGCATGTGTCGCACCGCCCCCACAGCAGCTCCCCCCGACGATCAACTCGCCGAGCAGGACTACACCACCACAAGATCAATTGCTACGACCGATTGAGGGCAGGGCGGTCACGCAGCAGATTGGCGAGTTGGGAATCGGAGATGGCTTTGGCGGGGGTTTTGGCGGTGGGTCGGGTCAGCAGGCCCCGGTCGTACAGCTCCTCGGCTAGTGTCCTGAGTCAATAATTCTTTGTTGGTTGTTAGGCTGTCGGGATGCCGAGCCCGAAGCTTGAGCCCGTGGTGTTGTCCGATGAGGAACGGTCGGTGCTGACCGGATGGGCGCGCCGTGGTAAGACCGCGCAGGCGCTGGCGTTGCGGGCGCGGATTGTGCTGGCCTGTGCGGAGGGCGGCACGATCGGGCAAGTCGCCGAGCAGGTGGGGACCTCGCGCAACACCGTGAGCAAGTGGCGGTCGCGGTTCCAGGCCGATCGGCTGCAGGGCCTGGGGGATGAGAAGCGTCCGGGCCGGCCGCGGCAGATCACCGATGAGCGGGTCGAGCAGGTGGTCACCAAGACCCTTCAGGAGACGCCGGGCGCCGATACGCACTGGTCGACGCGGTCGATGGCGGCGGCGACCGGGATGTCGCAGTCGGCGATCTCGCGGATCTGGCGGGCGTTCGGCCTCAACCGCAGGCGGTCGAGACCTGGAGGCTGTCGACCGATCCGCAGTTTGTGGACAAGGTCCGCGACGTGGTCGGGCCGTATCTGAACCCGCCGGAGAACGCGCTGGTTTTGGCGGTCGATGAGAAGAGCCAGATGCAGGCGATCGATCGGACCGCGCCGATCCTGCCGGTGCTGCCGGGCACTCCGGCGCGGATGACGCATGACTATGTGCGGCACGGCACCACCAGCCTGTTCGCCGCGATGGACGTGGGCAGCGGCTCGGTGATCGCCCAGCACCACCGTCGTCACCGCCATCAGGAGTTCCTGCGGTTCCTGAAGGTGATCGACGCCGCGGTGCCCAAGGATCTGGATCTGCACCTGGTGCTGGACAACCACGCCACCCACAAGACCGAGAAGGTCAAGCGGTGGCTGATCCGCCACCCCCGCTTCCACCTGCACTTCACCCCCACCAGCAGCTCGTGGATGAACCTGGTGGAGCGCTGGTTCGCCGAACTGACCCGGCGCAAACTGCGTCGCTCGGCGCACCGCAGCGTCACCGAGCTCGAACGCGACGTCCGCCGCTGGGTCAACGAGTGGAACGCCGACCCCAAGCCGTTCGTGTGGACCAAACCCGCCGACGACATCCTCGAAACCATCGCCACATACTGCCAACTAATTAACGACTCAGGACACTACTGAGCTTTTCGTTAGTTCTGTGGGTGTGGAGACGTCGGGTTTGTAAGTATCGCGGCATGCCCCCCAACGCCGAGTCTGACAACCACGAAGAGGTCGTCCCGCCGTTGACCCGGCCGCAGCTGG
>NZ_BSTM01000080.1 GCF_030269515.1 Actinomadura sp. NBRC 104412 | reverse complement strand
GCCAGCTGCGGCCGGGTCAACGGCGGGACGACCTCTTCGTGGTTGTCAGACTCGGCGTTGGGGGGCATGCCGCGATACTTACAAACCCGACGTCTCCACACCCACAGAACTAACGAAAAGCTCAGTAAGGAGCGTTCCATGACAAGGTGTGGCCGCCCCGACACTGCCGCAAGACGAAGACAGCTCTCTGCGAGGTGAGCGGTGCTCGTCCACGGGTCGCCGCCTTCTCGCGCTCGTCCACCGGATGCGAGAGGTACGGAGGCGCTGAGCTTCGGCGCATGACACGCCACCGCTATCTCCCCTCGAAACAGGACCTAGGTCGGCCAAGTCTCGGCCTGCGCGGGGCAAGTCGATGCTGGTGAGGTCCTGGTCGGACGGCGTCGCGCCGGTGTCCGGTTCGAAGGGTGAGAGCCCCAGGATGGCGTTCCAGTCCCCAATGGTCTGTGACTCTTCGAGGGCTCTCGAGGTGCGGGGCCGAGACCGGCTTGGTCTGGTGCTTCCTGCGCGCCGCGGCCTTCGCCTCCTGCCGTTGCAGGCCGGCCGCCAGGAATCGATGCTCCAGCGAGGCCTCGGACCGCCCGTTGATCCAGTCCAGGGCCACCGCCAGCTGCGTGCCCCGGTACAGCAGCGCCCTGGGACGCGCTCTGACCCCGTCGCTACCGGACCTCGCCTGACAAGGGTTGCGGCCCCTACTTATAACAATTGAACAGTTCACTCATCAGCAGGTCTCATACCTGATGAGGGCGATTTGAGCGGCGGCCGGCCACCTGCTTCCGCTTTCATGGGTAGTGGCGGCGCGTGATGGGCGGGGGAATGGCGATGGTCACACAGCTCTTGGGCTTCATCGGTGTCTCTCTCGCGGTGATCTGCACTCCGGGCCCCGACACCGCCCTCACCGTCCGCAACGCGCTGGCCGACGGCAGGCGCGGCGGCATCTGGACGGCCGCCGGCATCTCGCTGGGGCAGTGCGTCTGGACGATCGCCGCGAGCGTCGGTATCGCCGGCCTCGTCTACGCCTCCGAACCGGCGTTCGTCGTCCTCAAATACCTGGGCGCCGCATACCTGATGTACCTGGGCGTCCAGTCGCTGCGGGCCGCCTGGCGCGGAGGCGAGGACGTGCCCGACACGTCGAAGAGCGCCGTCGTGACGCCGCTCCGGGCGCTGTCACAGGGCCTGATCAATGATCTGGCCAACCCGAAGATGGCGGCCTTCTTCATGAGCCTCTTGCCGCAGTTCGCCCCCGGCGATGGCGGTGCCCTGCCCGTCATGCTGGTCCTCGGGCTGGTGTTCTGCCTGCTCACCTTCGCCTGGCTCGTCCTCTACAGCGTGGTGATCGACAAGGCGCGCACACTGATCATCCGTGCCTGGTTCCGCAGAGGCATGGACATGGTGGCGGGGGGAGTCCTGGTCGCCTTCGGTGCCCGCCTGGCCTTGGCCGACCGCTGACACGGCCGACCTCGCGAAGGGCGTCCAGCATCCCTGCCACAGCGGGCATGCGGAAGGGCATCGAGGACGACACCCGTACAGCCGTCGCCGTGGCAAGGAGGGGCACAGCGTCACGGAGGTCGCACGGCGGCCTTCTCCGTCTCCGGTTCGGTCACTAGGAGCCCACTGAATAAGGCGTGGTTGGGGCGGGAAGGGCGCCGACAAGGCCGTCTGAGCGGCGGTTCAGGTCAGACCTCGAAGGGCCGACACGTGGTCGCCCTTCCCGCGTGGTCCAGCTTGGC
>NZ_BSTM01000079.1 GCF_030269515.1 Actinomadura sp. NBRC 104412 | reverse complement strand
TGTCAATCCCGGCCCAATCGTGACCCGGTTGTTCCGGGTGAACCGTGACCCACCCGATTGTTGATCTTTAGTTGTCGGTCTTGGCCGCGGGGACGCGGCCGAGGTCGCGGTCTTTGAGCCGGTAGCTGTCTCCCTTGAGGGAGATGACTTCGGCGTGGTGGACGAGGCGGTCGATCATGGCGGCGGCTACGACGTCGTCACCGAACACCTCGCCCCAGCGGCCGAAGGGCTTGTTACTGGTCACGATCAGGCTGGCGCGTTCGTAGCGGGAGGAGACCAGCTGGAAGAACAGGTTGGCGGCTTCGGCTTCGAAGGGTATGTAGCCGACCTCATCGACGATGAGCAGCGGGATCCGGCCGAGTTTGATGAGTTCGTCTTGCAGGCGGCCGGCGTGGTGGGCGTCGGCGAGACGGGCGACCCATTCGGCGGCGGTGGCGAACGCGACCCGGTGGCCGGCCTGGCAGGCGCGGATGCCCAACCCGATGGACAGGTGGGTCTTGCCGGTGCCGGGCGGGCCGAGGAACACCACGTTCTCGCGGGTGGTGATGAAGTCCAAGGTGCCCAGGTGGGTGATCGTGTCGCGTTTGAGAGAGCGTTGGTGGTCGAAGTCGAATTCTTCGATCGATTTGCGGGCGGGGAACCGTGCGGTGCGGATGCGTCCTTCACCGCCGTGGGCTTCGCGGGCGGCGACCTCGCGTTGCAGGCAGGCGGCCAGGAACTCCTCATACGACCAGTCCTCGGCCCGGGCCCGTTCGGCGAGGCGTTCGACGGCGGCGGCCAGTGAGGGAGCCTTCAGTGCGCGGGTGAGGTAGGCCAGTTCGGCACTGACGTTGCGGGCGGTCTGGGAGGTGGTCTTGGCGCTCATCCGGCGATCTCCTCACCGCTGATCCCGAGCAGCCGGTCATAGTCGGACAAGGGCCGCTGTTGCACCACGGTCTCGACCGGTCGCACCGCCGCCAGGCGGGCCTGACGCAACCGCACCGCGGCGGCCTTGTGGGCCGGGTCGGTGATGGTCTGGTGATCGGCCCAACAGCGGGCATGGCAGGCCACCTGGGCTCCGTCGCAGGTGACCCGCACCTGATGCAGGTCGGCGGTCACATCGACCCGGCGGCCGATGACGGCCGGGTGCACCGAGTAGTCGTTGGAGTCCAGCCGCACGTAGTGGTCCCGGGGCAGCCGGGTGCTCAGCCGCCATCCGGTTACCGGATCGACCGGCGGCAACGCCAGCATCGCGGCCCGATCGGCCTCCCACCGGTCGATCGGCCGGCAGCCCAGCCGGCGATGGTGACGCTGGTTCGCGCGCGTCAGCCACTGGCCCACCTGGGCGGTGAAGTCCATCGGCGAGCCGAACGACCGGCCTGGCAAGAACGAGGTCTCCAGATAGCCGTTGGCGCGCTCGACCAGGCCCTTGGCTTCCGGGTCACCGGGCCGGCACTGGATGACCTTGATCCCCAGCGTTCCCCGGAAGGCGTTCATCGCCTCACTCAGCTGTGGCCTGCCGCCTCGCCACTGCCCGATCGCCGACTCGTTGTCCCACACCAACGCCCGAGGCACCCGGCCCCACGCCCTCAGCAGCACCCAGTGCCCGGCCAGCAGGTCCTCCGCCCGCCGGGACGGCAGCATCACCGCACCGATCATCCGGGAATAACCGCTGACCATGACCAGCACAGGAGGACGCCCTGTCTGGCCGAACCCCAGCGGCACGTCCACCGGCGGGAACCACAGATCGCATTGAGCCA
>NZ_BSTM01000078.1 GCF_030269515.1 Actinomadura sp. NBRC 104412 | reverse complement strand
CTAGGACTGCACTGAATAACTGCGGTTGTCCCGGTCGAGCTAACGCTCGACTGGGATACTGGTGTGGTGCAGGGTGTGAGCAAGGGCGAGCCAGAGTTGCTGGACGCGGCGGCGCTGGTGGGGCATCTGGTCCCTGCGGGCAGCGTGTTCGCGTTTTTGGCCGAGCATCGCCGCGAAGTGTTCCGCGATGACGCGTTCGCTGATCTGTTTCCCTCTGGGACGGGGCGTCCGTCGATCCCGGCCGATGTGATCGGGTCGGTGTTGCTGCTGCAGGCGCTGTATGACTACTCCGACCCGCAGGTGGTGGAGGCGTTGCGCTGCGATATCCGCTGGAAGGTGGCGTGCGGGCTGCCGCTGACCTACGAAGGGTTCGACCCCTCCACGCTGGTGTATTGGCGCAAGCGGCTGGCCGCCTCGGCGCGTCCGCACCGCATCCATGAGGCGATCGACGCGGTGATCGCGCAGACCGGGGTGCTCAAGGGCCGCCGCAAGCGGGCGCTGGACTCCACCATCCTGGCCGATGCGGTCGCCACCCAGGACACCGTCACCCAGTTGATCGCCGCGATCCGCCGGGTGGGCCGGCAGGTGCCGGGCGCGGCCGAGGCCATCGCCGCCCAGTGCACTGGCGCTGATTACTCCACCCCGGCCAAGCCGAAGATCGACTGGGACGATCCCCAAGCCCGCGACGAACTGGTGTCGGCGCTGGTGAACGACGCGACCCGGCTGGTGGAGATCTTCACCGCCGAGCAGGTGGATCTGACCGGCAAGCAGGCCGATGCCGTCGGGTTGCTGGCCCTGGTGGCCGGTCAGGACGTCGAACCCGCTGAGGGCGGCGACGGCACCGACGGGCGGTGGCGGATCGCCCGCCGGGTCGCCGAAGACCGCGTCATCTCGGTCCACGATCCCCAGGCCCGGCACACTCGCAAGACCCCCGAGGCCCGCCGCGACGGCTACCGCGCCCACATCGCCGTCGAGCCGGACACCACACTGATCACCGGCTGCGCGTTGACCCAGGCCACCGGCGCCGCGGGCAGCGACGCGGCGGTGGCCGGGCAGATGCTCACCGCCGACACACACGCCCAGAACGAGCCGGTCACCGCCTACGGCGACTCGGCGTATGGCACCGGCGAGCTGCGCGCCGCCCTGGCCGGCGCCGGGCACACCGCGATCATCAAGCCCAAGCCGCTCAAGCCCGCCGTCGAGGGCGGCTTCACCCTGGACGACTTCACCGTCGACGAGACCGCCGCCACCGTCACCTGCCCGAACGGCGTCACCCGCCCGATCACCCCCAAACGCAACGTGACCTTCGGGGTCGCCTGCCGCGGCTGCCCGCTGCGGACCCGCTGCACCACCAGCAAGACCGGCCGGGCGCTGATCCTGCACCCTCACGACGCGCTGCTGCGCCAGGCCCGCGCCGCCTGGGCCGGTGACCCGAGCCTGCGCCGCGCCTACGACGCCGACCGTCCCCAGGTCGAACGCGCGATCTGCTGGGTCGCCACCTGCCGCGGCCGACGCCTGAAACTGCGCTACATCGGCACCGCCAAGAACGACTGGTGGCTGCGTACCCGCGTCGCCGGCCTCAACCTGCGCCGGCTGCTGAACCTGGGCCTGACCCGGCGGCCGGGAACCTGGGCGCTGGCCTGACAGCCGGGCAACCGCCCCACCCACACCCTCCTTGCACCCCCAGACACCGCCCGCCAAGCTGGACCACGCGGGAAGGGCGACCACGTGTCGGCCCTTCGAGGTCTGACCTGAACCGCCGCTCAGACGGCCTTGTCGGCGCCCTTCCCGCCCCAACCACGCCTTATTCAGTGGGCTCCTAG
>NZ_BSTM01000077.1 GCF_030269515.1 Actinomadura sp. NBRC 104412 | reverse complement strand
TGTCAACGGCGCCTCAATCGTGACCCCCTGAGGGCGTTTGAACCGTAACCCCTTGATGTTGTTGTTGGTTACTGTTCGTGGTTGTGTTTGGCCGCGGGTGGGCGACCGAGGTCTCGGTTCTTGAGGCGGTAGCTGTCTCCCTTCAGGCTGATGACCTCGGCGTGGTGGACGAGGCGGTCGATCATGGCGGCGGCGACCACGTCGTCGCCGAACACCTCGCCCCAGCGGCCGAAGGGCATGTTGCTTGTGACGATCAAGCTTGCCCGTTCGTATCTTGACGAGACCAGCTGGAAGAACAGGTTCGCGGCTTCGGCTTTGAAGGGGATATAGCCGACCTCGTCCACGACCAGAACCGGGATGCGGGCGAGTTTCACCAGCTCTTCCTGGAGTCGGCCGGCGGCGTGGGCTTCGGCGAGCCGGGCGACCCATTCGGCTGCGGTCGCGAACGCGACCCGGTGCCCGGCCTGGCAGGCCCGGATGCCCAGCCCGGTCGACAGGTGCGTTTTGCCCGTTCCCGGTGGTCCCAGGAAGATGACGTTCTCGCGGGCGGTGACGAAGTCGAGCGTGGCCAGGTGAGCGATGACCTCGCGTTTCAGTGACCGCTGGTGGTCGTAGTCGAAGTCCTCCAGCGACTTTCTGGCCGGAAAGCGGGCGGCTTTAATGCGGCCTTCGCCGCCGTGGGCTTCGCGGGCGGCGACCTCGCGTTGCAGGCAGGCGGCCAGGAACTCCTCGTGCGTCCAGGACTCGGCGCGGGCCCGTTCGGCCAGCCGCTCGATCGAGGCCGCCAGGGATGGTGCCTTGAGCACCCGAGTGAGGTAGGCCAGCTCGGCTTCGACGTTGCGGCCGCTGCTCGCCGCTGCGGCGCCGGTCGCTGTGGTCGTCGTTGCGGTGCTCTTGGTTCGGGTGCCGGCCATCACGCGACCCCCTCGGTGTCGTCGACGGTGCCGTTGACGCCGAACACAGTGTCGTAGTCGGCCAGTCGCCGCTGCTCGACCTGGGTATCGGCCAGCGGCCGGGTGACCTGCCAACGGGAACGGCGCATGGCCGTGGCGGCCTGGGCATGCACCGGATCGGTGATGGTCTGGTGAACGGCCCAGCACCGCGGATGCGCCGCAACGTTGTGCCCGCCGCAACTGACCCGCACCTGGTCCAGGTCGGCGACAACCTCGACCAACCGCCCGATCGCCGACGGGTGGACCGAGTAGTCGTTGGAGGCGACGCGGACGTAGTGATCGCGAGCCAGCCGGGTCGAGGTGCGCCAACCGACAACCGGCGCGACCGGCGGCAACGCGACCATCGCTGCCCGGTCGGCCACCAGCCGATCGGCCGGACGGCACTCGATCCGCCGATGATGACGGACGTTGGCGTGATGGCCCAGCCACCAGGTCAGCTGGTCGTTGAAGTCATCAGGGCCGGTGAACGACCGGCCCGGCAGGAACGAGGTCTCCAGATACCCGTTGGCCCGCTCGACCAGGCCCTTGGCCTCCGGATCGCCAGGGCGGCACTGCACGATCTTGATGCCCAGGGTGCCGCGGAACGCGTTGGCCTCGGCGGTCAGCCGCGGGCGGCCGCCGTTCCACTGCCCGATCGCGCCCTCGTTGTCCCACACCAGCGTCTTGGGCACCCCGCCCAGCGTGCACAACAGCGCCCACATCCCGGCGAACAGGTCACCGGCCGCCCGCGAGGGCAGCATCAACGCCAGCAGCCACCGCGAATACCCCGACACCATCACCAGCACCGGCGGGCTGCACTGCTGCCCGGCCCCGACCGGGACCTTGGCCGCCGGGAACCACAGGTCACACTGCGCCAGCTCACCGGGCTGATACGTCGTCCGTGACGACGGGTCGGCGGGCTTGTACTCCGGCCGCAACAGCCGAACCCGGTCCTTGAGCACCGTCATCGACCGTTCCCACCCGATCCGCTCGGCGATCACCGTCGTCGGCATCCCGGGGAACTCCTTCAGCAGCTCACGGATCTGTGGCTCGACCGCATCCACGATCGAGCCCTTGCTCTTACGCCGGTACTTGGGCGGCTCGCTCGACGCCAGCGCCTTGCGCACCGTGTTCCGCGCGAGGCCCAGATGCCGGGCGATCGCCTTGATCGGCATCCCCTCAGCCCGATACAGCCGACGGATCTCTGCCCAGTCCTCCACCTTGATCACCCTCCAGAGGATGAAGGGGGTCAAGGTTCGCGCGTCCACAGGGGGTCATTCTTCAGCCGCCACCGACA
>NZ_BSTM01000076.1 GCF_030269515.1 Actinomadura sp. NBRC 104412 | reverse complement strand
TCTGTCGTATTCCCCCTGGCGGATCACAGACTCAAGAGAGGAACGCTGCTGCTTCGACAACTCCACAACAGTCATTATTCCACTCCCAAGGAAAGGTGTAAACATTCTTCAGATACGAAACACTAGATTGGATGCCCACATAACGAGCATGACCTCGGAAGTCCCTCAACCCTATATAAAAAACACTTGCATGCGTGAAGTAAGAATCGCTTGCACCAAGTGCAACTAAGACCACATGATGATATTTTCAAGGAAGTCTCGAAGTTTGCCATGCCGAAGGAGCAATATACTCGCACAGATGAGAGCGAGGCCCGGCAATATCAGAACTACTGCGAGCATCTGCCCTCCGAAAAGGGCATAAAGTCCCAGGCCAGCCAGCGTCAGCCCTAGTAATAAGAAGATGATTCCTGTGATTTTCTTGAGAAGTTTCATGATGTCGATCTCGCATGGGTGGAGCCCGCCTGCGCGCTGAGGCGCGCAGGCGGGCCGGGGAGCCAGGGTTCGACCGGACCTGGTCTACTGCTGGCTGTTACCCCTGGTCTGGTTCCCCTTGTTGAGGGTCCCGTTCCTGTAGGACGCGGAGCGTTCGGTGCGTTCGCTGTTGGCCCGATGGCGGCCGAAGTCCTGGCCGTAGTTCTGGGCCTGCGTGTCCAGGTCGGTCGCGCCGGTACCGGCCACGGCGCCCATGATGCCGAGAGCCGTGCCCGCCACCTGGAGCGGGTTCGGGCCGCTCGGCGTCGATACCGTGCCGTCCTCCGGCCAGCGCTCATCACAGCGCTGGCAGGGGCAGCTCGGTCCGTGCCTACCGTTGTTGCTTCGACGCTTACGCGCCAATGCAATCACCCTTCCGTGGTGATGCTTGGATCCGCCGCGATTTCTCGCAACTTTTCCAGGAGTGATACCCACAAATGTGGGCCAGCTTCGGAAGTCCCTAATACTCCAGTGGTAAGTCGCGATCTTCAGCGTCTTTGAGTCTGTTGTCGCTGGTAGTGGCATGTGCGGGCGTGGGCTTGATGGCGTCGGCGCCAGCGTGACCAGTGGCGGCAGTGCTCGATGGTCGGCGGTGGATCAGTGGTGAGTCGGGCCATCAGGCGTTGGACCTCGGCGAGGGTGAGCGGTATCAGATCGGGCTCGCTCGGGAGGCGAGCGTGCTCGGACACCGCCGCTGCGGTCAGGAAGGCGTGGGCGAGCATGGCCAGGGTGGTCCATCGGTACCAGGACCTCCAGGTGCGGACCTGGTGCTGGTCCAGGCCGCACAGGCCCTTGCCGGCCTGGAAGGCCTCCTCGATCCTCCAGCGGCGTCCCGCCACCGTGACCAGGACCGGCAACGGCGTCGGCCGGGGCGCGTAGCAGCGGTAGAACGCCAGCTCACGGGTGCGGCGGTTGCGGCGGATCAGCAGCCACCGGCAACCCGGGCCGACCCGGTCGATGCCGACCAGCGCCCAGTCATACCAGCGCTGTCCCGTGGCTCCGGCCCCGGCCGGCAGCTTCTGCCAGGCCCGCTTGGGCACGGCGACGGCGATCTGATCGGCGCGGCGCACGCCGATCCCCACGGTGACGCGGTGGTCGCAGGCCACCGCCAGCACATATCCGATGCCCCGCGTCTCCAGCCCGGTGCGCAGCCGTGGGCTTTGCCCGTAGACCTCATCGGCCGCCACCCAGCCGGCGGGTACCCCGGCGTCCAGGGCACGGGCGAGCATGCGGCGGGCCAGTTCCGGTTTGGTCGCGAAGGTCACCTCCTCGGGCACCCGGGCCGCTGCGCGCCGCTCGGCGTCGCCGGCCCAGACCTTCGGCAGGTACAACTCCCGGTCGATGAAGGCGTGCCCGGCGTCGGTCGCATACGCCATGAACACTGCAACCTGGCTGTTTTCGATCCGCCCGGCGGTGCCGGTGTACTGGCGCTGGACCCCGGCCGTGCCGGTGCCCTTCTTCAGATCACCGGTCTCGTCCACCACCAGCACCGCCCCCGGCCCCTTATCGGCCCCGCCGAGGTGCTCGGTGACGTAGGTGCGCAGGTCATCACGAACCTGGTCGGCATCCCACACCGCCCGTCCCAGCAGATACTGCATCCCGTAGGGGTTGAGGTCCCCGACGTGCTCGGCGATGGTCCAGCAATTCTTGCGCGGCAACTCGGCCAGCAGCCCCGCCAGCAGGCCGCGGAACCGCCGCCGGGTCTCCACTCGCACGAACCTGCAGGCCAGGCGACCGAGTAGATCCTCCAGCATCAGCTGCCACCGGCCAGCATCTACGCTGGGCCCAGCGGCCATCACGTGATCTTCGGTTGTCCTCACAAACATCGATGATCACGCGGTGGCCGTCTGCATGCCCAGGACCCCACCAGCAAGATCGCGACTTACCACTGAACCTTTTTCAGTGGCGGCGGAGAGGTTGCTGGTCACAGCATGATCGCGAGCGGTGTGGCGGGCCGGGTGCATGGCAAAGCCCCTGGTAGGACGGGTGATCTTCCACAACCCTCCGCCCCCA
>NZ_BSTM01000075.1 GCF_030269515.1 Actinomadura sp. NBRC 104412 | reverse complement strand
AATCCATACAGGCGGCATTCCAGTATCGGGATGCACAGCCCCGTCACGTTCGAAGGGCTCAACCTGCCCTCAGACACCACCGAGTGACCTCACCGCAGGTGTCCGTGCTACGGGGGGAACCTCACCTGCTGCTGCGGCAGCGGCGGCGGCGAGCCTGCTCACCGGTCCTGCTCCCCAGAACCGGCGCCGCCTTGCGCATCGTCATCCTCATCCGGCTCTTCCTTGCCGGGCTTGCCGGTGTCGGGCTTGCCGGTGTCGGGTTCGTCCTTGCCGGAGGGGTGTTCGCTGTCGCGTGCCTGCCCGTCGGCCTTGGCCTCGTCCACGATCATCCGGACGGTCTGCCCGGCCTGGTCGGTGATCTGGTCGGCGACCACCGGCGCGACCCAGATCAGCAGCGCCAGCAGCGGCACCGGCGCCAGCCACAGCTGCGGCCGGTCGACCTTGCTGTCCATCAGGTCGCGTGCCATAACGAATCCCTTGACCAGCAGCGCCGCCACCACGATGACGCCGATCACCGCGGGCGCCGCCGGGTCCACGCGGGAAACCAGCTCGTAGACCGCCCTGACCAGCGGAACCAGTCCGAGCCCGGCCGTCAGCAACGCCACGATGGTGACGAACGAAGCGAGCTGGCCGCCCAGCTGCTGCATGTGCGCCTTCGCCCGGCCCCTGCGGCCAGCCTCGCCGCCGAATCCCATCTCGTCGGTCCCGGCGGGAACGCGGAATCGCTGCAACCCCTTGGCCAGGGCCAGCCCGGGAACCGTCAGGAACACCAGGTTGAGCACGATGCTCTTGAGGTCCAGCCCGCCGAGGCTACTTCCGAGATCGACAAGGCCATTCATGGCGGATCCCTCCCTTTCTCTGTTCTGGGTGTTTCACAGCAGGTGGAGGAAGACGGCGATGTTGAGCAGCCACCACCAGACCTGCACGATCAAAAAGGGCGCGCCGCGCAACGGGCGCTCCAGCGCCCACGCCTTCCAGTAGGCCCACGCGGTGATCGGCAGGCACACCAGCCGGAACCACCAGATCTGGCCGGTGCGCAGCGGCCCGCCCTCCGGTGCGCCGGCGCCGTAGTGGGCGTAGGCGGCCAGCTTGGCCAGCCCGGGCCGGTCACCGCAGATGTCGGGCGTGTGGAAGCGGGCCCCCAGCCGGTGACACAGCCTGGCGAACCGGCCACCTGCGACCGGGGCCGCAGAACCGCACCCGGGCACACCGGGAACGGCGTCGCCGGGTGCGTCGGCCTCGCCCGCCCAACGCGTGTCACCGCTGCCGGCAGGGCCGCCTGCGGCGGGGGGCTGGGGGACCTGCGCGGGTCCCGCAGCCCCGGCGACGGGGTACGGCCTGGTCACGACCCGGCCGCCCGCGTCCGCTCCTCCCGGGTGAAGGAGTAGTCACCCGACCTGGACCCGCGCGCCACGGTATGACCCGCCGAGGTCAGCGAGTCGCGGGTGTTGGCCGAGGAGTACGACAGCGACGTCTCGGCGCCGATGCCGATACCGCCCGCCACGGTGATCGCGTCCTGATCCGCGCCGAGGAACACGAACACCCGGCCCCTGCCGCGCTGGCGGGTGATGGTGTCCTTGACCTGCTGCGCGGTCCACTCGCGAGAGGCGTTCTCGTGCCCGTCGGTGACGATCACGTACACGACCTCGCCCGGACGCTCCTGCGCGGCCATGTGCTTGGCCAGGTGCTCCTCGGTCGCGGCGACGGTGGACCCGATCGCATCCAGCAGCGCCGTCGTGCCCCGCGGACGCAGCGTGAAGTCCGGCACGTCATACAGCGGCGTCCGCTGAAACACGGTCTCGACCTCGTCGTCGAACTGCCGCAGCGTGACCAGGGTCAGGCCGGGCGCCTCGCGCTGCGCGGCCAAAAACGCCTTCAAGCCGCCCTCGGCGTCGTCCTTGACCGCCTGCATGGAGCCTGACCGGTCCAAGATGATCGTGACCAGGCGAAGGTTGTCATTGCTCATCGAATCTCCTCCAAAGGTGTGGCTGGTCGGTGCGCGGTCCTGCACAGAGCGGGGACGACCTCGGCCCTTGCAAGGCCCGAGGTCGTCCCCGTGGAACGGTGGGTGTGGCCGCGCCGGGTGAGCTACTCGCTGGCCTTCTCGTTGCCGCCGGAGGTGGTCCACAGCGCGACGGCGGTGCCGGCGGCGAGCGCGACGACCAGGAAGACGCCGTTGAGGTGCCACTCGTAGGCGACGATGGCGGCGACGAACCAGAACACCGGCGTCCACAGCAGCCGGCCGAGCAGCTTGGACTTGGACATGACAAGATCCCCTTTCGGGTCGGTGACGGAGAGAACTTGCTTTTCTGTGCAGCACGAAATGACCGGGCGGGCACGAACACCCACCCGGTCATCGCCCGGGACACAGGACAGGTCCCGGGGTGGGTTTGAGGACTGGGGGTACTACTGAGCTTTTCGTTAGTTGTGTGGTGTTGGAGGGTGGATTTCCAGTCCGGTGTGGGCCAGGAAGGACCATGCGAGCTGTTGGTCCTGGCAGATGCGGTTGATGCCGGCCTCAGCGGCGTCGGCG
>NZ_BSTM01000074.1 GCF_030269515.1 Actinomadura sp. NBRC 104412 | reverse complement strand
CACTGGTCTTGGTCGACTCGAAGGATCACGAGGTGGCCGTCTCACGTCACGGGGACTCGCCCATCACGACACGAACCGGTCATAGATCACACAGACCCCATACACCACTCCAGTGGACGTGAACGAACGGGGCGCCTCTCACTCAATCAACGCCCTGAGAGGATCACGGCGAGTCGGGGGTAGTCGAAACACAATGGCTCCCCGTTGGGCTCCCGTGGCGCGCTTGATCCCAGGGTGACGGAGGAAAAGTTTCCACAGCTCAGACGTTACTCGAATACGTGTTCGACGCGAGACCTCATAGCCCGCGCTGGCCGTCGTGAGGCCCCGCGCGGGGTCCCCGCGCAAGGTTGGAAGCGACCAGCGGTATGGCATGACCAGCTCGGCCCCGTGACTGCCTGGCTGCCGCTCTTCGAGCGGCCCGGGTTACCCCTTTTGTTCTTGGCGCCCGCCGACCGGCTGTGGCCTGGCCCTTCGGCCGGAGCCCTCAAGCGGAGGCCATCGGACCTGGCGCTGAGTTGGCGCGTGCGGCCGTTCTCGGGTCGCCCTGATAGGTGTGAGAAAAGTCTGCACAAGAATCCGAAGACCAGAACGGCGTCAATAACGAGTAGCGTCGGACCAGGTGCGTACGAAGCTTTCTGCGTAGGTCGTCGCTATATCGTTCGCTTCGGTCTGTCGGAGGTGCAGGATCGGGGCCTGAGATGCGGGGATTCCATATGCATGGGGGTTGACTAGTAGGTCATTGTCAGAACGGTAGATCGAGTTATAGAGGACCGTGTCATGTAGCCGTAGCTCGACGCCGTCGATTTCGAAGAGAGGGCGGTAGAGGACGAGCGCGTTGCGGATTTTGGCGGCCAGGGAGTCGCCTACGCCCTCGTCGGTGCCGCGTTCGGCGATTCTTGGGCCGTCTGGGTTGCCGAGGAGGAGTCGGACGGTGACGCCTGTACGGGCTTTCTCGGCGAGCGTGCGGACTAGGCCGGCGTCCTCGGCGAGGAAGAGGCTGGCGTAGGCGAGGATGCCGATCTCGTGTTGTGCGCTCTCAAAGTGGTGTTGCCAGACGTGGCGGGGGACGGCCCATCGGTGAGGGTATGCGGCGAGGATTTCGGCCGTAGGGGGTTCGGGGGAAGCGCGGCGTTGTCGGGTTTGCGGCCACAGGGTGGTCTCGTCGGTGTGGAGGAGTGCGGCGACCTTGGCTCGGTGGCGGGGGTAGGGGACGCGTCCGGTTAGCCAGCGGTGGACGGTCTTGGGGTTTACGCCGAGGCGTTCGGCTACGTCGGCCTCGGTGAGGTTTGCGTCTAGGAGTGCGCGCCGCAACAAGTCGTTCACCAGGTCTCCCGATGCGTCTGCGTCGTCCCTGACGCTAACAGAAGACGTCCCTAGACGTCCCTAGAAGCCTGTCGAGAGGTCCCGCAGCTCACGGAACGCTCTTGGACATGACGAATCTGGATGTCCCGTCCGCATTGCCCGGGCGCCAGCGAACGGAGGTGGCCGACATGTCCGCGACGATCCCCCTGCGGGGTGGAGGTGGCCTCGTGCGCCGGCTTGTCGCCAGGTTTCTCGATGCGGAGGCGGTGAAGGCGGACAAGATCGCCTACTCGGTGGACCTGATGACCGAGGAGGGCGCCGCTACCGCCATGAGTCTGCACAGGGCCGCCTGTGCGCTGCGGAACGCTGCACTTGCCCTGTACGACCCGCGCCGCGTCCGGGCGTGCGCGCTGAGCGATGTGGACCGGCGAAGCATGAAGATGATCATTCTGCGTCTGTTGCGGCGACCGGTGATCGAGTACCTGCACCTGGCGTGCGAAGAGACCTACCGGCTGGCCGGTCGCCGTCCCCGGGACGACTTCGGCGGTCGGGTGCTGAGGTCCGAGGCGAGCGCGTACGACGACGCCATCTCGGCGTTGATGGCCGGTTCGCCGTCCCAGTGGTAAGCCCGCTGGCCGTCGCTCCCCTTGGTGTGTGCCGATGGCCAGTTCCGACCTTGGAGCCCAAAGAGGGGTGCCGGACAAGTGACCGCGACCATTGTCCACAGTTTGGACTGGAAGGCGTTGCCGTTGGACACGCTTCCCTACGGCTGGCGCGCGTTGATGGCGACGTGGCTGGAGAGGGCGGGCGTGCCCGGTCCGGTGGTGGAGGATGTGAGGCTGGCCGCGAGCGAGTTGCTCACCAACGCCTGCCGCCACGGACCGGCCGACGTGGAGATCCGGATGAGGGTCGAGGTCGGTGCCGGCTGGGTGGGCTTGGGTGTGTGGGACGCCTCCCCCCAGGTGCCTCAATCCCAGCCTGATCCGCTGGTGACGCTGGCGGATGGCGCGGACCTGGACGCCGTTCTGGCCGCCTTCGCGCCTGAGGAACTGGAGCGCGGGCGTGGGCTGGGCATCGTGCAGGGGGTGGGTCGAGACTTCACGGTCGTCCGCACCACCCCCGGCAAGTGGGTACGTGTGTCATTCCCGTTTTGATCAACCGCCACCGGGTTGTCAACGTCGCCCGGTTGCGGGTTACAACGCCCACCGGGGGCGCCGAGACCTGGCGGCCGTCGTTGGCGTCGTGGTGGGTCCCTCATTTCTCATGGAAGGACAGTGTCAACGGCGCCTCAATCGTGACCCCCTGAGGGCGTTTGAACCGTAACCCCTTGATGTTGTTGTTGGTTACTGTTCGTGGTTGTGTTTGGCCGCGGGTGGGCGACCGAGGTCTCGGTTCTTGAGG
>NZ_BSTM01000073.1 GCF_030269515.1 Actinomadura sp. NBRC 104412 | reverse complement strand
CGACGTCCGCGGCTGGGTCAACGAGTGGAACAAGGACCCCAAGCCGTACGTGTGGACCAAACCCGCCGACGAAATCCTCGAAACCCTCGCCGCATACTGCCAACGAATTAACGACTCACAACACTAGCCCATCGTTCGCAAGGTCATGCGGTGATTTCGGCGTGGACGTCCGGGGCTGCGGTGAACGGCGAGGGGGCGGCCGAGCCCGGCGGCGCGACGCTGGATGCCGACCAGCACGGCCAGTCCATCCGCGTCGGTGGACGCCACCTCCCCGGGTCAAGGATCAGCAGGCGGGCGCGGTGGTGGTGAGCGTGGTCATGGTGATCCCCGATCACAGGGAACGCCGACCCGTACGGCCGGATGATGGGTCGTGCGGGGGGGCGGAGCGGATCAACGCGCCGCGCCGCCTTGCCGAAGGCGTCCGCCCTCGGACTCCCAGACGCTCTCTGGCACCGCCGGGGTGCCGGCCGGGTTCGTCCGGCCGGGCGGCGGCGGGGTGAGGACGGCCAGCAGGTCAGGGGTGTGAAGGAGGTTGTGAGGGTCCGACGCGAGCTCCATCGAGGCTTCGGCTTCGGTGTGGGGCGTGGCGGCCGGGACGGAGAACAGGTCCACGCGCCGGCCGTCGGCGTAGATCGCGGTGAGCAGCCCGGGCGGCAGGGTATCGAACCAGCTCAGCCGCACCACCCGGGTATCGGCCGGGCCGTCGATGCGCAGCCGGCGGGGACGGCTGTCCCAGTCGGCCACCCGGAGCAGGACGTGGGTGATGGGACCATGGTCATCGATGGGGCCGTGGTCCTGCAGGGCCAGGATCAGGCCCGGCAGCTCCGCGACCGGGTCGGCCGACCGGGGCCACCAGGCGCCGTCCAGCGCGGTCCGCGCCGAGCCGGGAGGAACCGCCGGGCGCAGCCGCAGCCGTGGGGTCGAGGGCGGTGACAGGCTGATCGTTGTGCGGCGTTCGGCGGTGGTCCACATGGCGGGCGCCTTCCTGGAGGGTTTCGATCGGTGCGGCGGGCCGGTTTCTCAGCGGAGGCGCTTGCGGGTCAGCGGGCGCAGTTGGGTGAGGCGGGCGGTTCCCAGGATCAAGGTGACCGCGATCCCGGCGGCCATGGCGGCCATGAGCACGAGCGCCAGTGGCAGGACGCCGCTCATGCCGGCGAAGGAGACCCGTACGTCGCCGGTGTTGCTCACCACGAACACCATGAAGACGGCCAAGATGACCGCGACGGCCCACAGCCCGATCCACACCACGCTGGTGCGGGCCACCGTCACCGTTCCCGTTCCCGGCGCGTGCAAGGGCTTGAGCCGATCGGGCACTCCGGGGCCAGGTGCTCTGAGCTGGGACGCCGAACCGGTCTGCCCGTTGGCGCGCGGCTTGTGCGAGGTCTGCATGACTCCCCCCTCTCCGGGGGCGGGCCGGTGTGACGGATAAACCCCAGAACGGGGGATGTCATCGTTTACCGGATAATTTGAGTCTACCCGAGTAGTCGCCGATATGCGGGAAACGGACATAGTTTCTGGGTGATTCGCTCGCGCATCGCGACCCGCCGGCGCCGGCGCGCGAAATAACCGCTCCTGATTTGCTGCGGATTTCCGGTCGAGGCGACGCGGTTATCAGCGCGAGTGATGGGTTGCGCATGGATTGGCTGTGTCCATCCTCGGGTCATCCTGCTTGGCTGGGACGTGGCCGGTCCACACTGCCTAGGGGAAATTGGGCCAAGGCTCCGGGGCCGCCCGCTCCTCCCCGAGCGGGCGGCCCTGGACCGGCGGCCTCCTGATGCGAACGAGGGCAGCGTGATCGCCGATCGACGCGGGTGGACCGGAATAGGGCCCATCAGCACCATCAACCGCGTCTCCGGGCCCGGGCAAGCCGCCACGCACCCAACCGTCCCCGGCCGAATCATCCAGTAGGACAGGACGGAGACGATGATGGTGTACTGCGTGGGCAGGTGCAGGCTCAGCCCGGCCTCGGGCGCGGGAGCGCCAGGACGAATGGGGCAGTGCCCGCGCTTGAGGTGATGTGCTGCTGTTCTCGCGGGAGAGCAGTCTTGCGCGCCGGGGCGTGCGGTTCGAAGCGCACCTCCACCGATGGCGGGCTCAACGTGCCGGGATCGCGGAGGACACCCGATGGGGCTGATGGCGGATCACGTCGGTGTGGGTGCGGGACCAGACGCGCGCATCGGTCACCGTCTGGTGGACCGACAGGCCGCGGTCCAGCCCGGTGAGTTCCAGCAGGGCGGACAGCCTCGGTCCTGGGGCGGCCAGCAGCATGACGATGCCGCGGGCGACGGCACGGCGCTGGATACCGATCAGCACCGCCAGTCCGGCGGCGTCGCAGAACGAGACTCCGGACAGGTCCAGGATCAGCGGTCCCGTGCGGGGGCGGAGTGCGGCGATCAGTTGTTCCCGCAGCACCGGTGCGGTGGCGATGTCGAGGTCACCGCGCACCCTGACGAGTGTGTGGTCGGGGTGGGCGAAGACGGCCGTCTCCCTTGTGGGATGGCCTTCCGTGCGAGCAGTGTGCGTGGTTGTCATGAGGATGTCCGATCGTTCGGTGGGCGGCGGTCGGGCTCATGCCCGGCGCGGGACCGTCGTGGTCCCCGCACCGCCGTGGGGTGGCGTGCTGGTCGCGCTAGCGCCGGCCGCGAGCCGATACGCGGCTTGGCGTTCGGCGGTTCCGGCCGGTTCCGAAGATCCGGGTGCCGGCGAGCGCACCGGCCGCGGCCGTCGCCAACGCCACGATCAGTGCGATGACCGGCGAGATCGTCATCTGGGACACGGCGAACACGATGACTGCCGTTGCTGCGAGCGAGGCCGACCAGAACCGGGGAAGGCCCGTCACCTGAACGGTGCGGTCCGTGCTTGGCCGGATGGGGCGTCGAGTGCGATACGAGGTCGGCATGGCATCCCCCTTCTGGGGTGAGCCGGTGTGACAAGTCAGCCCCGAGATGGGAAGTTTGTCATTGCCGGACTGCTATAAGTCTACCCGCGTTTCTTGAAGATAGCGAATTTCTCAAGTGGGCATTTCGCGTGACTGAGGTGATCTCAGAGATTTCGAACCGGACAACGAGGCTTTCTGTGGCCTGAAGGATGCGGTCCGGGGAGACACGCGGGCAGATCGCCGGGCGGTGAAACGGGACGTGGAGCCCCGGTAGAACAACG
>NZ_BSTM01000072.1 GCF_030269515.1 Actinomadura sp. NBRC 104412 | reverse complement strand
ATCTCTTCCCGGTCGGCCAATGTCAGCATGTGTCGCACCGCCCCCACAGCAGCTCCCCCCGACGATCAACTCGCCGAGCAGGACTACACCACCACAAGATCAATTGCTACGACCGATTGAGGGCAGGCAGTCCAGGCGCAAGCAGCCAGAGAAGACCACTATTGCTTTGTGACATCCAACTACCAAGACTTTTCTTTGCCCAACGGCGACCGACGGCAACCACATCCCGATCTGGCAAGCTCATTTGCCAGAGACACGTCGCACTACAAATACGCCGTCGAGGGCCTTGAAACCGCGCTCACCGAGCATTTTGGTGATGAATTTACTGAACTAGCCGAGGAGGCTGACGTTCTGCGGGAAGAGCCTCGGACTTTCACGGAGATACTCGAAGCCGAGCGAGAGTACTTCGATAAGGTCTGGCACGTTCGGACGATGATCCATCTTGAACACATCGAGGAAGGGCGAATAATGCAAGCAATTAAGCAACGGTACGGCGCCGAGAATGTTGGCCCGTGGGACGACTGGGAATGGGGATTCGTCAATGGCAAGCTGTCAGCGCTGCGATGGGTGCTAGGCAGCGAGTGGGATTTCCTGGACGCCTAGCAGCCAAGCAGCGAAACCAGGCCGCGTGTTGGGCAGGCAGCGAAAAGGCAGCCTAGTTTGGAAAGATCGCACTTTTGGCGTCAGCCGCATTGGGAACGGCTGCGAACCACGAGTTAGCCTCGTCCCGACGACGAGTGTGCTCGTCAACTACGCCATTCCTCTTCAAGATGCCTGCCAGGCTTCTGCTGAGGCTCCATGCTGCCAACTGACGGGCGAATCCATGGACTGTCTTAGCGCCATCAACGTCCACGGGGCCGCCATGCGCGAGCGCGTTACGGATTCGCTGCAAGCGCTCTCTCGCGATATCCCACCGGTCAAGCAAGTCGTCACGCAAGGTGACTATGCTCGCCGGTGACGACAGCAGGTTCATCACATGCCGCAGCTCGCGCCCGCTTTGGCTCTGCGGCGGATGCATACTCACAAGTCTTGGGAGGGCTTCGTACGCCTTGGCAAGATCTATCTCATGGCCGTAGCCCGTACTCTTAAACAGAGCAAGTTGAATGTCCCTCCTTTCTTGCTCTTGCGCCGACGACAACCCCTCAATATGCCCGTAGGCGGCATCAAAGACGGCTGAATGGAGCATGTCCAATATCTTGTCGCGCACCCAGGTGGAACAGAGGTAGTCATCGAGGAACTCGTACCAGGCTCCGTGAGTAACACGGGCCGCGACAAGCTCCACGATGCGCATATGCAAGATTATCGAGGAGAGCGGCTCCTCCCGATCCGTCTTCTGCCAAGTGTGCAGCGCTTCGATGAGCTCGATCAGTTCGGGGTTATCCACCGGAAGATGTGGCGCCAGGTCAGCTTCCACCATCTGAAGAAGATCGCTCATGGGGTCAGAAGATGCAGATACCGGCAAAGAGTCAGGGTCGCGCAGCGGCATAAACGCGCCCATCCCCCTGATGCGTCCATCCACTGCAAGCAGGTACCCCTGGAGAATCCGCCACCTTGGCCTGCCAAAGCGAAAGCCGGCTAGCGCGACGACGGCCTCAGCCTGTTCGCGTGCTGCAAGTACGGGATCGGCAAACGAGCTCATGCCCAGGTCGACACGAGCCAGTACAGTATCGCGCTCCTCGGGCAGCTGTGATGGCTGGAAAAACGATTCTTTATCTCTCAGTTCCTCAGGGAGCCGCTCCAGCACGTCTTCTTTAGCTTGCAAAAGAGATTTGATCAATTCTGCGTCATAAAAAGTGATTGGCCCAACCGTCTGCACCATCCGCGTCATGGATGCGTGCTGGAACACCACCCACACCACGTAATGAGCTCGCTGCGGCGACTGTGTTAGAAGGCGCTCACAGAGAGACAGACGCTCACTCTCTCCAAGATTCGCCGATTGGTTGGGGCGAGGGTAGGCATCTGATCGGGCGGCATCAGCGTCTCCCAGTGCACGCCTGGTAGCAAAGATTTCAAAGGCATTGTTGGAGAGCACTCCGCGGAGATTACTAGCTATCCGGTCCGGGCTTAGGTTCGCTGCGCGGATAACCGCCAGGAACAAGTCGCGGCGCTTCGCCAGCTCTTGATGGGAAACAACCGAAGTCCGATATCCCGCGAGAACATCGTTCCATGCCGCAAGTCGCACGTCTGCATCACTAAACCGGCCGATCAAACCCTGAAAAGCTGTTCGATATGCGTTGCTTTGGGTAGCCAGCAACGCCTTGAAACTAACCGGTGACAGCGCGGTAATTTTCGACTGAAGATCCTGGGCTATTGATCGACATCGCGGCAGCTCACCACCGAGGCTCCTGGTTACCTCGGGACCAAGGTCCCCCGCGGCTTGAAAGAAGTCACGGAGGGCTGACCGCCAGCCCGGCCTGTGTCGGCCTTCGTAGGGACGGCGGTCATGAAGCCATGCCGTCAGCTCTCTCGCTGCTACAACAAAGCTGACCCGGTCTTCATCGCACCAGGCTTTGTCCGGCTTCCTCAAGGCTGCAACTGCCTCGTCGAGCCATGACTGATCGCTAACAGGTGTGGAGGGAGCACCGCCCATGTGCTTATTATACCGCCTTCGTCATCGCTAAGGGTCCGGCTAGCCAACCCCAGTTCCTCTTCCCGAACGTCGGGTGCAGCCTAATTGGAGTTGTCCAACCAAGAGCCCCGATCCACAAGTGCCGCCCCTGCCGACAGTTGGTTTAAGATCTCTTCGAACTGCGCGTCATTGAGGGGAACGCACAGGTAAACAGTCCGGCACTTCCCGAGCAAGCCATGCAAGTCATCAGGTGCCCTCAAGTACACATCGCCCTCTGATCGCTCGTCTAATGACGCTGCCACAAAACGAAGTGATTTCATCGAGTCTATTTGTTGGCCTAGCTTCTCCTTGAGAGGACTACTTAGCAAGCTAGCCCATTCTCGCTGTAGGATTCGACAGAGCCAAATCCACTGCTTACGGAGAGCCGAAATAGAAGCCATTGGCTGATCCACAACGACTAGCGCAGGACCAAGCATCTGGCGTACTTGTAGATGACATGCTACATCGATCGTTTTTCCGCGACTACCTTCTGTTAAACGCCGTTCGATATAGCGCGGCTTCACGATTTCCGAACGGTCTACAGATGCAACGATGCGGGCTTGGTCTTGCCCAGCATCAAACTCTGCCCAGGCTAATGCCCCTGCCCTCAATCGGTCGTAGCAATTGATCTTGTGGTGGTGTAGTCCTGCTCGGCGAGTTGATCGTCGGGGGGAGCTGCTGTGGGGGCGGTGCGACACATGCTGACATTGGCCGACCGGGAAGAGAT
>NZ_BSTM01000071.1 GCF_030269515.1 Actinomadura sp. NBRC 104412 | reverse complement strand
CACAGCACGAACTGTGCGCGCGCCGCCACCGATCTGTCGTATTCCCCCTGGCGGATCACAGACTCAAGAGAGGAACGCTGCTGCTTCGACAACTCCACAACAGTCATTATTCCACTCCCAAGGAAAGGTGTAAACATTCTTCAGATACGAAACACTAGACCGCCAACTCAACCGTCGCCAGCTCCGAGACAGCCCGCTAGCAACCGAACTCCGCCAGCAGATCCGAGACTTCAACGCCGCCGCCCTGACAGACGATCCCGACCTGGAGTTCTCATGAGCCCTCTGCCCACACGGATGATCAACCGTTGGCAGAACCGCAAAGAACCCGGACCAGGCCAGGGCACGCTCTACTGGCACATGCTCGTAGGCGATCAACCCGAGGCCCGCAAAGCCGCCCGCATCGCACGGGAGCGACTCGCCGCCTTCAGCGGCCTGCACATGCCCCCGCTCGAATGGCTTCACATCACCACGCTTGTGGTCGGCCCTACCGACAAGATAACCACCGAGCAACAGCAAGACATGCTCACCACCGCATCAGCACTGCTAGCCAAGGTGCCGCCTATCAGCGTGACCGTGGACCGACTCTTCTACCACCCAGAGGCAATCGCCCTCGCTATCCGACCCACCGAGCACCTGGAGCAGGTCCGCGAGGCCATACAGACCGCGACCCTCGAAGCGACTGGTCGACAGGACCACACCGAGGGCACCAGCCGATGGGTCCCGCACGCCACCCTTATCTACAGCGAGGCCGAGCAACCTGCCGAGCCGATCATCTCCGCCCTCGGCCGTGAAATCCCGAGCTGCGCCGTCACCATCGATGCCGTCACCCTCGTCGACCAACGCGGCCCCGAACGTCTCTGGGACTGGCATCCCATCGGCCGCGCCCAACTCCTCGGCCGCCACTGATGACGGCACCACACCACAATGATCACCAACTTGGCAAGTCAGGTCCTCCAACCCGTGCCACCCGAAATGCAAGGCCATCCGATCATCAGCGAGTACCGCGAACGACTCGCACTCGCCGCATCACCAGCCCACAAGGCGATCAGGTCATGACCGACGCCACGTACACGCACCACACCGGCGAGCAGACACTGGAAATGCTCCCCGAACTGACCGAGGTCTACCTAGCAGCACGCAAGGACGACCCGCACCGCGACGACCCCCTCTTCAGCCGCGAACAGTTCACAGCCCGCACACAGGCCCAAGCCCACAGCCCAGGCTTCGACCTAGTGACGATCCACGTGGCCGGAGCCTTGGCCGGCTTCAGCTTCGGCTTTCGCTTCCCTGCCGGAGGCTGGTGGGCCGACGCCACACCCCCACCTGACCCCATCCTCACAGCGACCAAGTTCGCCGTCATCGAGCTGGACATACACCACGCCCACCAAGGCCAGGGCTTGGCGCACCCCCTCCTTGACGCCCTGCTCACCACACGCACCGAGGACTACGCCACACTCGCCACCATCCCCGGATCCCCCGCCCACGCCATGTACGAACGCTGGGGCTGGTACACGATCGGCACCATCGGCGGCGAAGGCCCCGTCATGGACGCCATGCTCAAAGACCTTTAAGCCACTGGCCGCACCATGCCGACCCCGAAGCTCATCCTGTGGGACATCGACCACACGCTCATCGAAACCGGAGGAGTAGGCAGCGAAGTCTTCCGCGACGCCGTCCGGCAGGTCACCGGCCACCACATCGACCGCCTACCCGACGCCACCGGCCGCACCGAGCAAGTCATCCTCCGCGAAACCCTGGAGCTGTACGGCATCGAAGATCCAGGCGACTACTTCCCCAAGTTCGTCGAAGCCCAGGCCGCCGGCTACCGAGCCCGAGCCGACGAGATGCGCCGCCGAGGCCGCGCCCTTCCCGGAGCCCGCGAAGCCCTGGCCGCCCTCGCCGAGCTACCCCACATCACCCAAACCGTCCTCACCGGCAACCCCAAACCCTCAGCCATCGCCAAGCTTGAAACCTTCGATCTGGCCCAGTGGCTTGACCTGGACGTAGGCGCCTACGGGACGGACGATTCCGTACGCCCCAACCTCGTCCCCATAGCGCAAGCCCGAGCCACCGGCCGTACCGGATACACCTACACGCGAGACACCACGTACGTCGTCGGCGACACCACCAGCGATGTGGAAGCCGCGTTGAAGGGCGGCGCCCAGATCATCGCCGTTGCCTCAGGCCGCACCCCCGCCGACGAACTACGCGCCGCCGGTGCCGTCACCGTCCTGGAGCACCTCGCGGACACATCCGCACTCGTCCAAAGCCTGACAGGCAAGCATTCCTCGTGATCATTGCCGAATTCAGCTCATTGAGATCAAGGGCGGTGGCGCTTCGCGCCACCGCAACGCCCGCCCGGCGACGCCGGGGCGGGCGTGCGGCCTGGGGGCCGGTCCCGCCCCGGCGGGCCGAAGGCGGGCGCGCGAAAGCCACCGGCCGAGCCCGGCCGCCCGGCTGACGGCAGCCACGGGGTACGCGCCGCCGCCGAGCTGGCGCATGCGACGGGGCGCAGGTTCATACGTGCCTCCGGCGGGGGCACTCCGGCTCCGGGAAGCAGAGGGCGGTCCCGTGACGGGTGGTCGAGGGGTTGAGGTGGGAAGCTCGGGTGACAGGTGCGGGCAGGGGACCGCTGAGGTTCCCAGACCAAGATTCGGAAAATACGCGGAACGCTTCACGCGCATGAGGGCACCGACGCCGAAGTCTTCGCAGGTCAACGGGGTAGCGTCGTCATGATCCATGGCGGGCTGTAAATCCGTCGGCTTAGCCTACCCAGGTTCGAATCCTGGACCCGCCACACCAGCCAAAGAGCCTTCCCACCAGGCGTAACGCCCTGAGGGGGGCTCTTTGCCTTGTTACCGTGAGTCCTCGTGAATTCCCCTGTTTACCGCCCTCACGGGCACGTGTGGGGCACGGCGGGGGCACGCCAAAGAGCTGGTGATCAGGTCGGTTGCTGCTATCTCTCGTGCGCTGCTGCGGTGGCTTGGTCGCGACGACCCGAGGGCTGCGGCTTCCCTGTGTGCTGGCATGGAAGGGGCCGGTCATGGCCGAAGGCCACCCCGTAGGGGCGACCGAAGGGAGTAGCCGGCACCGTGGGCGAATGCCAGCCCGAGCGTCATCCAACGTAAAAGCCGCTGCCTGGCGCGTGTGCGTCTCGGGTGAGGTGGCTGTGCCTCCTCTTACCGCACCTTGCGTCACCACGGTCCAAAGTACTTATCCGCGCGAACGGCGCGATGGTGTGACAGACGGTTTCGCGCGGATGAGTGCTCCGACTCGCGGGGGCTGGGGGCTCCGAGGCCCCTGCTTCGGGCACGTCCAATCGTCCAACGCGGCGACCTCCACGGGTAAGCCCTGTGTCAACGGCGCCTCAATCGTGACCCCCTGAGGGCGTTTGAACCGTAACCCCTTGATGTTGTTGTTGGTTACTGTTCGTGGTTGTGTTTGGCCGCGGGTGGGCGACCGAGGTCTCGGTTCTTGAGGC
>NZ_BSTM01000070.1 GCF_030269515.1 Actinomadura sp. NBRC 104412 | reverse complement strand
CTGCCAGAAAGTCGGCCACGAAAGCGACACCAATGATGCTGATGTGACAATTGAGGCAATCAGTGCTTAACTAATCAATAGATCGCGAGGTGGCCTTCTCATACACCACCCGCCTGGACGCGGCCAACAGGCCACCCAGCCGCAGGTCAGGCAGACCCGCAAGGTCGTCCAGCTGTCACCCTGGGCCTGGCAGGCCGGGCATCGGTCCGATCGCGGTGTGACGGGCACCAGCCCGTCGAGGTGCCCACAACGCGGCGCCGATCCGTTCGGGCTGATCGGGGGCATGCCCAGGGACATGCTCTGGCCGGATCTGTTGCGGCTGGCGCCCATAGCAAGCCCCCCCTTCTCCATCACTCAGACACCGAATCCGGCTGGTCGTTTCAGTCGTTCCGGCTCATTGCTTTGAGTCAACCCCATTGACGCGTCGACGGAAACGGGCAATGTGAGCGGTGCCCATCACCAAAGCCGATCGCCTCAGACAGGTCCTATAGACCTTCCCGCACTTCGGGTGGGCAGTAGGATCACCACTGAAACCCTGCGCGCACGAGTTCTGCCACCAGGGCGGGCGCACTCCAGGGAGACCCACGATCGGGTGGACGACTTTCCCGCGGAAACAGGCCCGGCATGGGCTCGGTGGCGGGTAGCGGTGTCGTGTGCAGGAGGTGCCGACATGGAACTGCGCCAGCTGCGCTACTTCGTGACACTGGCCGAGGAGTTGCATTTCGGGCGGGCGGCGGCCCGGGAACACATCGTGCAGTCGGCGTTGAGCCAGCAGGTGCAGCGGCTGGAGCGTGAGCTGGGGGTTCGGCTGCTGGAACGCAGCACGCACCATGTCGACTTGACCGCCGCCGGGGCCCTGTTCCTGGTCGAGGCGCGGCAGATTCTCGCGCACGTGGACCGGGCCGCCCAGGTGGCCCGCAGCGCCGTCGGCGCCTCTCCCGCCCTGCGCGTCGGGATCATCGATTCCAGCTATGACTCGATGCCGCAGATCCTGCACGAGGTCCAGGCCCGCCACCCCGATCTGGTCATTCACCAGGTCGAGGTGGGGGTGCCCGAGCAGTACCAGCAGCTCATCGACGGGCGCCTGGACGTGGGCATCGGCCGGGCCGCGCTCGCGCCGCCCCAGATCGCCTCACACCTGTTCCGTCGCGACCCGCTCGGGGTGCTGGTCCCGCCCGGTCACCGGTTCGCCGACCTGAAGGCGGTGCCCGTCGCCGCGTTGGCCCAGGAGCCGCTGCTGCTCGCCGAAGAGGCCCAGGCGCCGGAGTTCAACCAGTTCACCGTGGAGATGTGCCGGGCCGCCGGTTTCACCCCCACGGTGTATGAGGGCACCGTGGAGAGCATCCGTGCCGCGGCTGACCTGGTCGCCCAGGCACGCTGCCTGTACTGCGTGCCGTCCTCCTGCATCGCAGCGCTCCCCGGAACGATCTGGCGACCACTCACCGAACCGGTTTCCTTCTACCCATGGTCGGTCCTGTGGCGCGCGAGCGAGGACTCCGATCACGTGGCGGCCATCGTCGGCTGCGCGCGCACCATGTCCCAGCGGCTGGGCTGGCTGGCCGCCACCGATCAGACAACGGCGGGGCGGGAGGACCGCTGAGCCTGCGAACGACGTCGGAGGTGGCGGCGTCGGTGCTGTTCGGTCGTCGCCTGATACTCGTCGTAGCGGCTACCGGGAAGAACCTTCGAAACGCCCGCTGGGTTTCGGGAGGCTCCGCAGGCCGCGGCGGAACTTCGTCGAACATGCCGCGGACGCTCAGCAGGTGATCTCCTCGTAGAGGCGGTGGGTCTCGGCGGCGATCCGGGGCCAGGAGTGGCGCGCGCGGACGCGGTCGGCACCCGCGATACCGAGGGCTTGGAGGAGCGTGGGGTCCGCGAGTGAGGCTCGGAGCCGACGGGCGATGCCGGACGGTGTCAGGTCCGAGATGAGCAGCCCTGTGACGCCGTCCAGGACGGTGTCGAGATGGCCACCGGCCCTGGTGGCCATCACCGGGACGCCACAGGCCATCGCTTCGAGCGCGGCGGTACCGTACGGGTCATAGGGGCCGAGCGCGAGCATCAGGTCGGCTGAGCGGATCAGCCGGGGGGCCACCCTGGCCGGCACCTTGCCGAGCAGGATCACCCGGTCGTCGACACCCGCTTCCTTGGCGAGCAGCCGGAGCCGGCCGGCACCGGGATCGGTTTCGAGTGAGGCGGGTTCAGGACCGCCGGCGATGACCAGCTCAGCGCCGGGGACGCCGGCGAGCGCCCGCACGACGGCCCCGGCGCCCCCCTCCGGCACGGGACCGGTCGTCATGAGCAGCCTGGTCTGCTCTCCGCGCGGGTACGCCGGTTCGCGGGTGGTGAACTTGCCGATGTCCACGGCGCCGGGGACGACGCTGATCCGGTTGCGCGGCACGCCGAGACGGATCAGGGCGTCCTTGTCCTGGGTGCAGGCGACGGTGCTGGCCACCGCCGTCCGGCCCAGCGCGCGCTCCAGCCGGGCCTGCGCGCCGCGGTTCGCGCGTTTGGGAGGGCTCGCTGGGCCGCGCGGGCCGCACCGGCAGTCGAGCAGTTCGAAGCTCTGCAGGACGGGTGTCCTGGCGGAGCCGTGCGACTGGGAACCGGCCAGGGCGGCGAGGCCGCCGGTCCAGCCGTGCGCGTGCACGACCTCGGGCGGACGATCGCCCCACCGGGCGGCCAGGCGCCTCCCGAACTCTCCCAGGTGCGGCAGGAGCTGAGCGCCGTCCACAGGATGTTCCGGACCTGCGGGAAGGTACTCCACGGCCACTCCGGGGGCGAGTGTCGTGCGGCGTTTGAGCGGCGACACGCGCCGGGCGTGGATCGTGATGTCATCGCCCAGCCGGCCCAGTTCGAGGGCGAGGGTGGTCAGCCGGGCGGGATGGTCCGGTGCGATCATGGCAATTCTCATCGAGAGGTCTCCGGCCTGGGACGGCGAAACAGAAAAGACTTGGAGATGAAGTTCGGTACGTCGCGATGGCCGAGACCCGGCTCGGCGGGAGGGCGCTGATCGGCGCCCGGTTCCAACGGCACGGTCGCGAAGCTGGCCGCGCAGGCTCATCCCGTACCGGTACGGCGAGTGCGGGTCACCGGGTCGGTCGGTGAAGGCATGGTGGCGGCGGTGGACCGCCACCCAGTCGACCACCTTGCCCTGGAAACTCATCGAGCCCGCCACGGCGGCGGCATGATCCCGTCAAACCCCGCCTTCTCGCGGAGAACGCTGAGCTGGTCGGTGGTCATGGGCCCTCACCCGGAACAGATCCCGGCCTCAGAGTCGCCCGGAATCCAGTTCCTCAACGGCTCCGGAGGTATCGGCACGACCCCCCGGCTAGGGGCCGCTGGCACCAGCCAAGCCCTTTGGTGAGGCGACGGACAGCGGCAATCCGAGCAAGGCCCATCACCAAGGCCGATCGCCTCCAGTCCTGCGGCCGGCTCCATCACCGCGTGCGCGGCGACGGGAGCGGTCCCCGACCGGGACGATGAGCAGGTCGACGCGCAGTCCGTCGGCGCGAATAGCGGTGAGCAGGTCTACGCGGTGATGATGGTGATGGGTGATCACCGCGGCGACGGCACAGGAGACCGGCTCGCCTCCACCGGAGTGGCGGGGCGAGCTGGTGGCGTCCAACCTGTCATTTCCTGGGGAGAAGGGACGTTCAGAAAACGGCTGTTTCCCCTGCTGCCGCGGCAAGGTTGGATGAAAGTGAACGGGCATGTCGGCCCGGTGGCCGTACTCTCTGCGGCGCATTGGGGCCGCTGCTTCGACCGGTTCGGAAGACCGATCCTGGCAGTCACCGAATTCATGGCTCGTCGAGGAGTTCGGTCATGGACATCACCACCTGGATCACGCACTTGAGTTCGCCGAAGGGCGGTGTGCGATGCCGATAGCCGGCGGTGTCGCCCTCCTGACGATAGGCGCGATCCTCACTTTCGCCGTCACGGGATCCATACGCGGTATCGATCTGCACGCAGTGGGCACCATCTTGATGGCCGCCGGTGCGGCCCTGCTGCTGCTTCCGCTGGTCACGCGCGGCATGTCACCCCCGAAGCCATGGTCGGCCCGCAGCCGCCAAGACGCCATCGACGAAGCGGACGACGGGCCGCCGAACTCTGCCGCACCGCCGCACCGCGACAGCCAGCCCGGTGGTCAACCCACCAAAGGTCGTGCCCGGCCACGACGTAGCCGACGCTAGGCCAAAGCACCCGCATGAACATCACCGGTGAATGGTCGCTGGGTCATCGGCGACCGGCCCTAGTGTTCTGAGTCAATAGTTCTTTGTTAGCCGGTAGGCTGTGGGGATGCCGAGCCCGAAGCTGGAACCGGTGGTGTTGTCCGAGGAGGAACGGTCGGTGCTGACCGGGTGGGTGCGCCGCCGCAA
>NZ_BSTM01000069.1 GCF_030269515.1 Actinomadura sp. NBRC 104412 | reverse complement strand
AGGGACGGAACAAGCCCGCGTCCCACAAGCAGGCCAACCGCTCGCACGCCAAGCTCCGCGGACCCGGCGAACGCGCAAACGCCCAGCTGAAGTCGTGGAAGCTGCTCCGCAAGCTCCGCTGCAGCCCATGCAAGGCCGGTCACCTCGTCAAGGCCATCGCCGTCCTACAGAACTACGAGGTCACCCGAGGATGAAAAAGGGTCAGTCGTGTGAGCGGGCACGGTGACCACTGCGGGGCGCCCCTTGACCGGATTCGCTCCTTCATCAGGGATGACACACTCGGTTTGTGATCGATCTGACCGACGAGTTGCTTCAGCCACGACCCGGCACCATCCGCTATCACCCGGCAGATCTCGACAGCCCCACCGCGGGAACCTGGAGCATCGAGATCCCCCTCGCCCCCTTCTCCGCAGACGACGAATACAGACCGGCGACCTTTCGCTCCGGCTCCGGTGGGCCGAAGCTCATCCAGACCGCGATCAGACTCGACTTCATCGAGTTGCCGACCGACCACCTGTCGGCCCTGAGCAAACGTACCTTCACCTTCCCGGTGAACCCTCAGGACGGCTATATCGACGGTTCGGTCTACCTGCTCCACACCCACAATCCCGTGGACGTCACCCGCATCGACTTTGGTGAAATGAACTCGGACCAGATCCCCGCGAGGCTCCATGCCTACTTCGACTTCGGCGACGGAATCAACGACCTCCGCAACCGCAACGCCGTCCTGGAAACAGTCCTGCGTTTCAAGCCGGGTCGGCCTGTCCGCTCGGGAACATCGTGAGCCGGTCCCCTCATGTGCCGTTCCTGGCGTAGCCAGACACCAGCTCGTCACGTGGCCGAGATGGTCGGGCGCGCCGAGGTCGAGCGTGCAATCGACCCTGTTCCGCCTGGGGAGGCCGCGTTCAGGTCGACCCGCCCGCTCTCACAACAAGTTGGCCAGGACGAAGACGGAACAGAACACGCCCACAGCAATACCGAGGAGCCCAAGGCCCACATCCCATTTATAGGGGTGAAAGGTGCCCACCGGCCGCGCGGACGCGGGATCGGACGGATCGTACTCGACCTCGACCTCCGTCCCCGGTTCGGCCTGGTGCGGGGCACGGGAGACGGTCTGGGTGCTCACACCCTCGATGGTCACGAACTCAAGAATGGAGTAGTCCACCGCCTCCACAGGGCGGCCGCCGAGCTTGAGTCGCAACCTCCACTTGTTTCCAATGACCTTTCCGGGGACCCGTTGTGCCACCGCAGCGAATTGGCGGTCCCGGCGGATTCCGGTCCAGCCCCGGACGAAGAAATACAGGCTGGGCCCGATCAGGACCACCAGGCACATACCCGCGAGTCCGTACATGCGTCGGATCATAAGGACGCCTGATCACTCCGAAACAGAGTCACGAAGGCCCACCTCATGACCGGTGCTGGCCAGCCCACCGCCCCAGGTCATCTCACATCCGTCCGCAGCACACTCGGACCACATCTCAAAACGAACGAAGCGCGTCTCGACGTGCTGCGGAGCGTGCGTTCAGCGGGCAGCGAGCCTGGTGCCAAACCGCGACGTGTGGCCGTACGCGGCGTATGCCGCCATGCCAGCGCGGCTTCGGCCGTTGCATGCGGTGGAGGGCGCCCGTTCTAGGCCACCTGCGCTGTCACGGCACCTAGCCGAAGCCGGTCACTGATCCGGCAGCGTCCCAGGCTCCCTGGACGGCCCACGTACCCGCGCCGTTCAAGAAAGGCGGCGCAGCGTGCCGTCCCGGCTGACCACGGCGACCAGCCGCCGTCCGGAGATCGTCGCCTCGACCCGGTAGGACCCGTCCGGTCGGCGCTGGGTGACCTTGGCCGCCGGCTGTTGCCGCCAGTCCACGGGGGCGATGAGGGTGAGCATGCGCACGTCCCCGCCCCGCGCGGGCAGGACGACCACAGGTGCGGGGATCATGGTGCGGAGCGTGGGAGCCACCCAGCCCTGCCCCCGCGGGTCGTCGCCTTTGACGACGAACGCCTGCCCGCGCTCCGTCCGTCCCGGATCTTGCGGGATGTGCAGGCGCAGGAAATGCACCCGGGTGGAACCCGCCGTGGCAACGGCGTCGCTTCCGCCGTTGGCGGTGGTGGCGGCGAAGTCGGGCGGCAGGTGCCACAGTTGCTCGACCCGGCGGGACGTATCCGAGCGCACGTGGTCCAGCACCAGCAGGGCGTCAGGATCGGACGCGGCCAGCACCGACCGTGTCCTCCTCGTTCCGCCGAACGCCGTGTCGGTGAAACGGAAGAAGTCGCCGCCCTTTGCGAAGCGGTGCCCGGTCAGCTCGGTATCCGTGCCGTCGCGGAACGGCGCGTTCCGCACCACCACCGTGTTGTGCGCGTTCGGGGACTTCAGCCACTTGCGCCACCCGGGGTTGCTGTAGCCGATATGCCCGCTCGGTACGAGGATGTCGCGTCCCTGGGCGAAGAAGGTCAGGGCCATGTGGTCCTCCTGGCCGTGGGCGAAGCGGCCAGGCCCGAAGCGGGCGGTATAGGCCATCTCCCGCTCGTAGGGACGGTCACCGTCGCCCCAACCCGACCGGCCCACCACGTACCCGGCCTGGTACACGCGGGCGCGGGTGCTCGGCTTGGTACCCTCCCTGCCTTTGGTCGCCGCGTACCGCAGCGGCCCGTTGCCCATACGCGCGATGTCGGAGACCGTGGCCGCCTTGGATTCGCCGATCTGGAGCATGCCCCCGGCTGGGGTGGACTGGAACGCGATGAACTCGTCCATGCGCTTCAGCCTGCGGCGCAGCTCGCCAGGAACAGGGCGGTGGCAGTCACGCATCACCGTGATCGCCAGCCGCCACCGGCTCCGGTTGTAGATCGAGTAGTGGGTGGACTGCTCATTGTCGGCGCCCTCCGCGTCAATGCCGGGCCGGGCGGCACCGGGCGGGTGCAGGGCGGTGCTCAGCAATCGCCGGTACGCGGTCGCCGCCAGGTCGTCGCGGCCGACCCGGCAGGCCGCCGACAGCACGATCAGCGACTCGTCGGTTCCGTGGTTCCAGGGGCCCGACCAGTGCCTGGCGACCCACTCGGCGTGCTCGCTGATCGCCGTGTCCAGCCAGCGGCCGGTGACATGGCCGCGCAGGCACGACAGCGTGGCCAGCCGGAACTTGGCCGCCTCCTCAGCGGCCCTGCGCTCGCCCGTATCCATGTGGCGTTCCGACCCATGATCGGCCAGCCAGTCCCGGGCGATCCCGATGGCCTGTTCGAGCGCGGCCCGGTCGCCGGACCGCTCGTACTCCTTGATCGGTCCGCCGAGCCACGCCAGCGAATGCAGCCACAGCCGCCAGGACGTGTTGCGGTACGGATCGGCGGCCCAGTCCACGTCCGTGCCGTGGGGACCACCGGCCACCCGTGCCGGCGGAAGGCCGACCGCGCGGAACCTCCCCTCTTTGACCTGGGCCGCGGGATTGAGCCGATCCAGCCCCTTAAAGCCGAGGCACCTCGCCCCACCGGCCCGCCCCCGTGGCCCCGCCTTGGCCGCGGATGTCGCCGGCAAGCCGCCGGACGTGAAGCGCGGCGTGGCGGGGGTGTCCGCGGACGGGACGGAGATCAGCAACAGCCCCGCGAGGGCGGTGAAGCCACCCAACCGTGATCGTGGGTACACGCCGGTAGACCTTCCCTGAGGTCTCGTCCGCATCCGCCGGCGAAAGTCGATCAACGGAGAAGAACTGACCGAGGAGACGACCCAGGCCACCCGATGCCGCTGGAGTTCACCTACCCCAGCCCGAAGACGGCGCCAGCGCTGCCCATCGGTAAAGCTTCACACAAGAGCGCTCGCCTGGAGCTACTCGACAAGCAAGCCAACATGTCCATCAAGCCACCGCTCATCCTGACCGCGGCGCTCGTGCTGCCGTCCAGCATGCTGGAGACGGCCTCCCGAGGGCACCGGTGAGAAGGCGTACAGAGCCTGAACCGGTCCTTGATGGGGGGAGTACGAGCAGCCTTGCCAGGTTCCACGTTTTTCTGCTTGGCGGGGCCGGCCGCCGGGCGCCCAGTCCAAGATCTCCCGCAACTCCGCGATCCTCGCCCACGGAGAGCGCGACTCCTCTGGCCTGGTCAAGCTTGTGTAGTCGGCGGGTCGTTGCCGAGAACCGGTCAGCAGTCCCGTTCCAATGCCTCGACGTGGTAGGTGACGTGACCGTCCCTGCCGGCTTCCGATTTCGGCAACCGCATTACCAGTACCGGCACGCCAAGGCACCTCCAGCGGAAACGGACCGACAACACCAACCCACTCCGCGTCGGCGGCGGCACGGCTCGACCCGCAAGTGTGAACACCTGTCGGCGACCGATGCGCAAGGGATCGGATTGGGTGGCGGAGCGGCTCCTATGGTCGCTCGGGCTGACGGTACGTACCTCTGGGTGGTTCACCGGCGCGGTTCAGCGCGCGCACCGGGTATTGATAGTGTCGGTGGCGGCTGAAGAATGACCCCCTGTGGACGCGCGAACCTTGACCCCCTTCATCCTCTGGAGGGTGATCAAGGTGGAGGACTGGGCAGAGATCCGTCGGCTGTATCGGGCTGAGGGGATGC
>NZ_BSTM01000068.1 GCF_030269515.1 Actinomadura sp. NBRC 104412 | reverse complement strand
AATCCATACAGGCGGCATTCCAGTATCGGGATGCACAGCCCCGTCACGTTCGAAGGGCTCAACCTGCCCTCAGACACCACCGAGTGACCTCACCGCAGGTGTCCGTGCTACGGGGGGAACCTCAGAAATCCAACATTCTGGCGATTGTGCACGTCACGGGCGGCGCTTGGGCATGGAATTACTCGTTTAGAGCGGGAGAGCACTGTCTTCCGGCTGTGCGTCGGGTGCCTTTTCAAGGCCCGTTGCCTCTACGGCCGCAACCAGCGTCGACCACGGCCCCGGCCACATCGGCCAGCGCGTTAAGCCTTTGCGATGGGGATGTTGGCTGCGCGGGCCCACTGCTCCGCTGTCTCTCGCTCTGACCCCCATGCGGGCAGCGCCAGCTCGCCTTCGCGCGTGATCTGGCGGGTGCCGACTGCGTTGAATGACTGGAAGAGGTCGCTGACCAGCCGCTCGGTTGCCTGGGCCAGCTCTTGCCCGTCGTTGGCGAGATGATCGATCAGGAAGTCTGCCTCGCCGCGCGCCGACATCTGCGGTTCACCTCCAAGCACATCCCGGCCATCCCCGAAGAACCCCACGGTCAGGATGATCAAGCTGCCGCCAAGAACCGGCGGCCCGTTGAGGATCGGGGCGTACGGGTGAAGGCTCGCAGATGTTGCAGCGCTTCCGGACACACCGACGCGATCGCGCGCATGCCGACCGAGCAACCGCAACGCAGACGCCGTCCAGGCTGTCACAGAAGAGTCCCACACCCCCGACGGCCCGGCTTCAGGGCGCTGCCCGGGCAGATGGATCGCCACCGCACCGGAGCCGTCCGAGTGGAGCTCGGCCCTGATCGCGGGCCAGCCGGCCGTCTCGGCTGTGAGCCGGCGCCGCCCCACGCCGACGCGTGTCAGTTCGCCCAGCTTGTTGCTGCCGATCAGGATGGAGTCCTGCTGGATGTCGCGGTTGAACTGTGCATGGCTGTCCCGATCGATGATCATATGTCCGGGGAGGTCGGGCGCCAGGGACACGAGCAACAGCCCGGCCGTGTAGTCGTGGACCTTGCCCTTGTCCTTGTGATTCTGGATGGCTTCGAGGCATTGCGCCTCAACCGTGGTGAGCCGCTCGCTCTGTTCGGCTGCCGCGACGAACCTGCGCCTGTAGCCAGTGGCGATATCGCTCTCGGACATCCAGATCTTGCCTGTGCCGTGGCGGCGTGGCCAGCGCAGCTTCTCCTTCTCCTTGGGGTCCAGGACCGCGTGAGGCGCCAGCGGGCTACGCGGAACCATGATGAGCAAGAGTCCGCGTGGGGTCGCGCTGGTGTCGGTCGGGTCGGGGACCGCCCGCATGTCAAACTGGGGCTGCGGGAAAACCCGACCCGCGACACACGTTCTGATGCGCCGCTGGAAAGCGTCGGTCAGTTCGATCCCGACAGCCTTTGACGGCCGGGCGTTCGCCTCCGCCATCCCGACAATGATCACGCCCCCGAGGTGGTTGGCGAAGGTGGCGATGTCGACGGCGATGTCGTCGCTGCCCTTGTCGCCGGCGTCATACCTGAGCTTGTAGTCCAGGTCCTCGGCCTCGCCAGCGGCCTCATTGGACGTCAGCGCCTGGAGTTGCTCATAGGACACGGTTTCGGGCGAGGCGCCGAAGATCGTCGTCAGACGCGCGGACTGGAACGCCAAGGCTTGCTCCCATGCCGGTGGAGAGGGGGTGCCCTACTTTGCCGGAGGCGGTGCCTGTCTTCACCGGATTATCCAATCGCTAGACGGCGCGTTCGGTCGTTCAGCCCTGTCCGGCGATAATGGCGCACCAGCCGATGTGCCACGCCGGGCGAGGTGGTGGGCGCCGCCTCGATCATGAGTGACGGTCGCAGCCCGCAGTGCCCGCCCGGCGTGTTGGGCCACGACATGCCTGCCGCACACGTCCGGCTGGGCTATCGAAGGCGCAGGTCGGCAAGATCGAACACCCCGGACTGGTGCTGTGCCAGCAGCTGGGCGACCTGCTGGGGTTTGAGATCGATCGAGGCGATCCCTTCAGCTGTGAGCGGTACCTCTTCCACGTGGTACGCGCCTCTGGCCGGCTCGGTGAACTCCGGGCCGGTGCGCTGGGCCAGGTCCCAGAACTTGATCGTGGCGAGGAAGTACAACTCGGCTTCGTCGGAGCCGTCGATCACATGGATCAGCGAGTGGATGTGCGTGTGCCCGCCCAGTTCCTCGCGCATCTCGCGCAGCAGCGCGTCCTCTGGCGTCGCGTCATTGTCCTCGACGGCCCCGCCGGGCAGCACCCAGTACGGCTCCATCCTGGGCCGGAGACGTTTGATCGTGAGCATGCCGACGGCGGGGGTGAGAAGAATGCCCCGAACACGCATCTTCGTAGTCATCCTTCCGGTGGGAGTGCCTGGCCTCCGACCGCCACGATCCCCGGCCCGGTGCCGATCCGGGCTAAGCCCTTCCAGCCGAGGCCGATGGCACCGGACGTACCGGGCAAGATCCTCGATGCTGGGCGGGGCGCTGGTCGAACACTACGGTCCCAAGTTTGGTCGTCCTGTCCCGCCTGCTGGAGCAAAACCGTCTGCTAGGGATCGGACGCCATGGCCAGCAGCAAGCTCACCGGCACGGCCCTGGCCGCTGTGGCGCGCGGCAGTGACTGTGCTCGACTGGCCGTTCCCGTTGCCGACCCCGGGTTGCTTCCCCGCGCGCGTCAACAGCCGCGACAAGACCCGGGACCTGACCGGTGTCTTCGGTTTCTTCGCGCTGCTGCGCGTGGCGGTTCGCGATGAACTCACCGCCCACCCCGAGATCATGGTCGTGTTCGACGGCGAACACGGCAGCGCCCGGCGGCGCGAACTCGACCCCGGCTACAAGGCCCACCGTGGCAAAGACGAAACCGCCCTGGCACCGATCAAGGCCCTGCCCCACATCAAACAAGGCCTCGACCTTCTCACCGTCCCCTGGATCGAGATCGACGACGCCGAGGCCGACGATGTCATCGCCGCACTCGCCTGCACCTGGTCTGGTGACCGCAACGCGGTGATCATGTCCGGTGACCGCGACATGTATCAGCTGGTCACCGATCGCGTCTTGGTCCTGAACATTGCCAAGCCGGCAGGGCAGCGACTCATCGACGCCAAGCACATCCAGGCCCGGTACGGCGTGCCGCCTGCAGCCTGGTGCTGCCGTACCGGGCTGGTGGGAGACCCCTCCGACGGCATCAAAGGCGTTCGGGGTATCGGCGCCGTCACCGCCGCGCGTCTCCTGCACGACGGCTTGTCGCTGGAAGAGCTCCCCGCCTCCGGACGGCTGGTGGGCAAGAAGGGGCGGCTGGTGCTGGAGAACCTCGAGCACGCCATCCGCTGCCGAGACCTCGCCCGCCTGCGCCACGACATCCCACTGCCGACCACACCCACCGGGCACGCCTCACCCGCCCTGCCCCTGGCCGCCGAAGTCCTCGCCCTGCTGGACCTGTGGTGAACCAATCTGACCGGCAGGAGCCTGGGCGTGGCTGGGCGTTCAGGTGTGGGGTCGGGCTGGTACGCCGATTCCGCCGGCCAGGTCGGCTCGGAAATCGTCGATCCGGTGGCTGGCCCCGTCCGCCGGAGCGATCTGGGGGTCGTGGGAGGCCAGCCAGTCCTGGGCGGCGTTCACCCGTTCGCTGAGGGTGAGGATCCCTTCCGCGGCTCGGATGTCGAAGGGGAGCCAGTCGGCGGCCAGGCGGCGGGCGGCCCAATCGACCACGCTCCGCACCCGAGGGAAGTCCGGGTCGTCGGTGTGACCGCAGGGGGTGAAGTGCATGTCCAGCCCTTGGCGGACCAGATCGATGAGCGGGAAGCCCCGCTGGAGACCTTCGGTCAGAGCGGTGGCGTAGGCGTCCATCAAGCCGGTGACGGTGTGGCCTTGCTTACCGCAGGTGAGGAAGACCTCGCCGAGGCGACCGTCTGCACCGCCGTTGGCGGTCAGGGTGAACCGCTCTCCACCGATGGTCACCGAGGTGGTGTGGCCGAGCCGTTTCCTCGGCATGGGCACACCACCGGCCGTGCGCATTGACTGTTGCTGCATCTCCGCCCGTAACACAACTTGTGCCAAGGCTGACCTTGGCAGGCCACTACATGTGGGACTGGTGAAGGCTAGCGAGCGACAAGAGCCGATGTCGCGCGACCCACCGAACCTCCTAACTCAAGCGGCCTGGGGCGCCGCGCTCCTCGCGGCGATCGCCACCTTGCGATGGTGGTCCCAGGGATCGCGCTGTGGCGGTTGTCGGTGACGAGATGGCCGTGCCAGGTGGCGGGTGCGTTCAGGTTTGTTCGTGCGTGCGTAGGTGGTGTTTGAGGAAGTCCGCGATTTGTTCGTAGGCCTGTAGTTCGTTGTTGCGGTTGGTGAACCCGTGGCCCTCGTCCTCGTAGACGTCGTAGCGGACGTCGACGCCCCGAGTCCGGAGGGTTTCGACGAGCTGGTCGGATTCGGTGCGGGGGACGCGGGGGTCTTGGGCGCCTTGGAGGATTGACCCCTGGTACGGCGACGGGCACGACATCCTCACCGCCCTGTTAGCCGCCTACACCGCGCACCACACCGTGCTCGTCCTCACCGACACCCCGGCCATGCCCGTCGTGGAGATCCTCGTGGCACCCGTGAGCTTCCCCCCGTTCACCGGACACCTGTCCTGAGGTCACCGGCGATCATCAGGAAGGATGTTCGTCATGCCGTCACCACACCCGCCCGAGTTCCGGCGCCGCGCGGTCGAGCTGGCCCGCCAA
>NZ_BSTM01000067.1:3342-4758 GCF_030269515.1 Actinomadura sp. NBRC 104412 | reverse complement strand
AACAGGGCAGGAGGGAGAACTCATCTCGAGGAAGGCTTCCCGCTTAGATGCTTTCAGCGGTTATCCCGACCGAACGTAGCCAACCAGCCATGCCCCTGGCGGGACAACTGGCACACCAGAGGTCCGTCCGTCCCGGTCCTCTCGTACTAGGAACAGACCCTCTCAATTCTCCTACGCGCGCAGCGGATAGGGACCGAACTGTCTCGCGACGTTCTAAACCCAGCTCGCGTGCCGCTTTAATGGGCGAACAGCCCAACCCTTGGGACCTACTCCAGCCCCAGGATGCGACGAGCCGACATCGAGGTGCCAAACCATCCCGTCGATATGGACTCTTGGGGAAGATCAGCCTGTTATCCCCGGGGTACCTTTTAGCCGTTGAGCGACACCGCTTCCACACGCCGGCGCCGGATCACTAGGCCCTGCTTTCGCACCTGCTCGACACGTCCGTCTCACAGTCAAGCTCCCTTATGCCCTTACACTCACCACCTGATTACCAACCAGGCCGAGGGAACCTTTGGGCGCCTCCGTTACCCTTTAGGAGGCAACCGCCCCAGTTAAACTACCCACCAGGCACTGTCCCCCACCCGGATCCACGGGCGCGGGTTAGACGCTCAAAACGACCAGAGTGGTATTTCACCAACGACTCCACGATGACTGGCGTCACCGCCTCACAGTCTCCCACCTATCCTACACAAACCGCCCCGAACGCCAATGCCAAGCTATAGTGAAGGTCCCGGGGTCTTTCCGTCCTGCTGCGCGAAACGAGCATCTTTACTCGTACTGCAATTTCACCGGGCCTGTGGTTGAGACAGCGGGGAAGTCGTTACGCCATTCGTGCAGGTCGGAACTTACCCGACAAGGAATTTCGCTACCTTAGGATGGTTATAGTTACCACCGCCGTTTACCGGCGCTTAGATTCTCAGCCCCGACCCCCAAAAGGGGGTCTCACCGGTCCTCTTAACGTTCCGGCACCGGGCAGGCGTCAGTCCGTATACAGCGTCTTACGACTTCGCACGGACCTGTGTTTTTAGTAAACAGTCGCTTCCCCCTGGCCACTGCGACCACACCCAGCTCCCCGCGCACAGCGGATCACCAGACATGGCCCCCCTTCTCCCAAAGTTACGGGGGCAATTTGCCGAGTTCCTTAACCACAGTTCACCCGAACGCCTCGGTATTCTCTACCCGACCACCTGAGTCGGTCTAGGGTACGGGCCGCCGGCACACTCACTAGAGGCTTTTCTCGGCAGCATGGGATCACTCACTTCACCTAAAACGGCTCGGCATCACACCTCACCCACAAGCGCCACGGATTTACCAATGGCGCGGGCCACATGCTTACCCCAGGACAACCACCGCCTGGGCTGAGCTACCCTCCTGCGTCACCCCATCGCTCACCTACTACCCCCTCGGGCCGAC
>NZ_BSTM01000067.1:1847-3248 GCF_030269515.1 Actinomadura sp. NBRC 104412 | reverse complement strand
ACTCGACGGCTTCACCGGACGCAGGACGCTCCCCTACCCACCCACACCCCCACAGGGGTGCGAGTGCCACGGCTTCGGCGGTGTGCTTGAGCCCCGCTACATTGTCGGCGCGGAATCACTTGACCAGTGAGCTATTACGCACTCTTTCAAGGATGGCTGCTTCTAAGCCAACCTCCTGGTTGTCACGGCAACTCCACATCCTTTCCCACTTAGCACACGCTTAGGGGCCTTAACCGGCGATCTGGGCTGTTTCCCTCTCGACCACGAAGCTTATCCCCCGCAGTCTCACTGCCACGCTCTCACTTACCGGCATTCGGAGTTTGGCTGACGTCAGTAACCTTGTCGGGCCCATCGGCCATCCAGTAGCTCTACCTCCGGCAAGAAACACGCAACGCTGCACCTAAATGCATTTCGGGGAGAACCAGCTATCACGGAGTTTGATTGGCCTTTCACCCCTAACCACAGGTCATCCCCCAGGTTTTCAACCCTGGTGGGTTCGGGCCTCCACACCGTCTTACCGGCGCTTCACCCTGCCCATGGCTAGATCACCCCGCTTCGGGTCTACAGCATGCGACTCAAACGCCCTCTTCAGACTCGCTTTCGCTACGGCTACCCGCCACCGGTTAACCTCGCCACACACCATAACTCGCAGGCTCATTCTTCAAAAGGCACGCCATCACCCGGCCCCCCTCCAAAGAAGAAGACCCAGGCTCTGACGGCTTGTAGGCACACGGTTTCAGGTACTCTTTCACAACCCCTCACCGGGGCACTTTTCACCTTTCCCTCACGGTACTGGTCCGCTATCGGTCACCAGGAAGTATTCAGCCTTACCACGTGGTCGTGGCAGATTCACACGGGATTCCACGGGCCCCGTGCTACTCGGGAACACACCCAGAAGCCACTCAAGTTTCGCCTACCGGACTCTCACCGTCTACGGTCGACCATCCCAAGCCGTTCGACTACCCAAGCGGTTTATCACTTCTCGCTGGACCGGCAGATCCAGCCAGGCGGCCCCACAACCCCGCACACGCAACGCCCGCCGGCTCTCACACGCGCACGGTTTAGGCTCCTCCGCTTTCGCTCACCACTACTCACGGAATCACATATTGTTTTCTCTTCCTACGGGTACTGAGATGTTTCACTTCCCCGCGTTCCCACCAACCGCCCTATACATTCAGACGGCGGCGACACCCCATGACGAGTGCCAGGTTACCCCATTCGGAAACCCCCGGATCACAGTCTGGTTGCCGACTCCCCGAGGCATATCGCAGGCTCCCACGTCCTTCATCGGCTCCTGATGCCAAGGCATCCACCGTATGCCCTCAAAAACTTGAACACACGAAACGATCAACAAATCGCACAGAAACAAAGAACCCCACCCACCACAAAAGCAGGCAGGAA
>NZ_BSTM01000066.1 GCF_030269515.1 Actinomadura sp. NBRC 104412 | reverse complement strand
AATCCATACAGGCGGCATTCCAGTATCGGGATGCACAGCCCCGTCACGTTCGAAGGGCTCAACCTGCCCTCAGACACCACCGAGTGACCTCACCGCAGGTGTCCGTGCTACGGGGGGAACCTCAGGCAAGGTAGTCGCCAGCCAGAGCGGCAGCGTGGCGAACGGCTCCGTTCGCCCGACGCGGACGCCCGACCACACGGCGGCGGGCTCGGTGTTCAGCACCCCGTCCAGCAGGCTCGGCTGCTCCAGGGTGCCGTCATCGAACCGCAGCCCGACCCGATCCCCGCGGAGCAGCCACAGCCGTTCATCATGGGCACCGGCACCTTGCATCTTGACGAAGCCGCAGACGTGCGCCGACCGGCTCACCAGATGGTCGCCTTCGCGTTCCAAGGCCAGCGAACGCGTCACGCCGCGCATCCGCAGCGGCACGACGAGCCTGCCGTCCTCGGCCAGCTGCTCGGTCCATGCCGGAGGGATGTCCCAGGCGCCGACCGTGACGATGATGCGGTCGTAGGGCGCGTGCTCGGGGACACCGCCCTCGGCGTCGGCGAGCAGGACGTTCACCTGGCCGTACCCGGCTTCGTCCAGGAACGAGCGCGCTCGGTCGGTGACAACAGGGTCGATGTCGACGGTCGTGACGTGGCCCCCCGCGCCGACCAGCTCGGCGATGAGCGCGGCGTTGTAGCCGCCCGAACCGATCTCCAGGACGCGCATCCCCGGCGTGATCTGCGCCTGCTCCAGTTGGCCCGCCTGGATTTCGGGTGCGGACACGGTGCTGATCGGCGTGCCGTGCTCGTTGCGCTTGACGACCACGATGTCGCGGGCGTACGCCTCCTCCAGCGACGCGCCGGGGGCGAACACGTGCCGGGGCACCGTGCGGAACGCCTCCGCGATGCTGGGAGTGGCGATGACGCCATCGGAGATCAGGTCTTCCACGAGCCGTTCCCGCAGGTCAGCGGGAGACGGAGTAGCGACGGTGTCGTTGTTCATTCGCGGCAGTGTAGGCATCGCAGGCGCTCACTCCCCCCGACACGGCCGAGCCGCTATGAGTCCATGGCGCGAAGGCGACATCGCCGCGGGCGACCGGAGCGGACAGCGGGCGAAAGCGGACCCGTTCAGCTCGGATTCGGAGGAGATGCCGGCGGCTGGCGCGGGCGGCTGCGTGCTGCGCATCTGTCTCGTTCTCCCTGAGCTCGGGCTACGCCGGACCTTGTCCATGCGCCTACTCAAGCGCCGATCCAGCCCCGAAGAAATTGGCAGTTGCCTTCAAGTCCCTTGTCACGACCTCGCAACCCCGAAGAGGCCTTGCACGACTCCGCCGCGGTGTTACGTTGCGCCTGTGGACCCCCAGGCCCGGGACAACATCGCCGCCGAGCTCCGCGCCACGGGCACCGCCGCAGGATGGTCACCCTGGCAACTCGTGCAAGCCATCCACGACAAGGCCCAGACTCCAACGCTGCTGATGGCATGGCGTCTGGCCACCGGCCAGACGCAAGACGAGGTCGTCACCGGCGTTCAGGGCCTGGCCGCCGACGACGGCCGACCATGCGCCATCAGCGTCCAGAGCCTGTCGAAATACGAGAACGGACACCACGCACCCGGCCCGTTCTACAAGCGCTACCTCGCGCTGTGGTTCCGGTGCAGGCTCGACCGTCTCGGCCTGGCCGATGAAGACCCGGTCGATACTCTGGTCGGAGAGGTTCCAGCGCTTCCCCAACCCCAGGAGGACGATGTGGAGCGTCGCAATTTCCTAGGACTCGCCGCGGCGGCGCCCCTGGTCGTCAGTCTCGACAGCACGCGCTCACGGATGGACGAAGGGCTACGCCGCGTACTGCCCGCCCAGGACCTCCAGCACTGGTGGGACGCCACCGCGGATCACGTAGCCGCCTACGGAACCATGCCGCCCACCGGCCTGCTCAAGCGCCTTGCCCCCGACCTCGACTCCATCGCCGCACTGGCCGAACGCTATCCACACCAGCGTGACCTGCACCTGATCGCCTCACGCCTCTGCGGACTCACCGGCGCGCTGCACACCGATCTCCAGCAGGACCGCGTCGCACGCGACTGGCTGCACACCGCCAACCGCTACGCCGAACTGTCCGGGAACACCGCCCAGCAGTACTGGGTCGCCATGGCCCAGGCGATGGCCCTCATGTACGCCCCCACGCCCCAACCCCACCGCGTCGTCACGATCGCCGAACGCGCCCGCAACGCCCTGGGGAACGCGTCCAGTGCATCCGCTGCCCAGCTCACCGGCCTGGCCGCACGCGCCCACGCCCAGCTCGGTCGCCACGCCCAAGCCCACACCGAACTTCACAAGGCACGCAGCATCTTCGACGGTCTGGGCGACGCCCAGATCAACGAGCCGTTCTTCGGCTTCCCCACCCAGGAAATGACCATGTACTCGTCCCAGGTCCTCAGCCGCACCGGCGCCTCCACCGCCTGGGACGAGCAAAACCGCGCGCTGGCCGGATACGCCCTGGATGACCCGATGGACCGCCCCCTCATCCTGCTGGACCGAGCGCGGTACGTCACCGGAAAGGGCGACGCCGACCACGCTGCCCGCATCGCGAGCGACGCCATCGGCGCCGTTCCGCAACAGCTTCGAGTCCCGCTCCTGCTCACGCAGGTAGAGGACGTGGCAAGCCTCATTGCCCAGCGGTCACCGCAAGCGGCGAACCAGCTGCGCCAATCGGTTCACGCCTGATGTAGGCGCTCACGCCTCCGAGTCGTACTGGCCGGCCTTGATGCTTGAAGGCCTCCCGTGTGCTGGACCTCTACCAGCGCGAATGCTCGCGCGGGAAGAACGGTGAGCCCGACCAGATCGGCGACCCGGCGAACGGACCACCCCCGCTCGCGCGGGGAGAACAGCCGCCGGGCGATCTGCAGATCGGTCAGTGGCGGGCCACCCCTGCTCGCGCGGGGAGAACACTTCGCGACCTGCGGCTCTATGGGGCCGTTACTGTTTTGAGACCTTCCAGTCGGGGCGGTGTGTGCTTCACCAGCCCAGCCTACGGCGCTTCGCCATCGCGCACCCGCTCTGCGCAGGGCAGCGGACGCCCGGCTGCTGGAGCCGATTGGTCCGCAGGCCCACCTTCAGGCCTCGGAGATCCCTCGGTCACTCACACCGCGGTGGACCGCCTTCCACGCCGCCAGGCACGGCGTCTCTGACCTCACCCCACATCGCGAGCCGTCCAAGGCGTCACCGGCCTGCGCACCGTCGTGCATGTCGATGACACCGCTCTTCAGCCAGGAGGCCGGGCATCGGCACACGCACCTTCCTGCGGCCGCTCACTTATCGGAAGGGGGATGATCAACACATCGTAGAGGGGGGCGTTCTCCCATCGGGGCCGCAGACGACCGGCCTTCTGCCAGCCCCATGCCCGGTACGCGCGATACGCCTGCTCATTGCCGCCCTCGACCAGCAGCGTGGCCCGTGTCTCCGGCCGGGTCTTCAACAGTTCGTCGTGGAGCCGGTGTGCGACGCCTTGACCGGTCCACGCCTGCCGGACCATGATCTCGCTGAGCGCGAAGGTGCGGGCCCCGGTCTCCTGGGTGAAACCCGGCTCCGGCTCCTCCTCCAATCCGCCCCACCAGGCGGTATCCGGCCCCAAAGGCCACCCCCAGGTCTGCCCGATCGGCTCTTGGCCTGCGGTGTAGGCGACCACCATGTCGAACCCCCGGCCTGAGCCGGTGTAGGCATCGAACCGCCGCATGAACTGCTCAACCGCATCGAACTCATCCCCAGAGGCGATGGCCTTGGCGTAGGCGTCGATGTAAACGGCCTCGACAACCTCACGGATGGCCCGGGCCTGCGCTGCGTTGAACCGTTGGAACCTCAATTCGCCTTGGGGCGTCATGCTAGGCAGGGTATTTGCGCCTCATGGCGTGAGCCACCGCGGCGAGCCGCCTGTTGAAGTCCTCATCACCGGTTGCGCTCAGTGGCTGCAGGGTGTCGAGAGTCCGGACCGATCCGCTGACGGGTCCTTCCAGGGCGGTCAACGCCGATCGGGCAGTCTCCAATGCGCCGCTGCGATCTCCCTGCTCCAGCCGGACACTTGCCAAGCGCGCCTCGTAGAAGGTCCGGTTCCGAGGCAGCAGTGTCGGATCCTCCAGGGTCTGTTCGTACAAGATCACGGCCCTCTTATGGTCGCCGGCATCGGCGGCCGCCCGCGCTTCATGCCCCCGTACCTCGGCCTGTGTGACGAACTCAAACCATGGCCGGTCACAGGAACTCGGGCCACGGTCGAGTTCCCGGTAGGCGGTCAACACCGCGCCTCGTGCCGTGTTCTCGTCGTGCAGCAAGGCCGCCGCGGTGGCACGCCGCATATTGATCAACGCCCCTAGCCTCGGTGACATCTCGTAGCGGGCGGCGTCTTCCGCACAGTCCAGAAACCGCAGGGCCTCCCGAGCAGGCCCCCTGCGCCCGCTCAATCGCGCCAGCGATGTGGACTGCAGAGCCATCGTGGCGTACACATGTGCGCGCAGGCCGCCGTCGTCGGTACCGTCGGCCAGCAGCCGCGCGTCCTGAGCCAGGCGCCGCGCTGTTGCCATGTCGCCGGCGTCGAACGCGATGAAGCTGCCGCACACCCCAAGGTTCGCGCCTACCTTCAACAGGTCAGGTGCGAGACTGCTCGGATACTCGCCTTCGTCGATGAGGTCCTTGGCCTGCTGGAACAGCATCGTCGCCTGCCGCAACAGCCAGGCCCCACCGACCGTCCAGTCACGGGCCCACAGCTTTTGGACGCACGCCTGGAGGTAGCGCAGGTGGGCGGGCCCGACACGTTCGGGGAGCGTGGGGGTCTTAGGGAGTAGGGCATCTGCCGTCAGCGCCACGACGGTCCCGTTGAATGTACGGCGGTCCAATTCTTCCTCATCAGGATGTCCAGGGAGCGAGATTTCCACTGTCGCGTCTGGCGATCCCAAGATCACCGGCACGAGAGCTTCGCGTGGCATAGCCACCGCGTCCGCCCATACCAGGAGTTCGCGGATGTCGAACAGTGTGCCGCGTGCTCGGCTCTCGATTGAGGTTCCCCCCGTAGCACGGACACCTGCGGTGAGGTCACTCGGTGGTGTCTGAGGGCAGGTTGAGCCCTTCGAACGTGACGGGGCTGTGCATCCCGATACTGGAATGCCGCCTGTATGGATTGTA
>NZ_BSTM01000065.1 GCF_030269515.1 Actinomadura sp. NBRC 104412 | reverse complement strand
AGCCCCTCAGCCCGGTGCAACCGACGGATCTCCGCCCAGTCCTCCACCTTCAACACCTCACCAGGGTCCAGGGGCGGGTCACGATTCGGCCGGAACCACAGGGTCAGTCTTCAGGCGGAATCAACACATGCGAAGGGAGCCTGATCAACCGCCTTGCATTTCGCCGGGCAGCGGCCACCCCATGACGAGCGCACGCCGCCCCGCTGCCTGGGTCGCTGGCCTTTGCCGGTGTCGGGCCTGTCGGCTGGGGCCAGGAAGCCATGCAAGCCCCCTGGCGTGGCGGTCACCGATAGCGGGTCGCGGCGTTCGCGGTCACGCTGCGTCCCGTTCCCCGCTCACCCAGCAGGCCACGAATGAGATCGTCACCGCGGTCAGCGCGGGCGACGACGCGAACACGCTCACCCACCATTGGATGCGGGAGGCCGGGCGGTCGTGGGGACGATGTCGCCGGGGTGCTGACGGAGTGGCGAACGCCGAACGTAAGCCGACCGGCGGCGCGGCCCTCGTACCGGGCCAACCCGCACCGGGCCGCTGGCGCGATGGATGGGCGACCAAGGTGCTAACTGGTCCGTGGGGTGGGGCAGTTGCCGTTGTCTAACCAAGCCTGCCTCCCAGCGCGCCAGATGTTTCCCGTGAAACATCCGCAGCGCTTCACGCGCTCCTATGCGCATCCCGTCGTCGTCAGCGGCGTCCGGGGCGGTACGCCGATGTTTCACGGGAAACGTGCTAGGAGGAGGTCGCGGTAGACGGCGCCCAGGTCCAGGCCGGCGGCGCCGATGGCCATGGGGAAGAGGCTGGTTTCCGTGAGGCCGGGGGCGACGTTGACCTCCAGGAAGTGGGCCTCGCCGTCGGAGTCCACGATCAGGTCGGTCCTAGAGAGGTCGCGCAGGCCGAGTGCTTGGTGAGCGGTGAGGGCGGCGGCGGTGGCGCGTTCGGCGGCCTCGGGCGTGAGGCGGGCCGGGGTGACGAACTCGGTGTCGCCGGCGTCATAGCGCGCCGTGTAGTCGTAACGGCCGCCGGGGACCACGATCTCGACGGCGGGGAGGGCTTGAGGCCGGCCGTCCCGCTCGATCACGCTGACGGCGACCTCGGTGCCGGTGATGTACTGCTCGATGAGCGCCGAGTCGCCGTACGAGAAGCAGCCGACCATGGCGGCCGGTAGCTCGCTGGCCTCGCGGACGATCGAGGCGCCCAAGGCGGAGCCGCCGCGGGTCGGCTTGACGAAGAGGGGAAGGCCGAGGCGCCGCACAATGTGGTCGAGAACCGACGATGCCCCGAGGTCGTGGAAGATCTCCTTGGGGAGGGCGACGGAGGCGGGCGTGCGCAGGCCCGCGCGCCGCACGACGGACTTGGCGGAGGGCTTGTCCCAGGCGACACGGCAGGCGTCCGGACGGGAGCCTACGTACGGGACGTCAAGAAGTTCGAGCACATCGCGCATCGCGCCGTCCTCGCCCGACGCGCCATGGAGGACGGGGAAGACGGCGTCCGGCGGGTCGTTCGAGAGGGCGTCCAGGAGCGTCGCATCCGCGTCCCGGAGCTCGACCGGGACTTCGACGGAGCGCAGCGCGTCCGCGACCCGGCGGCCGGAGCGCAGCGAGACCTCCCGCTCGTAGGACAGACCTCCCGCGAGGACGACCACATGCCCGAGTTCCAATCAATGCCCCTTGCGTCACTCAAGTCCCACCAGTGGACGTTTTGGCTGGTGGCGGGAATCACCGGTTCCCGCCAGCGGTTTCTCGTAACAAGCGCGCCGGCTCCAGGATGGGGGAGCCGGCGCGCCTTTCACGAGTCCTAGAAGGTACCGGGGCCAGGGGTGTCGACCCCAGTGGGTGCGCTTGCCCCGACTCCCCCGAAGGTGTCACGAAGCTGGATCTCCTGCTCCACGACCGCGGCGAGGCGGCGGACGCCCTCCCGGATGCGGTCCGGGTCTGGGTAGCAGTAGGACAGTCGCATATGGCGGTGCCCGGTGCCGTCCGCGTAGAAGCCGGTGCCCGGTACGTACGCGACGCGTTCGGCAATGGCGCGTGGGGCCATCGCCTTGGCATCCAGGCCCTCCGGTAGGGTGAGCCAGACGAAGAAACCGCCGGCGGGCCGGGTCCAGGTGCAGCCCTCGGGCATCATCGATTCCAGGGATTCCAGCATGGCGTCACGGCGGGCCCGGTAAAGCTCCCGGAAATTCTTGATCTGCTCACGCCATGGCTGGGTGCTGAGGTACTCCCGTACGGCGAGCTGGGAGAAGTTCGGGTGGCACAGAATCGCGGACTCGGCGGCCAGGACGAGCTTGGCCCGTACCGCATGTGGTGCCAGGGCCCAGCCCACCCGGAGCCCTGAGGCGATCGTCTTCGAGAACGAGCCGAGGTAGATCACGCGTTCGGCGTCGTCGGCGCGAAGGGCCCGCACCGGTTCGCCGTCGAACCTGAGAAGCCCATAGGGGTTGTCCTCGATGATCAGCACGTCATATTCGGCGCAGATCTCCAGGACCTGGGCGCGGCGCGCGGCGGTGAGCGTGACGCCTGCGGGGTTCTGGAACGTCGGAACGGTGTAGAGGAACTTGACGCGGCGGTTCTCCCGCCGAAGCCGTTCAAGGGTCTCGCGCAGAGCGGACGGGATCAGACCGCCGTCGTCGAGGGGCACGTGGACGACGTCCGCCTCGTAGGCGGCGAAGGTGCCCAACGCGCCCACGTAGGAGGGGGCCTCCGCCAGGACCACATCGCCCGGGTCGACGAAGATCCGAGTGATCAGGTCGAGCGCCTGCTGTGCTCCCACCGTCACCACGACGTCGTCCGCGGATGCCTGGACGCCCTCAAGCGCCATCACCTCGCAGATGCGCTCGCGAAGAAGGGGGTCGCCCTGGGCGGACGCGTACTGGAGCATCTCGGCACCGTTGCGGGCCACCAGTTCGCCCACCATCTCCCCTACGGCGTCGAGCGGGAGCGCCGACACGTAGGGCATGCCCCCCGCGAGGGAGACGACCTCGGGACGCGAAGCCACCGCGAACAGAGCCCGGATCTCAGAGGCGACCATGCCGGTGGCACGGGCGGCGTAGCGATCGGTGTAGGCATCTGTTCGCGAGTGCTGGTTCACGAGGCACCTCCGGGGTGATCGGACGTTCTAGCAAACTACGACACCGTTGACGGCGGGCTGAGAAGGGCCCTGCCGCCGAGCGATGAGGCCCGGCCGCCGCCGGTGAAAGACGAAAGGTCCCCGCGCCATCGGGCGCCGTTGCCCGAGACGCGGGGAGAGGGCTTTCTCCGATGGGCGGCACGCATGATCGATGCCGTTCGCCGGGTGAAAGACCCCTGTCCGATACGATGCCCCAGGGTCCCGGAGTGTTGCCGGGAATTCCGAGATGTGGCGCTCAGAACGAGAATCCACGTACGTACACCAGGCGAGCTCGTCCACCGGAGATCCCGACCGCGCCACGCAGGAGGCGGGACGGGGGACGGGCGCTCAGGGGGTGCAGTTCCGGTGTCGCGTCGGCTCGTCAACATCACATTGGACAACCTGGACGACCTGCCGCGTCGCTGCCGCCGCTGCGTTTTCTGGGAACTCGATCCGGTGGCGGGGGAGCGCGCCGCGGAGGCCGGCAGCCCGGATCTGGAGAAGGAGGCGTGGATCTCCTCCACGCTTCTGGAATGGGGTAGCTGCGGCAAGATCGTCTATGTGGACGATGTCCCCGCGGGCTTCGTCCTGTACGCGCCGCCGCTGTACGTGCCGCGCTCGGTCGCGTTCCCGACGAGCCCGGTCAGTGCCGATGCCGTCCTGCTGATGACGGCGAACATCGTTCCGGATTTCGCGGGTGGCGGGCTGGGCCGGATGCTGGTCCAGGGAGTGGCCAAGGATCTGACACGGCGCGCCGTGAAGGCCATCGAGGCGTTCGGTGATCTCAAGGGGGAGGAGGGCGGCTGTGTGGTGCCCGCCGACTACCTGTTGTCGGTGGGTTTCAAGACCATCCGGCCGCATCACCGGTATCCGCGGCTGAGGCTGGAGTTGAAGTCCGCCCTGTCGTGGCGTGAGGACGTCGAGGTGGCCTTGGAACGGCTGCTGGGCTCCATGACTCCGGAGGGCGCCCTCCGTCCCGTCTGAGACCCGCTCAGCGCCTCGTCGAGATCAAGGGTCGGGTGGGACCGCCGGGCCGAGCCCGTCCGAGGTCAGCGCCATACCACTTGCTTTTTAACGCGTCCTTCGTTGCGGGCGCGGCCGTGGCGGTGGGGTGGCTGCCGGTGGACGGCGTTTCGTACCCGACGCTGGGCGCTGTCGTCGCCGCGTACGGGATCGGCGCCCTGATTTATCGGGGCCTGACATCACGCGCCGCCACCACCGTTGCGTAGACAGGGCTGATGCGTTCTCGGATCGCGAGACGATCGGTGGTTGACTTGCGGCGCTGGCGGGGGTGGGCGTGGGGCGGTGGGAAGGCCGTAACGAACGAGCGCGGCTTCAGATGATCAAGGTTGCCTAGACCGATTGATCACGACGGAGCCGCGCTCGCATGCCATCTTCTCTGCCCGGCACGCTCATGCGCCACTGCGAGGACGTGCCCAGCGTCGATGCACCGGAGGCGCTTGATCTGCCGGCTCTGGCCGTGGTGCTGGATCGGGTGCCTGATCAGCGCGATCGCCGGGGACGCCGGGATCGTGCGCGGCCAGCGGCAGGTCGCCGCCAAGAGCGGCGAGGCAGCCTGCTTCACCGACCTGCTGGAGCCGCTGAATCTGCTCTGCACGGCGCCGTCGTCACCGCCGACGCGCTGCACACCCTCCGTGAGCACGCCGATTGACTGGGCACCACCAAGAACGCCGACTACATCATGATCGTCAAGGGGAACCAGAAGTACCTGCACCGCCGGCTCAAGCGCCTGCCCTGGTCTGCACGGGTGGAGAGCGGTGATCCGGCGGCGGGCTTCCTCGCCGGGCTCACCGGCCGCGATCCGCACGAGCTGGCCGCCGCGCGCTCGCCGCCGCCCCGGTCCTGGTCTCGCGTCGCCTTCCTGGTTTTGCGCCTCTCCCCGGCTCTTCGCGACCCTCCCTGGCGCTCTTTCTTGTACTGCGCGGCCTTCCCGACCCTGCGCGGCCTTCCCGACCCTGCGCGGCCTTCCCGACCCTGCGCGGCCTTCCCGACCCTGCGCGGCCTTCCCGACCCTGCGCGGCCCTTCTTGATCCTGCGTCGCTCCTCTTGGTCCTGCGCGAGCCTGCCCCGGTCTTGTGCAGCGCTTCCCCGTCCCTGCACGGCTTTTCCCGGCTCTGTGTCGCCTTTGCTGATCGTGTGTGGTTGTCCCTGGTCCTGTGCGGCTCAGGATCGGGTCCTTCGTACCTCGGCACATAGGACAGGGCCCGTGCCGGGTGGCACGGGCCCTTGTGTTCGCGCTCGCCGCGGGAGGACGGAGGGCGCGTTCGGGAGGGATCAGATGAACTCGGCGAGTTCGCGAAGGAGGGCGGCCTTGGGCCTGACGCCCTGGATCTGCTTGACGACCTTGCCGTCCTTGTAAACGTTCAGCGTCGGGATGCCCAAAATCTGGTACTGCGACGGCACCTGCGGGTTCTCGTCGATGTTGAGTTTGACGATCTCCAGCTTGTCGCCGTGCTCGCCGGCGATCTCCTCCAGGATGGGGGCGACCATCCGGCATGGCCCGCACCACTCGGCCCAGAAGTCGACGAGCACGGGCTTCTCGCTCTTGAGTACCTCGGTCTCGAAGTCGGCGTCGGTCACGGCCTTCATCGGGTCTCCTTCGTTCATTTCCGGTGACGGGTCCCCCGCCACCATGCCTGGTCGGTCATGGGTTCGGTCACGGTCTGGGATCGACGGTCACGGTCCTAAGAGTCGGCCCCGCGGCCACTGCGCGCGCGGGTGTACGGCATCCCCTGCCATCGAGGACCGCACCCGTCACCCCTGAGGGGACAGTTCCTTTTCTTCCTGATGGGGCTCCGTTTCGGCGTTGTCCTGGTCCTGGAGCCAGCGTTCGGCGTCGATCGCCGCCGCACAACCGGTCCCCGCCGCCGTGACCGCCTGCCGATAGAGGTGATCCACCACATCACCACACGCGAACACCCCCGGCACACTCGTCC
>NZ_BSTM01000064.1 GCF_030269515.1 Actinomadura sp. NBRC 104412 | reverse complement strand
CCTGCCAGAAAGTCGGCCACGAAAGCGACACCAATGATGCTGATGTGACAATTGAGGCAATCAGTGCTTAACTAATCAATAGATCGCGAGGTGGCCTTCTCATACACCACCCGCCTGGACGCGGCCGAGCGTGGTTGAATCACGGGCGAAGTCCCGCGGCCGCGGGCGTCGTACGGCGTCGGGCGGCTATGGGATCAGATAGAGCTGTACGGCGCTGGAGGATCTGTGGACCTGAAGGTGAACGACTACACCACCGACGACGGCCTCACGGTCATCACCGTGGAGGGCGAGATCGATGTTTACACGGCGCCGAAGCTTCGCGAGAAGCTGATCGACCTTGTCAACAAGGGCAAGTTCCACCTTCTGGTGGACATGGAGAAGGTGGAGTTCCTCGACTCCACCGGCCTCGGCGTGCTGGTCGGAGGGCTCAAGCGGGTGCGCGCGCACGACGGGTCGCTGGAACTGGTGTGCACCCAGGAGCGCATCCTCAAGATTTTCCGGATCACCGGTCTGACCAAGGTCTTCGGCATCCATGACTCGATCGCCGAGGCCGAGGAAAAGCGCAAGGGCGCCAAGTAGCGGCCCCCGGAAGATGGCGACCGTTGAGCTCTCTTTCAGCGCACTGCCCGTCCACGTCCGGACGGCCCGGCTGATCGTCACCGCGGTGGCACGCCGCAGTGGCGTGGCCGAGGCCCTGCTGGACGAGGTGCGGCTGGCGGTCGGCGAAGCATGCTCCCGGGCCGTGGAGGCTCACCGGCGGCGTTGCCCGGACGAGCCCGTGCGGCTGGAGCTGAGCGGCACCGACCGCCGGTTCGAGGTCGTCGTCAGCGACGCCGTCTCCGCTGACGACGCCGCCAGCGGACTCCCCGACGCCACCCCCCTTCCCGAACCTTCGGACGGGGGCAAGTCCGGTGCGGACGGACGGGACGTGCTCGCGTCCGACACGGCGCGCGAGCAACTGGAACGCATCTGGGGCGGCGACACGGCCGAACTCGGCTTGGCCGTCATCGCCGGCCTTGCCGACGACGTGGACATCTCCGCTACCCCGAAGGGCGTCCAGATCCGCATGAGCTGGCCTGTCGAATCCGAGCCTTCCCCCACCTAGGCCCCCTGCCCTGCCCGAACGTCGGCGTACGGACGCGCGCAGCGTCCTTGTGGAAGGCAACCCGGGTCGCGCCGAACTGGCTTGTCGGCCGAGCCGCCTTACGCGCGGGACGCGGTCATCTGCGGCCCACATCGCTGGCCTGCTCACGTGGCGGCCCGGCTTACGCTGCTCGACCGCCGCTCCGACCGCTCTCCGCGTTAGGCGTGCCCCTGCGCCAGGTGCCGTACGCACTGGTAAGCGCATGCACTTGCACCACCAGAGGTGGCTCGCTTGGATGCCGACTGCCGCCGACGAGCCGACCCACACCGCGTACTGCAAGCTGCTCGAGACCCGCGACTTCAGGCACACCCGAGTCGCCCTTGCCTTGCCTTGATGACGCGGCAGGTTGCCGGGGGACCAAGGCCGATCCGGGGGAAGTCGGCAACCTGGCGCTGTGAGATCGCGGTGAGCCGTGGGCGGCACGATGGAGTGCAAGGTGCCAGCGCCAAGCGCTTCGACGCCTTCGGCGGCCTCAGGTTGACACCGTATGGCTACGTAGGTGATAGGCGGCACCGCTGGTCGGCGGGTTCGGGCACCAGTTGGTGATCGAAGGGCCGGACAATGTTGATGGGTTCGGGCACACTTCGGCTGTGTGTGCTGCTGCGTGGTGCACAGCTGTTCAGCGTGCTGGGTCCTGACCGGTGGGTCTAACCTCCCGCCCCCAGCGGGTGCGGTCAGCTCTGACCAGTGCACGCGGTCACTTGTCACCGACAAAGCCAGTTGGACGACGCAACCGTAAGTGGTTCGCCGGTTCATTGGTACTCGACGTAGACGACGCCCGCGCCTGTGGCACGGGACGTGGGTGAGTGCAGGCCCGCATGGAGTGTTCCCTCAGCGACCAGGCAGTTGCCCCCACCCAAGCCACCGAAAGAGCAGGGGGGTGCTACAAGCCGACCAGCTCGGCCTTCTGCCGGTTCTTGGTCACTTCTGCGTTGGGGACTTGGCGTACGAGGCTGAGCCGACGTCGGTGGCCCGATTCGGTCTTCGGTGGCAGTGGTTGCACGCCGTCCGCCTGGCGCCTGCTGATCGAAGACGTTCCGGGGGTCGGCAGGACGATGCCGGTCGAGGCGCTGGCGGTCGACGCTGCTGTTCTTCCCGATGGGCGGGTAGGTCCTGCTGCGTTCGGCCCGCTGGCGTGGCACGAAGCGCCTCGGTCCTCGGCCTGTTCGGCGGCCCTGGCAGCGGCAACGGGCGCTACCTGTGGAGTGGGCCAGTGCGTGATCGGCGGGCTCGGTGGTCTCACGGGGGGTGGCTCGCGCTGCGAGTTGCCGTGGCGGTGGGCACTGCGCGTGCCGGGACGCGCGTGATGGTGGAGTGTCTGCCAGTTGATCAGAGTGTGCGTGGTTGGCAGGGTGGCCAGGATGTGCGCCTGGGGGGCGTCGCGTTGGCAGCGGCGGGACAGTTGCGTCAATCGCCTGCCGGTAGCCCTGGGAGGTCGATACGTCCTGCCAGGGGCGGTCGGTGGGTGTGAAGGAAGCCGTCATCCTCATGGAGCCTACGTGGCACTCGTTCATTTGTTGTTGGGGACGCCGGGCTGGTACGGGCGTGAAGGTAGGGCCTAGGCCGCATGTTGTCGGCACGGTCGATCAGCGGCCCTGTGATCTCGTCGAAGTGCTCGTGCGCCAGGAGGTCGGTCGGCGGACGTGAAGGGAACCCGTGGTCGGCCGCGCCGGACCTTCGGCCGCCTACACGACACCCGTATTCACGCACGGCGCTGGCCTCCTCGTTGCGGATGTCGTGGGAGCTGTGGCGTGTTGGGCGGTGGGTTGGAGGGTGCTGTTGTCCTTGGGGTGAGTGCTGGGGTGGCTGGTTCTTCTCTTGGGTGCTTTCGGGGTTCGTGGGGTGTGGGTGCTGTGGGAGGGTCTTCGTTAACGATCATGGATTGGCGGGTGGGGGATATCGGGCTGATCTTATTTGGGGATTGATATGAGCCGAATGCCGTCGGGCGACACGCGGGCAGGGGTGTCATGATCCACTTTCGGGGATCGGTGGTGGCAGCATGGGGGTGCCGCGGGGTGGCCGCTACCTGCGAAGACGGCCGGGTCGGACGCTATCGGGGCAAATTTCTGCGTGCCCGGGGTTGCTTTTCGCCGACACCGGGATTATGAGACGGCAAGTCTTCTCTTCCGGCACCTGCCTGCGTAGACTCCCCGCACCCGCGTTGCCGTGCGGGCGTCTAAAGCGCCACCTGCGTGGGTACGCGGTAAAGATCGTCCATATCGGTCAAGATCGCAACGCCCCTGTCGAGGAGGACGGAACGGATGTCTGGGCTTTCCCTGTCAAGCCCGGCCGGCGCAGACGTGGATCTTGGCGGCGGCGACCTCTCCCTGGTCGTCGTCGTCGCCGTGATCGCGCTGCTGGCACTGGTCGTCGCCGGAGGACTGGTACGTGAGGTACTGGCCGCCGGTCAGGGCACCGAGAAGATGCAGAACATCGCGCGCGCCGTGCAGGAGGGCGCGGGCGCGTATCTCAAACGCCAGTTCCGCACGGTCGCGATCTTCGTGATCCTGATCCCGCTCGTCCTGCTTCTGCTGCCGGCCGACTCCAACGGGGAGCGCATCGGACGGTCGATCTTCTTCGTCATCGGCGCGCTGTTCTCCGCCGTGACCGGCTTCGTCGGGATGTGGCTCGCGGTCCGCGGGAACGTGCGCGTCGCGGCGGCCGCCCGCGAGCCGGACGGCGAGAAGCGGGCGATGCGGATCGCGTTCCGCACCGGCGGTGTCGCCGGGATGTTCACCGTGGGCCTCGGCCTGTTCGGCGCGGCGGTCGTGGTGCTCGCCTACAAGGGGGACGCGCCCAAGGTGCTGGAGGGCTTCGGCTTCGGCGCCGCGCTGCTGGCCATGTTCATGCGGGTCGGGGGCGGGATCTTCACCAAGGCGGCGGACGTGGGCGCCGACCTGGTGGGCAAGGTCGAGCAGGGCATCCCCGAGGACGACCCGCGCAACGCCGCCACCATCGCCGACAACGTGGGCGACAACGTGGGCGACTGCGCCGGGATGGCCGCCGACCTGTTCGAGTCGTACGCGGTCATGCTGGTCGCGGCGCTGATCCTGGGCTCGGCGGCGTTCGGTACGGAGGGCCTGGTCTTCCCGCTGATCGTGCCGATGATCGGTGTGATCACCGCGGTCATCGGGATCTTCGCGGTGGCGCCGCGGGACGGCGACAGGTCCGGGATGTCCGCGATCAACCGCGGCTTCTTCATCTCCGCGGTCATCTCCGCCGTGCTGGTCGGCATCGCCGCCTTCACCTACCTCCCCTCGTCCTTCGGTGAGCTGACCGGCGTGGGCGACCAGGCCATCAGCGGGCTGGACGCGGACCCGCGGATCGTGGCCTTCGGCGCCGTGCTGATCGGCATCGTCCTGGCCAGCGCCATCCAACTGCTGACCGGCTACTTCACCGAGACCAACCGCAAGCCCGTACAGGAGGTCACCGGCAGCGCGCGTACCGGGCCCGCCACGGTGATCCTGTCCGGTATCTCGCTGGGCCTGGAGTCGGCGGTCTACACGGCGCTGGTGATCGGCGGCGCGGTGTACGGCGCGTTCCTGCTCGGCTTCGGCAACACCACGGTCGCGCTGTTCGCGGTCGCGATGGCCGGGACCGGGCTGCTCACCACCGTCGGCGTGATCGTGTCGATGGACACCTTCGGCCCGGTGTCCGACAACGCGCAGGGCATCGCCGAGATGTCCGGCGACGTGCAGGGCGAGGCCGCCGGGGTGCTGGAGCGGCTGGACGCGGTCGGCAACACCACCAAGGCGATCACCAAGGGGATCGCGATCGCGACGGCCGTGCTGGCCGCGACCGCGCTGTTCGGGTCGTTCCGCACCACCGTGGTGTCGGCGCTCCAGGACGCCTCGGCCGACGCGCGGGACGCGCTGGGCGGCTTCGCGAACTTCAGCCTGTCCATCGACAACCCGAACGTGCTGATCGGGCTGATCGTCGGCGCGTCGGTGGTCTTCCTGTTCTCCGGACTGGCGATCATGGCGGTGGGCCGCGCGGCCGGCCGGGTGGTCGTCGAGGTGCGCGAGCAGTTCCGCACCAAGCCCGGGATCATGGACTACTCCGAGAAGCCGGACTACGACCGGGTCGTCGACATCTGCACCCGGGACGCGCAGCGTGAGCTGGCCACCCCCGGCCTGCTGGCTATCATGACGCCGATCGCGGTCGGGTTCGCGCTCGGGTACGCGCCGCTGGGCGCCTTCCTCGGTGGCGCCATCGCCGCCGGCGTGCTGATGGCGGTGTTCCTCGCCAACTCCGGCGGCGCCTGGGACAACGCGAAGAAGCTGGTCGAGGAGGGCAACCTCGGCGGCAAGGGCAGCGAGGCGCACGAGGCCACGGTGATCGGCGACACGGTCGGCGACCCGTTCAAGGACACCGCCGGTCCCGCCATCAACCCGCTGATCAAGGTGATGAACCTGGTCGCGCTGCTGATCGCGGACGCCGTCGTGACCTACGCGGGCAACCTGCCGCTGCGGATCGGCGTCGCGGTCGCCGCGATCGCCGTGGTGGTCGGCGCCATCGTGATCTCCAAGCGGCGCGCCGACCCGATCGGCTCGGGGGACGCCAAGCCCCCGGTGGAGAGCGAGGGCGCGCCGCCCGAGGCCGTCGAGTCCGGCAAGGGGGGCGGCGAGCCGGTCGAGGCCGTCGCGTCCGGTGCCGGGGCGGACGGTGAGAAGGCGGCTTCGGAGCGGCCTCCGGCGAACAAGTCCTAACCCATCGAGAGAAGCGCGAAGGGGCCGGCGACCCGCCGGCCCCTTTCGCTGTCCGGGTGGTGTCGGGGGTGGGTGGGCGTGGACGTACGCTGGGTGAGCGCCCAAAAGCCCGCACAGCGGGCGTACGAACGGAACGGTAGGAGGCAACGGCTGTGAGTGACGGCGGGAAGTCCACGCTGTCCGGGCCCAAGGGGCTGGCCATCGTCCTCGGCGGGATGCTCGGGATCATGGTGGCCCTGTGGCTGATCGCCGTGGTCGCCGCGCCCTGACGGCGACCCGGTGGCGGGTGATCGCCGGGGGCGGGTCGGGCTAGGGTCTGTCCGGTGGATCATGTGTTGATCCAGAGCAGGGCGCTGACCAGGGTGACGGCCGCTTGGTAGTGGCGGGCGAGTTTGTCGTAGCGGGTGGCGATGGCGCGCCATTGCTTGAGCCGGTT
>NZ_BSTM01000063.1 GCF_030269515.1 Actinomadura sp. NBRC 104412 | reverse complement strand
CAATCCATACAGGCGGCATTCCAGTATCGGGATGCACAGCCCCGTCACGTTCGAAGGGCTCAACCTGCCCTCAGACACCACCGAGTGACCTCACCGCAGGTGTCCGTGCTACGGGGGGAACCTCACCGGTGATGACGGCCACGACCGTGGAGCCGGGCAGGATGCTGCCGTGCTCCACGTGGTCATAGACGCCGCTCATCATCTTGGCGACGTAGACCCAGTCCAACCAGATCGCGTGACGATCAGCGAAGTCGTCGATGAACGCGTCGAGTTCGGGCCGCCGCTTGGCGTATCCACCGAAATGGTGGTCCAGGTCGATCGACCAGTTGCCCACGACGCGTCCGTAGGTTGCCTCTTGCAGGCGACGTACGTCCGGGATCAGGAAGCTCGCGCCCTTCAAAGCAGCGAACCCGAGCGCACGCTGTCCCTCCGTGAGGCCAGCTGCGATACCGGCGAGGGTGCCGCCTGTACCGACGGCGCAGCAAATGACATCGAATGGCTCGTCGATCTCTTTGGGGATGTCAACGCACCCGCGCACAGCCAGTGCGTTGCTTCCCCCTTCGGGGACGAGGTAGAAGGCGCCGAACTTGTCCCTGAGCTGGTCGATCACCTCTGGCTCATGCTTATGACGGTAGGTCTCGCGGTCCATGTAGTGGAGCCGCATGCCGTAATCTACCGCCGCCTGAAGGGACGGGTTGAGCGGTGTGTGTTCCTCCCCGCGGACGACGCCGATGGTGGACAACCCGAGGTGATGCCCAGCTGCGGCCGTGGCGCGGATATGGTTGGAGTAGGCGCCACCAAACGTGAGCAGCGTGGCGTGGCCTTCCCGCTGGGCGGCGGAGAGGTTGTGCTGGAGTTTCCGCCACTTGTTCCCAGGCACATCGGGGTTGATCAGATCGTCCCGTTTGAGGAGCAGACGGACGTCCCGGGCAGCCAGACGTTCGTCGTGAATCTCCTCCACAGGTGAGGGCAGACGAAGACGCAGCGGCTCAACCGTCGCCGTACCTGGTTCAGGGTTTGCGTTGCTCGAGCTCATTCAAGCGCACCTCCACCTGATCCAGGCGGTCGATGATCCGCTGCAGCATCCCAAACAGTTCCGCCGAGGTCGGTGCTGGCTCCTCCGGTTCACGAAGCACGAAGGTGCCACGAGTAGAGCGTGTTCTGACCAGGCCCTCGCGCGCAAGTACCTTGAGTGCCGCGCGAACCGTGTTGATCGCGACGCCATAGTCCTCAGCCAGGGCGGTCTGGGGCGGCAGCTTGCGCCCCACCGGGAGCCGCCCACTCTTGATACGGCCTCGCAGGTCGTCTGCAATCTGCTCGAACACCGGCCGTGGATCGGCATCGAGGTCAGGGATCTTCGCCACAGTACAAGGCTAGGCCTTTTCATCCATGGCAATCCAGTCTGTACAAGCCGTCTGTCTTGACTCTATTAATAGAAGCTGATTAGGTTGACCTTGTCATCGACTGGTGGCGGACTCCGGCGGTGCTCCACGCACCGCATGATCACAACTTCACATGGCGTTGGCGGCCGAGCGCGGAACCAATAGGTGTCTGGGTCGATTCAGTCCCCGGATGAGCGTCGGTCGTGGCAGCGCCCCGCCAGACAGCGCCCGTGCTGTCTGTCCGTCACGGACCTCACGCCCTGGTTGCGCCGGGTGCGCCGTGACGGGCGGAGAACACGCGGCTCTGCTTTCTCCGCTTCATCACTTGGAGGCGTTCATGACGTCGAGCAACGGTCGTCGCACGTTGCTGGCCAGCCGGATACCTCTTGATCAGATTTCGATGCCGGCCGGGCGTAGCCCTCGGCTGGTGTGTCCGGACTGTGGGACCTGGCAGTCGTGGAAGCGCGGAATGATCAAGGCGCATCCCCTTTGGGAGTCGGAGCCCGCCTCACCAAAATGTCCGGGCTCCCACCAGCGGGTGTTCCTCGACCTCACTTCCGAGCAACTGAGTGAGTTGCGTGCTGGTGCTGCCGCTCACGCCCGCGCCATCGCCCGCAGTCCCCGCGACGGGTACCAGCAGGCACCGCCGGTTCCCCCGGCGGTGCATCAGATCGCGGCCCGCCGCCTACTGAAGGGCCGTGATCGCGGGCCGCTGGATGCGCTGGCAGTCCCGCCCTGACCTTGTCCGATCGCGTTCCCCTTCCTCAGCGCCCCGGCCGGACGTCTGGCCGGGGCGCTGCTTGCTGTTGCCCAATCCGCTGCTGAAAGGAGCATGTTCATGATGGGTGTCGACTGGGACCGGACGCGGGCCGGGTACATCGAGGGCCTGCGGATGCTGGCCGATCTGCTGGAGCGCCAGCCTGACATCCCGCATTACGAGCATGGAGCGATCACGTTCGCGCTCGGCGGGACCGAGGCCGAAGGGTTCGAGGTGATCGAGCGGGCCGCCGCGGCGCTGACGGCGGCCGGTGTGGAGTTCGATCTCAACGTCAGCGCCCAGGGCCGCAGCATCGAGTTCGTTCTCGGCGGGCTGCGGTACAGCTTCTCCAGGCTCACCGACGCCGCCCGGGCCGAGTTTCAGGCCCAGCGTTCCTACCAGAGCAACGTGCAGGTGACCTGAGCCGTGGTGAAGATCCGCCTCGTCGGTCTGCCCGGCGAGGTCCAGTCCGCCGCCGACCGTATCGGTCAGGTGGTGGCGGTGCTGGAGACCTCCAAGCCCTACCCGCGCCGCGGCACCTCGCGGCTGGTCTCGCTCTACCTGGAGGCCGACCTGGGCGCCGACAGCGCGCCCACCCAGAGCGGGGACGGCCACGCCCGTCCCTGACCGTCCGTCCCGGCAACCCCCGGAAGCGCCCGCACCTACCAAGCAACGGCGCCCCCGGGGACCTTCAAGGAAGGAAGTCCCACGATGGCCGACAACCCGACCAAGGGCAAGTCTTCGACCTGGCCCAACGGTGAGCCGCAGAAGATCCGCGACGCCTACGACCAGCAGAGCGGCAAGGGCTCGTCCGGCTCCGGCAAGTAGTAGCCGCTACCCCCTTCCGGTCGTCCAGGCCCGCACCTGTGAGCACGAGGTGCGGGCCTGGACGCGTTCAGGGGGCCAACACCTGTGAGGTCGCGATCGTCGTGACCTACCCGGCATGCCACCGGAGTCACTGACCGCCGAGCTGTCCGAGGAGCAGGAGGCGGTCGTTGCCCAGATGGACGCCGCCGAGTGGCCGGCGACCGCGGAGACCTGGCACTGCCGTGATGTGCTCACCGCCTTTACCCGCTCGACTACCTCCGGCCCGGGGAAGCGTAGCGACCGACCCTCCGGCCAGCCGCCACCTGCCGTAACTAGGCGTCTTTGCGAAAAGCCCCGCAAAACCAGGAAGGAAAGGGACAAACCCATGTCGATGGACGACCTCTACTCGCACTGTCCGAAGTACTACGAGATCTCGCCTCAGGATCCGACGCCGCCGCGCCGACCGGACCGTCTCCCGCCGCGCAACGTGCAGGAAATCATCCTGGAGCTGGCGCAGGACCCTGGGCACGGTCCCGAGCGCATCGAAGCCTACCTGCGGCGCAAGGGTCACAAACTGCCCCTGAACACGATCCGGTACGTCATCGTCCACGGCGTCACATCGTGACATCCGTGTCCCTCAGGTTCCACGTCGAGAGCCCCGTCATGGCCACAGCTGGTGACCAGACCGGATCTGGTGAGGCGAGGGCGCTGGCGTGCCGTGTCTTGTGAACCTCTGGGAAGGGAGAAGAGCCACATGGGCAGCGATGCCTACCTCGACGTGTCGCTGATCCATCCGCACCCGGCCAACATGCGCGAGGACCGACCGCCACTCCGCTCGTACCCGTTCGGCGCCCCCGAGCCGGGGGGCATCGCGTGTCTCGGTTCGGTCACTGGTGCGAGTCCGGTTGTCCGGCGACGCCGACACCGTGACCAGGCTGGCCGAGCGGCTCGCCGAGCACTTCGAGGTTCTGGGCGTCTCCGCGCCCTACAGCGACCGCAGCGACCCCGGTGACCGGCGGTACCTGCTGATCAACTACTCCCGCCAGGCGGACGGGCCGGGCCCGGCGTAGCCGATCCGCGCGGCTTGCGCCCCGACCTCTACTTCATGCGCGGGCCCCGGTCGGTGTCTCCAGCACCGGCCGGGGCCTTTGACCGATCGCATCCCCAGATCCCCTTGGAAGGACCGACCTGCGTACATCATTCCCGACAATGGCGGGTTCGGTGCCGTGCACGCCGACGACGATGACGACAACCCCACCGCCGACAAGTGCAGCACCTGGCCGGGGCGGCGAGCCGAAGAAGGTCCGCGACGCCTACGATGCCCGGCGCGGCAAGTGAGGGGGTAGCCGTGATCATCCCTGTGCGGATGCCCGACGACATTCCGGACTACTCCCGGCTGGCCGAGTGGACGGCGGTCTGCGACTCCTGCCCGGCGCGCACTGCCCTGGGCGAGGTGGCTGACTGGCTGATCTCCCGCACCCAGGACGGCCACATCTACTGCCCACCCTGCGCAGATCACTCCGCCAAGCAGCTGCTCACCACCGTCTTTCCCACTGGCCGCCACCGCCGACCCGCCCGCACTCCAGCACAGCTACGAGAACTGCTCGGCCGCCTGGTCGCACGATTGCCCCGACATGGAGGCAGCTCATGAGCGCAATCGACACCACCCGGGCCCGCCTGGTGGAACGGAACGCCAAGGCGCACCACCTCACCACCCGATCCGAGCGGCGCTGTCCCCTCCACCCCGAGCACGTGATCACTCCCGATCCGACCCCGGTCAAGTGGCGGTGTCCGCTGGGGCATTCGGTCCCGGCCGCCGACATCGACCTGGAGGTCAGCACACCGGCCGGCCCCGAACCACCTGCACGGCAGGGCGACCACGCCAGTCGCGGTAGTCGCTGGCCTGGGTGAGTGCAATGAGTGATTGGAAGCCCGATGGGAGCGGAGTGCGGCCCGGCGGTGATGTGGGCGGCGACGTCCAGGCCACCGAGTCCCACAGCGTCCGCTACCGCCACGTGCGCCACCGCGGCGCGGTCGTCACCGTGTACGTGTTCGGCCAGAGCAGCGACGGCCGCGCCTTCCAGGTCACCACGATGACCGAGCACGTGGTGTGCGACGACGTCGGCGACCCTGGCGGCACCGAACGGTGGGCCGAGATCACCTACGTGACCGGGCCGGAGAAGTACTCCGCCAAGAACATTCACCAGGCCGTCCGGCGGATCGCCGAGCGGCACCGCCCGGACCAGATCCAGTGGGACGGGCGGGCGCCGTGGGAGAAGGACCAGTAAGCACCCGATCGGCGGGGACACCGCACCCGGCCGGACGTGCCCGTGCATCGCCACGGCCGCCCGGGCCGACATCGCGTACACGACGGCCTGCATCTGCCAGGTCGACGGGTGCGGCACGCGCCGTCTGGCCCACAGCGGCGATCTGCGCGGGCTGTACACCGGCGTGTGCTCCAACGGTCACCGGTCCGCCGTGACGGCCACATAGTCAGCGCCCGACCTGGAGGGCCCCTGTTGGATCGAGAACCTTTTCCCAGGGAGAGGACCATGACCAGCAATGCCGTATTCACCGCGGCCGAGCTCAATATGATCGCGCGTGCCTTGCACGTGCGAGCCGACACCTTCGCCCGGGTGGCGATGATGTCGGCCACGGTGCCCGATTACGAGATCGCCACCCGGGCCGCACGCCGCCACCGTGCCCTGGCCAAGCGGATCGCCGCAGCCCGCAGCGGCACGGAACCCGGCCCGCCAGCCGCCGTGATCGCCCCCGACCGCACCGGCAACCGGAACGCCGGTGGATCGCGGGAGGCCGACCGTTCCGCGCCCTGCCCCGGTTCAGGAAGGGAGCGGTAATGGACCGCGTGGATAAGACGGCCGACTGGCCGACCAGCCCGGACGGCGACCGCCACGGTGACGGTGATGGCCGTGGCACGGCGGGCGGGCTCCCCCGTGTCGGGCGGATCACCCTGAGCAAGGGCGGCGAGTGGGCCTGTAAGGCCGTGCTTGCGGTGGTGGGTGCCTTGTACGTGGTGCTGATGGTGGTGTCCTATACCAACGCCAAGACGGCGCTGCTGCAGGCCGGGGAGACCGAGCGGCTGGCGGGCATGCTGCCGCTGGGCTTGGATGTGGCCGGCACGGTGCTGGTGGCGCTGTCGCTGGTGCTGGCGGTCCGCGAGTCCCGTGGTCAGCTGGTCACCCGCCTGTATGGGGTGGTGCTGGTGGCCACCAGCGCCGGGATCGGCGCTTGGTACGGGCACGCGGTCGGCGGTGGCTGGTTCACCTGGTTCGTGGCCGCGCACGCGTTGATGGCGGTCACGCTGGCGGTGTTCGCCGAGTCGGTGGCCTGGCTGTTGCGGGCCCGGATCGACGCCGCGATCGGGGTGGAGCGTGTCCCGATGGTGTTGTGCCTGACCAATCCGGGCGCGTGGCGGGAGGCGAATCTGTACCGGCTGCGGCACCGTTCCCCGGTTTCTTCGGCCCTGGTTTCGCGGGACGAGAAGATCAAGGCGGTTTCCCGGGTGGTGGAGGCCGCTCAGGAAGATGCGGGTTATAAGGGCGGGAAAGCCAAGAAGGTGCGGGCGGCGATCATGCGCGCGTGCCGGGACGGCACCCTACCCGTTGAGGCGATCGAACGGGCTTGTGAGAACGGCCTGGACGAGGCCGCCTCCCGCCGCCTCCTGGTCGACGCCGCGAAGGCGATGATGGCCAGCACCGCGACCGACGCCATTTCCGGGTCGGATCCCCTGGCCGAACTGCTCGGCGGACACGACCAGAAAGCGGCGGGAAAGATCCCAGAAAGCACGACACCCGATCCGACCAGGGATGACGCTCAAGCCGGGAAAGATCAGGGAAAGATTCCAGAAATCACGGGAAAGATTCTGGAACGAGGTCACAACGTCAGCGACGAGCGGATGTCGGAAATTATCGCCTCAGTCGAGGAAGCCTCCGGCAAACCCATGACCATTTCCGAGATCGCGCGCGCGCTGAGCATCAGCACCGCCAGAGCAGCGACCATCCGGAATATCACGCCGAAGGCCAAGCAGAACGGCGGCACACGCCACCGGTGAACCTCTCCCGTAGCCCCTACATGGCCTAGGTCGTGTTTAGAAAGTGGTGTTGGACAGGGCTCGCAGCCAGATGTCGATCGTGGCGACTTGGATGGTGGCTTGGTAGCGGACGGCGAGCTTGTCGTAGCGGGTGGCCACCGCCCGATGTTGCTT
>NZ_BSTM01000062.1 GCF_030269515.1 Actinomadura sp. NBRC 104412 | reverse complement strand
GCGAAACCCTTCATCTGGACCGCCAAACCCAAAGAGATCATCGCCAAGGTCCGCGTTCTCCAACGCGACTACAAGAAACTGCTTGCCAACAACTTCAAGTAAGCGATCTTCAGTTACAAGACACTAGAGCTGCGAGATATCGTGTGAAGGAGGGAGTCATGTCTCCCGGGCGACGGCGGTTTCGGCGGTTGATCCGCTACCCCACATGATTAACGCGGTCGGCAAGCCGGGCATCAAGCCCTGGTTTACCGACCGCATTTTTCTTTTGGATAATCCTTAACGTTTTTTCACTTCTTCTTCCAACGTCCACACAAAAGCCACCCCCGACCGCGCCAGCACCCACCCATCAAAGCCCACCTCAACAGCCGGCGTTGGGACAGAGCTTGGCGTCTGCGCGAGGCGTGCTGGTTCTGCACTGGCGATGAAGTCTAAGGTAGTGACGTTCGCTATAGCGCATACCGCTCCCTTCCCCACGAACGACCCGGTTGGCCACTGGCTCGGTGGTGGCGCTCGTCCAGCCGGGCGGAAGGCCAGAGAACCGCCGTTGACCTGCGGAAACCACAGCAGAAAGGGGGCAGTGCTGACGCAAAAGTGAGGCAAGGCAGGTGTGACCTGGGCAAATACTTGTGGTATTGGCTAGGGTGTGCCCAAAGACCCCCTGGGAGGGCACATGGCGGCCAAACGGGTACGGTTGGCCCAGCGCCGCAAGGCAGCGGGCTACAGCCAGGAAAAGCTGGCAGAACAGCTCGGCGTTGAGCGTTCAACGGTCGTACGCTGGGAGACTGCCGAAACGGAACCGCAGCCATGGCAGCGCCCTAATCTGGCACGACTGCTTGATGTAACACTTGAGGAGCTCCAGGCCCTGCTCGCTGACATCACGATCAAGCCAAGCGAACCTGATGATCGCCTCCGCCGTGCACTTCAACAGCCATCGCAGGTTGACCTTGTGGTGGCTGCACAGTTGCACGAACAAGTGCGTCGCCTGGATGCGCAATATGACCGGACGCCGTCGACCGCCCTGCTGGGATCAGCCGGCCAGCTCCACGGCCAAGTGACGTTGTTGCGCCAGAACGCTGGGAACGCCCGGATCAGGCGGGCGCTGTACGAGGTCGAGGCCGAATCCGCCACCTTCATGAGCCAGCTGGTCTGGGACGTGAGCCAGCGTCGCGATCACACGGCGGCACTGGCGTACCTCGATGAAGCGGTTGCCGCCGCGAGACATATTCATGATCAAACGCTTGAGGCGTACGCCACGCTGCGCAAGAGCTTCATCGCCCTCTATGGCGCCCACGATCCCGCGACCGGCGTCGGGCTGGCTGTCGAGGCCAGTGATCTCGCACGGGCGTCCAGCACCGCTCTGGCCGGGCTGTCGTTGCTGCACGTCGCCGAGGGGCTTGCCATGATGGACGACGGTTCAGCTTGTGAGCGTGCCCTCGGACAAGCGGAAGTGTTGCTCGACCAGACGACACCAGACGACCTCGCTGCCGAGTACTACACACGCAGCGAGTACCAACGTCTGGCTGGCTCCTGTTACCTGTCGCTCGCTCGGCCGGAACGCGCTGAGACAGTCTTGCGCCCGACCGTCGACTCGTTGGCCAGCAAGCAGAAGAGCCAGGCCATCGCCTACGGCAACCTCACCTTGTCGCTCATCCGGCAACGCAAACTTGACGAAGCCGCCGAGGCGATGCACCGCACAATCGACACCATCGAACTGACCCGCGGTGGTGGTGGGCTCGCCGTGGCCTTCACGGCGGGGCGCGAATTGCGGCCATGGCAGCACGAGCCATGGGTCGGGGATGTCCATGACCGGCTACTAGCGCTGATGGCAACGCTGTAGCAGTTATGGTGCGGGGGATGGGCAGCAGCATCGACCAAGCGAAGCAGTCACTTCGGGAACGGATGTGGCGGCTGCTGGAACGTGAGCAGGCGGTGCCGGCAGGTTCGTACGGCAAGATCCCCGGCTTCTTCGGGGCCGACGCGACTGCCGAGCGTCTGGCCGAGCTGGACGTCTGGCAAACAGCGCGCACCGTCAAGGCCAACCCCGATTGGGCCCAGCTGTCCATCCGTGTCCGGGCGCTCCAGGACGGCAAGCTCCTCTATATGGCGGTGCCGAGGATGGCCAGTTTGCAGCCGTTCTACCTGCTTGACCCCATCACGCTTGAGGTACCACCCGAGCAGGCCGCCGCGAAGGAGGGTGCCGCCGAGGCGGCACGTCGCATCGGCGTGGAGGATATGCGGCCCATCGACGTCGTGATTTGCGGCAGCGTCGCCGTCAACCGTACGGGAGCCCGCATCGGCAAGGGGGCTGGCTACTCCGACCTTGAAGTAGCGCTGCTCATCGAGGCTGGGCTCGTTACAGAGGAGACGGTCATCGTGGCGCCCGTACACCAGCTCCAGGTCGTGGACGAGGACATCCCCGAAGCAGCACACGACTTCAACGTCGACCTCATCGTCACGCCTGACGAGGTGATCCAGTGTTCGGGCCGGCGCCGGCCGGTGGGTGTGATCTGGGAGGAGTTGGCGGCGGAGAAGGTTGCGGAGATTCCGGTGTTGGCTGCACGTTCATCCAAGCCGTCCAAAGGATAGGTATGGTGCGCCGACGATGAGGTTCCGTTCTGCAGAAGGTGCTTGTTATGCCAGATCAGCGCTATGAGGCTCACCGGCAGACGATTGGTGCGCTCCTAAGTACAACCAGCCCTCGTATCGAAGTGCCCGATTGGCAACGCTCGTACTCCTGGGATACTTCGCAGGTCGATACATTCTGGCAGGATCTGCTCGCGTTTGATGAACGGTATCCTGAGAAGAACATCGGTGGGTCGACGGGGCCCGAAGTCGAGGAAGGCACGGAAGCTTCGCTTGATCAGTTGCCAGAGGTGCCGACCGAATAGCCAACTGGCGGACTGAGACCTGCGATCCGCTACTAATGTGAGATCTTCAAAATGTCTAATGACATCCCTGATGTGACGAACTGGCGAGACTTCGAGCGTTACGCCTGTCAATATTTCTCCAACATATGGAAGGTCGATCTCGGTTCCCGCTCCGTTATGGTCGGTGGATCCTTGTCGTGGACTTTTGATCTTGTCAGCTCCGATCGGAGCTACGTCGGCGATGCCAAGTGGCTCAAGAACGTTCCCGATCCAGCCGCCAAGTGGCAGGCTATCACCGAATACATCTGGCTTCTGCAGAAGGTCGATGCCGACAAGGTATTTATGGTCTTTGGGCGAGACGCTGAGGTCGCTGAGCGCTATCTCAAGCGGGTGCGCCCTATCACTGCGCCGGTCGCATTTTACTTCTTGGACGGGACAGGACACCGAAAACTTTGATTATGCTCTGTATGAACCCTGGGCACCTTGCCGACGAGGCGCCCACTCTCTCGCCGCCTTCGCCATCCCCTTCGTCCACTCCACCGGATTAGCGTCGGCGATCTCCTCCCACATGCGGACGCACGCCTGCGCGAACACGGCCAGGCCCTCCTCGGGCGCCGTCCGCCAGGCCGGAACGTCGGTTACTACATGCTCGGCTGACGCTGCGCTGTGCCCGTTGGCCATCAACCGCAGAACGAGGCAGGCTGGGTCGATCCAGCCGGCACCCCGTGTCGGCCAAGCCCAGTCGATGAGCATCGCCCGTCCATCAACCATGAGCACGTTGAGCGGGTTGTAGTCGGTATGTAGGAGCCGGTCGCCCTTGAGCCATTCCAGCTCTTCGGGATCTGCCACGTAATGTCGCCAACGATGCTCGGCCAGCTTCACCGGTAGATCTGGACAGGTAATACTGCCGAGCGCCGTCACGGCCTCGGCCACCTTCGGCAAGTCGGCCGAGCCAGGCTGGTAGTCGGCGTGGCGGCCGTCGAGCAACTCGAAGCCCAACACATCCCATTCGCCCTCGACGCGCCACAGCAGCCGCGGCGCCAGGTGATCGACGTACGGGTTGATCAGTGCTTCCATGTCCTGGGTCCAACGCCTGGGGTAGTCGCGGTGCAGCCCCTTGACGAACACCGAGCCTGCGTCGGTGGTGAGCACAGCCGCGATCGCTGAGTTGAGCCCTTCCGAAACGGTCTTGGCCGACCAGACGGTGCCGGTGTACCGCTCGACGGCCTCCCTGGTGGCCTGCGGAAGATTTTCCCAGTGGATGCGCTCGACTGCCATGGCTCCCTTTCGTGGACGTGGCTCGTGGACGTGGCGGAGGGCCGCCCTGGACATCGTAGGGCGGCCCTCGCCTGGTGATCAGTCAGTACGGCTGGTCGTCACCGGCCGCACACGAGCACTTGGCCGACTCGACGAGCGCCTCGACGTCCTCGACGAACACGACATCGGGCGCGTCTTCGACGGGCTTCGGCCTGATCTCGACATCGACGATCATCCGGCTACCTCCTCCCTGGGTTTCTTGTGCTGGCAGTAGGCCGCCAGCGGTGCCTTGGCCTGGCGGTAGAGCTGCACCAGCGGCATGCAGGTGCCGCATGTCCCTTGAAGCGTGCAGCCCGTGCAGCCGCCCTGCCGTAGCAGCAGCGAATCGGCGATGGCGCCGAGCTGGGCGAGGCCCTCGACGCCTTCCTCAATGAGGGGAATCTGCGGGTCGCGCCCGATCTTGCAGATGCTGGCCATGCCGTGCGGGTCGACGTGGAAGAAGCTGTGCCCGGCGTTGCAGCCCGTGAACGGCTTGCGCTTGCGCAGGTGCTCGACCGATTGCGACGGCAGGGTTTCCGCGCCACCGTGGATGGTCGGCGACATGTTCATGTAGAGGTGATGCGGGATGCCGAAGCTGTCGGCCATGGCCTGCATCTGCTCGACCTCATGGGCATTGGTCTTGGTGATGATCAGGCTGAGCTTGAGCGGCAGGTCGGCCTCGCACGCGGCCATCAGCCCGCGGCTGAACGCCTTGAACGAGCCGCGCCGACGGGTCAGACCGTCGTAGCTCTCCTCCGTCGCGCCGTACACGCTGATGGTGATCTCGTGCGGCCGATGGCTGGAAAGGAGGTCGAGGATCTTCGGATTGGCTAGGCGTGAGCCGTTGGTCAGGATGCTCAGCATCATGCCAAGGTCGTAGGCCCGGCCATACACCTCGGGGAACAGCGGATCAATGGTCGGCTCGCCGCCCGTGAGCTGGAGCCACAGCACCCCGGCATCGCGCAAGACGTGCAGCAGCTTTTCCCGGTCGGTCCAGGACAAGCCCTCGAAGCGCTTGAGGCCGAGGTAGCAGTGCTCGCAGTCGTAGTTGCAGCCGAGGTTCAGTTCGTAGGTGGCGCGGACGTACCCGTAGGGCGACTCCGGGCGCACCACCAGGAGGTCATCGGCGTGGAGACCGGCCACATCGACACCCCACCCGCGCCGGACGGCGTCGACGAACCACACCGGGCAAGGGGTGCCGAGTTTGGCGGTGAGAGCGAGTTCCTTGTAGCGGTTGTAGGGAAGCCGCAAGGCACCGCCGCTTCCCGGCCGTAGTACCAGGTAGTTGCCGAGGAAGGGGCTGGCGATGAATTGGTGCACAGCTGCTCCATGGCGGTAGGTATGGCGGCAATCGTCATGAACAGCTGCCCGTCCTCGGTCGAGATTCGGTAGCCACCCTGATCGGCCGCCTTGGACACCCCGTCCACACTTCGCTCGTCAGCCGCCTGAGGGCCACAGCAGAAGAGAAGCAGAGGTGGCGCAGAAATGATGCATCGCGGCGCTTGAACAGCAACTACGCAGGTGTGCGGGCGTGGTGCGGCATGCTTCGTCGTCAGCATCAACTTGTTGCCGCCTCACACACTCGGCCAGGGTTGGTCGATCCGGGCGAGTAGCGACCGAGCTAAGAATGAAGACGGAGGCCCCTTCCTAGACCTTACGCCTACGATTGGCCATTACGAGCATGTACTCTTGGTCGGCAGACTGGGCCGACAGAAGCAGTTTGAAGCCGTTGGTTATGAGCATGTCTTCAATTTCACGATCGCTTTTGTGTTGTGCTCGCCACACGACAACCGCATCGTTCTTATTTAAGTCTACTGACACCTTGCTTGGAAACTTGAAGCTGATTGTCAACGCACGCTTTAATCGAATCTGTAGGTATCGAGCGCGCTCCCTTTCGTCCCAATCCATTTCAACGTCGTAGTATTCCTCGCTGATCCCCAGCAAATCTACAATGAACTTGTACTGCGGGGGCAGCTCGTTGCTTTGGTCCTGACGAGGCAGCTCGGCGCCTCGGTCTTGTCTGGCCCGGAAATCAAAGTGCTGTCGGGTTGCCGGCGAGTCGAGCTTCACGGTATAGATAAAGAAGTCCTTGCGCCCCATGCTCTTTCGAATCACCTCCAACACCCTCTCGGGGTTGCGGAAGTTGGAGAGAGTGCCACCGAGTAGCAGTACAAGATTAACTGTCGCGTCGCCATTTTCGCTATCCAGTGCCGAATTGGAGTCTGGCGCAGTCGCAAACCGGAAAGACTCACTACTGATGTCAGCGACGTAGTCCTCAACTCGGATCGCCGGGTGAGTCGGGGCATTATTGAACCATGCGTCTATATTTCGTCTAGCGATATTCAACATGTCCTGACTGATATCGATAGCCACATAGCGATTTAGCTTGCCGGCTTCAAGCAGGTGACGCAGCAAGTTCTGAGTTGGTATGGCGTTACCCACACCGACATCAATGACGTTGACACGAGCAAAGGGTCCTAGCTGCCGATCGAGGAACTTACTGTTGTCATCTAGCAGCTCCATTGTGCGCCTAACCAGATTCGGTGCCCGATCCTGCTCAAGTCGTTGTGCGTACTTATCCCAGAACTCAGCCCCACCGTCGAGATAGTTATACTGTCGTGGGATCTCGCGTTCGATGTCGAGATTATCTATGATGTCCAAAATCTGCTCCTCGCTATAAATCTCGTAGAACTTTTGGCTTGGAGTGACGACCGTAAGATTGCGTTTAAACTTGCGGCGCTCTTTGACTGTCTTGGTTATCGTAACCTGGTTCTTCGGGGTCTTCGCAATGTAATAGTCACCATCCTCCTGGGACAAGATCGAGATCCAATCGGCCTTCACGAGCCTGCTTGATCCAGTTAGTAACCGTCCGTCTTTCGATGTGATATAAGTCGGCTATCTCTATGGTCTTAAAGTAATCCATTCACGCTACACATAGGTTATGTAATAATTATTGACAGGTTTCCTAAAGCAGGTGTATGCTTCAAATGGCAACACTTGCATTTAGCACCATTAAAACATAACACATTTAGCGTGTTTCTGCAAAAATTACCTCGCAGCGATGGTGGCTGCATGTATACGAGGCCGCATCATTAATCCATAAGCAGGCGCGAACTGACTCCGTAGAGCTTGCTCAGTTCGCATGGAGGGCATTTTCTATGCGTACACCTGACATCGCAGAACAACGACACAAGACCGACGACACCACCGGTCCAAAGCTCATCGAGACCGTAACCTTATCTCCCGGCGAAGGGAGAGGGGTCGTGCTCGGCATCTATGAGGAGGGGATGTGTGAGCCGACGTTTGACCTGAGGTTCGACCCTCCCACCGATGTTGTGGTTGGAGACCTGATTAAAACTGAAGAGAAAGATGGAGACTACAAGCTAATCTACTATTTGCAGAACTTTTCTCGTGTGCAGTCTTGCCAGGTCGAGATCCGAGAAAGGTGTGTCGGCCATGAGTAGCTTTCCTAATGCGGGTGAAAGCTTAGAGCTTGTGCATGTTGGTCGAGATGCATCGAACCGGTGGACTGTGCGATGCATCATTTGTGGCAAGGACCAGCCCCTGGCGGCGGTTACTGCTGGATCACTCTATGCTGATGGTAGCCAAGCTTTTGCTTGCTTATCACACAGCTGGAACAGGGCTCAGTGGGCCCTGCCCTCAACCGGTGGAAGCAACTCCGCTGGTCAGTAGCTCGGCGAACACTTCCTTCGGCTTCTTGAACCCGAAGATAGCGCGGGGCCGGTTGTTGAGTTCGTCGGCTACGGCCTGCAGGTAGTC
>NZ_BSTM01000061.1 GCF_030269515.1 Actinomadura sp. NBRC 104412 | reverse complement strand
TGCCAGAAAGTCGGCCACGAAAGCGACACCAATGATGCTGATGTGACAATTGAGGCAATCAGTGCTTAACTAATCAATAGATCGCGAGGTGGCCTTCTCATACACCACCCGCCTGGACGCGGCCGCCCTTTCAAGAGCCGCCCGAACCGCGAGGGGTCGTTCTTCCTCCGACAGTTCATCCAGCTCGTTGCTCCAATCGGCCGCTGTGCCATCGTCCAACGGCCTGCGTCCCCAGATGCCCAGCGCTCACCCGCTTCGACGCCATAGGCTTCCCCAAACCAGCAGCCTTAAGACGTTGTTTCGTTTGGTCGGATCGATATCCGTCCGCCGGGCGATGGTGGAGCATCTGGTTCCTGATGAGTTGTGGGAGTTGTTCCAGCGGGTCGTGCCACCTGCGCCGACCCGTCCTCAGGGAGGCCGGGCGGCGGCGTGCCGACGATCGTGAGGTGCCGGCGGCTGTTCGTGGCCACCATCGGCTGCACCTGGCGGCAGGTCCCGCCGGTGTTCGGCGCCTCCTGGCAGACCATCTCCCGGCGGTTCGCCGAATCGAGCGCCGCGCAGGTAGGGGCCAGACTGCACCAGGTCCAGGCTGGATGAACCCGGCGCGGCAGGTGAGCTGGACCGGTCGCGATGCGCGATCGACTCGGCGTCCGCGCGAGCAAGAAGGAACCGGCAGGCCCGAATCCTGATGACTGTGGACCGGCCCGCCCGCCGGTTCACCGTAGGGACGACGGTTGGCCCGAATCTGGGGCGTTGACTCCTGTTGACCGCGGCGCAAACGGGTCGAAGATCCAGTGCTCACCGAGCGGACCGGCCTGCCGATCTCTGTCGCAATCTCCGCCGCCGACACCCACGACAGCCAGGGCCTTCAACCTCTGGTGGCAGGTATCGCGCCGATCCGCTCACGGCGCGGACCGCGCCGCCGCCGTCCGGGCAGGCTGCACGGCGACAAGGGATACGACCACCCGCACCTACGCCGCTGGTGACGCTCGCGCCGCGGCATCGTAGTGTGCATCGCGCCCGCTGCGGCATCGAGTCCTCGCTGGCGACGTTGCGACTACCAACGCCGGTGACGCCCAAGGGATCGTTGAATGGGGCTGGAGTAACTAAGGTCGTCCGTTGATGACATACGTGATGATTGACCACCTGGCCTACGTCCGGGAACTGCCCGGTTTGGAAGCGGCCGCCGAGATCTTTGACGAGGCCGTCCGATCCATCCTGCCCCACGGTTGCTCGGGTCAGGCGTTGTGGTTTTGTCGTTCAGACGAGGGAGACCCGTCCAAGGTTTCCCTAGACGGCTACAACAACGGTGGTAAGGGGCTCCGCGTCGAGATCGACATCGACGTCGACCGGGCCGCCTTGACCTGGCTCCCCGACGAATCCATTGCCGTCGAACTGCCGCCAGGCGACCCGTTGCGGGTCATGTGGTTCCTCGACGCGCCGGTGATCACTATCCCCGGCACCACGGTGAGAACCAGCGCGGCGACCGCCCGGCGCGCGGTGATCGAGTACCTCGCCACCGGCCATCGTCCCAGCACCGGCATCACCTGGATTGCGCCCGAGCCTATGCCTGCCACCGACCACGGTCCCTGGGATCCTCGTCATACGGATGGCGGACCCATGTCCGGTCCATCACCGAATCGGTAAGTGCGGCTGGAGTATTGGGCGCGCCTGTATTGCAAACCGCAGAGGCCGGTTCGAGCCGCAGTTGACCCATCACTCCACCGTCGGGTGGTGGTCTAGGGCCCGTTCGAAAGGGCCGGTGGTGGGGACCCGGCGTGTCGGTGCTCGATAAGTGGCGAAGTCTCCGGTAGGTGGTGCTTCGACCAAGAAGACCAGTGTCCCGGAGACCTGGTGGCCACCCTAGCGGTGACGGGACGGTTCGACCTGACCGACGCACAGTGGGCGATGTTAGAGCCGCTGTTGCCTGCTGAGGTTCGGAGTGTGACGTAAAGAAACCCCTGGCGGGTTGATCATCACAATCACGTCGTCCGGCCAGGGGTCTCTGCGTGCTGGTCTACTGTGCCGCCGTCGATTTGTCGCGTTCAACGCTGAACTACGTGGCCGGGCTGATCCGCCGTCGCCGCAAGGCGATCGGGTCGACCTGGTGGCTGCTCAACCCCGGCCGGCAGGTCCTGCTGGTACTGGTCTACCTGCGCAAGGACGAGACATCCGCGCTGGCCGAGTTCTGGCTGGCTGTGGTCAGGTGCGCATGGTGGTTTTCCACAGAACGTCGTTCACCTGTTGTGTGGCTTGCGGGATCGCGAGGCTTGTCGTGGGCGCTGGTCGAGCGTCTTCCAAAGGTGAAGGGAGTGCGCATGCTTTCGGGGGTCAGGGCGATGCCGCGAGGAGGTAGGAGGGATCTCGGGATGTCGACGGCCGAGTACGCGGTGGGCATGATCGCGGCCGCGGCGTTCGCCGGGATCCTGTTCAAGATCGTCACGGGTGCGGAGGTGCGCGGTCTGCTCTTGGACATCGTCAAGCGCGCCCTGCAACTGGCCGGATGAAGGGCCAGCGCGGGATGGTGACGGTGGAGATCGCGGTCGCGCTGCCCGCCCTGGTGTTGGTGACCGCGCTCGGCATCTGGGGTGTGACCGCCGCGTCCATCAAGTTGGCCTGCCTCGATGCGGCACGGAGCGGTGCCCGGGCCGCCGCACGAGGGGAGTCGCTTGTCTCCGTCCGCGCTCTGGTCGCGCGTTCGGTGCCGGCCGGGGCGACGATCCGGATCGCTCGGGATTCGGGTACCTCCCGAGTCGAGATCGACGCACCTGTGAAAGGGCCGGTAGCGGCGGATCTCCCGCCCCTCGTCATCCGGGTACGCGCAACGGCGGTCACCGAGCCCGGGACGGTCGAGCTGGGCGGCTCCGGCTCAGAGAAGCCCGGGGCGCGGGTACGCAGTGGGTCGTGAGAAGGGGGCATCGGTGGGGGCTTGGCGGGACCGCGGGTCAGGGACGGTCTGGGTGGTCGCGTTCATGGCGCTGCTCTGGTTTGTTGGGGTCTTGGCCGTGACGGTCGGATCGGTACGGGCGGCTCGGCATAGGGCCGATTCGGCCGCCGATCTCGCGGCGCTCGGGGCGGCCGCCCGGGTCGCCGACGGGAGCGGAGCCGCGTGCCGTGTGGCGGCCGTGGCCGCTGCTCGGTCCGGCACGCGCCTCTCCGGTTGCGTCGTGCGGGGCCGGATCGTCGACATATCGGTAGAGCTGGGGCTGCGGGTGCCGTTCGGAGTCGGCGAGCTCAGGGTCGGCTCCGAGGCCAGGGCTGGCCCCGCGAGATCCGGCAGCGTAACCTGACGACCCACTTCGTTGTACTGAACATCAATAGAAGCGCCGGAGGTGTCCGAAGCCCCTCGTACGGGATCCTTGTCGGCATCCTGTGACTTCTGTTACTACGTGGTACGTTACGTTGCGAGTAAGTGCGCAGGTACCACTCGACGCGACGGTTGCAATGGCGGCTCACCCGGCCTGGTGAGGTGCTGTTGGAGGCTCGTTCGAGAAGGGGTTGGAGCCGTGACCAGGATCCGCAGAACCGGTGCGATCATGCTGGCGGCACCCCTCGCGATGGCCTTCCCTCTTCTCGGGGCGTCGATCCCCGCCAAGGCCGCCTCGACGAGCGTGCTCTATCCGGAGAACGGCGCCGTGATCCGAAGCGGGTCCCAGCTGACCGCTTCCGCCGAGTTCGACTTCGCGCTCGACATGCATCTTCGCGCGGACATACCCGGAGCAGGCAACACCTTCCTCGCCAAGCGCAGCCTGGCCGGCAAGCTCTCGGGCACCATCCCGCTGCGCCGCAATGGCGTCTACAGGGTCTTCCTCCAGGGTGGGATCACCAAGCACGTGTACGACTCGAACACGTTCACGGTGCGGATCCCACCCGCGCGGCCCGGCGGCGTCTCGGCCAAGGTCTCCGGAGGCAAGCTCTCCGTTCGCTGGAACCTCGGACTTGAGGACGACATCTCGGGCTACACGGTCACGGCGGGCCCGGCAGGCTCCAAGAGCGGAAGTGCGGGTGCTCTCTGCGGCGGGTCGAGTTGCAGCACCACCTTCAGCCTTCCGTCGGGCACCACCGGGACGGTGCCGGTGACGGTGCGGGCCAAGCGTCCCGATGGCGTTGGCGGCTCGGTCAGTTCGGCTTCCGCCTCCACCAGCGTCACGGTGCCCAGTACTCCGCGGAGTCCACTCGGATCGCTGCCGTCGTCGGCTCCAGGGAGTCCTTCCACGGTCGGCAACGCACCTTTGACCCCGTTCAACCAGAAGTCTCCTGTCACGCTGCCCTACGTCCAGCCCGACGGAGCGGTCCCCGGCATCGCTTACCCGGCACCGCAGGTGGCGGACCGGGCCAAGCCGAAGGCGGGCGACGCTTCGGCCATCAGTAGCCTGGAATGGGGCAAAAGCCTGGGTATCGCTCTGGTGCTTCTTGTCCTGGCGGCTCACCTGGGTATGTGGACGCGGCGTATGCGCGTGGCTCAGGCGGGTCTGAGCGAGAAGGGCAAAGCGGCGCGTACGGCACGCAGCGGCACCGGGCGTACCAGGGTTCGTCGAGCACGTGAGCAGATCGCGCGGGCCGAAGCGGCCGCGAAGATGACCAAACTGCCCGAATCGCAGGCGGCCGATAAGCCCAGCGCGCGCCGCTGTAGCGGCGACACTCCGGTCAAGCAGGCCCTGCGCGAGTCTGCGGTGTCGCAGGCTCGACACCGTCCCGCCACCTTGGGCACAGCCGCCAGCGGTGTCAGCGTGCGAATCGCCTCTTCCTCCGCGGGGGGCCGCCGCAGCGGTCGGGGAGAGAGAAGACGGCGCCGCTGAAGCCTCCCATCACGTCTGTGGGTGCTGCGGCGTGGAAGCGCAAATGACCGTTCGGACACGCCGTCCATCCACGGCACCTGATCTGGGCCCAGATCGCACACGAACGCACCCGCTCTTGTCGACCCCAGGCCAACGGCGAGGCGGTGGTGTTGGTGGTGCGGTTGGGAGATCTGGTGTTGGAAATGGGGAGGGTCTAGGCTCCCTTGCCAGCCGAGATCTCCTGGATGGCCCGGAATCGCGGAGGAGACGCGCGACATGATCTTCTTGGGGCTGGTGGTAGCGGTGGCGGCCGTCGCGGCCGGAGCGGCCGTCGTGTTGGAGAACAGGGAGTCGGTCGAGCTCGTCGCCTTCGGCGAGACGGTCCCCGGGGTCACCGAGGAGTGGCACGTCTTCATGGCCGGTGCCGTGGTGGCGATCACCTTCATGGCGGGTCTTGCCGTGGCGATCCTCGGAGTGCGGCGTTCGCTGGGGATCCGCAGGGAGCTCCGGGATCTGCGGGACGAGCATGAGGAGTCGCTGCAGACGCTGGAGATGGAGAAGCGTCAACTGGAGCTCGAGCTGGCTCAGGTACGGCGGAACACGCCGCCGCCCCTACCTTCCTCGACTTCGTGATGGGGCGCTGAGGGACCTACGAATGGTCTGGCAGCTATCGGGCGGGAGGCTCTGGCTGCGAGGTTTCTTGGCTAGGGCTTAGGGGCTTGGCGTAGGAGCTCGGCCAAAAGGAGCAGGGCTCCTTGCTTGTCCAGGGGGTCGTTGCCGTTTCCGCATTTGGGGGACTGGATGCAAGAGGGGCAGCCGGTTTCGCATTCGCAGGCGGCGATGGCGTTGCTGGTGGCACGGAGCCACTCGGCGGCGTTGGCGTAGCCGCGTTCCGCGAAGCCCGCACCTCCCTCGTGGCCGTCGTACACGAAGACGGTGAGAAGGCCGGTGTCGGGGTGGACGGCGGTGGAGACCCCGCCGATGTCCCAGCGGTCGCAGGTGGCGAACAGGGGGAGCAGGCCGATCGCGGCGTGTTCCGCGGCGTGGGCGGACCCGGCCAGGTCGAGGTCGCCCAGGCGCTCGATCTGGGACTCGGAGAGCGTCCACCAGACGGCTCGGGTGCGGAGCGTACGGGGAGGAAGCTCAAGGGGCTTCTCGCCCAGCATCTCGCCTGTTTGGAGGCGGCGCATCTGGTACGCGACGACCTGGCGGGTCACTTCGACCGTGCCGTAGCAGAGGGTCGCCTCGCCCCAGGCGGTGGAGCGGAGCCGTTCGACGATCCGGATGTCGGTCACGTCACGGGCGGTGGTGGAGTAGTCGGGGTCGGCCGCCTCGACCAAGGCGACGGAGTCGTCCAGGTCGAGGGTCTGGACGAGGTAGGACTCCCCCTGGTGGATGTAGACGGCCCCTTCGTGGACGGTGGTGTGGGCCGACGCCTCGTCCACCGTGCCCAGGAGGCGGCCGGTCGCGGACTCCACGACCTGGATCGGGGCGCCGCCCGCGCCGCGGATGTCGGCGAGGTCGGCGGCCTTGTCACGGCGCGTCCAGTACCAGCCGGTGGGGCGGTGGCGGAGCAGGCCCCGGCGTACGAGGTCCGGCAGAAGGTCTTTGGTGGACGGCCCGAAGAGTTCATGGTCGGCCTCGGTGAGGGGCAGTTCCGAGGCTGCCGCGCATAGGTGCGGCTCGAGAACGTAGGGGTTGTCAGGGTCCAGGACGGTCGCTTCCACGGGTGTCCCGAAGATGGCTTCGGGGTGGTGGACGAGAAAGGTGTCCAGGGGGTCGTCCCGGGCCACGAGGACTGCGAGGGCCGGTTGTCCTGAGCGCCCTGCGCGGCCTGCTTGCTGCCAAAGGGAGGCGCGCGTTCCGGGCCATCCGCATACGACGACGGCGTCCAGGCCCGAGACGTCCACGCCCAACTCCAGGGCGTTGGTGCTGGCAAGGCCGACGAGTGAACGGGAACGGAGAGAAGCCTCCAACGCGCGCCGTTCCTCGGGCAGGTAACCCGCACGGTAGGCCGCGACCTGGTCGGCCAAGTCGGGGGCCACCTCGTGCAGCGCGCGCTTGGCTCCAAGGGCGACCGACTCGGCGCCACGCCGGGACCGTACGAAGGTCAGGGTCTGGACGCCCTCAACCACAAGGTCCGCTAGGAGGTCCCCTGCTTCGGCGGTCGCGGTACGGCGTACGGGGGCGCCGTGCTCGCCTCGGAGGTCGGTGAGGGGCGGTTCCCAAAGCGCGAAGGTCGCGGGGCCGCGCGGCGAGGCATCGTCGTGTACCGCCACCACGTCCAGTCCGGTGAGGCGGGAGGCGGTGGCGGCGGGCTCGGACGCGGTGGCGGACGCCAGGATGAACGTGGGCTCCACTCCGTAGCGTGCGCAGATGCGGCGCAGACGGCGCAGCACGTGGGCTACGTGGGAGCCGAACACGCCTCTGTACCCGTGCGCCTCGTCAATCACCACGTACCGTAGGCGCCGCAGGAACGCTCCCCAGCGCGCGTGCGAGGGAAGGATGGAGCGGTGCAGCATGTCGGGGTTGGTCAGCACGTAGTTGGCGTGCTGGCGTACCCAGGTGCGCTCGTCGCGAGGAGTGTCCCCGTCGTAGGTCGCCGCGCGCACACGGGAGAGCCGCAGCGCGCGTAGGGCGCGAAGCTGGTCGGCTGCGAGCGCCTTGGTGGGCGCGAGATACAACACGGTGCCCTCGCGCCGCGCGTCCTCCTCATAGATGGCGGCGACGGACGGTAGCAGATAGGCCAGCGACTTCCCGGACGCGGTGCCGGTGGCGATGATCACAGAACGGCCGGCGTGAGCGTGCTCGGCCGCCGTCGCCTGATGCTGCCAGGGTGCCTCGACCCCCGCGGCCGTCAACCGGTCGCGCAGCAGCGGAGGCGTCCAGTCCGGCCAGTCCGTGCGACGGCCCTCACGTGCCGGAACGGTCTCCACATGCGTGATCCTGTCGCGCCGCGTCGGATCCGCGAGCAGCCGGTCGAGTGGGGACGAAGCTCTTTGGACGGCCATCAGGTTTTCAGTGTGCCAGCCGGGGAACGACAACGGGAACGCCCCGGCGCCGGTGGCCGTTAACCCCCTGCCTTGACCAGTGGATCAGCAGGTCAGACGGACGGCGCGAAGTTTCGCCCGAGTGGGCGATTATCTGCGTGCGCGATGCCGGAGCGTGGGTTCACGTCCACTGGAGTGGTGTATGGGGTCTGTGTGATCTATGACCGGTTCGTGTCGTGATGGGCGAGTCCCCGTGACGTGAGACGGCCACCTCGTGATCCTTCGAGTCGACCAAGACCAGTGAAG
>NZ_BSTM01000060.1 GCF_030269515.1 Actinomadura sp. NBRC 104412 | reverse complement strand
TCACAGAGCGGTTGGGTGTCATCGTGCGGCCGGAGGGGCGAGGCCGGGCGGGAGGCCGGCCATGCGGTCCTGGACGATGTCGATGATGGCGGGAAGGTCCTGTGCCAGCGCCTCCTCCAGCGCGGGCAGGACGTCCTGGTCGCGTTCGACGCGGAGCCCGAGCCCGCCCAGGGATCGGGCGAACGCGGCGAAGTCGGGGTTGCCGTAGAAGACGCCCAGGTACCGGCCCTCGTGGGCGATGCGCTGGCGGTCCCTGGTGTTGCCGTAGGAGAAGTTGTTCATCACCACGTTCACGAGCGGGATGCGTTCGCGCACGCAGGTCTCGAAGTCCTGCGCCACCATCCAGAAGCTGCCGTCGCCGCTCACGGTGACCACGCGCTCGCCGGGACGGGCCAGGGCGATCCCCATCCCGGCGGGCATCCCCCAGGCCATCGCGCCGCCCGCGGAGCCAAAGAAGCTGTTGGGGCGCGGTAGTGGCAGATGGCGTGCGCTCCACGGGCCGAAGCTGGGCGCGTCCTGGACGAGCAGGATCCCGTCGCGTTCCGCGAGGTCGCGTAGCGCGCGGATGACCGCGCTGCTGGCGACGCCCGGACCCGGGTCCTCGGCCAGGTCGCGTACCGCCTGCTCGAAGGCGGAACGCAGTTTGGCCAGGCGGGCGGCGCGGCTCGGCGAGCGACCGGCGGGAGCGGCCAGGAGGGCCTGGGCGGCCAGGTGCGCGTCGGCGACGATGCCGACGTCCGGTACGTAGATCCGGCCGAGTTCGTCGGGGTCGATGTCGACGTGGACGAGCCGGGTGTCGGGCGAGATCAGCGTCCACCGGTTGGTGGTGAACTCCGAGAACCGGCAGCCGATCGCCAGCAGCACGTCCGCCTCCGCGATGACCTGCTCGGACACCGCGTGCGCGCCGTACCCGAGCGCGCCCAGGTACGCGGGGTGGCCATGCGGGACGAGCCCCTGCCGCAGCCACGTCGTGAGCAGCGGCGCCGCCATCGTCTCGGCCAGCCGCAGGTAGACGCCGGGATCGCCGCCCGCGCCGCCGCCCAGCAGGATCGCGGGCCGCTCGGCGGACGCCAGCAGCAACCACGCCTCCTCGATCGCGGCGGGTGCCAGCGCGGGCGGGTGGGGACGGCGGCGCGGGACCGGCGTGGCGTCCGGCGGGGCGGGTGCCTTCAGCACGTTGAGCGGCAGCGACACCACGACGGGACCGGGACGGCCCGACACCGCGGTCCGCACGGCCCGTTGCAGCAGTTCGGGCACCCGTGCGACGGAGGGCACCTCGACCGCCCACTTCGTCATCGGGCGGAACGCGGCCAGCACGTCCATCTCCTCGAACGCCCTGCGTTCCACCACGTCGGCGGGGACCTGCCCGATCAGCGCCAGCATCGGCACGGACTCGTCGTAGGCGTTCTGCACGGCGATGGCCAGGTTCGCGGCGCCGGGTCCGCGGGAGGCCATGCACACGCCGAGTCCCGCGCCGGACCTGGAGTGGCCGTCGGCGAGGAAGCCCGCGACCTGCTCGTGCCGGGTGGAGACGAACCGGATGGCGTCCTGCCTGGCGAGCGCGTCGATGAGGTCCATGACCGTGGTGCCGGGGACGCCGGCCACCAGTTCGGTGCCCTCGGCCGCCAGGCACTCGACGACCAGGTCCGCTCCCGTGCGCGCCATGCGACTCCCCACGATCGCCTCCTCCGCTGGGGAGAAGTTCTTTCTGCTGGACAGAAGTGACAGGGGCACGATACGTCCACCGGTCGCGAATGTCACCCCTTGACGTGATCGCCCAAGTAGCAGAAGGTGCTTCTTCAAAGCAGAAAGCCCAGGAGAATTCCGGCCCTCACCCCAGCCCTCTCCCCGGGAGGCCGCCCGTGTCCATCCACGTCATCGGAGTTCTGACCCTTGTCCTGATCTTCGTCGTCGGTACGCTGAGGCCGGTCAGCCTCGGGGTGCTGGCCCTCATCGCCACGATCCTGATCGGCACCCTCGCGGCCGGCGAGGGCTTCGACGAGTCGCTGGCCGGCTTCCCGCCGGACCTGTTCGTCCTGCTCGTCGGCGTCACGTACCTGTTCGGCCTGGCCGCGGTCAACGGGACCATCGGATGGGTGATCGACCGCGCGGTCGGGCTGCTCGGCGACCGCCCCGCCGTCGTCCCATGGGTGATCTTCGCCTTCTCCGCGGTGCCGACCACCGCGGGCGCGCTCGGCCCGGCGGGCGTCGCCATGCTGGCGCCGCTGTGCCTGCAACTCGGCGAGCGGTACGGGCTCGACCGCCGGATGTCGGCGCTGATGGTGATGCACGGCTCGTGCTTCGGGAACTTTTCGCCGCTCAACGGCCTGACCATCATCCTGCGCCAGTCCGCGGAGAAGAACGGCCTGGAGTTCTCGGGGACGGCGCTGTTCTTCGGCAACGCGGTCTACAACATCCTGCTCGGCCTCGTCATCTACTTCGCCTTCGGCGGACGCGAGCTGCTGCGGCGCCGCGGCGAGTCCTACGCCCGCGTCGCCGTGGCGGCCGGCGGGCCCGGCGCGGCCGTCGCCGCGGACGGCACGGCCCCGGGGAACGGGTCGCCGGAAGGCCCGGTGCGCACGGCGCCGCGCGTGGACCAGGCGATCACCCTGGTCGTCATCCTGGCGGTGGCCATCGGGGCGCTGGTGTTCGACATGGAGATCGGCGCGCTGGCCCTGGGCGCCGCCGCGCTGCTCCACCTGGCCTTCCCCGGCAGGTTCGCGGGGGCCGACAAGCTCATCGTGTGGCCGGTGGTGCTGCTGATCTGCGGCGTGGTCACGTTCGTCGCGGCCCTCCAGCGGTACGGGACGATCGACGAGGTCGGCGGCGCCATCGCGGGCATCGGCATCCCGCTGCTGACCGCCTTCCTGATCTGCCTGGTCGGCGCGGTCACCTCGGCGTTCGCCTCCAGCGCGGGGCTGCTGGGCGTGATGCTGCCGCTGGCGGCGCCGTTCCTGCTGGACGGCGAGGTCGGCGTGACCGGCATGATCATCGCGCTGGCGATCTCGGCGACGGTGGTCGACTCCACCCCGTTCTCCTCGGTCGGCGCGCTGACGCTGGCCACCGCGCCCGAGGAGGAACGCAGGTCGCTGTTCCGCGTGATGCTCGGCTGGGGCATGGCGATGGCGGTCACCGCGCCCATCGCCACATGGCTGGTGTTCGTCCTGCCCGGAAGCCTGTGAGAGCCGACGTGAGCCGAAGTGAGCCGACGCGAGAGGTGACGCGAGAGGTGACGCGATGACACGGTATGCGGACAGGCGGTGGGACGTGCTCCTCGACGGGGCACCCATGCCGGCCGCGGCCCGCTACGAGATCGAGGACCCCTCCACGGGGGGACCGCTGGCCGAGGTGCCCGACTGCGCGCCCGAGGAGGTCGATCGCGTCGTCCGCGCGGCGGCCGGGGCGCAGCGCTCCTGGGCACGGCGGACGCCGCGCGAGCGTGCGGCCAAGGTGCGCGAGTTCGCCGCGCTGATCCGTGCCAACGCGGCCGAGCTGGCGGAGCTGGACGCGGTGGACGCCGGGTTCCCGCTGGCGGTGATGCGGGCCGACGTGGAGATCGCCGCGACGACGCTGGAACTGATGGCCGACCTCGCGCTGGGCCTCGGCGGCCAGACCTATCCGCTGTCGTCCGACCTGCACTACACCGTGCGCGAGCCGTACGGGGTGGTGGCGCGCATCGTGCCGTTCAACCATCCGCTGATGTTCGCCGCGTCCAAGGCAGCGGCGCCGCTGGTGGCGGGGAACGCCGTGGTGGTGAAGGCGTCCGACCAGGCGCCGCTGTCGGGGCTGCGGGTGGCCGAGCTCGCCGCCGAGGTGTTCGGTCCCGGCCTGTGCTCCGTGGTGACGGGCCGCGGGCCGGTCACCGGGCAGGCGCTGGTGCGGCACGAGCTGATCCGCCGGATCGGCTTCATCGGCGCGGCCGAGACGGGACGGCTGGTGCAGCGGCAGGCGTCCGAGAGCGGCGTCAAGTACGTCAGCCTGGAGCTGGGCGGCAAGAACGCCCTGATCGTGATGCCGGACGCGGACCTGGCCAAGGCCGCGGAGGGCGCCGTGACCGGGATGAACTTCACCGCCACCGCCGGTCAGTCCTGCGGCTCGACGAGCCGGCTGCTGCTGCACGAGTCGATCGCGGACGAGGTCCTTGAGCGGGTGGTGGACCGGGTGCGGTCGATTCGGGTCGGGCACCCGCTCGCGGACGGCACCCAAATGGGCCCGGTGATCGACCGCAGGCAGTACGAGAAGTCCCTGGGCGCGATCGAGGCGGCGACCGGGGAAGGCGCCCGGGTGCTGGCCGGTGGCGGGCGGCCGGAAGGCGTCGGCGCGGACGGGTACTACGTCGCGCCGACCGTGCTGGCCGGGATGGAACCGGACAACCCGGCCGCGGTCGAGGAGATCTTCGGCCCGGTGCTGTCCGTCCTGACCTTCCGGGACGAGGCGGAGGCGGTCGAGATCGCCAACCGGAGCCGGTACGGACTCACGGCGGCCGTCTTCACCGGCGACGTCGCCCGCGCCCACCGCATGGCCTCCGCGTTGCAGGCCGGGTACGTGTGGGTCAACGGCAGTGCGCGCCACTACCTGGGCCTGCCGTTCGGCGGCGTGAAGTCCTCGGGCGTGGACCGCGAGGAGTCGCTGGACGAGCTGCTCTCCTACACCGAGACGAAGGCGGTGACCGTCGTGCTCGGCTGACCGCCCGGTTGACAGACATTTCTGTGAAAAGGATGCTGTTTCTGAATAACAGAACTAGGGGGCTTTCGTCGATGGCAGATCTGCCCTTCGACACCGCGAGCGTGCGGCAGGGGATGATCCCCGCGCACATCTACAACGACGAGGAGGTGTTCCGGCTGGAGCGGGAGCGGCTGTTCGGCCGCGCCTGGATCTTCGTCGGGCACGTCTCGGAGATCCCGCGGCCGGGCGACTACGTGGTGCGGCAGGTGCTCGACGACTCGTTCATCGTGGCCAGGGGCGAGGACGGCGAGGTCAGGGCGCTGTTCAACATGTGCCTGCATCGCGGTATGCAGGTGTGCAGGGCCGAGCTGGGCAACGCCTCGCACTTCCGCTGCCCCTACCACGGCTGGTCGTACCGCAACGACGGCAGGCTGGTCGGCCTGCCGTTCCACCGGGACGCCTACGGCGGCGAGGCCGGGTTCCCGCGCAAGGGCCAGACGCTGCTGCCCGCCCCCTCGCTCGACACCTACCGCGGGCTGATCTTCATCAGCCTGGACCCGGACGCGCCGCCGCTGCGCGAGTACCTCGGCGACTTCGCCTTCTACCTGGACTACTACGTGAACCAGTCCGAGCGGGGCATCGAGCTGTCCGGGCCGCAGCGCTGGCGGATCAAGGCGAACTGGAAGATCGGCGCGGAGAACTTCGCCGGCGACATGTACCACACGCCGCACACCCACACCAGCGTGGTGGAGATCGGCCTGTTCCGCGAGCCGAAGGCGGAGAAGCGCAAGGACGGCGCCACCTACTGGGCGGGCAACGGCGGCGGCACCACCTACAAGCTGCCGCCCGGCACGCTGGAGGAACGGCTGCGCTACGTCGGCTACCCCGACGCGATGATCGAGCGGATGCGGCGGACGTGGACGGCCGAGCAGCTCGACGTCATCGGCCGGGACGGCTTCATGGTGTCGGCGGCGTCGGTCTTCCCGAACCTGAGCCTGGTGCACAACTGGCCGCGGGTCGCCGACTCCGACGACGTGCTGCCGTTCATCTCGCTGCGCACCTGGCAGCCGATCTCGGCGAACGAGACCGAGGTGCTGTCCTGGTTCGCGGTCGACGCCGCCGCGCCCGAGGAGTTCAAGGCGCTGTCGTACAAGGCGTACCTGATGTGCTTCGGCAGCACCGGCATGTTCGAGCAGGACGACGTGGAGAACTGGGTGTCGCTGACGCACACGGCGGGCGGCTCGATGGCGCGCAGGATGCTGCTCAACAGCCGGATGGGGCTGCTGGCCGACGGCACGGAGATCAGCCCCGCGCTGCCGAAGGAGCGGTTCGCGGGACCGGGCGAGGCGCGCGTGGGCTACGGCGAGTACAACCAGCGCCACCTGCTCGAACGCTGGGTGGACTATCTGGAGGTCCCGGGCCCGGCGGCGCCGCCCGTCCGGCTCGGCGAAGGCGGGCTGGAGGTGTCGCTGTGACCACCCACTCGCGGCGATCGAGGCTCGGCGGCGACGCGCCGGCGCTCCAGCGCACCGGCAGGACGCTGCCGTTCTCCGACGAGCGGCACCTGCTCGCGCACCAGTGGCTGGTGGACGAGTCCTACCTGCTGGACGCGCAGGACTACGAGTCCTGGCTCGACCTGCTGACCGACGACGTCCACTACCTCATGCCGGTGCGGGTGACGACGGCGCGCGCGGCCGGGTTCGACTGCTCCCCGGGGATGGCGCACTTCGACGAGGACAAGTACTCGCTGGGCCGCCGGGTCGCGCGCTTCCAGACCGAGCACGCCTGGACGGAGGACCCGCCGTCGCGGCTGCGGCACCACATCACCAACGTGCGCACGTTCGCCACGGAGGACCCCGGGCATCTCGTCGTCGAGTCGGCGGTGCTGCTCTACCGCAGCCGCGGCGACGTACGGGAGGCGGCGCTGATCTCCGCGGGCCGCGAGGACCTGCTGCGGAACGAGGGGGACGGCGCCGGATGGCGGCTGGCGAGACGCACGATCCTCGCCGACGACGCGGTGCTGCGCACCCAGAACCTGGCGATCTTCCTGTGAGCGGGGACGGGCGGCGGGACGGACCCCTCGTCCTGGGCAACGAGTTCGCCGAGGTCCGGGTGCGCGTCGTGGAGACCCGGAACGGGTCCCGGCTGCTCATCGAGTCGCCGAAGACCGGCCATGCGGTCGCGCTGTGCCCACTGGAGCTGGAGGCGCTCACCTGGCAGGGGCCGGCGACGTTCTCCGCCATGATCGGGCAGCCGTACCGGCCGCTGGTGGAGGAGGACGAACCGTGACCGGCTGGCTGAGCGGCAGGCGTGCCCTGGTGGTCGGCGCCGGGTCCGGCATCGGCCGCGCGGTCGTGGACGCGTTCCTGGCCGAGGGCGCCCGGGTCGCCGCGCTCGAACGGGACGCGGACAAGGCCGCCGCGCTCGCCGAGGTGTGCCCGGTCGTGACCGGCGACGCCACCACCCGGGAGGCCAACGAGGAGGCGGTCGGCGCGGCCGTCGCCGCGTACGGCGGGCTGGACGTGCTGGTCAACTGTGTCGGGGTGTTCGACTTCTACCGGGGCATCGGCGAGCTGGACGCGGACCGGATCGACGTGGCGTTCGACGAGATGTTCTCCACGAACGTCAAGAGCCAGCTCCACGCGGTGAAGGCGGCGCTGCCGGCGTTGCGCGAGAGCCGCGGCTCGATCGTGCTGACCGAGTCCACCTCGGCCTACTATCCGGGACGCGGCGGCGTCCTGTACGTGTCGTCCAAGTACGCGGTGCGCGGGCTCGTCACCGCGCTCGCGCACGAGCTCGCGCCCGAGATCAGGGTGAACGGCGTCGCCCCCGGCGGCACGCTCGGCACCGACCTGCGCGGGCTCGGCAGCCTCGACCTCTCCGGCAGGCGCCTGGACGACACCCCCGGACGGGAGGCCGACCTCGCCGCGCGGGTGCCGCTGAACGTGGCGCTGACCGGCGCCGACCACGCCTGGAGTTACGTGTTCCTGGCGTCCGCCCGGTCGGGTGGCGTCACCGGAGGGGTCGTGCACAGCGACGGCGGGATCGGGGTAAAGGGCTGACCATGAACGATCTTGCGCCGCTGCGCCAGGAGATCGCCGTCGCCTGCCGCGTGCTGGCCGCGCGCGGCCTCGCCGACGGCTTCCTCGGCCACATCAGCCTCCGCGTGGACGAACGGTGCCTGCTGATCCGCTGTAGGGGACCCGAGGAACGCGGCCTGGCCTGGACGACCGAACGCGACATCCGCCTGGTCACGCTGGACGGCGAGCCCGGCGCGGCGGGCGAGCTGGACGGCTGGGACCCGCCGAACGAGCTGCCCTTGCACACCGAGGTGCTGCGGGCATGTCCCGGCGCCCGTGCCGTCGTCCACGCGCATCCGCAGGCCGTGGTCGCCGTCGACCTGGCGGGGGCGCGGATCCGCCCGATCGTCGGCGCCTTCGACATCCCGGGCGCGAAGCTGGCCGCGGGCGGGGTCCCGGTCTATCCGCGCGGCGTCCTCGTCCGCGACCGGCGGCTGGCCGCGGAGATGGTGAGCGCCATGGGCGACCGTCCGGTCGTGGTGCTGCGCGGGCACGGCCTGACCAGCCATGGCGGCGACGTCCCCGAGGCCGTGCTGCGGGCCGTGTCCGTCGACCGGATCGCGCGGCTGTCGCTTCAGGTGCTGTCGGCGGGCGGGGAGCTGCGCGACCTTCCCGACGAGGACCTGGCGGAGCTGCCGGACCTCGGCCCCGCGTTCAACCGGGGCGTGGCCTGGCGCCATGAGCTGGCCAGGCTGTGAGCCGGGAACGGGACGAGGACCG
>NZ_BSTM01000059.1 GCF_030269515.1 Actinomadura sp. NBRC 104412 | reverse complement strand
CGACGTCCGCGGCTGGGTCAACGAGTGGAACAAGGACCCCAAGCCGTACGTGTGGACCAAACCCGCCGACGAAATCCTCGAAACCCTCGCCGCATACTGCCAACGAATTAACGACTCACAACACTAGGCCCAAGTATGCACCCGTATCGAAGGTTGCGGGGATGGCGTGGACGACGATGTTCGGCCGCTCGGCCAGTTCCAGCACATGGGCGAGTTGTTCGCGCATGATCGCAGGTGACCCCACGGGCCACCGTAGTGCTGCCTCGGACAGCGTCACCGTGACGAACGCGCGGTCCAGGACGGCCTTGCGTTCCATCCGTTCGGCCACGACCGGTTCGGGGTCGGCCACTCCTGCCTTCGCGAGGAGTGCGCGAGCGTAGTCGGGAGTTTGCAACAGACCCGTCATCCGCGATGGCTCGAAGATTCGGATGATCCGGGACGCCTGCTCGAAGCGGGCGTACTCCTGTCCCCACTGGGGGCGGTGGCCCAGGCTGGCGAAGAAGATCAGCCACTCGAAGAGGCCGCCTTCCAGCAACTCGGGGTTGCCGGTCTCCCAGGCGGCGTCCAGCAGCTTCGCGTGGCCGATGTTGAGCCGGTCCTTGCCGTTCTCGATCTTGGAAACCGTCGCCTTGCTGGCGCCGATGATCCGTCCCAGCGATTCACCTGAGAGCCCACGGTGTTCGCGCTGCAAGCGTAGGTAGACGGCGATCAGGTTCCACAGGCTGGCCTTGGGATCGAGCGGTGGGTTGGGGGGCATGGCTCCATCCGCGGTTTCGGGTCGTTCACCGGTCTCGGCCTACACGTGCATCCTGACTTACGTCGGACAACTCTGTGAAGCCGAACGCGAGAAATTCGGAATTGGGAAACAGGACAAACCGGCGAAACTCCACCGAGATCGGTTCGGTGGGCTTGGAACGGAAGTGAGCACGGCCGTCCGAGACAGCCCGTACATGGGTGAACGGGGGGTCTCGTTCGAGGGACTGACATCCGTTATGTGCGGACTCGCCGGCGTTCACCGTGCGTCCTGGACGGCAGAAGGAACCGGGAAATGACCGCGACCGTGATCGACGACATCGAGTGGTCCGCGCTGCCAGTGGCGAGCCTGCCCCGGTCATGGCGCATCCTCCTGGACTCGCGCCTGAGACGCATCGGGATCCCTGCCGGGGTGACCGACGACGTCGTGCTCGCCACCTGCGAGCTCGTCACCAACGCCGTCGAGCACTCGCCCTCCGACGCGCCGATCACGCTCCGGGTCCGATTCGGCGTGGGCCGGCTGTGGGTGGGCGTGTGGGATGCCTCGGACGAACCGCCGGTCCGACAACCGGAACCCACACTGGACGGCGACCTCGACGACATCCTGACCACCCTCGCCGAGAACGGCCGCGGCCTTCAGATCATCACGGCCCTGGCGTCCGACCGAAACGTCGACTGGACGCCGCCACAAGGCAAATGGACCTGGGCACGCTTCCACTTTTGACGCCCGTGCGGCTTGGCCACTCCTGCGTGCCGAGCGTGACCGCTGATAGCCCGCGGACGCGCTCAAGCGCCGGGCTCACCACGGCGGCATGTGGCTGGTCGCCCAGCAACCGCCGTCCGGAGCGCTGCCTCAACGGGCGTGGCGATGGCCCTGTTCTCGTGATGGCAGCCGCAGCCGACCTGCGGGCGGGGGCGAGATCAGCCAGCGGCGCACCAGCGCGTCGAGTTCGTCATGACTGGCCCCTGGGTGCTCGCGGCGCATCCGTTGCCGGTACAACTGGACCCCGCATTCGTGCATTTCCAGCGCGGCCCGCAAGCGCTCCGCCTCGGGCGTCCACTCGAACCCGCCACGCCGCTTCGCTGCCCGGCGTCCTGCGAAGTGCGCGAGTAGAGCGCGGATTGCCCTCCTACTCTGCATGCCTCCATGGCATTCGGAGCCCACGCACTCAAGGTTTCCACCGCCGCGTGTATGTAGGGAATGGCCGTGCGGCGAGCGCTCGCTCGGAATCGCCGAAACCGGTCGTCGTCGTGAAGGTATAGCGCACACGCGACAGGGCGGAGTGCGTAGCCGCGCCTTGAGCCGGACACATTCTCCAAGCAGATGGCCGTGCCGGATCAAAACCTGAAGCCGAACAGGCCCCCGTCGGGTTGGTCGGTGAGACGTGGTTCGATCACATGGGGTCCGGGGTCGAAACCTTTGGCTTCTGCCTTGCGCAGGTCGTCGGTGTTCATCGTGACGATGTACTGCATGTTCTCATCGGCCATGACGTCGGCGGCCAACTGCAAGGCCGCAGAGACCTGGCGTTCGTCGACGCCATCGTAGAGATGGCTGTCGTGGACCAGGAAGTCCGGACCCCGGCCGTGACGGTGAGCGATGACCGCCGCGGTCAGGTCGAAACAGAAGATGACCATGTTGTGGATGCCGCGGCTGCCATCGGCGTCGATTCGCGTCTCGATGTCGAGACGCTGCTTACGGGCCTCGAATGCCAAGTAGGGATTGTGGGTTTGGCCGTAGAGTCGGCGGGCGAAGACGTTGAAAAGTCGGCTGACCTCGGAAGTGATCTCCGCGCGGTCGTTCAGGTCGTCGGCCAGCGCCGACTCCAGTTCCAATCGTCGCGCTTCGATCTCGCGGCGGCTGGCCTCCAGCGTCTGCGCGGCCTGGAAACGGTTCCTCAGGGCCTCCAACGTCGCCTGCTCGCGGGCCAGGACGGATTGCAGCGAGGTCAGGGCGTCCAGGGCACCACCTTGATTCAAGGTCTGCAGAATCGAGGCAAGGGTCTGTCCGAGCTGTTCGCGTTCACGTTCACGCTCGGCCAGCCGTCGCTCGAGGCGGTCGGTCTCCTCGCGCAGCTGCTTCTCCCGGTTGCGCACCACGGTCTCGTGGAAGGCGCGCACCTCGTCGAAGCGCCGCCGGACTTCGCCGTTCAACACGACGTTCAGCTGCTGGAATGCCTGCTCGAGATAGCGGTCATCGGGTTCGGCGGCGTCGGTGGTGGCCCTCACCATCTGCTGGAGATTGTGGCGTTCGACCTCGTCCAGGTCACGCAGCTCTCTGATCTGCCGGTCCAGCGCATCGGCTTCTCGGCGCAGATCTTCATAGCCCGGCACGACCTGGAACCGCTGGATCTGCTCGCGCAGCTCGGCGATCCGCTGCTCGACCGCGGTGATCTCGCCGCGCAGCTCGGCGGAACGGCCGACGATCTTGCCCCACACGGGGTCCTTGGTCGCCTCGACGAGCTTCTTACGGGTCGCGTCCTGCTGGGAGAGGGTCCGGTACTCGGTGACCAGCCCGACGTCGAGACCGAACAAGTGACTGAGCGAGATCATCGCCTCGTGGGGTGACTGTCCGGAGAAGGAACTCGTCGGCTGCAGGAAGCCGCCCGCGTCCACCCGCCGGATCGCGAACGACAGGAGCGTACGGCCGCTGACCGGAGAGTCGGGCGAGGTCACCCGGTACAAATCCCGTTCGATGACCCACTGCCAATCCTTGAGCGTGACCTCAGCCGCGAGTGCGTCTTCGAAGAGGTGGCCAGGGTGATGGAAGTCCGGATGGCGCGACACGTCGGGCTGAAGATAAATTTTCGGCGACGCCGGCCGACGCTCGATCGTGACAGGCTTCTCCCACCGAGGCCAATCCATGACCAGGCGGAATCTATGCCTGGACAGCGCCTTGTGGCTCCATAGCGAGCTCTTTCGAGTGGTGGCGCCGAGCAGGTAGTGCAGGAGCTCGACGGTGCTGGTTTTGCCCACGCCGTTGCGGCTGTCGGTGTCGGCCGACCGATCCGTGCGGTCGGCGATGAGCAGATTCAGCCCCGGCCGGAAGTGAAGGGCCTTGAACCGCTCGTCATCGGACCGGAGGCTACGCAGCATCTGCCCGAGCGCGGAACATCAGCAGTTCGTTGCGGGGATCGAGGTCGACCAGGTCCATGGCGTACAGGACGTCGAGCGCCAGCGCGAACCACCAGAACGGGACGGGCGCTGTGTGCCGGTTGTCCTCCCGCCAGGCCAGCAGCCGCCGCCAGGCCTGGTCGATGGTGACGGGCTGCGCGCCCGTGGCGAGGATGATCTGCGCCCCCACGGCCAGCAGCGCCCGTTGGGGTGCGACTCCCTTGGTAGGAACGATCATGGATGCACCCTCTCCTCACGAGCTACGGACGGGGAAGGCGTCGGCATCTTGAAGATGTCGCACTGCCCAAAGAAGTACATCAGGACGACCATCGCGTTCAAGAATTCAGCGAAGCCCGTGGCCTCGTTGCCGAGGATGTGGAGCACCAGATCCTCCAGGATCTGGTCTGCGTGGTCGTGCCGCTCGGCCAACTCCAGATAATGCTCGCGGAAACCCGCCGCCACATCATCGCGCTCGGTCGGATCGACGACGTTGGTGTAGTAGGTCTCGACACATGGCACGTACGTCATGGCGTGCGTCATCGTCGTCATCACGTCGGGTGAGAATTCGTTGTACTCCATCTTGCGATGCGAAGGGAGGGGGACCTTGGACAGCCCGTACTGCGGCTTGCGCTCTTTGGCCAGGTGCTCCAGCAGCGGCCGTACGTCCTGCAGCGCGACTCCCGTGACCACCTTCTTCGCCGGAAACGGCCCCAGAAGATCCTCAATCTGCCATCGTTCGAGCTGAAGGATCTCGCGTTGGATCCGTCGGAAGCCGAAGTTCTCGAATGCGAGATCGGGGTGCGACCGCCGAATCTCGGTCAGGACGTCTGACACGACCGGATCGAGGCCGCGACGGTCGCTGTGGACGAACGTGAAGATGTCGAAGGCACCGGGACGCTGGCGTAGCGCGCTCGCCAGATCGCTCTTGATCTTCCTTCGGATCCGCCCTTCATCCACGGTTTGCGGCCCGTAGCAGGCGTAAAGCCTGCGCCCGCTGATCATCAATCCGTCGGCCCCGAGGTCCCCGAACTCGCCACGCGTGCGGATGTCGAAGAAGTCCGGATCGCGCATGCACATCAGGTCGTAGAAGAATTCCTGGAAAGACTCGCCGTGCAGGGAATCGATCTTGGAGGTGAGCATCACGCGAACGAACAGGCGCTCCCACAGCTCCAACGCGTAGGTTTGCATCGGGGCGACTCCCAGTGACGTTCTTGAGTGGCCTTCCACCGGCGATCGTACCGAGATCTGACAAAGACGGTCACGGATTATTGTCCACTTCGCACCTTATGCCGCATTCCTCTCTCCTCATCGGTGTGGACGCCCATGCGGCTGGGCCACTCCTGCGTGCCGAGCGTGACCGCTGATAGCCCGCGGACGCGCTCAAGCGCCGGGCTCACCACGTCGGCATGTGGCTGGTCGCTCAGCAACCGCCGTCCGAACGCTGCCTCAAGCGGCTATTCGTTGTTCCAGCCGTAGCGTTCCTGGTCTGAAGGACGGGGACCTTCCGGGCCGTCCCTGCCGAGGCGCAGGAATCGTGACACCCGTACGATGCGGAACCGGCGTCCCAGTACGGCGTACTCGGGCCCGTTGGTGGCCTCGATCTGCTTGGCCGCCTCGGCCCACTCGGCCCGTTCGGCGGGGGTGGGCGGGTTGCCTTGGAATTCGCGGAACCGCGCCCAGTCTTCGGAGAAATGCATCGCCAGGTGGTGGCGTGCCTGGTCGGGGCCCTCTCCGCCGGTGAACGGCTTCCAGGCGTCGCCCTCGATCTCCACGACGGTGAAGCTGGGAGGGAGCAGGATCACCCCGGGGTGCGTGCGGATCGCATGCCGTGCCTCGGCCTGGATCTGGTCGGGGACGGTGCCCGGTATGGGCTGGTAGCCGATCAGGTTCAGCCTCATCTGGGCTTCCCAGTGCCCGGCCGGTGCGAGCGGATCGATTGGGTGATCATTCAGGAGCTGGGCCTCGCGTGGCGGGTCGGCGTCGGTGGCTCTGGGCGGCTCCATCACGCCGCCGCCGATCAGGGTGTACTTCTCGATCCTGATGACCCGGTAGCGCTTGTCGCCGATCTCCCATTCGTCCTTGGCGAGTGGCCGCCCGTCCTCCGGGTCGAGCCGGTCGGCGGCGGCCAGCATCGCCCGTTGGACCTCGGGGTCCTTCTCTTGCTGCTTGGCGGTGCGGCGAAGATGGCTGGCCAGGGCGGTACGAGATCCTGCCGGGTCGGAGCCGCCACTGGTGGCGATACGCCAGGACGGCCCCGTTTGAATCGCGAATCCGAAGTCGGGCGAGCCGGCGGGGAACAGCTTGGGGTGGGCGGCCATCCGCTCCCCCAGCTCGGTGTCCCGAGCCGCGGAGACCGGGTCCAGCTCGGCGACCAGGTTGATCTTGTCATAACCGCGCATCAGCGGGAACGTCATGCCCACATGCTCGGACATCGCGCGCCGCCGGGCAGGGGAATCGGCAGTTCGCACGGGAAATGAGAAATCGGGTGCGGGTCACCCGACGGTGACCAGGCCGCTCTCGTAGGCGGCGATGACAAATTGGGCACGGTCGCGGGCGCGAAGTTTGGTTAGAAGTCGCCCGAAATGGGTCATCACGGTGGCCATGCCGATGACCAGATGATCGGTGATCTCGGTGTTGGACAGGCCCTGGCCGATGAGGCGGAGCACCTCGCGTTCCGTCCAGGTCGAAGGTGGTGGAAATCAGCACCTTCACGCCCGCGGTGTCCGGCGTCCCGCAGATCCGGCGGGTCGCCTCGATCCCGTCGAGTTCTGGCATCGGGACGTCCATCAGCACGACGTCCGGCCGCGGCGCGGTGGCCCGCTCGACGGCTTGCAACCCGACGGCGGCCTCGCTGACGACCTCATGCCCTGCGGGCCCGCATCAACCGCTGGTCGTCGGCGATCAGGACCCGGATGTCCGTCACGCGGGCACCGCCTCCAGCGGGAGCCTGGCGTGGACCCGGAACCCGGCGGTGAACTCGCCCCCGTAGACGGCCACCCGCTCGCGCATGCCGATCAGCCCGTGGCCCGGGGGTGGCCGGCCGGTGCGCGGCCGCCGTCGTCGATCACCTCGATCTCTACGGCATCGTCCGTCCGGTCGACCCGCACCCGGCAGTGCGCCGGGGCGGGACGAGACGCGTCTCACCCGGCGTCCCTTCCTCGGTCGGCGCGGCCTCGGTCAGCGCCGCGGCGGGAGCGCAGGAGGCAGCGGGGCGATCTCCCGATCAAAATACGAGGCGATCGGTTCGGACCGCTGGTAGAGATCTGCGATCTCGGCACGGCATTCGTTGATCACATTCGGATCCTCGACGCGGCGGGCGCCGCTGTGCAGCCCCGTCCGGTCGTACAGCACCTCATAAAGGATCTCGCCGCCGAGTATGAGGATTTCGGGCACCATCGCCTCGGTCTCCAGATGCGCGGGAAGATCCGCGGCATCCATCACCCGCACCCGCTGCTGTTGGATGTCGTCCCACGCCTTCAGAACATGCAACTCCCATTGCAGGTAAGCGCTGATCGGCCGCTCAACGATGCGGACCCTCCGGTTGGAGTCGCGACCCGTGGAACCGTGCCGGCTCGCCGCCTTCTCCCGCATGTCCTCGATCAGCGCGAGGGACCGCTCCCAGTCGCCCTCCATCATCGCGACATAACTGGCCACCTCGGGCTCCTGGAAGGTCTGGATCCGCTCCAGCTTCCAGAGTTCCTTTTCGGCCAGTGGCGCGTGCCTGGAGAAGTCGTCAAGGTACTCCTGCGCGCCGAGCGTGACCGCTGGTAGCCCGTGGACGTGCTCAAGCACCGGGAAGATCCGGCCGCGCAGCGACGATCACGTTCCGTGGCAGGACCACCAGTCGCTCGTTCGCTCCGATCGACACGCCTTCCGGCAACCTGTGGGTGTATTCGTCGGTCAGGTCGGTACCGATGAAGGCGACGTCCCCGTTGTCCAGTTCCCATATATCGGGGCACGTCGGGTCAGCGGTCGTGTCGCCGAGCTCGACAGCACTCTTGCCCAGCCGACGGCGTAGGCTCGCGGCCGGATCGGCTCGCCAGATGGTCATCGCCTACCTCCACGCGACGGTGCTGTAGAGGTTCTCACCACAGTCGGCAAAGCTCTACAAGGCACAGTGCACTTCCTCTGCCCTGAGTAAACATCGGGCGTGACGATGACATCGTAGAGCTCGGGGTCACCAAGTGTTGTCCTTCAACTACTTGTAGTGTCGCATTCAGGCCGGGAACTCGGGCTCACCCAGGGGGCTCATGCCCGGGCTTGCCGCACGGCTGCACACGACCACTGTCCCATCCGTCCGCGACGGTGCCCGTCCGGGATCGCCATGCCGGAGCCTTGAAGTCCTTCGACCTCGTCCACTTGCCCGGGAAGGCGATACTCCACGACGACCTGCATCCCGGCAACCTCCGCATGTCCGGGGGGACCGGTCCACGTCCTCGACTGACCTTCTCGCTCCGCGGCTGACCGAAGCCGGACACACAACCCAGCAAGCCGAAGACCTGATCTTCCAGCTTCCCACCTGGGAAGACGCCCCCGAAGCCGCCGTGACCGGACTCGCGGCGCTGTGGACCATGTTCCGCGAATACACATCACTGAACCTTTTTCAGTGGCGGCGGAGAGGTTGCTGGTCACAGCATGATCGCGAGCGGTGTGGCGGGCCGGGTGCATGGCAAAGCCCCTGGTAGGACGGGTGATCTTCCACAACCCTCCGCCCCCA
>NZ_BSTM01000058.1 GCF_030269515.1 Actinomadura sp. NBRC 104412 | reverse complement strand
CAGCACCAGCCCGGGACGCGGAATAGACCTCGGCGACACGGCGAACGAACAAAGAAACGCCATAACCATCAACCAGCAGGATGTTGGTCACAAAAATCCACGCCCAAGCGCCGTTCACACGACGCACCAGGATCGAGACCGACGCCGGCTCCCCCGCAGCAGCCGACGGCGCGGCGGCGAGCCGTTCACGGGCCAGCACCCGGATCTCATCATCGCCAAGACCCGCATCGACGATCTCCGTCTCCAACGTCACGGCAGGATCGACGTACCCAAACGGAACACCATCGTCCTCACCGAAACGCACCCGCAACGCATCGGTCTCAGCGAAAACAGCACTCACCGAAGACCCGAACACCACCGGATCGACCGGGCCCTCCAACCAGATCAACTGACCCGCACAAAACACCGACGACCCAGCAACAAGCCTCCAAGCCACCCAATTGCCCCGCTGGCTCGCGCTCAACCCCACACGATTCAAAGCCGTCAACGGAAGCCACCCACTTCTCTCGAGACCAGGTCGAGCCGACCGAGGCACCGATGCCTTCCACACCAACTAAGGTTAGGCTAACCTTGCGTCGTGCCACCACCCATCCCGCCGCCCGACCACGGACCGGGGGCGGCCATGAGCGACGCCTCGCACTCCGACCCGTTGATGCTGGGGCGGGGACCCCTCACCCGCCGGTTGCCTGTGCTTCTGCAGGCGCCCACCGATCCGCCCGAGGTCCAGCCGTTCGAGACCGGAGCGGGGACCACGCCCGGTCGGTTCCTGTTGCGCGTCATCCTCTCCGTGAGGCGGATCACCGTTCCCGCGACGCTGGCGGCGATCGTGTGGCAGGTGGGCGAGTCGGCGGTCCCGGTGGTGATGGGCCTCGCGATCGACCGGGCGCTGGCGACCGGGGACGCGGGGCAGTTGGTGCTGTGGCTTGGCGCGCTGGTGGCCTTGTACGTCGTTTTGACGGTGGCGGCGAAGTTCGCCGTCCAACTGACCGCGTATGCGATACAGCTGCTGCAGCACCGCATCCGGAGCACCCTTTCGACCGGCGTGCTGCATCCGGTCGGCGGCGGCGCCCACGCGCCGGACGGCGGTGTCGTCTCGCTGATGACCAACGACATCGCCCGCCTGGCCAACGGGGTGCAGCTCGTGATCATGCCGATCGCGAGGATCATGACCATCGGGTTCATCGCCGTGTCGCTGCTCAGGACGCACTGGCTGCTCGGAATCGCGGTCCTGGTGGGGGCGCCGGTGGCGGTGTGGTCGATGGGCGTGCTCAGCGAGCGGCTGTCCCGGGACACCCGCGAGTACCAGGGACTGCTGGCCACCACGGTCGGGCTGGCCACGGATGTCGTGGCCGGGTATCGGGTGGTCAAGGGGATGCGCGCCGAGGCCGAGGCGACCAGGCGGTACCGGCGGGCGAGTCAGGAGACGCTCGTCGGTGCCAAGCGCAACGCGGGGCTGCTGGGAAGGTTCCTGATGGGCTCCGGTGTGGTCACCGGGACGTTCGTCGCAGCGGTGATGGGGCTGGCGGGCTGGTTCGCCGTGGACGGGCAGTTGAGCGTCGGCGAGCTGATCGCCGCCGTCGGCCTCGCTCAGGCGCTGCTGCCACAGATCCAGTCGATCGCGAACAACTCCATCCCCAACCTCGCCGGATCCCGCGCCTCGTCCGCGCGCGTCCTCGACGTGCTGAAGACCGACGCCGCCGCGCCGCACGAGCCTGACGACGTGGCACGGCCGGTGGTCGGGCCGCTGCCGGTGCTGGAGGTGTCCACGCCCGGCGCGACGGTCCGGGTGGAACCCGGCGAACTCGTGGGAGTGCGCACCGACGACCTGACCGCCGCCCGCGTCGCGGAGGCGCTCCTGGATCCGCGCGATCCCGGCAGCGAGGTGGCGGTGCGGCTGGACGGGATCGCCGCGCAAGAGTTGACCGCGCGGGAGTACCGCTCCCGGGTCATGCTCACACCACACCGGGTCATGCTGTTCAGCGGAACGATCCGCGACAACCTCACCGCCACCGCGGCCTCACCCGAGCTTCTGACAGCCGCGGTGCGGGCTGCGGCATGCGATGATTTCGCCGCCGATCTCGACCTCCCGGTCGGTGAGGACGGCAACCGCTTCTCCGGTGGCCAGCTCCAGCGACTCGCGCTCGCCCGCGCCCTGGCGAGCGACGCGCCGGTGCTCGTGCTGCACGACCCGACCACGGCGGTCGACTCGGTCACCGAGCACACGATCGCGAAGCGGCTGCGCGAGGTCCGCGCGGGCCGCTCGACCCTGCTGATCACCTCGTCCCCCGCGTTGCTGGGCGGCTGCGACCGCGTCGTCGACCTGCTCCAGGACGCACCGGTGCCGGCAAGGACGACGCGGTGAACGGGGCGACCGCGGCAACCGGGCACGCGCTGCCGGTCGCGAGCAGCAGGGAGACGGCCAGGCAGGTGTGGCGGCTCAGCCGCGGGCACCGGCTCCGGCTCGCCGCTGTCGCGGTGCTGGGGCTCATCAGCACCGGCGTCAACGTGATCCCGCCCGTGATCGTCGGGTTTCTCGTCGACCGGGTACAGGCCGGTACCGCCGACCTCGGCACCGTGCTGACGGTCACGGCCGTCATGGCGCTCTCGGCCGTTCTTGGCGCGGCCGGTGCCGCGGTGACGGTCGTGCTCGCCACCCGCGTCTACCACATCATCCTCGCCGCGCTGCGCGAACAGCTCGTGAGCCGCGCCATGGCGCTCCCGCAGCACCTCGTCGAACGCGCCGGGACCGGAGACCTGATCTCCCGTACGAGCGACGACGTCACCGCCGTCGCCGATGCCGCTCCCGCCGTGATCCCCGCGCTCACCGTCACCGCGTTCACCATCGTCGTGTCGCTGGGCGGGCTCGCGGCGCTGGAATGGCCGTACGCCGTCGCGTTCGCCGTCGTACTGCCCGTCTACGTGCTCGTCACGCGCTGGTACCTCCGCATCGGCCCGCAGGTGTATCGCGCCGAACGCGCGGCGATGAGCGCCAGGGCACAGCAGATCCTCGAGTCCCAGCGCGGCTACGCCACGGTGCTCGGGCTCGGGCTCGCCGAGCAGCGACACCACACCGTGATGGCCGCGTCCTGGGACGTCGCGGTGCATTCGCTTCGCGCGCGCACCGTGATGGCCATGCTCAGCCTGCGCCTGAACCTCGGCGAGTGTCTGAGCCTGGCCACCGTCCTCGTCACCGGCTTCGTCCTGATCGAGGCGGACGCGTCCACCGTCGGCGGCGCCACCGCCGCGACGCTGATCGTCCTCCGCCTGCTCGGACCGATCAACGAGCTGCTGTACGTCGTCGACGACATCCAGTCGGCCCTCGCATCGCTCAGCCGCATGATCGGGGTCGCCACGATCCCGGAGGAAGCGGGCGAGCCCGCGTCGACGGCGGACACCGGCATCGCCGTGCGGCTGCACGAGGTCACCTTCGGCTACGGCGACGGCCCCCGCGTGTTCGACAACCTCACCCTCGACATCCCCACCGGTCAGCGCGTCGCAGTGGTCGGCGCCTCCGGGGCCGGTAAGACGACGCTCGCCGCCATCATCGCCGGCGTCCACCTCCCGGACTCCGGGACGGTGGCCCGGCCCGGCCGAACCACGTTGATCACCCAGGAGACGCACGTGTTCGCCGGCACGGTGCGGGACAACCTCACGCTTGCCGCCCCCGAGGCGACCGATGACGACATCCACGCGGCGCTGGACACCACCGGGGCGGCCGGTCTGCTCGACCTGTTGCCGGACGGTCTCGACACGATGATCGGCACCGGCGGGCATCCGCTCACCGATGCACAGGCGCAACAGCTCGCCCTCGCCCGGTTGCTGCTCGCCGACCCGGAACTGGCGATCCTCGACGAGGCGACCGCCGAGGCCGGCTCCACCCATGCGGGGTTGCTGGACCGTGCCGCCGAGGCGGCCTTGCGCGGGCGCACCGGATTGGTGATCGCGCATCGCCTCTCCCAGGCCGCGGCCTGTGACCGGATCGTCGTCATGGAGCACGGCCGGATCATCGAGACCGGAACCCATGACGAGCTGGTCGCCGCCGGTGGCGTGTACGGCGGGCTGTGGAGCGCGTGGGAGGCCGGACGGAGCATGAACAGCACATCGGGAGGGACTGGCTCATGACGGGAAGCGCTGTCGGCACGCCGGACAACACGGCGGTACGGACCGCGTTGTGGCGCGCTTTGCACACACTGGTGGACGAGCCGCCGCACGTCCTTGAAGACGTGCTGGGCGCCCGGCTGGCGCAGGACGACGACGGATGGCGCGAGCGCGGAGACATGGTCCCGGGCGCCTCAAGAGGACAGCGCGCCACGATCGTCGGGCGGGCGCGTCTGACCGAGGACCTGGTGGCGGAGGCCGCGAGCCGCGGTGTGGACCAGTACGTGATCCTGGGCGCGGGCTTGGACACCTACGCCCAGCGTCATCCCGATGCGGGCTCGACCATGACCATCTTCGAGATCGACCGACCTGGGACCCAGGGGTGGAAGCGGAACCGGTTGATCGAACTCGGCTATGCCATCCCGGACTGGTTGCGCCTGGTTCCGGTCGACTTCGAGGCGAACGACGACTGGTGGGATCGCCTGCGGGCGGCGGGGTTCGACACCTCGCGGCCCGCGGTGGTGTCCTGGTTGGGGGTCACCATGTACCTGACCGAACAGGCCACGGCGGCGACGCTCAAGCGGGTGGCGAGTCTGCCGTCCGGCTCCTCGCTGATCCTCACGTTCTTCCGGCATCTCGAAGATCTCGCGCCCGAGGACGTGCCGATCCGGCGAGCCTCCAGGGAGGGCGCCCGGCGGGCCGGCACGCCGTTCATCGGCTTCTACACCCCCGGCCGGATCATCGAACTGGCGCGGCAGGCGGGTTTCGCCCACACCGAGCACGTCTCGGCGACCGACCTGGCCGAGCGCTACTTCGCGGGCCGGACCGACGGCCTGCGGCCGTACAGCGGCGAGGAAGTGCTGATCGCCACCGTGTGACACGGCCGACCGGAACTGTCAGAGATTCGGGCAAGCGATGAACGAGGAGTCCTGATGAGCCTGAGCACCGAGCAGTTGATCGCCGACGTCGCCGACGTGCTGTACCTCGAACCCGCGGAGCTCGACTACGAGCTGAGCCTCCGCGACCAGGGGATGGACTCGGTGCGTCTCATGGATCTGGTGGAGCGGTGGCGCACCGCGGGAGTGGACCGGATCGACTTCATCACCCTGGCCGAGGACGCGAGGCTGGGTCACTGGATCGAGGTCATGGAAAAGCTCCAGGCGGGTGACGACGTGGCTTCATGACCCTGAGGTGAGGCGGTCGCCGGGTTCGTCGTGGACGACCCGGCCGGACCGCTCGCCGACCCCCCGGGACCTCAGGTCACGGTGCCAGCACTCGCACCGTGTTGCCCCAGCCCACGAGCGATGTCGCGATCACCCTTAATCCGGCGCCGGCGATGACCGCCTTGAGCTCGTCCTCGGTGCGGTATCCGGATCCGTGGAGCGTCAACCGCAGGATGTCGAGTTCTGCGTCGTGTTCGTCCAACTCGTCGGGATCGAAGGTGTCCTCCACCAACAGCACCCGGCCGCCGGGGCTCAGGCTCGCGGCGGCCTGCCGGAGGATGAGCTTCGCCTCCGCGTCACGATGCTGCCCGAGCGTGTCGATGATCAGCACTGCGTCCGCGGGTCCGGTCTTCTCGAACACCGACTGCTCGACGATCCGGATCCGGTCGCGTCGCGCCGTGTCCGCGATGCCGATCGAAAGATCCCTGCGAAACCACTCCGCCGCGGTGGGGAGCGCCACGATGGTCACCGTCGCCTCCGGATGCCGCGCGGTGAGGTAGTCGGCGTGGACCCCCGCACCGGCCGCGTGGACGACCACCTCGCCGACGTCCCCGAGCACGGGTGACTTCGCGAGCGGCTCGGCGAGCAGGTGCGCGAACCGGGACTTCTTCTCCAGAAGTCGGTGCTCGAAGGTCACGTCACCGCGCAGGGCGTTCCAATCCTTGCCGGTCACCGACTCCAGCACCGGACGATCGTGGCGGACCGCTGCTTCCAGGCCGTAGAGGGCCTGTGTCATGCGGAAGTCGACCCCGTTGGAGACCAGGTGGTCCAGCACGGACTCGTCGGTCAGGAACTCGCCGGTCTTACTGAGCTTGTACTCGTCGCCTTCTCGTTCCAGGAGCTCGATCGCCTGGAGGTATCGCAAGAACTTCGCCAGGGAGCGTTCGTTCGCGCCGGTGTGCTGAGCGAGCGCGGGCACGGTGCGCACCCCGCGGCTGATGCAGTCGGCGATGCCCAGGTTCGCGGCCGCCCGGATCGCCAGCGGCGGAAGCAACTCGGACATCTCATGGAACTTTTCGAATGCCTCCTCGTTGCGCTCAGGATCCGGCAGGGCGGGATCGTCGTCCAACGCCGCGACCTCTGCGCGCCGCCAGTAGCCGGTGTGGTCGATGTCGGACTTGTCGACACCGCGCTCCTCGATGAGATACCGCCGCAGATCACGTACCACGGACTGTTCCCCGGCGAGCCAGGCGAACATCGAGCCCTCTCGCCGGCCGGCCTCGCGCACCGCCTGCAACAGCAACGGCTCGGTGCCCGGTGCCAGCCCGTTCCGCACGACCCAGGTCACCTCGACACCGGGACGTGCCGGGAAGTCGATCCGGTGCGACTCCTCGGCCACCTCGATGTAGACCTCGGCCTGTGTTCCGCCGGGCAGTTCCGCGAGCAACCGGTCGATCGCCGGGATGGCCGTGTCGTCACCGGCGACGAGGAACCAGTCGTACCCTTCGGGCCAACCCCTGGAGACCGACGGTCCCCCCACGTGGAGGCGGTCGCCCGGCTTCGCCCGGTACGCCCATGTCGTGGCGACGCCCACACCGTGTTTCACGAAGTCGAGGTCGAGCTCGCGAGCCTGCGCGTCGTAACGTCGGACCGTGTAGACCCGCCACAACGCCGGCGGGTCGGTCGGCCATTTGAACTTGCCGTCCTTGTAGACCGGGAGCACCGGCTCGCTTTCGCCGGGGTAGGGGAAGATCAACCGGACGTTGTCGTCGAAACCGTCGCTGGCGAACTCGGGGAAGGTCGTACCGTCGCTTCCGGTGAACGATCCCAGCTGATCACCGGTCAGGGTCACCCGGCGCAGCCCGGGAGTGACGTCGACGACCCGCGCCACCTCCAATTCCCGCAGGGCGATGGTGTGCACGAAGGTGGGGCGGGCACGACGCGGCATGGCGACTCCTCATCGAGCAGTTCGAACACAAGACTTAGCAATGCCTGACCTGACGCTGTTCGTCCGTCAGAGCCTCTCGGAGCTCGGCGGCCGCTTGTTCCGCGAAGCCGAGGAACGTGATGGTCGTCCTCTCCGGGGCGATGCGATAGCGGATCACCGCGCGGTACAGCCGCTCGATGCCCTCCGGGGCCGGTGACCCGCCGTCCGGCCCGTAGAGCCGCGTGAGGATCACCGCCGGGGAGGCCGCACGCCGCAATGCCCGGCGTCCGGCCTTGTTGTGGTAGCGAAGCAGTGCCAGCTCGGCGGTCCTGGTCGGCTCGGCCTCGTCGAGAGCGACGGTCGCGGTCGCGGTGAACGGACCGACCGGCGTCGCGGTGTCATCGGGGAGCAGCGGGACCTCCTCGTCGACCACGCCGCCGATCAGCCGTGCGATTCCTGTTGAGCGGAGCGCGTTGCGGACGGCCTCGCCGACGGCGTCCTCGGTCAGGGAGCCGTCCCAGTGGAAGCTGGAGACCGTGCCCGGAGCAAAGGTGGAAACGTCGATCGTCTGGGCTCGGGCGAGAAGGCCCTTCCAGCGGTCGAGGCCGTCCGTGGCCACCGCGTCGCCGGCCGCTTCGACGGCTTCGAGCGCGGGGACGAGCGCCGATGGGCGGGACACGTCCGCCACGCCGGACACCGCCCGCCGAAGCGCCTCCGCCAGACGGTGCAGCGAGGCTCGGTCGACGATCGCCGCGTGGACGGCGAGCACCGCGACCGTCCGTTCGGGGTGGTGCGTGTAGGCGAGGGCGGCCGGGCGGCCGGTCGAGATGTCGATGAGATCGACGGCGGCCGACCTGATCGCGTCGACATCGACGTTCGTGCCGGTGGTCACCTTCACGGTCTGGGGCTGGACCGCCTCTGGAGGCAGGAGGTAGGTGAACCAGAGCCGCCGGCCGGTGGCGTCGATCGACAGGCGAAGCGCGTCCGTGTCGGCGACGAGTGCGCGGAAAGACGAGGCGACCGAGTCGCTCATCGCCTGTGCGGGCAAGGTGATGAGCTCGGTGAAGACGTACTCATCGGGTGCGGCGCCCGCCTCACGCAAGCGCTCGAGGGCAGCGGAGGTCGGCACGAGCACCGGCTCGGCCGGAATGGCACCGTGCCTCGACGGCGCAAGCAGCTCAGCGAGGGCGCCGATGGTCCGTCGAACGAACACTTCGGACAGTTCGAACGTCAGACCGTGCTCACGAGCGTGGGCGACGAGCCGTGCCGCGGAAATGCTGTCACCGCCCAGGCGGAAGAAGTCGTTGTCCACGCCGAGGTCGATGTCGTCGCCGAGGTGCAGCACGTCGCGGAAGGCGCGGGCGAGGGCGATCTCGGTGTCGGTCTCCGGTGGCCTGCCGTCGGCGGTGCCCGCGGCCAGGCTCGGTTGCGGCAACGCGCGGCGATCCAGTTTCCCGTTCGCCGTGACCGGGAACGCGTCCAGGCGCAGGAACGCCGCGGGCACCATGTAGTCCGGCAGCGACTCCGCGAGATGCTCGCGCAGGGCGTCGAACAGCACCGCGTCCTCGTCGTCCGCAGTGCTGGTCGTGGTGATGTAGGCGGCGAGGTACATGCCGCCGGCGGGGTGATCCAGAGCGGCGATCGCCGCGCCCGACACTTCTGGATGCCGTTCGAGGACGGCGCCGATCTCGTCAAGCTCGATCCGGTATCCGCGGATCTTCACCTGGTCGTCGCTGCGGCCTAGGTACTCCAACCGTCCCTGGGAGTTCCACCGCACCACATCGCCCGTGCGATACAACCGCGCGCCCTGGTCACTGAACGGGTCGGCCACGAACCGGTCAGCGGTCAGGGCCGCGCGAGCCACATATCCATCCGCGAGCTGCACCCCGCCCAGGTAGAGCTCACCTGCCACACCGACCGGCACCGGACGCAACCACTCGTCGAGAACACGGGCCGTCGTGTTCGCCACCGGAACGCCGATCGGCACCCCCACCGCATCGACGAGCTCGGCCCGCACCACCGGTTGAGCGGTCACGTCCACGGCCGCCTCCGTCGGCCCGTAGAGGTTGTGCAGTTCCGCGTTCTCGAACAGCGCGACGGCACCGGCCGCGGCCGACACGGGCAATGCCTCGCCGGAGCAGAACACTCGTCGTACCGAATCCACCGACGTGCGGTCCGGGTTCGAGGTGAGGAAGGCTTGCAGCATGGACGGCACGAAATGAACGATCGTCACCGCGCGACGACCGATCACTTCGAGCAGGTACCGCGGATCCTTGTGCCCGCCCTCCCGCGCCACGACCACCACCGCGCCGGTGACCAGCGGCAGGAAGAACTCCCACACCGACACGTCGAACGTGAACGGGGTCTTCAACAGCACCCGGTCCGGCGCACCGATCCGGTAGAGATCACGCATCCACCACAGCCGGTTGACGATCGCCCGGTGCGTGATCTGAACGCCCTTGGGGCGTCCGGTGGTGCCGGAGGTGAAGATCACGTACGCGGCGTCCGCCGGGAGCAGCGGACGCGACACCCGCGGTGGGTCCACCACGCCGGCATCGAGGTGTCGCCGCACCGGTTCGTCGTCGATGAACAGGACGCGCACCGGATGATCGGTGAGCACGTGCTGATGAACACCGGCGGTGCGCCGGTCAGTGATCACCGCACGTGGTCCGGCGTCCTCAAGAATGTGCTTGACGCGTTCGGCGGGGTAGTCCGGGTCGACCGGCACGTACGCCGCCCCGGCACGGATCACCCCGGCCAGGGCGACCACCAGATCGGCCGAGCGCGGCAGTGCGACCGCGACCCGATCTCCCACCCGCACGCCGTCCTCGACGAGGAGGTGGGCGAGAGCGTTCACCCGCGCATCGAGTCGGCCATAGGTCAGTTCGGTGCCGTCATCAGCGATGACCGCGGCCACATCCGGGCTCGCCGCGACCTGCCGACGAATCAACTCGTCAAGAGTCGCGTCGGGAACATCGAGCGTCCCGCCACACGACCACGCGTCGAGCCGCCGCGACTCCGGCGCGGGCAGCAGATCCAGCTCACCGACCCGTGCCTCCGCACCGGCGGCGATCGTCTCCAGCACCGACGTGAAGACGGCAACGAACCGCTCAGCAGTGGCCTCGTCGAACAGATCGGTCGCGTAAGCGAGCTTCCCGCTCAGATCGTTGACCGAATCGAAGATGTCGAGGTCGAGATCGGCCTTGACCGCACCCACCGTCGCGAAGGCCGGTACCGCCTTGACGTTCCCGATGTGCAGGCCGTCCGCGCGGCCTTCGACGACGCGGTGGGTGAGCATGACCTGGAAGAGGGGGTTGCGGCCGGCGGAACGCTCGGTGCCCAGCGCGCGGATGATCTCCTCGAAGGGCGCGGCCTGGTGCTCGAACCCGCCGAGGACCGTTTCCCTGGTGTTCCGCAGAACGTCGGCGATCGAGTCACCGGCGTGGAACCGATGGCGGATCGGCAGAGTGTTCACGAAGTATCCGACCAGGTCCTCCAGGCCGTCCTCGGTGCGTCCGCCGACCGGTGAACCGATCACCACGTCCGCACCGGCGCCCAGCGCCGAAACGGTCAACGCGGTTGCGGACTGGAGAACCATGAACATGCTCACGCCCTGCTCGTCCGCGACCTGACGCAGGCCGGCCACGACCTGTGGATCGATGGTGAACCGCAGATCCGCACCACGGTGGGTCGGTGCCACCGGCCGGGCCCGGTCCAGCGTGATCGTGGACTCCTCGGGCGCATCCGCGAGGACGTCACGCCAATAGGCAAGGTGCTGGGAGAGCATCGAACGCGAATCCGACGCCTCACCCAGGACGTCGCGTTGCCAGATCGCGTAGTCCGCGTACTGGACCCGCAACGGCGTCCATGTCGGCGCCTCCCCCGCGGCCCGCGCCTGGTAAGCGGTCGACAGGTCGCTCAGCAGCGACGGGACCGACCATTCATCCACCGCGTGGTGATGTACCGCGACAACGAACACCCAGTCGTCAACGCCGGCGCGGAACAGCGCGACACGGATCGGGATGTCGGCCGCGAGATCGAACCCGGTCTGCACCACCGCGCTCACCCGCGCATCCACGCCGGCGGCGTCCACACCCGTGACGTCCTCAACGAGCAGAGAGAGCCTGTCGGCCGCTTCGTCCACCGGAACGACGACCTGGCGGAGCGTGCCGTCCTTCTCCACCAGGAGCGTGCGCAGCGCCTCGTGACGGGACACCACATCCCGTACCGCCATGATCAGAACATCAGGCTTCAGATCGCCGCCCAGTCGCAGCACCACCGGCACCACGTACCGTCCACCCGGCCCACCCAGCTGATCGATCAGCCAGAGTGCTTGTTGTCCGTAGGAGACCGGGAGGGCGGCTGGGCGTGGGAGGTCGCCGATGCGTGCGCCGGCGGTGCCGGAGGGTTGGGCGGTGGTGGTGGTGTCGGCGATGCGGGCCAGTTCGCCGATGCGGGGGTGGTCGAAGACATCGCGGAGGGTGAGCGCGGTGCCCAGTAGCGCGTTGGCGCGTGCGACAAGTCGTGCTGCCAGCAGGGAGTGCCCACCGAGGCGGAAGAAATCGCTGCCCACGCCCAGAGTGGTGTTGCCGTCCAGGTGCAGGACATCGCGGAAGATGCCGGCCAGGGCGATCTCGGTGTCGCTTCGGGGCGCCCGCCCCTCGACCGCACCCGCGGTCAGGTCTGGTTGCGGCAGCGCGCGGCGGTCCAGCTTTCCGTTGGGCGTGACCGGGAACCGGTCCAGGCGGGTGAACGCCGCGGGCACCATGTAGTCGGGCAGCGACTCCGCGAGATGCTCGCGCAGGGTGTCGAACAGTGGTGTGTCTTCGGCGTCCGTGGTGCTGGTGCTGGTGGTGGTCACATAGGCGGCGAGGTAGTGTCCGCCGGCGGGGTGGTCCACGGCGATGACGGCGGCACCCGACACGCCCGGATGCCGCTCGAGAACAGCGCGGACCTCACCGGGTTCGACCCGATACCCACGGATCTTCACCTGATCGTCGCTGCGGCCGAGGAACTCCAACCGGCCGTGGGAGTTCCACCGCACCACATCGCCCGTGCGATACAACCGCGCACCCTGGTCGCTGAACGGGTCGGCCACGAACCGGTCAGCGGTCAGGCCGGGGCGTGCGATGTATCCGTCCGCGAGCTGCACCCCACCCAGATACAACTCACCCGCCACACCTGCCGGCACCGGGCGCAACCAGGCATCAAGCACGTGCGCGGCCGTGTTCGCAACAGGTACACCGATCACAGTGCTCTCGGTGTGGGTGATGGTGGCGGCGGTGCCGTCGCCGGTGACCTCGGTCGAACCGTAGAAGTTGTGCAGCACCGCGTGCGGCGCGGCAGCCCGCATGGCGCGGGCGGTGCCCGCGGTGAGCGCCTCACCCGAGGAGACCCACGACCGCACCGAGGCCAGCGCCGCGGGCGCGCCGTCGTGGCGGACCAGGACCTCGGCCAGGCTCGGCACGGTCAGCAGATGCGTAACCCGGTACCGGGCAATTGTGCCGAGCAGACCGGCCGGATCTTGGGCGGTCTCGGCGGGAACGACCACGACCCGGGCACCGGCGATCAACGGCCCGAACAACTCGGTCACCGCATCAACAAAACCAAGACCGCTCTTGCACAGCGCCACATCCCCCGGCTTGTAGCCCAGTACTCGCCGGCCCCACGCCAGACGGTTGACCAGTGCCCGATGGGTCAGGGCCACGCCCTTCGGCTTGCCAGTGGTCCCCGAGGTGAAGATCACCACAGCCGCGTCAAGCTCGTGCAACGACCGCATCAAAGCAGGGGTGGTTTGCTGGCCGGTCGCCAACCGTCGCTGTACTTGGTGGTCGTCGATGCGAAGTACTGGTGCGGAATGTTCGCCCAGTACGTGCCGATGTGCATCGGCGGTGTGCCGATCGGTGATGACCAGCGCAGGTGCCGTGTCGCCGAGGATGTGTTCGACGCGTTCGGAGGGGTATCCCGGATCGATCGGCACATAGGCCGCCCCGGCACGGATCACACCGGCCAGCGCCACCACCAGATCGACCGAACGCCTCATGGCGACCGCGACACGATCCCCCACCCGCACACCCCGCCCGATCAAAAGGGCGGCGACAGCGTTGACCCGTGCATCGAACTGGCCGCAAGTCAGCTCGGTGCCATCCTCGGCGACGACCGCGACCGCGTCCGGATCGGCCGCGACCCGCTCACGCACCAGCGCATCCACCGTCACCGGCGCAACATCAAGCGCCTCACCACACGCCCACGCCGAGACCAGACCATCACCATCAGAGGCGAATCCGCTACTCAGTTCGTACAGGGTCTGGGCCGGGGACCCGCCCAGGACAGCATCGAGGAAACCGCCGAACTGCCCGGCATGCAACACCGGATCGCCCGTAGCGGACCCCGCCGACAACTCCAACCGGATCCCGCTGCCGGGGGTGCGGTAGACCGCCAGGTCCAGTGACCCGACCGGGCCGGTACTGATCGTCTCAGAAACCGCGT
>NZ_BSTM01000057.1 GCF_030269515.1 Actinomadura sp. NBRC 104412 | reverse complement strand
ATAATCCCTACAGGCGGCATTCCAGTATCGGGATGCACAGCCCCGTCACGTTCGAAGGGCTCAACCTGCCCTCAGACACCGCCGAGTGACCTCATCGCAGGTATCCGTGCAACGGGGGGAACCTCACCGGTGGAGCACCTGGGCGGTGTGGTCGGCGAGGGTGGCGTCGCCGTCGTGGAGGGTGGCGCCTGCCCACCGTGGCGCCGGGTCGAGTGCTGTGTGGCGGTGTGCGGTGGGGGTGAGGCTGAGCCGGGCGAAGTGGTCGGTGCTGGTGGCCAGCCAGAGGTCGAGGTGTTCGACCGGGTCGGTGTCGCCGATCATGATGCCGGTCCAGATCTGGTGTGCCGGATGGGTGAGGGCGCGGCCGAGCGCTCGGCTGCCGGTGTTGGCGGCGAGGTTGAGGGTGATGTCGTCGGCGAGCTGGATGGTGTGAGCGGCCGAGTCGGAGGCGCCGCGTAGCGGGACGAAGCCGCATACCTTGACCGAGTCGCTGATCAGGAGGGTGTCGGCGTGGCGGTGGAAGGCGATGGAGCGGGTCAGGCCGCTGCCGTGTAGCCGTAGCGGCACGACCATTCGGCCGTGGGGGGTGAGTTGCTGCCACCAGGCGGCGGGGATGTCCCAGGCGCCGGCGGTCACGATGATCCGGTCGTAGGGGGCCAGATCGGGGTGACCGAACGCGCCGTCCCCGCAGACGACCTGTACCTGGTCATATCCGGCTGCGGTCAGTGCGGTGCGTGCTCGGGCGGCGAGTTCGCTGTCGATCTCGACGGTGGCGACCGCGCCTGATGGGCCGGTCAGCTCGGCGAGGAGAGCGGCGTTGATGCCGGTGGCCGCTCCGATCTCCAGGACTCGATGTCCAGGCTGTAGGTCCAGCTGCTCGAGCATGGTGGCGACCATGTTCGGGTGTGAGGCCGAGGACAGCGCACTGCCGTCCGGTGCCCGCTTGGTCACCACCACCTGGGGTGCGTACGCGGTCGCCAGGTCCATGCCGGGCAGGAACAGGTGGCGCGGGACCGCGGCGAACGCTGCCTCGACCGCGGGGGAGCGGAAGGTGCCGCGACCACGGATGTGAAGGCCATGCAGCACGGCCACCCCGGCGGCGCCCTTCGACAGCGACTGCCCGCGCCAGCGCGGGCTGGATGGGCCTCGATCATCTTCGGAACCTGGACGCGGAGGCTGCTGTAGATTCGCTGCCAGCCGTGTAGAGACAGCGGCGGCTTGATCCCGGAGCTGGTCGGGCAGCGCGTGGACGAGCGAGGTCACCCCAAGCCTCCCGTGGAGTGCGTCTTGCGCGATGCCCAACCCAATGCCACAGCGCGCGCCATTCGCTCGACCTGCTCCTCGGAGTCGGCATCGATGCCGACGGCGCGGATGTGGTGAAGGTGTAGCAGCGAAACCAGCACGGATTCCGGTGCCGGGGCGGAAGGGGTCTCGCGCAGGCGTGCGAGGTAGGAGGCGGCGGCACGGCGCCGTTCGCGCCAGGTCTCGATGATCAGTTCACCATCGGGAACGTCACGTAGGAACGCGTGATCGCCGGAAGGATCAGCCAGCTGAACGGCCTGACGCACGCGTTCGCGCGGCAGCGGGCGCCTTGTCCGAAAGGGACGGCGCTTCAGGAACCACCGCATCGCTGTGCTCTGCCCGCCCGTCATGGCGGCAGCCAGATCGATCATGCTCGCCGCTGTCAGAGACTGCGCATGTATATCGCGGTCGTTGCGGGAAAGGGCGATTTGCGCGAGCGCGGCGGCGGAGTCAGCCGCGAAGAGCGCCTCTGCGGCGTCCATCGTCGGCCCAGAGCCGTACCGGACGATCTCCGGACGGTAGGTGCTCAATGTCAGTTCGCCCACCAGTCCGCGGCGGCGCAGGTCCGAGGCCCAATCGCCGAGCGCCACCACGGTCGCCCCATACTCCTCTGCACGCGGATGCAAACGTAGACGCAAATGAGGATGCCGATCCCGGTAGCGGAGGAACCACCACATCGGCTCCCCAACCTCGCCGATAAGCTGAGGCAAATGGCGATCAAGGATCTCATCGTACTGGTCCGGGTCTCCGTACAGGTGGGCTGACAGCACGTCCCGGCCAGGAAATACACCGTGTTCAACGCCTATCAACCCCGAACGCGACTTGACGGCGCCGGTCACCGTTGCCGGGACGGGGGCGGGAGGCGTCGCACTGGCCAAGGGAACGACGAGTTCGTGAACACGGCCATGGGTCCAGCCATGATCGGCCGGAGCCGATGTCTCCGCGATCACGGTGCTCACCCCGGACTTGGCCGCGTGCTCCAACTGGTGGCATAGCAGCGCCCGGTCCATCGGCTCGTTCAAATTCAACCGCAAAAGGCGGTCTGCCTCGCCGACGCTCACCCATACCGGCAGCCTCAGCCGCTCACGCAGGGCGTCCAGCGCCCGCGCCCACTCATCCTCGGACGCACCCGGAAAGGGAAGCGCTCGGGCGGGGACGCGCCACCGTGCTGGGCACAGCACACTGCGGCGATACCGCACCCGCGGCAGGAAGGGCAGGCACGAGGCGGCGCCCCACGCGAACGGCGAGACCGCTGCGGTGCCCGAGCGAGCGATCTCCACCAGCAACCGGGCGAGAGGAGGCCAGGCGCGCCGGGCGGCCGCGTTCGCTACCACCGGCTCCACCACGCGTCGGCGCGAGAGCGACACCACATACAACCGGTCCGCGTCTGCGGTGATGGCGAGGTCGTCGATGGCAACAAGATCCGGACTGGGTTCCCTGTACTCGCCCATACCAAGCACAGCGGGCAGGACTTGCGGTGCACGAGCCACATTTCCCAGCCGCTGGGATCGGGGCGCGAACGACAACTGAGCCGGCATCGCGCCCTGCGCCGCGGTCGGCAAACGGCCGTACTCTGCTCGCATGCGCTGCCGGTCCTCGGCGTCCAGCAGGTCCAGGAAACGGCCGGACAGGGCAAGACCGCTACGGCCGACGCCGTGCACTGCCAAGGTGAACTCGCCCCGGTCCAACTCGTCAGCCGAAGCGGCCCGCAGTTCGGCGCACATCTCCATATGGGGTGCCGGGCATGCCAGACCACCGGACTCCGCCGCCAGCCGGTCGAGGAACGCGTCCTCGAGTTTCACCTCGACTGCGCCATCCAAAGCGGCTTGCTGTGCCAGGACGAGCAGGTGCTCGTCCCGGCGGGAAACACGCGGGTCCAGCCCCGTCCTGCCCTCCTCCCGGTCGTAGTGCGCAGGCAAGCCGAGCCCGATCGTGGGGTCGACGAGCTGAGCAACCCTGACCAGCGCGCCGAGACCGTACCGGGCGACGAAGCGGGCATGGTACTCGCGCATCCGTGGATCGCCCGTCGGATGGGGTGTCGCCCGGATCAACGCACTCGCCGCAGAGGCCACCTCGTCAGCCACGGCTCGCGGCAGGACCATGGCGGTGTCGACCCGGAGATCCGCCATGATCGGTTGCTCGACCACATCGGACAGAGCCCGCATGCGTCCGCGTAGCGGCTCGGCCGCCCGGCCGACGCTCGTCGTGCGCAGTCGACCGTCGATCTCTCGGAGATCCGCGACCAGCGGCCGGACATCTTTGATGGTGCTCGCCTCAATCGCGTCCAGGCAGGCCAGAACGTGAGCAAGCCCGTCCGAAACGGTGGAGTCCGGGCGCAGAGCCGAGATCAGCACACCGCATGCCAGCAACTGCGAGAGCATCCCGTCGACCCCTGCGGCCGAAAGGTGTGGCATCTCGGCCGTGAGCTTTCCGATCAGGTCGCCGCCTCGGACGGGTATCCGTGCCGCAGCCAGCAGTGTCTCCACTGGCCGGGTACGGCGCACGGATATCTGCGCACAAGAGCGATGACCGGCGAGGGAGATGTGCGGAGCCCAAGGCACCACGATCCGCTCGCCGCGGACCGTCGCCAGGTCGTTGAGGACCAGCGGTAGACGGTGCCGTACCTCGGCATACGACTCCAGCCGCGTGATCACCTCGGCGAGCCAACGGGCATCGGCCCGGCATCGGACCAGCGGGCGGCCCGCCACATAAGCGGAGGTCTCCATGCCGAATCTCAGCGGAGCAACGCTGGCGAACACCCCGAATGGAGTCGCCCGCCCCCGCATCCGTACCAAGTACTTGGCCAACGACAGCATCATGCGCCGCGACTGTGCCGGGCGTGGCCGGTGTCCGGCGGCCACCGCGTCGAGCCGTGCGGCAAGTATCGGGCTGGCGAGAGTGATCGCATCCCTTACGGTGGCTGAGGACCAGACCTCGGCGAGCCATGCGCACCACGCCTCAACCTGAGCGTCATTCTTGACTTCGGGCCAACCCCGCGTTCCAGGGATCTCAGAAGCCATGGTCGACCGCACCATCGCCGCGTCGACGACGCGGAATAGATGCTCATGGACGGTCGACGATCTCATCTTCTTCGACCTGTGCTTCGCTCCGGTACAAACTTTCCGCGGGCGTCCCGGCCCCGCAGTTCACCGGCCCGGCCGGGACGCCCTGGTCGGATCAGCAGTCGCCTTGCTTCTGGGTGTCGCACCCGTTGTCCGTGCTGCACAGCAGCGCTTCGACGGCGTCGCCTTCCTCCACGATCCTGATGTCCAGAGATAGCTCGTCCGGTTCGATGGCGGTGTTCTGCGTGGTGCTCATGGTGGGTGCCTACCTTCTGGTTGGGTGTCAGTCCCTGTCGGCTCTCTTTGGCGTGCGGGCATAGGCCCGCCTTCGTGTCGACCTCCGACCAACCGAGTCGGAGCCGAGTACTTTTCGAAGGTCGTCTATGCGGCTTCTCCTTTCCTTGACTGTTTCGGTGCGGAAGGGGTCGCATCACGCCGTGGCCGGTTTTCGGCCGACTCCAGCGAGGACCCATGCCTCTTCGGGCATGATGTCGGTTTCGCTGTCGGGGCGCCAATCTGCGACGTACGTAAGGCCCGGATCGACGAGATCGAGATCTTGGAAGAAGCGCTCGATCTGTACGCTAGTCCGGAGCGTCGCGGGGTGCTTGGTCTTCTTGTAGACGCTCGCCGCCCCCTTCGCATGATCCGCTCGGGTATCGCCGGTGACGTGGGAGATGGCGAGGTAACTGCCGGGGGCCATGGCATCGCAGAGCTCCGCGACGATTCCGTACGGGTCGGCATCGTCGTCGATGAAATGCAGGACGGCCACCAGCAGCACCGCCATCGGCTGATCGAAATCGATCAGGGCTCGTGTCTCCGGATGTCCGAGGATGGAGGCGGGGTCACGGAGATCCGCTGTGATCACACTGGTGGTCCTCGCTGCGGTGATCTTCAGTGCGCGCGAGTGGGCTAGAACCTTGGGATCGTTGTCCACATAGACAACCCTGGCGTGCGCAATCTCCGCCTGGGCGATCTCGTGGACGTTCCCTTGGCTGGGAAGTCCGGTGCCGATGTCCAGAAACTGCTCGATGCCGGCGTCGCGGGTCAGGAACCGTACCGCGCGTTGTAGAAATCGGCGGTTCTCCCTGGCCAGGAGGAGCACTTCCGGAGCTGAGGCGAGCACCTCGTTGGCTGCCCGCCGATCGGCGGCGAAGTTGTCCTTGCCGCCCAGGTAGTAGTCGTACATGCCTGCGGCGGTGGCGACGGTGGAGTTGATCCTGCTCGGTCGCGCCGGGCTGTCCTGCGTCACCGGATCCTGATCCTTTCCTGCTGTGGTCGGAGGCACTGCTGGGTCGGGTGCGCGGGTGCTCAGATCACCCACGCTCGACGTGGACATGGCGCCTAGCTCGGATTATTCATCCTGAAGGCGAATAGAGCAAGCGTCTGCGGTCAGTCTTTGCGTGAGGTCTGGTGGTCGGAACGCGGCCTGAGCAGTTGCCCTCCAGGCTCAAGGCCGCCCAGACTGCCTTGGCTTCGCGCGTAAGCGCAGTTCATCCCCAGGCGCCTCTGATCGCTGCGACCGTCCCGGCTTCCTGAATTGCGTCTTGCTCGTTGCCGACGCACGATGGGACGCCTTCGCCGGAGTCGGTCACGACGGCCAACAACCGCTGCAGGTGGGGAAAGCAACTTGGCAGACGCCCCCACCACATCAGGGGTCAATAACCGAGGCAAGGGGCGGGAGAGGGTGAGGGTCGGCATCGGGAACTTCCCTGTTATTCATTCGGATCGGGAAGTCACAATATTCTCGATACCTGGCCAAAGAGCATCCCGTTGCCCTCCCTTAGGCAACAGGCAACGCGAAGCGCCAACAAATGATCAAAGGCGAATGCGCGATCAGCGGCGTCGGGAGTGCCTCAGGTCGCCGGCTTCCAGCCTGTAGAAGAGCTTGGACGGGTATGTCCGTGCGATCTTCTCGTAGAAGCGTTGAGCGCCGGTGTTGTCCGCATCGGTCGTCCATTCGACGCGGCTGCATGCCTTCTCGACCGCGATGGTGACGAGTTCGTTCATCAGCAAGGTCCCGATGCCTGATCGGCGATGGGACTTACTGACGTAGAGCTCCTTCACGTAGAGCGAGCGCGTCAGTCCCACGGCCGGCCACAGGTAGGAGTAGCTGGCGAAGCCGGCGAGCCGCGCACCCTGCCAGGCCAAAAGCGCACACGCGGCTGGAGTGTGAGAGAAGAGGGCTTCGCGGATCTGGTCCAGGCGGTGCCGGCGCGGCTCGATAGCGGTGGCGCCGTAGAAGCGGTCCATCTCTTCGAGCAGGACGGCGAAGGCATCGATGTGGTGTGGCTCAGCGGGGGTCACGACGGCCATGGGGCTCCTCCTCGGTCCCATTCGTGGTCTGCATCAGGAGGTCGTGGACGTCGCGGACGATCGGGAGCGCCTGCTTCTCCTGCGGCAGGGCGGCGACTATCTCATGTCCGCGGAGCGTGATGATCCCTTCGCGTTGCTGTTCGGTCAGGCAGCTGAGCGTCTCGGCCATGTAGAGCGCGCAGGCCTGGATGTCGCCACTGAGGGCGAGGCAGTCGGCCCGGTCGAGCCGGGTCAGTGCCCAGTCGGTGTAGTCACCTGGAGCGCATAGTTCAAGGGCTTGTTCCTGGGCTTGTAGCGCCTTCTCGACGTTCGCACGGGGATCGTCGTCGCGCCGTGCCAGAAGCGTGTAGGCGTTGCCCTGGTGGAAGCGGAACTGAGCCTCGTTGTAACTGAAGGCGGATGGAACGCGTGACTCGTCGTCCAGGCGTTCGACCATCTCCTCGACCTGTCCGAGAATGGTTTGGACGTCGGAGCGGGAGCCGAGGGCTGCATGCGCGCGAGCTTCGAGAGCCGCCGCGAGGGGCGCGCCGACGCACACCGCCTTGCCCGCTCTGTCCCGGGCATGGCGGGCGACCGTGATCGCGCCTACGGGGTCCCCACAGTAGAAGTGCCCGTAGGCCACCTGCGCCAAGACCCATGATTCGGTTGCGGGGTCATCGGATTCGTGAGCAGCGATGCATGCCGTCCGTGCCCAGCGACGCGAGGCGTTCGGCTTGTCCAGCCTGACCAGCGTCAGATACATGAGGCCGGACATCTGCGCCGTCATTCTGGTGAGCCGCCGAATCGCGGATGCAGTTCGGCACCGTTTCAGCGCGCGCATGAGCTCCGCCAGGTCGGCCGTCAGATCGATGAAGATCCGTCCTGCGGGGCGGTCCCGAGTCGCCCGCCCGTGCTGCAGGACGGATTGCTCCCACTCGTCCAGACTGCCCTCAGCCATGGATCCTTCGCTGAGTACATCGCCCAAATCCTGACGTAGCAGCTCCAGCTCGGCCAGGTCCGCGGCTTCGGGCAGCGCGGGAGCGGCAACGGCGACGAGGGCGCCGTCCGCTTCGAGTGCACGGTCGAGGGCGGCGGCGAGGTGGGGAGTGATCGGCTTGTGGCCGTTCACTACCTTGGACAGGTAGCCGGGGTCATAGCTCACCAGCTTCGCGACCCGGCGAAGTGAAAGATCGTGTTCGGCCATCAGCCGCCGCATCTGCTCGCCAAAGGCGGTTCCCACGTGGCCCTCCTGGTGGGATCGTCTATTGCGTCGTTCGAGATCTTCCATCAGCTGGACCGGTTCGGCTCGATCGGCGGCGACCGATCACGTTCCTAGGAGCGAGCGGCTACGGATGCGAAGGATGCAGCCGTGGGCCTAACGCGAGTCGCTGATGCCCCTCGAAGATCGCTATTGCTCCGTCCGGCCGGAAACCGCTATCGGAGAGAAGGAGGCCCCTGCGTGGGGTGCACCGTCCTCTGATGAGGCTCTGCAGTGTCAGGTGGAGCGCAGACCGGGTACGGTCGGCCGTTCGGGGCTGAGGTTACGGGCGGCGGTATGGGCCGCTGGTTCTGCTTGTCCAGGCTCAGCACCAGAGCGCGGGCGACGTAGGCATTGACCTTGATCAGGACGCTCGGTCCGGTTTTAGGGTCCACGTAAGGCGAGACGGCCAGGAAGCCGTCCTCCACATGGCGATCGGCAAGCCACCGGTCGATCCGTTCACGGATGTCATTGCCAAGCTGTACCGCCTGCCGTTCCGGCTCGTTCAGATGCGTCACGTCGTGGTCCTTCCAGGGGGCGCCGTTTGTGGGAACGGTGATCCAGAGTTGTTTGGCTGGGGTGAGACCGATGCATGTCGTCGTTGGCCCGGCGCCGCATCGTCCGGGGAAGAGCCCGGCGACGAGTTGAAGTCCGCGGCCGTTCTCCTCGGTGGTCGGCCGCTCGCGCGCTGCCTGGAGGAGGCGCTGTGCGACCTCCGCATGGTTGTCACCACCGTCGACCACGGCGATCGTTATGCCGGTCGCGCCCAGGTAGACGCGGAGCTCGTACGGACCGGGTGCGTGCTGGCGCGCGTTCGTCACCAGCTCGTTGACGGCGAGCTCGGTCTCGAACACCTTCCCGAGTCCAAGCCGGGACAGGATGCCCACGACCATGTCACGGGCATGATGCTCCGGCTCTGGCTCGTGCAGGCACCGGACGATCACCTGCTTGCCTTGTTCGGCTGGGGAAAGCAGGGAGCCCGGCGGTGGTGTCGTCATTGGCATCCGCCTCCGATGGATCGCACCAGTCGAGGTGCTGTTGCTTCTTTGAGCGAGAACATGATCCACAGCGGGTGGCGCCGTGAGGGAAGAGCGTTCGGGCCTGGGCGGTGATGTGATCAGAGGAACGTCGGCTTGCGACGAGTGCCTCGCCCGTGCCGATCTGCTCCCGTCCAGGCGGAGGGGTGTACCTGAACGCGCAGCCGTGCCTTCTGTGACTCACGGTTCTCGCAACGGTGATGTGACTAGCATCATGACTGAACCGAAGCAGTGATGCAAGGACCGTCGATGCAACTCCCATAATTGGGAGTTGCATCGGGATCTCATTCTGGGGATCCTTGCGGTACACACACGAGGAACTTGGCGGGAGCGTATGGAACAGAGTCCGACCGTCCGCGGCCGGCGCCTGTGCAGAGAGCTCAAGCGGCTCCGCGAGGCGTCCGGCCTGTCCATCGAGGAGGCCGCACGGCGGCTCGACTTCAGCAAGAGCAAGCTCTCCCGGATAGAGAACGGCCGCAGCCGTGTGATCACCGACGACCTGGAAGACATGCTCGACCTGTACGACGTCCGGTCACCGCAGCGCGAGGCGCTGATCCAGCTTGGGCGGGACGCACGGCGCCGGGGCTGGTGGACGAAGTACTCCGACGTGTTCACCGGCTCGTATGTCGGGCTGGAGAGCGAGGCCGCCAAGATCCGGGTCAACGCCCACCTGATTCCGGGTTTCCTCCAGACCGAGAACTACGCCCGCGGCATCATCACCAGCACCCGTCCCATGTTCGACACCGCGGAGGTCGATCGCCGCGTCGCCGCCCGAGCCGCGAGACGTGAGGCGTTGCTGCGACGCACGGACCCGCCCGAAATCCACGTCATCCTGGACGAGTCGGCCGTGCGCCGCCATGTCGGCGGTACCGACGCGATGCGGCAGCAGCTCACCGACCTCATCGAAGCCGGCAAGCGTCCCAACATCACCCTCCAGGTGCTTCCGTTCGCGGCCGGTGGCCACGCCGGAGTGGAGGGTGAGTTCGTCGTTCTGGTGTTTCCCGACCCCGAAGATGCGCCGGTCGCGTATGTCGAAGGGTTGATGGGAGACGTCTACCTAGAATCGGACTCGGAACTGGACATGTTCAACCTGGCTTGGGACCACATGCTGGAACGAGCCCTGGATCCGAACGGGTCCATCGCTTTCCTGGAGGAGTTGAGCACCAATCTCTAACAGAGGAGAACCCTTGATGACCGGTGCCGGAGCGGCCGCGTCCCAGACGGTGTGGCGCAAGTCGAGCCACAGCGGTGGCGGCAACCAGTGCGTCGAAGTTGCTCCGGTCGGTGCTACGCGCGCCGTCCGTGACTCGAAGGACCCCGGAGGCGGTCGCCTCGCCTTTGGCGTCGACGCGTTCAAGAGCTTCGTCGTACTGGTCAAGCAAGGCGAGTACGACCTGTAGACCTGGCGGTCCCCGGCACCCGAACTGCCGGGGACCGCCGCCAAGTCTAGAGCCAGACGCACTGCCTAGACGTTGACATATTCACGTTAGGTCCGAATGCTGGAGCATGCGAGCGCCTTCCGCCACCCTCCAGGAGTGCCCCCATGAGGCTGATCCGGCTCCGCGGCCAGTGCGACGACCCCAAGTGTGACCCCAAGCCCACCTGCCCGACTCTCTATCTGACCGATCGCGCAACCCTGATCGTCCAAGGCTGGATCGTCACCGAGGAGCCGGGACTCACGACCGCCGGGGCGCTGGTGGAGGTACCCCTATCCCTGTTGTGGGAGTCGCCGACGCCTCTACCTCCTGAAAACCAGGCATTCACACTGACCGGACGTGGCACCGCGATCGTCCGGGGCCGGCGGGTCACCGACACCGAGGTACTCGACCGCCTGGCCCTGCCCGAGGGCGAGTCGGCGGTCGAGGTCTCCCTGTCCCTGCTTCCCGAGGTGGTGCCCAGTGCTCGGTGAGGACGAGCTGGAAGCCCTGTTCGACGACTTCGAGCACGCCGCCTTCCGCCTGGAGACGCTACCGCGCTACACGGTCGCCTCCGAAACCGAACGGCTTAACCGCTACATGTCGGGCGCCCCACTGAAGATCGAGCCGGGCACCCGCGAATGGCTGGAGTTCATGGAAGCCGAGATTCGCTCCGGAAAGCGCTGGCACAAGGTGCACATCCTGCGCAGCCCGATCTCGGACTACCTGCGCTTCGAGTGCGAGTGGGGTTACGCGGTCTCCAGCCAGTACGGCCAGGAGATCCTCATCCTGGACGAGGCGGAGCGACCCCGCCCTGCAGGCGTCCCCGATGAGGACTTCTGGCTGTTCGACGAGGACTCCGCCGTCCGGCTCCACTACGGCACCGAAGGCCACTTCCTCGGCGCCGAGCTGGTCGACAAGGCCGATGTCCCCCGCTACCGCGGTTACCGCGACGCGGTCGTCCAAGCCGCCGAGCCATTCGAGACGTGGTGGGCCCGCCATCCGGAGTACAAGCGGGAGAACTGGCTCGGGTCCCGGCCCTGACCTGGCCGTCCCTTAGACTGCCGCCCTGATGGAAGAGGCACCGGAACGGTACCGGCGCGAGCGCGACCGGCTGGCCCGCACGCTCAGGCGGCTGCGCAACGACAGCGGGCTCACCGGTGTCGAGGCCGCGCGCCGAGCCGGGATGAGCCAACCCAAGATCTCCCGGATCGAGAACGGCACCACCGTTCCGACAGCCGAGGACGTGGAGACGCTGTGCCGCCTTTACGCCGCCGATGATGACCTCCGGGCCGAGCTCACCGAGCTGGCCGACTCGCTGCACCGCAACACCGAGAGCGCTCGCGCCATCATGCGCGGCGGGGCCTGGCGCAAGCAGCAGCAGATCGCTCGGGTCGAACGTGACGCCAAACGCCTGAACTTCTTCCAGCCGGCCACCATCTCCGGCCTCCTTCAAATCACCGACTTCACCCGCGAGATTTACGGCCTCACACTGACCGGAACCGAGCTGGAACGCAGCATGGCCGCACTCGCCGAGCGCCGGCAGATCCTTAACAACCGCCGCAAACGCTTCACCTTCGTCCTCACCGAAGGCGCGCTGCGCTGGCGCCTGTGCCCGGACGAGGTCATGGCCGCCCAGATCCGCCACATCGCCGAACTGGTAACACGTCCCAACGTGCGGATCGGTCTCATCCCCTTCAGCGCCCGCGTCCGCGAAGCCCCGCTGCACGGCTTTGAGCTGTTCGACCAGCGACTCGTCACCATCGGTCTGGAAACCGCCACCCTGACCATCACCGACCCCCGCGACATCGAGTACTACGTCAACCTCTTCAAGGCTCTGGAGGAGACCGCAGAGTTCGGCCCTCCGGCCTCCGCGCTCCTAGAGGAGATCGCTTCCGACTACGCGCGGTCGGCGTAAGGCCGGTTCGGGAGCACAGGTCTCTCTGCCACCTGGGGTGGTGTGGTTCGCCTCAGAGGCGGCACAAGCAGCCACCTCGTGATCTCGCCCGAACCTGTTGCTTGCCCGCGTTGTCTCGGGTCTTTCGGCGGTCAACGCCTTATATCGTCGCTGAGCGCTGATGAGAATAGAGGCACAGCGGCATTCCCCCGAATGCCCGTGGCCCTGGGACCGGCGCTCCCCAGGCTACGGTCCAAATCTTTCTGCTAAGAGGCCACTGATCGCCAACCTGGGAACAAGACGTTCCTGACTTCGGAACTAGAAACAATCTCAAGTGCAGGGAATGTAAAATGACATCTACGATCACGATGGACGACTCGGAACGAGACGCATCGTCAGTGGAAGGTTTGCCTTCGAGTGCGCGACTGGAACAAACGAGTATCTTCGCTGCGCTGGTCGATGACATCCTTCTGACTATGGGGGAGCCGATTTCGACAACCCGTGTTGCGCCGTCCAATACGGACCTCTCCCTGAGAGCGCGATCCGGCGTGAGTTGGGTTTAGGGTCTTATGAAGATCCTCCAATTGGCGGCCGTGCTCGAGGCCCTTGCCCTAACTGCAAGGCGTAGGCCTTGAAAGGACTCTTGACCCCATGAGGGCGCGGAACGCGAAAGGTCACCGGACCCATGGCATCGGCCTTTCGGTTGCCGAGGTTTGGAAAAGGCTCGGCGGTATCTGTCATGTCTGCCGTGGCAGTGTCACGCGCGAGGAAGCAACACGGGACCTGCTGGTGCCCATGGCCTTTGGGGCGGCGGCTGAGTCACGACAACGTGGCCATAGCTCATCCCGCCTGCAACTCGCGGAGACACGAGGAACTTGCGCGCTTGGGCCAAGCCCCGGCGCTAGTTTGTCGCATCTGTGGAATGTCGTGCGATTGCAGGGCTGTGTTGCGGTGCTGTTCTGCTCCGTGTCAACGGACATTGCTTTCTCCCCGCTTGCGGACAACAGAGCTCCCCACTGGCGGACGTCAAAGCTCCCCGATGGTGGACATGAGTGCTCCCCGTCCGCCAGTGGGTTGTTGTCAGGCCAGGGGCGTCACCCCTTTGCCGGAGGTGGCCTGGGCGAGCCGGTAGCTGTCACCCTCGGTGACCACGATGTGGGCGTGGTGCAGGAGCCGGTCGACGGTCGCGGTGGCCAGGGTCTTGGGCATGATCTCGTCGAATCCGGCCGGGTGAAGGTTGGAGCTGACGGCCAGGCTGCGGCGTTCGTAGGCGGCGTCGACCAGGCGGTAGAAGCCCTCGGCGGCATCGGGGCTGACGGGTAGCAGGCCGATGTCGTCGACGATGGTCAGGTCGGCGCGGATGATGCGTTCGATGGCCTTGGCCGTCGAGTCGTCGGCGCGGTGCCGGCGGACCAGGGCGCCCAGGTCCTCGATGGTGAACCAGGCGACCGTCATGCCCGCATCGACGGCCAGTTGGCCCAACGCCTCGCAGAAGTGGCTCTTGCCCGTTCCGCTGGGGCCGCAGATGCACAGGTTCTCGCGGCGGGTGACCCACTCCAGGTTGCGCAGGGCCTGCTGGGTGGGCCGCGGGATGGAGGAGGCCTTGTCGTCCCAGACCTCGAAGGTCTTGCCGGCGGGGAACCCGGCCCGCTTGCGGCGGGTACGCAGGTTGGTGGCGTCGCGTCCGGCGGCTTCCTCGGCCAGCAGCACCCGCAGCAGCTCGGCGGGGTCCCAGCGTTGGGCCTTGGCGGTGGGGATCACCTCGGCCAGCGCCTTGCGCAGGTAGGGCAGCTTGAGCCGCTTGGTCAGCGCGATGACCTCCTCCAGCGGATCCCCTGCCGCGGCGGTGACGGCGTGCGGCCGGGTGATCGATGCGGTGCGGTTGCCGGTGGGCATCAGGCATCACCGCCCTTGGGAAGGCCGACGCGTGCCCAGACCGCGGTGCCCGGCTGCAGGCTGTGGGTCTGGCTGGCCCGGATCGGCGGGGCGGTGGGGCCGTGCCGCTGATGATCGAGGATGGCGACCAGGTCGGCCTCGGTGAACCGGCCGCAGGCCGCGGCGGTGCCCAGCGCCCGGTCGACCGCGGCCGTCCCGTGCAGTTTGGCCAGGGTCAGGGCGTGCGCCATGGTGGGGCGGATCCGGCGGGCTCCCGCGGCCGCCGCCTCCACCAGCCAGGATGCCGCGCCCTCGCCCAGCGCCAGGAACGCGGCCTCCTCGGCGGTGGTGGCCCGCGGGGTGCGCTCACCGGGCTGGTTGCGGGGCGGATAGTGTTCGTCGTTGATCGACGGGGTGCCCGGCGTGGACCGCTGGTGACGGGCCACCACCTGGGCGCCGTCGTCGGTGATGGCGGTGACGATCAGCTCGTCGCCGTGGAACCGGACCCACACGCGTGTGTCGATCAGCTCGTGCGGGACCGAGTAGCGGACGCCGTCGACCGAGACGGTGGCGTCCCACCTGACCCGGCGGGTCTGGCCGAAGGCGATGGTGAACGGGCGGGGCGGCAGCGGGTGCAGCCGCTGCCGCTCCTGAGCCAGCGCCTCGACCGGACGCCGCCGGGTCTCCCGATGCACCCGGCCGTTGACCTCGGTGCAGAAGGTGCGGCAGGCCGCCTCCAGCTCCCCGAACGCCGAGTAACGCTCCCGCAGGTTCGCGCTGGTGGGCACCAGATCGGCCTTGGCGATCCGCACCGTGGCCTCCGAGCCGCCCTTGGACTGCGGATCGGCCGGCACACAGGTGCGAATCGTCAGCCCATAGTGTCGGGCGACCTCCACGATCTGCTGGTTGCGCACCGGGATCCGGGCGATGTGCTCGGCGGTGACCGTCTTCTCGTTGTCGGTCAGCGCATAGGTCGGCACCCCGCCGATCCTGCGCAGCGTGGCGTCCAGGCAGGCCACCACCGTCGGCAGCGTCCGATCGAAGGTCGGGATCACCACCCGGAACCGCGACCACGCCAGCCAGGCGCACCACAGGCTGGTGCGCCGCCCCCGAATCTTGGGTCCCTCGCCCCAGTCGAACTGCAGCCACAGCCCCGGCTCGGGAACCCACGGGCGGAACACCCGCCGCTGCCCGGCCCGATACGCCTGCTTGGCCTCGGCCACCGCCCGCCGCGTGGTGCGATCGGTGCCGGTGAACCCCATCGCCACCAGCCGCTCGTGCACCACATCGGCCCGGACCCGGCCCTGCGACCGCTCGACCATCTCCTCGATCTTGTCGACGAACTCATCGATCTTCCGGGCCCGCCGCGGCCGCTCGGCCGGGTTGACCCCCTGCTCCCGCAGCCGCACATACCGGGCGACCGTGTGGTGATCACACCCGGCCAACTCGGCCGCCGCCCGGTAACTGCCCGTAGCGTCGAACGCCTCCAGAATCTCCATGATCTCCCTCGAACTCTTCACCCCGACCGCCATAGCGACCGGGCATCACGACCAAGAACCGGGGAGATCACATGTCCGCCGACGGGGAGAAACCGTGTCCGCCAGCGGGGAACCTTCTGTCCGCCAGCAGGGAGTTTGCCGTGTCCGCTGACAGCTCCGCTACCGCTGCGCCTGCGAGATCTGCAAGACGCGGTCCGAAGCTAATACGCGCCACAAAATATTACTGGACGTACAGTGGGTAGACGTCGTGGTTCGCCGAGAATTCTGAATCAGGAGCCTGAGGCGGTCACCTACGCGCGTGAACAGGCGGGGTTGACCAAGACCGAGGTTGCGAGAGCCTGCGGTGTGTCGCTGAGTCTGATCTCCGAAATCGAAAAGGGGACACGTAATGCCACCCCCGCTATGATCGTAAAGCTCGCGCATGTACTGAATTGTCCGCGCGTGGTGCTACTACGAAAACGGGATCGTTGACCGCTTTGGACAGTGAGCCGCGACCTGTAGAGTCGATGCGGAGGCGACAGGTACTCGCCCATGCTCCTTCAGAATTCGTTTTCCCTCTCGACTCCCTGGAGGAGATGTGCGGTGGCGGTCTTGGTGGCGCTGACCTCTCCGATGCCAATGGCCGCTAGAGAGCCTCAATAGTTGGAGTTACTAATTGGCAGGTGGGTCCGGGCAAGAAGGCCGGTGAGCAGGGCGGGCCGGTGCTGGATGCGTTTGAGGCGGGTTTTAATCAGCTGCGTGAGTTGGTCGATGGTGTGTTTGGTGAGGTTGGCCAGGGATCTTTTCAGGTGTGACCAGACGCCCTCGACGGGGTTGAGTTCGGGAGCGTAGGGCGGCAGGTGGAAGACGGTCAGCCAGTCTCGGGCGGCCAGGTACCGGCGCGTCCGGGCCGAGCGGTGGGTGTTGAGGTTGTCCCACACCAGGACGATGGGGCCGCCGAGTTGCTGGTGAGCGGCGTCCAGCAGGCGGATGTAGTCGCCTTCATCCAGGCCCTTCTTCTGGTCTTTGCGGCCGTGGTAGGCGTGCGACCGGTAGATCAGCCGGGGATGTTCGCCGGGCTTGACGGCCACGAGTGCGGCCAGCCAGACCCGGTGGGTGCCGCGGGCGGTGACGTGCACCGCCTGAGGTTCCCCCCGTAGCACGGACACCTGCGGTGAGGTCACTCGGTGGTGTCTGAGGGCAGGTTGAGCCCTTCGAACGTGACGGGGCTGTGCATCCCGATACTGGAATGCCGCCTGTATGGATT
>NZ_BSTM01000056.1 GCF_030269515.1 Actinomadura sp. NBRC 104412 | reverse complement strand
CTTGGCGGGCCAGCTCGACCGCGCGGCGCCGGAACTCGGGCGGGTGTGGTGACGGCATGACGAACATCCTTCCTGATGATCGCCGGTGACCTCAGGACAGGTGTCCGGTGAACGGGGGGAAGCTCACAGGTGTGTTCGCTGTGGCCTGTGCCAATCCCGGTGCGGTCAACGATGTCCCGATGCTGGCCGGGCTGGTCTCCGCTGCCGCCGCCCTCGCCGACTCCGCCGGTGGTGGTGGCGAGGGCGGCGGCAAGCCCGGCAAGAGCGGCAGGGATGATCCGGACGGCGGCAACGGCGATGGCCGCGGCGGCATCCCGGCCGCCTACCACGCCCTGTACAAGAAGGCCGCCGCCGGCTCGTGCGTGAACTGGCGGGTGCTGGCCGCGATCGGCTACGTCGAGTCCCGGCACGGAGCCGACACCGGCCCCAGCCCGGCGGGTGCGCTGGGGCCGATGCAGTTCATGCCCGCAACCTGGCGCAACTACGGACGCGACGGCAACGGCGACGGACGCGAGAACGTCCACGACCCCGCCGACGCGATCCCGGCCGCCGCCGGCTACCTGTGCGCCCACGGCGCCGCCACCGACCTGCGCACCGCCCTGTGGCACTACAACCACTCATGGCGCTACGTCGACCACGTCCTGGCCGTGGCGGACCGGCTGCGCTGACCAACCACCCACCGGCCACCGGAGGAGGCCTGCAAGTGAACCAACCAATCCAGCGGCTGGGACGGGACCTGCAGGACACCGTGCAGCGGCGGCTGCGCCCGCAAATGCTGCCGCACTACATCACCATCGCGGTGCTGGCGGTGGGCGTCACCGTGGCCGACCGGCCGGCCCACGTGTCGCCCAGCACCATGGTGCTGGGCGCCGCAGGCCTGGCCGCCGCGACATCAGCGGTGGCCTTGTGGCGGATGCGCCGGACCGAATGGCGGGCGTGGAGGCCACGCGTGGCCGTCGCCGGCGCCGCTGCGGCCGGATGGGTGTCGGCCGTGGCGCTGACCGGCCTGAACTGGGTCCTGGTCGCGGCGCTGGTTGCCGCAGAGATCACGCTGGCCGCCCGGTGGTGGCAGCACCACCGGCCCGGATACCCCGACCCGTCACAGCCGCCCACCCCCCACCACACCACCGGCCACACCGCTGGCCACGCCCGCGCCCGGCACCGGGCGGCCCGGCCCGCCCCCACACCAGGCACCGCACCCAGGCCGGTTCGGCATCCTGCCTCGGCCGCGGCCCCCGTCCAGGAGAGTGTCACCGCCGTCCTCGACGGGGTTCTGCCGGTACCCGCACAGGCAGCCGCCGACCCCGAGAAGGGCGGGGCCGACGATGACGCCGCGCAGGTGATCGTGGACGAGCTGGCGCGGCACGGGGTGCACGCCAGCGTGGCAGGGGCGGCGGCGGGCCCGCAGGTGATCCGCTACAGCCTCGCCCTGGGCGACGGCGTCAAGATCTCCAAAGTGCGCGCCCTGGTGGAAAACCTCGGTGTCGCGCTCGGGCGGGCCGACCTGCGGCTGATCGCGCCCCTGCCCGGGCAGCCGGGCGTGGTCGGCCTGGAGGTGCCCAACCCCGACCGGCGCAGCGTGCACCTGGCCGACGTGCTGTCCTCGCCCGCCGCCACAGCCGAACGCCACCCGATGGTCGTCGGGCTGGGCGCCGACGTCGGAGGCGGCGCGGTGGTGGTCAACCTGGCCACGATGCCGCACCTGCTGATCGCCGGCGCCACCGGGTCGGGCAAGTCCACCGCGCTGAACGCCGCGATCTGCTCGGTCCTGGTCCGCGCCGCCCCCACCCAGGTCCGCATGGTGCTCATCGACCCCAAACGAGTCGAACTGGCCGCCTACGCGACCGTCCCGCACCTGCTCACCCCGATCATCACCAACCCGCGCAAGGCCGCCGAGGCGCTGCAATGGGTCACCGGAGAGATGGACCGCCGCTACGACGACCTGGCCGCCACCGGCTTCCGGCACATCGACGACTTCAACCGCGCCGCCGCGACCGGCACGCTCCGCCTGCCCGGCGGCGACCTCGCCGAGCCCAAACCGTACCTGCTGGTGATCGTGGACGAGCTCGCCGACCTGATGATGGTCGCACCACGCGATGTGGAGGACTCCATCGTGCGGATCACCCAGCTCGCCCGCGCCGCCGGCATCCACCTGGTGCTGGCCACCCAACGGCCCAGCGTGGACGTGGTCACCGGCCTGATCAAAGCCAACGTCCCCGCACGGCTGGCGTTCGCGGTCTCCTCCCTGGCCGACAGCCGTGTGATCCTCGACCAGGGCGGCGCGGAAAAACTGCTGGGCCGGGGCGATGCGCTGCTGGCAGCGGCCGGCACCAACCAGCCCATCCGCCTGCAAGGCGCGCTGATCACCGACGACCAGATCACCGGCGTCGTCGACCACGCCCGATCCCAGTACCCGCCCACCCCGCACATCGACCTGCACCCCCCGGGCGTGTCAGCGGGCCCCGGCAGCCCGGCACCACAGACCGCCACCGATCCGCTGACCTCACCCCAGGAACGCATCATGCAGGTGATCAGGGCCGGACCGGCGACCACCATGCAGATCCAGGCCCACACCGGGCTCTCCGAACCCCAGGTCCGTGAACTGCTGGGCCAGCTCATGCGGTTCGGCTACGTCGTCAAGCCCGCAGACCAAGACCACTACGAGACCCCCTGAGCAGGGCCACACCTTCCCCGGGGGGCGACGCCGACCCAAAGCCGCGCCTTGCGCAAGGCGCGGCTTTGCCTGTTCAGGAGGTACATTCCGGTGGCCCATGCCACAGCCCGGCTCATCCGCATAGCCCTGGTCGGCGCGCTGGCCTGCCACATCAGCAACCTCGCCCGCGCCGACACCCAAACCGGCGACGGCACCAACAAGGGTGCCGCCCCCCAAGCCAAGGCCAGTCTCGGTCAGCGGATCGTCGCCGCCGCCACGAAACAACGCGGAGTCCCCTACGCGTGGGGCGGTGGCGGCCCTACCGGCAAAAGCCGCGGCATCTGCTGCTCACCCGGCGGACACGACGGCCGCGACACCATCGGGTTCGACTGCTCCGGACTCGTCCAGTACGCCGTCTACCAGGCGTCAAAGGGCCGGATCACCATGCCGCGCGTCGCAGCCGACCAGGTCCAGCGCGGCAAACCCGTCACCCGGGACTCGATGCGGCCCGGCGACCTGATCGGCTTCGACCACGGCCAAGGCATCACCCACATCGGCATCTACATTGGCAACGGCCGCATGGTGCACGCACCCCAAACCGGCGACGTCGTCAAAATCTCGCCGCTGGCCCCCCGCACCGGCCAGCGATGGGTCATCCGCAGACTCCGCTGACCAAAGGCCCCGCGAAAGCCCGCCCGCCACCCCATGGCGATCATCCTCGACCTCAATCCGACGTTGCCAAGGAGCGACTTTCCGGTGAGTTACAGCGATCTGCGTGACTTCTGCCCCGAGGTCACGTACCACATCCACGGGCACTCCACGATCACCCTCAGCCTAGAGAAGCTGGGCGGCAGTACTCCCGGCCGCGCCTACACCGGCACCTGGCGGTTCGTGATCACCTGGCGCGGCATCGAGACCTTCCGCGAGCAGACCCTGGAAACCCGCGTGCCCACCACCCACCTCGGCGCCGCCGCCGCACTGGCCGACCGGCTGGCCACCTACGGCGACCCGCTATCGGGATACGACGGGCCCCGTCCCACCGGGCGCGCCCTGGACATGTGCCAGCGTGAACACCACGCCCTGGCCCGGTGGGCCGCCGAAGCGGGGCGTGCCAGGTGACCGACCGGGCGGTCCACGCGCCCGGCACCAGGAACCAGCGGACCGTGACGGTCCACGTGGTCGTCCCTGCCCGCGGCGCCGGCAGCAACGTGTACGCCCTGGGGTTCCCGTGCCGGGACTGCGACGACACCTACGACCCGCACCACCGCACCGGCGTGCCGTGCCGCAACGCCGCCGCGCACGCCGCCCTCACCGCCGCCAACTGGGGCCCCGGGGCGCGCGTGGAGACGGTCGAAGTCCCCGCCGGAGACCTCGACACTGTGGTCGCCCGCGCCCGAGCCGCAGCCGCCGCCCGTCCCGGCAGCCCCGGCACCCGCCGTCACTAACCCCGGCCCTCCGCACACCGCGCTCCCGGGCCCACAGCCCGGGAATGCTTCATGCACGCCTTCTCGCCGGCTGCCTGTGCAGGTTCCTCGCCATGCCGGACACCTGCCATCGCCCGCCGGTCGAGCAATGGCCGACCATCGCCGGGCCCGACCGCCCTGCGAGCGCCTCACCTCCCCGCCAACCCCCAGGACGAATGCCCACAGATCAAACGTCCCGGGGGTTCCCTGCCACGGAAGGAACCCCAACAATGGCCTACAACTGGGATGAGAAGTACAACGAGCGTGAGAACGAGGAATACCTGGCTCAGACCTGGACGTTCTGCCCTGACGCTCCGATCATCATTGCCGGTTACCCCCTGACCTGTCCCAGGTGCGGGTCGGCTGACGGCATCCGGCTCGAGGATTGCCCGGACGCGCCCATGGTGAGAGCCGAGCACACGTGCGTGCCGTCCAGCGATGCCCCCGCCGCCCCCAAAGGCAAGATCAGGCGCTGGGACGAACCGCGAGTCACCCGGGAGTTCGTGCGGCGCCATGGCGTCTCGATGCTGAGCGAGTTGCAGGCGGGCTTGCGGGCGATGATCGAAGAGCTCCGCAACGGGCGAACCGGCCCAGGACGGGGCGAGTGGTGATGACCACCCAGCACCACCGCCGCGTCAGCGGCACCAGCTCCGCACCGCCCGGGCCCATCGGCGACCGGCTGGGGCAGGACATCCCCTGGCAGGCGTTCGCGCTGTGCGCCCAGACCGACCCGGACGCCTTCTTCGTCGGGGTCGGCCAGTCGGCCCAACCGGCCAAGCGGGTATGCGGCAACTGCCCGGTCCGCAACGAGTGCCTGGAGCACGCCCTCACCCACGCCGAGCACGGCGTATGGGGCGGCCTGACCGAGAAACAACGACGCCCGGTGCGCCGTGCCCGCCGCACCGCCCGCCGCCCCCACAGCCAATAACCGCCCCCGCGCAGCACGCCCCCGGCACCGTCCACTGGTGCCCGGGGGGCGCTGCGTTGTGCGCACCTCCCGGAGGTTCCGACATGTCGGAGGTCTTCCACCGCCCGCCCGCCGAGCAATGGCCCGTGCTGGGCGGCCCGGACTGCCCCACCTGCCAACGCTGGACCGAAGTCACCTTCATCGCCCCCACCACCACCCTGGACGGCACCGACCTCAACACCTGGCACTGCCGCGCCTGCCGCACGGACTGGGCCATCCCCATCACCCGCTGGCCCGTGCTGGACGGCCCCGGCTGCCCCACCTGCCACAGCACCGCCACCTGCTGGGCCGCGCTGGACCCCGACCAGGGCGGCGACCTGTGGCTGTGCGAGCACGGCCACGAATTCGTCCTCACCCCCGAGGGCCTGATCATCCTGCCCGAGGACACGCAATGACCACCCCGGCCAAACGCCACGGCGGCGCCTTTCGCGCCTGCCCCCTGCGCGACGTGCACCCCCGCCCCACCGCGCGCTCGGCCGCACGGCCGGTCACCGTGAGGAGGACGGCATGAGCTTGACGTTCGTGGACCTGTTCTGCGGAGCAGGCGGTAGCAGCCTCGGTTTGACCGAGGCCGGGCTGAGCCTGCAACTGGCCGCCAACCACTGGGACCGGGCGATCGCCACCCACGCGGCCAACTTCCCCGACGCCGACCACCTATGCGCCGATCTGGACCGCTACGACATGCGCCGCCTGCCGCCCGCGCGGGTGCTGTGGGCCTCACCCATCTGCCGGGAGGGCAGCCCAGCCGGCGGCACCGCCAAGGCGCGGGGCACGCTGCGTCCCGGCGAGATGTGGCTGATGGACGACGGCGAGCGGGAGGAGTACCTGGCCGCGCTGAACAAGGGCTGGGAACGCACCCGCGCCACCGCCTACGACGTGCTGCGCGCCGCCGAGATCTGGGGCTATGACGCGATCCTGATCGAGAACGTGATCGAGTTCGCCCGCGACTGGCCGCTGTTCAACTGGTGGCTGGAGGCCTTCACCCGGCTCGGCTACGCCCACCGCATCGTGTGCGTCAACTCCGCGCACATCTGGGGCCCGTACAACCCGCCCGCCCCGCAATGGCGCGACCGCCTGTACATCGTGTTCCTGCGCGCCGACGCCACCATGCCCGACCTGGAACCCCGCCCCCCGGCATGGTGCCCCACCTGCGGCCAGGACGTGGCCGCGCGGCAGACCTGGAAGACCCACACCCCCGGCGGCAAGGCCCGGCTGGGCAAGTACCGCCAGCAGTACACCTACACCTGCCCCAACACCAGCCGCCGCCACCAGTCCTGGACCGTCGAGCCCTACATCCTGCCCGCCGCCGCCGCGATCAACTGGGACGATCTGGGCACGCGGATCGGCGACCGCAAGAGCCCGCTGGCCGCTGAGACGATGCGCCGCATCCGCAACGGCGCCCGCGCCGCCCGCAACCGCCCGGTCATGCTGCAGATCAACCACGCCGGGCACGACGGCCGCGCCTACCCCGCGCACGCCGCGCCGCTGACCGCCCGCGCCGTGCGCGGCGGTGACGGCTTCGCCACCCCGCCCCTGCTGGTCCCCGCCGGTGGCACCTGGAACCACACACCCACCACCGCCGCCGAGCCGATGCGCACCCGCACCGCCAACCCCAAGGGCATGGAGGCACTAGCCTGCCCGCCACACCAGAGCGGCCCGCACAGCGCCGAGCCGTACGTGGTGGAGATGCGCGGCGGGGGATCGACCTCCCGGCCGGTGTCGCACCCGCTGGCCACCCTGACCGCAGGCGGCAACCATCACGGCCTGGTCGTGCCCTACAGGACCGGGAACCGGGTCACCACCACCGCCGAACCGCTGCACACCGTCGCCACCATCGACTCGGCCGCGCTGGTCCAAGGCGCCGCCCCGCCGATCGCGGACTGGACGTTCCGGATGCTCAGAGCCCGCGAGCATCTGCGCGCCCAGCGTTTCCCCGACACCTACACCGTCACCGGCACCGCCGGCGAGCAGACCATGCAGGCCGGTAACGCCGTGTCCGCGAACGTCGCGCACTGGCTCGGCACCAAGCTCATGGAGGCCCTGGGATGAAACCTCCGCTGGCCTACTACGGCGCCAAGACCAGCATCGGCCCGCGGATCGCGGCCATGCTCGGGCCCCACGAGCACTACGTGGAACCGTTCGCCGGGTCCCTGGCCGTGCTGCTGGCCAAGCGGCCCAGCCGGATGGAGACCGTGAACGACCTGGATGAACACCTGATGACCTTCTGGCAGGTTCTGCGCGACCGCCCGGCCGATTTGATTCGCGTGTGCGCGCTGACACCGCATTCCCGCGCAGAACACCTCGCCGCCTATCAACCCGTCCCGGCCGACCACCCAGATCAGCCACTCGAAGCCGCCCGCCGGGTCTGGGTCCGACTCTCCCAGGGGCGCACCGGCACTCTCCGCCAAACTGGATGGCGGTTCTTCATTGACCCGGCTGGCTCGTCTACGTCCATGCCCGGCTACCTCACCGGCTACGTCAACCGCATGGCGGCCGTCGCACAGCGACTATCCCAGGTGAGCCTGGAATGCCGTCCCGCGCTGGACGTCATCACCGCCTACGGCGCCGAACCCGACGTTTTGCTGTATGTGGACCCGCCCTATCTCGGCTCCACCCGGTCCCGCAACTACCGGTACGAGATGGGCAGCGCCTCTGACCACCGTGACCTGGCCGCCGCGCTCAACAGCTGCCGCGCCACGGTCGTGCTGTCGGGATATGAGTCCCCGCTTTACCAGGACCTTTACGCCGACTGGCACCGCCACCGCATTCCCTCCGGCACCAGCCAGGGCGGCCACTGGTCCTCCCGAACCGAAGTGCTCTGGTCCAACCGCCGTTTCCCCGTCCCTGACAGCCTCTTCGACACCGAAGGAGCAGCATGAGCGACCGTAAGGGCCACGACCCCGCCGATCGGCCCGAGCCGTTCCCGAGAGAGTGCCCCCATGGCTGAGCGCATCCAGCGCCGCCGCAGCAGAGGTTGGCGGATGCCCGAAGGCGCCGTGTACGTCGGCCGCCCCACCCGCTGGGGCAACCCCTGGCGCATCGTCCCCGTCCGCGACGGCTTCCCGTGGGGCGACGCCGCTGACGTCATCCACGAGACCGAGGGCTCTTGCATCGGCCGGTTTGACCTGGCCAGAGCCCCATACTGGGCCTGCCGCGCGTACCGGAACGGCCTCAGCGAGGAGCTGCGCGCCGCCGCACGCCGTGAGCTGGCCGGGCGGAACCTTGTGTGCTGGTGCCCGCTCGTGGACGAGCACGGCATCCCGGTGCCTTGTCACGCAGACATCTTGCTGGAGATCGCCAACGCGGGCGGTGACCGCGATGAGTGACGCGCCCGCCCTGCTGCGCGAGGCCGCGGCCCGGCTCCGCATGCCCCTGCCCGGCGACCTGACCGCTCGCCCGCGCCTGGTCATGACCGACGCCGAGACCATCAGCGGCATCGCGTTCTGCGCCGACCACCTGCTGCCTTGTAACGAGGAGCAGGAGCTTTCGGCGTGCAACCACTGCGAGGTCATCGACTGCCTGCACGAGCGGCTCGCCGAGCTCCTCCACCGGCTGCTGGCTGCGCGCGAACCGCTCGCCGCGTGGCTGGACGCGGTCGCGGGCGGCTGGGAGATGTCCGCCGAACTCGCGCCGGGCGGCTCCGGTGCGAGGTTCGCCCGGCATCCCGCTTTCGCGGTGGCCCGGTCGATCGTAGGGCCCAGTGGTGACCGGCCCGGTAACGCCTAAGTGCGTGCGTGGCCGCGGCACAACAGATCGGGCTGCACCGCCAACTAGCCGACCCCAACCAGTACAAGCGCGCGACATCCAGGTGACGCCGTGACCACCCGCGTGGTCGCGGCGTTCACGCTTCGCCACTCAAGAACGGAAGGCGAATCTGTTCATGGCCAACATCACAGTCGTCTCCGAACCCGACCACACATCGGCCGGGCCGGACGCGGACACCTCGGCGGCCAGGCCCCGGGTGATCCGTTCCGCCGGGCTCGATTGGGTGAAGTTCGATGCTCACGTGGCGCGGGACGGCTCGATCGATCCCGTGGACAAGGCGCTGTATGCCGCGTTGTCCTCGTTCGCCGACCCTCAGGATCGGGCCACTGACCCCGATGGGTGCGACGCCCCGACCCGCGCCGTGCTGGCGGCGTGCATCGGCCGCTCCGTCGACACTGTGGACCGCGCAACCAAGCGCCTGGAGCAACGCGGTCTAATCCGCGTGGAAAGGCGAGTGGATCCCGACCGTCCCAAGTGTCATCTGCCCAGCGTCTACGAGCTGTGCGATCACGAGATGTGGGACGAGCGCGCCGCCGCCCGCACCAAGGCACGTAAGGCCGCCCGCAAGGCCAAGGCCACAAGCGCCCCGCCGGAAGCGAGCAACGCGGCTACCCCTGGCCGCACGGATGCGGCTACCCCTGGCCGCACGGGCGCGGCTACCCCTAGCCGCACGGATGCGGCGGTTCTTCTTCCTTCCAAGAAGGAAGTAAAGAACCCCCCCAACCCCCCCGTCACGCACCCACAGCGGAGCGACGCGGCCGGGGTTAGAACGGCAGAGGGGGAGGGGGAGGACTTCGCCCAGGACGACAAGCGGCCGGACGTCGATGGTGCACTTGTCGCTGAGATCTTGAGGATGCGGGACGACTGGGTCCGCTCGGACGTGGTGAAGGCACTCCGCCACCCCAAGGTCGCCAGGCGGCCCGCCGAGTTGGTTGCCGCCGCGTTCCGAATCGTGGCCGGCGACGATACCACCGATTCTCCCGGCCGCCTGGCGGCGGCGGGTCCGTGGTGGGCCGAGGCCGCCCGCACCACGCGTCCCAAGCGGCCCACGCTGCCGGATCGGTGCGACGACGTCCGCCACGACGCGAACGTCCCCCACGACCGGATGCTGTACGACGACCAGGGCCGCGCCTCGCGCTGCCCGATCTGCCACCCCGCCGTCCTCACCGGTGCCCGATCACCAACCACACCTGCGGAGGAGGAGATCACGCCGTGACCATCGAACCGATCAACCGCGACATGGACGACGCCCCGCCGGAAGAGTACCGCCAGCCGCGCCACGACCTGGAGGCCGAACGGTCCGTCCTCGGCGCGATCATGCTGTCCGCAGACACCCTGGACGAGGTCACGTCCATCATCGGGCCGGGCGACTTCTACCGCCCGGCCCACCAGATCATCTACGAGGTGATCAGGGACCTGGCGCGGCAGGGCGCCCCGGTGGACGCGGTCGCCGTCCACTCCGCGATCCAGGACCGGGGCATGCTGGGCAAGGTCGGCGGCGGCCCCTACATTCACACCATCCTGTCCACCCCACCCACCGCCGCGAACGGCGCCTACTACGCCCACATTGTGCGCCGCTGCGCGAGGATGCGCGCCCTGGTCACCACAGGGACCTACCTGTGGCAGATGGGGATGAACGGCGACCCCGACCAGGCAGAAGAGTACGTGGCCCGCGCCCACCAACGGCTGATCGCCCACGACGACAAGAACGGCCACGACCCGCCCACCTTCGCCGAAGCACTGATGCAGGTCATGGACCGCATCGAACGAGGCGAGGACACCGCCGGCCGCATCACCGCCCCCTACGCCGACCTGGACAGGCTGCTCGGCGGGTTCCGCCCCGGCCAGCTCATCACCATCGCCGCGCGGCCGGGCGGCGGCAAGTCGATAGCCGCGACCGACATCGCCCGGCACACCGCGATGAAGCAGAACATGCCGGTATTCCTGTCCTCGGTGGAGATGAACCGCGAAGAGATCATGATGCGGATCGTGTCCGCAGAGACCCGCGTCGGCCTGCACGCCATCCGCAACGGCAACCTGACCGATGACGACTGGCTCCGGATCGCGGACATGGTCAACCGCACCACTGAGGCACCCCTGATCATCGACGACACCCCAAACGTCACCCTGGACACGCTGCGCGCGTCGCTGCGCCGGATGGAACGCCGCGCCGACGTCCAGCCCGCACGGCTGCTGATCGTGGATTACCTCCAGCTCCTAAAGTCCATCGGCAAGGCCGAGAACCGCCAGGTGGAGGTGTCCGAGCTGTCGCGGGGCCTGAAGCTGATCGCCCGGGAGTTCCACATCCCGGTGGTGATGCTCGCCCAGCTCAACCGTAATCCCGAGGTCCGCGCCGACAAGACCCCGGCCGTGTCCGACCTTCGCGAGTCGGGCGCCGTCGAACAGGACTCGGACGTGGTGATCCTGATCCACCGACCCGACATGTACGAGAAGGCACACCCCCGCGCCGGAGAGGCGGACCTGATCGTAGGCAAGAACCGCAACGGGCCCACCGCCACCGTGACGGTTGCGTTCCAGGGTCACTACTCCCGGTTCGCCGATATGGCCGCCGACCATCTCCAGAAGTAGGGCCGCGATGAACCTGGGCCGAACAAGCCGAGGGAAGGCCCCCGACGGCGGTCCGGTCATCGTGGAGCCGATCGCCTACCGGACGGTCTACTGCGACGGCAACGCCAAGCTCGCCGTCGCCTTCACCGAGGGCCCAGCCGGGTTCCATCCAGGCCGCCAATGAGGGCGCCTGCCACGTCGTCCCACCGCCCCACAGCGCGCTGTGAACGCCCCAGTCGGACAGGTCAGCCGGTCCAGGTCACCGAGTTCACCACGACGGCGCGGGTGCCGTAGTGGATCCGCACCTGTACGACGCCAGCAGATACCAAATCCACCCACGAAGCGGCCCGGTGTCACCACCACCAAGTAGAGCCACCGGGCCGCACCTCTCAAGGAGGCACCGCCCATCATGAAGGCCACCGACATCACCGCACACCCGGTCCCGAACAAAGCTCTGTACAAGGTGACCGAGGCCATGACCATGCTTTCGCTGAGCCGCAGCGTCATCTACGAGGAGATCCGCTCCGGCCGTCTGCGCAGCGTCACCCGCGGCCGCAGCCGCCTCATCCCCGCCAACGCCATTGCGGAGTACGTCCAACTCCTGGAGCGCGAGGCCGGCAACGAGGTGGTCGCGTGACGGCCGGACCGGAGGAGAAAGAGAAGTCCGGGAAACGGCGTCCTCAGGGGGATGGCGGCCTGCGGTGGAGCGAGAGCCGCCAACGGTGGATCGCGGAGATCACCGTCGGGTACACGCCCGCAGGCAAGCGCATCGTCCGATCGGCCAGCGACCGGAACAAGCGCAAGGCACTCAAGAAACTTCACGAGAAGCTACGAGACCGCGACGACGGCCTGCCCAGCGAGGACACCAAGTACCGCGTCCGGGACGCCGTCGAGAACTGGCTGGAGCACGGCCTGGGCAACCGGGATGAAGGGACGCGGATCAAGTGCCGGAGCCTGGCCAGCAACCACATCATTCCCGACCTGGGCGCGCGTAGGCTGCGCGAGCTGTCGGCCGACGACGTTGACGCGTGGCTCGCTCGGAAGGCGAAGACGCTGAGCACCGACACCCTTCGCCAACTGCGGTCGATCCTCAAGCGGGCGGTGTCCCGGGCCCAGGCCCGGGACAAGGTGAAGCGGAATGTCGTCCTGCTGTGCGAGGTGCCGCGTGGGCAGGACGGCCGACCGTCCAAGTCGCTCACGCTCGCCCAGGCGTTCGCCGTGCTCGCGGCGGCCGAGGGCACCGCGATGTACGCCTACATCGTGCTGTCCCTGCTGATCGGCGCCCGCACGGAGGAGCTGCGTGCGCTCACCTGGGCGCATGTGGACCTGGACGGGCGCCCGGACGCCGAGCCGCCGATACCCCCGCATATCCGGGTCTGGCGATCGGTGCGAGCCGGCGGGAAGACCAAGACCAAGAAGTCCCGGCGCACGCTGGCCCTGCCGCAACGGTGCGTGGACGCCCTGTGCTTCCAGCGCCGGTTGCAGGACGAGCAACGGGCGGCGGCCGGGAATGCGTGGCAGGAGCACGACCTGGTCTTTGCTTCCACCGTGGGCACCAAGCGGAACGCCAACAACGTTCTGCGGTCCTTCCGGGCCGTCCTGGCCAAGACCGACCTCGATCCGGACGAGTGGACGCCGCGCGAGCTGCGTCACAGCTTCGTGTCGGTGCTGTCGGACGCTGGCGTCCCGATCGAGGACATCTCCCGGCTGGCCGGCCACAAGAGCACGGAGGTCACCGAGACGGTGTACTGGCACCAGATCCGGCCCGCTCTGCTGGCCGGGGCCGAGGCGATGGACGACGTGTTCTCCGTCCAGACCGAGGACGATTAGTCAGGCAATGTGTCAGGCAGTCGTAAACAGAAGGCCCCTTCCGAGCGTGGAAGGGGCCTTTGAGCTGGGAGCCGCCTGTCGGAATCGAACCGACGACCTATTCATTACGAGTGAATCGCTCTGCCGACTGAGCTAAGGCGGCGGTGCCGTACGGGACGGCGCGCAGCAGTCTACCCGGTCTCGTGGGTGGGCGTGAATCAGCGGCAGACGGTTCCCTCTCTGGGGGGCTTGGCGGTGATGAGGTAGTCGTGGGTCGCCTTGGAGATGCAGGGGTTGCCTTGGAGGTAGGCGGTGTGGCCGTCGCCGTCCAGGGTCAGGAGGGTGCCTGAGTCGAGTTGGGAGGCGAGGCTCTGGGCCCACTTGTAGGGGGTCGCGGGGTCGCGCAGGGTGCCGATGACGAGGATGGGGGGTGAGCCCTTGGCCGTGATGGGCTTGGGGGGCTGCTTGGTCTGGACGGGCCAGTAGACGCAGCCGAGGCCGCCCCAGACGACGAAGGGGCCGAACAGGGGTGAGACCTTTTTCGCCTGGTCCACGGACTTGCGGTACTGGGCGAGGTTGGCCGGGTTGGGCTTGTCCACGCAGTTGACGGCCATGTTGGCCTCGGTCTGGTTGGAGTAGGTGCCGTTGGGCTTGCGTTCGATCAGTTGGTCGGCGAGCGTCAGGAAGAGGGTGCCGTCCTTCTGCTGTTCGGCTTGGGCGAATGCCTGCCGCAGGACGGGCCAGAACCCCTTGGCGTACAGGGCCGTGGCGATGCCCGTCGTGGCCCAGGACTCGGTCACTTTGCGCGAGTCCTTGGTGTTCTTGAGCGGGGCCTCGTCGAGGTCGCTCAGGAAGTCGGTGATGTTGCGGATGACGGCGGCGCGCGATGTGCCCAGGGGGCAGTCGAGTTGGTTGGTGACGCAGTCGTCCGCGAAGGCGTTGAGGGCGGTCTCGAACCCTTTGGCCTGCTCGATCAGCAGTTGGGTGGAGGAGATCCTGGGGTCGACGGCTCCGTCCAGGACCAGGGCGCGGACGCTCTTGGGGAACTGCTCCGCGTAGAAGGCGCCAAGGTACGTGCCGTACGAGGCCCCGTAGTAGGTGAGCTTCTCGTCCCCTACGGCGGCCCGGAGGACGTCCATGTCGCGGGCGGCGTTGAGGGTGCCGACGTACGGGAGACGTGAGGCGGACTTGCTCTGGCAGCCTTTCGCGAAGCCTTCGCTCTGGGAGGCCAGGGCTTCGAGTTCTCCGGGGTCGTCGGGTGTGGTGTCGGTGCTGAAGTACCGGTCGAGCTGGGACCCGTCCAGGCACCGTACGGGGTCGCTGGCGCCGACGCCCCTGGGGTCGAAGCCGATGATGTCGAAACGGTTCCTGAGGTCCTGGCCGAAGGAGCGAGCGGTTTGGCGGATGAAGTCGACCCCTGAACCGCCTGGCCCACCCGGGTTGGTGAACAGGGAACCGATGCGATCGGACTTCCTCTCGGCGGGCAGGCGGATGAGGGAAATGCTCAGCCGGCCGTTGGTGGGCTTGGTGTAGTCGACGGGGACCTGTGCCGTGGCGCACTGGAAGCCGCCGCCGCAGTCCTTCCAGGAGAGGCGCTGCTTGTAGAAGGCATCGGTCCCCGCAGGGGATCCGGGTGGGGGTGTGCGGCCATCGCTGCTCCCGCGGTCGTCGGACGAGCCGCTGCAGCCGGTCGCGATCAAGGCCAGGACGACCGCCACACTGATCAGCTTTGTTGCCCGCACCTGGTCATCCCCGTCCGTCATCTACGCCAGGAGAGGGTCCACGCTACGGCGTGCGGCCACGGGAGGCCAGTGGCCTCCGGTCACCGCCCGTATTGCCGTTCGATGCCGTCCAGCAGCCACCCGAGGCCCTCCTCGAACGACTCCTGGGAGTCCACGGATTCCTCGCTGGCGCGCGCCAAGTAGGGGAAGCGTGCTGACGCGAGCATTTCGCGCATGTAGGACTCGATCACGGAGCCCTCCCCTTGCCCGTCCTGCTTGTCGCGCAGCAGGCGTTCGCGGACGAAATAGCCGGTCATGTAGCGGTCGACCGCGGTGACGATGTGTGCGGCCACCTTCATGCTGACGTCGAGGCGGCACGCCGCGGCCAGCGACTGCTCCCCGTGTTTGAGCGCGTTGGGGCCGACCTGGGGACGGCGCGCCGCGAGGTCGACCATCCAGGGGTGGCGTAGGAGGATCTCACGTTCCTTCTGGGCGATCGCGGTGATCGCCTCACGCCAGTCCTCCGGCAGTGGCTCGTCCACGACCATCTGCTGGGCGACCTCGTCGAACATGAGGTCGAGCAGGTCCTCTTTGCGCTCGATGTGGTTGTACAGGCTCATCGCCCGTACGCCGAGTTCGTTCGCCACACGGCGGATGGAGACCGCGTCCAGCCCCTCGGTGTCCGCGATCTTGATCGCGCTGGACGCGCCAACGCGGAAAGCGCCGCCACAAGATCACGCGGGAGGCCCTGCCCGACCGCTGGGGCGGGCCATGGCTGGGCACCGGCGGCATGCTCCTCGTCCTGTGCGGCGCCCTCACCCTGGTCACCATCGACGCCGGCACCGGACGTCCCCTGCTCATGGGCACGATCCTCGTCATCGGGCTGGGGCACGGCCTCATCACCCCTAGCGTCATGGCCGCCGCCTACCAGGGCCTTCCGCGCGCGTCCATTCCCGGCGCGACCACCGGCGCCAACATCCTGATCCGCCTCGGCGGGTCCCTACGCACCGCCGCCCTTGCGATCATCCTGCAGCTCGCCATCCGCGCGTCCGTTCCCGGCGCGACCGGCAACCTCAGGCAGGCCGCGACCCTCCACACCCCCGAGCTCCCCACCCAACTGACCGCGGCCTTCACCCAGACCTTCTGGTGGGCCGCGGGGCTGGCGGCGCTGTCCCTGCTCCCCGTCCTCACCCTCCCCCGGCGCTCGAAGGCATCAACCAGCTAGAAGGACGGGAGGGAGGGGTGCGCCTTCTCGGGCGTGGGGGTGTTCAGGGCCCAGCGTTCGTGATCGCGCCAGGCTCCTTCGATGAAGAGCATTGCGGACGCATATCCCTCCAGCCGGAAGCCTTGGCGCTCGACCAGTTTGCGGGACGCGTGGTTCCCGGGCTGGATGTTGGCTTCCAGGCGGTGCAGGCGTAGTTGCTCGAAGGCGTACCGCACCGTGAGGCGGAGGCCCTCGGACATGTAGCCCTGGCCCGCGCTGGGAGCGAAGGCGGCGTACGCGAGGGTGCCGCACTGGAAGCGTCCCCGGACGATGCCGTTGATGTAGATGGTGCCCGCCATGGCGCCGCTGCCGTTCAGGCAGATCTTCAGGGCTTGAGCGGTGGAATGGTCGAACCGTTCCAGGTACCGCCGGAAGTCCCGGGGCGTGTCGGGCAGTGCGACCCACGGTCGGAGCAGGTCCTCGCTGGCGCGCACGAGCGAGATGTATTCGTCCTGGTCATCGGCGGTCAGCGGCCGCAAGGTGACCCGGAGGCCGCGCAGGAAGTCGGCAGGCGAACACGCGAGGAATTCCTCGATCGCCGCCATGGTCTCGCGCGACGCGGCCGTGCTCATGGCCCCTCCCTTCCCGTTCGATGCGCGATCACGAACGACGGTACTCGCCATCGAAATACGGCGTGCCCATAGGTAGGTTCCATGGATATGAGCTCACCCCAGAGGACGCGTGTCCGTACGGAGCCAGGCCAGAGGCGGGTCAGGGTTTACCTGGGCGGCAAGCTGGTGGCCGACACGAAACGGCCGGTGTACGTGTGGGAGATCCCCTACTACCCCACGTACTACATCCCCGTGGCCGACATTCTCGCCGAACTCGTCAAGGACGGCCCCGGCGAGCGTTCCCCGAGCCGCGGCGACTCGGTCGCCTACACGGTGAGGGTGGACGGCGCCGAGGCGAAGGGCGCCGCCCTGCGCTACGAGGACTCACCGGTCGAGGAACTGCGTGACCTGGTGCGCCTGGAGTGGGACGCGATGGACGCCTGGTTCGAGGAGGACGAGGAGATCTTCACCCATCCCCGGAATCCGTACCACCGCGTCGACATCCTGCCCTCCTCGCGGCATGTCCGGATCGAAGTGGACGGGGTGACCGTGGCCGAGTCCAGCAATGCCCGGCTGCTTTTCGAGACCTCGCTTCCGGTGCGCTATTACCTGCCGAAGACCCATGTCCGCATGGATCTGCTGGAGCCGACCGAGACGACGACCCACTGCCCGTACAAGGGCGAGGCCGAATACTGGTCGGTGCGAGTCAATGGCAAGACGCACAAGGATCTGGCCTGGTCGTACCCGAGGCCGCTTCCCGAGAGCGCGAGAATCATCGGCCTCGTGTGCTTCTATGACGAGAAGGTCGACGTGTATGTCGACGGTGTTCTTCAAGAGAAGCCCAAGACGCCGTTCGCGTGACCGCACCAGGACGCGAACCCTTAACGAGGGAGCACGACCGCCCGGGGACCGTCTGTGCCGGAGCTTTTCCTGGCTCTGAACAGATCAGGACGATTCGTTCACGGTTCATTCAGGTCTTTCGGGCCCCTCGGTGATTAACGTTTGGCACGTGATGGATCCGGTGTTCTTCCGGATCCTGGGGCCGCTGCGTGCCGGCGTCCAGGACCGGACGGTGGAACTCGACGACGACCGGGCGCGGCTGGTGCTGGCGGCCCTTCTCCTTGAGGCCCTGGAGGGGAACGGTCCCGTCGCCGCGGACCGCCTCGTCCAGGCGGTCTGGGGCGGGGAGCGGCCCGCCTCGGCGCGCACCCAGGTCGCCATCGCGGTGTCCGGCCTGCGGCGGGCCTTCAGGCACGCGGGGTACGGCCACACCGTGATCGAGACCGTCCCGCCCGGGTACAGAATCGCCGCAGGGACCATCGACGCGCGCATTGCGGAGCGGCACATCGCGCGGGCGCGCGCGGCCGGAACGGCGGGGCGGTATGCGGAAGCCTCGAAACACTACCGGGACGCGCTCTCGCTTTGGCACGGGCCCGTTCTGGAAGGGCTTCAAAGCAGCCTGGTGGTCGCGGGCGCCCTCCGCTGGGAACGACTACAACTGGCCGTGACCGAAGAGGCCGCCGAGGTGGAATTGGCCTTGGGACGCCATCATGCGCTCGTCGGCGAGTTGCAGGGGTGGGTGTCCCAGTATCCCTTTCACGAACGGCTGCGTTCTTTACTGATGACGGCTTTGATGCGGGCAGGGCGTCATAGGGAGGCCCTGGAGGTCTACAGCGACGGCCGCCGGGTGCTGCGTGAAGGGCTCGATCTCGACCCTGGGCGTGAACTGCAAAGCCTGTACGAATCCATCCTTCTCGACGGCGCGTGGCGGCAGGGGGAGCCTCCGTCCGCGTCCGGCTCGCCGCCTGGTGTCCGGCCACCTGGCGCCTGGCCGCCCGACATGCCGGAGCCGCCCGCCGCGAAGTCGTCAAGGGCCGGCAGGGCCCCACGGGCGATGCCCAGCGGCAGATATTGCGCGGGTGCCGTCCCCAGGACGAACCGCTGGCGTGGCTCGCGTGGCCCCAGGCGACCGTACGGTTCCTCAGGCGAGCACCCGGGTGGCCGCTAGGAGCCCACTGAATAAGGCGTGGTTGGGGCGGGAAGGGCGCCGACAAGGCCGTCTGAGCGGCGGTTCAGGTCAGACCTCGAAGGGCCGACACGTGGTCGCCCTTCCCGCGTGGTCCAGCT
>NZ_BSTM01000055.1 GCF_030269515.1 Actinomadura sp. NBRC 104412 | reverse complement strand
GCCAAGCTGGACCACGCGGGAAGGGCGACCACGTGTCGGCCCTTCGAGGTCTGACCTGAACCGCCGCTCAGACGGCCTTGTCGGCGCCCTTCCCGCCCCAACCACGCCTTATTCAGTGGGCTCCTAGGCGAGGATGGGTGGCAAGGGCCGTCTGGCCCGGACCCGCCGCAGCGGCGTCCACGACACGGCCCGCGCCAGGGGCGAACCGGTCGCGAAGTTGGTGCGGTCCGCGCCGGGCACGCCCTCCCCTCCCGGGCGCGAGGCGAGCACGGCCCGGGCCGGGCGGTGGCGGCATGGCCCGAGGGAGCGATGGCCGTCCCCTCGACGCGGCGCGCCGGCTCCCGCGTGAACAGGACGTTCATGAGCTTGGTGGTGCCGTAGGCGGCTGGAGGTGGTGATCACCGTACCGGCGCGCCCCGGGCAGGCTCGCGCAGCCGTGGCCCCCAACCGCGAGGCCCTGTACCAAGCCCTGTACGAGGCCGCGTTCACTGCCCCAAGACGGCGGCCGTCCAGGCCCTGCTGGTCGTCGAGGAGGCCAGCACTGCGGTCACCGCTATTTTCCTGTACGGCGTGATGGCCGAGCCGTCCTGAGCGCGTGGAGCCCGCGGGCGGCGCGGCGGAGCCGGATGTGCGAGGCGGGGTGACAGATCGGGCCCGGCTCCACCAGACTGGCTGCCGGTGAGCGCCGCGAGACCGCCGGCGGCCCGCACGGCTCGCGCCGTGGCGGACGCCGAACCCTCCCGGGACCGGTAGATTGCGGTTCTGGTCCGCTTTGCCGCGCTTTCACATCCGCCTTAGGTCCGCGGTGGCAGGGTGTGACGCGCGTGGTGTGTCGTCGAGCCCGGAGCGAGTGAGGAAACATGTCCGAGGATGACAAGCCCCGGGGTGAGCGTACGGTCAAGGCCAAGCCCACGGCCAAGCTGCCGAACGCGAGGAACATCCGGAGCCCGGAGTTCACCCCGCACGGGATCAGCGGAGGGAACCGCAGCCGCGGCCCGCGCCCGTCGGGCAAGACCGCCGCGCAGGCCAAGAGGCAGCGGCGCATAGGGATCGCGCTCTCCGTGGTCGCGGTGCTGGCGATCAGCGCCGGTGTCACCTACATCGCGACGCGTCCGGGCCCCGCGATCGCCGCCACCGGCGCGCTGGGCAAGGCGCCGAAGGTCAGCATCCCCAAGGACCTCGTCCCCTCCGGCGGCCTCAAGGTCACCCCGGTGATCAAGGGCAACGGGCACAGGCTCGCCAACGGCGACACCGCGATGGTGAAGTTCGTGTTCTACCAGTGGGCCAAGAGCACCGACATCAAGAAGCCGAACGAGAGCACCAACAAGAAGATCAGCTCGTCCTGGGAGCGCCCCGCGGGAGAGCAGGTACTGCCGATGACCGTCGGCAAGACCGAGCTCAAGGGCCTGGACAAGGGCCTGGTCGGGCAGACCACGGGCAGCCGGGTGATCGTGCAGATCCCGCCGTCCGAGGGCTTCGGCCAGTCGGGACAGCAGATGGGGCTGTCCGGCACGGACTGGGTCGTGTTCGTGGTCGACGTGCTGGCCTCCTACCCCAAGGGCGCGCAGGCGCAGGGGACGCCGAAGAAGCTCGACAAGGACCTGCCCGCCGTCGGCGCCATGGAGGCCGGCAAGGGGCCGAAGATCACCATCCCCGAGGCGGACCCGCCCAAGGAGCTGAAGGCCGAGACCGTCATCGAGGGCACCGGCGCCACCACCACCAAGAACGACACCGTGGTCGTCAACTACCGTGGCGTGCTCTGGCGGGACGGCAAGCAGTTCGACTCCAGCTACGAGCGCGGCCAGCTCTCCTCGTTCCCGCTCAACACCACCGAGGGCGCCACCGGGTTCTTCAAGGGCCTCCAGGGCAAGAAGGTCGGCAGCCGCGTCCTGCTCGTCCTGCCGCCGAAGGACGGGTACGGCAAGGAGGGCAACCCCCAGGCCGGCATCAAGGGCACCGACACCCTGGTCTTCGTGGTGGACATCCTCGGCATCATGCCCAAGTGACCGTTCTCACCTAGCGCCGGTCCCACCGGCGCCGGACGGCGGGGCATCCGATTCGGATGGCCCGCCGTTCGCCTTTCCGGGATCCCGTTCACGCCGGGAAAAAGGAAAGACAACCGCCGAGGCCCCCCGTTCGTCCTTACTGAAGGGAGCACTGTGCCATGAGTCCCGACGCGCCGCCACCGTCGCCGCCCTCGGGTATCGTCGGTGCCACGAAGCAGTCGCGGGGGTCTTGTGAGCAGCAGCGATGAGAGCCCGACCGCGGGCCGCGCGGGAGAGGACTCCGCCCCGGGCCCGAGCATAAGCCGACAATCCCACCGATCCGAGAATGACGACATCGCCGCGAACATGAATGAGAACGGCGTCCCCAGCGACACCGAGACGGACCTCGAAACCGATTCCGAGAACGACTCCGATGGCGACTCGCGGAACGACCCCGAGCCCACCCCCGAGACCGTCCCCGAACCCGATGCCCCGGACGGTGCCGAGACCCCCGGCGACGCGCCCGGCGTCACGCTCGACGACTCCGGGTCCAGCGCGGAGAGCGATCCGTTGAGCGGCACCGTCTACGGCGACGACGCCTTCGGTGAGCCCTCCGGCACGGACGCCGTGCCCGCCGAGCCCGACGAGCCCAAGGACGAGGCCGAGGTCCCCGACGCGGACGCGACGCGGCGTGACCTGGTCGTGCCCCCGGCCCCCGTCACGCCGCCCGTCACGCCCCCCAAGATCGTTCCGCCCGTTCCGGACGAGGCCGAGGAGCCCGCCCCGGCGGCAGCGGGAGCAGGCTCGCGGCGTCCGCCCGGGAGGCGGCGGGGCAGGGCGGCCCGGTACGGGCGGCGGGCGCTGTTGGGCCTGCTGGCGTTCATCGGGCTCTGCGTGGCGGCGTTCGGGGTGGCCTACCTCATGACGCCCGTCCCGTCCCCGCAGGAGGAGGCGCTCGCGCAGGGGCCGACCTTCTACTACTCCGACGGCAGGACGGTGATCGCCAAGACCGGGGTCAACCGCGACGCGGTCCCGATCGACGAGATACCGAAGGGCGTGCGGGACGCGGTGATCGCGGCCGAGAACCGCAGCTTCTACCGCGACCCCGGTGTGTCGGTACGCGGCACCACCCGGGCGCTGTGGTCCACCCTGACGGGCGAGCAGCTCCAGGGCGGCTCCACCATCACCCAGCAGATGGTCCGCAACTACTACGGCGGCATCGGCAAGGAGCGCTCGGTCGACCGCAAGCTCAAGGAGATCATGGTCGCCCTGAAGGTGGGCCGGGAGAAGGACAAGGACTGGATCCTTGAGCAGTACCTCAACACGATCTTCTTCGGCCGGGACGCCTACGGCGTGCAGGCCGCCGCACGGGCCTACTACGGCAAGGACGTCAAGGAGCTGACCGCGCGCGAGGGCGCCTACCTGGCGGCGGCGATCCAGCAGCCCAGCAGGTTCGCCGACCCGACCGGGCCGAACCGCGCCATGGCCGAGCAGCGCTGGCGGGCGGTGCTGGCCAACATGGTCAAGGACGGCGCGATCAGCCAGGCCGAGGCGTCCGCGATGACGTTCCCCATGCCGGCCAAACAGAAGATCACCAACATCCTCAAGGGCCAGAAGGGCTACATGGTCAATGTGGCCAAGAAGGAGCTGATCGAGCGCCGCGGCTACAGCGAGGACGAGATCAACCGGTCCGGGTTGAAGATCACCACGACCTTCGACAAGCGGCTGATGGACGCCGCGCGGAAGGCGGTGCTCGCCAACTCCCCGGACGGGATGAGCAAGAGGATCCGCACCGGGCTGGTGTCGGTGGACCCGAAGACCGGCCAGGTGCTGGCCTTCTACGGCGGCCGTGACTACCTCACCGAGGCGCTGAGCAGCTCGTTCGGCGACTGGGCGCAGGCGGGGTCCGGGTTCAAGCCGATCGTGCTGGCCGCCGCGCTGGACGACGGGATGAAGCTGTACGACTCGGTGGACGGCTCGTCCCCGCAGTACTACAACGGCGCGCGGGTGGAGAACGACGGCGGCCGCAGCTACGGCTACGTCAGCCTGGTCGAGGCGACCCGTAACTCGGTCAACACCGCCTATGTCAACATCGGCCGCGAGATCGGGCTGGACAAGGTGACGAGGATGGCCGAGAAGATGGGCATCCCCGAGAGCCAGCTCACCGCCAACGGCGCCAACACCGCGCCGACGTTCCCGCTGGGCGTCATCTCGATCCACCCGGTGCAGCAGGCGGGGGTGTACGCGACGTTCGCCGCCGAGGGCGAGTACCACACCCCGTACGTGGTCAAGTCGGTCACCAACAACGACGACCACAGGCGCACGTTCAGCGAGCCGGGCAAGCGCGCGTTCAGCCAGGAGGTGGCCCGGGACGCCACGTACGCGATGGAGCAGGTGGTCAGGTCCGGCACGGGAACGGCGGCGCGGCTTCCCGACGGGCGCGATGTGGCGGGCAAGACCGGCACCACCGACCAGGGCCGCGCGATCTGGTTCAACGGGTTCGTCCCGCAGCTCGCCACGAGCGTGTCCATGTTCCGCAGCGACAGCAAGCCGCTGAGGATCCCCGGGTACGGGGTGTACGGCGGTGTCCTCCCGGCGCGGATCTGGCACGACTACATGACCGAGGTCGTGAACATCAAGGGCTACCCGCCCGAGTCGTTCGGCGCGCCCTCGGCGAACACCGGCGGCGACTACTTCGGGCGGCCGTCCGACACCCCGGGTGACGAGCGTCCCGACGAGCTGAACCCGACGCGCCCGCCGGACTCGGAGGAGCCGGAGGAGCCTTCGGGCCCGCCCACCGAAGAGGACCCCGGTCTGCCCCTCCCGACCCCCGGCAGGCCGGACGATCCGGATGACGGCGGTGGCGGAGACGACGAGCCCGGAGGTGTGGACCGGCCGGGCGGCCCCCGTCCCAACGTCTTCTGACGGTCGACGCCGCCTCCCGCGTTCCGCGCGCGGGGGGCGGCGTCGTTCTGCTCGAACGGCCCCTCCTTCGCGGACGTGCCGGGCGGGGTGCCCGTCAGTCGCAGGCGCCGCCGATGCGGTCGGGCGTGGCGGCGATGACGCTGTCGAGCTGGGCGGCGTCGCCGGTGCCGAGGGCGTTGGCGGCGGCGCGAAGGTAATCGGCCTCGGACTTGAGCGCCTTCTTCAGGTCCTCGTCCTCGGCCGTGCGCGACAACCCCTCCACGCGCGCCGCGAGCTGCTCGGTGGACTTCTTCCACTGTGCCGGATCGTTCGCGGAGACGGTCTTGACCTGCGTCATGTACTGCTGGAACGCCGCCTTGGCGCCGGCGCAGACCTCGTCGGTGTTGCCGCCCAGCAGCCCGCACCCGCCCAGCAGCCCGGACGCGCCGAGCAGCACCGCTCCCCCGGCCAGTGCCCGAACCGCCCTGTATCCCATCGCGTCCTCCGCTTCGTCCCCGTCCTACCGGCACATGCTCCCGCAACCACGGCTCAGCGCGCACCCCGGCGCGGCCGTTCAGCCCAGTGGCCGGTCAGAGGGGCCAGGACGGCGAGGGATCGTGTCGTTCTCGGTGGACGGCTGGAACGCTCGGGACGTGGCCCTTAGGCTGTCGGAGGTCCATGGCATCGGCGTCCGGGATGGGATGGTCTGTGCCCGTCCTCTGGTGCGGCACCTGCTCAACGGCGAGCGTCGGCATCGGTACGGCCGAGGCGCTTGTCGATCGGCTCGTGGACGCCCTCGCCCACGACATCACTGGGAACTTTCGGCCTGTTCGTCCATGTAGCGTAAGGCGGGTCCGTAACTTGCGCGTCAAGAGCCCGGCCGCCGGGCACGGGGCGGGCAGGATTGTGCCCGGCCGGGTCCGGCGGGGCGGATGCAGGTGACGCGCATGCCAGCGCGGGAGGAAACAGGGGGTGGCGACCGTGGCCGACGCGTGGCGGCCCACGTCGGAACTCGAGCGCCGGCTGCATGAGACGGTGCGGAGCGGTGACCAGGAGGGGTACTTCCGCCTGCTCGCGCAAAGCGAGCTGGTCATCCCCGTGCCGCCGGACCGGATCGACGACGTGCTCGCGGACCGGGACAAGCCGACCTGGCCCGTCCAGGAAGAGGACGGCCGCACGCACGTGCTGGCCTACACCTCGGCGGCGGCGATGCGGGAATGCCTGGGGCCCGCGTACCGGCACTTCCTGCGGCTGAGGTTCACCGACCTCGCCCAGACCTGGCCGGACGCCCGGTGGTGGCTCGCGGTGGACGTTCCCGCGCGCGGGGCGGACGAGGTGGTGCTGCCGATCGAGGCGCGCATGCCCGCCTGGTTCATCAAGCAGGTCGTCGAGGGCGACACCGGTCTTCCCAAGGCGGGCCGTGACACCCCCACCTCGCTCCCGTCGTCAACGCCCGTGCCCCCGCCACCGGCGCCCACACCCGTAGCGGACGCGCCCGCGCCGGACGGCGCCATCGTGCAGGAGACCCCTGCGCCTTCCCCTGCGGTGGCCGACGCACCCCCGCTGGACGCAACCGCCCCGCAGGCCCCCGCCCCGGAAGCCCCGGCCTCGCAGGCCCCGGCCGCGGAGACCCACGCTCCGGACTCCCCCGTGCCGGAGCCTTCGCCGTTGCCCGAGGGCGGCATGGCGCCGGGCCTGAGCGAGGAGACCGCGGCGCCGCAGCCCGATGCCGCCGATGTCACGCGCCTGGACAACCCCGTCGTCCCCGACGTTCCCCCGGCCGGGGCCGAGCCCGCCGCGGACGCGGAGGCGCGCGACGACCAGGCGCAATGGGAGGAGCTTCAGGGCCAGCACCGGGAACTGCCGCGTGAGGAGCAGCGGCGTTCGGAGTTCCAGCCCGCCAACGACGTCGAACGGGACCTCTTCCGCGCGGCCACCACCAACGACCACGACCTCTTCCTACAGTCGCTGGCCGACGCCGAGGTGCTGCTGCCCGTCCCCGAGGACCTGGACTATCTGTCGCGGCCCGGCCGTCCCGGTTTCCCCTGGTCCACCAGGGAGGTCGACGGGACGAGCGTGATCCCGGTGTTCACCTCGCGGGAGCGCCTGGTGGAGGCGGCGCGGTCCGCCGGAACGGGCACCGACTCCCTCGCGCTGCCGTTCACCGTGGTGCTGCGCTACTGGCCCGACCGCAGCCGCCCGCTGGCGGTCAACCCCGGCTCCCCCGCCGGCGGCACGATCCTGGCCGAGCAGCTCTCCGGCCTGGCCACCTGGGCGGACCAGCGCGCGGCCCGGCGCATGTCCGAGGGGTTCGAGCCGCAGAACGACGTGGAGCGGCGGCTGTTCGACGCGGCGCTGCGGCGCGACACCGACGGCTTCTTCAAGGTGCTGCTGGGCGCCCAGGTCCTGGTCCCGGCCGACCCGGAGACGCCGTGGGGCATCGCCCCGGACGACCCCGCGTTCCCGTGGCGGCCCGTCCCGGTGCACGGCGCCGTCTCGATCCAGGTGTTCACCTCGCTGAAGTGGATGAACGAGGCGATCGGGTCGTCGCGGTTCGTGATGCCGACCCTGCTGGAGATCGTGAACGCGTGGCCGGACACCGAATGGACGCTCATCCTCAACCCGGGCACGCCCATCGACGCGACACTGCCCGGCGAGCGGGTCCGCGCGCTCAGCGGCCCGTCGCACTCCGGCACCGGCGACTCCGCACCGGCGGCGCCCGCCCCCGAGCCTCCGGCTCGGCCAGTGGAGACCGGGCCGCCCGCCGAACCGGAACCTGTTCATGCCGGTGAGCCCGAGACGATCCCGTCGGCGGCTCCCGCGTCCGCGCCCCCGGCCCCGGCGGCTTCAGCGGACGAGGCGGCCGACACCCGTCCCTCGCCCCCGGAAACCGAGTTCGAGCCGGGCAACCGGATCGACCAGGAGTTGTACGAGGCGGCGCTGGCCGGCGACTCCGACGCGTTCCTGCGGGTGCTGCTCGGCGCCAACGTGCTGGTGCCCATCCCCGCGGACGCGCCGCTGGAGGTCACGCCCATCCAGCGCGAGTTCCGCTGGGAGGCGGCGCTGCGCGGCCCCTCCGCCGTCCAGGTCTTCACCTCCCTGGTACGGCTCCAGGAGGTGCTGCCCGAGTCGCGGTTCGTGTACGCGGACTTCCGCGAGCTCATCGGGGCGTGGCCCGACCCGGAATGGGACATGCTTCTCAACCCCGGCACCCGGATCGGCGCGTCCCTCCGGGGCGACCAGGTGCGGGCGCTCAGCGAATGGGCGGTCCGTGTCGGCCTGGTGCAGCCGCGTCCCGAAGTGCCCACGCCGCCCCCGTCCCAGCAGCAGCCCGACGCGACCGTGGCGGACCTGCCCCCGGTCCCCGCCGCCGAACCGGCCACCGCGCAGGACGTCGTGGCCGCGCCTTCGCCCGGCGGGCCGCATGCGGCACAGGCCGAGGAGCCCGCCCCCGCGCGAGCCCCGGTTCCAGCGCCCGACCCGGAGGCCGAACGGTCCCCTCAGCCCACGATCATGCAGAAGGTGGTGCCGCACCACCATGTCGAGTGGTACCTGCAACAGGGCTACGACCGGGTCGGCGGCTTCGTCCACCCGACCTCCGACGTCGCCGAGTTGCAGACGCCGCTGCAACTGTACGAGACGCTCGGCCTGCTGTACGACGACTCGCCGTTCCGCCCGGACGACCAGGGGGTGCATGTGATCCGCTGGCCCGCGTACTGCCCGGACCTCTACCGCATCCCGTTCGGCGGGCAGACCGAGGAGGAGCTGGCGGCCTGGGGCGACGCGGGCTGGGTGGTCGAGCGCCCGCCGTTCCTCGGCGGCGGGTTCGCGCCCGGCAGTGCCGGGTCGATCCGCGAGTACAAGGTGGACAGCGTGCGGCTGCCCTACGGCGCCGAGATGTACCACCTCGGCGCCGACGGGTCGGAACGCTTCGTCGCGATGTACGACCCCGACCGGCTGGCCTGGCTGCGTCCGCAGAACGACACCGCGTCCCAACCGGACGGGTGGGACGGCCAAGGGCAAGGAGCCGCGCGATGATCCGCGACGGCTATGTGGCACGCTGGCTCGGCCGCGAGTTCGAAGCCTCACCGGGGGCCGACGGAGAGGTGCGGCTCTACGCGCCGGAGCCGACCGACGGCTTCGAGGAGATGCGTCCCGGACGGTTCCGCCGCGTCGTCCCGTTCTTCGAGGTCGAGGAGCTCCGTTACGTCCGTACGACGTGCGTGTGGCGGGGCGAGCGGTTCGTCGTCGTCGGGGAGCACGACGGCTGGCTGCGGGTCGAGTACACCGGCGGCCGCGCGCCCGTCGCCGAGGGCCTCGGCCTGGACAGGGTCGACCACGGAGTGTGGCAGGCATGGGCCCCGCGCACGGAGATCCAGGATCTTCAGGAGGACTTCAGCTGATCACATAAAGAAGCGCCCGTGGTGTTGCTTTGTCGCATAGTTCCGTGTTGGCATGATGGCTGCGACATTCGGGGGCGCAGGCATGCCCTCGACGGTCAGCGGCGACGCGTAGGCGCGACGGAGGTGCTGGGGCTGTGCTTCACCGATCGGCAGGGAAACCGATCCTGATCGGCCTCGGCGCTGCGGCGATCCTCGCGGCCGGAGCGGTCCCCGTCCTGGCGGCCCCGCCGCAGCCGCCGGGCCTGCCCGCCGAGCTCAGCACGGACGGGAAGGCCATCACGGTCCCGTCCACCCTTGAGCGGCTCTCCGAGGAGGCGGGGTTCACGGGCGTGACCGTCAAGGCGACCATCGGCGACGCGCCGGCGACGCTGGACACGACCTGCCCGGGAGGCGCGACGCCCGCCGATGACGTCTGCGACCTCGGAGCGGTCCAGGACGCGACCGCCACGATCTCCTACCGGATCGCGCTGACCGGCGACATCGCCAAGGACACGGTCGTCACCCTCACGGTCACCGCGACCTTTACCCCCGAGGAAGGCGAGCCGGAGACCACCGAGCCGCGCACGACGAAGATCACCTTCCAGGCGCCCGACCCCGAACCGACCCCGACACCCACGAAGCCGACTCCGACACCCACGAAGCCGTCCCCGACGCCCACCGACGAAGGCACGGACGACGAGGACGACGACGACAGCGACTCGTCGAGCTCCGACTCGGAGTCCGGGTCGAGCGGCGGCTCGTCGTACACGCCGCCGGTGCCGAACGCGACGTTCGGGGGTGCGCAGAGTCCGCGGATCGCGTTGCCGCCGCCGCTCGCCCCGCCGAGCCCGTCGGTGGCACCGCAGTCGGCGCCGGTGCCGCAGAGCAGGCTGCAGAACAACAAGGCCCCGGTCGCCCAGGACCTGACCTTCGAGCGGATGGCCAGCACCCAGGTGGCGTGGCTGGCGGCGCTGCTGGTCGCGTTCTCGGTGCTGCTCACGCAGCTTCGGCTCGGAGGCAGGCGCGGCGCGCCCGGGCGGGCGTACGCGACGTCCAGGCGTCCGGTGGGCGCGCACCGCCGCCCGCGCCGCGGGCTGTTCGGCGAGTGATCGCCGACCTCACACCGCGCGCATGAGGCTGTGACAGGCGATCGCGGCGGCGGCCACCACGTTCAGGGAGTCGACGCCGTTCGCCATCGCGGCGGGGCTCATGGGAATGCGTACCGGCTCGTCCGACTGCCGCAGCCAGCGTGAGGAGAGGCCGTCGCCCTCCGTGCCCAGCATGAGGGCGACCCTGTCGCCGAGCGGTGCCCTGTCGATGGGCGTGGCCGACGGGTCGGGGGTGAGGGCGAGCAGCTTGAACCCCGCGTCCCTGAGGATGGCCAGGTCGTCGTGCCAGTTGGTCATGCGCGCGTACGGGATCGCGAAGACCGCCCCCATCGACACCTTGACGGCGCGCCGGTACAGCGGGTCGGCGCAGCGCGGCGACAGAACGACGGCGTCGACGCCGAGCGCCGCCGCGCACCGGAAGATGGCCCCGACGTTCCCGTGGTCGACGAGGTCCTCCAGGACGAGGACGCGATGCGCCGCCGCGATGGTCTCGGCCACCGGCGGTACGGGAAGCCGTTCCATGGACGCGAGCGCCCCGCGGTGCACCGGGAAGCCCGCCACGGCCTCGACGGTGGGGTCGTCGGCCACGTACACCGGGGCGTCCACCGTGCCGAGCAGGTCGGCGAGGGGCTCCACCCAGCGCCGGGACATCAGGAACGAGCGGGCGGGGTAGCCCGCGCCGACGGCGCGCCGGATCACCTTCTCGCCTTCGGCGATGAACAGGCCGTGCTCGGTCTCCAGCCGTTTGCGGAGGGTCACATCCCGCAGGCCGAAGTAGTCCGCGAGCCGCGGATCGCCGGGATCGGAGAGGGGTACCAGCCTGGCCATCCCCTCATTCTGCCCACCCTGCCTGCCCACCCCTTGCCCACTCGGGCCGCGCCCGTCCGTCAAGGCAGGCGGATCACGGCGAGGACGGCACGGTGGTCGCTGCCCGGCATGTCGTGGACGCCGTACCCGGTCACGGCGCAGCGCTCGTCGACCAGCACGTGGTCGATGGTGATGGGCCTGCGGATGTCGCCGACGCCCCAGGTGGGGACGAGCCCGGCGCCCGTGCGGTCGGCGGCGTCGGCGTACCCGCGCCCGATCAGGCGCCGCAGGACGGCATGGTCGAGGGTGGCGTTGAAGTCCCCGGCCAGGATCTGGACCGGCCCGGAGGGTGTCGCGGAGGGCAGCCGGCCGATGTCGCGTTTCCATGACTCCTGGCCCTTCGCGGTGAGCGGCGGCAGCGGATGCACGGCGGTCACCTGGACCCGGCGGCCACCGGCGAGCGTGAGTTCGGCCCTCGGTGTGGCGGCGCGCGTGTCGGGGACGTCGGGCAGCTCGCGCAAGGGGTGGCGCGAATACAGGCCGGATCCGGACGCGTCCTCCCGCGTGTCCACGACCGCGTACGGCAGGAGCGTCCGGAGCCCGGCCGCCTCGTACCGCCGCACCGCCTCCTCCGGCAGTTCCTGGAGGCTGAGCACGTCCGCACGGGTGCGCCGGACAAGGTCGAGCAGTGCACCGGCGTCGGCCATGCCGTAGTAGAGGTTCATGCTGAGCACCCGCAGCGCGGGGCCGCGGGCGTCCGGCTGCCCGCCACCGATCGCACGCGGCGCCACAGACGCGACCAGTGCCAGCGCCACGGAGCCCGCCGCGACCGCCGCCCACCGCCTGCGCACGGCGAGCGCGGCGGCGAGGGGCACGGGCACGGTGGCCGCGACGTACGGTGTGAAGGCCAGCAGCGGCGCGGCGTAGGTCTCGATGACGGGGACGCGGTCGCCTCCGATCAGCCGTACCGCGGCCCAGGTCCCCCATACGGCCACGCCCGTCCAAGCCAGAACGGAACGCCAGTGGCCGTCGCTCCCTCGTTTCGCCCTTTCGGCCGCCGCCTGTGGTGCGAACGTGGTTACATCGCTCAAAGCGCCCCCTGGCGGCCGAAAGATCATCCCCTATCTGTAAGGACGCTCGGGCCGGAGGCGAGGTTTCGCGCCATCCGTGTGGCGGCGAACGCTGTCCGTGACGATAGCGACGTCATCGACCAAAGCTACGCATATGTACGGATGACCTGCGTCATCACCATAGATGATCCCTTTGTAACCTTCCGTTCGTACTACTACAGTGCCGGAGAGCATCGAGGGACACGGGTGAATCGAGGCCAGTCGTGAGCGGTCGTCATCGTAATGACATCCCGGAAGGGTCGCCGGGTGACAACGGGAACGACCCCGCCCACCCGGCCTTCGGCCCGGCCGACAACGATACGTCGGACTGGTTCAGCCCCCGGCAGAGAGCCGGCCAGGCGCCGCCCCCGCCCGCCCCGGAGGAGCCGCCCTATCGGGGCGCGGGCGCGGGAGGCGCGGGCGGCGGAGGGTACGGCGACCCGTCCGACCCGTCCGACACGGGCGGCTACAGGCTGAGGCGCCCGCCCAGTGGCTACGGCTCGGGAGGCCCGTCGCCGTCCGCGATGGGGGGCGCGTCGCCGCCCGCGGATTCCGGCGGGTACGGCCAGTACGAGTCGATCCGCAGCTCCGACGGCGGCCCGGCCGGCCCCTATGGGGGACGTGACTCGGGTGGCTACGGCGGCGGCTACGGCTCCGGTGCCCGCGGTTCCGCCTCAGGCGGATACGGCTCCGGCGGATACGGAAGCGGTGGATACGGCAGCGGCGGATATGGAAGCGGCGGTGGAGCGGCCGGCCTCGGCGGTTCAGGCTCGGGCGGGTCCGGCTCGGGCGGATACGGCAGTGGCGGCTCCCGCGGCTACGGCAGTGGCGGTTATGGCGGCAACGACTCCGGCGGGTACGGGCGCGGCGGCTCCGGCGGTTACGGAAGCGGCTCCGGCAGGGGCGGCTCCGGCCGATACGGCTCCGAGAGCGGCAGCGGGTCCGGCGACTACGGGTCGGGCGACTACGGCACCGGCGGATACAGGACGCGGCGCAAGCAGAAGCGCAGCAAGACCGCTCTGATCGGCCCGATGGCGGGCGCGGTCGGCCTGGCGCTCCTGCTCGGCGTCGGCGTGTACGCGTTCGCGGCCAACGGCGGCGGCTGCGCCGACGAGGACGCGATCACCCTGAACGTCGCCGCGGCGCCCGACATCCACCCGGCCGTCGTGAAGGCCGCGACCCGCTTCAACGAGGCCAGGAACGAGTCCGGCGGCACGTGCGTCCAGGCCAACGTGACCAGCGCCGAGCCCGCGTCCATCACGACGCTGCTGTCCGGCCAGGGCGTGGCGACCGGCGCCAACAAGCGCCCGGACGTGTGGATCCCCGACACCTCTCTCTGGACGTCCATCGTCAGCGCCTCGCCCAAGGGCAAGCAGTCCATCCAGACCACCAAGACCTCACTGGCCAGCAGCCCCATCGTGGTGGGCCTGCCGCAGACGCTGGCCGCCCAGCTCAAGCAGCAGGGCATCACCGCGACCCCGTCCTGGGACAACCTGCTCAAGGCGGCGGGCGGCACCGCGGGCGGCGGCGTCACCAAGAACCAGATGATCCCCGCCGGCTCGGTCCGGCTGCTGGTCCCCGACCCGGCGCGCAACGGCGCCGGCATGGGCGCGCTGATGGTCACCAACACGCTGCTCACCAACGACCCCAACCGCGAGGCCATCTTCACCGGGATCGTGCGCACCGTCAGGGAGAGCATGCTGCCCACGGTGAACGCGCAGTTCGCCCAGTTCCGCAAGGGCCGCACCGGCAAGCAGCCGATCTCGCTCTCCTCGGAGCAGGCGCTGTGGAACTACAACCGCAAGAGCCCGGCCGAGCCCGCGGTGGCGCTGTACCCGGTCGAGGGCACGCTGTCGATGGACTACCCGTTCACCGTCACCACCTCCGACTCCGCCAAGAAGGAGGCGGCCCGCGTCTTCGAGCGGGCGATGAACACCGAGGCGACGCGCAACGACGTGCGCGCCGAGGGCTTCCGCTCGCCCGACGGCAAGGCGCCGGACGGGTTCAACGCCGAGCTGGGCGTCAGCCCGTCCCGGCCGCGGCAGCTTCCGGTGCCCAAGGCGACCGAGGTCGCGGGCGTCATGCAGGCGTGGGCCAAGCTGACGCTGGGCCTGCGCATGCTGACACTGATCGACGTTTCCGGCTCCATGCTGGAGGAGGTCGCGCCGGGCACCAACCGGCTGCAGGCGATCGCGCAGGTGTCCCAGGGCGGGCTCAGCATGATGTCGGACGACACCGAGCTGGGGCAGTGGCTCTTCACCACGAACCTGGACGGGAACAAGGACTGGAAGGAGACCGTGTCGATGGGCCCGCTGGGCCAGCGCATCGGCTCGGTCACGCGCCGCCAGCTCGTGCTGTCCAACCTGCAGAAGATGCGTCCCGTGCCCACCGGCGACACCGGTCTGTACGACACCATGCTGGCCGCGTACAAGTACATGAACGACAGCTTCAAGCCCGAGTTCGGCAACTCGATCCTGCTGCTGACCGACGGCAAGAACGACGACCCCAACGGGCCGTCGCTGAAGGAGACGCTCTCCAGGCTGAAGCAGATGCGCGACCCCAACAAGCCGATCCAGGTCAACATGATCGGTTTCGGCCCCGGGGTGGACCGCAACGAGCTGGAGCAGATCGCCAGGGCCACCGGCGGCGCCACCGCGGTCGCCCAGACCCCGCAGGAGATCTCCAAGATCTTCCTGCAGATGCTCTCCCGCCGGATCCAGAACTGAGCGCCCCGGTTCCGCCGTCTGAGCTGCGCTTTCCTCCCATGAACCCCAGGGGCCACAAAAAACCGCGAATTCTCAGCCAACTCGTGTCAACCGGACCCGGACCTGGGCCGTCTTGCTTATGGAGGCCCGACGGGGAGCGGGGCCGTCGGGCCTCCGACCTGACCCCTGGCCGGTTCCATCCGAGTCCCGGGTCAGCGAGTCACTTTCGTCTTCCGTCCCGTGCCGAGGCCCTGCTCCTCGCACCGGCCGGGACGAGAGCCACTCGGTCCTCGATCAGGGGCGACGACAGGGTCCGGACGACTGAAGCCGGATCGGTTCCCACCGGCCGCCGAGCGGCCGATGTCTCAACCCGCGGGAGGACTCTGTGTCCGAATCGTCCAGTCCCGGCTGGCCCAGTCCCGATCGCGCGGACGACGAGCACCTCGCGCGATCGCTGGCCGCAGGGAACGACCCCGAGGCGCTGATCCGGCTCCTCGATCGTTACTCGGGGCGGCTGTACGACTACTGCCACGCGCTGCTACGCGACCAGGAGTCCGCCGCCGGCGCGCTGCACGACGCCCTGCTGGCCGCGTACGCGCACGTCGGCCGGTTAGCGGAGCCCGACAGGTTCCGCGGCTGGCTGTACGCGCTGGTGCGCAACGAGTGCCTGCGCCGCTTGCAGGACCCGCACCGCCCCACCGAACGGCACGAGGCGCCCGAGGTCGAGGACATGTTCCTCGGCGCCGAGGAGCGCGCCCGGCAGCAGGACACCCGGCGGATGGTGCACAACGCCCTGGCCACGCTGCGCGGACGCGAGCGCGAGTCGCTGGACCTGCTGCTCCGGCACGGGCTGGACGTCCAGGAGATCGCCGCCGTCCTGGCCATCGACGCGCAGGAGGCCGGCGACCTGGTCGGCGACTCCCGCCGCCGTCTCGACGACGCGCTCGCCGCCGTCGTCATCGCCCGCACCGGACGCGAGGACTGCCCGAGCGTCGCCGCGATGGTCCCCGACGCCCAGGCGCCGCTGCCACAGCAGGCCGCCTACAAGCTCATCAGGCACATCCAGACGTGCGCGGTGTGCACCGAACGCCGGCACCGCACGGTGTCCACCGCCGGGCTGCTTCAGGTGCTGCCGGTCGCCATGATGCCCGCCGACCTGCGCGGCCACATCATCTCCACCGCCACCGACCCCGCGTACGCCGGCGACCTGGGCGCGATCGCCAGGCGCGCCGAGCCGTTCGACGCCTGGGGCTGGCCCCTGCCCGCCGAGCGTTCCGGCCACCAGGGCGACGACCGGCGCCGCGGCGGGCCGCCCCGGTTGTGGCCCGCCATCGCGGCGGCCGCGGCCGTCATCGTGCTCGCGGTGGGCGCGTTCCTGGTGGTGCCGGGCGGCTCCAACGACCGCACCAGCGCCCAGGGGCGGCCCACCGGCAGCCCGTCCGCGCCCGACCCGTCGGAGTCGCCCGCCGACCCGTCGGAGTCGCCCAGCGACACCCCGACGCCCACCCCGACGACCTCGTCCCCGACGCCGACCCCCACGCCGACGACGCCGACGCCCACCCCGACGCGGACCTCCCGTCGGCCCTCGCCGCCCCCGTCCTCGCGCCCGCCGGTGCGGGGTTCGCTGGCGGTCGGCAGTTGCAGCATGGCGGACGAGGATCAGGAGTCGTGCAGCTTCACCGTGACGGCCGTGAACGGCCCGGTCATCTGGTCGATCACCGGCGGGAGCGTCAGAGCGGCCCCTGGCGGCGGCAGGCTGGACCGGGGTGAGTCGGCCACCGTGACGGCGTTGCGTCCCAACGGTCCCTGCGAGCCGGGCAGCGGCACCGTCAGCTTCTCCCCCAACGGCGTGGCGTCGGTCAGCTGGTCCTGCCAGGAGGACTGATCCGGCTCCCGAGAGGGGGACCATCGGGCGTCCGGACCGTTCCAAGCGGGCGTCCTCCCCAACTTTTTCATGATCTCTGCGCGGTCCGAAACCGGGCCATGACGTGCTGTTATCGATGACAGGGCGTGCTACGGCGGTCACACAAATACCTCAAGTCGCAGAAATTTCGGACGTTTGGTGGCAAGATCGGGCGACCGGAGTGCCCTGATCCGCCGGGGCGCTCCGCGGGGACACATCCGAGATCGACTTCACCTGGAGGGCTCCGTGTCCGCTGCGCCAGGTCCCGGGCAGTACGACGATTCACGGCTGGCGGACGCCTTGCGCGCCGGCGACGTGATCGCGCTGACCGAGGTCTACGACACCTACGCCCCGTTCCTGTACGACTACTGCCATGGCCTGCTCCGCGACCGTGTCGAGGCGGCCGGAGCGCTGCGCAACACCATGATCATGGCGCGCGAGCACATCGGCGGGCTCACCGAGCCCGAGCGCCTGCGCGGCTGGCTGTACGCGCTGGCGCGCAAGGAGTGCATGCGCCGCCGCGAGAGCCCCAACCGGCACACCGGGCAGGAGGCGCCCGAGGCCGACGACGGTGACCTCACCCCCGAGCAGCTTGCCCGCCGCGACGAGCGGCGCGCCCTGGCGCACAGCGCGCTGGCCGCGCTGAGCGGGCGCCAGCGGGAGGCGATCGACCTGGCCGCCCGGCACGAGCTCGACGCCGTCGACCTGGCGGGGCTGTTCGGCATCCCGCCGGACGAGGCCGAGCAGTTGCTGGAGGAGACGCACGAGGACCTGGGCATCGCACTGCACGCCGCGCTCATCGCCCAGAACCACTGGGAGGACTGCCCCAGCGTCTCCGCGCTCACCGAATCCTGGCCGCTGGCGCCGCAGGCGGCGCGATCGCTGATCCGGCACGTGGACAGCTGCCCCACCTGCGGCGGACGGGAGACGCCGCCGCTTCCCGCCGACCGGCTGCTGGCGGTGCTGCCGATCGCGGCCATCCCCGGCGACCTGCGGCTGGACGTGCTGACCGCGGCGACCGCCGCCGACCGCGCCGACAACCGGCACGCCATCGCCGCCTACGCCGAGCCGTTCACCGCCCGCGGCTGGCCCGTCCCGTACAAGCCGGCCCCGGCGCGCGCACGGGAGCGCCCGGAGAAGCGGGGCGGTGGGCGGACGTTCGTCGCCCTCGCCGGAGGGGCCGCCGCCATCGCGCTGGCGGTGGTCGCGATGACCGCCATCGGAGGTGCGGGCGCGGGCGAGAACAGCGGCTCGGCGGACCCCGACGTGCCCGGCGCGCCGGGCGCCCCCTCGGCCGGTGGCGATCCGTCCGACTCGCTCGGCCCCGAGCCGGAGGACCCGGGCTCGCCCACGGCGCCGACGACCAGCGCCTCCCCGTCGAAGAGCCCGACGCCGTCGGAGACGCCCACGACCGAGTCGCCGACACCCACGCCCGGCTCGTCCAGGCCCGAGCCGCCGCGTCCCGGCTCCCTGTCGGTGTCGGGCTGCTCGATGGGCGTGAACTCGTCCTGCACGGTGCGGATCACCGCGGTGGGCGGCCCGGTGTCGTGGCGGGTCACCGGCACGTCCGGCGCCCTGAGCGCGAGCGGTTCGGGACGGCTCGCGGCGGGTGAGTCCACGGGCGTGCGGGTCTCGCGGACCAACGGGCTGTGCCTGGGCCAGCGCCGGGGTTCGGTCTCCTTCTCCCCCGGCGGCTCCGCGTCGGTCTCCTACTGCTGATCGTACGTTCCCGCGTCCCGCCTCGTCAGGACGGACGCGGGGACGTGGTGGCCGCTACCAGACGGAGCCGTCGTCGAGGATGCGGTGCGCGCGCTCAAGGAGCGCCGGTACGCCCTCGCCGATGGCCTCGAAGCCTTCGCCCACTGTGGCCTTCTGCAGGTAGCGGGCGTGGATGCCCTCAAGGATGACCGCGAGCTTGAAGCAGGCGAACGCGACGTAGAAGTCGAGTGCGTCCAGATCGAAGCCGGTGAGCTCGGCGTACCGTTCGGCGAACCGTCTGCGGGTGTGGAAACCGGGCGCGGCGGTGATCGGCGCCCCGACCGGCAGCCATTCCCCCTCGGCGTCGGACGCGTCCATCCAGTAGACAAGGGTGAGGCCGAGGTCGGAGAGGGGGTCGCCCAGGGTCGACATCTCCCAGTCCACCACGGCGGTGATCTCCGGCCGGGGCTCCAGCCGCGCGAGCGCGTTGTCCAGCCGGAAGTCGCCGTGGACGAGCCCGGTGAGGCCACCGTCCTCGGCGGGAAGCCGCTCCGCGAGCCGCGCGACCAGCCGGTCGTACTCGGGCAGGTGGCGTTCGGTGCCGGTGGAGCGGATCGCCTCCTGCGATCCGTCCCACTGCTTGCCCCAGCGCCTGAGCTGACGGGCCATGTAACCGGCCGGGCGGCCGAAGTCCGTGAGCCCGGTCTTCTCCAGGTCGACCAGGTGGATGGCGGCCAGCGCCTCGGCGAGCCTGTCGCTGAGCGCGCTCGCCTGCTCGGGCGTCATGCCCGGGGCGTCCTCCTGGGTGCGCAGCACCTTGCCGTCGACGAAGTCCATGAGGTAGAAGCGCGCGCCGATGACCGCTTCGTCGTCACAGAACGCCAGGGTCGTCGGGACGGGGACGTCGCTGCCCTTGCCCAGCGCCGACAGCACGCGGTACTCGCGTCCCATGTCGTGGGCCGTGGGCTGCACATGCCCGAGGGGCGGGCGGCGCAGGACGATGCGCCGGCCGCCGTCCAGGGTGATCCCATAGGTCAGGTTGGAACGGCCGCCCGCGAGCAGGTCCACCGCCGTGATCCGGCCGCTGCCGGGGAGTGCGGCGGCCAGCCACCCGGCCAGGCCAGGGACGTCGATGCCGGGAACCCCGGCCGGGAGTTCAGCGTCAACGGTCATGACCCACTATTAGAACGTGGCTCGATCCGCGGTGTGAACCCCACCCCCTCCTTGTGGCCCCGGCAGGGTTCACGGGCAGGGCGGCTGGTGGCGTCCCATGGTGTCTCATGGCGCCCGGGGGGTGTACCGTCGCGCATTGGAAACCGGTCTCACCGCATTATCGGAATCGGTTCCGCCGCTCCCACGGAACAGGAGCGCGGCTCTATCGCGACCGCGTGGTGTGCGTAACCGGGGCGTAACTCATCGGCCACTTCCGGCCGTTTTTCGCAATATTCTTTCCCTATCGCCGAAGTAGCCCTTCACCAGGGACGACGCGAAGCCTCGCACCCCGGGCACGGCCGCAGGCGGCGGAGAGCCGTGACATGGCCGTGATTGGGTGGTCCGCAAGACTACGCAACGGAGCCGACGGTCGATCAAAATAGGACGCATTGCCTCGACACCCACGAGGAGCCCTTCGTCGAACACCATTGACGGCCGTCGAACCAGCCCGAGGCGGCAGGCTGGACTTACCGGTTCGGCCGGGCGAGCAACGAGGATCGAGCACCATTCGGGGCCAAGACCGCCCGATTGGGGGGGACACACCGTGGCAGACGCATGGCTGCCGGGAGTCGGACGCATGCCCGCTACACAGGACGGTGGAGCGCTGCGAGGAGGTGCTCCCCGCGCCGTCTGGTTCAGCAGCGAGTCGGACCCCCGCGTGGTCTCGGCGCGTTCCGTGGCCGCCGACCTGCTGCGCAGGCGGACCCCGGCGCATCTGGTATGGAACCCGTGCTCCGGACAGATCGTCCAGTTGGTGCCGGTGAACAGGGCCGGAGCGCTGATCGACGGCCCCGCCGGGCACGAGGGGCGCGTCTGCGTCCAGGTCCTGGTGGTGGGACACGCCCGCGATCCGTTCACCGGAACGGTGCTGAACGGGCTGAACATGATCATGCAGTGGCTCGACGCCTGGCGGGTCGAGCGGCGCTGGCCCGCCGGACCGCCGTTGCCCTCGCCGCAGTCCTACCACGCGCAGCGCGCCAGGCGGGACTGGGCACGAGGCGGGCACTTCGGAGCGTCCCAGGTCCCCGGTGTGAACCGGCCCGATCCCGGCGGCATCGACATCCGGCGCGTCACGGGGCCGGACACCCCCGTCACGGCCGTCCCGAGGCACCATCCCACCTTCACGCAGCCGTCGCACCGTCCCTTCACGCCCGACCCGATTCCGCTCCGTCCCGCCCCCGTGCCCGTCGTCGGCTCGGACGAGGAGCCGGCCGCCTCCGCGTCCACACGGCTCGCGGTTCCGCTGCCCCGCACCGCCGAGGCGTCCTCGTCGCCGTCGTCGCGCCCCGGCAAGCTCACCGCTCCCCTGGCCACCACAGCCCCGACCGGCGGCGCGCAGCTCAACGGCCTGGCGTCCTGTCCGGCGGACGCCGACCATCCGGCCGACGACCTCCGCTCCGTGGAGCCGCCACGACCAGTTCCCGAACCAGCGAGCACGCGGACCTGAGCTCCCCCAGGTTCGGCGCCGCCCCGTAGCCGATCACCAGGCCGGTCGCTCTCGGCGTGCCCGCGTGATGCCGTTCCAGGGCGTCCAGGAGAACACCACGGCGCGCGGCCTGGGCGACGGCCCTGTCCACCACGGCCTCGTCCGCCTCGACGACGAGGTGCAACCCAGCCGTGTCGCCCAGCAGGGGCAAGCCGTCGAGCGCCTGCGCCACGGCAGCGCGGCGCCGCGCATACTCGGCGCGCATACGCCGCACATGGCGGTCCAGGTCACCGCGTTCCAGCAGGATGCGCAGGGCCTCCTGAGGGACGACGGCCGTACGGTCATTGAGGTCCGTCCTGAGCGCGGCTATGGCCTCGACCAGGTCGGGGCGGGCGACCAGCCATCCCACGCCCATGTCGGACGTCAGTGTCTTGGACGTCGTCCCCAGATACACCACCACGTCAGGGTCGAGGCCGTACAGCGCCGGCAGCGGCGCCACGTCGTACCGGAACTCCCCGTCGTAGTCGTCCTCCGCTATGAGCGCGCCGGTGCGCCGTGCCCACGCCAGCAGCGCCTGGCGCCGCGGTACCGGCAGTACGCCGCCAAGGGGGTACTGGTGGGACGGCGTCGTGTAGACGAGACGCAGTCCGTCCGGGAGCGCGTCCACTATGAGGCCGTGCTCGTCCACCGGGCAGGGCACCAGTTCCATGCCACGCGCCGCCAGCACTGAGCGCGCCTTGGTGTAGCCCGGTTCCTCCACACCCACCCGGTCCCCCGGGCGTAGTACGGCGGTCGCGAGCAAGTCCAGGCCGTTGGTGGCTCCCCTTGTGACGAGAAGCCGTTCGGTAGGGCAGGTCACCCCTCGGCTGCGTCGCACATAGTCGGCGAGGGCGACGCGCAGGCCGGGCAACCCGCGAGGATCGGGTCGCATGGCGGGAGGCACCGTCGCGGCCAGACGCCAGGCACGCCGCCACGCGGGTGTGTCCAGGCCCTTGACCCAGGCCACGCCTGGACGCAGGTCCACCATCCCTGGCCGCGGCTCAACGGCCTCTTCTTCCCGTACCGTCGTCAGGACCGCCCCAGCGGACTGCGGCGGAAGGATATCGGTGACGAACGTGCCGGAGCCGTGCTTGCCCTCCAGCCAGCCCTCCGCGTACAGCTGCCCGTACGCATCCGTCACCACCATCCGGCTCACCCCAAGCAACCCTGCGAGCGCCCTACTGGAGGGCAGCCGCTCCCCAGCCCTGAGGCGCCCGTCCCGCATGGCGGACCGCAACTGCTCGGCGACCTGCTCGTTCAGCGGCTCGCCCAGGGCGCGGTCCACCGACACGGGCAGGTCGAAGGTCATGCCGCGCAAAGTGGTCTCCAGGTATCGGCTCCAAGTGGCACTACAGAGCATGCCACTTGCCTCCTACGGTAACTCGACATGAGCACCACACCGTTGTCCTCAACCGTCCGCACCCGGCTGGGCAGGAGGAAGGACCGCGCGTCCACCGACCGCGCGGACCTCTACGCGATCCTGGACGAAGGCCGGATCTGCCACCTCGGCGTGGTCATCGACGGCTCTCCCCGCGTGATCCCCACCGGGTACGGGCGTTCAGGCGACACCCTCTACGTCCACGGGTCCACTGGCGCGTCCAGCCTGATGGCGGCCCCCACCCAGGACATCTGCGTCACCGTCACGCACCTGGACGGCATCGTCCTGGCACGCTCCCTGTTCCACCACTCGATCAACTACAGGAGCGCCATCGTCTACGGCACTCCCCGCCTCGTCACCGGCGAGGACGAGAAGTACGCGGGCCTCCACGCCATCGTCGAACAGCTCGCCCCCGGCCAATGGGACGTCGCGCGCCGCCCCACCCGCAAGGAGATGGCCGCCACGGCCGTCCTCGCCCTGCCCCTGGAAGAAGCCTCCGTCAAGGTACGGCAAGGCCCTCCCGGCGACGAGGAGGAGGACTACGCCCTCGACATCTGGGCCGGTGTCCTCCCCGTCCACCAGGCATACGGCGCTCCCCTGCCCGACCCTCGGCTGCGCCCCGGCATCCCCGTCCCGCCGCACATCGCCGACCTCGCGCGGTGACCCGGACGGGTTCGGCGAAACTCGATGGCCCGCCCGCTCTTCCATGGTCGTAGGGTGAACCCATGAACGAGCGGCTCGTATGGATCGACTGTGAAATGACCGGCCTCGACCTGCGTGAGGACGCCCTGATCGAGATCGCGGCGCTGGTCACCGACAGTGAGCTGAACACGCTGGACGCGGGCATCGACGTCGTGATCAAGCCGCCGCAGGAGTCGCTCGCCCAGATGTCCAAGGTCGTCCGGGAGATGCACACCACGTCCGGCCTCCTCGACGTGCTGCCCGGCGGCGTCACCCTCGCCGAGGCTGAGGACGCCGTCCTCCAGTACGTGCGCAAGCACATCAAGGACGCCAAGAAGGCCCCCCTGTGCGGCAACTCCATCGCCACGGACCGCTCGTTCCTGGCCCGCGACATGCCCGCCCTGGACGCCCACCTGCACTACCGCATGATCGACGTGTCCAGCATCAAGGAACTGGCCCGCCGCTGGTACCCCCGTGTCTACTTCGCCAGCCCGGAGAAGAAGGGCGGCCACCGCGCCCTGGCCGACATCACCGAGAGCATCCAGGAACTGCGCTACTACCGCGCCGCCCTGTTCGTCCCGCAACCGGGCCCCGACTCCGAGACCGCCCGCGCCCTGGCCGCCCAGATCACCGCCGGCGACCGCGCCGACGGCGCCTAAACCGGGTGGCCAACCACCCACCCGGAACCGCTACACTTCATGAAGCCGGGACACCGTCCCGGCCACGGTGGGTGTAGCTCAGTCGGCAGAGCACCAGGTTGTGGTCCTGGGTGTCGGGGGTTCAAGTCCCCTCACTCACCCCGAAAAGGGCCCTGGTCAGCAACAACGCAGACCAGGGCCTAGATCGTCACGGCACACGCCCCGAGCCCGCAACGGCGCCCCTGCCAGGGTCCTCGCGCCGGGCCGGGTCATGGCGTCCCCGGACGGGCCCCCACTGGAGACGCCAGGGATGGTCCACGCCGACGGCTTTGCGGACGCGCCCTTGAGTAGACCAGCGCGCGAAGTGCGGACGGTGACTCATCTCGTGGGTGCGGCAGGCCCAGCTCAGGGCGGGCGCGGGCGTGGTTGAACAGGGTCGGCACCGAAGTACTCCGCAACTGGGCGGCATTCTGGAAGGTCGCCGCATCGATCGGACGAGGGAACCCGTCCCGGAGATGCTTGCCCAGGTGCAGCACGTCGGCGATGCGTACCGACGTGCGTCCCAGCCCAGGCCGTAGCTGCGGCTCGATCTGCTCCAACAAGGCGATATCGCGTCCGAGTGAAGGTGAGCGTGACGAGCTCAGAGCCGAGTTCGCCGTACGGGCGCAGCGAGAGCACGAGGGCGCAAGCTCCATTCGACGTCCGCGTGGATGGGTCCGGGCGGGCATCGCGGTAGCCCAACAGCGACCCGGGCATGCGGATCAGCGCTCGTCCCAATAAGCCCCGGGTACGAGACTCCGGGGTTGTCGCCGAGCCAGGCCCAGCACCCCTGGTTGCAGACACACGCCCAGGTGGCGGCGTCGATCCGCTTGGACGCCGGTGAACAACTCGGGCTCGGCCGGCACCACCGCCCGTTCCAGCGCCGGACGCGCGAACCGGACGATCGGGGTCCTCGGGCTTGCGGCTGCCGGGTGGTAGCACCAGGGCACCTGTCACCACCTGGCCTATAACTCGCCTCCGCAACGCGCATATCACATTGTGCACTTGCTCGACGGACGTCAGCCAGATGCCTATCTCGCACGTATGCGCACCTTGCCCATGGGGGAATGCGAAGAACATGCGCACACCACGTACGCCCGCAACCAAATTGGCACGCGGTGCCATTCGGTCACCCGACCGTCCGGAGGCGGCCGATACCCGCAAGTAGCCGAGTTTTGGTGATCCCGAAGTGAAATAATGGTTATCGTCGAGGCCAGTACAGAGCGGGACGAAGCACCCATTTCAACTTACCTGTCAGATAAGTCCGCAAACTGGTGGATGTACGACTCGGTCGCTGGTTGGGGGCTTGGGGCCGCCTCCTGATTTGAACGAATCTTCCGAGTAAGGTGGCAGGCGAGTGCCCCGCTGGTAGACAATCAAGAAACGCCTCACGGGCCGACTCGAGGGCCTGTGAGGTTCGATTGTTGTGCGTCCACGGCGGGCAATGGCGCGGGCCCAGGTGCGCGTTCTCGCCCCGAAGGGCAACCGAACGGCCGGCGCGCGCTGTGCACGTAGACAAGCACGGACACGGAGGATGGTGTTCGACCAGTCGTGCCGGGGTGCCCCTCCGGCGCGACTGGCGCGTTTATGGGGCCAAGGTCCGGCAGAGGCCGCCCCTCGCGGCACAGCCGGATCCACAAAGAAAAACCGAGGGCCGCTCTCAAGCCAGCACACCACATGCAAAGGATCTGAGAGCGGCCCTCGCCAAGCACCCTGGAGGGCGCAAGTGCATATCCCAGACTACGGGGCATATGGCCCCGCTGTCTCAGACCTGGCCGGATACGCAGGAGTTCTCCTGCCGCTACCGTCCGAACGGCACCTCCCATGAAGCTCAGGCAGCCGGACGCTTTCGGTGCCTACCGGGTGATACGGCTTCTCGGATACGGCATGGAGGGAAGCACGTACCTGGCGGTGAACGGGTGCGGGCGACCGGTCGCGGTGAAGACCAGCATGCGGCACAAGGCGCGGCGCATCCTGGGGAGGGAAGTGGCGGCGCTCCGCGCCATCAGTCCCGCGTTCGTTCCCGAAGTCCTCGCCGACGACCTACGCGCCGACCCGCCGTACTACGTGATGGAATTCATCGATGGGGTCTGCCTAGAGGACTACCTCGGTGCGGCCGGGCCGCTGAGCGATGTCGAGGTACAGCGCCTCGGGGTGCATCTTGCCGCATGCCTCGCCGCCGCACATTCCGCCGGCGTCGCGCACGGCGACATCCGCCCTCAGAACTGGATGATCAGTGGTGGCGGCTTCTACCTGATCGATTGGGGGCAGGCGGTGCTACGGGACGATTCGCCCCGCGAGTTCCGCCGGGTCCGCCGCAATGACCTCCGGCAGCTCGGGGAGATCATCGTCAAGGCGCGCAACGGGCACGGCCCCTACTCCGACGACTCCTCCAAGGCGATCGAGAAGTACACCGAGGGCAGCCTTGAACTAGGCGCGCTGTCGGGGCGGACCCGTGAGGTCGCGGCGATGCTGCTCCGCCGACGCCGGTGGTGGCAGGTACCGCCGACGGCGAAACGCGCTCACAGGGTCCTGGCCTGCGGCCGCGGGTGCGGTCGACGGTTCTGGGCCGGCATGTTCGCAACGCGTCCTAGCTGGCTCGACATGGGTTAGCGAGGGTCCGGTGTGGTTCCGGTCGATGGGTGATCCACGGCTGAGTGACGTGGCCCAACAGGGTCGGCTCCTTGTCGTGGCCTCCACGCGTCGGTGTTCGGCCCCTCACTCACCCCAGATCGGTCACCGACCGGGCCCTTCCCCGTACGACCCCGGCAATCCCTCTCGGCCAGAGCATCGACTCATCGACTCTCGATGATCTGCCCGTTATGCTCCGAATCCATGACCGACCCACCGGAGCCGGGATGAGTGCCGACGAAACAGGCCCACTACGCGTCCTCGTAGTGGAGGAGAACCCCCACGCCCGCGCCGACGTCATCGCACTCCTGGAGAACAGCGACGAACTCCAGGTAGTCGCCGAGACCTCCGCGGGCCACGACGCCCTCCCCCTCGCACGCCGCCTCCGCCCCGACGTCATCCTCCTGAACGCCTCCGCCGCTCCCCACACCGCCCCGCTCAGCAAAAGCTCCCGCGTCCTCGTCCTCGCCGCCGACCCCGCCTCCGCCGAACCCGCCCTCCGTCAGGGCGCCTGCGGCCACCTCGTCCCCGGCGCCTTCACCGTCCCCGACCTCATCCGCGCCCTCCGCGACGCCAGCCGAGCCGACCTGGGCCTGTCCGCCCGCGAGGCCGAGGTCATGGACCTGATCGCCAGCGGCCGCTCCAACGGCGAGATCGCCCGCCAGCTCTACCTCAGCGAGAAGACCGTCAAGAACCACGTCAACCGCATCTACTCCAAGCTGGGCGTGGGCTCCCGCGCCACCGCCATCGCCCTCTGGCGCGGCATGGTCAGCGTCCTCCCCGCCAAGGATTAACCGATTCGCACTGCCCCCCAGCTCCTGCTAACCTTCAACGTGTCACCGGGGAGCCGACCTCCCCGGCCACGACCAGCGCCGTTAGCTCAATTGGCAGAGCAGCGGACTCTTAATCCGCGGGTTCGGGGTTCAAGTCCCTGACGGCGCACCCGCCTTACCAGCGATGATGTCCTGCACGGAAATCGTCGCCGTCGTGGTATGGGGCCGAACTGAGGCCAACCTGTGTCCGTCACCATGCGTCCATTTCGGGCGTGATGTGCGCAGTCGAGTAGCGGGCTTCTAGCACCTGGGTCGCGGACATGGTCAATGAGGCGTGGACCCGGTCAGAGCGCCACACCGGATGGTGTTCGGCTGTCCTTTCCGCACCGGGGGATCAGCGATAGGGAGCCTTGAAGGCTGGCCTTACGTTTCCGTACGGCTCTTCACGCCCAACTCACCACGTGAGACACGCTTCTACTGAGCTTTTCGTTAGTTCTGTGGGTGTGGAGACGTCGGGTTTGTAAGTATCGCGGCATGCCCCCCAACGCCGAGTCTGACAACCACGAAGAGGTCGTCCCGCCGTTGACCCGGCCGCAGCTGGC
>NZ_BSTM01000054.1 GCF_030269515.1 Actinomadura sp. NBRC 104412 | reverse complement strand
GCCGACGCCGCTGAGGCCGGCATCAACCGCATCTGCCAGGACCAACAGCTCGCATGGTCCTTCCTGGCCCACACCGGACTGGAAATCCACCCTCCAACACCACACAACTAACGAAAAGCTCAGTAGATCAGCCTGGAGCCGTAGCGCCGTCGGATGGCGCGGCGAGCCCGGTAGGCGGGCTTCAGCTCTCCGTCGACCCCCAGCCCTCTACCGGCAAGGAGTTCTCGTGCACCTGCGTCTTTCGCGTACACCGCTACTAGCCACGGTCGTCGCAGGTGCGGTCGCTCTGGGGGCGTGTTCCGGCGGCGTGGACGAAGGGTCCTCGACAGCGTCTTCCGGCAATCCTGAGGGCACGCGATCCGCCGCCGAGTCGGAGCAGACGAACGGCTGCCACCCCGAAATGCACTCCGGTGAGCTGCCGACGTGGGCGCGCAGCGGGTTCTCCGAAGACGCACGGGTGACGTACGTGCTCGGTGAGCGTGGTTTGATCGCCGGGGTGGTTTTCGGCCACCCCCTGCACGTGCCACCGGGGAACGCACGACAGAACAAGATTCTCTGGGTCGCGAAAGAGCGGGGTTCCGGCGGGGCCGGGTCGGCAAAGGACGCGCAACTGAAGATCACCGCAGTACCCGCGGACGGAGGGCAGGCGGTCGAGCGTGTGGTCGAGGGCGGTCCCGGGCCGTCCATCATCGACATGCCGAAGACCGGATGCTGGTCCTTCACACTGCGCTGGGGAGGGCTGACCGACACCCTCGACCTGTACTACCAGGCGGCATGACACACCTTGTCGCCTCCATGGCCGCCGGCGCCCTGTGTCCGCTGCGTGACCCGGACGCGCTTTCGTCGGACGAGGATGGGACCAGTACTGGGTGAACGCTCGAACTCCCCGTATGCCAGCGGTCCCGGCTGAGGAGACACTCGCGGCCATGCCGATGTGGCGTTTCGGCAGCCTCGCCACGAGGCCATTGCGCGGACGACGGCCTCCCCTTTCATCAACAATGGCAGAGAAGAGCCCGACCTCCCAAGTCGTCGGGCAGCCCGGCAAGCCTGCGACCTCATGCGCGTCGGCGGTTTTCAGATTTGGATAGGTCTTCGGATCCGCAGGCATGCGCAGCGTCCACACCAAGCCCCCAGCTACAGCCACCGAGATCGAGATCACTCGACAAGATCGACTCGATGGCTCCCGAAGCACCGGCGGGGCGCATAGAGCGGCGTGCTTTCCGGCACCCACACCGCCCATCGACTACCTCGTGGGACTGGTCAAGGCCGAGCCGTCCGTGTGAAGCATCGGGCCGCGTCAGGAACCGTCGCCGGGTATGCCGAGCGCACGCATGAAGTCGGCCAGGCGGACGCACGATCCTGAACGCCATGCCCCGCCGTCCGGATCGGAATCGGCTCGGATCTCGGAGATCCGCCGCCAGGGCACGGGACCCGGATTTCGGTCATCCGGGGGCGGGTGGCGCAGCCCCCTCGAATTGCTTCGCTGACCTGGTCGAAAAGGGGCCCTGTCCGTCACCCTGACCGCCTCTCCGCACGTACGGCAGGACGTCCGGCGACCCTCTGTCCCAACGGATCACTTGACATTCACATGACATGCGGGGGTTTGGTATGTCCGGAACAAGGTGGCAGAGTACTCCGATATTCGATGTAGCCAGCATTCATTCGAATAGGAGTTATGCGTGCCTTGGCCGGAGGAGACGGCGTCGGACCGTGACGTAGCGGGACGGAACGGGGGTGGCGCCGCCGGCGAGGCGCCTCCGGTCCGCGTGTTACGGCATGTGTGGATCCCGCTTGAGGACGGCACCAGGCTCGCCGCCCGGATCTGGATGCCCGCGGGCGCCGAGGCCGAACCGCGCCCGGTCATCCTCGAGTACATCCCGTACCGCAAGAACGACGCCACGGCCATCCGCGACAACAGCCTGCACGCGCGGTTCGCCACGGCCGGGTACGTGGCCGTCCGGGTGGACATGCGGGGCAGCGGCGACTCCGACGGCCAGATGCAGGACGAATACGCCCCGCTGGAGCTCTCGGACGGGGCCGAGGTCATCGAATGGCTGTCCAAGCAGCCGTGGTGCGACGGCAACGTCGGGATGATCGGCAAGTCGTGGGGAGGCTTCAACGGGCTGCAGATCGCCGCGCTGCGCCCGCCCGCGCTCAAGGCGATCGTCACGGTCTGCTCGACCGACGACCGTTACGCCGACGACGTCCACTACACCGGCGGGGCACTGATCGCCTCGGAGATGCTGCCGTGGGCGTCGACCATGTTCGCCTACAACGCCCGTCCGCCGGACCCCGCGGTGGTCGGGGACGGCTGGCGCGAGCAGTGGTTCCGGCGGATGGCCGAGACCCCGCCGTACGGCCAGGAGTGGCTCGCCCACAGGCGCGCGACGCGTACTGGAAGCACGGCTCGGTCTGCGAGGACTACAGCGCGATCGAGGCGGCCGTGCTGGCGGTCGGCGGCTGGTACGACTCGTACTGCGGGGCGGTGCTGCGGCTCCTGGAGGGACTGGACGCCCCGGCCCGCGGTCTGATCGGGCCGTGGGCGCACAACTATCCTCACCAGGGCGTTCCTGGACCGGCGATCGACTTCCACGAGGAGGTCGTCCGGTGGTTCGACCACTGGCTGCGGGGCCGTGACACCGGCGTGATGGACGAGCCCGCGCTGCGCGCCTGGATGCCCGAGTGGGCGGCTCCGGGCACCGACACCGAGGAGCGTCCCGGACGCTGGGTCGCCGAGGACTCCTGGCCCTCGCCGCGCATCGAGTACCGCCCGTATCCGCTGGCGGGCGGCGTCCTGGGAGCACGCGCGGACGACGAGGACGCGCCGGTGCCGCTGCGCAGCGATGTGGCGATCGGCGCGTACGGCGGTAGCTGGCTGCAGTTCGGCGACGTCGCCGGGCAGTTCATGGCGCAGGGCGCGGACGACGGCCTGTCCCACACCTACACCTCGTCCCCGCTGGACACGCGCGTCGAGGTGCTCGGGCTGCCGGCGGTCACCCTGCGCGTGTCGGCCGACCGGCCCGCGGCGCTGCTGGCGGTACGGCTGTGCGACGTGGCCCCGGACGGCTCGTCCCGGCTGATCACCCGCGGCCTGCTCAACCTCACCCACCGGGACGGACACGAGCACCCGAACCCGCTGGAGCCGGGCGTCCCGTACGAGGTGACGGTGCCGCTGCTCCCGACCGCGCACGCGTTCGGCTCCGGGCACCGGATCCGGGTCTCGGTGTCGGCCTCGTACTGGCCGCTGGCCTGGCCCTCCCCCGAGCCGACCACGGTGACCCTGCTGCCCGGCGGCCCGTCCGCGCTGCACCTGCCCGTGCGTCCGGCCCGTGCCGAGGACGCCGACCTGCGCCCGTACGGGCCGCCCCTGCCGGATCTGCCCGCCCCTCTCACGCGGCGGCTGTCGGAACCGGCGCGGACGATCGAGCACGACACGGTGCGGGGGCGGATCACCATCACCCTCGACCAGGGCGGCGAGGACTTCACCGACCTCACCGACGGCGCGTACCGGCGGGCGGGCGCGGTGGACCGGTTCTCGCTGACCGAGGGCGACCCCAGCGCCACGCTGGTCGAATGCGAGCGGACCGAGGAGATCGGCCGCGGCGACTGGCACACCCGGATCGTGACCTACAGCCGGATGACCGCCGACGCGACCTCGTTCTCGCTGAGCGACAGCCTCACCGCCTACGAGGGCGGCGAGCAGGTCTTCCACCGGACCTGGAACGCGACAATCCCTCGGAGGGGCGTGTGACGAACCGCCGGACCTTCCTCGCCGGCGGGCTGGCCGTCGCGGGCGGCGCCGCCGTCCTGGCCTCGGCCCGCTCGGTCGCGGGCAGCGGGCCCACCATCAAGGTCGGCTCCAAGCAGTTCACCGAGTCCTGGATCATGGGCGAGCTGTACGCGCAGCTCCTCACCGCCCAGGGCTTCCATGTCGTGCTGAAGTCCAACATCGGCAGCTCGACGATCATCGACCGGGCCATCGTCAGCGGGGAGATCGACCTCTACCCCGACTACACCGGGGTGATCCTCCAGTCGATCGCGCTGGCCGAGAAGCTGCCGCCCACGGCCGAGGGCACCTGGGCCGAGGCCAAGCGGTTCGAGGAGACCAGGGGCCTGACGCTGCTGGAGAAGACCCCGTTCCAGAACCGCAACGCGGTGGCGGTGCGGAGAGCCGACGCCGAACGCCATGGGCTGCGCACGATCGCCGACCTGGCCAAGCTCGGGGACGTCCAGTACGCCGAGTACCCGGACAACATCACCGGGCCGTTCGGCTACGAGGCCCTGGTCAAGTCCTACAAGCTGCCGCGGCTGAAGGTCAGGCCGCTGAACATCGGGTTGCAGTACCCGGCGCTGGAGTCGGGACGGGTGCAGGCGGCCGACGTCTTCACCACCGACCCGCAGCTACGCCGGTACGACTTCACGATCCTGGAGGACGACCTGCACATCTTTGGTTTCCAGAACGTGGCGCCCGTCGTCCGGCTGCCCATCCTGCGGCAGTACGGGGCCCGCGTGTCCGGCCCGCTGAACCGGGTGAACGCGCTGCTCACCGAGCCGGCCATGCAGGCGTTGAACGAAGCGGTGGCGATCTTGCGGCTCAGCCCGGCCGAGGTGGCGCGCCGTTTCCTGCGCGCCAACCGGCTGATCTAGCGCGATGGTCCGGCCGACGACGACGCGAAGGGACGAGAACCGATGACAAGCGAAGCCGCCGAGATCGTCTACGACCGGGTGACGAAGGTCTACCCCGGCGCGGCCGGGCCGGCCGTGGAAGAGCTGTCGATGACGGTGCCGGCCGGGGAGATCTGCGTGCTGCTCGGCCCGTCGGGCAGCGGCAAGACCACCGCGCTCACCATGGTGAACCGGCTGGTCCAGCTGACCTCGGGGGACATCCGCATCGACGGGACCGGGGTGGGCGAGCACGACGTGATCGAGCTGCGCCGCCGGATCGGGTACGTGATCCAGCAGGTCGGGCTGTTCCCGCACATGACGATCGAGGAGAACGTGGGCACCGTTCCGCGGGTGCTCGGCTGGAAGCCCGGCCGCATCAGGGACCGGGCGAACGAGCTGCTGGAGCTGGTCGGCCTGCCGCCCGGCGAGTTCGGCCGCCGCTACCCGGCCCAGCTGTCGGGCGGGCAGCGGCAGCGGGTGGGCATCGCCCGCGCGCTGGCCGCCGACCCCCCGGTGATGCTGATGGACGAGCCGTTCGGCGCCCTGGACCCGCTCACCCGCGAGCACATACAGGACGAGTTCCTGCGGCTGCACGCGCAGGTCCGCAAGACCACGCTGTTCGTGAGCCACGACATCGACGAGGCCGTGCGGATGGCGGACCGGATCGGGATCCTGCGCGAAGGCGGCAGGCTGGCCCAGTACGACACGCCCGAGCGGATCCTCACCGCGCCCGCCGACGACTTCGTCGCCAGGTTCGTCGGCGCCGACCGCGGGCTCCGGGCCCTCACCCTGCGCCGACTGTCCGACCTGCCGCTGGAGCCCGCGGACGGGATCTCAGGGGAGCCGCTCGGCTCGTCCGAGACGCTGCGCACGGCGCTGGCCGCGTTCATGGCCTCCGGCGCGGACCGGCTGCCGGTCGCCGACGGCGATGGGCGGGTCATCGGCGCGGTCACCCTGGACATGCTCAGGACCCAGACGAGCGAGCGGGCCCGATGACCGCGTTCACCATCGTGGCGGCCACGGCGCCCGATCCGGTGATCCCGGACTTCGGACAGGCGAGCGACTGCGTCTCCGACAACGGGTTCTTCTGCGTCGACTGGTTCACGGCGAACTGGTCGAGCGTGTTCTGGCCCGCCCTGCTGGAACACGTCCGGCTGACCGTCATCGCCGTGGGGATCGGCTTCGTGCTGGCGTTCGCCGCGGCGCTACTGGCGCACTTCAAGGGCCGCCTGGAGGCCCCGTTCGGCGGGCTGGCCGCGTTCCTCTACACGATCCCGCCGCTGGCGTTGTTCGAGCTGCTGGTGCCCGGCACCGGCGTCTCCATCCTCACCGTCGAGATCGCCCTGGTCGCCTACACGCTGATGGTGCTGTTCAAGAGCACCCTGGCCGGGCTGCGCGAGGTGCCCGCCGACGTCCGGCGGGTCGGTGAGGGCATGGGGCTGACCCGTATGCAGATCCTGCTGCGCATCGAACTGCCGCTGGCCGTCCCGTCGATCCTGGCCGGGCTCCGGGTGACCACGGTGACCACGATCAGCACCGTGGAGATCGCGGCGTTCATCATCGACCAGGGGCTGGGCTCGCCGATCCTGCAGGGCCTGCAATCCCCGTTCACCACCCAGTTCGTCGCCGCGGGCGCGCTGGCCGTCGCGCTGGCACTGGCGGCGGACGGGCTGATCGTCGCCGTCGGCCGGCTGCTGAGCCCGTGGGCCGCGATCCCCAGGGAAAACTGAATGGACACCTTTCTCGACAGCTTCGGCTTCATGGCGAGCAATCCCGGGCTGCTGCTCGGCAAGACCGGCTCGCACCTGCTGCTGTCCGCGACGGCCTTCGCGCTGGCCGCGGTCATCGCCGTGCCCCTCGGAATCTGGCTGGGTCACCTGGGACGCGGCGGCTTCATCGCGGTCAGCGTGTCCAATGTGGGCCGGGCCCTGCCCAGCCTGGCGCTGATCGCGATCTTCCTCGGGCTGCTGGGCATCGGGTTCGCCAACGTGCTGGTGGCGCTGACGATCATCGCGGTGCCGCCGATGCTGACCAACGCCTACCTGGCGATCGAGCAGGTGGACCGGGACCTGGTACGGGCGGCGCGCGGCATGGGGCTCACCGCACGGCAGATCCTCTTCCGCGTGGAGCTGCCGCTGGCGCTGCCGGTGCTGTTCACCGGGATCAGGATCGCCGTGGTGTACGTGATCTCCAGTGCCACGCTGGCCGCGGTCGCGGGCGGCGGCGGGCTCGGCGACATCATTCATCAACCAGGTCTCCTACGGCCTGTCCGGCGTGATCGCCGCCGCGCTGTGGGTGGCGGCGCTCGCCCTGATCGCCGACGCCCTGTGCGGCGGCCTGCGCACGTTGCTGACACCTCGTGGCGTCCGCCACCTGCGTACCGAAGACGCCGCCCGCAACTGACCCGGTCACGTGGCGGGTCTGGGGCACCGCCGGTGCCGCCGGGCACCGGCGATCGCCGCCCTGCTCCCCCACGTCCGGTCAGTTTGAGGGACACCGCCGTTTCCGTCCTGAACGCGGAGACGGCGCGCCCCGCGCGGCGCCACCTTGCTCACGCCGTAGGCGGAGCTCGAAGCGCTGTGGCGCATATCGCGCCAGGAGGTAGCGAGCCGTCCGGTCATCGGGATAACTGAGCGTGCGGACCACTCACATGGTTGCGGCCCAAAACAGGATCCGCCCAGACGGCTCGCACGGCATCCGCAATACGGCGAAGTCGCCGCCCATGGCGCCGGGGTCCAGATGCCGACCGAGATCGACCCCTTTGCGCAATAAGGTGGCGCCCGCCACAACTGCCGCGTTAAGTAGGGATGATCGCCAGCACCCGAACGAAAGCGAACGGCCAACGCCATGACCGAAGAAGCCCCCGGCCACGACACCGACTCGATCAACACGCAGTATCCGCAGTCAGCACGGGTCTGGAACTACTGGCTGGGCGGCAAGGACAACTACGCCGTCGACCGCGAGGCCGGTGACCAGTTCTGTGAGGTGTTCCCGGGAATCGTCGACATCGCCCGGGCCTCGCGCGCCTTCATCGGTCGCGCGGTCCGGTACCTGGCAGGGGAAGCCGGCATCGACCAGTTCCTGGACATCGGTACCGGCCTGCCCACCATGGACAACACCCATCAGATCGCCCAGCGGGTGAACCCAGCGGCCCGCATCGTGTACGTCGATAACGACCCGCTGGTCCTGGCACATGCCAGGGCACTGCTGACCAGCACCCCCGAGGGCGTGACCCGGTACCTGCACGCGGACGTCCACAACCCGGGCACGATCGTGGAAGGCGCAGCCGAAACACTGGACTTCGACCGGCCCATCGCGGTCATGCTGATGGGCATCCTGGGACACGTCGGCGACTACGATGAGGCCCGCTCGATCGTGGGGGAGCTGATGGCCGCGGTCTGCTCGGGGAGCTATCTGGCACTCAACGACGGCACCGACACCAATCCCGTCTACAGCGCGGCCACCGACAGCTACAACCAGAGTGGCGCCGTCCCCTACATTCTCCGCAGCCCAGCGATGATCGCCGGCTACTTCGAGGGACTGGAGATGGTCGAACCCGGCCTGGCGTCGCTATCGCAATGGCGTGTCGAAGCCACCGTCTTCGGCCAGCCCGAGCCGGTCGACGTTTACGGAGCAGTGGCCCGGAAGCCCTAGAACCTTCCCGTGCATCCTCTCTCCCTTGCGTCGGCATCTCCGACTCGCACGGCATCGTGGTCGAAGGAGTCGTGACGAAAGCCCTCGTGTGACGGGGCTCCCGCATCACCTTGCGGAAGGCGGGTCCTTATAAAGGGTGGGTGGTGGGCGGCCGTGCGTGCCACTCCGGACGAATGCTTCTTGAACCCGGGCGCGATGACCCGAAGAGCGACCGTACGCCCCAATGAGATCATGGAGGTCCTGAACCCGGCGGTGACCTGGAAACCACCAACCCACGACCTGGCGCGCCCGACAGACATCGCCACGGACGGCTTCCGGCCAACATTCCGCTCATCTTCGCCTGGGACAGCGCCGACAGCCTCCGGCGACTGTCGGAGGCGGGTTCTAGGGTGCCGGCATGAGCGATCGACTCCCCGATGAAGACGTGCTGGTGATTCCAAAGTCGTGGCGCGCGGAGATCCATCCTCGTCGCGGCGGGTTGGCGCCGGCGCGTGAGGTCGTTCTCGACCCGTCCGCGCCCGAGCGGCTCCGGCAGAGGTTGGACGCGGTCCGGCGCGACATCGACCGGGTCCTCAGTGCCCTCACGCGCGGCACCTCACGGGACGTCGACGCGGAACTTCTCACGGCGGCTTGGGCCTACTTGCAGGGTAAGCCCGATCCCAAGGGCGCGGCCGCGATCGCGCAGATCGAGGCGTCGGTCATCCGCAGCGAGAAGCGACGGCTCGCGTCCCGCGACGACTGGATCGACGCGTGGGTCATCGAGCACGGCCTCGCCTTCGCCGCCCGCGCGTCCGCGGAAGTCGACCAGGTCACCGCCCTGGCATTGCACGACCGGTACATGCTCCAGTACGGCCGCGATCGCGAGTACTACGCCGAGCGCGCGGACTGGGCGCTGGGCACTCCCGGTCACCGGATGCGCGCTCTCCTCGCCGCCGCCCGCGAGAACGACTACGCGGAGGCCGTGGAAACCCTCGCGAACCATCGCAAGAGCCCGATGCAGAAGCTCGTGGTGTCCTATCTGGTCCCGACGCGGCATGACTGGGTGCAGGAATGCCTGCGGCTGCGCGTGTCATCGAGCCACGCCACGAGGCTGATGTGGTGCGCGGTCGGGGCCACCGATCAGATCGGGGATCTCCACCTGTGCCCTCCCTACGAGCCTTGGGAGAGTGATTTCGGGTTCCTGCCGGGGACGGTAGCCACGATGATCGAGGGCGTCGGCCCGGCCATAGCACCCGTCCTGGCGGAAAGCCTTGACGCCGAGTCCGAGGTGAAGGTTCGCAAGGCGTACATCGACGGGCTCGCCGTGATTCCCACCGACGAGGCGTTCGGGCTCGTGGTCGAGCGGTTCGACCAGCCCGACGTCCGGTCCGTCCTGGCGACGATGATGAATCGTTTTCCAAGGCGTGCGCTGCGCCTGCTGGCACCGCTCGCCGTAGGTGACTCCAAGCGGGTTCGGTCGGTGGCCATACTGCTCAGTGAGCATCTGCGCACCTGGCCCGAGCTGGATACCGGGGACCTTCCCGTTGAGATCCGCTCGGCCATCGACGCGGCGGGAGGCGCCTTGGTGCCCGAGGCCGCGGTGAGCGACCTGCCCAAGGCGTTGGCTTCCGGGCCTGTGCAGGACCCGCCGGCCTGGGCGGCGCCTGCGTTCCTGCCGCAACTGCTCCTCCGCGGCCGTGATCGGGCCCTGCCGGCGGAGGCGACCGCCCGGCTGATCGTCGCGTTGTCCAAAACGGGCCCGCGCCGCGCACCGGCCGCGCCGTTCCGGACGGCGCTGGAGGCGTGCGATCCCGGCTCGCTGGCCGAGTGGGGCTGGGCGCTTTACGACCGATGGCGGAACTCCACCGAAGTGGAGGACAACGGCTGGCCGCTGTCGCAGCTCCGCTGGACCGGTGACGCGGAGACGGCGCGCCGGCTCGGCGCCATGGCCCGGGCCGCGACCTTCTACGACGGCCACAAACCGGCACTGAACGCGCTGACGGTGCTCGCCTCGATGGAATCCGACGTCGCACTGATGCAGCTCAGCATGGTCACCACAAAGGCCAAGACCAAGGGCGTCAAGAAGCGGGCGCGCAAACTGCTCGAGCAACTCGCACTGGACCGCGGGCTGACGTCGGAGCAGCTCGCCGACCGTCTCGTCCCCGACTTCGGCCTGGACGCCGACGGCGGCATGACCCTCGACTACGGGCCGCGCCGCTTCCGGGTCGGCTTCGATGAGCAGCTCACACCGCAGGTGTTCGACGAGAACGGCGCGCTGCGCAAAACGCTTCCCAAGCCGGGTGCCAAGGACGACCCCGAACTCGCGCCCGCCTCCTACCGCACGTTCGCCGGGTTGAAGAAGGACGTCCGCGCGCTGGCCGGGGAGCAGATCCGGCGCATGGAGGCTGCCATGGTGCAAGGGCGGCACTGGGACATCGGTGAATTTCACGATCTACTCGTCCACCACCCGCTCATGTGGCACATCACGCGGCGTCTGGTCTGGTCGCACAGCGACGGCGACGGCCCGACAACGGTGTTCCGGCTCGCCGAGGACCGCACGCCGGCCGACCGTGACGACGAGGCCCTGACGCTTTGGGCCTCCGGAACCGTGCGGATCGCCCATCCGGTGCACCTGGGCGACGACCTGGGGCTCTGGGCCGACACGTTCGCCGACTACGAGATCCTGCAGCCGTTCCCGCAGCTCGGCCGTCCCATCTACGCCTTCGGCGAAGACGAGCGCGACGCCCGCGAGTTGAAGCGGTTCGAAGGGCGCACCGTCCCGCCGGGCAAGGCGCTGGGCTTGGAACGCCAGGGATGGGTCCGCGGCGCCGCGGAGGAAAGAGGCATGCAACCGAGCCTCACCTTCACGGTGCCCCAAGGCCCGACGCTCACCATCGAGATCAGCCCGGGCATCCCGGCGTGGAACCCGGGCCGCACCGAAACACAGACGCTCATGGCCGTAAAAATCAACGGGGCGACCTTCGGCGAACTGGATGCGGTGACCGCCTCCGAACTCCTGTTGACCTTGCACACGATCACGGAGCCGTAAACGCCGACACAGGACGGACGCACCGAGCACACAGGCAGGAACGCGGTGCAGCTTGGCCTACTGCCGCTCCAGATCCGCCACGGCCTCCCGGGTGAGCCGCTGGATGGTCTCCGCGAGTTCCTCCGACCCCATCCGCATCGCCCGTGAATCGATGTGGAGTTCGCGCAATCCCGAGAATCAGAGCCGCGGCCGTCCTGCCCGACAAGCCCGGACAACCGCTCGTTGAGTTCCGCGGGTCGCTCGACGATGCGCCGTGCCTTCGCGGCCACGGCTTCCATGTCGATGCCGAGCAATTGCTAAAAATCCGGAAACACTCCCCGTCATGAGCGGCGGCGATCGGCAGAGGCGGGGATGCGGTCCGAAGACCACCGGCCGGAAACAGGTAGGCGGCTCATGCCGCCACACAACCCTTATATGAGCCCGGCTCGCGGAAACCCCCATCCCCGCGTGCGCGGGCAGGAAGGCCTGCTGTCGGGCCGGTCCGGGTCGCCGGGACCATCCCGCTCGCGCGGGGAGAATGGCCTGGGCTGAGCTGGATGTTTCAGCGCAGCGGACCAACCCCCGCTCGCGCGGGGAGAACTGCTCCATGCCCCGGTAGGCTGGCTGCACGAGCGGACCACCCGCGCTCGCGCAGGGAGAACCAGGCCCGCAGGAACGCCGGACGCGATGTGTGCGGACCACCCGCGCTCGCGCGGGGAGAATCCTGGGGAGTGCGCCGGTTCCGGAGAAGGCGCCGGACCACCCCCGCGTGCGCGGGGAGCAGCGATACGAATTAGCTTCAAACACGGCATGCTGGGGACCATCCCCGCACGCGCGGGGAGAACAGGTCCGCAGCATCGAACTGGCCGAAGTTGACCGGACCACCCCGCTCGCGCGGGAGAACTCCGGGCGCGGTGGATCCCGGACGCTGACGACCGGACCGCTTCCGCTCGCGCGGGGAAAACCCGCCAATGCCGATCACCTGGACCGTGGGATTCGGACCAACCCCCGCTCGCGCGGGGGGGAACTGCCGCAGGGCCTCGGCGGTGCCGTCGCCGTACGGACCACCCTCGCTCGCGCGGGGAGAACGCGTCTCCGGGAAACCTGATCATCGCGTCTGACGGAACACTCCCGCTCGCGCGGGGAGAACCGCCCGAGGTTTTCCTGGAGTGGCGGACCATCCCCGCTGGTCGCAGGCTGCGTCACGTCACAGGTCGTTGCCGGCGTAGGAGAGGTTGAAGCTCTTGTTGACCAGGGGAAAGTCGGGGACGATCGCGCCGGTCAGGGCGATCGGCAGGGCGGGCCAGTTGAAGAACGAGGGGTCAACGATCTTGGTGCGGGTGAGGGTGCCGTCGGGGGCGAGTTCGACGCGGTGGACGATGGTGCCGCGCCAGCCCTCGACGATGCCGACACCGGAGGCCGGGCCGACCGGCGGGACGGGTGGTGGGGCGAGCGGTTGCCGGTGGATGCTCGGGCCGAGGTCGCCGGTCAGGTCGTTGATGAACGCGATGGAGGCGGTGATCTCGCGGGCGCGGATCTGGAAGCGGGCCAGCACGTCGCCGGTGTCGGCGGTCGGTACGGCCGGTGCCGCCCGCAGGTCGGCGAAGGGATGGTCGCGGCGTGCGTCGGCGTCCAGTCCGCTGGCGCGGGCGACGTAGCCGAGGGCGCCCAGGTCGCGTGCCGCCTGGGTGCTCAGCGGCGCGGTGCCGGTGAAGCGGTCGGCGACCACGGTGTGGCCGAGCGCCAGTTCGACGATCTCGGCGATGTCGGCCTCGACGGCGCCCAGCGTCGCGGGGTCGGGGAGGGCGCGCAGGACGGCGCCGCCGAGGTGGACGCCGCCGCGCAGCAGCCGATGCCCGGTGACCTGGGCGTTGAGGCGGAGCAGCCGCTCGCGGACACGGCCGAACTGGGCGTTGAGAATCGAGTGGCCCACGTCGTTGCACAGCGCGCCCAGATCGGTGACGTGGTTGTAGAGGCGTTCGAGTTCCAGCAGTATCGCCCGCGCGCGTTGCGCCTCGGGCGCGACCCGTACGTCGGCGGCCTCTTCGACGGCCAGGCAGAAGGCCAGGGTGTGGCCGACGGTGGTGTCGCCGCTGACGCGCTCGGCGAGCGGCACGGCATCGGCGGGGAGCCGTCCCTGGAAGAGCTTCTCGATGCCTTTGTGGACGAACCACAGGCGGGCCTTGAGCTTGAGGATGCTTTCGCCGACGACGGAGAAGCGGAAATGGCCAGGTTCGATGAGCCCGGCGTGCACGGGACCGACCGGGATCTCGTACACGCCCGTGCCTTCGACCTGGACGAACGGGTAGGGCCCCTCCGGGTCGCCGAACCGCGGTGGCGGCCCGGCGTCGTCCCGCATCGGGTACCAGCCGCGGGGCCAGTGGTGGTGGCGGACGAGGCGGCGCGGGAGCGGATGATCCTGCGGGACGATGCCGTACAGGTCGTGCATCTCGCGTTCGAAGCGGCCTGCCGGGAAGCTGATGCCGGCCAGGCTGGGCAGGACCGGATCGGCGGCGTCCAGGCGGACGTGCAGTTCGGTGCGGCGGTCCGGCCCGGTGCGGGTGAACAGGTACACCACGCGCAGGCCGCCGGGATCCTGGTGCGCCGCCACAAGGGCCAGGCGGGCGCCGTCGCCCAGCAGGGCGGCCGCCTGTTCCGGCAGCGCGGCGGCGTCGACCTCGGCGCTGGTACGTTCCGGCCGGGGCACGGCGGCGGCGTCGGTTGGGCTCATCGGTGTGCTCCCAGGACGGCGGCGGCCTGGTCCAGAAGGTCGTGCAGCGGGCCGAGGCCGATTCCGATCGCGGCGCAGCCCAGGAGCCCCAGGACGAGGGCCGCCGTCCCCGTTCTGGACGGGCGGAGGGGGAAGGCGGCGGCGCCGGGGCCGGTCCGCGGGGTGCCGAGCAGCATCATGCCCGTCCGGGCGGCGAGGGCGGCGGTGATGACCAGGAGCAGGACCAGCGCGGTGGCGACGGCCCAGCCGAGCCCGGCCGCGAAACCGGCGCGGAAGACGCCGAGTTCGCTGGCGAACGGGCCGAACGGCGGGAAGCCGAGCAACGCGATCACGGCCGTGCCGAACCCGCAGGCCACGACCGGGGAGCGGGCGGCGAGACCGCGCACGGCGTCGATCCGGCTGCTGCCGACGGCCTGGTGGATGTGCCCGGACGCCAGGAAGGCGACCGACTTGGCCAGGCCATGCCCGAGGATGTGCAGGAGCACGGCCATCACGGCGAGGCGTGACCCGATCGCGGCGCCCAGGGCGAGCAGGCCCATGTGCTCGATGCTGGAGTAGGCGAGCATCCGCTTGAAGTCGCGCTGGGCCAGTAGGAGCACGGTGGCGATGGCGAGCGAGGCCAACGCGAGGATCAGCAGCAGCGTCCGCGCGGGACCCGTGCCGAGCGCGGCGTCGGCGATCATCTTGACGCGCAGGACGGCGTAGAAGGCGACCGGCAGAAGGACGCCGGACATCAGCGCGGACACGGGTGCGGGGGCCTGGCTGTGCGCGTCGGGCAGCCAGGCGTGCAGGGGCGCGAGGCCCGCCTTGGTGCCGAAGCCGAGGATCAGCAGGGCGGCGGCGAGGCGCGTCACGTCCGGGTCCAGTCGCCCGGCGTGTACGGAAAGCCGCATCCAGTCCAGCGCGCCCGAGGACGGGACGTGCGCGTGCCGGGCGGCGAAGTGCAGCAGGACGATGCCCAGGAACGCCAGCGCGATGCCGGTGGAGCAGATCACCACGTACTTCCAGGCGGCCTCGGTGGCGTTGCGCGTGCGGTGGTAGCCGACCAGGAACGCGGTCAGGATCGTGGTGGCCTCGATCGCGATCCACAGGACGCCCAGCCCGGAGGCGAGCACCGCCAACGCCATCGCGGCGACGAACCCCTGCGTGAGCAGACCGTAGCGACGCATGTCCCGTGCGGTGCCGTGCCCGGCGGCGTGCTCGGCGTCCAGGTAGCCGGGGCTCGCGAGCATCGCCGGCAGCGCGACCGCGCCGATCACGATCAGCATGAACGCGCTGAGGGCGTCCGCCCGCAGCAGCCCGCCCAGGCCGGTGACCGGCGCGTCCATGGCGCGGATGGCCAGCGTCACGGCGGCGGCCAGCAGTGCGGCGGCCGCGACGGTGCCCAGCCAGGCCGTGGCGCGCCGCCACCCCAGGGCGGCGTACGCACCGGCCGCCAGCGCCGGCGCCCCGACCGGGGCGATCAACAGCAGCGTCATCAGTCCCGCAACTCCCGCAGGTCGTCCAGGTCGGTGTCGCCGAACGCGGCGCGGATCCGGGCGGTCAGCACCTGGAGCACGAGCACGGCCAGCAGCACGTCCAGAGAGACGCCGAGCTCGACGATGAGCGGCACTCCCGAGGTGGTCAGGAACGCCACCGCCGTGATGCCGTTGTCCACCAGCAGGAACCCCACGACCTGCGACAGGGCGCGCCGCCTGGTGACCAGCACGAAGAAGCCGATCAGCACCACGGTCAGGGCGACCGGCACCGCCTGCACCGCGGGCGAGGGGGCCAGGCTCACCACCGGGCGGGTCACGGCGTAGGCGAGCAGGGCCAGCAGGGCGGCGATCACCAGCGAGGCCGCCACGTTCACCCGGGGATCGGTCTCCCGGACCGCGCCCCCGGCGCCCATGGCGCGACGCAGCAGCCAGGGCAGCGCGACCGCGCGCAGCAGCCCGATGCCCGCCGCGAGGCCGATCACCTCCGAGTCGCCCTCCTCGACGCCGAGCACGGCGACCAGGCAGGCGAGGGCCACGCCCTGGGCGGCGAACAGCCGTACGATCGCGGCCAGGTCGCGCCGCCACAGCACCAGCACCCCGGTGAGGAGGAACGCCCCGCAGGCCAGGTCCAGCAGTTGCACGTACAGGGTGTGGTTCACGGGGCCGCCAGGAAGTAGGACGCGGCGACCGCCAGCAGCGCCAGCACGAAGGAGCCGGCGAGCAGCTCGGGCACGCGGAACATGCGGAGCTTGGCCATGAACACCTCACCGGCGGCGAGCGCCCCGCCGAGCAGCGCGACCTTGGCGGCGAAGGCCGCGAGCGCGATGGGCAGCATCGCCAGGGACGCGCCGGCGATCCCCCAGGGCGCGAACAGGTTGGCGACCAGGCCGAGCAGGATCGTCAGGCGCATCGCCGACGCCCACTCCACCAGTGCCAGGTCCGGGCCGGAGTACTCCAGGACCATCGCCTCGTGGATCATCGTCAGTTCGAGGTGCGTGGACGGGTTGTCCACCGGGATCCGCCCGGTCTCGGCGATGGCCACCACCGCCAGCGCGACCGCGGCCAGCACGCTCACCGGGGAGACCACGCTCTGCGGGTCGTGCAGCGTGGAGGTGACGATGGCGCCGAGGTTGGTGGAGCCGACCCGTACCGACAACGCGAAGATCGATACGAGGATGGTGGGCTCGACCAGCGCCATCACCGTCATCTCGCGGCTGGCCCCCATCCCGCCGAAGGCGGTGCCGGTGTCCAGCCCGGCCAGCGCGAGCGCGACCGTGCCCAGCGCCAGCAGGGCGGTCACCGCGAACAGGTCCGCGGCGCCGTCCAGCGGCGACGCCGTGGTGGCGATCGGCATCACGGCCGCGATCACCAGGGCCGTGCCCGCCAGCACCAGCGGCGTGATCCGGAAGATCGGGCCCGTGCCGTCCGGGGTGATCGGTTCCTTGCGCAGGAGCTTGCGCAGGTCCCGCCACGGCTGGAGGACACCGGCCCCGGCACGTCCTTCCAGGCGGGCACGCACCTGCCGCATCACGCCCACCAGCAGCGGCGCCCCGGCACCGACCAGTGCCACCTGGGCGGCCGCCGCCACCGTACCCGCGACCATCGTGCTCACCGCAGCACCGTCAGCACGATCAGCACACCGGTGAACGCGGAGAACCCGTACCCGAGGTAGCGGTGCACACTGCCGTTGGCCAGCGGGCGTGCCGCCCGCCCGGTCCACGCCACCGCGGCCAGCACCGGCCGATACAGCCGGTGTTCGATCCGGTCGCCCACCCGCGCCTGGTAGGTCACGCGCTCCACCAGGTACGCCGACTCGGCGCGCGGCGTGACGTCCAGGTCGGTCTCGGGCGCCAGCACGTCGTCGAACACCCGCTGTAGCGGTTCGGCGAACGAGGTCGCGGTGTACTCCATCCGCGCCGACATCGGTCCGGCACCGCAATCCCACAGGCGTGCGCGCCGCCGCGCCCGCCGCGACGCGACCGCGCGCAGCAGGGCGACCAGCCCGACCACCGCGATCAGCAGCGCGGCCGCGATGATGATCGGGGACATGGTGCTCGCCAGACCCGCCAAGCGCAGTGTCGCCGCGCCGGTCACCGCCTCCGGCCCCGGCGCCGCCACCGCGATCGCGCGGGAGAGACCCGACGCCGCCCAGCCTGGGGCCAGCGCAAGCGCCAGGCAGCACACGGCCGCGATGGCCATCCCCGTCACCATCGTCACGGGGCTTTCGTGGGCCTGCCCGGCCTCACGTGTGCGCGGCCGGGCCAGGAAGCCCACACCGAACGCCTTGACGAACGTGGCGATCGCCAGGCCCGCCGACAGCGCCACCACCGCCACGGCCAGCGGCATCACGACCGCCGCGATCGTGCCGCCCGAGGGCAGCGCGTGGATCAGGCTCTGCACCAGCAGCCACTCGCTCACGAACCCGCTGCCCAGCGGCAGCGCCGAGGCCATCAGCGCCCCGATGCCGAACAGCGCGGTGGTGGCCGGCATCGGCGACCGCAGCCCGCCCAGCGCGTCCAGGTCCCGGGTCCCGGTGGCGTGCAGCACCGAACCCGCCGCCAGGAAGAGCAGCGTCTTGAACCCCGCGTGGTTGACCAGGTGCAGCAACGCGGCGGTCATCGCCAGTGCCGCCAGCGGACGCGCGCCCGAGGCGGCGAAGAAGCCGCAGGCGCCGACCCCCACCAGCACCAGCCCCATGTTCTCGCAGGTCGAGTACGCCAGCAGGCGCTTGAGATCGGTGGCCACCGCCGCCTGCAAGATCCCGTACAACGCCGACACCGCGCCCGCCCCGAGCACCACCAGCCACCACCAGACGGGGCCGCCGCCCAGCAGGTCGAACCCCACCCGCACGATCCCGTACACGCCCAGGTTGACCATCGCCGCGCTCATCAGCGCCGACACGTGGCTCGGCGCCTCGGGGTGGGCGCGCGGCAGCCACACGTGCAGCGGCACGATGCCCGCCTTGGACGCGAAACCGACGAAGGTCACGACGAACACCGCGTCGCGCACCGGCGAAGACAAGCCCTCGGATGCCACGCGCAGCCGCGCGAACGTCTCCCCGTCCGCCGCCGCCGCGAACCCGGCCAGACCGGCCAGGATGACCACCAGGCCCAGGTGCGTCATGACCGCGTACCACAGCCCGGCCTCGGCCACCGCCGCGCGCCGCCGATGCTCGGCCACGACCAGCAGCAGCGAGGTCAGCGCCATCAACTCCCACGCGACCAGGAACGTGCTCACACTGGCCGCCGCAGGCACCAGCAGCATCGCCGCCACGAACAACGGGACCATCGCCTGGGTGATCCGGCCGTCCAAACCCTGGCCGTCGGACCCGGGACGGGCGTAGCCCACTCCGTACACGGCGACGCACACCGCCACCGCACCCGTGACCGCGAGGAAGACCCCGCTGAGCGGATCGACCGCCAACCAGACCCCGGCCAGCGGCAGCAGATCCGGCACCCTGGCCTCCCAGGAGTGCCCGGTCAGCGCCGCCACGCCTGCGACCACGCCCGCCGCCCCTGCGGCACCTGTCCCCAGCGCCGTCCCCGCACGGCGGGCCTTTCGCGGCAGCAGCGTCCCCGCCCCGGCGGCGACCAGACTTGCCCCAAGCCCAGCGGACAGCGCCCCACCCGTAAGGCTCATCGGCCGGAAAGCGCTCGCAACGTGGCCACGATCGCCTCCGGCTCCGGAGGGCACCCGGGCACCTCGGCGTCCACCGGCACCACGTCACCCACGGCGCCGACCACGCCGTACGCGCCGGCGAACGCCCCGCAGTTCCGGGCGCAGTCCCCCAAGGCCACGACGACCTTCGGCTCGGGGACGGCCTCATACGTACGGCGCAACGCCACCTGCATGTTGCGGGTCACCGGCCCGGTCACCAGCAGCGCATCGGCATGCCTCGGCGAGGCCACCAGCCGCACCCCGTAACGCTCGGCGTCGTAGACCGGGCCGAACGCCGACGCGATCTCCACTTCGCAGCCGTTGCACGACCCCGCGTCCACGTGCCGGACCTGCACCGAACCGCCGAGCTCCCGGACGTTGGCCGGGGGTACGCCCTCGTGGCGCTGGGGCGGCGGCTCCGCGACCCGGCCCGTCTCACGGATCTTGCGCAGCAGACGTTTCACCATGCCCCTCAACGTGAGAATCGCGCCCACGGCGCCAGCCCGCAGGAAGGACTAGCATCCTGCGCAATTGCCAACATTAGCAACTCGTGGCACACCGGAAGGACGGGTCCCACCGGCGACGGGCTCAGGAGCGGCCGGACCCCTCGGCGGTGCCGGCGGCCCGCAGATCGTCCAGCAGCTCCGCCTGCACGGAGAGCACCCCCGACAGGATCTCCCGGGCGACGGCCAGCAGCTCGGCCACGCGCGGGCTGGTCAGCGAGTAGATGACCGTGGAGCCCTCCTTGCGGTAGACCACCAGTCCCGCACGGCGCAGCACCGCCAGTTGCTGGGACAGATGAGCCGGCTCGATCCCCACCTCGGGCAGCATCTCGGCCACCGCGTGGTCCCGCTCACTGAGCAACTCCAGGACCCGGATCCGGGCCGGATGCCCCAGTGTCTTGAAGAACTCCGCTTTCAGCTGGTACAGCGGCGCGCTCACCGTGCTCGATCCCCTTCCGCTCACCCTGACGCCAGATTGCGACGCGCCGACCCAACTGACAACATCGGCAATTTCCAACATTAGCAAGCGGGTTTTCAGGACCGGGGCACGCGAGCGGCCGTGAGCGGCCGTCGCGTGCCGCGGGGCGTGGTTCGCGGGCGCAGGCGTGTCGAGCGACACCCAGGGGTCTTGCCCGGCCGTTGACTCAGGCGGATCTGCTGATCTGGGGCACATCGGGCTCGTCGAGCCAGTGGCGGCCCCGTGGTTCGGGGATCCGATGGGCCGTGGTCCGCTGGGACGCCTCGCCCTGCCCGATGTCGGAGGGACGCGGGCCGATGCGCCGTGCGATCGGCATCAGTTCCTCGCGGTCGAAACCGAAGATCTCCACGGCCGCCTCGCCGAGTATCACCCGGGTCTCGTCCACCGGAACATCGGCGAACATGTGCGTGAGCCATTCCCGGGTGTACGGCCACGTACCTTCCGGGTGCGGGAAGTCGTTGCCCCACAGGATGTTGCCCACGCCGATCTGATGGCGGTCGGCCAGCTCCTTGCGCAGGGCCGTGGAGCCGCCCACGAAGCAGTTGGTGTCGAAGTACTCGCTCGGCCGCCGCTTCATGTGCTCGCCGAAACCGGCCAGCTTCTTCGTGCCATGCCGGCGGTCGAACGCCACGTCCATCTGCCAGAGCAGGTTCGCGACCCACCACAGACCGCACTCCTGCACGCCGAAACGCAGCCGCGGGAACCGCTCGAAGACGCCGCTCCAGATGAAGAACCACATGGGACGCGCCGACCACCAGAAGACCTCGGTGGCGTACAGCCCCAGATGTCGGCCGAGGTCCGCGCTGGGGGCCGCGCCGGCGTGGGTCTGGACGGGAAGGCCCAGTTCCTCGCAGACGGCCCAGACCTTGTCGTATTCCCCGTCGTGGTAGGGACGGTTCCCGTGCCCCCACAGGGAGGGGATCATGATGCCGCCGCGCAGGCCGTCCGCGTGGGCACGGCGGATCTCGGCCACCGCGCCCTCGACGTTCCCGACGATGGGGGCGACGATCACGCCGCGCCGCCGCGCGGGGCTCTGCCGGCAGAGGTCGGCCAGCCACCTGTTGTGCGCACGGGCGCCGGCGAGCGCGAGCTCGGGATCGTAGTCCGCGCCGGACATGCCGATGCCCGCGCCGAAGGGCACCGCCGTGGTGCCCGACTCGCCATCGGCGTCCGGGAAGATCACCTCGCCGGTGACGCCGTCCCGGTCCAGCTCCCGATCCCTGCGCGCGGCGTCCCAGCCACCCCGCAGGCCCTCGTCGTTCTCCGCGTGCCACTCGCTGACGAACTCCTGGTCGTGCATCTTCTCGCGCACGCGGGCGGTGGCCTTCAGCAGTTCCACGTGGCGGTCCAGGTGCGGGTGGTACCTGGACTCCAGGAAATCCCGGTACTGGTCGGCCCGCAGCCCGGCATGGGTGTCGGAGGAAATGATCAGGAAGGGAGTGCTCTCGGCCGCTTCGCCAACGTGTGCAGGCACGCTCTTCCTCCTGGTGTCGTGACGCTGTGGATGATGCGGGGACTTGCGGATGAGCCGGCACCGCACGGCACTCGGGACCGTCGCCGTCCCAGGTCATTGAGATTGTTCTCGGCCGGCCGGCGGTCGTTCAATAATCATTTCCGGGGATCGTCATACTTCCTCTGTACGCGGGAACGCCGTCGGGGTCCCCGGGGGGAGCTTGACGCCCCATCGAAGATCTACCAGCATAAAATGCGGCACGCCGACATTAAGATGCGCGCGACGTCGCCGTACAAAGCACCATGGGGATTGATACCGGCGGGAGGACACCCATCACCAGCCGCTCTCGTACGTCTCCATCGGGTGCGGGCCGGACGCCATGACGCGGAACTGACCCACCGATACGGAAAGTGGACGCAAAGGCATGATCTTCGCCGTCATCGTGGCCTGTGACATCGGCTTCTGGGTCGTCCTCGGCGCCGGGCTCGTGGCACGTTATCTGCTCGGCCGGCGGCAGCTCGGCGCGGCGCTGCTCGCGGGTGTTCCGCTCATCGATCTTATTCTCCTCATCGCCTCCTATCTCGATCTGCGCGCGGGGGCGACGGCCGGGGCCGAGCACGGGCTCGCGGCCGTGTACATCGGGTTCTCCGTGGTGTTCGGGCCGAGCACGGTCCGGTGGGCCGATGCCCGGTTCGCGCACCGCTGGGCCGGTGGGCCTCCTCCGCGCCGGCCGCCCAAGACCGGCAAGGCCGCCGTGCGCTACGAGTGGCGCCAGTTCGGCAAGGCGTGCCTGACATGGGTCATCACCTGCGGGCTGCTGCTCGCGATCATCGTGGCCATCGACGACCCCGACCGCACCGGGGACCTCTGGCCATGGATCAGGTCCATGACGGTCATGCTGTCGGTCTGGGTGATCTTCCCGATCTGGGTGACGCTCTCGCCCGACGATGACGACGAGGACGACGACGCGAAGAGCGACGAGAAGAGCGGCGAGAAGGTCGACGCGAAGAACGGCGAGAAGGGCGACGGGAAGAACTCGGGGCGGGACCAGGGCGACGGCCGGCGGTGAGCCGCGGATGCCGCGGTAATAGCTCCGGGTCGCCAGAAGTATTCACCCCGATGTACTCAGTTCGACCGACGGCGAGTACTCAACAAGAACTGCCCGGCACCGCCATCGGGCGGATTCCATGCCCTTTGACCTGGGCGAATGACAATGCCCGGAGCGCCGCACGCCGCATTGCCGGAACATCCCGAATCCCTCTTGACCCGGGCATGGGCATTTGATCTCTCTTGACAGTTCACGCCGGAATACCGAGCATCGCATGCATCGGCGTTGAAAGCGATAAAGGAGATGGCTCCGCCCGGCGGGCGCGGCGGGAGAGGCCGGGCGGCTCCGGGTCCGTTCCCCGTCGATGCCCTCGCCCCTGCGAACGATAAAGGTGATCATGCGTATTCTCCTGGTCTCGATGCCATGGGCATCGATCGACATGCCCCCCATCGCCCTGGGAATCCTCACCCGGATCGCGCGGACCCGGCTCGAAGGGGTGGAGGTCCGCACCGTCTACGGGCACCTCGACTATGCCGACTGGCTCCGCGAGCGATGCCCGCTGACCTTGCGGGACTACAAGTTCTTCGCCACCGACACCCATTTCGAGAGCTGCGGGGAGTGGGTGTTCGCCTCCGCGCTGCACGAGAAGGAACGTCACGCCGAGGAGTTCGAGCAGAAGGCGCGTGCCGAGTTCCCCGGGGAACGGGTCGACCTGATGCTCAGGCTGCGTGCGCTGAGCGACGAGTTCGTCCGGACCTTCGCCGAGCGCATCGTCGCGATGGAGCCCGACGTCGTCGGGTTCACCTCCACCTTCCAGCAGAACGTGGCCTCGCTGGCCGCGGCCCGGCACATCAAGCGCCTCGCCCCGCACATCGTGACGGTGTTCGGCGGCGCCAACTGCGACGGCCCTCAGGGAGCCGCCGTTCACCGCAACTTCCCCTACGTCGACCACGTCGTCCGCGGGGAGGGTGAGCTGAGCTTTCCGGCGCTGATCGAGGCGCTACGCGGCAACGGGGACTTCGCGGACATCCCGGGTCTGTGCTGGCGGCGGGCGGACGGCACCTCCGTGGCCAACGCCATGGAGGAGAAGCCTCTCCCGCCCGGTGTGCTGGTGCCGCCCGACTATGACGAGTACTTCCAGCGGTGGTCGACGTCGGTGGCGCGCTCCTGGGTCGAACCGGTCCTCGTCGTGGAAGGCGCGCGAGGATGCTGGTGGGGCGCCAAGCACCATTGCACGTTCTGCGGTCTCAACGGCTCCTTCATGGAGTTCCGCAGCAAGAGTCCCGGACGGTTCTACGACGAGATCATGGAGCTCGTCGAACGCCACCGGGTCCTCGATCTCTACGTGGTCGACAACATCCTGGACATGTCCTACATCACCTCGCTCCTGCCGCGGCTGGCCGAGGCGGACTACGACCTGCGCCTCACCTGCGAGGTGAAGTCGAACCTGCGGCGGCACCAACTCCAGGCCCTCGCCGACGCGGGCATCGTCACGATCCAGCCGGGCATCGAGAACCTGAGCAGCCGTGTCCTGAAACTGATGGACAAGGGAGTGACGGGCTGCCAGAACGTGCGCGTCATCAGGGACGCCGACCCGCTGGGCATCAAGGTCTACTGGAACTACCTCTACGGGTTCCCAGGGGAGACGCCCGCCGACTACACGAGCGTCATCGAACAACTACCGGCACTGCACCATCTCGCGCCGCCCATGGGCGCCAGCCGAATCGCGATCGAACGGTTCAGCCCGTACTTCAACCAGCCCGACCTGGGATTCCCGGACCTGCGGCCCGCCCGTTCACACCGGCTGATCTACGACCTGCCGGAAAGCGAGTGCTACGACCTCACCTACATCTTCGACGCGCGGCCGGCGGGGATCGGCGAGGATGTCGCCGACCGGCTGCGAGACGCCGTCGCCGACTGGCACCGGGCGGCGGCCGAAAGCCGTCTCACCTATCACGACCTGGGCGAGAGCATCGTCCTCGTCAACACGCGGCCGCACTTCTCCTGGTCGACGCTCGTCATCGACGATCCGGTGGAACGCGCGCTGTTCCGCCTGCTGGACGACCCACGCAGCATTCCCGTGCTGTCCCGCAAGCTCTCGGCCGAGTTCGCCGAGGAAGCCTGCTCCGAAGAGGCCGTCTCCCGGATCCTCGCGGACTGGCGCGGCCTCGGCATCGTCTTCACCGACAACGACCACTTCATCCAGGTCGCGGCCGTGGCGGTCAACCGCGAGCTCGAACGGACCAGATCGACCGTCCACCAGCGGGCCGCGAGCACCGCGCCGCAGGCGTCGCGACTGGTCGCGCAGCGCTGAGGAGGAGGTCCCATGTCGAACATCAGGGTCACGCTCTGGCGGGACTACACGGAAGCGGCCTGGGAGATCCCGGAGATGTTCCTCGGCGACGCCGAGGCCGAGGAGGGAGCGCCCGCCGCCTCCGCCCTCCGGTTCAGCGAGCAGGGCGCTCGCAGGGTCGACCTCGCCGACGACGTCGACATCCGGAGGGGCGCCGATCACGGCCTCGCCCTGGAACAGCTCTCGCTCATCCGGGAGCTCACCAGGATCGGCCTGTGGGCGCACTGGACGCTGAGGTGTGAGGACGACTTCCCGGTCTCCCTCTTCCAGCACCTCTACCCCCCCTCCGCCGTCGTCCAAGGCGATGTCCTGCACGGCGATGGCGTGCAAGGCGATGGTGACGCCGCCCGCCGATGGCGGATGGCGTACCGCTTCGGGAGCCTGTCCTACCGGAAGGGCCCCGGATTCATTCAGATCAGTGACTCCCGGACGACCGGCAAACGCCGGCTCACCTTCAGCCGCCAGACCGACCTCGACGCCGTCAGGGTCCTCGACCGGGGAGCCCCGCTCGACTCGGTCCCCCCGGCCGTCGCGAGCGCGTTCCGCGCGCATCGGCTCGTCGCGGACATCGGCCCTTACCTCTGGTGGCTGCCATACCGTGTCCGCCGCTGGCCTGACCCGCGAGGTTGAGCAGCCCACGCGCCCGGTAGCCGCCGGGTGCCGTACGACCCGCCCAGCGCAGGCACCGTTCGACGCCAGGAGGCTGTGCCGCGCCATGGACGTCCTCCACCGCACGGCCCCGCAGGTCCAGGCCGGCGGGGCCGTGCGACGCCCGGGTCCGGCCGGCCCCTCCCCCGGTTGTCCTTCTGTCCTGACCAGCACCCGAACGGGGCCGACAACGGGGTACCCGGCACTGCAGATTTCGCTGTAAGGCGTGTACTAATTCTGGATTAGTCCACGGCCCGACGCGCACCCAAAACATTCGGTCCGACCAGGGAGAATGCCCGGTGACTATATATTTTGATGGACCGCGAACCGACCGAACTGCACTTCTCCAGAACCCCGAACCTGTTTGCCGGATTGGTCTTGACACCCTTCGGGGTGGTGCGCATTATTGCCTTGGTAACTGGACATGAATCGGATTGCGAGACGGGCGAAAGAGGGATCATATGTCCAGCAGCGGGCACGACGACACCGCCACGGTCTCGACCGCGGGACTCCGCGATATCTTTCCGAGCGGAGAAATCTTTGCGGTGGGCGACGACGATTCACTTCTTGAGGCGGCGTCCCGATACGGGCTGACCGGCGTCCCGCTGGCCGAGGCCGACGAACTCGATGACGGGGCCAACGTGGTCCTCTTCCTGCGGAACACATTGCTCAGCAGGGAGATCCGCAAGCGTTTCCGCAGGGCCAGGGTACTGCTCGTCCCGATCTCCAGTTTCGATCCCGAACTCGACACCGCCCTTTACACGCTGCGGCTCACGCTTATGACGGATTACCGGGCCGCGTGCGAGCGCACCCGCACGTGGATCGACGACCTCGGGAGCCGGACCGACCCGGTCACCTTCGTCTCGAACGGCCCGTGCTCGGCGGGGGAACCCGGATCCCGGTTCGTCTGCAAGCTCGCCGACAACCTCACCATCGACGCCTGGCCCTCGCCGGCGATCGCCACCGGGCAGTGGGTCAGCGTGGGGAGCTACTGCGAGGTCGCCCTCACCACCCGGCCCTCGCCGGACCGCCCGCGTCCCTTCACCATCGACGGCACCGTCGCGGCGGCAGGCGTCCTGGTCGCCCGGGACCCGCGGTTCGACGAGGCCGGCGACGCCCGGATCCGGGCCGCCCACGATCTCCGCCGGGAGCTCGGCAAACGCGCGCCGATCATCCTGCGGCTCAAGGGCGGCGTGCTCACCGACCTGCGCGCGGACGGGGAGGACTTCACCGACGCGCTCCTCGAGGTGACGAACCCCGCGTACGGGCTGCACGCCACCGAGCTCGGTCTCGGGACCAACCAGCACGTCCTGCCGCACGTGGACTGGGCGTTCAATTCGCAACTCAACGAGGGCGCGGGACCGGTGCACATCGGTTTCGGCGAGGGCATCACCGGCGCCCATATGGACTTCGTGGTCGCGGACGCGACCCCTCATTTCGGCTCGTCGGTCTGACGAGCCGACATCGATGTCCCTGTTCGTTCGACAAGGAAAGGGGGTGAAATCACATGCGCAACCTGGTTATCTCCGACCAGTCGTGGACCCTGTCCGAGCCGGCGGAAGCACAGGTCGAGGCTCCGGAGGTCCAGGAGCTGGACGAGCCGGACGAGCTGGAGCACTCGCTCAGCTTCTCGTACGCGCGGATCTGATCTGAGGTTCGCTCAGTGGGGCGGCGGTGTTCATTCCGCCGCCCCATCTCTCCGTTTGGAAGGATTCGCTCATGGTCTCAGCGGACCGTCACATCGTGATCTCGGTGGACTGCCATGGCGGTGCGCCGCTCACCGGATACAGGGATTATCTGGAGTCGTCCTATCTGGAGGAGTTCGACCGCTGGGCGGCGACCTACGAGATCCCCTATGAGGACATGAAAGGCGAGGACGGTTCCCGCAACTGGGATTCCGATCGCCGGCTGAAGGACCTCGAGAACGATGGAATCGTGGCGGAGGTGCTCTACCCCAACACCGTTCCGCCGTTCTTCTCCACCTCCTCTTTGGCGAGCGGCCAGGCCGCCGTGCGGAACACGGAGGAGCTGTGCCGCCGACGGGCGGGATTGCAGGCGCACAACCGCTGGGCGGCGGACTTCTGCTCGATGGCGAAGGGACGCCGGGCGGCCGTGATCCAGGTCATGTTGCACGACATCGACGCGGCGATCGACGACATCCGCGCGGCCGTCGATTCGGGGTTGCGCGGCGGGGTGCTGCTTCCGGGCGCGCCCCCGGGATCGGGTCTTCCGCCGCTCTACTATCACGACTACTACGGCCCCTTGTGGGAGACCTGCGTCGAGCTGGGCATCCCGATCAACTGCCACAGCGGCGGCTCCGGCCCGAGGACGGGCGACCGGCCGGAGGACGACATGTTCTTCCTCATGGACATGAAGTGGTGGGACCAGCGGACGCTGCGCCACCTCATCCTGGGCGGCGTGCTCGAACGGTACCCGGAGCTCAAGGTCGTGTTCACCGAGGTGGGGGTCGGCTGGATCCCGGCCCTGCTCAAGTCCATGGACCGCTTCTTCGACTCGGCGCGCACCTCCACCGGGCTGGCCGGCGAGGACGTGACCTACCGCGGGTCCCATGTGATCGATCAGTTGTCCCTGCGCCCCAGCGAGTACTGGCAGCGGCAGTGCTACGTGGGGGCGAGCTTCCTGCACCCGAGCGAGACCGCCAAGCGAGGGCTCGTCGGCGTCGACAAGATCATGTGGGGCAGCGACTACCCCCATGTCGAGGCCAGCTTCCCCTACTCCAAGGAGGCGATCCGCTTCGCCTTCGCGGGCGTGCCCGCCGACGAGGCGGCGTCCATGCTCGCCGGGAACGCGGCCGACCTGTACGGGTTCTCGCTGGACGAGCTCCGCTCGGCGGCCGAACGGATCGGGCCGGGACGGGAGGAGGTCGCGGCCGGGGTCGATCCGTCGACCCTGCCGCCCGACGCGGCCAAGTGCCCCGCGTTCGCCGGGGCCATGCCCGGGGCGGCGCTGACCCAGATGGGCGACAACCGAAAGTTCGGCGAGCAGTGACCGCGTACCGGCTCGGCGAAGGCCCGGCGGCCTCTCCGAACGGCGTCCGCCGGGCCGGCCCGCCGCGGCCCTCGCCCATCGCGCGGGAGGTGACATGACCTACGCCATCCAGGCCGATGGCCTGGTGAAGCGCTTCGGGGACACCCAGGCGCTGGCAGGGGTGTCCTTCACCGCCCAGACAGGAACGGTGCTGGGCATGCTCGGCCCCAACGGCGCCGG
>NZ_BSTM01000053.1:771-29267 GCF_030269515.1 Actinomadura sp. NBRC 104412 | reverse complement strand
CCCAGCTCAAGAGCTGGCGGATCCTCCGCAAGCTGCGCTGCTGCCCGCACCGCGCCGGGCACCTGGCCAAGGCCATTCACGTGCTACAAACCCGCGAAGCTCACGCCTGCTGAAAAAGGTTCACTGTGGTCATCGTCGTAGCGTTGCGGGGACGACGGGGGTCCTGTGCGCGGCGATACTTGCGGGCATGGGGAGCGAGACGATGGTGGCGACGGGGAGCGGGGCGCCGGCACAGGGGCAGCTGGTGACCGTCCGCAACCGTCAGTGGGTGGTGGCCGACGTCGCCCGCGGGACGGTGACCAGCAGCGACCCCTACGATCTGACGGGCGAACCCCAGCACCTGGTGACGTTGTTCAGCATCGAGGACGATGCGCGCGACGAGGAGCTCCGCGTCGTCTGGGAGCTGGAGTACAACGCGGTTGTCCACGATCAGGCGTTGCTGCCCCATCCCGCCGGCGGCTTCGACGACCCGGCGGAGCTCGACGCGTTCCTCGACGCCGTCCGCTGGGGCGCCATCGCGTCGGCCGATAAGACGGCCCTCCAGGCGCCGTTCCGGTCCGGCATCCAGATCGAGGACTACCAGCTCGACCCGGTGGTCCGTGCCCTGTCGATGCCGCGCACCAACCTGCTGATCGCCGACGATGTCGGCCTCGGCAAGACGATCGAGGCCGGGCTGGTGATGCAGGAGCTGCTGCTCCGCCACCGCGCCCGCACGATGATCATCGTGTGCCCGGCAGGCCTCACCATGCAGTGGCACGACGAGATGCGCGACAAGTTCGGCCTGGACTTCCACATCGTCGACACCGCCCTGCTGCGCCGGCTGCGCCGGGAGCGCGGCCTGTACGCCAACCCGTGGACGCACTACCCGCGCCTCATCGTGAGCATCGACTGGCTCAAGCAGGAGCGGCCGCTGCGGCTGCTCCGGGAGGTGCTGCCCGCCGTCCCGCGCCATCCCCGCACGTTCGACATGCTGGTGGTCGATGAAGTCCACACCTGCGCGCCGTCGGGACGCGGCAAGTATGCGGTGGACTCGCTGCGCACGCAGGCGATCCGGCAACTCGCTCCGCACTGCGAGCACCGGCTGTTCCTGTCGGCGACCCCGCACAACGGCTACTTGGAGTCGTTCACGGCCCTACTGGAACTGCTGGATGACCAGCGGTTCGCCCGGGGCGTCGAACCGTCCGAAGAGCAGCTCAAGCGCATCATGGTGCGCCGCCTCAAGCGCGACCTGCCGCCGAGCTGGGACGGTACCCCGGCGTTCCCCGCCCGCCGGCTCGGCTACCTGGAGGTCGACTACTCCGAGGCCGAACGGCACGCCCACGCGCTGCTCACCCGGTACGCCGACAGCCGCCGAGCACGCGCCGGGGCGAGCGGCAGGGGCGGCGCCAACGCGGCCGACTTCGTGACCATGCTGTTGAAGAAGCGGCTGTTCTCCTCCCCGAAGGCGTTCGCGGAGACCGTCGAGACGCACCTGGTCACCATGAACGCCAAGAACGCCGGAGATGACGACTTCGGACAGGCCGCCGCGCAGGCCGGGCCGAGGGTGCTGCGTCCACTGGCCGAACGCCTGGAGGAGACCGCCGAGGACGACACCGCGTACGGCATGGTCGAGGCCGATGCGCTCACCGCCGTCCGGCGGATGTTCCCGCCGCTCACCGAGGAGGAGCGCGGCCTTCTGCGGGAACTGCACGCGTGGGCGCGCGAAGCACAGGACCGTCCCGACGCCAAGCTTGCCGCGCTGCGCGCCTGGGTGGAGCCGATCGTCTGCCCGGACGGCCCGCGCGGCGAGTGGACGTCCGAGCGGGTCATCGTCTTCACCGAGTACCGCGACACCCAGCGCTGGCTGCACGAGCGGCTGGTCGCCGCCGGCTACCCCGCCGGCCGGATCGCACTGCTGTACGGAGGGCAGGACCGCGAGCAGCGCGAGCACGTCAAGAACGTCTTCCAGGAGCCTCCCGATCTGCCCGGTGGGGACGTCCGGATCCTGCTCGCCACCGATGCCGCCAGTGAGGGCATCAACCTGCAGAACCACTGCCACCGGCTGCTGCACTGGGAGATCCCCTGGAACCCCAACCGCCTGGAGCAGCGCAACGGCCGCGTCGACCGGCACGGCCAGCGCGCCGCCGAGGTGCAGGTGCTGCACTTCGTCCCACGGGGCTGGGACCGGGCCGATTTCGACGACGGCACGCTGGAGGACGAAATGCTGTTCCTCCAGACCGCGGTGCGCAAGGTCGAGCAGATCCGCGAGGATCTCGGCAGCGCCGGCGAGGTCATCGCGGCCCGGGTGGAGCAGAAGATGCTGGGACGCCAGGCGGACTGGCAGAGCGCGGACGTCGAGATCGCCCGCAAGTCCACGAACGCCAGGTTGAAGGTCGAGCGCGACCTGGCCCGGGACCTGGAACGGCTCACCGGCGCTCTCGCGAGCAGCCGCACCGAGCTGAACCTCTTCCCGGAGATGGTCGAGCGGGTGGTGCGCACGGGACTGCGGCTCGCCCACCGCAAGGACCTCATCGACGTCCCCGCCCCTGACGGCTTCCCGGCGCGCTGCTTCCGGTTGCCGGAGCTACCGGGCGCGTGGGCGAAGGCGCGCAACGCCGGCCTGCACCATCCGGTCACGGGTGTGGAGCGTCCCGTCACCTTCGACCAGGACGCCGCGGCGGGACGAACCGACGTGGTACTCCTCCACCTGGGCCACCGCCTGGTACAGATGTGCCTGCGGCTGCTGCGCGCGGAGCTGTGGGCCGGTGCGACCGGCCAGAGCGCCAGGCTGGCCCGGGTTACGGCCCGGACCGTTCCCGGCGACGTGCTGCGCACGCCCGCCGTCGTCGCCCACGGCCGCGTCGTCGTCACCGGCGCCGAGGGCACCAGGCTGCACGAGGAGATCATCGTGGCGGGCGGCCGCATCGAGGGCGGGCAGCTCGTCCGCGCGCGCGAGGACGAGGTGGAACAGTGGCTCTCCGCCGCGAGCGAGGAGCCCGTCCCCGAAGACGTCCGGGCCCGGCTCGCCGGGCTGTGGGGGAACCTGGCGGACCCGCTGGGCAGGGCGCTGCGTACCCGGGCCGGGCAGCGGGCGCGCAGCCTCGACAAGCTCCTCGCCCGGCGCGGCGAGGAGGAGGTGGAGGCGATCAAGGCGGTACTGACCGAGCTCGAACGGTCCATCAAGGCCGCGCTCGACGATGTGGGCCGCTGGGAGCAGGGCAGCCTCTTCGACACCGACGAGCAGCGCACCCAGCTGCGCCGCGACCGGGAGGCCCTGGCCGAACGGCTGCGCACCATTCCCGAGCAGCGGGAACGGGAGGCGGCGGCGCTGCGCCGCCGCTACGCGGACCCTCAGGGCCGCTGGTTCCCCGCCGCCGTGACGTTCCTGGTGCCCGCCGCCGTCGCGCACCGGCCGGGGGTGGCGCACTGATGCCGCCCCGCACCCGCCGCCCCGCCCAGACGGTCGCCGAGCAGCACGCCGAATGGCTCGGTCTGCTGCGTCCCGATGGCCCCTTCCTCGCACTCCCGGTGCTCGTTGAGGCCCTCCCGCAGGGGCTGGACGTCGTGCCGGCCGAGACCCGCGACGAGATCCGGCAGGCATGGGGCCAGGTGCAGGAAGACCCCGACCTGCTGCTGCCGGGCTGGTACGACCGGGTCTTGCGGAACCTCCTCGGTATCCCCTTCAACGCGCTCGTGCAGGGCTCGACGATCAAGGAGCTGTACCACCGCGCCCGGCCCGATTTCGTGGCGTACGGGCCGAGCCCGGCCGGCCGCGCCATGCGGCTGTTCATCTACAAGCACCCGTGGGACGAGCAGCTCACCCGCGGGCACGGAGACCAGCCGTCGCCCGTCGAGCAGGCCGCCGCGCTGTGCCGGGAGACCGGCGTGCCGCTGGCCCTGGTCACCAACGGCCGGTTCTGGATCCTGGTGCACGCAAGGCCCGGCGAAGCGATGTCCAGCGCCGTCTTCGACGCCGATCTCTGGATGGAGGAGCCGGTACTGCTCCGGGCGTTCGCGACGCTGCTCGGCGCGCGCCGCTCGCTCGCCCCCGCCGAGCGCCCGGACGGGACCCCGTCCGACGGGCTGTCCTCCCTCTTTGCCCGCAGCGCGCAGGCGCAGGCGCAGGTCACCGACACCCTCGGCCGCCAGGTCTGGCAGGCCGTCGAGCTGCTGGTCGGGGAGCTCGCCCGGCTGGACCGCGAGTCCGGCGGCACGCTGCTCGCCGACGTGGCCGAACGTGACATCTACCGGGCCGCGCTCATCGTGCTGATGCGCCTGGTGTTCCTGCTGTACGCCGAAGAGCAGGAACTGCTGCCCACCGACGAGCTGTACCGGCTCTCGTACGGGGTGGCGTCGCTGTACGACAGGTTGTCGAAGGAACGCGACCAGCAAGGCGAGGAGGTCGCGGACCGGCGCTCCGCGGCCTGGTACCGGCTGCTCGCCCTGTTCCGCGCCGTCCACGGCGGCAGCGAGCACCCGGACCTGCGCATTCCCGCCTACGGCGGATCGCTGTTCGATCCGTCGGGATTCGAATGGCTGGCGTCCGCCCCCGTCACCGACCGCGTCGTCCACGAGGTCCTGGACGCCCTGCTCATCCTGCGCCACAAGCGCGGCAAGGCCGCCGCCGAACGCCTCTCCTACAAGGGCCTGGACGTCGAGCAGATCGGCCACGTCTACGAGGGCCTGCTGGAGTTCTCCTGCCTGAAGGTCGACGAACCGTACGTCGGGCTGATCGGACGCGACCGGCCCGAGCTGCCGCTCCGCCTTCTCGAGGAGGAGTACGCCAAGGGCACCGCGTCGTTCCTCGACTGGCTCAAGATCAAGTGCGGCGCCACCTCGAAGCAGTTGGAGAAGGCGCTCGCCAAGGTTCCGGACACCGAGCAGGCCGCCGCGCTGCACGCCGCCTGCGACAATGACGAGGAACTCGCCGGACGCATCAGGCCGTTCTTCGGGCTGCTGCGCCCCGACCTGCGGCGCGACCCGACCGTGTATCCCGCCAAGTCGGTCCTGTTCACCCAGGTCGGAGACCGCCGCGCCACCGGCACCCACTACACGCCGAAATCCCTCGCGCAGGAGATCGTCCAGCACACCCTCGCGCCGCTGTGCCACCGTCCCGGCCCCGCCGAGGGCGCCCCCGAGGACGAATGGCGGGTCAAGCCGGCGGCCGAACTCCTCGAACTGAAGGTCTGCGACCCGGCGATGGGCTCGGGCGCGTTTCTGGTGTCGGCCTGCCGGTACATCGCTGAACGGATCGTGGACGCCTGGAAACGCGACGGTGTGCCCGAAGACGTCCTCGACCTGCTCGGCCCCGACCACGACCGGGACGACCTCCTGCTCTTCGCCAAGCGCCGCACCGCCGCGAGCTGCATCTACGGCGTCGACCGCGACGACATGGCCGTCGAACTGGCCAAGCTGTCCCTGTGGATCGAGACCCTCGCCAAGGACAAGCCGTTCAGCTTCCTCGACCACGCCCTCCGCCATGGCGACTCCCTCGTCGGCCTCATCGACGAGGCGCAGGTCACGAGCTTCCACCTCGATCCGAAGCGCGGCCGGGAGATCAACGCGCGTTTCGGGAACATCATCGACGACCTGGTGCCCATGCTCACGCGGGCTCAGGAGCTCCGCGAGGAGATCGAGGCGTTCCCCGCCGACGACATCGAGCGCGTTGCGGAGAAGCGAGGCAAGCTCGCCGAGGCCGAGCGGCTCACCGGATCGCTCCGGCTGGCCGCCGACGCCGTCGCCGCCGCGGCCCTGTCCACCGCCGGACGCCCCGAGGACGTGCTCGACGCCCGGCTGCGCGACCTCGCCGACGAAGTGCAAGCCGCCCTCGGAGGCGGACGCGGGAAGCAGCCCGACGACTTCGCCCGCGAGCCCGCGTCATCACCGGTCGAAGCCCTGCTGCACGACAAGCTGGAGAGCTGGCTCAAGGGCACGAGGAAGACTTCGGTCAAGCCGTTCCACTGGTCCCTGGAGTTCCCCGAGGTCATGCGCCGCGGCGGTTTCTCCGCCGTCGTTGGAAACCCGCCCTTCATCGGAGGGCAGCGCCTCACCGGCGCGATGGGCACCGACATGCGCGAATACCTCGTCCAGCACATCGGGGGCGGCCAGCGCGGCAGCGCCGACCTGTGCGCGTACTTCTACCTCCGCGACCTCTCCATCACCAATAACGGCCGGGTCGGCATCATCGCCACCAACACCCTTGCCCAGGGCGACACACGCGAAGTCGGCCTCGCCCAGGCCCGCGACAAGGGCTGGGACATCTATCGCGCCGAGAAATCTCAGCCCTGGCCCGGGACCGCGTCCCTCGAAGTCTCTCTGGTCTGGACGGGGCGCCCGGCACCCGAAGAGAAGCTGATCCTGGACGGACGTCAGGTGGTCGGGATCACATCGAGCCTTGATCCTCAGTCCCGTGTCGTCGGCGACCCGTACCGCCTCGCCGCTAACGCGGACCAAGCGTTCCAGGGGTCGAATGTTCTTGGAAAAGGCTTCCTGCTTGAGCCAGAGAAGGCACAGGAACTTATCAATAAGGATTCGCGTAACAAAGATGTGCTGTTCCCGTACATGGGTGGGGAGGACCTGAATTCCCGTTGGGATCTGTCGGCGCCGCGCTGGGTCATCAACTTCCACGACTGGGATGAGGAGAAGGCGCGCACCTACCCGGATTGCTTTGAGATAGTCGAACGTGAAGTCAAACCGTTTCGGGAAAAGAATAACGATAGGCGCCGCCGGGAAATATGGTGGCAGTTCACAAGGCCAACGGTCGACCTCTATGAGGCTATTGCGCCTCTTGGTCGAGTCTTGGCGTTTGCGAGAGTCAGTCGAACTGGACTTCCAGTTTTCGTTCCAGTGGGCGCTGTAATGAGCGAGCAGACCGTTGTGATTGCAACGGATCGCGACGCATATCTTGCTCTACTTTCAAGCTCAATGCACTATTTCTGGTGGACCGTCAAAGGTAACTCGACCATGAGAACCGACTCGCGGTACACGCCATCCGACGGCTTTGAGACATTCGCGCAACCGACTCTGATTGAGCGGATGGATGATGCGGGCAACAGGCTCGAATCGATTCGTAGTCAGATTATGCTGCAAGCCAGAGTGGGGCTTACTGAAATCTATGGTCGAGTACATGATGTCCATGTCAGTAGTCGAGAAGTAAGCAACCTGCGACAGGCGCATATCGAAGTAGACGAGGCGGTTCGAGAAAGTTATGCACTGGATGAGGAGCTGGAGCCTGCGATTCGGGAAGCCGAGGCGCTAGTTACCTCAGGTTCATTGCCATCCTGGCGCGAAATTGAGCTGAAGCATGGATTTTACGAGACAGGGCAGGGCGTTCGGTTCACAATCTCGCCGCAGGCGCGTGACCTCGTGCTCGACAAGCTGCTCGTACTTAACCACTACCGGTATCGGCAAGAAGTCGCGCAGGGCCTTCATAAGAGAAAGGGAAGCCGGAAGAAAGGCAGTGTCGCTGAGGGAAGGCTGAGCGGGTCTGCTGTGGATGCGTTGCTGGCGACCGAGGACCCGAGTGCTGCGGAACCCGCCTTTGACGGCTTGTTTGCCCCGCCGGACGCCCTGTTCTGACCTGGCGACGACGCTCGGGCTGAGCCCGACTCGATGGCGCGCGGCTCAGCCCAAGATCGAAGTCTCAGGTGTTGCGTAGACGGCTGAGGAGTCCAGCCCACTCGGCAGGGCTGAGTTCGAGGATCTCGGCCGACGGCTGAGCCTTGGAGTCGCGAACGCCGATGCTGCCGTCTGCGGCCTTGGCAACCTCCACGCAATCGCCGTTCGGCTCGCTATACCGCGACTTGCGCCAGCCTACGTAGTTCTTGGTCATGTCTCTGATTCTGTCTCGTTGGTCAGGTGGTTGGCTACCCCGCCGAGAAAGGCGAGACTCTCGGCAGGGGACAGTGCCACCTTCCGGAGGCGGTCGTACATTCCGGTATACCGGGCCACTTCGTCGCGCTGGGTCAGAACGAGGTCGGTGGTGACAGTGTCGACCACGGCCGTTGCCGGGTCAGTTGATTCGGCGAAGGCGTAGAGGGAGAAGGACGCCTTGGGGAGGAAGCCGCCGGTGATGAGGACGTCCGACGGGAGTACTCGCATGACGATGCGCGGTTCCGCTGTGACGACCTTGATCAGGTGCCGGAGCTGCGCGGCCTTCACCGTGGCCGGTATGGCGAGCCGGCGGATCATGGTCTCGTCGAGCACGGCCTCATAGGTGGGACCGTCTGGACTGAGAAGGTGCTGCTGTCGGCGGGTCCGGGCCTCGACCATACGGGCCGGTGAGTAGTCGAGCGTCCCCTGATGCTCGTCCAGCTCGACCATCGCGTCGATGAACTCGGGGATCTGCAGGACGGCGGGGAAGGCCGTCTGGTTGTAACTGCGCACGGACTCGGCCCCAGATTCCAGATCGGCATATAGACGTTGGCGAGGTCCCATGGCCTTGCCGTACCTGTCCCACCAGCCTTTGGTGGATGCGTCGCGGGCGAGCCGGAGCGTTCTGTCGTACTGCTTACCGGTGACCTCCAGGGCCTCAAGGATCGTCATGATCTCGCCGACCTCCGGGCGGATCTGGGCGTTCTCCAGCTTGGAGATCTTGGTGCGGGATTGGTAGACGACCCGTGCCAGCTCGTCGGTGGTGAAGCCGCGGGCCTCGCGGAGCTTGCGCAGTTCGGCGGCGAGGCGGCGGCGTCGGATATAGGGGCTGGTCATCGGTGACCTCCCGAGTGCCTTCGCGATGCGCCGGCGCGGCACGACGACCACGAAGGAATACCTTCCGTTGACGCTCGTAACGCTATGCGACCGCCGAAGGTGAGGTGCGATCAATGGCCTGATCAGGACAGGCGCAACGGCAGAACGTACGTGCCGCTCCCGAACGTCCGCCTCCCGAACGTTCCGGAAATGAGAGTTGCAGGCTGCCGGACACAGGCCATGTCGCCGTCCTCCCTGCTGTCCAGGCCGCCCGTACAGCGCTGTGCGGCGGCCTCCGGGCATGGCGGTCGGTCGAGGGATCAGCGGCTTTACTTGGTCTTGTCCGTCCAGCGGGCGAGGGTGTTGCGGATGGTCAGGGTGCCGGGATGCTCGGGACCGAGAACGCGTTCGTAGATGGGCAGGTAGAAGGTGGCGAACTCGTCGCGTATGGCTGCCGGGTCTCCGGACTCATCCGCCCAGTGGGCGACCTTGTGAAGAGTGGTCAGGGTGTCGGGGTGCCCGGGACCGAGGGCATGTGCCTGGAGGGACAGAAGCAAGCTGTATTGGTCGCGTGCTGTGGTCGCATCTTCGGCCTTGCCCGCCCAGTAGGCGAGGCTCTGACGGACCCTCAAAGCATCCGGGTGTGCGGAGTCGATGTGAGGACCGAAGAGATAGTCCGACACCAGGCTTCGCAGAAGAATGACGGCGATGTCGTGACGCCCGGCCTCGCCGTGCTTTACGGCTTCGTCGAGGAGGGCCCGCACTTTGTTGATCGGATGAGCAGGACTGGCGAACCAGCGCCGCAGCTCGCGCAGGTGCTCGGCTACGGCGGCCGCGCTCGACGGACGCCGATCCGGCTCCTTCGCCAGCAGGAGCTCCAGGTAGGTCCCCAACTCGCGCGGGGTGTCGGCCTTCAGGGCCAGCACCGTCCGGCCTTTGCGGATGAAGTCAAGGCGTCCGGTCAGCAACTGGAAGATGGTCGCTCCCAGCGCGTACAGGTCGGTGCGAGGGTTGGCGGGTTCGCCTATGAACAGCTCAGGGGCCCGATAGGCGTCGGTGCCGGGACCGACACCGATGGTCAGGCCGCTGGTGGCGTTATGCAGCCGGGCGATCCCGAAATCGCAAACCTTCACCGTTCCGTCGGCGGTGAGCATCAGGTTGCCGGGTTTTATGTCGCGGTGCACGACCCCGGCTTTGTGCGCGGCGGCCAAGCCCTCGGCTGCCTGCGCCCCGAGTTCCAAGACCTGCTCGAACGGAAGGCCGCCGGGGTTCTGGTCCAGGAGGCTTTGCAGATCCTGCCCGTGGAGATACTCCAGCACGAGGTAGGGCAGCCCGTCGTGCTCTCCGGTGTCGTAGACCCTGGCAACGTTGGAGTGCGCCAGTTGCGCCGCAGCGTGTCCCTCCCGCTTGAACCGCGTCAGCACCTCCTCCCAGATGGGACTACCCAGCCAACGCCGCAGCGGCATTTTGATCGCCACGTCGCGCCGTAGCTCGAGGTCCTCGCATCGGGCGACCTGCCCCATGCCGCCTTGGCCGAGGAGCTCGACCACCCGATAGCGGCCCGCGATCAGCGTTCCCTCTTCCAGCACTCCGCACCATCCGCCGTCACCCGGCATTGCGCCGGAACCCGCCGAAGTCCGCCTCCAACCTACGGCCGGCGGTTCCACCGAACCATCGAAATAGTCGCGCGAGCTGGGTCATCGCGACGGTGTGCCGCCGGGGCCGCTGCCGTCCCAGCGGTGCCGGCGTCGAACGTGCGGGTCGCGAACGTTCGGTGGTCGGGAAGCACCAATCGCGCTCCGGAGCCCGCTGACCAGCGCACTTCGCTGCTCTGCGGCGCCCTCCCGTGTGAGCATGGGACCGACGTGCAGGTGTCCCGTTCGCTCCCCCTGCTTGAGCCATGGAGTGCGCATGCTCTCGACGCTTCCCGCTCACACCGCGTCCGCCGCGCTCTGCTGGCGACGGACGTTCGCTGGCGACGCCGCGCAGGCCCGTACCGTCCGCCGGTTCGTCTCCTGCCTGCTGGCCGGGCGGCCGTGCCTCGACGACGCCGTCCTCGCCGTGGACGAACTGGTGGTGAACGCCCTCAGGCACACCAAGTCCGGTCAGGACGGCGGGTCGTTCACCGTGGAGATCCGGTTCGTCGGGGACTTCGTGGCCGTCTCGGTCGCCGACCAGGGCGGTCCCTGCGAACCCTCGGCCCGCGACGCCGCCATGACCGACGAGTCCGGCCGTGGCCTGCGGACCATCTCCCTCACCGCCGAGTCGTGGGGCTGGCACGGCAACGACCGGGGCCGCACGGTCACCGCGGTGTTCGCTGCCGGGGGCATGACGTGAGCCAGGGGCATGCCGCCCTTCACGAATGGGTCCGGCGGCGGGTCGACGGCGTCGCCGTCGCCGCCATGCGCGCCGATCCGCAGGCCATCGCCGCGTTCGTCCACGGTCGGCCGGGACTCGACGCGCACACGCGCGACTTCCTCCGTGACGCGCGGAATCTGGCGCTGACCTTTGCCATCGTCTTCACCGCCGTCCTGGAGCACCACCGCCCGGACGGACGGCGCTGTCAGGCGTGCGGCACCCTGGAGTGCCGCACGCTGCGGCGGGTCGCCGGAGTCCTCGCCGCGTACTCCGCACGTCCCGTCCCGATCGACCGGGCCGAGGCGTGGCGGCGCGCGGACGCCCGCCTCGCCCGCTGCCGCCGGCCCGCGACGCCGCTCGGAATCGAGCCGTTCGAGCACGGCTTCGTGGCGTGGCCCGCCTTCGACATCGGCGAGGGCGACTTCGTCCTGGTCGTCGATCGCCTCACCGGCACCGTGACGCGCTGGCCGCGCCTGTCCCCGGACGTCCTGACCCGCGAATACGGCAGCCGCCCGCCACTCCCGAACTCTGAACTCTGATTCGTGTGGACTTTCCAAGTTCAGAGGTTCGAAGTTGGGAGGCGGCATGCGCTCGATTCGCATCGATGATGAGGTCTACGCCTGGCTGGAGAAGCGGGCGGTCGGCTTCGACGACCCCAACCGCGTCCTGCGCCGCCTGGCGGGCCTGGACGTCGAGCAGGAGCAACCGGCCGGGAAGGCAAGGACGACAAGCTCCTCCCGTTGATCAAGGCTGGACGTCTCGAGGCCGGTGCCACACTCACCTGGCACCGGCCCCGCAAGAAGGAGACTCATCGCGCCACGGTCACCGAGCGCGGCTGTATCCGCCTCGCCGACGGAAGGCTCTTCACCGACCCGTCACCGGCGGCCGTCGCGCTCTCCGGTCACCAGAGCAACGGCTGGAAGCTCTGGAAGGCGGACGGCGTCAAGCTCAACGATCTCAGGTGAGCCGAGGACCCCTGACGGCGCATGGCGAGCCGCCTCGTGGCCCAGCTCAGCCCTGTTCCACGGGCCGGAGGCGGCACACGCCTTGCGGGCGGCACCCCCGGCACAACGGCCCCGACCCGTCCCGGCTGACCACATTTTTCCGCTCCTCCGCGCGGACCACGGCCAGACAGGCGCTGAAGGCAGGGGTCCAGCCCTCCGGCCAGGTCCGGGCGACGAGCGACGGTTCGGCAAGTGCGTTGTGCAGATCGATGTTGTCGGCCGGAACGGCTTTGCGGAAGGAAACCACGCTCCTGAAGCAGGCATCGCCAAAAAATCCCATGGAACCGAAGTCCGCATTTGTGAAATGAGTGTCTCCACCGAAGACGGCGCACTCGTAGGTGACGCCGTCCTGGAAAACCGTGCGCCTGAACTCCGCGCAGTCCGCGAAATGCGTCCGGAGGAAGGAGGCCTCTTCCGTGAAGCGGGCATCGGAGAAGTCGGCCACGCCCTCGAAGGACGCTCGATGGAAGGTGCACCGCTCGCCGAACGTGGCACCGATGAAATCTGCACCGGCCATTGAGAACTTGCAGCCGGTGAAGGAGGCTCTTCCCGCGAAGGAAGCGTTCGAGAAGTCGGCGCGATCCTCGAATCGCGTTCCCTGAAAATTTGTGGTACCCGCGAAACGCGTGCCGGTGAAGTCCGCGCGGTGGACGGATCCCTCCAGGAAGGTGAAGTCGGTGAGCTCGGCTCCGCTCAAATCGAGACTCATCCCCGTCCAGACGTCATCGGTCGGCTCCTCATTCTCGTCCCATGCCGTAAGGTGCCGCCTCAGGATGTTCTGCAGGTACAGGCGCAGCCTCGGCTCTTCAGGTCCCGGCCTCGCCGGTGCCCTGAGATAAGAGCAGATCTCATCGATGACGCCTTGCCGCAGGTTCGGGTTCGCGATGCCGATCTGCTCAAGGGCCGTGAAGGCCGACCGACGCTCATTCGAATCATCGTGGCTGGTTCTGTCCAAAGCCTCCAGAAATGCCTTGAGTGCAGACTCGTCGGTCCGGAGGTGCTTATCGTACAGATATTTCAGATAATGGCCTGCCCAGATCCGCAGTCTGGTTCTGGGATGTATCTCCCTCCAATCGTCGAAAAGCTGCCTGTTGTAGACTGTGAGCTCCCCATCATACATGATCAATAGGACATCGGCTTTACTATGGAGTTGCAGCAGAGTTTCGACGTCCCCGAATCTGAGCGACTTTGTTCGGCGTTGCTTGCATTCGACGAACCAGCGCTCCCGCCAGGTATGCCCGTCGGGATCGGTTCGGGGGAGAAAGGCCTCGATGTCGTATCCTCCGTCGGCCCCACTGCTCTTGCCCGAAGTTCCCTTCCGCCAGTCGACATTCTGATAATTAAGCCGACGAAGCAGTTTTACGCAGAGTTCCTCGAAATCGGTGGGATCGAGTTTGTCGAACGGATGGTCCGAAGCATCGCTCATGCCGCCAATGATCTCAGATTCGGAACTGCCGGGTCCCCGGTTGGTACGCCCCGATCGAGGCGGGAGCTCACTCGGTATCGATGTTGGTCTCGCCCTCGCCGGGTGCGGCGACGAGGCCGTACCGGGCCATGAACGCCCGCTCGCGCTCGGCGAGGAAGTCCCGCCGGACCTCGATGAAACCCTCGTCATCCCCGGCCGCGAGGCGGTCCATCGCCTCCTGTGGGATCCCGTGGCCGGCCAGTACGCGGTCGCGAATGCCGGGGGCGAGTTCGAGCAGGGTCCGCTTGACCGACACCCCCGCTTTCGTCGTCATGATGACCCTGTTCGCGGGGCTCGACGTGGCGGCGACCCCGCGCTTCCTGACGATGTGCCGGTAGGCCGAGGTGGCCTCGTGCGCCAGGGTGTCCACGCCCTTGATCTCACTGCCGTCCGCCGCCAAGCGGTTGGGGAACTCGCGCAGTTCCCAGATGATGAACGCACGGACCCGCGCGGCGCGCAGATCGAAACGGTTCGGGAAGGGCTGGGCCCGGACGTCCTCGGGGGAGATCGAGCCTCCTTCCTTCGCGAACCGCCTGACCTGCTGGATCGCCTGCTTGATCTGCGTGGTGTTGGCACCCGCGAAGAACCCCGACCAGGACGTCACCCAGAACCAGCGGGTCAGCTCCGAGACTTGCTGCGCGCTCGGCTCGGGGCATTCGTGGAAGAACGTCACCAGCAGCATCAACTGGGCGTCATAGGGAATCAGGCGCGCCAGCGGCACCCCCACCGTGTCCCGGAGGAAGATCACGGCGCGGATCAGCGCCTCCTCGGTGGCATCCGCCGAATCGGCGAGGCCCTCCTGGATGCGTCTGGCCAGCACCTCCCAGCGGGCTTCCTGAACGTTGTCCTCCCCTGCGACCGCGAGGACGGCCCGGAAGAGCGCATCGGAGGAGACCTCGCCGAAACCGGTGTCGGCGACCTCCTCCACCATGGCGTCGAGTCGCTCCGCGAGGGTCGGTCCCTCCCCCTTGTGGTAGGTGAGTGCCGAGACCATCTCGGCCGGCCGCATCGCCTGCCCGGTGCTGTTGACCCGGGAGAACACCTCCACGGCGTTCGTGAGGTCGCCGCCGACCAGCCGCACGACCGAGATCCGGTACGACCTGATCCGCTGGGCGACGACCTCCGCCTCCCTGACGAGGCGCTCAGGGGCCGCGCCATCGGGCGGGTCATCGAGCAGCGTGCGGGAGAAGCCGAGGAACTCCATCGTCCGCAGCACCGAACGAAGCGGGAGGTAATGGGACGGGGGAGGAGTGGCGGCCTTCCAGTGGCGGTACCGGTTCAGGCCATCGTCCATCTCGCCCAGGACCCGGTAGGGCCACCACATCCAGTCGCGCTGTTCAGTGGAAGGCGCGAGGGATTCCGGGCGCCGCAGCGTCCCGTAAAGGGCAGAGAGACGTTGATGACCGTCCAGCACATAGGAGGTCGCAGAACCCGGTTTGGGCCGCTTCGGCTGTTCGATACCGCCGATGCTGTCGAAGGTGGTGAACTTCTCAACGGTCTCCCAGAAGAGCAGGCTGCCGATGGGATACCCGCGCTCGATGCTGTCGAACAGGTCGAGGATCTGCTGCGGGCGCCAGACGAACGGCCGCTGGAACCTGGGGACACGGAGCTTCCCCTCGTCGATCAGCGTCATCAGGTCCTCCATGAGGAGGATCTCCGGCTTGACGGTGATCTCGTGCTCGTCGGCTGCCATGGACCTATCCCTACAGTATCTCTCGCAGCATCGCGAGAAGACCCCGCAGCTCGTCGGGCACGTCCTCGCCGACGTCGCGGGCGAGGTCGGCCTCCGACAGGCGGTCCGCCATGGACTCGAAAACCTCGAGGATGTGCTGCCCGAAGCCGTCGTTGAGGCCCGTGATCACCTTGGCCGGCGTGCCGGCGAACAGACGCCGTTGCTGCTCGGGCACTCCGCTCGTCTTTCTGAAGCCGTGCTTCATGTCGAAGTGCCCGCGCTGGTCGTGGTCCAGTTGCTTGAGATGGGTAAGCCGTGCCGACGAGTTGCGTATCGGCTTCACCGCATGGAGGACCTTGTTCGGTACGTAGTTTTCGGCCTCGCGCAAGGTCAGCACATGGACCCGCACGCCGAGCGCACGCAGCTCCGCGATGCGGTCCGCGTTCTTCTCGGGAGTTCCCGGAGCTAGTCGGTCACTGTCGAGCAGGGTTGCCGCGCGCGAGCACCGGCGGAAGGAGACGTGTTCCTCCTGCGCTCTCCGATAGATATCGGTGCCGCCGCCGTGCTCGATCACCAGCCAGCGGTCGTCGAGCGCTTTCAGGACGTCCCGGGCACCGAATATTTTGGCGACGGCCTTGACGAACATGCCATCGGATCTGTTGTTCTCCACCACCAGGACGGCCGGTCGGCCGAGGTCTTCCACATGTTCCTTGACGTCCTCAGGCGAGATTCGCACCGGTTTCGAGGCCGTCGGGGCCCGGTAGACGTGCTGCAGCGTCGCCGCCTTCCTCATGAGCTGCTTGTACACCGGCGCGCGCAGGTCCGTCATATGCCGTTCGATGAACGAAGCGGCGGTCGCGGTCAAGCGCGGAGGGACCACCCACGCATGCCGCCCCTTCCGGAAGAGGCTGAGAAGGGTCAGGACCTCTTCCGCATGTTCGTCCGTTTCGAAGACCGCTGCCGCCAGCTCAATCCGCATCGCTCTCCAGCCGGGCGTCCTGGGCCTCCGCGAGGGCCCGAACCTCCTCGAAGTCCTCTTCGAAGATCCCTTCAGGCCAGTAATCCACATTGCCGAGCGCATCGACGTTGATCCGGCGGACGGTCGAGGAGTCGCCATCGCCGTCGACGAAGTACAACGCCAGCTGCCCCGCGTCCAATCTGCCTTCCGCGACACGGCGGCGCAGCCGGAGCAGAAAGGTTTCGCTGTGCGTCTCCAGCAGGAACCGGACATGCTCGTTGCGGACGGCCCGGATGTAGAGGTCGGCCAGCATCGCCTGGGCGGACGGGTGCAGATGCAGTTCGGGCTCTTCGATGAGCTCGAGGACGCTCCGCGTGGGCGGATGCAGTTCGTCCCGTGCCCGACGCGCCAAGAACGGAAGAATCTGGGTGATCCCGGTGCCCGAATCTGTGGCCGGGACCCAGAGACCAGGTGTGCGCAGCGACCGCAGGCCCACCGTGAAGCCGTGGAGGTAGGGCTGGACCTCCACCTCCCAGTCGGGAAGCGGGCCGCGGAGATACTCGTTGATCGTCTTGGTCAGCCGCCGCTTGCCGTGCACATGATCGTAGACGAGGATCTCGTCCGTGCGGCTGCCGAACTCGTCCTGGCCGGGTTCCCGAACCGGGAGGCGCACCACCCGTCTCGGTTTGATCCGAAACGGTCCCAGGTGCCGGATGGTGTCGAAAGATGAGCGGATTCGAGTCGGATCGAACCATGCGATATCTGCCCCGCCCGGCAGCTCGGTCGGCAGTAGGCCCCTGAAGTCCAGGCACACCGGCTCGGCTCCCAGATCCGGCGTCCGGTAGAACTGCCGCCCGGAGTCTCCGGAGTCATCTCCGATGACCCATCTGTACGAGACGTCGCCATCGCCCGAACGCAGCCGCCACTCGAGGACGCGCTGCGTGAGCAGCTCGGAAACGTTCTGGATCGTCGCCTCGAGCGCGTACTCCTCTCCCTGCGGCCCGGTGAGCCCGAGTTCGACCGAGATGTTGCTCACCTCAAGCCGTCCGTGGACCAGGTCGATGAAGTCTGGTGCCTCATCGCCGAACTGCTCCAGGTCGAGCGGGACCGGGTGGTCGTTGCGGATCCCGGTCTGCAGGATCAGCGGCGCCCGGACCAGCGCGCTCTTGCCGGAGTTGTTCTTCCCCAGCACCACGGTGATCGGGCGCAGTTCGATGTCCTGCCGCTCCGCGAAGCACCGGTAATTGCGGAGCGAGAATCTCACCAGGGCCATGTCCACAGACCCTAATCGGCCGGGCCTTCGCCGGCCTTGGGAACAGGGCGTTAGCGTCCGACCGGCACCCTAAAGTGCTGCCATGACCGAACTCCCGGTGCTCAGGGTCCCCGACGCCGCCGCGATCCGCGACGAGCTGACCGAGCTCGTCTGCGACGACCTGCACGGTCCGGCGGCGGGAGAGGAAGAGGAGTTCACCGAGCGGCCGACCGACCGCTACCTGCTGGGCAGGCTGGCGCCCAACGGGGCGATGGTCGATCCCGGTGAGCACGATTCGCTGGCCGATGTGGAGCCTGACGCCGAGTCCGGCTCCGAGCAGAACGCTCCCAACGTCCCCAGCATGTACCCCTCCTCCTACGGCTTCACGGCACATGTGGCGGGCGACGTCGACCGGCTGGACGTGACGGCCGAATGGGCGCGGTACGTCCGCGTCCGCTCGTCCGAGGAGGAGCGGGCCGGAGAGTTGGTGTGGCGGCGGGAGCGGATGGCGGGCGCCGTCACCGTCCCGCTCCGCTCGGGGAAGGTGAACGCGGCGTCGCTCACCGGCGAACAGCCGGAGATCGTCGTGCGAGGACGGATTCGCAAGCACGACGGTAACTGGCTCGTCACCCTGTTCCTCGTGAACGCCCAGCAGGGCGATGTAGGCCGAAGCGAGGCATGGGTGTTCCAGGCCCGGATGTCGGCGAGCGCGTCCGGCGGGGAGCCGGTGTTCCTGCGGCGTCCGGCCAGGACGGCGGGCGGTGACTCGGCCGACCAGGCCGAACGGCGGCGGCTTGCGATGGCGTACCGCTTCTCGCCCGAGTTCGCGACCGGCCACGGCGTCGCCGTCCATGCCGAGCCGTCCCCCGGCGACCCGATGCGCGCCGTCCGGATTTCCACCGCCGCCGTGCCCGTCCACGAGGTGCCCGCCACCGATGTGCCACGCGCGGACACCGACCCCGACCTTCCGGAACTCGCCGACCTCGTCCTCGACATGGAACAACTCGCCGGGATGGACGCCGACGGACTTCGAGCGGCCATGTCTCCTTTGGTGGAGGGCTACCGCGCATGGCTCGACCGGATGGCGGCCTCCATCACCGACCCGGCCGCCCGGCTGGAAAGCCACGAGGACGACGCGCGGCGCAACCTCGCCCAGGCCAGGCGCGCCGCCGACCGGATCGAGGCCGGCATCACGCTGCTCGCCGAGAACGACGACGCCCGGCGTGCGTTCGCGTTCGCCAACGCGGCCATGCACCTGCAGCGCGTCCACACCATCGCCGCGGGGGAGCGCCGCCGGAGGCCCCGGCTGTCCCTGCCGGAAGCGGTGCGGGAGGCCGATGTCGTCCGCAACCGCAGCTGGCGCCCGTTCCAGCTCGCCTTCATCCTGCTGAACCTGCCCGCGCTCGCCGACCCTGCCCACCCGGACCGCAGCGGCCGGGACGAATCCGTGGTGGACCTGCTGTGGTTCCCGACCGGCGGCGGCAAGACCGAGGCGTACCTCGGCCTGACCGCGTTCACCCTTGCCATCAGGCGGCTCCGCCACGACTTCGGCGACCATGACGCGGAGAGCGGCGTCGCCGTATTGATGCGCTACACGTTGCGGTTGCTCACCATCCAGCAGTTCCAACGAGCCGCGGCCTTGATCTGCGCTTGCGAGAAGTTGCGCCGCGGCGACGAGCACAGGTGGGGGCGCACGCCGTTCCGGCTCGGCCTGTGGGTGGGCGGCCGGGTCACTCCCAACCGCACCGACCAGGCGACCGACTGGGCCAAGGAGCAGCGCCGCACCACCGGACGTCCCCGGCACGTCGTCGGGTCCCCGCACCAGCTCACGTCCTGCCCGTGGTGCGGGACGGCCATCGAGGCGGGGCGCGACATCGAGGTCGACGTACTCCGCCGCCGTACGCTGATCCGCTGCTCCGACCTCGATTGCGACTTCCACGCCTACACCGGGGACGGCGACGGCCTGCCGGTCGTCGTCGTGGACGAGGAGATCTACCGGCTCGGCCCGGCGTTCGTCATCGCCACCGTCGACAAGTTCGCTCAGCTCCCCTGGGTCGGCGACACCCAGACGCTGTTCGGGCGCGCCGAGCGCTACTGCGAGCGGCACGGTTTCATCACACCCGACCTTGCGGAGGTCTGTTGCGAGGGCCGCATCAGCCATCAGGCAAGCGGCTCGCTGCCCGCCGCACGGCACATGCCGCTGGTGCGGCCCGTCCGGCCCCCCGACCTGATCATCCAGGACGAGCTGCACCTGATCTCCGGACCGCTCGGCTCGCTCGTCGGCCTCTACGAGACCGCCGTGGACCGGCTGTGCACCTGGGAGGGACCCGGGGGACTCACCATCCGGCCCAAGGTGATCGCGTCAACCGCGACGGTGCGGCGGGCCGCCCGGCAGCTCCACGCCCTGTTCGACCGGGGCCGCACCGAGTTCTTCCCACCGCCGGGGTTGAGCGCCGATGACAATTTCTTCGCTCGCCAGCGGCCATGCGAACCCCGTCCCGGCTACGAGGGCGTTGTCAAGCCTGGCCGCCGCTACGTAGGCGTCTGCGCGCACGGCGTCCGCATCAAGTCAACCCTCATCCGCGTCTACGTGGCGGTGCTCGCGGCCGCGCAGAAACTGCACGACAAGTACGGGAAAAACCCCGTCACCGACCCGTACATGACGCTCGTCGGCTACTTCAACAGCCTCCGTGACCTCGGCGGCATGCGCCGCCTGGTCGAGGACGACGTCTCCACCCGCCTGTCCCGCGCCGATCAGCGCGGCCTGGCCCGTCGGCACGAACCGAAGCTGCGCGAGCTCACGTCCCGGTTGTCGTCCGGTGACATCCCCGAGGTGCTCGCCGAGCTGGAACTGCGCTTCGGGCCCCGCGCCAAGGGCGAGCGGCGACCGATCGATGTGCTGCTGGCCACCAGCATGATCGCTGTCGGGGTCGACGTGTCCCGGCTCGGTGTCATGGTGGTCGCCAACCAGCCCAAGTCCACCGCCGAGTACATCCAGGCCACCAGCCGTGTCGGTCGGCAAGATCCCGGCCTGGTGTTCACCGTCTACAACTGGGCGCGCCCCCGCGACCTTTCGCACTACGAGAAGTTCGAGCACTTCCACGCCACCGTCTACCAGCATGTGGAGGCCCTGTCGGTCACCCCGTTCGCCTACCGGGCGGTCGACCGGGGACTGACCGGTGTCCTCGTCGGGCTCGTTCGCGGACTGGAACCGAAGTACAACGCCAACGACGCCGCCCGCCTGTTCGGCCGGGAGAGCCGGCTCGCCGACCATGTCGTCAACGTGATCCGGCGTCGGGCCCGCGACGTTCTGGGCAACGCGCGGGACGCCGTCGACGTCGAACGCGAACTCGACGCCCGGCTGGACTTCTGGGCCCGCGAGCGCGCCGTGCCCGAACGCGTCCTCGGATACCGGACGCCTCGCCGCTCCGACGCGGTCGTGGGACTGCTGCGGCGGCCGGACGGCGGGCCCTGGACCAAGACCATGTGCCCGACCTCGCTGCGCGACGTCGAACCGGGCGTCCGGCTCCTGCTCCTCGACCACTACGACCTCGGCGGTGCCGAGGCGCCCCCCTTCCAGCCCGTTTCCCGAGAGGAGGAGCATTCCCCATGAAGTTGTCAAGCCGCGCCGGTGACGCGCTGTGAGCGCGTCACGCTGCGGTGGGCAGTGTGGAGGGGTGGTCGACCGTGTAGGGACGGTTGTCGCGGATCAGTGCCCACAGCACGTTGAGTCTGCGTCTGGCCAGCGCGGTCACGGCCTGGGTGTGGTGTTTGTTTTTGGCCCTCTTGCGTTTGTGGAACGTCGGCGAGGCTGGGCAGCAGCGGATGCTGACCAGCGCGGACATGAAGAACATGCGCAGCGGCCGCCGGTTGTGGCGCCGGGGCCGGTGCAGGTTATCCCGCACGCGTCCCGAGTCATGCGGAACCGGTGCCAGGCTGGCGAGGCGGTCCGCGCTGCCGGAGGCGGCCATGTCGCCGCCGGTGGCGGTGATGAGCTCGGCTTCCAGCAGCGGGCCGATGCTGGGCAGGCTGGTGATCACGGCGGCGTGCCGGTGCCGGCGAAACGGGCCCTTGATGGCGGTGTCGGTCTCGGCGATCTGGGTATTGAGGGCGATCACCTCCCCGGCCGGTTTGGTGAGCACGCCCGCGGCGGTCTTTCCCCCGGTCACTGCGCTGTGCTGGGCCTGGGCGGTCTCGATCGCCCGCTGGGCGACCACGGCGGCCTCGCGCACTGTGCGGGCATGCAGCGAGGACTCCAAGCGGGTGCGGCCCTGGTGGCGCAGGGTGGCCGGGGTCGGGTTGCCGGTCGGCAGCACCTGGGCGGCCTTGCTGTTGCTGTAGTCGAAGGCGCGCTTCAGCGCGGGGAAGCAGGCCGGCAGCTGGGCGCGCGGCCGGTTGATCGCGCGGGTGTGGTCGGCCGCCAGGTCGGCGCGGCGTGCGGTGAGGATTCGCAGGTCGGAGGCGATCTCTCCGAACGTGCTCAGCGGATGCTGGTCCCGGCGTATGCGGGTCTGGTCGGCGATGACGAAGGCGTCCTTGGCGTCGGTTTTCCCGTTGCTGCGGTAGGCGCCAGAGGCGTGGTGGACGGTGCGGCCAGGGATGTAGATCAGCCGCTTGTCCTGACTCGGCAGCAGCGAGATCAGCAGGGTGCCGCCACCGCTGTTGAGGTCGATCGCCCAGGTGATCTCCTTACCGAGCGCACGAATGTGGGTGATCAGTTCGAGCAGTTCGGCCTCGTCGTTGCCCGCGCGCCTGGACAGCAACCGGGCGCTGTCGGCATCGATCGTCACGCAGTGATGGTGGGCCTTGCCAGCGTCCACACCGGCCCAGACTTGGGGCACGGTCACCTTCGTCATCTCGGTTCGGACGTCGCGGGGCGGCAGGCGGCCAATCCTCCTGAGCCTCACCTACGGCAAACCATGCAAGCCATACCTGCCGCCCCGGGGTCCTCCCGACCCTGCAAACGGTCAGGATCAAGCCCCGAGAAGAAAGGTAAGGAATGACCATGCGTGTCGGTGAGCTGCGTCCCAACCAGCTGCTGCACACCTACGGCGTCGGCGCCGTGGCCGACCTGCCCAACCTCTCGGTCATCCTCATGGGTCTGGAATTCTGGGACGAGGCGGCGGCGCGCGTCCTCACCGAGGACCGGCTGCTGGCCGCCGTCCGCCGCAAGCTCGGTCCGCAGGTCGAGACGTTGCGCACGCCGCCGTACACACCAGAGGACGCGGCCGACCCGTTCGGCGAGTGGACCAGGGTCGGGGTGCCCGTCGCCGCCTTCCCCCGATATCTGCGCTGCACCGACCTGCGATGCAACCGCCTCGCTTCCATCGATTCCCGGCTTTTCGAGCTCGTGCCGAGCGCCTTTTCTCCCGACAGGGTCCGGTACGTGCACAACTGCCGCGGTACGGGCGGGCGTCGGCCCACCGCCGTCCCCGCCCGGTTCGTCCTTGCTTGTACTCAGGGCGGTCATCTGGACGACTTCCCCTGGTCGTACTTCGCGCACCGGGGCGTGTCCCCGGAGGCCGGCGACCACACGCTCCAACTCGTCGAGCGCGGTACGGGGGGCGAGGCCCCCAACGTCTTCGTCGTGTGCTCGTGCGGCGCCCGCCGTACCATGGCGGAGGCGATCGGCCTCGCGGGTGAGCGGAACCTGCCCGCTTGCCGGGGCCGCCACCCTCACCTCGGCACCTTCGAACCCTGCGGGCTGCCGACCCGGACGCTCGCCCTGGGAGCGACTAACGGCTGGTTCGCCATGCAGATGCGCGTGTTCAGCCTCCCCAAAGGTGACGACGACCTCGCCCAACTTGTCGCCGACCACTGGGACGCCCTGGAGTTGGTGGCGCACCTCGATCAGGCCACGGCCAAGAAGCTCCTTCCGAAACTGGGCGTGTGGCCTGAACTGCATGTGCACGGGGTCGACGCGGTCTGGCGAGCCGTCCGGCGCCAGGCCGACCAGGGTGGAGAACAGCCCGCTGGCGAGGATGAGCTCGACCTTGCGGGCCCCGAATGGGTTGCGTTCACCCATGACGATGACGTCGAGCTGCCCGACTTCGCCACCCGGCGCGTCGGCGTCCCACCGCGCGAGCGGCCCTGGCTGGACCGGGTCACGCTTGTTCCGCGCCTCCGCGAGGTCGGGGCCCTGTACGGCTTCACCAGGATCGACGCCCCCGAATGGGACGTCCTCTCCACCGACGACAGCCGTCGCGCACGGCTGTCCCGGGACGCCCCGACCTGGGTGCCCTGCGCGGAGATGCGCGGCGAAGGCATCTTCCTGAAGTTCAAGGAGGACCGGCTCGCCGAATGGGAACAGCGCGCCGAGGTCAGGGAGCGCGAAAAGATCCTGCGTGAGGCGCATGACGAGTGGCGGGCCGCCCGTGGCCTGGAACCAGGCCACTGGCCCGGAATCCGCTACCTCATGCTGCACACCTTCGCCCACGCCCTGATCCGGGAGTTCTCCCTGGAGAGCGGCTACAGCGCGACGGGCATCGCGGAACGCGTCTACGCCCGCGCCGCCGAGCCGATGGCTGGGGTACTGCTCTACACCGCCGCCCCCGACAGCGAGGGCACCCTCGGCGGTCTGGTGTCCCTCGGTCATCCCGACCGGCTCGGCCCGTTGATCCGCCAGGCCCTTGACGCGGCGCGGCTGTGCAGTTCCGACCCGCTGTGCTCCGAACATGACCCCCGACACCACGGAAGTCTTTACGGGGCCGCATGCCATGCGTGCCTGTTCGCGGCCGAGACTTCGTGCGAACGGGGCAATCACTACCTCGACCGTGCCCTTGTCACCGACACGGTGACCGGAGGCCAATGCGGCTTCTTCCGGTGAGCGACGACCTTCCGTCGGTCATCGCGGCCACCGCCGGTGTGCTCGCCCCCGGCCATCTGAGAACGTGGTGCCGCGTCCTGCGCGCCGCTGACCGCCCGTCTCGCTCGGTGGAGGCGGCCCTGCTGGAAGCACGTCCGGGTTACGCGCTGGGCGGCGTCGCCCGGAGGCTGGTCGCCGCGTGGCGGGAGTCTGGGGCGACGGGCGAGTCCATCGCGCTTGCGCTCGAAGCCGCAGGTGCGGTCAGCCGCGAGCACTCGGCGCACAGGAGCACGATCGTGGCCAGCGGGCCGCTGAGCGATGCCGTCCCGATGCGGCTCACCAGCCAGGTCGCCCTTGAGGTCATACGTGAGGCGACGGCCTCCTTGCTGATAGTCAGCTTCGCCGCCCACGGTGTGGCCGAGATCGTCGCCGAGCTCGCCGCCACCGTCGATCGGGGCGTACGCGTCGACCTGGTCCTTGAGACGTCAGTGACCGCAGGTGGCACGCTGGACGGCTCAGGTGCGGCGAACACCTTCCGGGCCTTGCACGGGAGGGAGGGCGTGCGCTTCTGGTACTGGCCACAGGCGCACCGCCCGGCCTTGGGGCGGTCACGCGCGGCCCTGCACGCCAAGCTGATCGCCGCAGACGAGGCCACGGCCCTGTTAGGCAGCGCCAATCTTACCGATCGCGCCTTGAAGGAGAACCTGGAGATCGGCGTGGTCCTGCGTGAGCCGGCCGCCGTACGCAGCCTCGTTCGCCACTTCCGGTCGCTCATGCGCCCGGGGCAGGGCCCGCTTGAACCGCTCGGGTAATCCACAAGGTTCTCGAAGCGATCGGCGGGTTCGCTGGGTGTTAGCGGCGTCAGGGAATCAACAGGCTTCGTCTCAGTACGCACTCACGCCACATGAGCTGGGACCAGCGCCGACCCGGCAGTCCCCGACCCACAACGAACTGTCGGCAGATCCAGCACTGGACCCGCGACCTACCCGCCCGCCTCGCCCAGCACGAACACGGTCAAGTCGCCCGGCTCCTGAAAGTCGTGGCCGCCGTCGGCATCAACTGGACCCTTGCCCGCACCTGGCCCGGCGACCGCAACCGCGAACGTGCCTTGAAGCGCGCCCGCCGCCCGCTGTGCGGCGTGCATCCCCACCCTGCCGCGCTGACGCTCACCACAGGGAGGGCCGCGTGAGGACGACCTACCGGGAAGCGGGCCGCCCGGTACCGTGCTGGCGCCCCTACTGGGCGCGCGCCCCCTTTAACATCGGCATCGCGTGCGGCCCGTCCGGGCTGGTCGTGATCGATTTGGACATCCCCAAGCCCGGCGAACGCCCGCCGCCGGAGTGGGCAGACGAGACGGGGATCAGTGACGGCGCCGATGTGTTCGCCGCCGTCTGTGAGCGGCACGGCCAGCCGATGCCGTTCGAGACCTTGCAGGTCCGCATCTGCCGCGGTGGCATGCACCTGTATTTCACCGCGCCCAAGGGGGTGCGGTTGGGCAACACCAAGGGCCGCCATGGGCTGGGGTGGCTGGTCGACACCCGCGCGCACGGCGGGTACGTCGTGGCCCCGGGCAGTCAAGCCGGGCGGTGTTTGGGTTAACTCGGCAACCGCGGCCACCTGCGCAGCGACCCATCCGGGCAGTGCGTCCGCGGGGAACGCCGGTACCGCGCGGCGGGCGCCGAGCGGGGCGGGATCCTCCCATGCGGCGGTCTCGCCCGCTCTGCCGCACTGTCCGCGGCCGAGTACGCCTCGCCGCTGGCCCGGCGCCCGTACGACCTGCGCCACGCGTGCGTGTCTACCTGGCTCAACGGGGGCGTACCGGCTCCCCAGGTCGCCGAGTGGGCTGGCCACAGTGTCGAAGTCCTGCTACGGGTCTACGCCAAGTGCATCGACGGTCAGGACGAAGCGGCCAAACGGCGGATCGAGGCAGCCCTACGGGCAGGGAACTAGCCGCGCCCACTTGGGCGCGTATTGGGCACGATCAGCCGCAGTGAGCCGGTGACGGCCGGACATGGCCGGACAGGGTGAGAGAAGCCCCCGACTGCGTATGCGCTGGTCGGGGGCTTCTTTGTGATGCTTACGGGTGTGGGCAGGGGCGGGGTCGAACCGCCGACCTTCCGCTTTTCAGCTATACCAACGTCCCCGCCGGGGCACCGTTGACCGAGGTTGAACGGCTGTGGGCGTGCGCTCGGGGCTGGGGTCGGTTGCTGCTGTTGCTGTCACCGTTGCTGTCACTCGTGGGTGCGCTGACCTCGGCTCTTCAACCGCCGTACGCGCCGTTCGTACTGTCCGGCTCGGCGTCGTTTGGGCGCGGTCGATGAGCAACGTTCGCGGGTCGGCTGCCAGCTCGTACAGCTCGACCTCGAACGGGTCGGCGTCGTACTCGATGAGACGGGCCAAAGCCGCGCGATCCTGCTCGACAGTTCCTCGCCGGCGCACCTGATCCCGCCAAACCTGCCCATTGGCCTCCACCGCGTCCATGCTTGGACGGTAACCGGGGTCGGCCGTCAGCGGAAGCTTAGGCCGGCAAGCCTGGCCACTCCCTGGCCCACCAGTTGGCGCCTCCTGGAACCTTCCGGGCATCGGGAGACTCACCGCTATGGAACGTCAGCGTAGATGCCCAAAGACCGTTCGTCGGGTGCTGATCGCGTTCGGACTTGATGAGGAGGATGAGCAATGAGCGCATGTCAGAAGGGTTACACCTTCGACCCGTCCACCTCTCTCGACAGAGGGCAACTGCTCGGGCATGCCTGCGCCCGGTGCGGCGCCAGTCTTCTGGACGGCGCTACGTCCGCGCTGGTCCAGGAGAAAAGCGGGGTCCAGTTGCTGGTGTGCGCTCATCACCGGGATGGCGACCAGGGTGAGCCGTCCCGTCCCTCGTGGCTGCCCAATGGCTGCCCGCCCTGGTGCGGGTGGGAGGGCACGCACAAAGAGGGCGACATGTACGAGGACCGCTCCCACGGCGGAGCCGTCCGATCAATCGTGATGACGGCGGCCGAGCCGAACCGCGGCGACGACCAGCCAGCGATGGTCCGCGCGTGCCTCATCCAGCACTACCGCGAGGTCAGCCCGCGAATCGAGATCGACCGAGACGGCGACAGGGTCGGCATTACCCTGACCATCGCTGAGGCGCGGGCCTTCGCGACAGAACTGCTCAACCTGGTGGACATCGCCGAAGGACCCGCCGAGAGCATGCAGAAGCGGCAGTGAGCACTGGGGAGGACCAGCGGTCGACGCCAGCTCGGCCAGGATACCGATGGACATGTGACGGTGGTCTTCCCCGAGCCCCCGAAAGCCGAAAGTCAGCGACCACCCAAGCCACCTGATCCCGCAACGCGCAAGGCTGCATGGCCAAAGGCTGTCAGCTTGGGAATCATTCTGATCTTGCCGCTTGGGCTGCTGACCTGGTGTTGCCGGGTGCCGCCAGTGACCGTGAATGCCCCCTGATCACCGTGGCTAATCGCTCGCTAATCGTTCGTCGCCGGAGCGCTGACCCGGCGCTCTTCGGTCACTCGTCGCTCGCTCGCTGCGCTTTGCCTCGTGCCCATTCTCCTGAGTCGCCTTCCTCGTAGCTGCGAACCCCAGGCCGGAGCGGAGCGGGTCAAGGGTCGGCGTAGCCGATCGCGCAGCGACGCCGCAGGCGCCCTTGACGCGCTCCGTGGAGGCCGGACACTGGCCGCGCAGAGGAAGACGACGGCACCCCGGAGATCCTCTTCGTCCCGAACTATTGGCGATCATGGGTCGTTGACGCCCCGTCCAGGTCATGACGTGTGCCGCTGGACAATCGCGTAAGCCCCTGTATGCCGCTGTTGCGGCATTTGTGTGCTGTACGGGCGGCCCGGCAGCGATGCACGCTACGTCGCTGGGTCGAGTTGATCGAGTATCTCGGTCTTGGTCTGTTCTGCTGCAGCAAGGTACCTGTTGAATGCTTCGGGGATCTGCTCAGCCAACGCCCGGTAGATGGTGATGGCTTCCTCTACGGCCGCGGCTGCTTCGGTGAGTTCAATGCCATGAACGTTTCTGATCCAAGCAGTAGCCCAGAGCGACTGGGCGAGGTCGGGCAGGTAGGCGGCGGGTTCGGCCTCGGCCAGCCTGCGGTAGATTTTCACGGCTTCGCGGGTCGGCTCCAGCGCGGCCTGCCTGTCACCCACTTGCGCCAGGTGGATGCCGAGGTTGTTCAGGCTCGCGGCGAGGTCGGGCAGGTAGGCGGCGGGTTCGGCCTCGGCCAGCCTGCGGTAGATTTTCACGGCTTCGCGGGTCGGCTCCAGCGCGGCCTGCCTGTCACCCACTTGCGCCAGGTGGATGCCGAGGTTGT
>NZ_BSTM01000053.1:417-673 GCF_030269515.1 Actinomadura sp. NBRC 104412 | reverse complement strand
GTTCAGGCTCGCGGCGAGGTCGGGCAGGTAGGCGGCGGGTTCGGCCTCGGCCAGCCTGCGGTAGATTTTCACGGCTTCGCGGGTCGGCTCCAGCGCGGCCTGCCTGTCACCCGCCTCCGCCAGGCGGTTGCCGAGGTTGTTCAGGCTCGCGGCGAGGTCGGGCAGGTAGGCGGCGGGTTCGGCCTCGGCCAGCCTGCGGTAGATTTTCACGGCTTCGCGGGTCGGCTCCAGCGCGGCCTGCCTGTCACCCGCCTCC
>NZ_BSTM01000053.1:0-320 GCF_030269515.1 Actinomadura sp. NBRC 104412 | reverse complement strand
TCCGCCAGGCGGTTGCCGAGGTTGTTCAGGCTCCCTGCGAGGTCGGGCAGGTAGGCGGCGGGTTCGGCCTCGGCCAGCTCGCGGCGGATCTCCACAGCCTCGCGGGTCGGCTCCAGCGCGGCCCGCTCGTCACCCACCTCCGCCAGGCGGATGCCGAGGTTGTTCAAGCTCCCTGCGAGGTCAGGCAGGAAGGTGAGGTTCCCCCCGTAGCACGGACACCTGCGGTGAGGTCACTCGGTGGTGTCTGAGGGCAGGTTGAGCCCTTCGAACGTGACGGGGCTGTGCATCCCGATACTGGAATGCCGCCTGTATGGATTGTA
>NZ_BSTM01000052.1 GCF_030269515.1 Actinomadura sp. NBRC 104412 | reverse complement strand
CCTGCCAGAAAGTCGGCCACGAAAGCGACACCAATGATGCTGATGTGACAATTGAGGCAATCAGTGCTTAACTAATCAATAGATCGCGAGGTGGCCTTCTCATACACCACCCGCCTGGACGCGGCCATTCAAAGGAGCCGCTACTCTGGGACTATCTGGCAGCCAAGGCGGAAGTTCATAGAGAGGAAATCTTCGAACAACTTCCTGCGGTGGTCAAGATCGGGAATCGTAAGACGGATGCCTTAAAATATCTCCTCGACTTTACTCGCTATACCCCACGTGACATGACCGAACTTTTCAGATCAATCCAGGGGCGAGCGAACATCGGGCCGGTTACAAGCGAACAAGTACGGGCGGGAGCTGACAGCTTCGCAACCAATCACTTGCTTCATGAGATTATTTCAGAATCGGTCGGTCTCCTACCTGAGGTGGTAACGAGTCGACTGGAGCAGTTCTTTAATGCTCTTCCAGCGTCCAAGTTTGAAAAAAGTGACCTAATGCAAGCGATGGAAGAAAGTGCGATAGCTGATGCAATTAGTGCAAGTGATCTAGGAGAGTATCTATTTCTTCAAGGAGCGATCGGCAACTACCGGATCAGTCGAGGGTACTATCAATTCTATCATCGAAGGCACGCCGTCAGCTTCGACAAAAATGGACCATGGAGCTTGCATGTTGGCTTGACCTACGCCCTAAATCTACCCTTTTCCTGAATCATGACCCGTCGGTGTGAGACTGTCCTTGGCCCTTCTTGGTGCGGCGCTGCTTGAACTCTTCAAATTGCGCTGTAAGCACATAAAGGTAGTCCAGTATCGCCTCGGCAAGGGCCAAGGCATCCGAAGCATCTTCTCTGGAAACTGCGTCACCCGTAAAATGAGCACCTTGATTGCCAAGTACTCGAAGACTGTCCGCCCATTCCAGGAGTCTACTGTCAAGCAAACTCTTGTTTGCCATATCTTGTAGAGAGGCTACAAGGTTTTTCTTGATGACCCCATGCTCGGCACATACACCCTCAAGGTCCTGCGCACCATTACAACCGCGGCGGTGTAGGCACGACTCTGAAAACATGTACGCGCCTCGGTCAATTCTCTTCGTAGCGCTACAGGGATCCTCGTGCTCAGCGTTCTTGGTGGTTCCGGCCATACACGCAACGGATCCGAAGTACCTTCAAAGTTTTGCTCTTGAGTAATTAGAACAGCGGCACCACATGTTGAGCAACGAAGTAGCGAGACGATCAGCGCGCTAGCTTCGTTACCCGATTGCTCTGAGTAAACAGAGCCTTGTACGGTTGCGGGGGTGGGCTTCTCGCAAGTAGGGCAAACTATTAGGTGTTGTTGCGACGGTGGAGAGTTCCACGGGTCCATACTTCTCATTATGCCAACTCCAGGGCCTCCTTGGTTGCCAACCACGTGAATGTCCGTCAGTGTAGGCGTGGCGATTTGAGGCCGATCGTCGTCTTCCTCTGCGCGGCCAGTGTCCGGCCTCTGCGCAGTGCGTCAAGGGCGCCTGCGGCGTCGCTGCGCGATCGGCTGCGCCGAACCCCTGACCCGCTCCGCTCCGGCCTCGGGTTCGCGGCTACGAGGAAGGCGCCTCAGGAGAATGGGCACGAAGGGGAGGAGCGTGCGGGCGGTCGTCGGTGCCCCTGCGGTGCTAGCGCGAACGCTAACAGCAGGTCTGGACAGGGGTGGACGAGCGTGGGATCTGGAAGTGTCTTGGAGGGGTGTCAGGGCAGGTCAGCGGACAGCTCTGGACCTTGTTTGTGTGACCCGTGATGAATGGCTTCGCGCTGAGGGTCGTCTGTCGGCTTCGCGAGGTGATGTTGTGATCCGTACGAACAGGGAACGGATCCGTCTCGACCTGCTCTCCTACGGAGAAGATCACTTGGCCGGCCGCGCCGCTGGCATCACCGATGACCAGTTGCGGCGAATCGGTGAACGAGGGCTCCAACTCGTCCTCAGCGATGCACAAGGCAAGCTGTATCTGGCGATAGCGATGGCAGCCGTCGAAGTGTTGGAAGGCGCACCACGACCCCTCGCCCGCAAGCGCAGGAAGCTCAAGGGCGTGTGGGACCAGCATCACCACTGACGACCGCCGCCGCAGCACCGCACGCTCTCGCCCCGCCCTGGTAGGACGGAGCGCTCGACGGTGGATGGGGAGCAGTACAGCGTGCGTTGCACGCGGCGAGGCTCGGCGTGGTCAACGGCCCGCCCGTGCAGTTAGGGGCGGCGATCAGGGGTCCATCTCGGTCACTCGCGGGAGGGCTGGAGGGCAGCTCAGCGGGCGTATCGGGGTGGACTGGACTGATTTCCAAGCTGACAGTGCGGGTTTGATTTCCATCACCCGCTGCAGCATGACAAAGCCTCAGGTTTGGCACCACTTCTCGGACACTGAGGCTTCGCCGTCAAGGGGTGTTTTCGTACCGACGTGCCTGATGCTTCCGGCCGAATTCGACTGGTTCACCAACCCCACCGAAGCCAACCCAGCCACCAAGGTCCCCCACTCGCTCCGAGTCGCCTCACCGCCGCTCTGGCCGCGTGCCGGGCGTGTGGCCTATTGCGTGCGGTCCCGGTTCGCAGCCTGGTCACAGCCGCCCGCCCGGGAGCGCCCCCGTGCAGCCCGTTGACCACGTGGGCGTCGACTTTCGGATCAACAGAGCCGGCACGATGCTCTAGTTCAGGTGTGGCCGTAGGTCGGCAGGGGCGCCCCGATCGCGACTTTCAGCGGCGGCATGTGAGGGGGACGTTGGCGGCACTAGGGCGATCGTTCATTCTCCCGGGTGCTGCCGTACCCGATTCAGGATCTACCAGGCTTGCCGGGGGCGTTTCCGGTGTCGTGGGAGGCGGATGGTCGCCTGCTGCGGAATGGAAGCCCTTGCATGCGCGGATGTGTCCTTGGGGCCAACCGATGGCCTTCCCCGGATCGGCCAGACGGTGGTTCGCGCACGGGCTTGGGGGGTTGTGGGGTGGGTAGCGTGCTGGGCGTGAGCAGTGCGGAGTTGCTTGTGGATGCCTTCGGGCGGGTTCAGGACGGTGTGTGGCGGGTTGTCGAGGGTCTTACGCCCGAGCAGTTGGCGTACAGGGTCGAGGGACGAGCGAACTCGATCGCTTGGCTTGTGTGGCACCTGACGCGGATCCAGGACGACCATGTCGCGGAGGTTGCGGACAGGGAGCAGCTGTGGACGGCCGAGGGGTGGACTGAACGATTCGGGCTTCCCTTCGACGACACGCAGACGGGGTGGGGCCACAACGACGAACAGGTGGCGGCGGTCCAAGTCGACTCGTTCGAGTTGTTGTCCGGGTACCACAACGCCGTCTACGAGCAGACGGTGGCGTTCGTGCGTGGGCTGACCGATGAGGACCTTGGGCGGGTCGTGGATCGTTCGTGGGATCCGCCCGTCACCCTGGGGGTGCGGTTGGTCAGTGTGGTTTCGGACGACCTTCAGCACCTTGGCCAGGCGGCCTTCGTCCGCGGCCTGCTGTAGGGGGGTCTCCCCCGCCCAGGCGGGGCGGGGGAGACGTTGTGTCAGACCTTGGCCGATGGGTTCCAGAGGTTCAGGGCCTGGTATGCGGGCACCCACTCGTTCCGGTACGCGGCGCGTGCGGGTTCGGGCAGCGGTGCCAGCATCGTGGCGACGATGTGGTCGTCCGCGCCGTCCAGCATCCAGGGGATGATCCGTGACGCGTCCGGGCCGACGAGGCGGCCGCTGTACTCGCCGAAGTGCCGCCACTGCTGGAGGTCCAGGGTTGCCTGGATCAGCGGCAGCACTTCGTCCTCCTCGTGCTTCAGGTGCGCGGTGAGGGCGGTGGTGAGGCTGTCGGTCAGCTCGCCTAGGTTGGAGGCGGCCTCGCGGTCGGCCAGTGTGGCGTCGATTGACTCGATGATGGGGTCGATGGCGGCGTGCTCGTCCTCCATGGCCTTCAGAAGGGCCAGGTCGTCTGGACGGTCGGCGACGGCCTCGCGCAGCGGCGGCCAGAGCGCCTCGTCCTCGGCCGTGTGGTGGACGTGCAGGGCCTTCTTGAACAGTTCCCAGCCGACGGCGGTGGCGAGGACGCGGCGGGGGTCGTCGTCCGTCCTGGCGGTGACCTTGGCCAGGTGCTCCAGGTCCCGCCGCAGCGCTCCATGGAACGCGTACATCGGGCCCATGTCGAGCGTATCGGTCACGGTGTCTGCTCTCCTATCGCAGGTGGGCGGCCTTGTGAGGACGAGCGGGTGTCACAAAAGGCCGCGGTCTATCCGTCATTCCCATGGACGGAACAAGAACCGAGGATGTGACCCATGGACGAGCACGAGTTCCTGGCCGACCGCTTCGAGGAGCACCGCGGCCGCCTGAAGGCGGTGGCGTACCGGATGCTCGGCTCGCTCAGCGAAGCGGAGGACGCGGTGCAGGAAGCCTGGATCCGGTTGAGCCGCACCGACACCAGTGAGGTTGAGAACCTGGGCGGCTGGCTCACCACGGTGGTCGGTCGTGTCTCGTTGGACATGCTGCGTTCCCGCAAGTCCCGCCGTGAGTACCCCTTGGACGGGCACCTGCCGGACCCGATCGTGAGCCCCGTGGATAGGAGCGACCCAGAGCATGAGGCGTTGACCGCGGATTCGCTTGGGTTGGCGTTGCTGGTCGTCCTGGAGACGCTGACCCCGGCCGAACGGCTCGCGTTCGTGCTGCATGACATGTTCGGGATGCCGTTCGAGGAGATCGCCCCGATCGTGGGACGGACCCCGGTCGCGGCCAGGAAGCTGGCCAGCCGCGCCCGTCAGAGGGTCCGCGGAACGGCCCCGACGCCGGACGCCGACCTGAGCCGGCAGCGTGAGGTCGTGGACGCCTTCCTGGCCGCCTCGCGGAGCGCCGACTTCGAGGCGCTGCTCACCGTGCTCGATCCGGACGTGGTGTTGCGGGCGGACACGGGTGCCTTGGCGGGCATCGGCGTCACCATGCGACGCGGCGCCCGTGCGGTGGCCCAGAACGCGGTCGCGTTCCAGCGTCTCGCCCGTTCGCGTACCACGGTGCCCGCGCTGGTGAACGGCGCGGCCGGGCTGGTGAGCCTGGAGGACGGACAGCCCAAGGCCGTTCTGGCGTTCACGATCGTGGGCGGACGGATCGTCGAGATCGACATCCTCTCGGATCCGGACCGCCTCCGTGCCCTCGACCTCGCCGTTCCGGGCGTCTGACCTGCGAAGCCGTGGACTGTCGGAGGCGTGCGGCAGACTGCGCCCGAACGAGATGAAAGGGCGCTCCCATGACGATCCATGTGGCGAACCGGCGGCGGGCTCGGGCCTCGGTGGAGGCGGCGTACCCGGGCGCGCTGATCCTGGACGTCACGTCGCGTGCCGAGGCGCCCTGGGTACGGCTCAGCCCGTTCTACCCCCATGGAGGGATACCGGTGCCGTTCAGCCCTGGGGTGACGGCCCAGTCGGTGGAGGGCATCTGGCAGGCGCTCAAGGTCTTCCAGGGTCACGACGTGGACCCGGCCAAGCTGGAGGTCACGTCGATGCGGGGGCTCAAGCGCACGGTCCGCAGGTACGGTACCGTCCTCGGGCACCGCGCCGGGCTCACCGGGGCGGTGTTGCTGCCGTACGAACGGGCACGCAGGGAGATCTACCTGCCCGCGTACCGGTGGGTGCTGGAGAATCCGGCGGCCGACCTGGTGGACGAGTTACGGCGGCTCGCCGCGCAACGGGACGTCGTGCTGCTCGACTACGACACCAATGACGATGTGGCGGATCTTTCCAGGCCGTTGTCGCACGCCGGTCTCGTCCGGCGTCACCTCGAAGGGCGCTGGCAGGCGGTCGCCCCGGGTCCGGTGACCGCCTGACGCGCCACGCTCCCGGTTTGACCGCCGACCATGACCAGCGGGCTTCGCATCCGGTTGGCCGACGCGGGCGATGACGCGTCGCTGTTCGATCTGCGCTCGGCGCTGGACCGGGAGTCGCGGTTCATGATGCTGGAGCCCGGTGAACGCGAACGGCACGACGGACTGCCAAGCCGGTCGTTCGAGGTGGTCGCCGAGGAAGGGGGTCGGCTGATCGGCTATGTGGGCGTCTCGGTGCTGCCCTATGCGCGCGCCCGGCACTGCGGGCATCTCGTGGTGGGTGTCCGCGCGTCCCACACCGGACGGGGCGTGGGACGCGCTCTGCTCGACGCCACCGTGCGGCAGGCACGCCAGCGGGGCCTGCGGCGGCTCGAACTCACCGTGATGACGCACAACCGTGCGGCGCTTGCGCTCTACACGCGCTGTGGGTTCCAGGTCGAGGGGTTGCGCCGCGGGTCCCTTCAGGTGGACGGCGAGCAGGTCGACGAGTACTACATGGGCCTGTTGCTGTAGGGGCTGCCCGCCTAGGATCCGGCCAGTTTCGCGACGACCGGGGAGAAGGCGTCCAGGTCGGTCTCGTGGTGAAGGACGAAGTACGACATCCCGTATTCGTCGCGCCAGTGCCGGAGCTTGTCGGCCATGTCGGTGACGCTGCCCGAAAGGACCTGGGGGGTGCCGCCCTGCTGGGAGGTGTCGGCGGCGCTCCAGGCGGCCTGCGCGGCGTCCTCCCCGATCTGCATCACGCTGGTGCCGATCTCGATCCGGTCGAAGCGCGGTCCGGCGGCCTCCCGGAGCAGCTCGATCTTCCGGATGAAGGACGCGGCGCCGCCGTCCGAGGGGTCGGGGCCGCTGCCGTCCGGGAGCGTCCGCATGGTGAGGTTGACGATGTCCGCCTCCGCCGCGGCCAGGCGCAGCATGGCGGGGCCTCCGCCGCCGATGAGGATCGGCGGGTGCGGTCGCTGCGCCGGCCGCGGGTCCTGCTCCAGGTCGCGGACGTGGTAGTGCTCCCCTTCGTAAGAGAAGGGGCCGCCCGACCACGCCCCCTTGAGGACGGCGAGCCCTTCGCGTAGGCGCCGCAAGCGGACGCGGGGTTCGTCCAGGGTGAGCCCGGTGGCGTTGTAGTCCTTGCCGAGCCAGCCGGTGCCGATGCCCAGTTCCAGCCGTCCGTCCGAGAGGACGTCCAGGGTCGCGGTTTCCTTGGCCAGGAGGACGGGGTGCCGGAAGTCGTTGGCGAACACCATCGTGCCGACGCGCAGCCGCGTGGTGGCGTCGGCGGCGGCCATCATGGCGGTGAGCGGCCCGAACCTCGGGCCGACGATGTGGTCGGGGACGAGCATCACGTCGAAGCCCGTGTCCTCGAGCCGCCGCGCCTTGTCGATCCATTCCTGCCGCGTGCCCGCCAGCCGGACCACCGCGCCGAACCGGAATCCGCGCATCCTCGCCCCTCTCGGTCAACCAAGCGCTTGGCCAAGCCTACCAATGGGACTGGACGAGCATTTGCAGGCCCACGGCCAGGGCCGCCTGCGCCGAGAGCCACGCGCGCGCCGGGGGCCTGTGGTGCCCCGCCGCCAGGACCACCCAGGCCGCGTACGGGATCCAGATGCGCTCCACCTCCCCTCTGGTCACGCCTGAGACATCCAAGGCGGCCACTCCGACCAGGGCGGCGCCGATCAGCCAGGCCAGTGGACGGCGGCCGGCGAGCACCGAGGGCAGGGCGTGGACCGTCGCCGGTCCTACCAACAGCCCCAGCACGGCGAGGTTCGCGATGACGAAGTAGGCGTAGGAGCGTTGCGCGGAACCCCTGCTGATGAGGTAGGTCTCGTGGGTCGCCGCCACTCCGTCCGGCCACCAGAAGCCGGCGAGGGTGAAGGCCAAGGGGACGACCGCCGCACAGCACACGGCGATTGCGAGCAGTCGGCGCTTAGGGCGGGTCAGGATGACTACCGCAAGCGGCAGTGCGAAGAGGGGAAGCAAGCCGTAGCTGAGGTACGGCAGCGTTCCCAGGAGCAGACCCCCGCCTGCGGCTGCGAACGCACTGGCTCGCGTGGCCGCCATCGCGATGAGAGCCGTCGCCCAGGCGCCCACGCCCAGGAAGAAGGCGTCCATGGACGTGGCGATCCAGAGTGTGAGCGGGGCCAGTACCAGGAAGGGCAGCGCCCGCCGGGCGGTCGTCTCGTCGGCCACGCATCGCACGGTGATGGCGATGGCGAGGACGGCGGACGTTCCCACCGCGATGATGAGGGCGGCCGACCAGCCGGTGCCGCGCAACCCTGTCTCCTCCAGTGCCCAGAGCACCAGAGTCGGAAGCGGCGGGTGACCCCGTACGTGGGTGGTGTAACCGCCCAACCGCTCGGTGAAGGTACTCACCCACCCGAGAGGGTCGGCCCGCACGTCGTCCAGTGCGGCCGGGTATTCGGTGGGCGCGTCCAAGGGCCGGTGCAGCGCGTCCAAGCCGTCGCTGAGGGAGAGGACGACCGTCCAAACAACGGCCGCGATCCACGACACCGCCAGCAGCACCCGCCAAGGGAGGCGTTGGGCGACCCATGGAAGAACCGCGACGAAGACGGCGGCCACGCAGACGGCGGGCAGCATCTGCCAGGTGAGAAGGCGTGGCTCGGCGTGGAGCGGGGGCAGGTCGTCTTCGGTGGCCAGGCCCGCACGCCGCAGCACCTCGCCCGTGACGAACACGCCTACGATCAGCAGCGCCCAGAGACCGACCGCGAGCCGCCCTGAACGAGCCTGCGAAATGCGTGGAGGAGCCTGCGGTCGCTCCAGGTCAATCAGGCTCATCCGAACGCTTCCTGGAGAGGCCCCAGAGCAGTGCGATCACCGCAATGGCCGCGAGGACGACGAGGAGGTTCCTGCCGTAGGGGAGCGGCAGTATGGACGGGTTGTCGGCGCGCCGCCCATACCCAAGGACGAACGGCAGCGCCATAAGCGACACCGCGCCCGCCACCAGAAGCGTGTGCTGCACACGCCTCCGGTAGGACGCAGGCAGGCGAGTGGTGAGCGCGCCTACGAGAAGCACGCACGGGGCGAGGACACCGTCATGGGCGACTACGGCTCCCGCGAACCACACCGCCCATCCCGGCGGGTTGGTGTCGGACCCGATGACGATGCCCCACACGCCGAGCGCGATGAACGCGACCCCGGCCGCGTAGGCGGCGAGGCGCGCCCTCATACGACCACCATTCGGTGCACCCACTTGGTCTGGTTCACGCCGGGACGGTTGGGCGCGATGAGCCTGCACGGGAACCCGTGGTCGAGGTCCAGGGGCCTCCCGTTCACGTCGAGCGCGAGGAGCGTGAGGGGGTCCTGCCAGTGGCGCGGGCTGACCCAGGAGGTCTTGTAGAGCCCGGCCACCTCCATCGACACAAGCTGTACGCGGGCGTCCGGATCCACACCGGCCAGTTGGAGAAGGTCGCGGAGCCGCACGCCTCCCCAGGTCGCCCCCGCACTCCAGCCTTCGACGCACGCGATGGGCAGCCGTACCGAACGGGACGGGAGCGCACGCAGGTCACTGAGGGACAGCGACAGTTCGCGTTGGACGCGTCCGGTGACTTGTAGCCGCCAGGCCGGATCGTTCGCGTCCGCCTGGGTCACTCCTGCGGCGTAGGCGGACCGGTTGACCGGTAGTCCTTGTGGGCCGACACCGGGGCGCCTTGGAGCGAGCACCGCCAGTTGGGCGAGTGGCGGGAACGCCTCGCCGACCGTGGTGACCGTGATGGCTCCCCCGGCGGCGGCGACGGTGGCCAGGAACGCGCGCCGGTTGAGACCGTCCTCTGGACGCTTCATCACCGTGTGGCGCGTCGTGGCCCATTGGTTGGCCACATGGATGAGGAGCGCCCCGATGAGGATGTACGCCGTCCAGTAGTGGGCCGTCGTGAAGAAAAAGGGAAAGGCGTACCAGTAGGCGATGTTCAGTACCCCGGTGACGACCTGGAACAGGGACGCCCCCACGAGGAGGAAGATGAAGGCGCGCTCCAGTGCATGCCCTACGGAACGAATGGGCGGCCTCTGTAGCAGCTTGGGATAGACCGTCCACAGCTTGGCCAGCAGCAGGGGGATGGTGGCCAGCCCCCCGATGACGTGCAGTCCCTGCGTGACCCGGTAAAGGTTCACCGGACGCGACGGCCACATCAGCCAGCCGGGCGGATGCTGCATGAAGTGGCTTATCAGCCCCGTGACGAAGGCGGTGGTGAAGGAGACGCCCAGCCAGATCCCCAGCCAGGACGCCACCCGCTCGTCATGCAGGCGGCTGCTGAAACGGACAACGCCCGCCCGCTGAACGGCGCTCACCTGTTCAAGGCGACGAACCACCGGCCCGCCTCCTCCCAGACTTCGGTGACCGCGGCCCCGCACTCGCCCGCCAGGCCGGCGATGTCGTCGGCGGACACCCACGCCCACGGGAACCAGTCCCCGACCACGCGTCCGGTACGGAGCCGCACCCTGCCGGTGTACGTCCGGATCCCCGGCGGCATCACCTCGGCCAGGACCCGGCCTCCCGGCGCCAGCAGGCCGAGCGCCCGCTCCAGCAGCGTGCGCGGGTCGCCGCCGATCCCGATGTTGCCGTCGGCCAGCAGCAGCGTCGTCCAGATCCCGGCCCCGGGGACGTGGCCGAACACGTCCCGGCACAGCGCCGGACCGCCCGCCGCCACCGTCAGCGCGACCGCGTACGGCGCGATGTCGATGCCGAGGGCGAGCAGCCCTCGTTCGGTCAGCGCGACGGTGAGGCGCCCCGGGCCGGAGCCGACGTCCAGCGTGGGGCCAACGCATCGCTCGAGCAGGCCCTGGTCGCCTGGACGCAACGCCATCCACTCCTGGACGGGGAGAGGGCCGCGGTGGCCCGTCCCGTCCTCGAACTCGACCTCGACGCCGTCGCGGCCCTCGAGCGCCCGCTCGTACAGCTCGCCGATCACGCCGTCCTCCCGATCACGCCGTTCCCCCGATCACGCCGTTCCTCCGGTGGCGGTCCCCGTGAAGGCGGCCACCGGCGGCGTGACGGTCCGGAAGGCGGCGGCGAAGCGGCCGTGTGGGGCCAGGGCCGCGACCTCCGCCGCGTCGGCGGCGGTGTCCACATCGGTCAGCGGCGGCAGCAGGGCGACGTCCAGGCCCGCCGCGCGGAGCCGGGCGAGCTGGACCCGCCCGGTGTCGGGACGCGACATCGGGACGCCGCGCAGCAGCCCTGCGTCCGGGCGTGCGAGGCCGAGCAGCCAGAAGCCGCCGTCGGCCGCCGGGCCGAAGACCGCGTCGCGCGTGCGCAGGGCCGCCGCTGCGCGCTCCAGCAGGCCCGTGGTGACCTGAGGGGTGTCCATGCCGATCAGGACGAGGGGACGCCCGTCGTAGGCGTCGTCGAAGGCATGCGCAAGCCGCTCGTCCAGGCCGTCCCCGCGCTGAGGGATCACGCGGAGGCCGGGCGGCAGCCAAGCACCGGGGCGGCCCCGCAGGACGAGGGTGCGCGCACAGGCGCGGGTGCGGGAGACCACGCTGAGCGTGTCCTCAAGGGACGCCTCCGCCAGCGCCGCGGCCTGTTCGGGTGTGTACGGGGGCGTCAGCCGTGTCTTGACCCTTCCGGGGGCGGGCTCCTTCGCTATCACGAGCAGATCGGCCGTCACCGCGCCACTCCGGCCAGCACGCGGCGCATGTCGCGCACCGCCCGTAGCGTCCCGCCCACTGTGCCGGTCACCTTGGAGCGACCTTGGCGGGGACGGTACGCAACGTCGATCTCGGTGATGCGCCAGCCCGCGTCCACCGCTCTCATCACCATCTCCAGGGGGTAACCGAAGCGGCGGTCGGTCAGCTCTAAGGCGAGCAGGTCCTTCCTGTGGACTGCCCGCATGGGGCCGAGGTCGTGCAAGGCGGTCCCGGCTCGCCTGTTGAGGGAGCGAGCCAGAACGGCGTTGCCGAGGCGGGCATGCAGTGGCCAGGCCCCACGTCCCGTTGGGCGCCGCCGGCCGAGCACCAAGGCGGCCCCCGCATCGCCCAGCGCCTCCACGAGCCGTGGCAGCTCTGCCGGGTCGAGCGAGGCGTCGGCGTCCATCACGCACACGACATCCGCTTTAGCCGCCAGCACCCCCGCATGGCAGGCGGCGCCGAACCCACGGTTGGGTGCGTCCACGACATGCGCGCCGTGGCGTAGCGCGACACCCGCCGAGCCATCGGTAGAGGCGTTGTCGACCACGATGGGACGAAAGCCCTCGGGCATGCGCGACAGCACCCAAGGCAGGGCTTCCGCCTCGTTCAGGCAAGGAAGGATGACATCGGCCGTAGGACTCACCGGCCCGCTCCCACCATGGCGAACTCGGCCATCCCCTCGGCGAACGGCACCGCGGCCTCGTACCCGAGCTCGCGCCGCGCCCGCTCGGGGCTCGCCACGATGTGCCGAACGTCGCCCAGCCGGTAGCCACCGGTCACCTGCGGGGCCGGGCCGCCGTACACATCGGCCAGCGCCCCCGCCATCTCCGCTATGGAACGAGGAGTGCCACTGGCGATGTTGTAAGCGCGCAGCCCCCCATTGTGGGCGTGCAGCCCCCCGTTGTGGGTGTGCAGCCCCCCGTTGTGGGCGCGCGACCCCGGAGACTCGGAATGCTCCAGGGCAAGCACGTTCGCACGCGCCACATCGCGCACGTGGACGAAGTCCCGCAGTTGCCGCCCGTCCTCGTACACCAGCGGCGCCTCGCCCCGCTCCAGCCGCGACCGGAACAGCGCGGCCACCCCGGCGTAGGGCGTGTCCAAGGGCATCCGCGGCCCGTACACATTGTGGTAGCGCAGGGCCACAACCGTGCCTCCGGTCATGCGTGCCCAGGACGCGGCCAGATGTTCCTGCGCCACCTTGGTGTCCGCGTACACGTTCCGTGGGTCTAGGACGGTCTCCTCCGGCACCACACCCGGCTCCAAAGGCTCGCCGCATACAGGGCAGCCGGGCTCGAAGCGCCCCGCCCGAAGGTCGCTTTCCGCACGCGGACCGGGCCGGACGTTGCCATGGCGAGGGCAGGTGTAGGCGCCTTCCCCGTACACCACCATCGACGAGGCCAGCACGAGCCTTCGCACCCCGGCCCGCGCCATCTCCGCCAAGAGGACGGCGGTGCCGCCCACATTCACCGCCGCGTACGCAGGGAGGTCGAAGACGTCCACACCGAGACCGACCATCGCGGCCTGGTGGCAGACCGCGTCCACGCCCCGCAGGCAACGCGCCACGGCATCGTGGTCACGAACATCCCCGACCTCCGCCCCCGGCCGCAGATCGAACCCGCGCACCTCGTGCCCGGAGGCCGCCAGGGCCTCGGCGATGTGCGAGCCGATGAACCCGGCCGAGCCTGTGAGCAGCACTCGCATGCGACGACCGTAGGTCGCCTGATGTGCGCGAACGCCCGCGAAACGCGACCCGTACGAACCTCGTAAGATTTGCGGCCCGCCGCATGCCCGTTCACTTGCCCGCCGACGAAGGGACGCGATGACCGCACACGACCAGGCCGTCCCGGGGCTGCCGGACGACGCGTACGACCACGACGGCCAGCTCACCAAGCGCGAGGTACGCGCGGTCACGCTGGCCCGGCTCGCGCCCGCGCCGGGGGAACTGCTCTGGGACGTGGGCGCCGGTGCGGGCAGCGTCGCGATCGAGTGGATGCGCGCGGCCCCGTCCTGCCGGGCGGTCGCCATCGAGGGCCGGGCGGATCGCGCCGCCCGCGCCGCCGCCAACGCCGCCGCCCTCGGCGTCCCGGGCCTCCAGGTGGTCACCGGCGAGGCGCCGGGCGCGCTGGCCGGCCTCGACACCCCGGACGCGATCTTCATCGGTGGGGGCGTGACCGTCCCCGGCCTGATCGAGACCTGCTGGAACGCGCTGCGCCCGTCCGGCCGCCTCGTCGTCAACACGGTCACCGTCGAGGGGGAGCGCGCGGTCCTGGCCGCCCGCGAGTGCTTCGGCGGCGACCTGAGCCGGATCGCCGTCGAGCACGCCGTCCCGCTCGGCGGCCTCACCGCCTGGCGCCCCCGGCTTCCCGTCCTCCAGTGGACGGCGGTCAGGGGGCTTGGCCGACGATCGTCCCGGCCCGGTCGATGACCACGATGTCGACCTCGACCGGGGCGCCGCGCAGGACGTCCAACGCCACCTCGCGGGCGCGGGCGGCGACGAGGCCGCCCAGCGGCAACCCGGCGTCCGCGCAGATCCGCAGCGCCTCCAAGGCCGTGCCTGCGCTCCTTACCCGTTCGGCGACCTCCGGGTTCTCCTGCACCAGTCCCGCCAGCAGGCCGAAATCCACCTCTGAGCGCTTGGAGTGCAGGTCCAGATGGCCCCCGGCCAGCTTGGCGAGCTTGCCGATGCCACCGGCGATGGTGAGCCTCGGCACCGGGTGGCGCCGCAGGTACTTGAGGACCGCTCCGGCGAAGTCGCCCATGTCCAGTAGCGCGTCCTCGGGCAGGCCGTGCAGTTCGGCGACGACCCGTTCGGACGTGCTTCCCGTCGCCCCCGCGACATGGGTGCGCCCGGCGGCGCGCGCAACGTCCACCCCGCGCCGGATGCTGTCGATCCATGCCGAGCACGAGTACGGGACGACGATGCCGGTCGTCCCGAGGATGGACAGGCCGCCGAGGATGCCGAGCCGCGGGTTCCAGGTGTGGCGGGCCAGTTCCTCGCCGCCGTCGACCGAGATCTCCACGATCGCGTCGGCGCCGTCCAGGACCTCGCGCATCATCCGGCGCGGCACCGGGTTGATCGCGGGCTCCCCGACCTCCAGCGGCAGCCCCGGCTTGGTGACCGTGCCGACGCCCGGCCCCGCGCGGAACACCACGCCCGTGCCCGGAGCGCCCAGCCGCACGGTGGAACGGACCAGCGCGCCATGCGTGACGTCCGGATCGTCGCCCGCGTCCTTGACGATCCCCGCCATGGCGGCGCCGTCCCTCAGCTCCTCGGCCGCCAGCGCGAAGGCCGGGCGCCGCCCGCCGGGCAGGGTGATCTCGACCGGGTCGGGGAACTCGCCGGTCAGCAGCGCGGTGTAGGCGGCCTTGGTCGCCGCCGTCGCGCACGCGCCCGTCGTCCACCCGTACCGCAGAGAGCTCACGGCCCTACCATGCACCCCGTGCGGGTGTTGCTGCTCGGCGGGACCGCCGAGGCCCGGCGGCTGGCCGGTGAGCTGGCGGGACGGCCGGAGTACGACGTGGTCGGCTCGCTGGCGGGACGGGTCGCCGCGCCCGCGTCGGCGCCCGTTCCCACGCGGATCGGCGGGTTCGGCGGCGTGGACGGGCTGGCGGCCTGGCTGGAGGCGGAGCGGATCGACGTGGTGGTGGACGCCACGCACCCGTTCGCGGCGAGGATCACCCGGTCGGCCGTAGTGGCGGCACGCCGGACGGGGGTGCCGCTGCTGGTGCTGCGCCGCCCCGGCTGGGCCGAAGGGCCGGGGGACGACTGGCGCCGCGTCCCGTCCCTGGAGGAGGCGGCGCGGCGGCTGCCCGGCGACCGTGTCTTCCTCGCCACGGGACGCATGGGGCTGGCCGCGTTCGCGCACGACCACGAACGCTGGTACCTGGTGCGGTCGGTCGAGCCCCCGGCCCCGCCGATGCCGCCGCGCGCGCAGGTCGTGTTGGGACGCGGCCCGTTCACCGTGGACGGTGAGGTCGCCCTGATGCGCGAGCACCGCATCGACGTGCTCGTCACCAAGGACAGCGGTGGAGAGGCGACGGCCGCCAAGCTCGTCGCCGCGCGCAGGTTGCGCGTCCCCGTGGTCATGGTGGACCGGCCTCCCGCGCCCGACGCGGCCACGGTGACCAGCACGGACGAGGCGCTGACCTGGCTGTTCCGCCTGACCGCGGATTAACAAAGCACCGGAAAACTCCCTACAAAACGCCTTTTTCGCTCATCAAGGGAGATGATTCAACTATCCGGGCGAAAATATCCCTGGTGCCTCTGTCTCGACCGGACTCGACCGAAACGAGGGCGGCGGTGAGCGGACCTCTCCACCCAGGCGGACCCGGGGGCCGCGATCCGCGCGATCCCGCCAAGTACTTCGGCGGCGGGACGGCCGACGACGCCGGTGAGCACGAAAGCCCGCACCGGCCCGAGACCCGCCCGGCCCGAAGCGCACGCCCGCGACGCGGCATCATGGTCGGCCCGCTGGCGGGCGCGATCGCGCTCGTCGTACTGCTCGGCATCAGCCTCTACGCCTTCGTGGTCGCCGACAGCTCCTGCACCAGCACCGGGACGATCACACTGGACGTCGCCGTGGCGCCCGGCATCGAGCCCGCGATGAGGAACGCGGCCAACCGACTCGCCACAAGCGGGCAGGCACGATGCACACGCGCGACCGTGCGCACGGCCGACCCCGCGGAGGTGGCCGCACTGCTGGCGGGGACCGTTCCGGGACGGGCGGAGCGCAGGCCCGACGTGTGGATCCCCGACTCCTCCCTCTGGATCGCGATGGCCGGCACGAAGGACCGGAACATCCGGCCGACCCGCACGTCCGTCGCCCGGAGCCCGGTCGTCGTGGCACTCCCCCGCTCCCTGGCCACCACCCTCAGGTCCCGGGGGAACCCGTCGTGGAACGACCTGCTGCGGGCGGCCGGGGCCACGACGGGCGGGGCGGCCCCCAAGAACGCGGTGATCCCGCCCGGGTCGGCGCGGCTGCTGGTGCCCGACCCGGCCCGTAACGCCGCCGGGATGCACGCGCTCGTCCTCACCGACGCCCTCCTGGCCGGCGACCCGAACCAGAACGCGATCTTCGCGGGGGTCGCGCGTACCGTCCGGGAGGCCACCCTGCCGACCGTGCGGGCCGAGTTCGCGCGGTTCCGGCCGATGAGGACGGGACGGCGCCCGATCGCACTGGCCTCCGAGCGGGACGTGTGGGCGTTCAACCGGACCCGCCCTGCCGAACCCGCCGTCGCCGTGTACCCGCGAGAGGGCACGCTGTCCCTCGACCACCCGTACACGATCACGGCCGTCGACCCGGCCCGCCGGAACGCGGCGCGGCTGCTGGAGCGCGCCATGAGCGCCCGCGCCACCCGGGACGAGCTGCGCGCGCTCGGCTACCGCGCGCCGGACGGGACGGCCCCGGCGACGTTCACCGCGGCGTCGGGGGTGAACCCCGCCCGTACGCGGGAGCTACCCGCCCCACGCCCGGACAGGGTGCGGCACGTCATGCAGTCCTGGTCGAGGCTCGCGCTGGGCATCCGGCTGCTGACCCTGCTGGACATCTCCGGAACGATGGCCGAGCCGATCGCCCCGGGCACGACCCGGCTCCAGGCCACGGCGCGGACCGCGCAGACCGGGCTCAGCATGATGTCCGACGACACCGAGCTGGGCGTGTGGGCGTTCTCCACCCGGCTGCGCGGCGACCGGGACTGGATCCAGCTCGTCCCGGTCGGGCCGCTGGGCGAGCGGATCGGTTCGGCGACCCGCCGCCAGAAGGTGCTGTCCAGCCTGGGCGCGATCCGTCCCAAGGTCACCGGCGACACCGGGCTGTTCGAGACGCTGACGGCGGCGTACCGGGAGATGACGCTGACCTACAAGCCGGAGTTCATCAACACGGTGCTGCTGTTCACCGACGGCAAGGGCAACGACGACCCGGGCGGGCCGACGCTGGCGCGCACGCTGTCCCGCCTGCGGGCGATCACCGATCCCGGCCGGCCGGTGCAGATCATCATGGTCGGGGTGGGCCGGGGCGTGGACACCCGCGAGCTGCGGCGCATCGCGGGGGTGGTGCCGGGCGCGGTGTACGTCGCGGAGTCCCCCGACCGGATCGTCACGATCTTCCTCGCCGCGATGTCCCGCCGGATCGGCGGCTGAGCCGCGCGTCCCGCTACGGCGCGTCCAGCAGCCGGACCGCGGCCAGCGCCAGCACCATCTCCGTCAGGTCGCCGGGACGCGCCAGCAGCCTGCCGGTGAGCTGCTCGATGCGGCGCAGCCGGTTCAGCACCGTGTTGTGGTGGCAGTACAGCTTGGCCGCCGCGCGGGACGCCGAGCCGTCGCACTCCAGCCAGGTGGTGAGGGTGGACAGCAGAACGTCACGGTAGGCCGGGTCGATCTCGTACAGCGGGCCGAGCACGGTGCGGCCCAGCCGGCTCGCCAGCCGGGGCTGGGAGACCACCAGCGCCGCGGGCAGCCGCCGGTCCAGCGGCGCGATCTCCGGCTCGCCGCCCCAGCAGGTACGCCGCGCCAGCTCGGCGAGCCACCGCGCGGTGCCCAGCTCGGCCAGCGTGGTCACGACCGGGCTGACCCCGGCGTGCGCGCGCAGACGCGGCCGCAGCGTCTCGACCAGTTCCTCCAGGCTCGCGTTGCCGAGCGCGACCAGGGCGACCTGGGCGTCGGCGCGCATCCGCCAGATGAACCGCATCCCGCCGGAGGTCACGGGGCCGTCCTCGCCGCCGGGCCGGTCGGGCATCTCCGCCTGGCCGACCGCGACGACCGCGTACCGGCCCTGCTCGGGCAGCCCCAGCACCTCGCCGGCGGTGGCGATGAGCGAGCCGTCGGAGCCGTGCCCCTCCAGCAGCGCGTCAACGACCGCCTGGATCCGCTCCTCGCTGCGGCGCAGCAGGTCGTACTCGGTGCGGTGGTAGGCGGCAGCGGCGGCGCTGGACTGCTCGTCGATGGTGTACCAGGTGCGGGTGGCGTGCCGGACCAGCATCGGCACGTGCTCGGGCGCGTCCTGGCTCACCGCCTCGACGACGGCCTCCCAGAACACCATCCCCGCCAGCCGGTACGAGCGCAGTAGCTGGTCCAACGGCTGGCCCTGCTCGGCGCGGCGCCGCCCGAGGCGCTCGGCCCACTCCAGGTCGGTACGGCCGCGGCCGGGTTCGAGGATGGCCTCCAGCCCGTGCCCCAGCCCGACATGGCACACCTGCCACAGGTCGTCGCGCAGGCCGGGCGGGCGTTCCCACTCCTCGCCGCGCAGGATCTCGGCGACCAGCCGGTCGGCCAGGTCCGGCAGCCGGTCCGACAGCCGCCGCACCGCCTTCCGCATGATCGCCGCACCGCCGTGTTCCGTCTGCGTCGCCGTGACCGCCATGTGTCCCTCCCCTCTGGGGGTGGCGCCATGGTGCCATCGGTCCGCGGGTGTGACCAGACACACGGAGGCCCGGCGCCCGCGGACTGTGACGGCTCACAACGGCGGCCCGCGGCGGTTGCTTCGCCTCCCTCAATCCGAACCGCGCTCTGGACCGGCCTCTCCGGGGCGTGCTGATGTTCAAACCCCCGACCACCGCAGCGGCCCGCCGGACCGGCCATGCGGGAGTCGCGCGGCAGGGATCAGGACCCACGAAGGAGGCCAGGTGCGCGCTCAGCGACCGCGAAGCGGGGGGACGCCGGGATGAGCCCGCCGGCATTGGCGGTGACCGGCCTCACCGTCGACTATGGCCCCGTCCGCGCGCTGCGGGACGTCTCGCTCCTGGTGCCCGAGGGCGGGTTCGTCGCCGTCCTGGGCGGCAACGGGGCGGGCAAGTCGACGCTGCTGCGGGCCATCTCCGGGGTGCTGCCGTTCCACGGCGGCGTGGTGCGCGAGGGAGGGATCACGGCGGCGGGGACGCCGTTGCGCGGCCGCCGTCCCGACCAGATCGTCCGGCAGGGCGTGGTGCAGATCCCCGAGGGACGGGACGTGTTCGCGCGCATGACGGTCGCCGAGAACCTGCGGGCGGGCGCTCTGGGCGTCCGCGACCGCGCGGCGGTCGCTGCGGCCAGGGAACGGGTGCTCCGGCTGTTCCCCGTGCTGGCCGAGCGCGAGAGGCAGCGCGCCGGGCTGCTGTCGGGCGGCGAGCAGCAGATGCTCGCCATCGGCCGCGCGCTGATGGCCGGGCCGCGGCTGCTCCTGCTGGACGAGCCGTCGCTGGGCCTGGCCCCCATCATGATCGGCCGGATCGCCGAGACGATCAGCGCGATCAACGGCGAGGGCATCGCGGTGCTGCTGATCGAGCAGAACGCGGCGCTGGCCCTGGAGCTGGCCTCGTACGCCTACGTGCTGGAGGTCGGCGCCGTCGCGCTGGAGGGATCGGCGCGGGAGCTGGCCGCGTCCCCCGAGGTCAGGGACCGCTACCTGGGCATCACCGGCGGCGCGGACGACGAGCCCGACCTCGCGGCGACGGGCCCGGCGAAGACGCTCACGAGGTGGTCGGGATGACCACCGCCACCGCCCGGCCCGGCGGCACCGCGCCCGCGCCGCCGCCCTCGGACGCGCCCGAGCTGGTCGTGTCCGCGCTCACCGTCCGGTTCGCCGGGCTCACCGCGCTGGACGAGGTGAGCTTCACCGTCCCGCCCGGATCCCTGCACGCGCTGATCGGGCCGAACGGGGCCGGCAAGTCGACGTGCTTCAACGTGCTCTCCGGGCTGTACCGGGCCACGTCCGGCAGCGTGCGGCTCGGCGACGTCGAGCTGACGTCGCTCAGCCCGCACCGCATCGCCGCGCTCGGCGTGGCCCGCACGTTCCAGAACATCGCGCTGTCGGGACGGCTCAGCACCGCCGACAACCTGATGCTGGGCCGCCACCGGCTCACCAGGACCGGGTTCGTGTCGGCCGGGCTGCGGCTGCCCCGAGGGCGCCGCGAGGAACGCCGGCACCGCGAGCGGGTCCGGGAGATCGCCGAGTTCGTGGGGATCGCCGACCATCTGCCCGTCCCGGCGGGGCTGCTCCCGTACGGCGTGCAGAAGCGGGTCGAGCTGGCCCGCGCGCTGTGCCTGGAACCGCGGATCCTGCTGCTGGACGAGCCGGTCGCGGGGATGAACGGGGCCGAGCGGCGCGCGATGGCGGCCACGCTGCGCCGGATCCGCGCCGGGCTCGGGCTGTCGATCCTGCTGGTCGAGCACGACATGGACATGGTCACGCGGCTGGCCGACGAGGTCACCGTCCTGGACTTCGGCAAGCGCATCGCGACGGGCCCGCCGGCCCGCGTCCAGCGGGACCCCGAGGTGATCCGCGCCTACCTCGGCACGTCCCCCATCCGCCGGGAAGGTGAGGCCACCCCATGAGCGCGTTCGCCGAGGTCCTGGTCAACGGGCTGTCCAGCGGGGCGGTCTACGCGCTCATCGCGCTGGGATTCGTGATCATCTACAAGGCCACCGAGGTGATCAATTTCGCCCATCCGTCGTTGCTGCTCGCCGGGGGCTATGTGATCGCCGAGCTGCACGACGAGGTCGGCTTCGCCGCGGCCGTGCTGCTCGGCATCGCCGCCACCGCGGCGCTGGCCGCACTGGTGGAGCTGGTGGTGCTGCGCCGGCTCAAGGCGAGCGCGGCGGGCGGGCACTCGACGCTGAGCATCGTCACCATCGGCGTCGACATCGTCCTCACCGTCGAGCTGACCCGGCGGATCGGCACCGAGGTCATGCCGCTGGGCGATCCCTGGGGCGACCGGGTGGTGCGGCTCGGCGACGTGACGATCGCGCAGACCAGGATCGCGGCCATCCTCGTCGCCGTCGCGGCGATCACCGCGTTCCTGCTGGCGTTCAAGTACACCTCGTGGGGCATCGCGATGCGGGCCACCGCGGAACGCAGGGAGACCGCGGCGCTGATGGGCGTCAGGCTCGGCCGCGTGTCCGCCGGGGCCTGGGCGGTGGCCGGGGCGTTCGCCGCGCTGGCCGCGCTGTTCCTGTGCGTGTTCCCCACCCCCGGGCTCGATCGCACCACCTCGTTCACCGCGCTCAAGGCCCTGCCCGCCGCGGTGATCGGCGGCGTGGACTCCACGACCGGCGCGCTGGTCGGCGGGCTGCTGATCGGCGTCACCGAGTCCGCGGTGGTCGGCTACCAGAACGATGTCTCCCTGCTGGGCGGCGGGTTCGCCGAGGTCGCCCCGTACCTGCTGATGGCCGTGGTGCTGCTGGCCCGCCCCGCCGGGCTGTTCGGGACGCGGGAGGTCGGCCGTGTCTGAGCGCCTGCCGCGCGTCCTGCCGCCGGCCGCCGGCCTGGCCGTCATGCTGGCGCTGCCGTTCTACGCGGGGTCGTTCTGGCTCCAGGCCGGACTGTTCGCGATGGCGGCCGCGATCGGCGCCATCGGCCTGAACCTGCTCACCGGCGCGGCCGGGCAACTGTCCCTCGGCCACGCGTTCTTCCTCGCCGTCGGCGCGTACTCCTACGTCTGGCTGGCCGCCGAGCCGGAGACCGTCTCGGGCCACGAACTGACCGGCCTCGCGCTGCCCACGCCGGTCGCGGCGGTCGCCGCCGTCGGCATCGCCGGGCTCGCCGGCGGGCTGTGCGCGCCGCTGGCCGGACGCCTCAAGGGCGCCTCCCTCGGCGTCGCCACGCTCGCGCTGGTGTTCGCCGGCCAGCACGTCCTGTTCCGCGCCGAGCCGCTGACCGGCGGCGTCAACGGGCGCGGGGTCCCGCCGATGGAGCTGTTCGGGCTGCGCCTCACCGACGTGCCGCAGCCCGCGGTGATCCTCGGCGTCCCGTTCGGCGGGCTCGAACGGCTCTGGTACCTCGGCCTCGCCCTGCTGGTGGCCGCGGCCTGGTTCGCCCGCGGCGTGCTGCGCTCCCGTCCGGGACGGGCGCTCAACACCATCCGCGACCACGAGATCGCCGCCGGGGCGCTGGGCGTGCCGGTCGCCCGGTACCGGGCCGGAGCGTTCGCGCTGTCGTCGATGTACGCGGGGGTGGCCGGGGTGCTGCTGGCGCTGGTGTTCCAGCGCACCGTCCCCGACTACTTCGGGCTCGCGCTGGCGCTCGACTACCTCGCCATGATCGTCATCGGCGGGCTCGGCTCGGTGGGCGGCGCGGTGCTCGGCGCGGTCTTCGTGTCGATGCTGCCGTCCCTGCTGACCCGCTACGGCGACGCGATCCCCCTGGTCGCCGAGCCGGGCGCCGCCTCGGGGCTGGCCCCCGCCGAGGCGGCCAGGCTGCTGTACGGGGCCGCGTTCATCGCCGTCCTGCTGTTCCTGCCCGGCGGGCTGCTCGGCCTGGCCGCCCGCGTCCGGCGCAGGCCGGCCCTTCCGTCACCCCGCCGCGCCGACCCGCTCGGGCGCGGCGGGGCCGCCGAAACCCCGCCCGCCATCGGCCATGCCGGCCAAGAAACCGAGGAGCGAACCGTATGAAGCAACCGACGTACAGGCGGCGGGTCACCGCCGCCACCGCCGCGGCGCTGTCCCTGGCCCTCGCTGCCGGTGCCGCGGGATGCAGCGGCAAGGCGACCGGGGGCGGCGGCTCCGGCGGGGTCAAGACGGGCCCCGGCGTCACCGCCGACAAGATCACCCTGGCCGCGCTGACCGACCTCACCGGCCCCTACGCCGCGCTGGGCAAGGGCGTCACCCAGGCGCAGAAGCTGTACTACGACCAGATGAACGCCGCCGGCGGCGTGTGCGACCGCAAGATCGACTTCAAGGTGCGCGACCACGGCTACGACCCGCAGAAGGCGCTGGCCGCCTACAGCGAGGTCGGCCCGCAGTCGGCCGCGATCCCGCAGGTCATCGGCTCCCCGATCACCATCGCGCTGAAGTCGCGGATCGAGCGGGACCACATGCTCACCATCCCGCAGGCGTGGGCGCACACCCTGCTGGGCAGCAAGTACATCCAGATCACCAGCACCACCTACGACCTGGACATGGTCAACGGCGTCGACTTCCTCACCCGGACCAAGGGCATCGAGAAGGGCGACAAGATCGGCCATCTGATCCTGGAGGGCGACTACGGGCAGAGCGCGGTCGCCGGCTCCCGCTACGCCGCGGGCAAGGCCGGGCTGAGCCTGGTCGAGCAGCAGGTCAAGGCCACGGACGCGGACATGACCGCGCAGGTCGGGGCCTTCAAGAAGGCCGGGGTCAAGGCGATCCTGGTGAGCGTGAGCCCGCGGCAGGCCGCCTCCGTGGTCGGCGTGGCCGCCGCGACCGGGCTGAACGTCCCGTTCGTGGCGAGCAACTCCGCGTTCGCCCAGCAACTGCTGGCGACCCCGGTCGGCCCGATCATGGAGAAGTCGTACTTCATCATGACCGCGGCGCCGCCCTTCAGCCTGCGGAACCCGGCGATGGAGAAGCTGGCGGGCGAGTACCAGATGGCCTACAAGGGGCAGCCCCTGGACTCGGCCGTGTACTCCGGCTACGCCACGGCCGCCATCGTGGGCGAGGCGCTCAAGAAGGCGTGCGCCAACAAGGACCTGACCCGCGACGGGATCGTCAACGCGCACCGCTCCAACGCCAGGTTCGACATCGGCACGGGCGGCACCCCCATGGACTTCACCCAGTTCAACCGTCCCGCGTCCCGGGCGAGCTACGTCGTCCGGCCGGACAAGGCGGCCCGGGGCGGCACCAGCCTCGTCGAGGAGGCGAGGGAGTCGGAGCTGGCCAAGGGCTACAACCCGCCGCAGGGCTGATGTGAGGAACGTCGCCGAGGAGGAGTCACACGAAACGGAGGGCGCGACGTGGGAGCCGTAAGCCCGTCCGCCCGGAAGCACATCCCGGGCGCAACCCTGGCGGGCCTCCTGGACACCACCCCCCACGACACCGACCGACACGACCCATCCCGACACGACACCACCCGGCACTCCACCACCCGACGTGACAGGCCGACCGTGGCCGCCGCCGGCATCGCGCTGGACGGCGGCGGCCCGGCGCGCCCGCTCCGTGGACGCGAACGGGAGCTGGCCAGGCTCGACGGGCTGCTGGGCCGCGCCCGTGACGGCCACGGCGGCGCGCTCACCGTCATCGGCGGTCCCGGAACGGGCAAGAGCGCCCTGCTCGACACCGCCGTCCGGAAGGCGGGGACGGAATTCCGGGTCCTGCGCGGACGCGGCGTCCGACAGGAAAGCGCGGTCCCGTACGCGGGACTGCACCGCGTGCTGCGCCCGATCGCCGACCTCCTGGAGCGGTTCCCCAGCGTGCGGCAGGGCGGCGTTCCTTCCCTCGCCCTGTACGCGGAGGTGTGCTCGCTGCTGGCCGAGTCCGCCGCCGACCGGCCGGTGCTGTGCTGGATCGACGACGCGCACCGCCTGGACCGCGTCTCGCTGGAGGCGCTGGCGTTCGCGGCGCGGCGGCTGGCGGACGTCCCGGTGGCCATCCTGTTCGCCGCCCGTCCCGGCCAGCCCGGGTCGGCGGTGGCCGAATGCCTGGACGACATCCCACGGCTGGCGCTGGAACCGCTGGACGAGGCCGCGAGCGTCCGCGTCCTCCAGGACCTCACGTGCGGGGCCCTGGACGAGGAGGCGGCCTCCGAGGTCGCCGAGCCGTCCGGGGGCAATCCGCTCGCGCTGGCCGAACTGGCCGGCGCGCTGACCCCCGAGCAGCTCTCCGGCACGGCCCCACCGCCACGCTCGCTGCCGCAGAGAAGCGCACTGCGTGCCCACTACCGGCGGCGCTATCTGCGGCTGACCACCGGGGCCCGGCGGCTGGTGCTGCTGGCCGCCGCCGACGACCGGCTCGAACTGACGACGTTGTCGCGCGCCGCCGCCCTGGACGGCATCGACCCGCGCGAGCTGGAATGGGCGCGCGCCTCCGGGCTGGTCGAGATCGACGGGGGCCGGGTGGACATGCCGAGCGCGCTCGTCCGGTCCTGCCTGTACGCGGACGCCTCACCGGCCGAGCGGCGCGCCGTCCACGACCTGCTCGCCCGCGCGCTCGAGGGCGAATGGCACGCTCCCCGCCGGAGCTGGCACCGGGCGGCGCCCGTGGACGAGCCCGACGACGCGCTGGCCGACGACCTGGCGTGCGCGGCCGAGACGTCGCGGAGCACGGGCATGCACGCGGACGCGTCCCGCCTCTGGGAACGCGCCGCGTCCCTGTCCACCCGCCCGGAGGTACGCGCGGAACGCTACCTTTCGGCGGCGCACGAGGCGTGGGCCGCCGGACGGGGACGGCGTGCGCGCGTCCTGCTCAGGCGGGTGCGTCCGCTCACCTCCGACACCAACCCGGCTTTGGCCGGACGCACCGATCTGCTGCATGGCGACATCGAGTTCTGCGACGGGCTGCCGGTGATGGCGCAGTGGATCCTGCGGGAGGCCGCCGAACGCCTGGCGGAGGCGACCCCCGCCGACCCGGCGCCCGCGCTGGACGCCCTGCTGCGCGCCTCGGCCGCCGCCGACGCCACCGGCGACCACCACTACTACGGCGCCATCGTGACGCGGGCGCTGACGCTGACGACCCGTGCCCTCCAGGACGGGGCCACGCCGTCACCCGTCGTCGAGCTGATCCACGACTACTTCGCGGGAATGGCGGCGGCGGGGGCGAAACGGCGCGGCGAGGCGGTGCGGCGGCTCCGCCGCGTCCTGACGCTGGCCGAGACCATCGACTCCGCCGGCGTGCACCGCACCGACCTGCGGACCTGGGCGAGCGCCGCCGCGGTGGTGATCGGGGACGACCGGCGGGCCCGGGACCTGGCCGCCAGGGCCGTGGCGGCGGCGCGCGACGACGGCGGCGCGGTCGGCCTGCCCCGTGCGATGACGCTGCTGGCGCACTGCGAGATGTATCTCGGGCGGTACCCGGCCGCCGAGTCCACCGCCCGCGAGGGGCTGCGGCTGTCCATGGCGGCGGGGCAGCGCAACCAACTGATCGAGCAGCGCGCCGTCCTGGCGCTCCTGGCCGCGTTCCGGGGCGACAGGACGACCGCGCTCTCCCATCTGGACGGGCTGGCCGAGGAGGGCGGGCGGCGCGAGCTGATCCGCGCCACCTCGTTCGAGCCCTGGGCGCTGGCCTGCCTCGACCTGGCCGACGACCGCGCCGAGGACGCCGCCGCCCGGCTCCGGCAGCCCGCCGGGTCGGGGTCGGGGCACCCGGTGCTGCGGCTGCTGGCCATTCCGCACCTGGTCGAGGCGTGCGTACGGATGGGCGAGCACGAACCGGCGCGCCGCGCGTTCGCCGCGTTCGAGCGGTGGGCCGGGTACGGGCGCGGCCCGGCGCGCGCCGCGCTGGCCGAACGCTGCCGGGCGCTCCTGGCCCCGGACGAGGAGACCGCGCGCGACCACTACGAGGAGGCGCTGCGGCTCCACGAGGACGGCGACTCGGCGTTCGAGCTGGCCCGTACCGCGCTCCTGTACGGGCACCGGCTGCGGCGCGACCGGCGTCCCCGGGACGCCCGCCCGCACCTGCGCAACGCCGCGCAGATCTTCCAGCAGGCGGGGGCGGAGCCCTGGGCCGCCCGTGCCCGCGCCGAGCTGCGCGCCGCCGGGGAGACCCTGGACGGCCCGGCGCCCGCCGGGGGTGGCGCGGGCCGGGGACCGCTGGACGCGCTGACCGCTCAGCAGCTCCAGATCGCCCGGCTGGTCGCCGCCGGCGCCACCAACCGGGAGATCGCCGCCCGGCTGGTGATCAGCCCGCGTACGGTGGACGGCCATCTGCGCAACATCTTCACCCGCCTCGGGCTGCGTTCCCGGATCGAGCTGGCCCGCCTGCTCCGCTGAGCCGTGCACCAGCGAAACGGACATTTCGCCACGCTCACCACAACAGGGCGCACGGTCAGCGAAGCGATCGATGAAGTTTGCGCATTGCTCCATGTAAGGGCCCCGGGGGCGCGGGTACGGTGGTGCCCGCCAAGGAGAGCGGGACCCGGGCACCGCGCGCCGTTCGGGCGACCGGCCGCTGCAAGGCGTAGTCACACAGACGATCGACGAGCAGGATCGTGGTGATCTCGTGACCGGGTGCGGAGATCGGCCAGTCATGGCGGTGCGGCCATGACGGCCGCGATGGAGCGGCTCGGCGACCCTTTGCGGGTGTCCGGAGGCCGCGAGGACAGGCGGCGGGGCCAGGCGGTGCGCGGGGCGGTGCGCGAGCGGGCCGCCGCGCTCGTCGGCGATCCGGAGCTGCTGGACGACATCGAGCTGATGACCTCCGAGGCCATCGCCAACGCCGTCCTGCACGGCTCGGGCCCGATCGGGGTCACGGTCGCGACGGACGGCCGGCGGCTGCGGGTGGAGGTCCGCGACGACGGCCCGGCCGCCGCCCCGGCCGAGCCGGGACGGCGGCGCACCGACCACGGGCGTGGCCTGACGGTCATCGGCGCCCTGTCCGCCGACTGGGCGCTGGAGCGTTCGGAGACCGAGACCCGCCTCTGGTTCGAGGTGGAGATCCGCCCTCTCAAGAGCGGCTAGCGCCGCCGGAGGGTCAGCGCGCGGTCTTGGCCGTCACCTCGGGCAGGTCGCCGCCGGGCGCCTTCTCGGCGGGCAGGTCGAGCGCGTCCCGCAGCACGACCGGCTTGAGGGCCAGCGCCGCGACGATGCCGACGGCCGCGATCCCGATGGAGATCAGGAAGATGTGGCCGGTGGCGTCGCCGTAGGCCGCGCGCACGACCGCCTGGATGGGGCCGGGCAGGGACTGGATGTCCAGGTCGGCCCCTGCTCCGCCGCCGTTCCCGCGGACGCCGAGCCTGGCCAGGCCCTGCGCGATGTTGGTCGCGACGTGGTTGGCCAGGACCGCGCCCAGCACCGAGACGCCGATCGTCCCGCCGAGGGAGCGGAAGAAGGTGACCGCGCCGCTGGCCGCACCGACCTCGCGCAGCGCCACCGAGTTCTGCACGACCAGGACCAGGTTCTGCATGGACGAGCCGACGCCCAGCCCGATCAGCAGCATCGCCAGCGTCAGGAACCACAGCGGGGTGGTGTGGTCGATGGTGGCCATCATGGCGAACCCGCCGGTCAGCACGACGGTGCCGAACACGATGAACGGCTTTGGCCGGGCCGTCTTGCTGGTCAGCCGGCCGATGACGGTGGAGCCGCCCAGCACGCCCAGCATCATCGGGAAGGTGAGCAGGCCCGCCTCGGTCGGGGTGTAGCCGCGGCCGATCTGGAAGTACTGGCCGAGGAACACCGCGCCGCCGAACATGGCCATGCCGACCGACAGGCTCGCCACGATCGCGAGCGCGGTGTTGCGGCGGGCGATGACGTCCAGCGGGACGATGGGCTCGCGCACCCGCGACTCCACCAGCACCGCCAGCGCGATGATCAGCAGGCCGGGGACGACCATCGCCGCGGTCTGCCAGGAGACCCAGGGGAACGAGCCGTCGACGAAGGTGATCCACAGGAGCAGCAGGCTGACCCCGCTCGCGATCAGCACGGCGCCCCAGTAGTCGATCGAGACGTCCTCGCGCCGCACGTGCGGCAGCTTGAGGGTCTTCTGCAGCAGCAGGAACGCCGCCACGGAGAACGGCACGGCGATGAAGAAGCACCAGCGCCAGCCGAGCGCGGAGTCGACGATGACGCCGCCGAGCAGCGGGCCGCCCACCGTGGCCACGGCCATGACCGCGCCCAGGTAGCCGTAGTACCGGCCGCGCTCGCGCGGGCTGATCATGCTGGCCAGCACGATCTGGACGAGGATCTGGAGGGCGCCCATGCCGAGGCCCTGCACGGCCCTGGCGCCGATCAGCGTCTCGGTGTTGTGCGCGAAGCCGGACACCAGCGAGGCCGTGGTGAAGATCACGATGGCGGCCTGGAGCAGCTTCTTCTTGTCGTAGAGGTCGGCCAGCTTGCCCCAGATCGGGGTGCTGACGGTGGAGGTGAGCAGGGCCGCGGTGACGACCCAGGTGTACTGGGACTGGGTGCCCTTGAGCGCGCCGATGATCTGCGGTAGCGCCGTGGCGACGACGGTCGCGCTCAGCATGGCCACGAACAGCACCAGCAGGAGGCCGCTGAGCGCCTCCAAGGTCTGTCGTCGCGTCATCGGCGCGGGTTCGGTCTGCGCGCTCAAGCAGGGCCTCCTCAGGCGGTCGAACGTGGGTCGGTTCTGTGCGACATACACAGAATGCCCCGTGCCGAGGGAAAATTCCCAATGGGCAAAGTTTCTCAGTGGGCAGCAGTCCCGCTGGATAGGCTGCACACCATGGGCACCCCTGCCGGGCTCCGGGAGCGCAAGAAGGAGGCGACGCGCCAGGCGCTGCACGAGGCCGCGATGCGCCTGTCCGTGGAGCGCGGCCTGGACAACGTCACCGTCGAGGCCATCGCCGACGCCGCCGGGGTCTCCCGGCGGACCTTCTCCAACTACTTCGCGGGCAAGGAGGACGCCCTCCTCTACGGCGACGAACGGCGCATGAACCGGCTGCTGGAGGCGTTCACCGCCCGTCCGCCCGGCGAGCCCTCGTGGACGGCGCTCCACCGGGCGGCCCACAGCGTGTACGAGGAGATCGGCGAGCCCGACCCCCAGTGGGTCGCCCAGTCCCGCCTCGCCCGCAAGCATCCCTCCGTCCTGGAACGGCAGCTCACCCACTACGCGGGGTACGAGCGCCGCCTGGCCGAGCTCATCCGCGACCGCGACGACCTGCCGCCCGGAAGCCGCCGTCCCCGCGTTCTCGCGGGCGCCTTCCTCACCGCGATGCGGATCGCGGCACAGGTCTGGACCGAGGAGGAGCCCACAAGCCCCCTCCTGGCGGTGCTGGACGAGACCGTCGAGGAGATGGCCCGCCCCTTCACCGAACCGCCGGACTAGTGTCCTGCGCCAGGAATCCGTTCAAGATATGAGGCGAGGCGTTCGAGGATCTCGTCGGCGGTCTTGGTCCAGGTGAAGGGCCTGGGGTCTCTGTTCCAGGTCTTGATCCAGTCGCGGATGTCG
>NZ_BSTM01000051.1 GCF_030269515.1 Actinomadura sp. NBRC 104412 | reverse complement strand
AACGCCCCACCCGCCGTCACCGACCCCTCGAACACCAACGGCCGCAACTCACCCCGAGCCGCATAGATCGCAGCGGTGTACCCCGCAGGCCCCGACCCGATCACGATGACGTCCCGAACGTCGCTCACCGCATCCCCTCGTCGATTGCCGCATCACCGGTTCAAGTCGTGCTGACCGTACACGGACTCGTGCCACGGTATGAAGAACCGCTTGAGCCCGTTCACCACGAAGTACAGCAGCAGGCCGAGAACCGACAGCAGGATGATGGTCGCGAACAGGGCGGGCGCGTTCAGGTCGTTGAGGGTGCGCACCACCAGATAGCCCAGGCCCTCGCTGCCGCCCAGGTACTCGCCGACGATCGTGCCGATGATGGCGAACACGATGCCGACCTCCATGCCGGCGAAGACGTACGGCATGGTGCTCTTCAGCTCCAGGTGCCGGAACGTCTGCCAGCGACTGGCGTTGAGGCTGCGCATGACCTCGCGCTGGCCGGACTCCACCGAGCGCACCCCCAGCTGCACGTTCAGCATGATCGGGAAGAACGCCAGCATCGCCGCCATGATCACCTTCGAGGTCATCCCGAACCCGAACCAGATCACGAACAGCGGGATCAGCGCCACCTTGGGCACCACCTGGGACGCGACGATCACGGGACGGAGGCTGAGCTCCAGCCACGGGACCTTGCCGAGCACCACGCCGATCGCCACCCCGGCCACCAGCGCGATGAGGAACCCGGCGATGGTCTCGGTCGCGGTGACCTGCGCGTGGTCCCATGTCGACCCGTCGGTGACCACGTCCTTGAGGGTGTCGAACACCTGCATGGGCGGCGGCAGCACCAGGTCGGAGATGCCGAACACCCGGACCAGCAGGTCCCAGGCGGCGAAGAACACCAGCAGGATCAGCGGGGTGCTCAGCCAAGGCAGCAGCTTGCGGGACCGGTTGCCGCTCATTCGTTCTTTTCCTCGTCCTCGTCGAGCGCGTGGCGCAGGTCGCGTGTGATGGTGCCGAACTCCGGCTCGGTCTGCACGTCGAGGCCGCGCGGCCGTTCGAACTCGATGGGCATCACCTGGCGGATCCGGCCGGGACGCGGCGTGAGCTGCACGACCCTGTCGCCCAGGAAGACCGCCTCGGTGATGTCGTGGGTCACGAAGACGACCGTGGCGTTGGTGGCCAGGGCGATGCGCTGGAGCTCCAGGTTCATGCGCTCGCGGGTGAGGGCGTCGAGCGCGCCGAACGGCTCGTCCATCAGCAGCAGCTTGGGACGGGTGCTGAGCGCCCTGGCGATCGCGACCCGCTGGCGCATGCCGCCGGACAGCTCGCGCGGGTAGGACCGTTCGAACCCGCCGAGGCCGACCAGCTCGGCCAGCTCCCGGGCACGGGCCAGCCGGGACGCCTTGTCGTCACCGCGCAGCCGGAGCGGCAGCGCGATGTTCTCGGCGACGGAGTACCAGGGGAACAGGTTCGCCTCCTGGAAGACCACGCCGAGCTGCGAGACCACCGAGGAGTCGACCTTCGAGCCGTCCCACAGCGAGTTGCCCTCGACCAGGATCTTGCCTTCGGAGGGGCTGAGCAGCCCCGCGAGCATGCGCAGCAGGGTGGTCTTCCCGCAGCCCGACCGCCCGATCACCGAGACGAACTCGCCGTCCTTGATCGTCAGGTTGATGCCGGAGAGGGCCACGGTGTGCGCGCGCTTGGTGTGGAACTCCTTGCCGACCCCGATCAGCTCCAGCTTGGCCACGGCCGGGGACGGAGAACTCGTGTCGTCGGAGTCAGGTCGCATGACCGGTGTTCCCGCGGTCCTGCCGACCGTGCCTGCGCTTTCGGCCGCCATCCCGCTCCTTCCTTCGGTGTCTGCCATGGATCCGTCCCGCCCCTCAGGACTTGGGCAGCAGGCCGTTGTCGTACCAGGACGAGGGGTCGGCCCCAGGCTTGAGGATGCCCGCGTCCGTCAGCTCCTTGTAGCCGGCCGCCCAGGCGTTCTGCTCGGTGACCAGCAGGGGCCTGTTCGGATCGCCGCCCGTCCAGCTCTCGCGCAACATGCTGAGGCTGGCCTTGGCGATCTTGTCGTCGTCGAGGGTGGCGAAGGAGTACCGGCCACGGAGTTTCCTCAGCACGCCGTCGAACGTTTTGTCGGCGACGAGCTCGGTCATGGCGTCGTGGATCCCGGCCAGGAAGGCGCGGAGTCCCTCGGCCTCCTTCTTCAGGGCGTCCTTCGTGGTCACGTACGCCTGCGAGTCGGCCTTGACGTACTTGGCCGGGTCGAACATGGCCGCGTCGGGGTTCTGGTTGATCAGGACGTTGGCGGTGTCGGTGCTCACCACGTAGCCGGCCAGCCGTCCCCGCTGCACCAGGTCGAAGGTGCCCGGAGAGAGCCCCACGACCTGCCGCTTGGTGCGCTTCGGGTCGATGCCGGCGCTGGCCAGGATGAGCGAGACGACCTTGTCGCTGGTGCCGCCCTCGGACGGGACGCCCATCGTCTTGCCGATCAGGTCCTCGGGCTTGTTCACCGGGCGCCGCTTGCTGTAGATGAGGCGCACCGTGGACGTCCGGAACGGCGTGGCGATGTTGACCAGCGGCTGGTTCCGCTCGGTGATCGCCGTCATGATGTCGATCTGGCCGACGCGCGCGACCGGCGCGATGCCCGACAGCAGCGTCTGCATCGCCTGGGGGGTGCCCCTGGCGGCCTGCAGCCGGACGTCCAGCCCGTGCTTCGTGAAGTGCCCGCCCGCGACGGCGAGCAGTTCCGGGGCGAGCGCGAGGGTGTCGAGCGGCAGCGGGCTCAGGAAGGTCAGCCTACCGTCGCCCCCGCCCCCGCTCGCGGCGGGCGAGCCGCATGCGGCGAGCGCGGGGCCGGCGGCCGCGGCGGTGACCGTGAAGGCCGCGCCCCTGAGGAATCGCCTGCGGCCGACGGGGGGCGGTGCGGATGGGGTGGTGGCGGACACGATCCGTCTCCTGTTCGGTTCCGGTCGGCTCACGCCGTAGCCGACCGGAATGAGACTCCCGCCACACTGCGGCTCTGACTACCCACGTTTCCGTATATCGGAAGACCGCATATCGGAAGACCGCGGGACGGAAGGGACGCGCGTGTCATACGGGACACCGGGCCGGGGCCGTGCCTGCGGGGCGCCCAGGGCGCGGGAGATGCCGCGGACGGTGGCCAGCAGGTGCGCCAGGCGCGGCGCGTACGGCTCGTTGCGCCGCAGGATCAGCGACAGCGCGGCGACGACCGTCCCGCCCGGACCGTGAATGGGGGCGGCGACCGAGGTGTACTCCTGGCGGATGTCGGTGGTGGCGTAGCCGTGCAGCCGGACGTCGGCGAGCGTCTGCCGCACCTGGTGCTCGGTCACCGGCGCGTGCCAGCTCGGCACCTCCAGCGGGCCGGTGACCACCTTCTCCTGAAGCTCGGGCGGCGCGTACGCGAGCAGGACGAGCCCGATGGCGGTGGCGTACAGCTCGTACCGGCCGCCGACCTGGGCACGGTCGGTGGCCGTCTCCGGGCTGAGGAGGCGTTCGAGGAACACGTACTGGTCCTTCTCCCTGACCGCCAGGTGGACGCCGCGCTGGGTGGTCTCGAACAGGTCCCGCATGAACGGCTGGGCGACCCGCTGCAGGCCGACCGACCTCGGCGCGACGGCCGCCACCTCCCACAGCCACAAGCCGATCCGGTACTCGCCGGAGTCGTCACGTTCCAGCGCGCCCCAGGCGAGCAGCTCGGCCACGATCCGGTGCGTGGTGGTGAGCGGTACGCCGGACCGGCGGCTGATCTCGGAGAGGCTCAGGCCGTCCGCCGCGTCCTTGATGGTCTCCAGGATGCGCAGCGCTCTGCGCAGCACCGATCGTTTCTCCTCGGTCATCGTCTTCGTCCTTACCGCGAGGACGGCCCGGCGCCGGGGGGTGGGCGGGCCGGGACGCCCGCGATCGCGGGCGCCGGAGCGTCGATTGTGCCCCATCCCGCCTTCCGATATGCGGAAAGTCCGGTAGTCACGGCTCGGCCGGGGAGCGATCTTCGGGAGGCGGGCGCGGCCCCGGCGAGCGCCGGAGCGCCCCCTCTGCCCGCACGATCCGACCGCACGATCCGGAGGTGCCGGAGACATGACAGGACGCGAGAGGCTACTCGACCCCACGGGCTTCGACGAGCGGACGGCCGACACCACGCTCGCGCCGCGGCCGGCCGGCCTCCGGGGGCTGACCGTCGGCCTGGTGGACAACACCAAGCCGAACGCGCAGGTGCTGCTGTCGGAGATAGCCGGCGAGCTGAGCCGCCGGTTCGGTACGAGCGGGTCCCGGATGTACACCAAGGGCTACTTCGGGACCCCCATGGAGGACGACCTGCTCAAGCAGGTCGCCGAGGAATGCGACGTGGTCGTCACGGCCGTCGGCGACTGCGGCTCGTGCAGCGCCGCCACCGTGGCCGACGGGATCATGCTGGAACGTGCCGGGATCCCCGCCGTGAGCGTCATCTCCGACTCGTTCCTGATGTCCGCGCGCGCCATGGCCTCGGTCCAGGGCTTCCCCGGATTCGAGTTCATCGCGGTGGAGCACCCCGTGGCCAGCCTGGACGCGGGTCAGTTGCGGGACCGCGTGCTCGCGGTGATGCCCGACGTCCAGCGCATCCTCGGCGCGGAAGCCTGAAAGGAAATCGAATGAGCACAGTCGCCGACGCCCCGCTGGCCGACGCCGCGGAGATCCGCTCCGCCCTGGAGTACTACGCCGGGCGGGACTGGACCGACGGGCTGCCCGTCGTGCCGGTCACCGAGTCCTACCTGGCCGAGTTTCTCGCCACGACGAGCCGCGACCCCGACGAGGTGGTCTTCGGCGTCCCGCATCTGAACCGGCAGTGCACGGTGCGGCTCGCCGCCATCAACGCCGTCCTGGCCGGCTGCCTGCCCGAGTACTTCCCGGTGGTGCTCGCCGCCTGGGACGCGTTCGCGGACGAGCCGTACCCGAAGAAGGGCATCTGGCAGAGCACGACCGGCACGGCCCCGCTGCTGGTGGTGAACGGGCCCGTCCGTGAGCGAATCGGCCTGAACAGCAAGGGGAACGTGTTCGGGTCGGGCTTCCGGGCCAACGCCACCATCGGCCGCGCCATACGGCTCACCGCCATCAACGTCTTCGGCCTCCGCCCGCACCAGCTCGACCAGGCCACGCAGGGCACGCTGGCCAAGTACTCCGCGTGCATCGCGGAGAACGAGGAGGAGAGCCCGTGGGAGCCGCTGCACGTCGAGCACGGCCTCTCACCGTCCGACAGCGCGGTGACCGCGATGGTAGTGCGGTCGTGCATGCACATCGAGGCCCGCCACACCCACCTGCCGGAGCAGCTCGGCCTGGACCTGGCCGACAGCATCAGGCGGACGGGCGCGCTCATCCACGAGACCAGCAGCGCGCTGATCGTCCTCGGCCCCGAGCACGCCCGCGTCTTCGCGGCGAACGGGTGGGGCAAGGACGACGTGCGGCAGTTCATCTTCGAGCACGCCGTGAACTCCCGTTCCGAGCTGGCGGCGGTCGGCAAGGACGCGGTCTCCCAGCACACCCGCTGGCGGCTCCCGGCCGACCACCCGGACGCGGTGCCGGACCACGCCAGCCAGAGCGACGACCCCGACCGGGTGCCCGCCCTGATCGCGCCCGGCGCGGTCCAGGTGATGGTGGCGGGCGCCAACAACGCGGGCGTCTCCACGATCATCGAGGCGTTCGGGCCGCGCGACCACGCCGTGGCGATCGCCCGGGTGGGTGACCTCGATGACTGACGCCCCGGAACTGGACGGCATGGATTTGGACTGCGCGCTGGGCGGGTTCCGCGACATGCTCGCGACCGACGGCTACACGCTGAGCTGGTCGCTGAACGGCGAGAACGGGGTCGTGGTGCGGATCGTGGCGGGCGAGGACGCGTGCGCCGACTGCCTGGTCCCGCTGCCGGTGATGGAGACGATCATGTCGAACGCGCTGGAGCCGACCCCGTACACGCTGGACCACATCGTCCTGCCGAGCGGCTCATGAGCCCGGCCGAGCGCCCGCGCCCGGCGACGGTCACCGAGCCGGCCCGCACCACGCCGGTGTACGGCGAGTTCGACGTGGTGGTCGTGGGCGGCGGCCCGGCGGGGATCATGGCGGCCACGGCGGCGGCCCGCGCCGGGCACTCGGTGATCCTCCTCGAACGGTACGGCTTCCTGGGCGGAGCGGGAACGGCGGGCGGCCTGAGCACGTTCTGCGGGCTGCACGCCAAGGTGTACGGCGAGCACCGGCGCGTCATCCACGGCCTGGCCGACGAGCTGCTGGAACGGCTCGCCAAGCTGGACGGCCTCTCCGAGCCGCACCTGACCATCAACGACGGCATCCTGGCCCAGGCGTTCGACATCTCCGCGTACAAGATCGCGGCGGACGAGCTGGTGACCGGCTCGGGCGCCCGGCCGCTGTTCCACGCGACGGCGGTGGGCGTGGTGATGGGCGACGACGACACGCTGGACGCGGTGCTGATCGAGTCCAAGTCGGGACGGGCGGCGGTGCGCGGCCGCGTCTTCGTCGACGCGTCCGGTGACGCGGACGTGTCGGCGTGGGCGGGCGTCACGTACGAGAAGTCGCCCGGCCACGACGGGATGCTGTACCCGTCGCTGATGTTCCGCATCAACGGGGTGGACGCCCGCGCCGCGGGCGAGGCGCCGTGGCGGACGGTCGAGCGGCTGATGGAGGAGGCCGAGCGCGCCGGGACACACACGTTCCCCCGCAAGAAGCCGATCGTCCGCCCGCAGCGCAACCCGCTGGAGTGGCGCGCCAACCTCACCCAGCTCAGCAACCCCGACGGCAGCGCCATCGACGGCACCGACGTCGACCAGCTCACCCATGGCGAGTTGCAGGGGCGGCAGCAGGTGCTGGACGCGTTCACCTTCATCCGGGACCGCACTCCGGGGTTCGGCGACTCCTACATCGTCGATCTGGCCCCGCAGATCGGGATCAGGGAGACCCGGCGCATCGTCGGCCGCTACCAGCTCACCGAGGACGACGTCCGCGACTGCGCCGACTTCCCCGACACGATCGGCGTCAACGGCTGGCCGATCGAGGCCCACGTGTCCGGCACGGTCGAGTTCCGGTGGCCGCGCGGCGAGAACCCGCGCGGGTACAACCAGCTTCCCTTCCGGATGCTCGTGCCGGACCGGATCCGCAACCTGTACGTGGCGGGCCGGTGCGCGTCGATGACGCACGACGCCCAGTCCGCCGCCCGGGTGACGGGACCGTGCTTCGCCATGGGCGAGGCGGCGGGCACGGCCGCCGGGCTCGCCCTGTCCTCGGGCGCCGACTGCGGCGCCATCGACGTCGCGGAGTTGCAGCGCAGGCTCGAACGGGGCGGCGCCTTCCTGGGCCGGGAGGCGTCATGACCGGGCGGCGCAGGCCCCTGCGCTCCAACTTCGCGCCGGGCAGCACCCCGTGGGCGATGCGCCGGGCGCAGTGGACGGCGCTCGGCCTCACCCCGGAGGACATGGAGAAGCCCAAGATCGCCATCGTCAACAGCTCCTCGGACCTGGCGAGCTGCTTCAGCCATCTGGACGGTCTCGTCGGGCCGCTGAAGCAGGCGATCCGCGACGCCGGCGGCATCGGGTTCGAGGTGCGCACGGCCGCGCCGAGCGACGCGATCACCAGCGCCGGGGCGGCGGGCCGGTACATCCTGCCCAGCCGCGACCTGATCGTCAGCGATATCGAGGTGGCGGCGGAGGGCGCGCTGCTGGACGGCATGGTGTGCCTGTCGTCGTGCGACAAGACCACGCCCGCGCATCTGATGGCGGCCGGGCGGCTCAACCTGCCGACGGTCGTGGTGTCGTGCGGGTACCAGCCGTCCGGCGTCTTCCGGGGCGAGGAGGTCGACTTCGAGGACGTGTTCCGCTACGCCGGCCACGTCGCCACCGGGCGGATGACCGTCGACGACCTGGCGGAGATGAGCGCCTGCGCGGTGACCGGGCCCGGCGTGTGCGCGGGCATGGGCACGGCCAACTCCATGCACATCGCCGCCGAGGCGCTGGGCATGGCGCTGCCGGGCAGCACCCCGGTGCGGGCGAACAGCCCGAAGATGTGGGAGACCGTGGCCGCCGCCGGGCGGCGCGTCGTCGAGCTGGTCGGGGAGGACGTCCGGCCGCGCGACATCCTGTGCGCCGGGGCGTTCCGGGACGCGGTCATCGCGATGCTGGCGATCAGCGGCTCGGTCAACACGCTCAAGCACCTCCAGGCCGTGGCGGTCGAGGCGGGATGCGACGTGGACGTCTACGCGCTGTTCGAGGAGTTCGCGCCGAAGGTGCCGCTGCTGAGCGCGGTGAAGCCGAACGGCGACCACGGCATCGCCGAGTTCGAGGCGGCGGGCGGCGCGCTGGGCCTCATGCACCGGCTGGCCCCCCTGCTCGACCTCGACCGGCCCACGGTGGCGGGCGTGCCGGTCGGCGAGGCCGTCGCGTCGTTCACCCCGGTGGAGTCCGCGGTGATCCGCCCGCTGGACAGGCCCTTCGCGCGTCACCCCGGCATCGTGGTGGTGCGCGGGTCGCTCGCCCCGGACGGCGGCGTGGCCAAGCGCACGGTCGCCGACGACGGCGTGCGCCGTTTCCGCGGCCCGGCCAAGGTGTTCCGCTCCCGCGAGGAGGGGCTGGAGGGGATCCGCGGCGGCGAGGTCCGGCCCGGCCAGGTCGTGGTGCTGACCGGGCTGGGCCTGCGCGGCTCTCCCGGCATGGGGCTGACCTCGGCGTTCGTGTTCGCCCTCGACGGCGCGGGCCTGGGGGACAAGGTCGCGTTCGTCACCGACGGGCAGATGTCCGGGCTGGTCAACCGGGGACTGGTGGTGGCCGAGGTGAGCCCGGAGGGCGCCGTCGGCGGCCCGCTCGGGCTGGTCAGGGACGGCGACGTCATCGCCATCGACCTGGACACCCGGTCCATCGACCTGGAGGTGACCGAGGCGGAGCTGGCCGAGCGCCGCGCGGCCCTGCCCGACACCGCTCCTCCGGCCGGCTGCGGCTGGCTGTCGGTGTACGCGCGTACCGTCGGCCCCCTCGGACGCGGCGCCACGCTGGGAGGCTGACCGACTGCTCGGCGTGACCAAGGGCGCGGACTGGGGCTGGGCGAGCGGCGTCACCCTCGGCCTGTTCATGAGCGCGGCGGTGATGCCCGCCACCGCGAGCACGCCGACGATGCCGCCGGAGCGCACGGTGGAGCCGGTCGCCCCCGGATGGTGCAGCCGTCCCTGGATGGTGCAGTCATGGGCGGCGCGCTACCTCCAGGTGGCCGGTGATGGGTAGGTGAACGTCCAGACGGACGGAAGGGGACGCGCATGCCGAAGGCGGTCAGGTTCAACGGGTACGGCGGGATCGACGTCCTGCGGGTCGTGGAGGTGGAACGTCCCGTGCCCCGCCCGGGGCAGGTGTTGATCAGGGTGAAGGCCGCGGGGATCAACCCGGGTGAGTCGTCGATCCGCGAGGGCCTGCTGCACCAGCGCTGGCCCGCGACGTTCCCCTCGGGACAGGGCAGCGACCTGGCGGGGGTGGCCGAGGAGATCGGCGAGGGCGTCGAGGGCGCGACCGTGGGCGACGAGCTGATCGGTTTCACGCACGACCGGGCCAGCCACGCCGAGTACGTCGCCGTCCCCGCCGGCAACCTGACACCCAAACCCGGGAACGTGCCGTGGGAGGCCGGGGGCGCCCTGTTCATCGCGGGGACGGCAGCGTACGCGGCGGTCCGCGCGGTGGGGGCCGGCGAGGGCGACACCGTGGTGGTGTCGGGCGCGGCGGGCGGCGTCGGCTCGATCGCGGTGCAGCTCGCGCGCAACGCCGGCGCCGACGTGATCGGGCTGGCGGGCGAGCGCAACCACGGCTGGCTGGCCGGGCACGGCATCCGTCCCCTCGCCTACGGCGACGGCGTCGCCGACCGGATCCGGGAGGCCGCGGGCGGACGGGTGGACGCCTTCATCGACACCTTCGGGCGGGGCTACGTGCGGCTCGCCCTCGATCTCGGGGTCGCCCCGGAACGGATCAACACGATCATCGACTTCGCGGCGGTGGCCGAGCACGGCGTCAAGGGCGAGGGCACCGCCGCGGCGGCCAGCGCGAAGGTGCTGGCCGAGCTGGCGGCGGCCATCGCCGCCGGGCGGCTGGAGGTCCCGATCGCCCGGACCTACCCGCTGGAGAAGGTCCAGGACGCCTTCCGGGAGCTGGAGAGGCGGCACACCCGGGGCAAGATCGTCCTGGTTCCCTGAGCGGCTGGGAGGCCGGTGCCGGCATGGGAACCATGGGGTCGGTGACGTTGGCGCTCTGCGGGGACGTCATGCTCGGCCGTGGTGTGGACCAGATCCTTCCGCATCCCGGCGACCCGGTGCTGCGCGAGCCGTCGGTGCGGGACGCCCGCGAGTACGTCTCGCTGGCCGTGGAGGCGAACGGCCCCCTTCCGAAACCGGTTCCCTTCGACTGGCCTTGGGGCGACGCCCTGGCGGTGCTGCGGGAGTCCGCTCCCGACGCCCTCGTGCTGAACCTGGAGACCAGCGTCACGCGGGACGGCCGGTTCGCCCCCGGCAAGGAGATCCACTACCGGATGAACCCCGCCAACCTGCCCTGCCTGGCCGCCGCCCGGCCCGACGTGTGCGTCCTGGCCAACAACCACGTCCTGGACTTCGACCTCCAGGGCCTGCACGACACGCTCGACGCCCTGGACTCCGCCGGTCTGCGGACGGCGGGCGCGGGCCGGGACGCGAGGGCCGCCGCCGCGCCCGCCATCGTCCCTGTCGAGGGCGGCCGGGTGCTGGTGTTCGCCTTCGGGATGCCCTCCAGCGGGGTCGATCCGTCCTGGGCGGCCACCGGGGACCGGGCCGGGGTCGCGTTCGTCCCCGAGCCCTCCGCCGCCGAGGCCGCCCGCCTCCTCGACCACGTCAAGCGCGTGAAGCGGCCGGGCGACATCGCGATCGCCTCGATCCACTGGGGCTCGAACTGGGGTCACCACGTCCCCCGCGACCAGGTCCGCTTCGCGCACGCGCTCATCGACGGCGGGGTGGACGTCGTCCACGGCCATTCCTCGCACCATCCCCGCCCGATCGAGGTGTACCGGGGCAAGCCGATCCTGTACGGCTGCGGCGACCTCATCAACGACTACGAGGGGATCGGCGGGTACGAGGGGTTCCGCGACGACCTCCGGCTGCTCTACCTGGCCACCTTCGCCCCCGGGACCGGCGAACCGGCCTCCCTGCGGATGGCCCCGATGCAGGCCGGGAAGATGTCCCTGCGCCGCCCCGGCGACGAGGACATCGCCTGGCTCCGCCAGACCCTGGAGGGGAGCAGCCGCGCGTTCGGCACCCGCGTCACCCGGGATCCCGACGGCCTGCTGTCCCTCGCCTGAGACGGGGCACGCCCCGGGTCGGCGGCCCGGCACGCCGCCATGACGGCACGTGCCGGGCCGCGGATCCGGCTAGGAGGCCGCGCCCGCCGTGCTGGCCACGCCCAGGGGGCGAAGCGCGGGCATGACCTCGGACGCGAACAGCTCCATGCTCCGCTTGGTGTGCTCGTGCGGGGCGTTCCCGATGCTCATGAGGGCGATGAGCTGCCCGAAGCCGAGCTGCTCGTGCAGCTCGCCGAACCGCTCGGTCACGCTTTGCGGGCTGCCGACGACGGCGTACCCCTGCGCGAGCAGTTCCTCGTAGGACAGTTCGGCGAAGGGCTTCAGGCCCGCCTTGAGGATCCCCCGCATCGAGCCCTGGCTCATGTAGCCGGGCGGGGAGACGATCTCGCTGCCCTGCTTGAGGCCCTTCAGGAACAGCCACTCCAAATACTGCTTCGCCTCGCGGTGGGCCTGCTCGTCGGTCTCGGCGACATAGACCGGGAGCGAGAAGCCGATTCTCTCGGGGTCGGGCGGCACGCCCGCCTCCTCCGCCGCGGCGCGGTAGCCGTCGAACCACATCTTGACGACCCTGCTGGGGGCGTAGACCGACATGTAGGTGTACCCGTGCTCGGCCACGAATTTCATCGTCTCGGTGCTGCCCGCGCCGGGGATGTAGATCGGCGGGTGCGGGCGCTGGAGCGGCTTGGGCCAGAGGTTGACGTAGCGGTACTCGTAGTTCTCGCCGTACCACTGGAACACGTCGTCGGACGTCCACGCCTTGATGATCAGGTCGTGCGCCTCGTTGAACCGGCTGCGGGACCTGGTCGGGTTGATGCTGTGCGCGAAGTACTCCCAGCCGATGCCGCGGACGAAGCCCGACACGATCCTGCCGTCGGTCAGATGGTCCAGCATCGCGATCTCCTCGGCCACCCGCAGCGGGTTGCCGCGGATGCCGATCGCGTTGCCCAGCACCATGATCTGCGCCCGTTCGGTGCGCCGGGCCAGCGCCGCCGCCATGAGGTTCGGCGAGGGCATCAGCCCGTAGGCGGTCTGGTGGTGCTCGTTGACCGCGATCCCGTCGAAGCCCAGCGTCTCGGCGTACTCCAGCTCGTCCAGGTAGCGATGGTAGAGCCTGCGGCCGAGCTGGGGGTCGAAGTACTTGCTCGGGAACGTCAGCGAGGGCGACCTGTGGTTCTCGTCGAAGTCGTCCGGCAGGTAGGGGTAGGGCATCAGGTGGAAGAACACGAACCTCATCTGCTCACTCCGCTCAGGAAACCCATGACGACGTCGGCGAACTCCGCGGGGCGCTCGAAGTACATGGCGTGGCCGCAGTCGTCCACGACCTCGAAACGGGCGCCCGGGATGCGCTCGGCGTACCGGCGGCCGTGCTCGATGGGGACGAGCGCGTCCTTCTCCGCCCACGCCACCAGGGTGGGCGCGGTGATCCTCTTCAGCCTCCGCTCCAGCTTGGGGTTGTTGAGGAACGGCACCCAGCCGAAGCGGGCCAGCGCGGTCTGGTCCTTGTAGGCGGCCAGGATCGTGTCGATGTCGGGCTCGCCGGGCGGGAACATCTCCGCGGCCTTGGCGAGGTCGGAGAACAGCACCGGGGGGATCTCGTGCGGCTTGAGGAAGAACAGGTCGGTGACGGGGTGCTCGGGGATGCGCAGCCCCACCGCGCCCAGCAGGGTCAGTGAGCCGATCTTGTGCGGCGCGGCGACGGCCAGCTCGGCGGCGACCCAGCCGCCGAACGAGCCGCCGACGACGTGCGGGCGGTCGAGCCCGAGCCGGTCGATGACGTCGATGTAGTGGTAGACGAGGTCGTCGATGTCCTCGACCTCGGGCAGCTCGTCGGAGGGCCCGAAGCCGGGGTGCGCGGGCGCCACCACGTCGAAGCCGGCCGACAGCCGCTCCAGGAACTCGTGCCACACCCCCGCTCCTCCGGCGGCGTGCAGGAACAGCAGCGGTCTTCCCTGGCCTTCGCGGAAGTACTGGATGGAGCCGCCGGGGAACTCCAGGGTGCGGCTCACCGGCCCCGCGGACGTGGCCCGTTCGCCGTCGGCAGTGACGTTGGACAACCTGATCGCCTCTCTCGGAAGTACCTGCACAGGCGAGCGATATGTCGGTCTTACTCAGCATCAAGTCGTGTCTGGGCGAGATCAACCCTGGATTCCGTGTCCTGGAAGCCGCCTTGGAAAGGGTCGCGGGCGGCGCTAGGGGCGATCCGGGAGGCAGCGGCCCTACGACGAATGACGTAGGCAAGTCAGGTCCGACAGCCAATGGGCCGGGAATCACGCCCCCGCTTACCGTGCCGGTGACACACGACATCTTGGAGGGGTCATGGGCGAGGTCGTGGCCGCGATGGCGGGGGTCCACGCGCCGCAGCTTCTGCAGTCGTTCCCCGGCGAGGACGAGACGCAGCTCGACGCGTCCCGGGACGCGCTGCGCGAGCTCGGCGGGATCCTGGACGAGACGCGGCCGGACGCGCTGCTCATCATCGGCTCGGACCATCTGGAGACCTTCTCCCTTGACCTGGTGCCGACGTTCACCCTGTACACCGGGCCGCGCGCCGAGGGCGAGTTCGGCGGCGAGCCGTTCTCGCGCCCCGTCCACACCGGGCTGGCGACGGCGCTGGTGGAGGGGCTGATCGAGCGCGGGTTCGACATGGCGTACTCGCAGCGGGCCGAGCTGGGGCACGCGTTCGCGACGCCGTTCCGGTTCGTGCTGGGCGACCGCCCGATCCCGGTGGTGCCGCTGCTGGTGAACGTGTACCTGCCGCCGCTGACCACGCCGCGCCGGTGCGAGGCGCTGGGACGCGCGATCGCCGAGGTGGTCGCCGGGCGCGACGAGCGGGTGGCGGTCCTGGCCAGCGGCGGCATGTCGCACTACCCGGGCACGCCCAAGTACCCCGAGCCGGAGTTCGGGTTCGACCGCTGGATCCTGGACCGGATCGAGGCGGGCGACCTCGATCCGCTTCTCGACCTCACCCCCGAGCAGCTCGACGAGGTGGGCGAGGGCGAGCTGCTGGCCTGGTTCGTGCTGTTCGGCGCGATGGGACGGCGCAGGCCCGGCCGGGTGCTGTCCTACCAGCCGATCTGGCACCACGGCCACGGCGTCGTGGTCTGGGACACCGAGACCGAGGCGATGGAGGCGGCACGGTGACGACGGACCAGAGGACGGCGGACCAGAAGTACGGCGGGTACGTCTTCCGCGGCAAGGGCTACCACCACTACCGCTACCCCGATCCCGGGTCCTACGACTTCAACCGGCTGCTGCGCGACTTCCGCGACCCGGCGCTGCGCGCGAGGTACCTGGACGACGCGGACGCGGTGGAGAAGGAGTTCGGGCTCTCCCCCGAGGAGTCCAAGGCCCTGCGGACGCTCGACATCGACACGTGCGTGGCCGCCGGAGCCCACCCCCTGCTCGCGTGGACGGGCTGCCGGTTCGTCGCGCGCGACCGGGAGGCGCGCGAGGGCGTGCCGCCGGGCACCTACGACCGCACCCGCGACTACGCCAAGCGCGCACGCGAAGCGGAGAACGACCGGCGATGACCACCTTCGTCCTCGTCCACGGCGCCTGGCACGGCGGCTGGTGCTGGCGCAGGGTCGCCGGGCCGCTGCGCGAGGCCGGGCACACCGTGTACACCCCCAGCCTGACCGGGCTCGGTGAACGCGCCCACCTGATCGGCCCGGCCGTCGGGCTCGACACCCACATCGAGGACATCGCCCGCCTGATCCTCGTCGAAGACCTGAGTGAGGTGGTGCTGGTCGGGCACAGCTACGCGGGGCAGGTCGTCACCGGCGTCGCCGACCGCCTGCCCGACCGGATCGCGCTGCGGATCCATCTGGACGCCTTCGTGCCCGGCGACGGCGACCGCGCCCGCGACCTGCTGCCCGAGGACGTCGCGCACCACTGGGCGGAGTCGGTGGCCGAACGCGGGTTCGGCTGGCTGGTCCCGCCGCGCTCGCTGGAGGTCCTGGGGGTGACCGACCCCGGCGACCTGGCCTGGCTGGAGCCGCTGCTCACCCCGCACCCGTGGCTCACCTACACCCAGCCGCTGCGCCTGACCGGCGCGGCCGACCGCGTCCCCGCCGCGTACCTGGGCTGCACCGCCTGGAAGGACGTGTTCGCCGGGCAGCGGGAGAAGGCGGAACGGCTCGGCTGGCCGGTCCTCACCATCGGGACGGGTCACGAGGCCATGGTCACCGCACCGGACGAGACGGTCTCGGCCCTGCTCAAGCTGGCCGCCGAGACGGCTTCCGGCTGACGGGGCGGCCCGTTGACAACCGCCGGGACGGCGTGGTGACCTGCCGGGGATCGGAGGCAAGATGCGCGTTTCCGCTGGTCCCGCCCTCTCCTCGGACCTCGTCGCCGCGATGGTGGAGGCGGCGCCCGACGGGATCGCCCTCCTCGACGAGGAGGGCGCCTGCCTGCATGTGAACCCCGAGGGCCTGCGGATCCTCGGTGCCGCCGCCGGGGACGTGCTCGGGCGGCCGCTGTTCGCCCGTCCCCGCGAGGACCTGGCGGGGCCGTCCCGCCGGGTCGTCCGGGACGACGGCACCGAGATCGAGTACGAGGCGCGGCGGTTCCGCACCGGCGACGGGGAGGCGCGCTGGGTGCTGGTGTTCCGCGACGCCGCCGCCTACACCCGGGTCGAGCGGCGGCTGATGGCCTTCACCAACGCCGCCGCCAGCGTCGCCGCCCGGTCGGGCTCGCTGGCCGCCACCCTCGACCGGGTCGCGGGCGAGGTCGTCCAGGCCACCGCGATGGCGGCCTGCCAGGTGGTGCTGACCGAGTCCGGCACCGCGACGCTGCGCATGATCGGCCAGGCCGGGCTGCCGCTCTTCCCTCCCGACTTCCCGGAGCGGTTCGAGCAGGCCCGCAGGCGCGGCGCGCACCTGCTGACGCTGGACGCCCTGCGCACCGGCGGCGTCCAGATCGGGCGGGGCCAGGCCGCGCACGTCCTGACCGACCCCGCGTGGGAGCCTCTGCGGCCGGTGATGGCCGCGTTCCCGTGGGACACCTATATCTCGGTGCCGCTGACCGTCGGCGGGCGCACCCTGGGGGTGCTCAACGGGTTCTACCCGCCCGACCACGACCCCGGCGAGGAGGAGATCGCGTTCCTGCGCACCATGTGCGACCAGGCGGCGATCGCCGTGGAGAACGCCCGGCTCCTGGACGAGGCCGAGGGCAAGGCGGCACTGGAGGAACGCCAGCGCATCGCCCGGGACCTGCACGACTCGGTCTGCCAGTCCCTGTTCTCCCTGACCCTGCGGATGCGGGCGGTCGAGCTGGCCGCCGAGCGCCTGGACGCGGCGGCGGACCCGGACGGGCGGCTGCGCGCCAACGTGGCCACGGCGCGGCGGCTCGCCCACGACACCCTCGCCGAGATGCGCGGCCTGGTCCTGGAGCTGCGGCCGGGCGCCCTGCCCGATCTCGGGCTGGAACAGGCCGTCCGGCAGCACGCCGCCGCCGTCGCGGTCAGGGAGGGGCTCGCCGTGGACGTGCGCGGCTCGGCCGGGGACGGGCTGGACGACGACACCGTGGAGAACCTGTACCGCATCTTCCAGGAGGCACTGCACAACGTGGTCAAGCACGCCTGCGCCCGCACCGTCCAGGTACGGCTCGGCCGGGACGGCAAGGGGATGCTGGAGGTGAGCGACGACGGCCGCGGCTTCGACCCGTCCGCTCCCGCCCCCGGGCATCTCGGGCTGGTCGGGATGGCCGAACGGGCCCGCCGCATCGGCGCGGACCTCACCATCGACAGCGCGCCGGGACAGGGCACGCGGCTGCGCGTCGACCTGCCGAACGGACGCCCGAACGGGCGCCGGGACGGTGACCGGGCATGACCGTGGAACGGCCGATCACGGTGATGCTGGTGGACGACCACGCCGTCGTCCGCTCCGGCATGCGGGCCTTCTTCGACCTGGTGGACGACATCGAGGTGGTCGCCGAGGCGGTGGACGGCCAGGACGCGCTGAACCGCCTGGGCGCGCTGGCCGCCCGGGAGGAGACGCCCGATGTGCTGCTGCTGGACCTGGTGATGCCGCGGCTCGACGGGCTCACCGCGATCGGCATGATCAGGGAGCGCCATCCGGACGTGGAGGTCGTGGTGCTCACGAGCTTCGGGCAGACCGAGCGGGTGCAGGCGGCGCTGGAGGCGGGCGCGGCGGGGTTCCTGCTCAAGGACGCCGAGGCCGACGAGCTGGCGGCGGCCGTGCGGGCGGCGCGCCGCGGCGAGATGCACCTCGACCCCGGCGTGGCCCGCAGGCTCACCCGCTCGCTGATGCCGGGACGGGACACCGGCAGGGACCTGACCAGGCGCGAGCACGAGGTGCTGACCCTCATCGCGCAGGGGCTGTCCAACCGCGAGATCGCCGGACGGCTGGTGATCACCGAGCGCACCGCGCGCACCCATGTCAGCAACGTGCTCGCCAAGACCGGCTGCGGCTCCCGTACCCAGGCGGCGCTGTGGGCGGTCCGGCAGGGGCTGGTGCCCTCCCCCGCCGATCAGCCCTGACGCTCGGCCACCCGGCCGGCGCGCGCGGCCACGGCCTCGGCCAGCTCACCGATCACGTCCCGCATCGCGGCGGCCATCTTGCCCGCGTCCTCCAGCACGACCGGGTCGGCGGTGACGCCGAAGTGCAGGCGGCGCCTCCAGCTCAGCGCGCCGACCGCCAGCGGCGCGCCGTCGGCGGGCGGCACCAGCGGCTGGACCCCGTGGATGGGCTTGCCGGCCAGCGTCAGCTCGGTGTCCAGGCCCGGCAGGTTCGTCACCACGGCCTGGAAGATGCGGTCGCCGTAGACGGTCCTGGAGAACGCCCTGTGCAGCCCCGCCGGGAGCAGCGCCGCGGCGCGGCGCATCACGAACCACGACGCCAGGGCGCGGGTGCCGCTGTGCAGGCGCCGGGTGTCGCGGGCGATGGCGGCGAGCCGGTCGGGCTCGGGCATCGCGCCGATGGGGAGGTCCGCCATGACCGCCGCCGTGTAGTTGCCCTCCGGCGGGGTGCTGGGCGTCCGCATCATCAGCGGCACGGTGACGCGCAGCCGCCTGGCCTCGGCGGTGTCCTGCTCGCAGGCGGGCGAGACGCGGGACAGGCCGCCCGCCACGGCGCACAGCAGCACGTCGCTGACCCTGACCCCGTACGACCGGGCCAGGCTCCGTATCTCGTCCAGCGGCAGCTCGAAGGAGCCGAAGCGCCGCTCGCCGGTGCCGTGGGACGGCAGCCGCATCCCCTGGCGGCGTTCGGTGGCGAGCTGGAGCAGTCCGAGCGCCACGCCGGCGGCCCTGCGCAGCCCGCGCGGGCCGGGTGTCGTCGCCCCGCCCTCCACCGGGGCGACCTCCGGCTCCACCAGGCGCAGCGCGTGCGCGACGACCCCGCTGCCGTCCGCCACCGCGTGGTGCATCAGGAAGACGACGGCGCTGCGGCCCGGCGCGTACCCGGGCACCAGCACGATCTGCCACAGCGGGCGATCCTTGGGCAGCGGTTCGGCCTCCAGCTCGGCGACCAGCCGCTCCAGCGCCGCCTGCCCGCCCGGCTCCGGCAGGCGCCGCTCGACGATGTGCCAGTCCCAGTCGATGTCGGGGTGGTCGTCCCAGACCGCGTGGCGCCACAGCCCGCTTCCGCCGGGCCGCTGCCGGAACCTGGGCAGCGCCCCCAGCCGCTGCCGGACGAGCCCGACCATCCGTTGCCGGTCGAGCGTGCCGTCCTCGTCGTCCAGCAGGATCACCCCGCCGACGTGCTGGGGCACGCCCGGCCGCTCCACGGCCAGGAAGAAGGAGTCGGGCGGCCGGAGCCTGCGGGCCCGCTTGGCGCGCCGGGCGCGCCGGCCCGCGGTGAGCCGCTCGGCCAGCGCGTTGCAGAGCAGCACCAGGACGGCCGCGCCCGCCGCGTCCAGAAGGTAGTGGTTGGCGGTGGCCACGGTGACCAGGACCGTGACCAGCACGTGCAGCAGGCTCGCGGCCTGCACGCCGCGGCGCGCCGAGATCCGCGACAGCTCGACGCTGACCCACAGCGCCCAGGCCACGTGCAGCGAGGGCATCGCCGCGAGCTGGTTGGCGTTGTCGATCAGCGGGGTGCCCCAGGACCCCCACGTCCCGCCCTGCTTGACCGTGTCGACGAACCCGAGCCCGGACAGCAGCCGGGGCGGCATCACGGGGTACAGCGCGAAGCACGCCACCCCGATCAGGTTGATGAGGGCGAAGGAGTTGCGCGCCACCGGGTAGCGGCCGGGACGGCGGCGGTACAGATAGCCCAGCATGATCAGGGCGCTGATCACGTACGAGGTGGCGTACTCGTAGTTGGCCACCGTGGCGACCGCCGGGTGGCTCGACAGCCACCGGTTGGCCGGCGTCACCAGGTCGAGGTGCAGCAGCTTCTCCAGGGCGTGCAGGTCGCGGCCGTGCGCCTCGGCCACCGCGGTGCGCTCGGTGACCGGCATCGAGTCGACGACGGCGTAGACCGCGAACACCGCGAGCCCCAACGCCAGTTCGCGCCGGAGCGAGAGCCTGGTGGAAACGGCGTCGCCGACCGGCGACGCGCCCAGAGACACCGAGACACCGGCAGCCATGTGCGCCCTCCCGCCCGCTCGTTGATCTCCCTCCGAAGGATTTCCCGGCATCATCCTCCGCTAACGCGATCAATCCGGACCCGATCCTGTCGTGGCCGGACCTTTGCGCGGACGACGCCCGCGCGGGGCGGTAGCGTCGCCTTCATGCGGCTTCATGTGGGATGCGCGATGTGGAGTCACGCGCCGTGGCAGGGACGTCTCCTCCCCCATCCGCTTCCTCCCGGCGAACGCCTGAAGTCGTACGCGAGCTGGTGCAACGCGGTGGAGGGCAACACCACCTTCTACGCCACCCCGGCGCGGAGCACGGTGGAGTCGTGGGCCGCCCAGACCGATCCCGGCTTCCGGTTCGTGGTCAAACTGCCCCGCTCCATCACGCATGAGCGCCGTTTGGCCGATGTCGACGAGGAATTGCGGTCGTTCCTGTCGGCGATCGAACCGCTGGGGTCGCGGACGCACGCGTTGTGGGTGCAACTGCCGGGAGCGTTCGGCCCGTCCGACGTGGGCGCCTTGGCGGCGTTCCTGCGCCGGCTGCCGCAGGGGTACCGGTACGCCGTCGAGGTCCGGCACCGCGCGTTCTTCGCCGACGAGCGCGCGGAGGCGCTGCTGGAACGGGTGCTCGGCGGAGCGGGGGCCGAGTGGGTCCCCTTCGACACCACCGTCCTGTTCCGGAGCCCTCCGACCAGCGACGCCGAACGGGACGCCTGGACCAAGAAGCCGCGCGTGCCGCGCAGGTCCCGGGCCCTGACCGGCACGCCGATCGTCCGCTACCTGGGACGGGACGACACCGGCCGGACGGTCGAAGGCTGGCGGCCGTGGGCCGCCACGGTGGCCGGGTGGCTGCGCGAGGGCCGCTCGCCGACGGTGTTCGTCCACACGCCCGACAACGCCGACGCGCTCACGCTCGCGCGCCGCTTCCACGACGACGTGCGCGCGCTCGTCCCCGAGCTGGAGCCGCTGCCCGAGCCCGTCCCGGCCGGGCCGCCGACCCTCTTCTGAGCCTTCGGGCTTGCGGCCTTCCGGGGGCTGCCGAGCGCCAGGCATGTTCGCGAGGGGACGGGTAGGAACCCGCGCATGCCCGAGCTGCCCGACGTGGAGGCGTTCCGCCAAGTGCTCGCCGCGCACACCGGAGACCCGATCACCGGTGTGCGCGTGCGCGACCCCGGCGTCCTGCGCGATGTCGGCCCGCGCCGGCTGGACCGGGCGCTGCGCGGTCACCGGTTCGGGACGCCCCGGCGGCACGGCAAGCGGCTGCTCGCGCCCGCGGAAGGGCCTGTGCTGACGTTCCATTTCGGCATGACCGGATCCCTGTCCTGGCACTCCCACGACGACGAGCCGCACCCGCACGACCGGGTGGTGCTGTCCCTTGAGGACGGGGAGCTGCGGTACCGGGACATGCGCAAGCTCCAGGGCATCCGCCTGATGAGGGACGAGGCGGAGGCCGAGGAGTCCCTCAGCGACCTCGGTCCCGACGCGATGGAGATCTCGCGCGGCGACCTCGACGATCTGCTCGCCCGGCGGCGCGGGCGGCTCAAGACGGTGCTGACCGACCAGTCCGCCCTCGCCGGTCTCGGCAACCTGCTGGCCGACGAGATCTGCTGGCACGCCCGCGTCAACCCGCTGCGCCCGGCCCGCGATCTGGACGAGGACGATCGGGCCGCGCTCCACCGGGCCATGCGCCGGGTGTTGCGGGAATCCGTCAAGGCCGGTCGTGTCCCGCCCCGCCGATCCTGGCTCACCGGAGTCCGCGACCGTCCCGACGGCACCTGCCCGAGGCACGACGTCCCCCTGTCGCGGGAGCGCATGTCGGGCCGGACGACGGTCTGGTGCCCGCGCTGCCAGCCCTGTTGACCCGGGAGCGACCGGATACGGCCGAAGACATGGCCGCTTCCGGCCATACGGGAACCACCCAACGTTTTCGAACGTTCCCGCGCCGACCCGGCCGATCAGTGACGGGCGGCTTTCGCAGGGTTGCCAGATCTGGTCAGATCCCTTGGTCAACTTCTTGGTCTTGCCGGGCCATCCTTCGCTCTTCATGCTTCACCTGACCTAGGACGCTTTCCGGACGCGTCCTGCTCCCAGGGAGGCACCGTGAGGACAGACCCCCGCCGACGTCCCCTCCGACCCCTCGCCGTCATCGGCTCGACCGCGGCGGTCACCGCCGCACTGCTGGCCGCCGCCCCCGCCGCGTCCGCCGCCCCGGCGGCGGCGCCGGCGGCCGCCCAGCCCGACCCCGGCCGGCTCTCGGCCGACCTCGCCAAGCGCCTCGGCTCCCGCAGCGCCGGCTCCTACGTCGACCGCGCCACCGGACGGCTGGTCGTCGCGGTCACCGACGCCACGACCGCCGCCCGCGTCCGCCAGGCCGGCGCGGTGCCCAGGACGGTCGCCCGCAGCGGCGCGGCGCTGAACAGGATCAGCGCGGCGATCGAGCGGTCCGTCACCGTCAGCGGCACCGCGTGGGCCATCGACCCCGCCGCCAACCAGGTCGTCCTGTCCTACGACGACACCGTCACCGGAGCGAGGCTGGCCGCGGTCCGCAAGGCGGCGGCCAGGCACGGCGCCGCGGTCCGGCTGGAGCGGGTCGCCGGGACGTTCAGCACCAGGATCGCGGGCGGCGAGGCGATCTACGCCTCCGGCGGCCGCTGCTCGCTGGGCTTCAATGTCCGCAACTCCGCCGGCACCGACTTCTTCCTCACCGCGGGCCACTGCACGAACATCGGCTCGACCTGGTACGCCAACTCCAGCCGCACCACCGTGCTGGGGACCAGGGCCGGCAGCAGCTTCCCCGGCAACGACTACGGCATCGTCCGCTACACCAACACCTCCATCGCCAAGACCGGAGGCGTCTACCTGTACGGCTCCGGGACGCAGGACATCACCTCGGCCGGCACGCCCGCCGTCGGCCAGACCGTCCGCCGCAGCGGCAGCACCACCGGCGTGCGCAGCGGCACCGTGACCGCGCTGAACCAGACCGTCCGGTACGCCGAGGGCACCGTGTCCGGGCTCATCCGCACCACCGTCTGCGCCGAGCCCGGCGACAGCGGCGGCTCGCTGTTCTCCGGCACGACCGCCTACGGCCTCACCTCGGGCGGCAGCGGCAACTGCTCCACCGGCGGCGTGACCTTCTTCCAGCCGGTCACCGAGGCGTTGAGCGCCTACGGCGTCAACGTCTTCTGACCCCTCTCCCCTCCCCCGGGGCCGCCCGTTCTCCTCGGCCCCGGGGGTTTCTCTTCGCCGGTGTGACCGGGATGGATGTCCGGCCGCTGGTCGTCGTGCCGCCGATACCCAGAGTGGACACGCGACGGCGGGTTCTGGTCTGCTCGGCTCCCGGAGATCTTCTCCAGGGCCACCGAGGCCTCTCCAGGGTCATCCAGGAAGGACCATAGATGCAGCACACCCCTGAGCGGCACGGGTTCAGGCTGGGGCTGGCCGCCCTGACGGCGGCCGCGTCGCTGGGCGGCACGGCCGCCTGCCGGAACGAGACCCCTGCCGCGCAGGACAAGCCCAACACCCGCGTCGCAACCGGGGCGCCCGCGCCCGCACCGGTCGCCGGTCAGGCCGAGGCCCGCGCGCGGCTGCGCGACCTGGAGCGCTCGTACCGGGGCCGGATCGGCGTGTACGCGCTCGACACCGGCACCGGGAAGACGATCTCCTATCGCGACCAGGAGAGCTACCCGATGCTGTCGACGTTCAAGGCGATGGCGGCCGCCGCGGTCCTCACCAAAGCGCGCCGGTCCGAACCCGGGCTGCTCGACCGCAGGATCCACTGGACGCCCGCCGACGAGGTTCCCACGTCGCCGGTCACGCGGGGCCGCGGTGCCCGGGGCATGACCGTGGCGCAACTGTGCGAGGCCGCCGTCACCCGCAGCGACAACACCGCGGGGAACCTGATCCTCCGCCAGATCGGCGGGCCCAGAGGGCTGACGGCCTACCTGCGCTCGCTCGGCGACCGGCGGTCCCGGCTCGACCGCTGGGAGACCGGCCTGAACCTCTGGCGGCCGGGCGAGCGCCGGGACACCACCACACCGGCGTCCATGGGCCTCAACCTGTGGAAGGTCACGCTCGGCGCCCCGCTGGCCGCCCCGGACCGCGAGCGGCTGAACGGCTGGCTGCGCGCCAACACCACCGGCGGCGCCCGGATCGCCGCCGGCCTGCCGGACGACTGGACCGTCGGCGACAAGACCGGGACGTCGAACCGCTACGGCGCGGCCAACGACATCGCGGTCGCCTGGCCGCCGTCCGGGGCGCCACTGATCATCGCGATCTACACCAACCGGAAGGCCGCCGACGGCACCACCGACAACACCGTCATCGCCCGGACCGCCACCATCGCGGCCCGCGGCTTGGGCAGGCTGCCCTAGCGCCGGGCCCGGCTCTCAGCGCGGGGGCACGCGGGCGAGCACGTGCACGACCTGGCCGGGAGGGAAGCTCTCCAGGAGCTGGTAGACCTGCGCGACGATCCGCGCGTGGCCGGCCTCGGCTTCCACGCGGGAACGGTAGCGGCCGACCAGCGCGCCGGTGTCCTCCACGGTGACCATGGTCTCCCACAGGATCGGCGCGGGCTCGGGCCGGGACGGGATCTCGCCTCCCGCGTACGGGAGGCCCGGCGGCGGGGCGCCATGGACGGGCGCGACGGTGAACGAGGTGACGACGAGGAGCACGACCTGGCCCGAGGGGATCAGGTTCTCCGCGACGATCCGGCCCCGCCAGTCGGCGAGCAGCCTCCCCGCGTCCGCGGCGGTCACGGCCCGTCCGTCAGGGCCGTACCACGCGGCCGCCATGGGGGTCACTCCGTCACGTACCGTCGGTCCGGCGCTCGGCCTGGGCGTCGGCGGGGTGGTCGAGCACCGCCCAGACGGCCTTGCCGCCGCTCACCACCGGCGTCCAGCCCCAGTCGCGGCTCAGCCCGCCCACGATGGCCAGCCCGCGGCCGCCCTCCTCCAGCAGGCCGTCGAGGTCGTGGAGGCAGTCGAGCCCGCCCGCCGCAAGGGCGGCGTCGCCGCGGTCCGCGGGCCGCTCGGCGGGATGGACGGGGGGACGGACGCTGGGATCGGTCACCAGGATGCCCAGCCGCCCGCCATGGAAGAGGAGCACCACCCGCAGGACGATGCCCTCGGCGGGGCTGCGGAACGGGGAGACCGCGTGCGTGATGGCGTTGGTGAACAACTCCGAGACGACGGTGGTGGCGTCCCAGGTCAGCTCCGTCAGCCCCCAGTCGGCCAGGCACTTGCGCACGAAGTCGCGGGCGGTGGACAGCGAGGCGGGCTCGGCGGGGAGCACCAGCCCGGCGTCCTCGCCCTCGCCCTGGGGCGGCTCCGGCCAGCACGGCGGCGCCGCACCCGACAGCAGCAGGTCGCCGATGCGCCACGACGGGGCCTGCGCGGGCGGCATCCAGGGGACGTGGAAGTGCGGTGAGCGTCCGGCCGGCAGGCCGGTGCCCGCCGGCAGCCCTGGCGCGCCTGTCATTCAGCACCCCGCGCGCCGGGCGTCGGTTCCACGCGCATGAGCGAATCTCCTTACCACTGGCACACGTCCCCACGTGTTGTGTCCATCGTGTCTTGATGCACGTGCGTCTGCAAGAGCAGATGAGAATTCAAAGAGATGTCGTGAGAAAAAGCACGAGCGGACGCACGTGCCCTCCCGGCTATGATCCATGACCATGCCCGGTTAAAGATCTTGTTAGCCCGGGCATTGGGTCGGACCGAAAACCGCATCAGGGGATGCGACGGGGGCGCCAGAAGGAGTGGGATGGGCTCTGGGATCCACAACGGGATGTCCGCTACCGCAGTGCCGGGGGCCCGCTGGCACAAGAGCCGGCACAGCAATCCCGACGGGAGCTGCTTCGAGATCGCCGTCCTGGACGGCGGCGAGGTCGCTGTCCGCAATTCCCGTTTTCCGGACGGACCGGTCCTCGTCTACACCCCGGCCGAAGTCCGCGCGTTCCTGCGCGGCGTCAAGGACGGCGAGTTCGACTACCTGATCGGCTGAGCCCCGCCCCGCCACGGGCGCCCCGATCGGCACATCATCCCCGTCCGAATCCGGCTGGACGTGTACAAGGAGCGCGGACGGCTGTTTACTGGTGCGTACCCTGCGGACAGAACCGCCGCAGGGTGCCAAACTGTCGGTGTTGTACGAGGCATGTAGTAGTCCGGATCGCTTGTGTGGGGCGGGGTGCGGGCATGGCAAGGCAGGGCATGGACGCGGTCGTTGCCGCGGAGGACAGGGCGGCGCCTTCACGGCGCCCGCCCGAGAGGGACACGGCCGGGACGGCTGAGGCGTCCGAGGCGATGACCACGACCAAGGAGCCCGACGGGCCGACGGCGCTGCGCATGGTGCTGGGCGCCCAGCTACGCCGGCTGCGTGAGGCCGGCGGCGTCAGCCGGTCCGAGGCCGCGCGGGCCATCCGCGCCACCGAGTCCAAGATCAGCCGGCTGGAGCTGGGCCGCAGCGGCTTCAAGCAGCGCGACGTGGCCGACCTGCTCACCCTGTTCGGCGTCGCCTCCGCCGACGAGCGGGAGAACCTGCTGGCGCTGGCCCGCCGCGCCAGCATGCCCGGGTGGTGGCAGCAGTACAGCGACGTCATCCCGAGCTGGCTCGAACTGTACGTGGGCCTGGAGGAGGACGCCTCGATGATCCGCACCTACGAGGTGCAGTTCATCCACGGCCTGCTGCAGACCGCGGACTACACCCGCGCCGTCATCGGGCTCCGGCACGGCGAGGACGAGCACGACGAGATCGAGCGGCGGGTGCAGTTGCGGCTGCGCCGGCAGCGGATCCTGTCCCGCCGGACGCCCAGGCTGTGGGCGGTCATCGACGAGGCGGCGCTGCGCCGCCCGCTGGGCGGCCGCGAGGTGATGCGCGCCCAGTTGCGGCATCTCATCGAGGTCACCGACCTGCCGACGGTCACGCTCCAGATCGTGCCGTTCCACGTCGGCGGCCACCCGGCGGCGGGCGGCGCGTTCACGGTGCTGCGCTTCGCCCACCCCGAGATCCTCGACATGGTCTACCTGGAGCAGGTCAACAGCGCCCTCTACCTCGACAAGCGCTCCGAGGTGGAGAACTACAAGCAGATCATGAACGAGCTGTGCGTGCTCGCCGCGCCGCCCGGTGAGACCTGCGACATCCTCAACGGCATCCTCAGGGACCTCTGACCCGCCGGAGGGCCGCCGGAGGGCTCAGGACGGCCGGACGGCGTAGATCAGTTTGGAGTCGCCGGCGCAGTACACGGTGGTACCGACGGCGGCGAGGTTCTGCGCGGACCCGATGGTCGCCCCGGGTTCCTCCGAGGAATCCACCCGGAGGGCCGGGCGTCCCGTCGCGAGGTCGAAGCCGTAGAGGCCGTCCAGGGTGCCCTGGTAGACCAGGGATCCCGCGATGAGAGGGCCCTCGCCGTAGCCCTCGCTCGCCGTCTGCCTCCAGCGCACCCTGCCCGTGGCGGCGTCCATGGCCTGCAAGCCCCCCTCGGGGTCGGACAGGACGGCCAGGCCGCCGCCGAGGGCGGGCAGGAGGTAACCGCCGCGCGAAGGGCTTTCCCTGCTCGAGAGGTCGCGCGTGACGCTCCACCGCCGCGCGCCCGTACGCGCGTCCAGGGCCGACAGGGTGCCATGCGACCCGCTGACGTACACGACGCCCCCCGCGATCAGCATCGCCCCGGTGAGCTCGCGGCGCACCCCCTCGACACCTCCTCGCCCGGCGGAGGCGACCGCCCAGCGCGGCCGTCCGGTCGCGGCGTCGAAGGCGCGGATCCCGCCGTCCTGGGTCTCGATGGCCACCAGCCCGCCGCCGGCCACCGGGGTCGCGGTGCGGTAGCGCTCGTTCACGCGCACCCTCCAGCGCGCGCCGCCGGTCCTGGCGTCGATCGCGGCGAGGAAACCGTCCTCGTCGGTGAGGTAGCAGACGCCGCCGTCCGCCGCCACGTCGCTGGTGCCCAACTCCGCCCGGTAGGTCCAGCGGTTCCGGCCCGTCGCCGGGTCGAACGCGAACAGGCCGCTGTTCCCGGCGTCCAGGCTGCCGGCCAGGCAGACGACGCCCGCCGCGACGATCGGCGTGGGTGCGAGCGACCGCGTCCTGAGCGGGGCCTGCCATCGGGGCCGGCCGCTGGCGAGATCGAACGCGGTCAGCGCCGGCTGCGCACCCGAGTCGCACAGGAACCCCGTGCCGCCCAGCACGGCCATGGACGCGTTCCTGGCCGCGGTGAACGCTCCCCGCCAACGCTGCCTCCCCGTGCGGCCGTCGATCGCGACGGTTTCGGTGGAGGTGCAGACGTACACGTCGCCGACCGCCAGGAGCGGCCCGGTCCGCAGATACCCGTCACCCGGCAGCCTGAACTTCCACAGGACGGGGTCCTCGCCCTTCAGGCGGAGGATCGTGGCGGTCACGGCGCCGCCCATGAGCCCGGCGCAGCCCACGCCCGCCGCCCCGGCGACGAGGAACCGGCGGCGCGAGGGCCCGCGCACGGCCGGTCGGGCGCCCTGGTGCGCGATGTGCTGCGCGACGGGCGGCGGCAGCCAGTACGTGCCCTGCGGGGAGGCGAGGTCCCCGCCGGACGCCAGCCCGTGCAGCACCTGCTCGGGGCTCGGCCGCAGTTCCGGATCCTTCCGCAGGCAGGCCGCGATCAGCGACCGTAACCCCGGGTCGGGGACGCGGCCGAGGTCGGGCTCCTGGTGCAGCACGCGGTAGATCACGTCGTGCACGGCGCCGTGACCGAACGGGCCCGCGCCGGTGACCGCGTAGGTGAGCACCGCGCCGAGAGAGAAGACGTCCGCCGGTGGCCCGGCGGCGCCGCCGGACGCCTGCTCGGGTGACATGTACGCGGGCGTGCCGAGGGCCACGCCCGTGCGGGTGAGGGCGCTCGCCTCGCTCGCGCGGGCGATGCCGAAGTCGATGACCCGCGGCCCTTCCGGCGTCAGCATCACGTTGGACGGCTTGAGGTCGCGGTGCACGACCCCGGCGCGGTGGATGGAGACCAGCGCCTCGGCGAGCCCGGCACCGAGCGTCCGCGCCGCGTGCGGCGGGAACGGCCCGTGCGCGGCGACGGCGTCCTGGAGGGACAGGCCCTGAAGGTAGGCGGTCGCGAGCCAGGGCTGGGGCGCGTCCGGGTCGGCATCCAGCACCGCGGCCGTGTAGACGCCGTTGACCGCCCTGGCCGCGGTCACCTCGCGGCGGAACCGCGACCTGAAGTCCGGCTCGTCAGCCATCGCCGGGTGGATGACCTTGATGGCGACGCCGCGCCCACCTGGTGAGCGGCCGAGGTACACCTGCCCCATCCCGCCAGCGCCCAGCCTGCCCACCACGCGGTACGGCCCCAGCTTGCGGGGGTCCCCCGGCCGCGTCGCCGTCATCGTGCTCCCTCCCGTTCCGGCCGAGGCTCAGTCACCGGCCGGAGCGGCGCCGGACCCGTTCTCGGCGTCGAGAGCGTACAGGTAGCCGTCCTTGCAGGACACGTACACCATCCCGCCCGCCGCCGCGGGGGCGCTCTCCACTCCCTTGGGCATCGCGAACTCCCAGACCACCCGCCCGGAGGCGGCGTCGACGGCGTGCAGGACGCCGTCGGAGTAGACCCCGGAGGGCACGTAGAGCAACCCGCCCGCCGGGACCGCTCCGCAATGGATCTGCCCTTCGGCCTGCACCTGCCAGCGCAGGGTGCCGCGCGCCGCGTCCAGCGCGAAGAAGTTCCCGCTGAAGTCGCCCACGTAGACCACGCCGTTCACGACCACCGGCCGTGCCGTGACGGTGTCGCCGAGATCGTACGCCCAGCGCCGCTCGCCCGTGCGGGCGTCGATGGCGTGCAGCCGCTCCCCCTGGAAGTCGCCGCAGTACACCACTCCCCCCGCCGCCGCGGGCCTGCCCGTCCCCTTGCTCATGCCGTACGACCAGCGGACCCGTCCGCTGGAGGCGTCCACCGCGTCGAGGCTGCGACGGCGCGGCACGTACGCGACGGCACCGGCCGCCGTCGGGTCCGAGCTGATGGTGCCCGCGCCGGTGATGCCCCACCGGATCGCGCCGGTGGCCGCGTCGAGCGCGTGGACCCTCTTGGTGCCGGCGAGGACGAGACCGGCGGAGACGACGATGTCGGCCTCCGAATCGCCCACCTGGCGTCGCCAGCGCGCCCTTCCCGTCCGCGCGTCCACGGCGTGGACGTTGCCGTCCATCCCTGCCACGTACACCACGCCACCGGCGACCGCGGGCTGCGACCTGATCGGCTCGCCGGTGGCGTACCGCCATCGTGGCCTGCCCGTCCGCGCGTCGTAGGCCAGCAGGTCGCCCTTCTCGCTTCCGACGAACACCGTGCCGCCGGAGACGGCCGGGCCGCACATCAGGTACTCCTCGCCGGTGTCGCGTTTCCAGACGGGCCGGCTCACCTTGATCGTCTGCGGTGGCGCCGAGGTCGGCCCGGTGACGGCGCGGCGCGTGGGCGCCGCGGAGGGACGCTCCTCGGGCCACAGCAGCACACCGGTCACGGTCGCGGCGGCGAGCGTGGCGGCTCCCGCGCCCGCCAGCACCAGGACACCGCGCCGGGACGGACCGCCGTCCTCAAGGGGCCGCGTCGGCGCGGGCGGTCGCGTGGCGGCCTCGGCGATCCCGGTGGCGACGGGCGGCGGCAGCCAGCCCAGGCCGTTCAGGTCGGTCCCCGGCGGGACGAGCGACGCCAGGTGCTCCAGCAGCCACGCGGGCGTGGGGCGGTCGGCGGGACGCGGCGCGAGGCAGGCCGCGGCCAGCGACCGCAGGCCCGGGTCCGTGACGCCGTCGAGCCGGGGCGCCTCGTGCACCGCGCGGTAGATGAGCACGTGCGGCGGGCCGTCCCCGTACGGACCCCGGCCCGTGGCGGCGTGCACCAGCACGGCGCCCAGGGAGAAGACGTCGGCGGCAGGCCCGGTGGCCTCTCCCCTGGCCTGCTCAGGGGCGATGAAGCCGGGCGAGCCCACGGCCATGCCCGTCCCGGTGATGGTGGCGGTCTCCGCGGCGTGCGCGATGCCGAAGTCGATGACGCGCGGCCCGTCCGCGCCGAGGATGACGTTGGCGGGCTTCAGGTCGCGGTGCACGACCCCGGCCCGGTGGATGGACACGAGCGCCTCGGCGAGACCCGCGCCCAGGGCGAGCACGGCGGGCACCGGAAGCGGCCCGTACCTCTCGACGACATCCTGGAGCGGCAGGCCGGGGAGGTAGGCCGTGGCCAGCCAGGGCGGGTCGGCGTCGGGATCGGCGTCCACGACCGGCGCGGTGAACGCCCCGCTCACCGCGCGCGCCGCCCCGGCCTCGCGCCGGAACCGCTGCCTGAAGTCGGCGTCCTCGGCCAGATGGACGTGCACCACCTTGACCGCGACCATCAGCCCGCCGGCGGACCGTCCCAGGTACACCAGCCCCATGCCGCCCGCGCCCAGCCTGCCCAGCAGCCGGTACCGGCCGATGCGGCGTGGATCCCCGGGCCGTAATGCCTCCATCGCACTGACCCCCGGCTTCCGTGTACGGGTACGACCTTCCACGCAGCGGCCCTTGCCGCGCAAGGGGTTCGGCAATCTGTGTGGTCAGCCGCCGTGAAGGATGGGAGGGCGCGGTCGTTCCCGGACCACCCGGGGGCCGCCTGAGCGCTCCGGCGCTCAGGCGAGGTGGACGTAGTCGTAGTCGAAGGGCTTGCCGTTGATGCCGTTGCGGGGCGGGGCGATCCAGGCGGCGATCTTGCCACGCTCGTACACCGGCTGCATCAGGGATCGGACGTGCGTCTTGTCGACCTCGGTGGGCAGCCATGCGCCCTTCCGCGCCTCCCACTCCTCGGACGAGAGGATCTCGCCGTCGGGCGTGGCCTCGATCCCGGCGAACGCGCCCACCTTCCGGTTGAACGCGACACTGGGCAGCCTGAGCCGCTGCGGCAGCCCGGCCGCGGAAATGATCTTGTTCCAGCGGTTGACGCCGCTCTGGCAGTCGGCGATGTACTCGCGGCGCAGGTCGGTGTTCAGCCCGGTCAGCGCGGCCACCTCGGTCTGCCCGACCTTCCCGTCGACCAGCGCGTCCACCATGATCGAGTCGTCGGTGAGCCGGTGGTCGTCCTTGCGGCGGGTCTCGAGCCAGCGGCCCTTGAGCCCGGCGGTGTAGTAGTTGGCGACGTTGGTGGAGGTCTCGCCGCCGAACAGGTCCAGCGACACCGAGTAGTGGAAGTTGAGGTACTTCTGGATCACGTCGAGGGGGATGCCGCCGTGGGGGGCGACCTCGTCGGTGTCGTGCTCGATCATCAACTGCACGGTGCGCTCGATCACCCGGTCGACGCCGGTGGTGCCCACCATCATGTGATGGGCCTCTTCCTTGAGCATGAACTCGCACGTGCGTGACAGCGGGTCGAACGCCGACTCCTTGAGCGTGCCGAGCTGGTACTTGCCGTCCCGGTCGGTGAAGTAGGTGAACATGAAGAACGACAGCCAGTCGGGGG
>NZ_BSTM01000050.1 GCF_030269515.1 Actinomadura sp. NBRC 104412 | reverse complement strand
CTTGGCGGGCCAGCTCGACCGCGCGGCGCCGGAACTCGGGCGGGTGTGGTGACGGCATGACGAACATCCTTCCTGATGATCGCCGGTGACCTCAGGACAGGTGTCCGGTGAACGGGGGGAAGCTCACGCCCGATCACCGGCCATTCGTCCCTGGTGGCCAGTCGACGTCCACATCCCCGGCCTGACCGATTCAGACATTGCGGCCAGCACCGACCCGCCAGATCCTAGCGCGGCCAAGAACATTGGAAACACGCCGGCCGACCGATCAGCGTCGTTCAACCGCACAACGGTGAAGAACCGACCCCCGCCACGACGATTTCCGCCACGACGACCAGAGCGGCCACCACAATCCACCGCGCAGCACCCATAAACTTTTTCTCTGTCGGAAAACTCGATTCGGCCAACCATGGCCGCCCGGTCCACCGGCCACGGCACGGACCGGAGGGCTGCCGGCTGCCAAACCCCCCGCCTCAGGCACGATCAACCCTCAGACACTGCGGACGTCACCAGTGCATCGTCACCTGAGACACGAGCCTGAGCGCTTGGCTGCCCGGTGGCCGTCTAGTCCCCTCGCAAAGCTCCCGAGCAGCCTCTGCCCCGGGCACAGCCGAAGGAATCCGAACCCCCGACCTTCCCAGCCGCAAATCCCCAAACGATCACCGATGCCATCCGGATCAGTCCGCACGCTGGGCCGTCAACCTGCGGTCTGTCTGAATCCGCTCGCCGAAATCCAAGAGCGTCCGCTCCCGTGGCTCCCACTGTGGCTCCCGGGAGCCATCGCGGCATGGGTTGTGAAAGGATCTCCGTTCATGGGACGCACGCAGGTGGATGCGGGGCGTTGTGAGTGCGGTCGGCTGTTGGCTGAGCATGACCGGCATTTTCGATTCAACCTGCCCGATCCGGTGCTTGGGCTGAGCGAGGCAGAGCGCGAGCAACGCACGTGGGCGACGGCACGCTTATGCAGGTGCAGGACATCGGGGCCTTCATCCGCTGCCTCCTCCCCGTACGGCTGACGGGTGGGCACACGGTCACCTTCGGTCTGTGGCTGGCCGTGCATCCTGACGACCCCCAACGCGCGTTCGCGGTCTGGGAAGCACCCGAGTACGCAAACCTCACCCTTGATGGCTGGCTCGCCAACGCCGTGTCCCCATGGGGCGGTGAACTCCTGGCGGCTCTGGCCCATGCCGTTGTCCAGGACACCGAGCAACTGCCCTACATCGTCCGCAGCGACCATGACCTTTCTCGCCAGGTGCTCGGTGAGACCTCGGACCACGCAGACGTCCTCGGCGCCTTGCCCGCCTGAGAAGACACAGCAAGAGGCGCGAATTCTGACCTGGCCGTCCCGGCTGACAGCCGTCACCTGAGCACTGAGGTTCCGGAGTGCTCGTCCGCGCGAACGGCGAGAACCGGTGACAGACCTGTTCGCGCGGACGAGTGCTCCGGTGCGCGGGGGTTTGGGGGTGGTGGAACCCCCAAGCACGCACGCGAGGGACAGGTCTGGACACCTGGCGCTGTCTATTGGCGGTGGCGCGGACCCGGTGACCGCGGTCGGCCGGGCGCCGGGGCGGTGGTAGCGCGGTGCGCGGCCCAGCGGGCGACCCGCCCGGTGACCGGCGCCCACGCCGCACGCGCCGGGCGGGCTGGCAGGCGGGCCGAGGCGGCGGCGCGAGCGCCGAGGTCTTGATCGGTGGTTGGCCGACAACCTTCCCAGGTCGGTGGCCGAGTCCACCGAGAAGGACTACAACGACACGGTTCGGCTGCACCTGGCGCCGGGGCTGGGGCGTAAGAAGTTGTCGAAGCTGTCGGTTCAGGACGTCGATCGGCTGTGGAAGGCCAAGGGGAGGGCGGCTACAGCGCCAACAGCATCCGGATCATGCGGACGGTGCTGTGCAAGGCGCTGGGGCAGACCGAGCGGAAAGGGATCATCGCGCGGAACGTCGCCGCGCTTTCAGCAGCGCCGCATGTGGTGGCCAAGGAGGGCCGAACGCTCACCCTCCAGCAGGCCAATGACCTGTTGGCCACCGTCAAGGCGCCGTTTCGAGGTGGCGATCATGATTGCGCCGGCTTATGGGCTGCAGCGCGGGGAGGTGCTGGGGCTGCACTGGTCGGCGGTCGACTGGGAAGCCGGCACGGTGCGGCCACACGCGGTGAAGCGGATCAAGAACCGGGACAAGTCCAGCGACCGGAAGACCCGGCTCGTGGTGAGCGAGTTGAAGCCGCCCAAGTCCCGGCGGACCCTGGTGCTGACTCCTCAGCTCCTGGCGCGACTTCGGCAACTGCACGCCGCGCAGTCCGCGGCCCGGCTGGCGGCCGGCGACCTGCGGAGTGATCACGGATTGGTGTTCGCGAGCGAGGTCGGGACGCCGATGGATCCGGACAACTTCTCGCACACCTTCTCCAAGCACACCAAGAAGGCCGGTCTCGGCCACTGGCACCCGCACGAGCCACGCCACTCGGGGCTTCGCTGATGCCGGCCCAGGGGACGCCGCTGCACGTGGTCTCCGAAATCCTGGGACACACCAGCATCGCGATCACGAGAGACGTCTACGGGCATCTGCTCATCGACGACAAGCGGACGGCGGCCGAGTCCATGAGCAGCGCGCTCTTCGGATCCTAAGGCGGCCGTGGCTCCCAACGTGGCTCCCACGGCAACGAGAAACACCCCCGGCAGTCTCCCGCTGAGGACGTTGGACTGGTCAGTCGAGCGCAGCCGGAGGGATTCGAACCCCCAACCTTCTGATCCGTAGTCAGATGCTCTATCCATTGAGCTACGGCTGCAACTATGGCCCTGAGGTGGGCTTTTGTAGTGCCGGGAGATCATAACATCCAGGCTTTTGAGTCGTCCCGCCGAGAATCAGAGACTTCGTGCATGGGTTGTGCGTGCACCTGATTCCGCCGCGGCGACCCCACCAGTGTAGGGCATCCGCAGCGTCCCCTGGGACGGGTGGACAGTGGCATGCCAGGCGGGCGGACCCGTGTGCTGCTCAGGTGCGCATCGTGTGCGCATAGCGGATGTATCGATCCGGGCGGTCAAGAGGAGGTGCCGAGATGCCGGTCGTACGTTCGCATCGCTACTTCTCACCAAGAACCGCACAGCCCGGCCGTCGACGAACGCTGATTCAATGATCGGGCGGAGGTGCCCATGAAGGAGAGCCGGCAGACCGGGGCGCGCAAGCCCGGTACACCGGGGGCGTTCTCGCGGTGGGTGAAGCAGCGGTCGAACGCCCGCGTAAAGCGCAGGATCCGGCGGGGCCGCGGTCGTGCCCTGGGCATGGACGTGCTGATCCTGCACACGGTGGGCCGTCGGAGCCGACAGCCACGGGAGACGCCCGTGGCGTGGTTCGCCGAGGGTGAGGACGTCCGGCTGATCGTCGCCTTGGGTAGCGGGAGCCAGAACCCGGACTGGTACGCCAACCTGATGACGTATCCGGAAGAGGCGTCGATCGAGCTGGCCGGGGGTGTAGCGATACCGGTGAGGCCAGAACGGCTGGAAGGAGCCGACCGAGAGCGGGCTTGGCTGCGCATCGTCACCGAGCATCCCATTATCGCCAAACACCAGAGCAAGTCCGGCCGGGAGTACCCGGTGGTCCGGCTCAGCCCGCGGTGGCGCCGATAGTGCCGTTCGTGCCCCGCCGGGGGCGGCTTAGACCGGCGGGACACGGAGGCAGCGCCGTCAGAGCGGGCGTTCGGCCAGGGCTTGCTCCAGGCGTTGCTGGGCGCGGGCGGCCTCACGGGCGCGGTACGCGATGGGCATGTAGCGGAGGCGCTCGGGCAGGAGAAGGGTGCCGCGCCCGATGAGGGAGGCGACGAGCCGCAACCGGCGCTCGTCGGATCGGCTCCAGGGCAGGCCGAGTTTCTTCCGCGCGCTGGGCGGCAGCGTGCCCACGGTGATGAAACGACCGAGCCGTCCACCGGCGAGGCTGAGCGGAGCCACGGCGGGACGTAGCGGTGCCGGGACGGTGGGCGGGACCTTGTCCATCCGTTCCAGGACTTCGTGCGCGACCTTGTGCCCGACGAGGGTGTTCTCCACCATGTCGTCGAAATAGGCCCAGTAGTCGGCGACGGAAGCGGGGAACATCCGCTCGGGCACCTGGAGGATGCGGCCGAGATTGAGGAATTCCTCGTAGACCTGCTGTTCCTCCGCCGGGGTCAAGGGCGCCGGTGCGAAGTAGCGGGTGGCGGTGACGGCAGCGTAGAAACCGGTGAGATGCACCCAGGCCCAGGGTTCCGCTGATAGGGCGTGATGCCGTTGGCCGTTCTCGTCCACGGCGCTGAGTGGTTTGTGCATCTCGCGCAGCCGTTTGCCTTCTTCGATCGCGGTCTGGCCGCCGTACACCCAGGTTTGGACGGAGGCGAAGCTGCGCACCGCCCGCCCGATCGGGTCCCTGCGGAAGCTGGACAGTTGGTCGACCACCGTGCCGATGGCGGGATGCATCGCCTGGAGGATGAACGCGCTGTTGCCCGCTATCGCCGAGGTGTACAGGCCGACCTGCTCCCACAGGATCGAACCGGGCGCGAAGGGGACGGGTTCGCGGCGATTGCTCGGGCCGCTGGCGAGGGTGGTGCCTGTGGCCGTGTCCGCGGCCACGTCCGCACCCGTGTTCAGCGTGATGTGGTCGGTCGTCATGTGCGCGGCCTCCTTGCGAGGTACGGTCGCCGCCAGTTAAACGCGAATAAGTGGTCGCTTACAAGGCCGCGTTCGCGAAAACTTCACCGAAGATGAGGATCGCCTCGGACGGTCGCCGCTTGGGGCCGCATCGTGGTGCGTCTCCTCTGCGCTGGCGCTCGCCGAGCCCGCCGCCACGGTCGCGCCCTTCTCGGCTTGGCCGGTTGCCGTCGCCAACGGCCTCCTGGGCGTACGCAAGAGAGCGTGAGCCATACCGATGCGTCCTCGGCGACCTTGCGGCTGCCGGGACGAAGCCCGGTGACGGCCCCGGGCCCTGCGGGGATGTTCCGCAAGCAGGCCGGCGACGACGCGGACGGTGCGCTGGAGGTGGCGCCTGCGCCGGGCCGTGCGGCGGCCGGTCACGAATTCCAGCGCGGAGAGGGGAACCGATCGCTACGGTGGTGCGCCGAAGTGACGTCAGAGACAGATGTGACTTATGAGATCCCCCTCGTCCCCCGTTTAAGGAGAAGGTCTATGCGCATGTCCACCACGAGGCTCGTCGGCGCCCTCGCCATCGGAGGCGCCCTGCTGGCGTCCACAGCCTGCGGCGCGGTCAGCTCGCTCACCGGTGGCGCCGCGAAGGACGAGGCGTGCAGGAACATCCGGAACGAGCTGTCGTCGGTCCAGGGCAAGATGGCCTCTCCCGACATCACCAACCCGGGCGCGAGCACCCGCGCGAACGCCCAGCTCTTCCGTGACACCGCCAGCAAGATCCGCTCTGAGGGCCAGAAGGCCGGCGGGGACGTGGAGACCGCGGCCGGCAAGGTCGCCACCGACCTTGAGCAGCTCGCCACGACGCTCAGCAGCCTCTCCTCCGGAGGCTCCACCGTGCCGAACACGAACACCAGCTCGTTCATCCAGGACGCCGCCGAGCTCGGCCGCGCCTGCGGCATTTCGGGCACCTGATGCAAACCGGTGGAGGCCCGTCCCTGACGTGGCCTCCACCGCTCCGATAAGGACTTTGCCGGTTAGGCTGGTGACCGGTAACCTGTCGTGAGCCTGAGGGCTACTGGAGGATTCGCCTAGTCCGGTCTATGGCGCCGCACTGCTAATGCGGTTTGGGCTTACCGCCCATCCGGGGTTCAAATCCCCGATCCTCCGCTTCTGACCAGCGCGTTCTCTGAGGTCCACAGCCTCGGCGGGCGCGCTGTTCTCGTCCTGTGGGGCCATTGTGGGTCCGATCCGGCGAGGAACCACCGTCGCCGTCGCCTCGGCCGCCGCCTTGGCGACCTGGGGAATCACCGAGGTGTAGACGTCCGCGGTGAAGCTCGACCGGGCGTGCTCCAGCGTCTCGCTGATGATCTTCATGTCGACCCCGGCCGCCAGGCTCAGCGTGGCCGCGCCGTGCCGCAGGTCGTGGAAGCGGATCGGCGGGAGCGGCCCGCCGTCGATCGCGATTCGCACCGCCTCGGCCGGCACCGGGTGCCGCTTGGCGATCTCGGCGACCGACCAGCCGTCCGCGTGCCGCCGCCGGATCGCGGCATACCGCTCGATGTGCGTATCGAAGCGGGCAGAGATCCACTCCGGACGCAGCGGCGAGCCGTCCTCGCGGGTGAACATCAGGCCGGTCTCTACCCAGAGCTCGGCGGCTGCGGCGCGCTCGGCGTCCTGCTGGTCTTCCCACTCATCCAGTACCTCGGCCGTCACCGAGTCAAACGTGACCGTGCGGGTGCCGCTCTCGGACTTGGTGTCATCGGGGTCCAGGTCGTCATCGGGCCGGGTCTCGCGAATCGTGATCGTGCCCGCCTCACGGTCGCGCTCGGCGCGCGGCAGGCCGGCCGCCTCGGCACGCCGCAAGGTCCTCCTCCGGGCCGCTGATGTTCACGATCAGCACGACCCGGCAGTCTGCCCCTTCCACCGCATCACCGCATGGCAGGACATGCGCCGCGACTGGTAGCTCACGGCGGCGATGACGGCCAGCAGGACCCACGCGCCGGACGGGTCGGCGGCCTGACTAGCGGTGGGCGTTGTAGCGGGTCAGCCAGACCGGGTCTTTCCAGGCCAGATGGTAGCGGCGCGCGGCATGCCGGGCGGTTTCGAAGTAGCCCACGAAGGCCCGGGGGAGTTCGTGGGTGTAGTGGCGTGCGGCCACCGCGGGATCGTTCCGGCACCGTGCGGTGGATTTGGCGGCCAGCAGCGCGCTTTGCACCGCATAACTCAGTCCCTCATCGGTGAACGGATTGACCAGTCCGGCGGCGTCGCTGACGAGCAGCCGCCCATCGGCTATCGCATGGTCGGGAGCAGATCCGCTGTCGACCGGGGCGCAGCTAAGGGGACCGGCCGGGCGAGCGGCTCCCGGCCTAGGATCGGCGGCACACAGCATCGCCAGCGCGTCGTTGATCAAGGTGTCGGGGTCCGTGCCACTGCCGATGACGCCGACGGTGCTGTGATGGTCGCGGCCGGGCAGCAGCCAGGTACACGATGGCTGGACTTTCGGATCGTTGGTGTCAGGGGTGACCATCTGCAGTAGGACCCGGTCCAAGGGCGGGATCCCGCCCAATCGCCGAGCGCACCTCAGCCGTCCGCGGTCGGGTCTCCTGCCGTCGTCCCCCTACCGTCCCCGCCCGTGCCGTCGTCGGAGGCGATGCGGCGGGCGGCGTCCGGCCCGGCAGCGACGATGAGATGGCGGGCGTCGAAAGTCCGGCCATCGGACAGAACCGCCTGCTAGCCATGCTCTGACGCCCTCAGGACGGCGACCTCGCCGACCAGCGGCTGAGCACCGGCGCCGAGGGCGGCCTGCAGCAACCACTCGCGGAGCCGGGCGAGGTCGCACACTGCCATCCCGGCATCAGCGATCTGGCGGCGGGTCCGGCCGCCGAACCACAGATCTAGAGCCGTCACCTCGCGGACGCCTGCCTCGGGCAGGCCACCGAGCCGCCGCAGCTAATGCCGGACGGTGAGGACCACCTCGTGCGAGGCGGGTGACGCCCCGGCATCGACCACCAGCGTCCGCAGGCCACGCCGGGCCAAGACGGCCGCCGCCACGGCACCGGAGGGACCACCGCCGACCACCAGTACGTCGATCGGATCAGTCACCACCACGACTCCGATCCCGGGGTTTCAACGTCGGGAGGTGAACATCGCCTGAATGGTCGCCGCGACCGCCGACGGACCGGCCAACAGGGAGACCACTGCCGCCCACTCCGCCAGTTGCCGTACCGCCATAGACAAGGCCACTAAGGCCATGGGGGCGGTGGCCGCGGCGGCCCACCGGCGCCCGTCCAGCATCAACAGCACCGGCGCCCACACCAGCACCACACCCGACAATAAGGCCACCCGGCGGCCCGCGCTCTTCGTGCGCAAAGACTCCTCGGTGGACCCGAAGCTGAACGCGAAGTCCAGCAGCCCCACGAACATGATGCCGCCTGCCACCATGACCACAGCGAAGGCCACTACCGCCAGTGGTGCCACCTGCGCGTGCGGCACCACGACCGCGCGTACCGCCAGAACCCCCGCCAGCGTGACCGTCACCAAGCTGGGCACGAGTGCCACCCAGTTCGCGGCTGACTTGGGCAGGATCAGGATCACCAGCACGGGTATGACCGCGGTCACCACGATCGCAAACGCCGCGGGTCTGGCCCCGGTGATGGCGAACAGGCCGGCCCCGGCGATCACCACGATGGCCGCGATGTACACCACCAGCCGATCATGCTGCAGCGGCCGCGCAGCGACCTGTGTGGGCTGGCCGGCCCAGTCGTACACGCCCTTGAGCAGGACGGCACTGGCGACGATCACCAGCACACAGGCCGTCACGGTCATCGGTGAACCCCTCGCGTCAGCGGCGGGCGGGTCGGTGCTCATTTGTCGACGGTGACCGCAGGACCGGCACCGAACCCCAGTTGGCCGTCGGTGCCGGTGACGGCCAGGGTGACGGTGTAGGTGCCGGGCTGGGTCTAGGTATGAGTGACCTTCGTGTCATGGGCAATAGTCCCATCGGCGAACTCCCATGGATAGTCCTTGACCCGCCCGCCGTTGGTTCCGACCGATCCGGACGCATCGACCACCACCGTGTTGGCCCCCCTCTTGCGGAGGGTCATTTTGCCCACCGGTGGGCGGCTGGGTCTGGCCAGTTCCGTCGCCAGTACCCGAACCCGCGTACCTGATGAGGGCAGGTCCGGGGAGCCGGTCAACTCGACCCTCCAGGCGCCCGCCTGCGTAGGTGGAATCGGCCTTCGCAGTGCCCTGGCAGGGTACGCGGCGCGAATCGGCGGTTCGTTCCCTTCGCATGTCGGCTCAGCAGGTCCAGGATGGCTCGTTCCTTGCCCGCGCGGCTTCGCTGGGCCGTTGGCCGAGGGAGCGACGTCGGCGACCATCTGTGGCGCAGCCCGGATCAGCGCAGTAGCGATCTTGCTGTGGGGGCCAGTCTCAGTTGCCGGGGGGCGTCATTGAGATGGGTTTGGAGCTCGGGTCGCACCACCTCCCTCCATTCGACGGACCTGTGGAGATACTCGACATGGGTGTCGTAGGCGTCGTCGTTGGCGAACAACGCGAACCAGGTGAAGACGTGCTCACCCGTCCGTACGGGCAGTTGCGGGAACGTGTTTTCGGCGTACTCGGTCTCGAAATAGGCCAAAGGTGCTGCTCCCGCGGCTTTCAACAAGGGGATGACGTGGTCCTGGAAAAAGGCTCTGAACTTGTCTGTGACTGGTTCGATCAAGGTACAGACCGTGGCCGCCAGGCGTGATCGGGGAAGTGCACCTGCCCCGATCGGAGGTCGCTTGGACGACGTGACCGGAAAGCCCGAGTCGTGGTTGACCGGTCGAAGCAGCAGCGCGTTCTTAGAATCGACCATGGTCGCCCGGGCGGCCGGACCGTGAACCTTCCATGTCTCGCTTTCAACGTAGAACTCGGTCAGGGCGCGGCCGCGGGACTCCATGTCCCGGAAGCCGCGCATCCAGACGAACCGGTCCGGATCGTCCAGGTCGCGGAACTGACCCAGAATACGCATGCCCGTGGCCTCCTGGGTCTCCACGAACTTCCGATCGAAAAGCTCGATCAGCTCGTCCCTGCGGCCCGGATGCAGGGTGTACTGCCGCAACTCGACGATGGAAAGATCATTCATCTTCGCTCCCCCTGTATGTGTTCGATCAGTTGACGCCGGGAAGTTCTGCGTGAACTTTTCGATAGGCGTCCTTGACTCGGATACGCTCTCCGGAGAACTCGTAGAGATCGCAGCCGTAGACCTTGGTGCCGTCGGCCTTCGCATAGGTCCACTGAACGGCTCCGTGATTGCCGGAGACGAAGACCAGGCCGAGGTCGACCTGGGTCACCTCACGGTCGTAGCCGAGCACGATCTGGAATCCTCGCCGTACGTCGTCCCTTCCCTGGAAAACGGTTCCCGGCCCGTTGCCCACCGAGGCGCGGAACTCGCAGTCGTCGGTCATGAATGACATGAGAAGGTCGATGTCCCTGCCGCGCCATGCCTCACCGAAGGCGCCGAGCAGTTCGCTTTTCGTCATGGCGGCAATCATGTCAGCGCAGGTCATGAGGTTCGAGTGGCAGGAATGCCAATGTTGAAAAATTTTCTGCCACCGACCTACACTGCCACCCGTGAGCGCTGGTTCCGTCGCGCTGGTCGCGATCGACGACATGCCCCTCTACGAGCTGGCCATCGCCTGGGAGGTGTTCGGCACCGCACGGCCCGATCTCGCCGATCCCTGGTACGACCTTCGGCTGTGCGCCGTCCGGCCGGGGGGAACGCGGGCGGAGTCCGGCTTCATGTTCCACACGCCCTACGGGCTGGATGATCTCTGCGACGCCGAAACCGTGATCGTGCCCGCGCTGCCTCATGCCTGCCTGAAGCCTGGTGGGACGGTCCCGGCGGAGCTGACCGAGGCGCTCGGCCGTGCCGCCGCCGCCGGTTCCCGCATGGTCTCCCTGTGCAGCGGGGCCTTCGCGCTCGCCGCCGCCGGACTTCTCGACGGCCGACGCGCCACCACCCATTGGCAGCACGCCGACACCCTGGCTCGGCGTCACCCGGACGTCCAGGTCGACTCGTCGGTGCTGTACGTGGACGAGGGCGACGTGCTCACCAGCGCGGGCCGCAGCGCCGGGCTGGACCTGTGCCTCCACCTGGTTCGCCGGGACCTCGGGGCATACGTCGCGAACCAGGTCGCACGAAGAATGGTCGTACCGGCGCACCGTTCCGGCGGCCAATCGCAGTACATCGAGACGCCGATGCCTAGAACGGACAAGGAGACCTTGGCCCCGGTCCTGGACTGGGCCTGTGCGCACCTCGCCCAACCGCTGACGGTCGACCAGCTCGCCCGGCGGGCTCGAATGAGCCCACGAACGTTCGTCCGGCGGTTCCATTCCGCCACCGGCACCACACCCCTACAGTGGCTGCTCACCCAGCGTCTCAACCGCGCGCGTGCCCTCCTCGAATCCACCAGGCTGCCGATCGACGAGGTCAGCCGACGCAGCGGGCTGGGAACGGCGGCGAATCTTCGCCGGCATTTCCGCCAGAGCGTCGGTGTGACGCCCACCGACTACCGCACCGCCTTCCTGAGGTCGTGAGGGCGAGGGTCGAGGTCCCTCGATCCGAGGCCATGCACCACCGTTCGGGCATCAGTTGTATCCACGACACCTTCGGGTGTGTCTTAAGAAAGCGAACAGACCGGACGCCTTCGGCCACGTCCTCTCATGCCGCTGACCGCGCACTCCGACGATGAGCGGCTGGTGAGGCATCCCCTCGTCTGAGGTGTCAATGGCGAGGGGCGCGTTTTTGCTGCTCACCATGGCCTCTATGGCGCCCGGCCGTTAACCGACGGTCAGGCAGTGCCTTCAGCGGCTACTTCAGGAGCCACTCGCCGGCCTGGGGGCCGAAGCCGCTGTCCAGGGTGAACTGGAACTTGCTGAGCTTGGCCTTCTTGGGAACGGAGAACACCAGGTACCCCTTGCGGCTGCTGCCGGGCGCCAGCTTGACGGAGGCACCGATGGAGGGGCCGAGGGCGATCTCGTTCAGGTTGTCGTTGTACTGCTGGTCCTCGTCGTCGATGAGCTGCGCGCCGTTGCCAGGAGAGTCGTCGTACGTGGTGGAGCCGACGTTCTTCAGGCGGATCTGCACGGCTGCGAACCGGTGTCCAGGCTCGGGCACGTTGAACTCGTCCTTGGGCTTGGCCGACGGGACCACTTTCACGACGGTCACTTCAAGTTTGAGACCGTCCTGGCCGCTGTCGAGGGTGATGGTGTCACCTATCTTGGCTCGGCCGCCCTGCTCCTTCGGCGAGGTCTCCTGTCCTTGCGAGGCGGCGGGCTTGTTGTCCGGGTTGCTGGTCACCTCGGTGCCCGCACAGGCCGCGAGGGCGAACGACAGCAGGACCGGCAGGACGAGAAGGGACTTTCTCATTTCGACTCCTGGGTGTGAGGGCTGTGCCGGTGGCGCCGTCGGCGAGCGGATTGGCTTGCCGCGGCGACCCACAACGTAGGCAGCCTCGGCACCGTAGGCCATCACTCTTCCTCGATAACCCGAGTTATCAGAGTCATACATATTATTCGGCCGACCCGGCGGCGTAACGTTCTGGCTCGTTGCGGCTCACAGGTCACCGCGAACCTCTTGAGTCGTACGCCCGCTTCCCACGCCGTCCGGTCGTCGAGGACCGCGTCGGCCGTCTTCCCCGGGGGTCCACCATGAATGTTCTTGCGTGTGTCGTCCTGTGTCTGTTGTCAAGCGCCCTCGCCGGTGTCACCGGCTATGCGCTCGCACGCGGCCGATCCGCTACGGAGAGGAGCCGGCTGTTGGCCGATCAGAAGGTCGTCAGGGTCGAGCGTGACCAGGCACGGGCGCAGGCCGACGAGTTGCGTTCGGAACGGGACCAGGCCCGCAGCCGAGCCGAACGGGCGGACGCATCCTCGGCGGATCTGGCCGCGCGGTACAACGAGCGGGCTGAGCAGGCGGTACGACTCGACCGCGACCTGGAGACGACGCGGGAAAAGCTCCAGGCGGCCGACAAGGAGAACGCGCTCCTGAAGGAGTCGGTGCAGGAAAGCGTTCAGCAGATCCGTTCCCTCGAGGAGCGGCTGCAGCAGAGCCAGCAGACCGCGGCAAGGCTCCAGTGGGATGTCGACCGGCAGAAGCAGACCCTGGCGGAGGCCAAGCAGGATCTGGCGGTCGCCCGCCAGGAGTGCGAAGGACTGCGCCGAGAGCAGGAACAGGTCGAGGCGGCGCGCAAGGAGCTGGACAAGTTGCGCGACGACACCACCCGGCAGCAGACCGAGCAGTTCGAGGCGTTCGTGACGAAGATGCTGGAGTCCTCGCAGGACCGGCTGATCGCCACTGCGGACGACCGGCTGGGGTCGGCCAGTCGCGCGATCACTGAGCGGCTGGCGGACATGGCCCAGCGGCTGAGCACCTTCGATGCCAAGCGGAGCGACAACGAGAGCCGGCTCAGCGAGCAGCTCAAGGTGCTCGCGGACGTGAGCGCCCAGAGCAGCAGGCAGGCCCGGGCACTGGCGGACGCGCTGCGCAAGCCGCAGGTCCGGGGCGACTGGGGTGAGCTGCATCTCAAGCGTGCGGTCGAACTGGCGAACATGAAGGAGCACTGCGACTTCGAGCTGCAAAAGCACATCGAGGGCGACGAGCGGTCGTCGCGTCCCGACATGGTGGTGCATCTGGCCGGCGGCAAGCGGGTGGTCGTGGACGCGAAGGTGTCCCTGGCCGCGTTCCTGGATGCCCTGGAAACCACCGATGACGCCGAGCGGGACAGCCACATGGCCGACCACGCCCGGCACGTGCGCAAGCACATCGACACGCTGGCGGGCAAGGAGTACTACTGGCACGTCGCCGGAAGCCCTGAGTTCGTGGTGATGTACCTGCCGAGCGAGGCGCTGCTGCAGGCCGCGCTCGACAAGGACCCCCGCCTGGTGGAGTACGCGGCGGAGAAGCGTGTGGTCATCGCGACGCCCACGGTGCTGATCGCGATGCTCCGCACGGTGGCGATCGCGTGGACGCAGGCGGCGCTGCAGGAGAACCTCCGCCAGGTGCACGATCTGGGCCGCGAACTGCACAGGCGGCTCACGACGATGGCGACCTACTTCAAGCGGCTCGGCAACTCTCTGGACGGCTCGGTGAAGGCTTACAACGAGGCCATCGCCTCGCTCGAAGGCCGCGTGATGGTGACGGCACGGAAGTTCAAGGAGTTGAGGGTCGTCGATGAGGACCTGCATCGGCTGACCGAGGCGAACGGTTCCGTCCGGTCCCTGAAGGCTCCAGAACTGTTGGAGGCGGCGTCGGCCGAGCCTCCCGTCCAGGCGATGGAGTCCACGGAATACGAATCCGAGGTGACCGGAGAAAGTGATTGATAAGGGTTGTTATCGGTCGACTTGATGGTTCAGACAAGGATGTTGCTTTACCATCGATCGCGCGTGGGAAGGGAGGTGCTGACGGTGCAGGTCGCCCGTGACGAGGCGCTCCTGATGTCCATGACGGAGATCGCCGAGCTGGCGGACGTGAAAAGGCCGGTCGTCAGCACCTGGCGCCGCCGCTACCCCGATTTCCCGCAGCCGGCGACCGAAGAGCGGGGACAGCAGCTCTTCGACGCCGCGCGCGTCGTCGACTGGCTGGTCGAGACCGGGCGGGCCAAGCGGAGCGAGATCGAAGGGGACCTTCGGATCCACACGCTCGCCCGGCTCGGCGCCCGGTTGCCGTCCAGCGCGCTGATCCCCACGCTGACCGCGCTGATCTGCCTCCGGCACCTGTCCGGCGACGAGCCGCTCGACGACGGGGCGCCGGGGTTGATGGCGCGCCTGCGGGAGCGGGCGGACGAGTCCGACCCGGACGACGACCTGCTGGCCTCGGAGATCCGTGGGCTGCGCGCGTCCTGGCTGCCGGCCGCGGTGGACGAGTTGGTGGAGGCCGCCTGGAGCACCCAGGGGGCGTTTGAACGGATCATGCAGGTCCGCGATCGCCTCGGCGCGGCCGACCTGTCGTCCAGTCGGCTGGATCCGGTGCTGGAATCGCTGGTCGCGGGCTTGGCCGACGCCCGCGCCCGCGCCGACCGGGACGGCGAGGTACGGCTGGTCGACCCGTACGCCGGAGTCGGCGACCTGCTGATCGCGGTCGCCGGCACGCTCCGCGACGACCAGCTCCTGCGGGTCACCGCCTGCTGCGGCGACCCGGTGGCGGCGCGATTGACCCGGCGGCGCCTGGCCGTCCGCGACGTCCCCGAGGTCGAGTACGAGGTGCGCACCGACCCAGAGGGTTGCCTGGACGAGGCCACGATCGTCGTCACCCAGTTGCCTTACCGCCCGGCCGAGGAACGCTCCGCCGCGCTGTCACTGAACGCCCTGAACGACGTGTTGTTGCCGCTGCCCCACGGTGCGACCGCGATCGTGGTCGCGCCAGCCGACACCACCACCGCGCTCGACCCGACCAGTGATGCCGGGGTCCTGCGCGGACAACTCCTGGCCTCCGGTTCGGTCAAGGCCGTCATCCGGCTGCCCGGCGGGCTCGTCCCCTACCGCCCCGGATACGAGCTCGCGTTGTGGGTGCTCACCGCCGACTACGCGGTGGGGGAGCGCGGCAAGGTGCTGCTGGCGGACGTTTCCGACCGCGCTCTCACTCCCGGGCTGGTCGACGCCCTCATCACCGACGTGGTGGCCTGGCGCGACGAGCGGTTCGATCCTGACGCTCATCGCCGTGTCCACACCGTCGCGACCCCGGTCAGCGCGTTGATCGCCTCGCCGCGTCCGATGCTCCCGCGCTACCTGCCGTCGCAGGACGATCTGCGCTGGGACGTGCCCGAACGCGTTGCTCGCGCGCTCGAACTGGAGCGCGTGGCATGGGAGGCCCGGCCGGACGCGCCTCGCCTCAACAGCGATCTGTCCGCCGTCCCCAGGCCGCGTCCGCCGCGCACCGCGACCATCGCGGAGCTTTCCGGCAGGGGCCGACCGAAGGCATTGTCGCTTCGCAAGGGCACGCGCTTGCCGGCCGGTCTCATCCGCCCTGCTTCCAGCACGGTGAACACAACGAACTCGTATGCCGTCTTCGGCCCTCCGGAAGTCCTCGGTGAGAGCGCACCTGGTAGCCGACGCGTCGACCGCATCGAGTTCGAGAGAACCTGCCCTGGTGCCCGGCATAGCAAGCCAGGCGACGTCATCATCACCACCGCGCCGCGTCCGTCCGCCGCCGTCGACCACGATGGTCACTCGGTGGTGGAGTTCCCGGCCCGCATCCTGCGCATCGAGGAGGGCGGCAGGAAGCACTTCACCCCGCGCGTGCTCGCCGCCCTGCTGGACCGCGCGGGACGGGCGGACGGAGCCATCCGGCCGGCGCAGCGCCTCCAGGAACTCGCCTTGCCGCTGCTGCCTCCGTCCGAGGTGAAGCGGCTGGACCGTCTGCTGGCCGACCTGGACGACCGCCAAGACCGCGCCCGCCGCGAGATCGCCGCCCTGGACGAGTTGCGCCGCATCGCCGCCACCGGCCTCGCCGACGGAACCCTGACCCTCGCCAACCCCATCGTCTGACGCGACGACCCGAATAGAGGAGATAGATGCCGCCCCGCAAGAAGGCCCCCGCCGGACAAACCGAACTGCCAGGCGTGTCCACGATGGCGGAGCTGAAGGCGATCCTGTGGAAGTCCGCGGACAAGCTCCGCGGCTCGATGGACGCCGCCCAGTACAAGGACTTCGTCCTCGGCCTGGTCTTCCTGAAGTACGTCTCGGACGCCTTCGCCGAACGCCGCGGCCAGATCCGTGACGAACTCATCGCCGACGGCGTGCCGGAGTCGCGACACGAGTCGTTCCTGGACGACAAGGACGAGTACGAGCGCGAGGGCGTCTTTTGGGTTCCCGAGGGGGCCCGCTGGCCCGAATTGGCGGCGCAGGCCAAGTCCGGCGCGATCGGCGAGCTGATCGACGCCGCGATGGACGCGGTCATGAAGACCAACCGGTCCCTGGCCGGCGTCCTCCCCCGCATCTACAACCAGAACAACGTCGACCAGCGACGCCTCAGCGAACTCGTCGACCTGCTCAGCGACGCCCGCTTCACCGGACACGACGGCAAGTCCGCCCGCGACGTGCTCGGCGAGGTCTACGAATACTTCCTGGAAAGGTTCGCCCGCGCCGAAGGCAAGCGCGGCGGCGAGTTCTACACCCCCGCCAGCGTCGTCAAGGTCCTGGTGGAGATCCTTGAGCCCTACAAGGGGCGGGTGTACGACCCGTGCTGCGGCTCGGGCGGCATGTTCGTCCAGGCCGAGAAGTTCGTCCTCAACCACCGGGGACGCCGCGACGACATCGCCGTCTACGGCCAGGAGGCCAACGAGCGCACCTGGCGACTGGCCAAGATGAACCTGGCCATCCACGGCATCGGCGGCGACCTGTCCACCAAGTGGGCCGACACCTTCTACGAGGACCGCCACCCCGACCTCAAGGCCGACTACATCCTGGCCAACCCGCCGTTCAACATGTCGGACTGGTACCGCCGGACCGACGACCCCCGCTGGCGCTTCGGCACCCCACCGGCGGGCAACGCCAACTTCGCCTGGATGCAGCACATCATTTCCAAGCTCGGCACCCGCGGCAGCGCCGGCGTCGTCATGGCCAACGGCTCGATGTCCTCCAAACAGTCCGGCGAAGGCGACATCCGCACCGCCCTCGTGGAGAACGACCTCGTCGCCTGCATGGTCGCGCTGCCCCCGCAATTGTTCCGCACCACGCAGATCCCCGCGTGCCTGTGGTTCTTCACCAAGGACAAATCCGCCCGCGCCGGCCACACCGACCGCCAAGGCCAGACGCTCTTCATCGACGCCCGCACCATGGGCACGATGATCGACCGCACCGAGCGCATCCTCACCGACGACGACATCGCGAAAATCGCCAACGCCTACCACGCCTGGCGCGGCACCCCCAGCGCCCGCGAGGCGGGCCTGACGTACGAGGACGAGCTCGGCTTCAGCTACTCGGCCACCACCGACGAGATCCGCGCAGCCGACCACATCCTCACCCCCGGCCGCTACGTCGGCGCTCCTGAGGCCGAAGAGGACGACGAGCCCATCGCCGACAAGCTCGACCGCCTCACCAAGGAACTCTTCACCCACTTCGAAGAGTCCGCCCGCCTCGAAGAGACGATCAGGAAGCAGCTGGAGAATCTCGATGTCTGAGTTGCTATTCCCTATTCCAGAGCACTGGGAAATCACAACGCTGGGTAACGTGTGCGCCGCTGGTGGGGGCAGTATTCAGACCGGGCCATACGGAAGCCAACTTCACGCTTCGGATTACGTTCCCGCAGGAACTCCCAGCGTGATGCCGCAGAACATCGGAGACAATGTCATCAATGATGATGGGATCGCCCGCATCAGTGATGCTGACGTCAATCGCCTGTCCAGCTTCCTACTCGATGAAGGAGATATCGTCTACTCTAGGCGAGGAGATGTGACGCGCCGGGCTATCGTAAGGAAAGAGCAGCAAGGATGGCTATGTGGTACTGGTTGCCTCAGAGTGCGCATAGGTTCTGAGGCGAACCCGCTGTTCGTCTCCTACTATCTCGGCCACCCCCAGGTTCGAGAGTGGATAACGCGCCACGCCGTAGGCGCGACCATGCTGAATCTGAACACCAAAATCCTCAGCGCCTTGCCCGTCGCCCTGCCACCGCGCGGCGAGCAGTATGTCATCGCAGGCATTCTGGAGGCGCTCGATGACAAGATCGCCGTCAACGACCGCATCGCCAGGAAAGCGGACAGCCTTCGCTACCTCCACCTCACAAAGTTCCTGCAAGAGCAGCAAGCGTTCGTCACTCAGGTTCCGCTGTCGTCGCTTGCTGACTTCGTCAATGGCCGCGCTTTCACCAAGAACGCTTCGGGAACCGGTCGAATGGTGATTCGCATCGCAGAACTGAACTCGGGGCCGGGGAGTTCCACCATCTACAACGACATAAAGGTTCCGGAGAACCACATTGCCCGTCCCGGGGACGTGCTTTTTGCTTGGTCGGGGTCACTTCGCGTCGCACGCTGGTTTCGGGACGAAGCTATCGTAAACCAGCACATCTTCAAGGTTATCCCGAAAGGTGGGATGCCGTCGTGGCTGCTACATGAGATCTTGCAATCGAAATTGGCCGAGTTTCAGCGGATTGCGGCAGACAAAGCAACCACGATGGGGCACATCCAGCGCCATCATCTGGATGAGCCCGTAAGTGTACCCGACGAGACGTATCTTTCCCGCCTCGATGACAGATTGAGGCCGCTTTGGGATCGAGCCTTGCTCGCTGAACAAGAGTCGCTCAGTCTTTCCAAACTGCGTGATGCACTGTTGCCGAAGCTCATGTCCGGCCAGGTCAGGATCAGGGACGCGGAGAAGGTCGTGGAGGATGCTGTATGAGTGGCTACAGCGAGGCCGACTTCGAGCATGACGTGCTGGGCACGCTTGGCGAGCTCGGCTGGGAGTACAAGCACGGCAGGCAGATCGCCGTGGGCTCGGGTGAGCGGGAGTCCTGGGACGAGCTGATCATCCCGAGCCGGTTGCGGGACGCGATCGTCCGAATCAACCCGGACCTGCCCGCTTCGTCCGTGGACGAGGTCGTCACGCTGGTGCTGTCGCCGCAGTCGCAGGACGCGAAGGCGGAGAACCGCCGGATCCACGGATACCTGACCAACGGAATCCGCGGCATCAGCTACGTCGATGAGTACGGCGCGGAGCAGCATCCGACCGTCCATCTGATCGACCGGAGCGATCCGTACCGCAACGACTTCGTGGCGGCCAACCAGGTGATGGTCGTCAAGGGCGAGGAGCGGCGCCGCTTCGACGTCGTCCTCTACATGAACGGGCTTCCGGTCGCGGTCTTCGAGTTGAAGAAGATGAGCGACGAGCGGGCCACGCCCGAGGCCGCGCACGCCCAGCTCATGGCCTACGTCAAGGACATGTGGGAGGCGTTCCGCTGCAACGTGGTGTGCCTGGTCTCGGATGGTGTGACCACCAGGTACGGCACCGCGTTCACCCCCTACAACCACTTCGCTCCCTGGAACGTCGACGAGGCGGGCAAGCCCGTGGAGCAGCCCGCGGCCGAGTGGGAGAACAGCGAGCTGTGCCTGACGCTGCATGGGTTGTTCGACCACCGCCGGTTCGTGGAGCTGCTGACCGGCTATGTTGCGTTCGCCCAGTCGGATGAGGGGTTGCAGAAGCGGATCGCCAAGCCACATCAGTACATCGTCGTGTCCAAGGCGGTCGGTCAGACGATCGAGGCGGTGCGCAGCAACGGCAAGGCCGGCGTGGTCTGGCACACCCAGGGGTCCGGCAAGTCGTTCGAGATGGAGCTGTACTCCAATCAGGTGCTCAAGCACCCGGCGCTCGGTAATCCCACCATTGTGGTGATCACCGACCGCAACGACCTGGACGACCAGCTCTTCGCCGGCTTCAACGCCAGCGAGTTGCTGCCGGAGAAGCCGGTCCGTGTCGACAGCCGGAACGACCTGCGCACCGAGCTGTCCAACCGGCGCACTGGCGGCATCTACTTCACGACCCTGCAAAAGTTCAGCAGGACGACCGAGGAGAAGAACGCCGGACGGGCGCACCCGCTCCTGTCGGACCGCCGCAACATCATCGTGATCGTGGACGAGGCGCACCGCAGCCACTACGACAGCCTCGACGGCTACGCCCGGCACCTGCGCGACGCGCTTCCCTACGCGACGATGATCGCTTTCACCGGCACGCCGGTCTCCGAAGTCGATCGCAACACCCAGGATGTCTTCGGCGGCTACATCGACGTCTACGACCTCACTCGGGCCGTCAAGGACGGCGCCACGGTGCCCGTCTACTACGAGAACCGCCTGATCCAGCTCGAACTGCCCGAGGGACTGGACCCTGAGAAGCTGGACGAGGAGGCCGACAAGGCGACCGAGGGCCTGGACGATACCGAACGCAAGCGGGTCGAGCACGCCACCGCCACGCTCAACGCCGTCTACGGTGCACCCGCCCGGCTGGAGAAGCTGGCGGCCAGCATCGTCGAACACTGGGAGACGCGGTCGGAGGCGATGCGGCCGTTCATCGACGCGCCCGGCAAGGCGATGATCGTGTGCAGCACGAGGGAGATCTGCGCCGATCTGTACGAGCAGATTATCGCCATAAAGCCGGACTGGCACTCCGATGACGTCAACACCGGCAAGATCAAGGTCGTCTACAGCTCGTCCACCGGCGACCCCGACAAGCTCCGCAGGCACCGGCTGCGCCCCCGCGAGCAGAAGACCGTCCAGCGGCGCATGAAGGACGCCGGCGATGAGCTTGAGATGATCATCGTCAAGGACATGCTGATCACTGGTTTCGACGCGCCCCCGCTGCACACCCTCTACCTGGACCGGTCGATGCGCGGCGCACAGCTCATGCAGACCCTGGCGCGAGTGAACCGTACGTTCCGCAACAAGCAGGACGGCCTCATGGTCGGCTACGCGCCGCTCCACGAGAACCTGATCGCGGCGCTGGCCGAGTACACCACCGACGACCAGCACAACAAGCCGATGGGCCGCGATCTGGACGAGGCGATCACCAAGGTCCGCGACCTCCTCGACGGCATCGGTGTACTACTCAATGACCATCCCTGGCGCCACACCCTGCGAGCCGGGACGCCCACCGCTCACCGCGACGCCGTCACCGGAACCGCCGACTACATCTGGAACCCGCAGCACCCGCTCAACCAGCCCGACGCCTCCGACCCCGACAAGGAGACGCTCAAGGAGAAGTTCCTGCGCTGCGCCGGACGCCTCGAACGCCTCTACGCCGTGTGCGCGACCAGCGGCGACCTGAACGACGTCCGCGACGACATCGCGTTCTTCCGGGACGTGCGCGTGGTGGTCGTCAAGCTCGACGCCGCCCGCCGCCAGGCCGAGGGCCGTCCCGTCCCCGCCGAGGTCGAGCTGTACCTGAAGCAGCTCACCGCGAGCGCGATCGAGGCCGGAGACGTCATCGACCTGTTCAAGGAAGCCGGCCTGGACCAGCCGGACCTGTCCCACCTGGACGAGACCTACATCAAGAAGATGCAGGCCGCCAAGCACCCCGCCATCGCGATCGAGGCACTGCGCCGACTCGTCCAGCAAGAGATGCGCAAGGTCACCAAGCACAACATCGTCCGCCGGCAGAGCTTCTCCGACCGCCTGCTGGACCTGATGCGCAAGTACACCAACCAGAACCTCACCGCCGCCGAGATCATCGCCGAACTCGTCGCGATGGCCAAGGAGGTCGCCGCCGACGCCAACCGAGGCCGGCAGTTCAACCCGGCCCTCAGCGACGACGAGCTCGCCTTCTACGACGCGGTCGCCGCCAAGGACACCGTCCGAGCCCTGATGGGCGACGACCGGCTCGCCGCCATCGCCCGAGACCTGGTCAAGGCCGTCCGCCGCAACCTGTCCACCGACTGGACCGCCCGCGACGACGTCCAGGCCAAACTGCGCTCCATCATTAAGCGCCTCCTGGCCAGGCACGGCTACCCGCCCGAAGAGCAGCCCGACGCCATCCAGAAGGTCATTGAGCAACTCGAAACCTTCGCCGACGAGTGGTCCCCCGCTGCCGACCGCTGACCAGGCAACCGAAGATTCGCATCGAACTGAGCCGTGCCGACCTCGGTCAAGCGCCGTCGTGCCCGACCGAACCCGGTGCCTCCTCAACAACCTCGCCGCCGCCGACAGCCACCCGAGCGAACTCACCCTCGAATCCGCCGATCTCCGCATCCGCCTTCCCACGCCCCAAAGCCCGCCGTGCGCGCATCACCTCCACGTGGTCTTCATGAGGCATTGAGGACCGCGAAGACGACTTTGCCGCTGTTGCCTGCCAGCGGGCGGACGCCCCAGCAGCGGCAGAGCCGGTCGACGATGAACAGGCCCCGTCCGGCCTCGCTGATGGTGTCGGCGCGCTGCATGCAGGGCAGGTCGCAGGTCGCGTCCTGGACCTCCATCCACAGCGCGCCGTCGTCGGAACGATGAGCGCAGGGGCGCGGAACGAACGAACGGCGTCGGATAAACAAGCGAAGCGTCGGACGTAGCCTCACGAAGCGGCTTTCCGGTCGAGCGCCCATGAGGCCCAAACGACCTTGCCCCGGCTCGGCGCCGTGACGGGGTACCAACCCCATTTACCGGCAAGCATCGTCGCCAACCGCAGGCCGCGCCCACCTTCGTCGTTGACCCCCGTTGCGGGGATCTCCGGACGGCCATCCCCGAAGTCACGGACCTCCACGATGAGGTGCTTGGCCGATATGCGAAGCTGGACGAGGATCATCGCCAGGCCGTCGAGGTCGAGCGACTCCCCGGCGAGCGATTCACCCGTCACGTCGAAGGCGTTGGTGACGAACTCGGAGAGAACCTGCTGGCACTCCCAGCCGTGATCAGTCTCCACTCCCCAGGCCGAAAGCTTGGCCCGCACGAACGAACGCACCAGAGGGATCGCGGTCGGCAGGGCGGCCAGCCCCACTACCTCATTGCAGTCACCGCCATCATGCAGCGGGGGCCTGGTGCCGAGGGTGGCCTCGTCGAGCCGCGGAGGCGCGGTCGGTGGCACAGACATCGTTGTCGCTCCTGACTGTGAGCCTGCAGATGGACGACAGCCGGATCTCGGTAGCTCGTGGGGCACGCTCTACCACCCAGAGACAGATGCCGTGATACCAACTGTCCTGCTGCTGTGACAGTCATGAGTATGCGAATGTCCACACCGCCCTGCAAGGGATTCGCTGACACTGCGCATCCATGCCGTCACTCAAAACGCAGAAAGGGGTCGAAGTGCGACACTTCGACCCCTGCTCGTCGACCGGCTACAGCAGGCGATGCCTTCCCTCCCGGACCTCCGCCAAGAACGCCGCCCAAGCGCCGACCCCGAACTCCAGCACCGGCCCGTCATCGCCCGACGCGGTGTCCCGGACGCCGACCCGGCGCCGAGCAACCCGCCCGGCCTCGACACAGTTGTTGCCCGTTCCGCTGTATGAGGACTTCCGCCACCCCACGTGGCGTTCGCGACTGGTCATGATGATCTTCCTAGTGCGAGGGAAGGGACTCTGCGACGTCCGCCAGCATCTCGCGTGACCGCTCGACCGACAGGGCCGCACGGACGAGACCTCCGTACACCATCTCGAACTGTGCGGTCTGGTCCGAATCGGTGAGGACGAGGTCGGTGGTCACCGCCTCCAACGCCACCACCCCGGGGTCGCCGTCATCCGGATAGGTGTACATCGAAAACGAACATTCAGGGATGTTGTACCCCGGAATTTCAGCGTCCACAGGCAGAACCCGCACCGTCACCCGCTCATCCCGCCGGGACAGATCAACGATGTAATCGAGTTGGCGTCGGAACACGTCCGCAGGGACCGAACGACGGCGCAGCACTACCTCATCCAGAATCACCTCATACGACGGCCCGGCAGGACGATGCAGCATCCGCTGCCGGCCGACCCGCCCCTTCAGCACGCCGGTGACCTCGGCATCGGGCGGCAAGGGCAGCTCGGTGTTGGCCAAACGCGTGGCGATGAACTCCTCCGTCTGCAGCAAACCCGGGATGAGATTCTGCTGGTACTCACGGATCACGTTCGCGCCGGCCTCCAGATTGGCGAACCTGGCCTGGCGCTCACCGATCCCCGACGACTCCCACCAGCCATGCGACGCCGCCTCAGCGGTGACCTGCACGAGCTGCGTCCACTTGTCACCTTCGACACCAAGGACATCCAGGAGACGCTGCACATCCTCCTGACTCGGCGCGATGTGCGCGTTCTCCAGCTTGCTGATCATCTGCCGGTACACGCCCGACCGCTTGGCCAGTTCCTGCGCCGAGACCCCAGCCCGCTCCCGCAGCTCACGCAACTCCGCCGCAAGCCGCAGCCGACGCACATACGGACTGATCAACACCCCACCCCGCGTCCTCGAACACCGACCGTCACGCCTCCACGCACATGCAGCGTAGCCACGTCCGCCCGGCCACGGGACGGCCTTCCTCCCAGTCCCCGGCGTGGTGGCGGTACGAGACAGCAAGGACCCAGACGGACTCGTTTTCCTGCTGACCCGCGCAGCCCTGCGCACCGCCGTCCACTCCGCCATCAGCAAACGCTGACCCGGCAGCACCCCCGCGCCGCCCCGACCACCGATCAGCGCCGAGTCGTCCCGTCCCCGGACCCGAACGACCCGCCGCACCCCCACAGGCACAACCTCATGCCCCCACGCGAACCCCGAAAAACATCACTCGCGGGCGCTCACCGAAGACATGTCGCGCGACCAACGATGCTTAGTGCGTCGAGCTAGCGGACGTGACCGGCGTGACCGTTCACCACCGACCCAGCCACCCCTCCGTCCACGACCGACGACCCCGCAGACCTGTCTGCGGTTGCACAGACCCTCGTCGCTCTCCGTTCGCAGGCCAGATGTTGCGTGAACTGATCAGGAAGGTGGCCCCCAAAGATGGACTTGAACAACGCCACCTGGCACAAGTCAAGCCGCAGCACCTCCAGCGGCGGCAACTGCGTCGAGCTGGCCGACGCGGCCGGGTGGTGGCGGTACGAGACAGCAAGGATTCCGGCGGCCCCGTCCTCCTGGTGACGCGCGCGGCCCTGCGCAGCGCAGTCCGATCCGCCGCCGACACACGCTGATCGGCCGGCCACGCGAGCCCGCCGACCCGGCGCGCCGACGTTGATTTGATCTTGGGTGTGGTGTTGCCGCAGTTCAGTGTGTTGGTGGGATGCGGGAACCCTTGGTGGGCGGGTCAGCGGTAGGGCTTTCGGCTAGAGGATCGTACGCAGGGTCACCGATACCCGTCGATTGCGGGGCACTCGTCCGTTCGGGCCGGGGTCGGTCTTGCAGGCCGGGATGGCGTGCCGCCAGAGGAATCGTGCCGGGCCGCTCATCATGCACAGGCTGCCCCGACTTCGAGGCGCACTGGCACGCGCCTGTTGTCGGGCGCTGATTTCTTGGCCGGGTAGGTACTCGTTCACGATCATCTGATCGGGTGGCCGGTCGAAGTGACCGTGTTCGTGCAGCCGTTGGGCCAGCGTCACCGCCCAGGCGGGTAGTGGCGGGCGCGCCACCCACGCCGCGGCTGCCGTAGCCGTAGCGGTGTCCGTCGTGCTGGACGCGCCGCCGCGAGGTGCCGCTGGTCGTGGCCGTCCAGCCAAGAAGACCGAATGTTGCGTCAGCCGTGGGGCGTCGCTCAGACGGACGATTTCTTGGTTTCGAGGATTCTCAGGGCTTCGAGGAGGTATCCGCGGAACACCGAGTGGTTTTCGCTCATCGGGAAGTGCCCGATCTTCTCCATCTTGATGAAGCTGCCGTTCTCGATGGCTTTGGCGGTGCGGGCGCTGTCCTCTGGGGTTGTCAGGTAGTCGTACTCGCCGGTGAGCATCACGACGGGGCAGCGGTTCCCGTCGATCTCCTGTAGGCGTTCTCGTAGGTCGTGGTCGACGGAGTAGAAGTACAGGTCGCCTTTGAACGCCTCGGAGCCCTGGGTGTAGTAGAACCAGGTCTTCCAGCGGTCGGCCTCCGGTGACTGCGGCGCCATCAGGTCCCACACACCGCTCGCGCAGACCTGGGCGGCGTTGGCGTGCGGGTGCTGCCACCAGTCGAGGTAGAACCCGGGCGAATAGTCCGCGCCCTCGACCGACAGGACGCCCGCGAAGCGGTCGGGTCGTCGAAGGGCCAGTTGCAGCGCGACGTTTCCTCCGAAGGAGGAGCCCATGAAGATGGGGTCTTCGAGTTCGAGGGCGTCGCACAGCGCGACGATGAAGTTGACGAAATGGTCCGCGGTGAGGGTGTACTCCTCCTTCCACCATTCGACGTTCTCCGGCGGGTCGGACTTGCCGTGGCGGGGCAGGTCGTAGGCGATGACGCGGTGGTTCGCCGTGATCTCCTCGTCCTCCAGCAGGCCGCGCCACTGGTGGTTGTGGCAGCCGGCGGTGTGCTGGCAGACCAGCGGCCGGCCGGTGCCGTTCTCGAGGTAGAAGACCTTGTACTCCACGCCGTCGACCTCGATGGTCACGTAGTGCCCGGTGACCGGGGATACCTTGCTCACGGTGATCTCCTTTCTCAGACGGGCGAGCCGACGGTGCGGAGCAGTTCGATCTGCCGTGTGACGCATCGCAGGTTCTGCATGAGGACCAGGATGTTCCCGTCCAATCGCATGTCGCGCTGGAAGGTGGCCGCCCAGATCCCGTGGTGCATCGGGGGCGGTACGGGCTCACCGAACCCCCGCCACGTCTCCGGGGTCGCCCGGATCGCGAACTCGTAGGGGACGTCGAGCGGACCCGGATCCACCGTGACCTCGGTCACCCGGCCCGACTCCATCTTGATCGCGTAGCTGCGTTCGGTGGCGTCGAGCAGGTAGGTGCAGGTGAAGTACTTCCCGTGCGCCTGGATCTCGGGATCCTCGTTGCTGGCGGCGGCGAAGGCGTCGGCCCACTCCCGGGCTGGTGCGGCACGGGTCGGTGCGGTCATCGATCGTCCCCTCCTCGTACTGGACGTTCCGGCGATAACGGGCGCTCTACCCAGCCTCGAAGGGCCCATCGACCGTGCGATTACCAATATCCGGCCAAATCAGGAGATATATGGTCATTCCGCCACGATTCCGGCCGTCGACACGCCGTCGGTCGGCTCCAGCGTTCGCCGGGCACGTGCGTCGCCGTGGGTAAAGGATCGTCCTCCGCCATCGGCGGGCCGGACCTGGCCGCGGACGCCACCCTCACGCCGCGCACCCTTCTCCGAACCAACTACCGGCCACACGCAAGGTCACGGGGCGCCTGACCGTGCCCGACCGGCCGCTGCGGACCTTCGCCCCCGCTTTTCCTGCGCACGTTCCGGATCCGCGCGACGACAAGCGCGTCCAGCGGGATCGCGGCTCCGACCCCGTAGGTGGCCGGGCGACTTCTCCACAACGCGGACGAGCTCGCCGTCGATGAGGGATGACGCGGGAGCACCGTTCTCAAGGCTCGCCGATGTGCGCGGCCCGCCCCCCGTCCTGAGTGCTGCGGCTTTCCGCGCTCAGGCGGCCCCGGCGTCGTGACCGATTCCTGCAAGCCTCGGACGGGTCGCCTCGCATACGTTCACCCGCATGAACACAATGATCATTCGACCAGGTGAACCGGGTTATGACGCTGAGCGGCTGGGCTTGAACCGGGCGGCGGAGTCGCATCCGGCCTGCGTCGTCGCAGCGGCGGACGAACATGACGTGATCGCCGCGGTGCGAATGGCCGCCGAGCGGGATCAGGCCGTCGGGGTGATGGCCACCGGGCACGGCCAGGCGGTCCCCGCCGACGGGGCCGTGCTGGTCAACACGAGTCGGATGGACGGTGTCACCGTTGACCCGGCCGCCGCGACGGCTTGGGTCGAGGCGGGAACCCGATGGACACGGGTGGTGGAGCGCGCCACCTGGCACGGGCTGGCGCCGTTGAACGGCTCCAGTCCCAGCGTGGGCGCGGTCGGCTACACCATGGGCGGCGGTGCCGGGCTGCTGGGGCGCCGGTTCGGTTTCGCCGCCGACCATGTGCGCCGCGTGCGGCTGGTCGGCGCCGACGGACGGTCGTGCGACGTGACGGCCGAATCGGATCCCGACCTGTTCTGGGCGGTGCGCGGCGGCAAGGACAACTTCGGGCTGGTCGTCGGCATGGAGATCGACCTGTTCCCGGTCTCCTACCTGTACGGGGGCGGGCTGTATTTCGCGGGAGAGGCCACCGCCGAGGTTCTGCACGGCTACGCCGAATGGACCCGGCGGGTGCCCGAGACGATGGCGTCCTCGGTGCTGCTGGCGCACCAGCCCGACCTGCCCGGCGTACCGGAGCCGTTGCGCGGCCGGTTCGTCGTGCACCTCCGCATCGCGCACAGCGGTGACATAGCCGAGGGCGAACGCCTGGTGCGGCCGCTGCGCAAGCTGGGCGGCCCTCTCCTGCTGGACACGGTACGCAAGATGCCCTACGCCGAGGTCGGGTCGATCCACCACGACCCCGCCGACGAACCGTACGTGGCGTACGACCGCAACGTGCTGCTGAAGGAGCTCACTCCGGAGACCGTCGAGCTGATCTCCGCACTGGCGGGACCGGGCTCGCCGCTCGTGGCCGAACTACGGCATTTCGGCGGCGCGTACGCCCGTCCGCCGCGCGTTCCCAACTGCGTGGGAGGCCGCGACGCGGAGTTCTCGTTCTTCACCGGCGCCGTCCCAGACCCCGACACGCTGCGGCGGCGTGACGAGATGCTGGACGCGCTACGTCCCTGGAGCACCGGCGGGACCAACCTCAACTTCGCCGGTGTCGAGGACAGCACCCCGCAGCGTGTGGCGGCGGCGTACACCCCGGCCGACTACGCCAGGCTCACCGCCCTCAAGGTCCGGTACGACCCACACAACACCTTCCGGATCAACCTCAATATCCCACCCGGAGAGTGAGCGCGTTCGCGCCGTTTCGCTCGATGTCCAAGGAGCCCGCCATGCGCACGGTCATCAACTCCACGTACGTCACGCTCGACGGCATCATTCAGAACCCGCAGGACTGGCCATCGCTCGGCGGTTTCAGCGACGCGGGCGGTCAGGTCCAGACCAGGCTCCTGGAACGCTGCGACGCGGTACTCCTGGGCCGCCACACCTACGAGGCGTTCGCCCCGGTGTGGTCCAGCCGCTCCGGCGACCCGCTCAGCGACCGCTTGAACGCGCTGCCCAAGTACGTCGTCTCGACCACCCTCACCGAGCCGACGTGGAACAACACGACCGTCATCGGCCAAGACCCGATCGGGGCCGTCCGGGACCTCAAGCGGCGGCCCGGCGTCTCCATCGTTCAGTACGGCTTCGGTCCGCTGGCCCATGCGTTCATGGCCGAGGGACTGCTCGACGAGCTGCACCTGTGGGTGCACCCCTTCTTCGTCGGTAGCGGCACCGCCGACGACCTGCTCTATCGCACCGGATCGTCCGGAAGGTTCGAGCTCACCGACACCACCGTCCTCGACAGCGGCATCGTCATCCTCACCTACCGGTCCGCCTCCGCGTCCTGACGCCGTCCCACTGCGTCAGGGACGGCCACGGCGGAGGAGGTACGGCCGCACCCTGCCCAGCCCTTGGAGTGGCCGGGGTCGTAAAGGTGTGGTCGCGAACGTCGTGGACGTGAGCTCGGACGCGAGGGCGGTGTCGATAAGGACGCTGCCCGGATAGGCGGTCGCTGTGAGGCGCGCGGCCAGGTTGACAGGCGTTCCGAACACATCGCCCAGGCGCAGGATGACTTCCCCATACGCCATGCCCACGCGGACGCGCGGGAAGTCGGGGTCCTCCTCTCCGCGCTCGGCGACGTTGAGCCCGATCTCGGCGGCGGCCGCGGGATCCTGGGCGACGAACAGCACCTCGTCGCCCAGCGTCTTGATCACGCGGCCGCCGTGCTCGGCGACCAGGCCGGTCGTGGTCGACTCGAAGCGTTCCACGAGGTCGGCGAGGGCGGGCCCCTCCATGCCGCGGCTGAGCCGGGTGAACGAGACGATGTCGGCGAAGCCGGCGGCGAGCAGGGCGGTGCCCGCGGCCGGGTCGGCGGTGGCCGTGGCGGTGGATCCGGCGGCGCGCATGCCGGCGGCGGCGAGCTGGCGGCGCCATCCGTGCATCAGGAGGCGTTCGAACGCGGGACGCAGTTCCTCGGTGGCGGCGAGGGCCGCCAGAACGGCCTCCTCCGTGACGGGCTCGTCCGGGGGCAGGCGTTCGCTGAGCCGTCGCAGCCAGACGTCGCCGAGCCAGCCCGCCAGCCGTCCCATCGTCTGCCCGACCGCCCTGGACAGGCGCAGCACCATCTCCTCGTCCACGAGGTCGTACCGCAGCAGGTCCTTGATCTCGCGAAGGGCGGTCACGTCGCCGTCGGTGAAGGCGACCTCGTCGTCGGGCGGGGTGGGGAAGCCGAGGGCCTGCCAGATGGCGCGGGCGTAGTCCTCCGAGACTCCGGAACGTTCTTCGACCTGCCGTCGGGTGTAGCGCAGGGGGCCGCCGAGAAGGGTCTCCTCGATGTCCCGGGGATCGGTCGGGTCGGCCATGGCCACCTCTGTTCGCCGTCGATCGATGCCGCAATGGTGGCGAGTGAGATCAGAGCGGTCAAACCCGCGCGACGCCCGGTCAGAGCAGTGAGGCGCCCCACACCACCGTGACCGTGCGTGTGGTGCCGGTGGTCGGGTCGGAGAAGGTCAGCGTCGCCTGTCCGGGCAGGTTGATCAGGCGCGTGCGCAGCGTGACGGTGACGTCGGCGGTGGCGTCCGCGTCCAGCTCACCCTGCGGGTGCGACACCGAGAGCTGATCGGAGGAGCTTGTCGCGTTCCAGGACACCGGGCCCCGCGACGCCTCCAGCCGGACCGTGGCGGTCTTCTTCATGTACAGCTCCACCCGCGCCGGCGTGACGATCAGCGTCCCCGGTCGTGGTGGGGCGGGCGAGGACGGCTCACCGGTGCCGGGCGGTGACGCGTCCTGTCCCTGCGAGCCGACCGGGGGTTGCGCACCCGGAGCGCTGGGTGCGACGCCGTCCCTCGGGGTCTCCTGGCCGGGCCCCCTTCCCTGGGGCTGCCTCGGCACATGGTCGGTGACGGACGGCTGCGGACGCGCCCGGAACGGCGGCCAGTAGATCGTCGGATCGCCCAGCCCCGGGCCGATCAGCATCGCGCCGAGAACGGCGGTGACCAGGGCGCCCGCCATGCCGCCCCCGGCGAACAGCCAGCGCTTGGTGTACGGCGACGCCATGTCCGGCTGGGTCGGCATGCCGTGCGGCGTCAGCGCACCGCCGCGCGCCGCGATGTCGTTCCGGTACCCGGCCAGCTCGGGGTCGGTCGCCGTGTGCAGGACGCGGTGGCGCAGCGACGCCGGGAGGACGGGCGCGGACGCGTGAGCGAGCAGCGCCGTGGGGTCCACACCGGCACGGCGCCGGCAGTCGGCGCACTCGCGGTGGTGTTCCGCCCGGCCGGCGGCGCACCGTTCGGTGGCCACCTTCACCTCGGTCTTGTACGCCTCGTCCAGGCAGTTCCGGGCGCGGGCGACCCGGGTGGCGGCCCGCCGCGGCGAGACGCCGTGCACGCTCCCGATCTCGTCGGCGGACAGTTCGTGCCGAACGGCGAGGAGCAGCGCCTCCTGGTCACAGGGCTCCAGCCTCGCCACGGAGCCGTCCAGCAGCCTGCGCAGTTCGGAGGAAGGCGGCGGCTCGTGAGCATCGGGTGCGCGTTCGGGACGTTCTGGGACGGACTTGGAAGAGTCCTCGTCGGGCGCACTTCGCATCGCCGCTGCGAGGACACCGTGAAGCGACGCGCCGGCGGGAGCCTCCGCCTTGGGCTCGCTGGAATCTCCCGGCTCGCCGGATTCACTGGATTCGACCGGGTCACGCGCCGTTCCTGGCTTCCGCGAGGGGCCGGAACGCATCGTTCTCGGCGCCTCGGAATGGCCCCGGACATCACCGAAGTCCACGTCGGGTTCCCAGTACAACACCCGCGACCTGGCGCGCTGCACGCAACGGCGCCGCACCGCCCCGTACAGCCACGAACGCAATCGCTGCTGATCCCGCATCCGGGGGGCGCGGCGGGCGGCGTCGATGAACGTGTCGTGCGTGATATCGGCGGCGATCCTGTACTCGCCGGTCATCGACAAGGCGTAGTCGTACAACCGCCCAGCGTAGGTGTCATAAAGCGCGGCCAGGGCATTCGCGTCGCCGTCGTTCAGCCTCTGGACCAGCCGTCGGTCGGCCGCGACGTCGGACGAGGACCACCTGGGCATTCACGCTCCCGGCACCGGCATGGGGAGACCCGCCCTCGCGGGGCCGTGTCAAGACACTCGACTCACCCTGCATACACCCCTTGACCCCATCCGCACCACTTGATCCCTGAAATCACGATGAAGGTGTCCCAATGCAGACGGACAACGCGCGCCGCACCTTCACCGAACTCACGGAGTGATCATGTGGAGGCACGCTGAGTGCCCGCCCCGGCGGACGAACGGAATGGCACCAAGCCCCATTCACAACCCGGCCGCTTTGGTGTCAATCCCGGCCCAATCGTGACCCGGTTGTTCCGGGTGAACCGTGACCCACCCGATTGTTGATCTTTAGTTGTCGGTCTTGGCCGCGGGGACGCGGCCGAGGTCGCGGTCTTTGAGCCGGTAGC
>NZ_BSTM01000049.1 GCF_030269515.1 Actinomadura sp. NBRC 104412 | reverse complement strand
GTCGTACAGGCTGGGCGCGGTGGCGCCCAGGTTACGCTGCTGCTCGACCGACGCCGGCTCGGTGTCACCCTGGATCACGATGAGGCGCTGAAGGTCGGCACGGTACTCGCCGGGCACCTTCTGCCAGACCGGTTCGCCCTTGTGCTGGCCGAAGGCGATCCGCCGATCCTTGTTGCGCTCGGCCAGGAAGATGCCCCACCGGTAGTCGCGCATCGCCACATGCCCGAAATGCGCCCAGCCCTCGCGACCCACGTTGACCGCGGTGCGCAGGTAGACGTCCCGGGTGGGCAGGGACGGCCCCATCGAGTCCCACCAGGACAGGAAGTTGGGCTGCCAGGACTCCAGCGCCCGCTGAAGCCGCCGGTCCTCGTGCAGGTCGACGTTGTTCGGAATCTTCTCGGAGTAGTCCGCGGTGATCGTCATGCTCAGACTCGCTTCTTGTCGAAGTCGGCGCGCTGCCCCGTGCCGTACTTGCGCAACGCGCCCTCGGCTCCGGAGGCGTTGGGCCGGGTGAAGATCCAGTTCTGCCAGGCGGTGAGCCGCCCGAAGATCTTGGTCTCCAACGTCTCCGGGCCGGTGAACCGGTAGTTGGCCTCCAGGCCGGTGAGCGCGTCCGGGGAGAACCCGGCCCGCTCCTCGATCGCGATCCGGACCTCCTCGTCCCAGTCGATGTCGTCGGGCGCGAAGGTGACCAGGCCGAGCCGCTCGGCGTCCTCGGCCCGCAGCGCCTCACCCTGAGCGGACTCGGCGGCGGCCAGGCCGTCGTCATCGCCGTGGAAGCGGGTGGCCAGCCGGGTGAGGTCGTTGCCCATCGGCAGCGGCCCGAGGTTCATCGGCCCCACGGTGATCGCGGCCGGCTCGGCGTCCGGATCGATCTCCTCGAACACCCCGGCCAGGTGGAAGGAACGGTCGGCGGCCAGCGCCAGCTCCAGCAGCGACCCGGCGAAGCAACTGCCCGGCTCGATCAGCGCGATCAGGCTGCGGCTGGTGACGTCGAGGCGCTTGAGCGTCCGCTTGAGGTACAGGACGATCTCATTGGCCAGCCAGTCACCGGCGTTGTCCAGCAGCAGGGCGTCACAGGCCAGCACGCGGGAGGCGTCGCCCTTGGTGCGGAACGTCCAGGTGCCCAGCTCGGTCTCGTTGGTACGCAGGTCCAGGATCAGGTCGTCCAGCTCACGGGTCATCGCGAGCGTCCAGAACTCCGCGCCCTGGGCGTGGACGGCGGCCATGTCGGCGGGCGCGTCCGTTTCCGGGCCGAGGACGGTGATCTCCACGACGCCCCGCTCGCGATCGAGCCTCGCCGTCACGTACCGGTAGGAGATCTCGCCGTCGGTGCGGATCTTGCCCAGCGGCGTCAGCTCGATGCCCTTGGCATCGGCCGGTCGGTTCGATCGGGCGGCGAACTCCTTCGCGCGCTCGGCGACGGTGGCGTCCCATGAGGTCCGCGGCACGACCTCGTCCACCAGCCGCCAGGCCACCGCCTTCTTGCCGCCGACGCCCTCGGCCCTGGTGGCGAAGTAGTCGGCCAGGTCACGCCGCACATGCCGCTTGTCCGTCACGCGGGTCAGGCCGCCCGTGCCCGGCAGCACTCCGAGCAGCGGCAGCTCCGGCAGCGACACCGCCGAGGACCGGTCGTCCACCAGCATGATGTGCTCACACGCCAGCGCCAGCTCGTAGCCACCGCCCGACGCCGTGCCGTTCAACGCGGCCAGGTAGGTCTGCCCCGAGTTCGCGGTCGCGTCCTCGATCCCGTTACGGGTCTCGTTGGTGAACTTGCAGAAGTTCACCTTCCACTCGTGCGGCGACGCGGCCAGCATCCGGATGTTCGCGCCCGCGCAGAAGATCTTCTCCTTGCCGCTGGTCACCACCACCGTCCGCACCTCGGGATGCTCGAACCGCAGCCGCTGCACCGCGTCGTACAGCTCGATGTCCACGCCCAGGTCGTAGGAGTTCAGCTTCAGCTCGTAGCCGGGGACCAGACCCCCTTGTTCGTCGACGTCCATCGTCAGCGTGGCAACCGAACCGTCAAAACTCAGCCGCCAGTGACGGTACGCCGACACCTGCGTCCTGAACTCAACGTGCACCGATTCTGCCGTCTCACCAGCAGGATCCTGTCCTGTCCCGGTGGCGGGCCCGCTTATCAAGGTGGTCATCGGGTGTCCATCTCCTTCCGCTCCCCAATCTTCTACATACTCGTAGTGGAACGTCAAGGAGTCGTAGAGTATCGACGCCCGAGCCAACGGTGGCAGGCATGCTCGGATTTCGGCCGGGTTCGGTGGATGAAAGCGAGCGCGGTTGGCCAAGGGCTCCGTTCACGCGCTTGACCAACCGTGCCGCTGGTCACAGCGACCGGTGGACGTCGCGGCCCTCACGGCTCCGCCGGTCTGGAAATGAAAGATGAAGCGTCTTTCCGGTTTGACCTCGCAGGCTCGGTGGTCTTGAAGTACGGGTAGCACAGGGAGGGCGGGTCGGCGGTGTCGTCGAGCTCGGCCTGGTGGGAGTTGATGGCGGTGCCCATGCCTGCCGCCAGTTGCCGCGCCTGGTGCGGCGCCTTTGCGGAGAAGTGCAGGCCGCTCCTCGTGGCACCCAGGCGCACCAGGGGCACGGTTCGGTGCCGATATGGCATTGCAGGTGCACGGCGCGCGCCCCGATGAGGTCGCCGAGGCGTGGCCGGTCGAATCGGTCGACGTCACTGAGGTGCTCGCGGCGCGCCGGCGTTGTGCCGGCGCGCCGCGTACACCGTCAGGCGGAGGTCTTCAGGGGTCCGGCGGCTCGCCGGGCGCGCTGGGCCTCGGGGTCCGGCAGGGGAACCGACTCCAGCAGTCTCAGTGTGTAGTCGGAGGTCGGCCGGGTCAGCACCTGGTCTGCGGGGCCGAGTTCGAGCAGCCGTCCGGAGCGGAGAACGGCCACCCGGTCGGCGACCTGGTTCACCACGGCCAGGTCGTGGCTGATGAACAGGCAGGCGAACCCGTGCCGGCGCTGGAGTTCCGCGAACAGCTCCAGGACGGTCGCCTGGACCGACACGTCCAGGGCACTGGTGGGCTCATCGGCCAGCAGCAGTTCGGGCTCCAGGACCAGGGCACGGGCCAGCGCCACCCGCTGGCGCTGACCGCCCGACAGTTCACGCGGCAGCCGGGCGCCGTGGTCACGGGTCAGCGCCACCTGGTCCAGCAGCTCCTCGGCGCGGGCAACCCGTTCGGCGGGGGTGCCCACGCGGTGGATGTCGAGCGGCTCGGTGATCGATTCCAGCACGGTGCGGCGGGGATCGAGGGAGGCGGCCGGGTCCTGGTGGACGACGCCGATGCGCCTGCGCAGGGCCCGCAGATCGCCGCGGCGCAGCGGGGCCAGGTCGGTTCCGAAGAGCCGCGCCGTACCGGAGGACGGCCGTAGCCGACCCGTCGCGACGCGTCCCAGGGTGCTCTTGCCGGAACCCGACTCGCCGACGATGCCGAGGACCTCGCCGGGAGCCACCGACAGCGTGACCCGGTCGAGCGCGGCGGGATGGCCCGGGTAGTCGACGACCAGGTCGGTGACGGCGAACGCGGGCGGAGACTTCGGCGCGGACTCGGGAACATCGCGGGCCGGAGGGTCCTGGACGCCCAGTTGCGGCACCGACGCCAGGAGCCGCCGGGCGTACGGGGTCGAGGGGGCGGCGAAGATCCGGTGCACGTCCTGGGTCTCCAGGACGCGTCCGGAGCGCATGACGGCCACCCGGTCGGCGAGGTCGGCGACCACGCCCATGTTGTGGGTGATGAGGAGAACCGCGAGTTCCCGATCGCGTTGCAGCTCGCGCAGCAGGGCGAGGATCTCGGCCTGCACCGTCACGTCGAGCGCCGTGGTGGGCTCGTCGGCGATCAGCACGTCGGGGTCGGCGGCCAGCGCGAGGGCCAGCACGATCCGCTGTTTCTGGCCGCCGGAGAACTGGTGCGGGTAGTCCCGCGCCCGCTCCGGCGGGATCCCGACCTGCGCGAGCAGTTCGGCCGCCCGCTCGCGCCGTTCCCTGCGGGATGCCGTGCCGTGCGCCCGCAGCACCTCGCCGATCTGCCAGCCGACCCGTTCGACCGGGTTGAGCGCGGTCGAGGGTTCCTGGAAGACCAGGGCGATCCGGGCGCCGCGCACCCGGCGCAGCTGCTCCTCGTCCAGGCCGAGCAGTTCCTGGCCGTCCAGGACGACGCTTCCGGACACGGCCGCGGTCTTCGGCAGCAGGCCGAGGACGGCCAGCGCGGTGACCGACTTGCCCGATCCGGATTCGCCGACCACGGCCAGGACCTCGTCGCGGTGCAGCTCCAGGGCGAGGTCGCGGACGGCGGTCACTCCGGGGAAGCGGACGGTCAGGTCCTTGATCTGAAGCAGCGCCGTCATGGCGCACCACCTCCGTGTCGGCGCTCGGCCAGCAGGGCCTGCGCGATGAGCTGGAAGCCGAGCACCAGCATCACGATGACCAGCAGCGGGCCGATCGCGTACATGTCGTTGGTGCCGAGCTGGGCCATGGCGTCGGCGAGCACCCCGCCCAGCGACGGGGACGGGGGCCGCACCCCGATGCCGATGAAGTTCATCGCGCTGGAGATGAAGACCGCCATGGACGCCGAGAGCGCGAGCTGGACGATCACCGCGTCCAGGATGTTCGGGACCACGTGCTTGCGCAGCACCCAGGCCCGTGTCGCGCCCATCGACTCGGCGGCGTCCACGTACGGCAGTTCGCGCACCTTGAGCGTCGCGGTGCGCACCAGCCGCCCGAAGATGGGCAGTTCCGTCCCGATGACCACGCAGATCACCGGGAGCATGCCGACGCCGGTGACCGCGGCGATGCCGATGCCCAGGATGATCGGGGGGAAGGCGAGGATGATGTCGAAGGCCCGCTGCGCGGCCACGTCCGCCGGGCCGTACTGGCTCGCCACCAGCCCGAGCAGCCCGCCGAGGACGGCGCCGCAGGGCACGGCGATCAGGCAGACCAGCAGATCGGCACGGATGCCGTGCAGCACCCGCGAGAACACGTCCCGGTTCACCTCGTCGGTGCCGAACAGGTGCCCGGCGCTCGCGCCCAGCAGGTTGGCGTCCGGTAGCTGTTCCTGCGGCGAGTACGGCGCGATCAGCGGGGCCAGCAGGCCGGCGAGCACGACCACGCCGACGAGCGAGAGTCCGGCCAGGCCCCGCCCGCGAAGGAGGGCGCCGCGCCGCGCACGCGGCCCTTGGTCCGGCTCGGCGTCCCCGAGCGGTTCGGACGTCCCCAGTTCGAGGGCGCTCATCGGGACCCTCCCAGCCGCACCCGCGGATCGAGGGCGGCGTGCGCGACGTCGGTGAGCAGTTGCAGGACGGCGAAGACCGCCACCGACAGCATCAGCAGCACCTGCACCACCGGGTAGTCACGACCGGTGATCGCCCGTTCGAACAGCAGCCCCAGGCCGGGCCAGGAGAAGGTGAACTCGACCAGTACCGCGCCGCCGAGCAGCGCACCGGTTTGCAGGCCGAGCACCGTCAGGCTGGTCGGCAGCACGTTGCGCAGCGCGTGCCGCAGCAGGACCCGCCATCGGGAGACCCCGGCGGCGAGCGCGGTGACGACGTAGGGCTGGGCGAGTTCGGTGCGCAGCGACTCGGCGACGTACCGGGTCAGCACGGCGCCGACCGGCAGGGCCAGGCACACCGCCGGCATCAGCAGGTACTGGAACGTGATCGACGGGTTGGCGAGCAGCCCTTCGCGCGGGACGCCGCCGCTGGGCAGCACCGGGACGATGACGCCGAAGAGCAGGATCAGCGCCACCCCCATCACGAAGGTCGGCACCCCTATCGCCAGGGTGTTGACGCCGGTCAGCAGGTGATCCAGCCATGCCCGCCGCGTCCCCGCCCACAGCGTGCCGAGCACCAGCGCGGTCAGCACCGCCAGCAGCAGCGCGCTCGTGGCCAGCAGCAGCGTGTTGCCCAGGGCGTCCGCGACGAGCGAGTCGATGGTCCCCCCGATGAGGTACGACCGGCCCAGATCGAAGGTCGGCATCGCGCCGAGCCAGGCGAGGTACTGGGCCGCCCATGGCCGGTCCAGGCCGAGTTCGCGGCGGATGGCCTCGACGGCCTCGGGGGTGGCGTCCGCCCCGGCGAGCGACTCCGCCGGGTCGCCGGGGACCAGCCGCAGCACGGCGAAGATCAGTATCGAGGAGACGAGGAGCACCAGGGCCAGCGAGGGCAGCCTGCGCAGCACGTACAGTGTCATGGCCGTGCCCTCACCCGGTCAGCCGCGCGTCGGTGAGCACGAGCTCGTGCCGCTTGGTGTAGGAGACGCCCGTGACCCTGTCGCTGACGGCCCAGCGGGGCTCCACGATCGCGATCTCGATGAGGAACAGCCCGTCGAGCAGGTCGCGCGACAGCCTGCCGTACGCCTCCAGCGCCTCGGGGCTGTCGCCCTTGCGCTGCTTCCACGCGTCGTCGGCGTCCTTGATGTAGGTGTCGGACGTGTAGTGCGAGGCGTTCTTGCGAGCGTTGAAGGGGTAGGCGCTGACGGTGAGCGTCGAGGGGGTGTACTGGGCCCAGGAGTGGTAGGTGGTCCACAGCCCGGGCAGCTTGCCTCCGATGAGCCGGGCGACGAACGTCGGCGGGTCCAGCGGCTCCAGCCTCACCTCGATCCCGATCTCCTTGAGGTTGGCCTGCACGATCTGCGCGGTGGCCGCGAACAGCGGGTTCGAGCTCTGGTAGTTCAACGTCAGCGTCGGCACCTTCTTGCCGTAGGCGGCGATGAGGCCCCTGGCCTTGGCGACGTCCCGCCGGAAGGTGCCGTTGAGCTTCTCGTCGTAGGCGGGTGAGGTCTTCGGCCACGGCAGGTTGACCACGTAGCCGCTGCCCCGGAAGACCTCGGCCAGGATGCGGTCACGGTCCAGGGCGTACGCGATGGCCTGCCGGACCCGCACGTCGGACAGGCCCTCGGCGGTCACGTTGGTGCCGACGTAGATCTGCTCCTCGGCGCCGGTGAGCTGGATCTTGTTGATCTTGCCCGTCTTCTCCAGGCGCTCGATGTCCAGGTTGCCGATGCCGTACGCGTAGTCGATCTGCCCGCTGCGGAGCTGGTTCGCCTGCGCGGTGGCATCGGGGACGATCGCGATGTCGACGGCGTCCAGATAGGGCCGTCCGGGAACCCGGTAGCCGGGGTTCTTGCTGAAGCGGAGCCGGGCGTTGGGCGTCCACCCGTCGAACTTGAACGGCCCGGTGCCGACGTACCTGCGGCCGCTCGCGAGGTCGGCGAAGGTCTCCCTGTCGACGATCGGGACGATCTCCAGCAGGTCGAGGATGTTGCTGACCGGATGCGCCAGGTGCAGGACCGCGGTGCCCGGGTCGCCGGTGTCGATCGACCTGATCGCCTGCGCGGTGCTCTTGAGCTGCCCGTTCCATTTGGGGTCGGCGTAGGTCTTCAGCGAGAACGCCACGTCCTCGGAGGTGAACGGGCGTCCGGTGTGGAACTTCACGTCGCCCCGCAGCTTCAGCGTGACGGTCGTCCCGTCGTCGGCGATGGTCCAGCTCTCGGCGAGCCTGGGTTCCGGTTTCAGGCTGTCGTTGGGGTAGTGGATCAGGCTCTCGTAGACCAGCCCGATGATCGTCGTCACACCCCAGTTGGAGTTGGTGAAGAAGTTCGCCGGCACCAGATCGGTGCCGATGGCGCCGGTGAGGGTTCCGCCCGTCAGGCCCTTGCCCGAGCCCTGCCGTCCGACCGCGGAGGTACATCCGGGCAGGCCGAGCAGGACGGCTCCACCGGCCAGGCCGGACAACAGGGCACGACGGGACAGGGGTCTGCTCATGGACACGCTCCTTGTTCCTCCGTCACGGTCCTCCGCCACACGACGGACGTCGGAGTCCGCTCTGGGCGGCATGGGAGATCCATACTAAACTAGTCGGATAGATTGGGAATCCTCCGGGTGCGCCCCGGAAAGCCGTACGTCAAGAGAAAGGAACGCGGGCGATGACCCAGTTGCACAGTGAGCCGGCCACGCTTGAGGTGACCAAGGTCGGCGGGAACATCGGCGCCGTCGTCTCGGGATTGCGCATCGGCGCCGACCTCGACCCGGCCACGGTCGCCGAGTTCCGCGCGGCGCTCCTCAAGCACAGGGTCGTGTTCCTGCGTGATCAGGATCACGCCACCGACGAGGACCAGTACGACTTTGCCGCCCAGCTCGGCGAGGTCACCTCACCGCACCCCACCGTCCGCGGCGACGGGAAGGCGATCCTGCCGATCGACTCCGAACGCAGCAAGGCCAACAGCTGGCACACCGACGTCACCTTCGTCGACCGCGTCCCCGCCATCAGCATCCTGCGCGCCATCACGCTCCCTCCCTACGGCGGGACCACCATCTGGGCGAACACCGTCGCCGCGTACGCCAACCTGCACCCCGCCTTCCAGACGCTGGTGGGCCGACTGCGCGCCCGGCACAGCAACGCCTTCGACTACGCCCTCGAACGTCCCGCGACGGTCGGCGGGCTGGACGTGAAGGAGGAGGGCTACCGCAAGGAGTTCCGGAACACGATCTACCTCACCGAACACCCCCTGGTCCGCGTCCACCCCGAGACCGGCGAGCCCTCACTCCTGCTCGGGCACTTCGTCCAGTCGATCCCCGGCCTGTCCACACCGGACTTCCAGGACCTGTACGGCCTGCTGCAGCGGCACATCACCAAGCCGGAGAACACCGTCCGGTGGAACTGGCGCCCCGGCGACATCGCCATCTGGGACAACCGCGCGACCCAGCACTACGCGGTCGCCGACTACGACGACCACCCGCGTCTCCTGCACCGCATCACCGTCGCGGGTGACATCCCCGTGGGCATCAACGGCGACACCAGCACCGTCATCCAGGGAGACGCCACCGCCTTCTCCTCCCTCCCGGCCCGCGCCGCCTGACCATCGCGGCGCCTTTCCGTGCGCGGCCCGGCCGGTGGCGGGCCGCGCACGGGATCGCCGGGTACGCGGCGCGGGCTTCGATGCGGAGCCGGTCTCGCCCGGCGGTTCGGTCGCACCGCACACGACGTCGGCGGTGCCCGCACCTGGCGGCAAGGGAGGAAGAAGTCCATGCGAACGCATCGTGATGGCGACAGGCGTGGCGAGCGTGCGCTGCTGGTGGACCGCGTCGCGATCGGCTACCGGCGGCGGGGCCGGTACGTGCCCGCGGTGGAGGAGGCCGGCTTCGAGGTACGGCGCGGCGAGAGGATCATGCTGCTGGGGCCGTCCGGGTCGGGCAAGTCGACGATCCTCAAGGCCGTCGCGGGGTTTCTGCGTCCCTCGGCCGGGCGGATCCTCGTCGGGGACAGGGAAAGCCCCGGGCCGGGTCCCGACCGGGCCTGCGTCTTCCAGGAGTTCGACCAGTTGTTCCCCTGGCGCACCGTCCTGGGCAACGTCGTGCACGCGCTGCGGGTCACCGGCGTGGACCGTGCCACCGCGCGGCGGCGCGCCATCGAACACCTGGAGCTGATGGGGCTCGCGGACGCGCTCGACAGCCATCCCCACCAGTTGTCGGGCGGGATGAAGCAGCGCGTGGCCATCGCCCGCGCGCTGGCCGTCGACCCGCTCATGCTGCTGATGGACGAGCCGTTCGGTGCCCTCGACGCGCAGACCAGGGGACGCCTCCAGATCGAGCTCGCCGCCATCACGCGCCGTACCGACGCGACCCTGCTGTTCGTCACCCACAGCATCGACGAGGCCACGCTGCTCGGCGATCGCGTGGTCGTGCTCGCGGGACGTCCCTCGCGGGTGGCCGAGATCGTCGACGTCTCCGGTCTGGACGGCCCCGACACGCCGGGCTTCGCCGAAGCGCGGAACCGGCTGCGCTCGCTGCTCGCCGAGGAAGGAGAGGTCCTTGACGGCGTCTACGAATAGCCGCGCGGAGCCGACCGCGCCCATCGAGGCGGCACCGCGCCGACCCGTCGCCGAACGCGGGCGCCCGTGGTCCAGGCTGCCGACCTGGCTGCGGCGCACCATCGTGTTCGCCGCGCTGATCGGCCTGTGGCAGCTCTACGCGTCCCGGTCAGGGGTCAGCTCGTTCGTGTTCGCCGGACCCTGGGACGTGGCCCAAGCCCTCGCCGAGGGAGTGGCCGGCGGTGAGATCGTCACCTCCACGCTGACGACGCTGCGCATGCTGGGCACCGGCATGGCCATCGGGATCGCGCTGACCGTCGTGCTGACGGCCCTGGCGGTGGCCACCACGCTCGGGGACGACGTGCTCACCCTGGTCTCGTCCATGATCAACCCGCTGCCGTCGGTGGCGATCCTGCCGCTGGCCATGCTGTGGTTCGGTCTGACCGACACCGCGCTGATCTTCGTGACCGCCAACGCCGTGCTGTGGCCGATGACCGTCAGCGTCGGCATGGGCCTGCGCACCACCCCGGCCACGCTCGTCATGGTCGGCCGGAACCTGGGCCTGTCGGGCTGGCGGCTGACCCGGGACGTGCTGATGCCCGCCGCCCTCCCGCACGCCATCGCGGGCCTGAAGACCGGCTGGGCCTTCGGCTGGCGCACCATCATCGCCGCCGAACTGGTCTTCGGCGCCGCCGGTGCCAACGGCGGGCTCGGCTTCTTCATCAACAACGCCCGCTACTACGCCCTGATCCCGGACGTGTTCGCCGGGCTCGTGGTCATCGCCCTGATCGGCATCGCACTCGACCTCATCTTCGCCCTGATCGAACGGCGGACCGTCGTCCGCTGGGGAATGAAGGAAGGAACAACGGCATGAAGCGGCCCCCCTCCCCCACGTACAGCCGGCGCGACGCGCTGCGCCTGGGCGCGACCGGCGCCGGCGCACTGGCCCTGACCGCCGCGTGCGGCGGCGCGGGCGGATCGGGGTCCGGCTCCGGCAAGGAGATCGTCATCTCCCAGGGTTCGGGCCTCAGCTACGCCGCGCTCGTCATCATCCAGGCCAACGGCTGGCTGGAGAAGGACCTGCCCGGCCGCACCATCAGTTGGCGGACGGTCAGCGGCGGCAACGCCACCCGCGACGGCCTGGTATCGGGCAGCCTCCACCTGGGCAGCAGCGGCCTGGGACCCTTCCTCATCGGCTGGGGCGCGGGCATCCCCTGGAAGATCATCTCATCGCTGAACGACATGCCGCTGTGGCTGGTGGCGAAGGACCCGCGCCTGCGCGGCCTCAAGGACTTCCGCCCCACCGACAAGATCGCCGCGATCGCGCCCGGCTCGATCCAGTCGGTCATGCTGCAACGAGCCGCCCAGCAGCAGCTCGGCGACGCCCACGCGCTCGACAGGAACATCGCCTCCATGGCCCACCCCGACGCCCTCCAGGCCCTGATCGGCGGGCAGATCGCCGCCGCCTACACCGCCCCGCCGTTCCAGTTCCAGGCCGTCGAACAGGGCGCCCGCAAACTCGTCGACAGCTACGACCTGTTCGGCAAGCACGGCTTCAACACCATGGTCGCCACCCAGGACTACGCGGAGAAGAACCCGGACGTCATCGCCGCCGTACACCGCAACATCGCCAAGGCCAACGACCTCATCGTCAACTCACCCGCCGAGGCCGCGCGCATCCTCTCGCAGGCCGAGAAGGGCAAGATCTCCCCGGCCACCTACCAGAAGTACCTCACGCACCCGGGCATCGAGTACACCACCACCCCGCACTCACTGCTGAAACTCGGCGCCTTCATGAAGGAGGTCGGCGTCGTGAAAAAGGTGCCGGGCGACTGGCGCGAGGTGGTCTTCGACACCGTGAAGAACGAGAACGGCTCCTGACCGTACCGGCGGCCGTCATCGGTGTGGACGACCATGTCGGAGGTCACGGACCACTCATTCCGATCAGATCGGCCATGATCCGCAGGGTGGCGTCCACGCCGAGGCCCGGCTCGAACTGCAGGAGAACGTGATCGACGCCGAGCGACTCGATGCGGGCCAGGTCATCGGCCCAGCTCTCCACCGCGCCGCTGAACGCGGCCTTTCCGTCGCCGGTGCCGTTGTCGCCCGGCGTGGCCTCGGCCCGCAGTATGACGGGCAGTCGTGACGGGTCCCGGCCCTGTGCCGTGACGGCCTCGCGCCACTGGTCCAGTTCGTCCGCCAGCCGGTCGAGGTCGTTGCGGTAGGGGTGCAGTCCGTCGCCGATCCGGGCGGCGCGGCGGATCCCTGTCGGCGTGGTGTATCCGATGATCAGAGGGATGCCGTCGGAACCGCACGGCTTGGGGCCTATGTCGGACGCAGGGATGGCGTACCTGGGGCCCGGGTGGTCGACCGGATCGGGACCCCAGACCGCGCGCATGGCGGCCAGATGGTCGTCGAACCCGTCGCCCATGTGGTCTCTCGGTACGCCGGCCACCGCGAACTCCTCTGCCATCCATCCCGAGGTCACGCCCGCGACAAGGCGTCCGCCCGACAGCCGGTCCAGGGTCGCGAGGCGGCGGGCGAGGAGGACCGGCGGATGGAGAAGGACGTTGATCGCGCTCGTGCCGAGCTTGATCACCTCGGTCCGCGCGGCGATGAAGGACAGCACCTCGATCGGGTCGTAAACGCAACGGTAGTACTCGGCCGGCATCACCACCGGCACCGGCACCCCCGGCATGGCAACCGGGGCGTGCGGACGGAGCCAGCGATCCACCACCCACACCGAGTCCAGTCCGAGGGCCTCGGCGCCCACGGCCAACCGGACGAGTTCGCCAGGGTCGACGTCCGATCCGCCGTTGGGCAGACCTATTCCCATTTGCACCGTCGCATCACGCACCTTCGCGTCCATCACCGCATTTTCCGTACCATAGTGAAACGACTGTCGCTGCACAACCGATGTTGTGCACGCGCAATTCGTTTGGAGCGAAATTCCGGTCCTAAAAATGCCCCGCCCTTACGCCGGATCGCTTGTGCGCATTCTTTTCGCTGTGACATCCACCAGACGGAGCCGCTGCCTCGCAGGGGGGTTGACAGGGCGCCGGGGCTACCTGAAGGTTGTTTCATATGAACAGCTCTTCAGATGAGCGGATCATCGAGCTCGACGGCTGCACGGCGCGGGTGGTGGACGCGCCGCGGGTCGCGTCCGTGTGCGAGCGGATGCCCGCGGAGGAGGACCTGGCCGATACCGCCGAGGTGTTCGGGCTGCTGAGCGACCCTAGGCGGTTGCGCCTGCTGGTGGCCTTGCTGGACGGCGAGCTGTGCGTGTGCGACCTGGCCGCGGTCAGCGGCATGAGCGAGTCGTCCGCCTCGCACGCGCTGCGGCTGCTGCGCGCGCACCGGGTGGTCGAGGTGCGCCGGTCGGGCCGCATGGCGTACTACCGCCTGGCCGACGCGCACGTTCGGATGCTGCTGGACCTGGCCGTCGCCCACATCGAGCACACCGAAGCCGTCCACCCCGAACGGCGGCCGTGATTTGAGCTTGTGACCTCCCGGAACGACAGCGAAGGAACCCCATGGCACTGACCGCGCTGATCATTTACCTGCTCTGGGCCGCTCTGGCTTTCGGGCTGCGGAGCTGGATGCAATGGCGTCGCACCGGCGACACCGGATTCCGCGGCGGAGGGCTACGGCCCGGCACCCTCCAATGGTGGGCCCGGCTGCTCTTTGTCGCCGCTCTGGTCCTCGGTGTCGCCGGTCCCATCGCCGCCCTGGCCGGACTGGATCCGATCGGCTTCCTGGACCACCTCGCCGTCCAGATCGCCGGGACGGTCCTCGCGGCCGGCGGTACGGCCGCGACGCTGGCGGCGCAGACGTCCATGGGCGCTTCCTGGCGCATCGGCGTCGACGACAACGAACGGACCAGCCTGGTCACCGGCGGCGCGTTCGCCCTGGCCCGCAACCCCATCTTCACCGCGATGATCGTCACCGCCGCCGGGCTGGCGGCCATGGTGCCCAACGTGGTGTCGCTTCTCGGCTTGGTGCTGTCCGTGGCCGTCATCCAGTTGCAGGTCCGCGCCGTCGAGGAGCCCTACCTGCTGCGCGTTCACGGCGACGCCTACCGCGGTTACGCCGCCCGCGTCGGCCGGTTCCTGCCCGGCATCGGACGCCTCCCCCGAGGAACCTCCCCGGCGTCCTGACCACGGCGCCCCGCGCCGCCGGCCAGATCGGCCACCGGCGTGCCGCTCAGAGCACCCGTGCGGTGAGGATGCAGATGTCGTCCTCGATGGTCCCGGAGACGAGGCGGTCCAGCACGCAGTCGATCAGGGGCTCGGGGTCCTCGTGGTCGCAGGACCGCACCGCTTCGACGAGCGCCTGGATGCCGGTGTCCAGGTCACGGTCGCCGTTCGATGAGGCCGTCGGTGTAGAACAGCAGGGTGTCACCGGGCCGCAGGTGCGTGGTGTTCAGCTCGTAGTCGGCCTCCGGGCCGCCGGGCAGCGGGCCGGACCGTCCCTCCAGCGGCTCGGCGTCGCCCTCGCGCAGGAGGATGGGGGCGAAGTGGCCGGCGTTGGCCCAGGCGAAGGCGCGGTCGGTCGTGTCGAAGCACCCGATGACCGCGGTGCCGGTGATGGTGATCTCCTCGGTGGTGTGCGCGGTCAGCGCAGTCGCCGCCGAAGCGGGGCAGCTCAGCGTCCTGCCGACCAGTTCCTCGCGGCTCCGGCCGTCGGCCGTCCCGCCATGGCCGGCCTCGTCGTGCCGTACGTGGCCACGCCGGGGTGCCGGGTCTGTGAAGAACCCCAACACCGGTCCGTGCGCGCGCACACCCGGATCGTGATTTTGGACCGTTGCATATCGGCATGACCGTCATTGGCCAGCGCAGCGACGTGCCTGGACCCGCCTGAAATGCGGCAGCACGATACGACTGAGGCACGGGAGCGAATTGTTTCCAGAAGTCGCCACGAAAGACCCCCGGAATTGGGCTATCGTCCACTTGCTTCAACGTCGGAGGTGAGGGGTTGGCGGGTGATCGGTTCGGTTCCGGCCCGACGGTGTGTCGCATGCTGCTCGGCGTGCGGCTGCGTCGGCTGCGCGAGGCCAGGGGCATCACGCGCGAGGCCGCCGGATATGCCATCCGCGCCTCCGAGTCGAAGATCAGCCGGATGGAGCTGGGACGGGTCGGGTTCAAGGAGCGCGACGTGTCCGACCTGCTGGACCTGTACGGCGTCGTCGACCGGTCCGACCAGGACGACCTGCTGGAGATGGCTCGGGAGGCCAACGCGCCGAGCTGGTGGCAGCCGTACACCGACGTGGTGCCCGGCTGGTTCCACACCTACCTGGGCCTGGAGGAGTCGGCCTCGCTGATCCGCACCTACGAGGTACAGTTCGTGCCCGGGCTGTTGCAGACCGCGGACTACGCGCGCGCCGTCTTCCGGCGCGGGCACCCCGACGCGCCCGAGCGGGAGATCGAGCAGCGGGTCGAGCTGCGCATGCGGCGGCAGGAGCGGCTGCGCGACCCGGGGACCACATCGCTGTGGGCGGTGATCGACGAGGCGGCGCTGCGCCGGCCGATCGGCGGCCCCGACGTGATGCGGGAACAGATCGAGCACCTGCTCAGGCTCGCCGAGCTGCCGAACGTCGCGGTCCAGGTGATGCCGCTGCGGTTCGGCGGCCATCCCGCCGAGGGCGGGGCGTTCACCATCCTGCGGTTCCCCGAGCCCGAGATCCCGGACGTCGTGTACGTCGAGGCCCTGACCGGCGCCCAGTACCTCGAACGTGCCGACGAGGTCGACGACTACCAGAAGGTCATGGAGCGGCTGTGCGTCGACAGCACCGCCCCCAGCGCCGTCCGCGAGGTGATGGGCGAGCTGCTGCGCGAGCTGGACCCGCCGGTGGCGACCGGGCCCGCGATCCCGCTCCGGCACGCGCACGCTCATGTGCGCGCGGCCGCCCGCGGCATCACGACCGCCGGGACGCGGGACGAGGGCACGGTGCTGGACGTGGCGGACACGCCGTTCGGGACGCGGCTCCTCGTCGCGGAGGTCGAGGGCGACGCCCCGGCGGGGACGGCGAACGACGTCAAGCTCGCCTTCCGCGACCTGGCCGGGCACGAGCCGCTGCTGGCGGGCGTGGCCGAGCGGCTGAACACGAGGGTGACCGGCTCGGGCGGCCCGGAGGTCTCCGTCGCCGCGACGCTGGTCACGATCCGCCACTGGGAGGACCAGGCCGAGATCGTCCGCTGCGGGCTGCCGCCGCCGCTCATGCTCCGCGGGTCGCGGGTGTCGGTGGTGGACGTGGCGCCCGCGTACCCGCCGCTGGGCAGGCTCACCCCGCCGGACGCCGGGGGCTCCTGGTGCGAGCCCACGACCGTCCCCTACGGCCAGGGCGACCGGCTTCTCCTGCACACGCAGGGCGTCGAGGAGGTCCGCGACGCCGAAGGGCGGCCGTACCCGCTCGCCGAACGCGCCGCGCGTCTCACCCAGGACGATCCGGACACGGCGCTGGCGCGCTTCGCGGAGGACCTGCTCGCGTACTCCACCGGCCCGCCGGCGCGCGGGGCGGTGATCCTGCTGGTGCATCGGGACGGCGCGCCGCGGGACGATCGTGAAAGGCGCGACCGGGCCGGCGGTCGTTCACTGTGGGAATGACGGCGGGCGGGCACCGGCCCGCCCGGTTGACGTTACGTCGAGACGGGGCAGCGATGGCGCGCTTCACAGGCCACCGGCCCGGCAATCTGCCGGCCGAGACGACGAGCTTTCTCGGCCGGGAGGACGAGCTGGCGGAGCTCACCCGGTTGTGCTCGACGGCGCCGCTGGTCACGGTGACCGGTGTCGGCGGTGTCGGCAAGACCCGGACCGCCCTGCGCGCCGCCGCCGAGCTGGAGGACGGGTTCGCCGACGGGGTGTGGGTGGTGGACCTCTCCACCCTGCGCGAGGGCGCGCTGCTGGGCCATGCGGTCGCCAGGACGCTCCGGGTCCTCGACCAGACCAACCGTCCCCAGCTCGACGTGCTCACCGACCACCTGTCGGGCAGGCGCCTGCTGCTCGTGCTGGACACCTGCGAGCATCTCCGCGACGCCTGCGCGCACCTGTCGCAGGTGCTCCTGGCCGCCGCGCCCGGCCTGCGCATCCTGGCCACCAGCCGCCAGCCGCTCGGCGTCCCGGACGAGCGGACGGTGACGATCCACCCGCTGGAGACCCCCGATCCCGACCTGCCATCCGCGCCGGGGACGGCGGGCACGGACGCGATGGCGCTGTTCGAGCAGCGTGCCTCGTCCGTCCTGCCGAGGTCCGTCCCGTTGGAGGGATCGCGGCGCGCGGTGGCCCGGATCTGCCGCCGGCTGGAGGGCATCCCGCTCGCCGTGGAACTCGCGGCGGGTCAGTTGCGCGGCCTCACCGTCGAGCAGCTCGCGGACCGCCTGGACGACCGGTTCCAGGTGCTCGTCGACGACGGCGAGCGTCCCGCCTCCAGGCACCGGGCGCTGCGCACCACCGTGGGGTGGAGCCACGAGCTGTGCACGCAGCGGGAACGGCTGCTGTGGGCGCGCCTGTCGGTCTTCGCCGGCGATTTCGACCCGTGCATCGTCCAGGACGTCTGCGCCGACGACAACCTGCCCGCCGCCGAGATCCCCGGGCTGGTGGACGGCCTGGCCGACAAGTCGATCCTCCAGCGGCCCGACTGCGGCGGCACCCGGTTCCGGATGCTGGACACATTGCAGGAGTACGGCGCGCAGTGGCTGGAGGAGCTGGGCGAGCTGGACGGGGCGCGGCTGCGCCACCTCGACCGGTACCTGCGCCTCGCCGAATGGGGTGAGGAGAGCTGGTTCGGTTCCGACCAGGTCGAGGTGTTCACGCGGATCCGGAGCGAACACGCCAACCTGCAAGCCGCCCTGGAGTCCGGCCTTGCGATGCGGGACCGGCAGGACATCGCGCTGCGCCTGGCCACGTCCCTGTGGTTCTACTGGGTCGGGTGCGGGTTCCTCAGCGAGGGACGGCACTGGCTGGATCGAGCCCTCGCACTCGATACCCCCGAGAGTCCGGAACGCGTGAAGGCGCTGTGGGTGGCCGGGTACATCGCCATCAAGCAGGGTGACACCTGCGGGGCGAGGACCCTTCTGGAGACCGCCCGTTCCATGGCGGCGCGCATCGGAGACGAGGTCGGGCTGGCCAACGCCGTCCACCGGCTGGGCTGCGTCGCGCTGGTGGAGGACCAGCACGCGCGTGCCGCGCCGCTGTTCGAGGAGGCGCTCGAACGCTACGACGCGCTCGGCGATGTGCACGCCGGTGTCCTCATGGCCCGCGTCGAGTACGCGATGACGACGGCCTTCCTAGGGGACCTCGCTGCCGCGGTGGAGATGTGCGAACGCGCTTGCGACATCAGCGAGCGGCACAGCGAGCAATGGGTCAAGGCGTACGCCCTCTACGTCCTGGCCTTTGCGGACTGGACCAAGGGCGATATCGAACGGGCCACCGCTCGTGCCCGTGAGGCCATGAGGATCAGCTACACCTTCCATGACCTGGTCTGCACCGTGCTTCCGATGGAACTGCTCGCGCTGTTCCAGGCGGCGACCGGCGACAGCCATCAGGCCGCCAGGTTGCAGGGCGCCGCGCAGGGGATCTGGAGGATCGTGGGCCTCCCCCTGTTCGGATCGGCCTACTTCAACGGGCCGCACCACGAGTGCGACGAACGGGCACGCCGCGAGCTGGGCGACGCCGCCTTCGAGTCGTCCTATGCCGAGGGCACGCGGCTGGACGCCGACCAGGCGGTCGCCCTCGCCCTGGGCGGGGCGCCGTCTTCCGGACCGTGGTGGGTGCCGCTCGATTCGGAGGCCGCGCATGAGTGAGACCCGTGACCATGCCGTCGTGATCGGCGGGAGCCTGGCGGGCCTGCTCGCCGCCAGGGTCCTCGGCGACCATTTCGACCGTGTCACGCTCGTCGAGCGCGACCGGTTCCCCGGCTCCCCCGACTACCGGCCGGGCATCGCGCAGTCGCGCCACCTGCACGTGCTGTGGAACCGGGGCCTGGAGCTGATCGAGGGCTGGTTCCCGGGCGCCGAGAAGGACCTGCTCGGCGCGGGCGCCCACGATGTCGGCGTGCCCGCGGACCTGCTGTGGCTGACGTCGGCGGGCTGGCGGCGCAGGTTCGAGGTCACCCGGCTGCTGACGTTCAGCCGGGGACTGCTCGACTGGACGATCAGGACGCGGCTGGCGGCCGACGGGCGGGTGCGCCTGCTGGACGGCCACGAGGTGGCGGGGCTGCTCGCGTCCCCCGGCGGCGACAGGATCATCGGCGTCGAGGCGCGCGAACGCGGCTCCCGGTCGCCGGTCGAGTCGCTGGAGGCCGACCTCGTCGTCGACGCCACCGGACGCGGTTCCAAGACGCCGGAATGGCTGGCAGGGCTCGGCTACCCGGCCCCCAAGCAGACCCTGGTGGATCCCTTGCTGGGGTACGCCAGCCGTTACTACGCCATCCCCGCCGGGTTCGACCCGGGCTGGAAAGCGCTGTACCTGCAAGCCGACGCGCCACGGGGCACGCGGACGGGAGCGCTGTTCCCCCAGGAAGGGGACAGGTGGATCGTCAGCCTCTTCGGCATGGGCGCCGACTACCCGCCCACCGATGAGAAGGGGTTCCTGGAGTTCGCCGCCAGCCTGCGCAGCCCGCTGCTGTACGAGGCGATCCGGGACGCCGAGCCGCTGTCCCCCATCGTGTCCTACCGCCGTACCGCCAACCACCGCAGGCATTACGAGCGGATGCGGCGGTGGCCGGGCCGGTACGCCGTCCTGGGCGACGCGGTGTGCGCGTTCAACCCGCTCTACGGGCAGGGCATGAGCGTGGCCGCCATCTCGGCGATGACCCTGGACACCTGCCTGCGCGAACGCGCCGGCCTCGACGAGGCGGCACGCCGGTTCCAGCGCCGGGTGGCCAAGAACGCGGCGGGGCCATGGCTCATCGCCACCGGCGAGGACCTGCGGTACGGCACCACCAAGGGGCAGAAGGCCACCGTGCGGACCCGCGTCATCAACCGCTACGTGGAACGCGTGGTGGCCCTGGCCAACGTCGACCCGCGGGTGTGCGCGCGCATGGTGAACGTGCTGGGCCTCACCGCCCCGCCGGAGTCCCTCTTCCTGCCGGACGTGCTGTGGCGCGCCGCCACGAAGCGCGCCCGCCAGCCGTCCGGCCCCGACGACCTTGAGGGTCGTCAGCGACCCGGAGACCGTCGGCCACGCCGTCGGGGTCTCCGGCTGACGATCATCGGGAGCCGGTCAGCCGACGCGCTCGGCGATGGAGTCGTAGCCGCCACCGCCCGGGTAGACCCACGCCCCGGTGAGGCGGCGGTCGCCGTCGCCGAACGTCCCCTTGAAGTACGCGGGGGAACCGCGGTCGCCGGCCCAGATGGTGAGGGTGTCGCCTTCGAGCTCGTAGGTGTAGTCGAGCGTGCTGCCGTCGTCACCGTAGTAGCGGGACTTGATGTCGTCGCTGGGCTCGGCCATCAACGGTCGTAGCCTGCCGATGATCTCGAAGCCGTTCGCATCGCCCAGCCGCACGTCCTGCTGGAGGAAGAACTCGTTCAGCCAGCGGTAGGTCACGGTGCCGCCGTGCCCTCCGGTGATCTTCCACGTGCCGACGAGCCTGTCCAGGGCCCGCAGCGCCGGGTCGTCGTTCATCACGGCCTCCTTCCGAGCGCACGCCAGAGACTAGTGCACCCGGCCCTGAACGCTCGGCCGTGATGTACGGGGATGACCGCCTTGTCATCTCAATCGGTGATTCGTGCGTCTTGTCGATAAGGCGTGCTCACGACCATCCCCGCGACCGGAGAGCGCGCACGGGGAAAGGAGCACGATGTTCACTGTTCTCAAGCGCGTGTCCGCGGCCGGCGCCATCGTGGCGCTGAGCGTGACGGCGGCGCCCGCCGTGGCCCAGGCGGAGACCACACCAGGCTGGCACATCGCCTACAGCTCACCGGACGCCCCGCAGGACGACTTCTACGACATCGCCGTGACCGGGCCGGGCGACGCCTGGGCCGTCGGCTCGGGGCCCTGCTGCGTGCAGGGGGACCACCAGAAGATCAGCCACTGGGACGGGTCGGGCTGGCGGGACGTCACGCCTCCCGAGGCCCCGGGAGGCGACCGTGCGGCGTCCCTGCTGAAGGTCGCCGCGTCCTCACCGGCGAACGTCTGGACGTTCGGGATCACCTCCAACGGGGAGACCTACGGGCATCACTGGGACGGCTCCACCTGGCGGACGACGGTCTTCGACCCGGACATCGGCATCGCCGACGCCGCCGTCCTGGCACCGGACGACGCCTGGTTCGTGGGCTACGAGCAGACGGATGACGGCGAGGTGGGGATCGCCTCCCACTACGACGGCAGCGGCTGGACGACGATGCCACTGCCCATCGTCCCGGAGCAGATGAGCGCCGCGCGCGGCGCCGTCTGGGCGACCGGCCGTTCCGGGAACGGCGCCCCGGCCACCGTCCGATGGACCGGGTCGTCGTGGCGCGAGGTGCCGCTGCCCGAGCCGGCGCTCTCGCCCGGCGTTGCCGCGTACCCCGGCGACGTGCTCGCCCTCGGCCCCCGCGACGCCTGGACGAGCATGGTCCTCGGCAAGGACGACAGCGTCTGGCCCGGGGCCGTCCTGTACCACTGGAACGGCAGGCGCTGGCGCCAGGTGAAGATCAACGCCCCGGAGGACATGCTCTACCGGCTGGCCCCCGACGGCCGCGGCGGGCTGTGGATCGTCTCCCAGCACGTCCACGAGAGCGCCTACCTGCTGCACTACTCGCGCGGCAGGGTCACCCGGCAGCCCGCCCCGACCGGTGACGGCACGGCCGCCTCCATCGAGGCGATCGCCCTCGTCCCCGGCACCCGCTCCCTGCTGGCCGCGGGCGTCCTGCGCACCGAGGAAAGCTGGGGCGCGGCCATCTACGGGTACGACCCCCGCTGACCCTCCGTGGCCGGAACGGGCTTCCGGCACGGCGACGGCGCCGCACGCCGGGTCGTGCGGCGCCGTCGTCCCGTGAGGGGTCAGCCGGCCGAGGTGGTCGCCAGCGGCTTCACCGGCTCCGGCTCGGAGGCGGTCTCCGCCGTGCCCACGCGGGGCAGCACGCGGTCCAGCCAGCCGGGCAGCCACCAGTTCGCGCGTCCCAGCAGCGCCATGGTCGCGGGGACCAGCACCATCCGGACGACCGTCGCGTCCAGCACGATCGCCGTCGCCAGGCCGAGGCCCAGCATCGTGACCATGGGGTGCGGGTTGGCGACGAAGCCGAGGAACACCACGGTCATGATCAGCGCGGCGGAGGTGATGACGCGGCCGGTGCTCGCGACCCCGCGGGCCACCGACTCGGCGGTGTCGCCCGTGGCGTCGTAGTGCTCGCGGATCCGCGAGAGCAGGAACACCTCGTAGTCCATCGACAGCCCGAACAGGACCGCGAAGAAGACCACGGGAAGCGGGGAGGCGATCTGGTAGGTCTCCTCCAGCCCGAACAGGCCGCCCAGCCAGCCCCACTGGAACACCGCGACCACCACGCCGTACGCGCCGCCGATCGACAGCAGGTTCATCACCACGGCCTTCAGCGGCACCGCGACCGAGCGGAACACCACCATCAGCAGCAGGAACGAGGCCAGCAGCACCGCCGCCACGAAGATCGGCAGGGTGTCGGAGAGCTGCCGCGAGACGTCGTCGGTGGTCGCGGTCAGGCCCGCCACGGTGACGCCCGCGGGCAGGACGTCGCGGACGCGGTCGAGAGTCCGGGACGTCCGCGGGTCGGTGGGCGCGGTCGTGGGGACGGCCGGCAGCACCACCGTGTCGCCCGCCGCGGAGGACCGCGGCTCGCCGACACTGGCGATGCCGGGGTCCGCGGCGACGCGCTCGGCGATCGCGGGGACGGACGCGCCGGTCGCGCGCAGGTCGGCCACGATCAGCAGCGGGCCGTTGATCCCCGGGCCGAAGCCCTCGGCCAGCAGTTCGTAGGCGCGGCGGTGGGACGCGCCCGGAGCCTCGTCGCCGGCGTCGGGGAAGGCGGTCTCCATCCGCAGCGCGGGTGCGGCCAGGGTGAGCAGCACGGCGGACGCGGCGATCAGGTACGGCCACGGCCTGCCGGAGACGTGGTGGGCGAACCGCCACCAGGCCGTCCGCTCGGCGGGCTTGGCGGTACGGCGGCGCCCCGGCAGGCGCCAGGCGTCGACGCGGTCGCCGAGCAGCGACAACAGCGCGGGCAGCAGCGTGAGGGCGGTGGCCACGGCGAACAGCACGACCAGCGCGGTGCCGACCCCCGCGGAGGCGATCATGCCCAGGCCGGTCAGCAGCAGCGCGCCCATCGCGAGGACGACCGTTCCGCCGGCGAACACGGCGGCCGATCCGGCCGAGGCCATGGCGTCCGACAGGGCGGCGGCGTTGTCCCGGCCCCCGGCACGGTTCTGGCGGTAGCGCTCCATGATGAACAGGGCGTAGTCGATGCCGACGCCCAGCCCGATCATCGCGCCGACGGTCGGCGCGGAGGTCGAGACGTCCATCGTCCCCGCGAACAGGAAGATGCTCGCGACGCCCGCGCCGACCGTCACCAGGGCGAGCGCGACGGGGAGCAGCGCGGCCGCGACCGTCCCGAACGCGACGATCAGCACCACCAGCGCGGCGAGCACGCCGATCAGCTCGGTGCCCGAGTTCACCGGCTTGGCGTTGATGAACGCCGCCTCGCCGCCGAGCTCGGCCATGGCGCCGGCGTCCCGGACCGGCTTCAGCGTGCCGGCGACCGCCTCCAGCGGTTCCCAGCCGAGCTCGGTCGACGGCCGGTCGAAGGTGAGTGTGGCGTAGGCGACGCGCCCGTCGGGCGAGACCGTTCCCGCGGTGAACGGGTCGGCCACCGCTTTCACGTGCGGCTTGCTCGCCATCCGCGCGAGTGCGGCCTGGATGGCGGGACGGTGGCGCTCGACCCGCTGCCCTTCCTTGACGGCGAACACGGCGACGGCGCTGCCGCCGGACGCCTCGGGGAAGCGTTCGCGCAGGAGTTCGCTCGCCTCGGCGCTCTGGCTGCCGGGGGCGTCGTAGTCGTCCACCAGCGTGCCGCCGAACGCGGCCGCCAGCCCGAGGACGAGTGCGAGGGCGATGAGCCAGGCCCCGATCGTGACCCATGGCCGGCGAGCCGAGGCGTCGCCGATGCGGCGGACCATTCGATGCATCACTGTGCTCCTTGCTGTTCGGGGGGTGCGCCGCTGGTGGCGCGATGCCTACAACGGTGCGTTCCGGGCCCCCTCCCCGTCGCCAGCCCGCAGTCGGTTCGTCCGTCCGCCGCCGGAGGGGTTCTTGGACGGCGGTGGAAGCCGGGCCGCCCGCCGCAGGGCGGGGAGCCGACTCCGTCTCGCGGCGGATGACCGCGCGTCCGGCCCGGCTTACGGTGGGCTGTGCCCGCAGGTGAGCCACGGCGGGCATTTCCTCAGACCCGTGGAGTGACGGTGAACGGCACGGCGCCCGCCCTCTGGGCACCCCTGGCGGCAGGTTCGGCGAGGTTCCGGGGTCCCTTCACCCGGTGGCCCCGCCTGGCGGACGCCGCTCTCGCGTTCGCGGCGTTCCTGGTGACGACGTTCGTCCTGGACGGGCCCGGGGACGAGCTGATCGTCCGTCCCGTCCAGGACGTCCCGATCGGCGCGGCGGTCGTCTCCGCCGTGGCGGGCGCCGCGCTGTACTGGCGCAGGCGCGCGCCCCTGGCGGTGGTGGCCGTGGCGGTGCTGAGCTGGGCCGCCACCTTCGGCAGCGGCTACCGGGACATGGGCGGGGTCGTGGCCATCCTCGCCCTGTACGCCGCGGGCCGGTACTGCGCCGACGTCGCGCAGGGCCTTGCGGGCGTCGCGGCGGCCGTCGCCGTGGTCACCGTCGACGCTCTCGACATCCACGACTCGTGGGTGACGGAGGCGTCCTTCGGCGCCGCCGTCATGTTCGTGGCGTGGTACGTCGGGCGGCGTTTCCGGCTGCGCGAGGAACGGGCGGAGGAGCTACGGCGCGAGCAGGCCGCCGAGGCCCGCAGGATCCTCCCCGATGTAGAGGTCCTTGGCGATCTCGGCGTTGCTGGCGCCCCGCGCGACGGCGGTCATCACCTCGCGTTCCCGCTCGGTGAGCCGTTCCAGGCGGCTCGCGGCGGCGGCGTTCACCGCGCGGGACTCGGCGAACCGGCCGATCAGGCGGCGGGTGATGGACGGGGCGAGCAGCGCGCCGCCCTCGGCGACCGTGCGCACGGCGGCGGCGAGCTGGTCGGGCGGGATGTCCTTGAGCACGAAGGCGCTGGCACCGGCGCGCAGGGCCCGGTAGACGTACTCGTCCGGGTCGAAGGTGGTGAGGATCAGCACCTTCACGTTCCAGTCGGACTCGGCCATGATCCGGGACGTGGCCTCCAGGCCGTCCATGTCCGGCATCCGGATGTCCATGAGGATGACGTCGGGCCGGTGCCGGCGGGCCGCCTCGATCGCCTCCACCCCGGTCCCGGCCTCGGCGACCACCTCGATGTCGTCATGGATCCGCAGGATCATGGCGAAGCCGCCGCGCACCAGGGCCTGATCGTCCACCACGGCCACGCGGATCGTCACGGCGCCTCCCTCGTCGGACCGCCCTCCACCGGCAGGCACGCGACGACGGCGAACCCGCCGCCCTTACGCGGCCCGGCGTCCAGGGTGCCACCCAGCAGCAGGGCGCGCTCCCGCATCCCGACGATGCCGTGACCGCTTCTCTGGAAGGTCGCGCCCGACCCCTCGCCGTCGTCGGTCACCTCGACGAGGACGCGGTCCCCTTCGTAGCGGAGCCGCACGTCGGCGTGCGTCCCGGGACCGGCGTGCTTGAGCACGTTGGTGAGCGCCTCCTGGACGATGCGGTACGCGAACAGGTCCACGCGCGCCGGGAGGTCACAGTGACGCGACCGTCAAGTCCCACGTATCCGGGATCCTCGCCAAGCTCGGCCTGCGCGACCGCACCCAGATGGTGATCTTCGCCTATGAGAGCGGCCTGGTCCGGGCCGGCGACCACGACATCGGCCACTGACCGCCCGCGGCCCCGATCAGTCGCCGACGGCCAGGAAGGCCGGGCGGACGTGGCGCCACCGCGGCACGTCCAGGGCGTTGAGCGCCTCGACGATGCGTTTCTCCTCGTAGACGAAGTGCGTCTCCATCAGCGCGGCGAGGCTGTCGAGCTCCCTCCGCACGACGGTCGGGTCGGCGTCCACGGCGTCCAGCAGCTCCTCCAGCCGGTTGAGGGAGTCCTCGACCAGGCGGTGGTCGCGCCGGAGCTCGTCCAGGACGGGACGCAGGTCAGGAAAACGCTCGGCGATCTCGCCGAAGGCGTCGCCGTCCTCGCCGGTGTGGTGACGGGTCACGGCGGAGCAGAAGCTCAGGCAGTGCGCCCGCAGCTCGCGTGGCCGCGCTCCGCCGCCGTCGAGGGTTTCGCGGAGAGCGGCCAGCTCCTCGCGGAGCCAGAGGTGTACTTCGATCAGCTGGTGTCCGAACGCCGTCAGGCGTCCTTCGTCCGTCTCTTCCAAGGCCGTCCCAGGATGCCACCTCAAGGCTCGAACCGGTACCCCATGCCCGGCTCGATGATCATGTGGCGGGGACGGGACGGGTCGGGATCCTGCGCTGGGCGACCAGCCGTCCGGGGTTGCGGACCAGCAGCTCCAGGATGTGCCACGGCGATCGCCAGCGCTGTGGACCACACCGCGCCGACCTCGACGATCAGCATCACCGGGTTGCGCCACAGGCCAGGTTGGGGGGTGGGGTTGTGGCGGGCATTCCGGGGAAGGGGGTGCCGAGCAGGCGCAGGAGGGGTGCGGCCTTGACCGCGGTCTCCTCGAACTCCTCGGCGGGGTCGGACAGGGCCGTGACGGCGCCTCCGACGCCGAAGTCGATCCGGCCCGCGGAGGCGACGGCGGTCCTGATGACGATGCTCAGGTCGGCCGCGCCGGACAGGGAGAAGTAGCCGATCGCGCCCGAGTACACGCCGCGCGGGCCCGCCTCGAGACGGTCGATGATCTCCATGGTGCGGATCTTCGGGGCGCCGGTCATGGAGCCGCCGGGGAAGGCCGCCCGTACGCAGGCGACCGCCGAGACCCCCGGCCGTAGCCGTGCCCGCACCGTGCTGACGAGCTGGTGGACGGTGGCATAGCTCTCCACCGCGAAGATCGGGTCGACGGTGACCGAGCCGACCTCGGCGGCCATGCCCAGGTCGTGCCGGACCAGGTCCACGATCATCAGGTTCTCGGCCCGGTCCTTGACGCTGGCGGCCAGCTCGGCGCGCAGCCGCCGGTCCTCCGCCGGGTCGAGCCCGCGCGGCCGGGTGCCCTTGATCGGTTTGGACTCGACCGTGCCGTCCGCGGAGACCCGCAGGAAGCGCTCGGGCGAGGAGCTGAGGACCGACAGGCCGGGGAGCCTCAGCAGCGCCCCGAACGGCACCGGGTCGCTGCGGCGCAGCCGCCGGTACAGGTCCCACGGCGGGATCCGCGCGGGCACGCTCATGAGGTTGGTGAGGCACACCTCGTAGGTCTCGCCCGCGGCGATCTCGCGCAGGCAGGTCTCGATCATGTCCAGGTAGCGGGCGCGGTCGTGGCGCAGGGCGGGAGGACCCGCGACCGCCGTGACCGGGGACGGCTCGCGCGGCGCCAGGCCAGCCAGGACCGCGAGCCGGGACGCCGTCTCCTCCAGCCAGGCGCGGGCGTCCCGTTCGGCGCCCGCGCGGCACAGCGCGAGCAGGTGGACGGTCCCGTCCGCGTGGTCGAACGCGACGGCCCGGTCGGCGAAGATCATGGCGGCGTCGGGGTGCGGCGACCGGTGGGCCCGCGCTCCCCCGCATTCGGCCTTGAGCTCGTAGCCCAGGTATCCCACCCAGCCGAGGGCGAATCCGAACGGCAGGTCGGGCACCTCGGTGCGGTGGGAGCGCAGGTCCTTCTCGATCCAGTCGAAGAAGGACGCGCGGCTCAGCTCCGTGCGGCCGCCGGCGGACTCCACCGACAGCCGTCCCGTCCATACGTCGGCGGTGACGACCCGCGCCAGCGGGCCGCTCGCGTCGCCCATGAAGGAGAAGCGCCCGCCCCGCTCGCCGGTGAGGCTGCTGTCGAGCCAGAACGCGCGGCCGGACGCCCCGAACAGCGCCTCGAAGGCCACCTCCGGGTCGACCGGCACGGCCAGCCTGCGGGCGATCACCTGGTACGCGGCGCCTTCCGTGTCCGGGGCGGGAGGCCGGGGCGCGGCGGCGGGGCGCCTCGCCCGTGCGGGACGGCCGCGTCGTCCGGCGGTCAGCTCCATGAAGTTGCCGATGATGCGCTGCCCGTGCTCCGTGCGGACGGACTCCGGGTGGAACTGGACGCCCCACATCGGCCGCTCCCTGTGCCGGACGCCCATCAGCACGCCGTCGTCCGCCCAGGCGATGGGCTCCAGCACCGGCGGCAGGCCCTCGACGGTCAGCGAGTGGTACCGGACGGCGGAGAAGGGCGATGGCACGCCGCGGAACAGCGCGTCCCCCGAGTGCTCGACCAGCGACGGCCTGCCGTGGCGCACCTCGGGGGCGGGGACGACGCGGGCGCCGAACCGGTGGCAGATCCCCTGGTGCCCCAGGCACACGCCGAGCAGCGGGACGCGGGCGTGCTCGATCACCTCGGCGCAGATCCCGAAGTCGGCCTCGCGGTCGGGCCTGCCGGGCCCCGGCGAGATCACGACGTTGTCGAAGCCGCGCAGCGACCCCGGATCCCATGCCGGATCGTCGTTGCGGACGACGGTGGGCTCACCCCCGGCCATCGCCACGTACTGGACGAGGTTATGGGTGAAGGAGTCGTAGTTGTCGATGACGAGAGTCCGCACGAGGCCAGTGTGACGCCTCCGGCCCCGTCGCTCGTGCCGCGGTCGGCCAGGACGTGTCACGCAGATTGTCACCAATTTGGTTACGGGGATTGTCACAGGGCCGTTCCGGCAGAAGGATGAGGGCGCGACCCCAGCGCGATCACAGGAGGTGGCCGACGGCATGGAACGCGAGAGCCTCGAGGCGGCGATCGAGCGGGCGGGATCCCCGGTCGAGCTGCTCCGCCACTCCCCCGCCCGCCCGCACACCTTTCCCGTCACCCCCGAGTTCACCAACTGGCGCTCCGAGCAGCGGGCCTGGCGGACCACGTGCGCGCTGTTCGACCAGTCGCACCACATGACCGACCTGTACCTCAGCGGCCCCGACGCGGTGACGGTGCTGTCCGGCCTGGCGGTCAACGGCTTCACGGGGTTCGGCCCCGGCCGCGCCAAGCAGTACGTCGCGGTCAACCAGGACGGCCATTTCATCGGCGACGGCATCCTGTTCCACCTCGACACGAACCGGTTCGCCCTCGTCGGCCACCCGACGGCCATCGACTGGGTCCAGTACAACGCCGAGTCCGGTGACTACGACGTCGCCGTCGAACGGGACGAGAACTCCGCCGACCGCCCGTCCGGTCCCCCCAGGTACTACCGGTACGAGCTGCAGGGGCCGACGGCGAAGGCGATCGTCGAGAAGCTGACCGGCGTGCCGCTGCCCGAGGTGCGGTTCTTCCACATGACCGGCTTCACGGTCGCCGGGCACCCCGTCCGCGCGCTGCGGCACGGCATGGCCGGTCAGCCCGGGTTCGAGCTGTTCGGCCCCTGGGCCGACAACGACGACGTGCTCACCGCGATCCTGGCGGCGGGCGAGGAGTTCGGTCTCGTCCGGTGCGGCGCCAAGGCGTACGCGACGGCCAACCTGGAGTCGGGCTGGATCCCCACCGCCGTCCCCGCCATCTTCGGCCCCGAGATGAAGGCGTACCGGGAATGGCTCGGCGCGGACGCGATCGGGTCGCTCGGCGGCAGCATGGACTCCCCCGACATCGCCGACTACTACGTCACCCCCTACGACCTGGGCTACGGCCACCTGGTCAAGTTCGACCACCAGTTCCTGGGACGGCAGGCCCTGGAGCGGATGGCCGGCCTGCCGAGCCGCAGGAAGGTGACGCTGGTGTGGAACCCGCAGGACATCGCGTCCGCCGTCCGGTCGCTGTACGAGCCGGGGACACCCGCCAAGTTCATCGAGATGCCGAAGGCGCGGTACGCGTTCTTCCAGGTCGACAAGGTGCTGCGGGACGGCGTGCAGGTGGGGATGTCGCTGGACGCCGGCTACATCCCCAACGAGCGGGCCTTCGTCTCCCTGGCCACGATCGACGCCGCGGCGGCCGAGCCGGGGACCGAGGTCAGCGTCCTGTGGGGCGAGGAGCCCAACTCCGCCAAGCCGGCGGTCGAGCACCACCGGCAGGTGGAGATCCGGGCGACGGTCGCCCCCGCTCCCTACGTCCAGGAGGTGCGGGACTCCTACCGCGCCTCCTGAGCCCCCACCCCCGTCATGCCAGGAGAGGGACGTGGCGTTACTCGAAGTCTCCGGTCTCACCCTCCGCTACGGCGGTGTCGTCGCCCTCGACCGGGTCGATCTCGCCGTGGACGAGGGCGTGATCTGCGGTGTCATCGGCCCCAACGGCGCCGGCAAGACGACCCTGTTCAACTGCGTCACCCGGCTGGCGACCCCGGACTCCGGGCGGATCGGCTTCGCCGGCGAGGACCTGCTCCGCCGCCGCCCGCACCGGATCGCCGCGCTCGGGATCGCCCGGACCTTCCAGAACCTCGCACTGGTCGGCGGCCTCACGGTGCGCGAGAACGTCATGGTCGGCGGCGCCCACACCGTGCGCACCGGGTTCTGGTCCGGCGCGCTCTCGCCGCCGTCCGCCCGGCGCGCCGAGGCCGAGCTGGCGGACCGCGCCGACGACCTCATGGCGCGCCTCGACCTGCTGCCGGTCGCCGACCGGCCCGCGGGCGACGTCCCGTACGGGACCGCGAAGCGCGTCGAGCTGGCCCGCGCCCTGTGCGCGCGCCCGCGCCTGCTGCTCCTGGACGAGCCGGCCACCGGCCTCACCCACGGGGAGGTCGGGGAGCTCGCCGACCTGATCGCCGCCATCCGCGCCGACCACGAGCTCACCATCGTCGTGGTCGAGCACCACATGGGGCTGGTGATGGGCATCTCGGAGAAGATCGTCGTGCTGGACTTCGGCCGCAAGATCGCCGAAGGCACGCCGTCCGAGGTTCGGCAGGACCCCGCCGTCATCGAGGCGTACCTCGGAACCGCGGCATGACCGCGCGGAGCGAGGACACGGGTGCGGCCCCCGCCGTGGAACGCGGCGCGAACGCCCTGCTGGAGGTCGAGGGGCTGCATGCCGGATACGGGCATGTGCGGGTGCTGCACGATCTGACGTTCAGCGCGGGTGAGGGTGAGATCGTGGCGATCCTCGGTCCCAACGGGGCCGGGAAGACCACCACGTTACGGGCGGTCTCGGGCGAGATCCGGCCCCGCGGGCGGATCCGGTTCGGCGGCGAGGACATCACGGGACGCCCACCGGAGGCGCTGGTCCGGCTGGGCGTCGCGCATGTGCCCGAGGGCCGGGGCACCTTCACCGGCTTCAGCGTCGAGGAGAACCTGCTGCTCGGCGGCTACACCCTCGGCCGCGGCGAGCTGCGCGAACGGGTCGAGCACTGCTGGTCGCTGTTCCCCGAGCTGCGGGAGCGGCGGAGCCAGCGCGCGGCGTCGCTGAGCGGCGGCGAGCAGCAGATGCTGGCGATCGCCCGCGCGCTGATGCGCCCGCCGCGCCTGCTCCTGCTGGACGAGCCGTCGCTCGGCCTGGCCCCGCTCGTCACCCGCCGCGTGTTCGACGTCCTGCGGCGCATCCGCGCGGAGGACGGCACCACCCTCGTGATCGTCGAGCAGAACGCCAACCTCGTCCTCGGCTTCGCCGACCGCGCGTACGTGCTGGAGAGCGGGCGGATCTCGCTGTCGGGCACCGCCGCCGAGCTGCGCGAGCGCGACGACGTCCGCCGCTCCTACCTGGGGTACTGAGATGGAACGCTTCGTCCAGGTCACCGTCGACGGGCTCGCCGCCGGGTCGGTGTACGCGGCGCTGGCCCTGGCGCTGGTGCTGATCTTCCGCGCGACCGGGGTGCTCAACATCGCGCAGGGCGAGATGGCGATGCTGAGCACGTTCGTGGCCTACACGCTGGTCACCGCGGGCCTGCCGCTCCTGCTCGCGGTCGCCGCCACGTTCGTGATCTCGTTCGCGGCCGGGGCGCTGCTGGAACGGGTGGTGATCCGCCCGTTCGAGGGCGGCGACCCGCTGCGCATCGTGATCGTCACGCTGGGCCTGTTCCTGGTGATCAACAGCACCGCGGGCTGGATCTGGACCTACGACACCAAGCGCTTCCCCAGCGTCTTCCCCGACGAGCGGATCACGGTCGCCGGCGTCCAGCTCACGGTGGAGTCGCTGGGCACGGCCGGGCTGCTGGTGCTGGTGGTCGCGGCGCTGACGCTGCTGTTCCAGCGCACCCAGATCGGGCGGGCGATGCGCGCGGCGGCCGAGAACCCGGCCTCCAGCCGGCTGGTGGGCATCCCGGTCGGGCGGATGCTGACGCTGGGCTGGGGGATCGCCGCCGCGCTCGGCTCGCTCGCCGGGATCCTGATCGCGCCGCGGCTGTTCCTCGACCCGAACCTGATGGGCGGCGTGCTGATCTACGCCTTCGCCGCCGCCGCGCTCGGCGGGTTCGACAACCCGCTCGGCGCCGTCCTGGGCGGCTGGATCGTCGGCCTCGCCGAGGACTGGGCCGGCACCTACATCGACGCCATCGGCCAGGACCTGAAGATCCTGGTGCCGCTGGCGATCATCTTCGTCGTCCTGGTGCTGCGCCCCGCGGGGCTGCTGGGGACCCGGGAGGTGGAACGCGCGTGAGCCGGCTCGCGAGCGCACCGGTGGAAGGCCCGGCGCGGAAGCGGTGGTGGGAGGCGGACGAGCGCCGGGACGCGGTGCTCCGGCGGTGGCTGCTCGTCGCGGCGCTGGTGACCCTGGTGGCCATGCCGTTCTTCACCCGCCCGTATTGGAACGGCCAGTTCGCGCTGGTGCTGGTGTACGCGGTCGCGGCGCTCGGCCTCAACCTGCTCACCGGCTACAACGGGCAGATCTCGCTCGGCCACGGCGCCTTCTTCGCGCTGGGCGCGTACATCGCCGCCGTCCTGGTGGACCGGACGGCGGTGCCGTGGCCGCTGACGATCCCCATCGCGGCGGTCGTGGCGTTCGCGGCCGGGTTCGCCTTCGGCGGCCCGGCGCTGCGCCTGCGCGGGCTTTACCTCGCGCTGGTGACGCTGGGCCTGTCGATCGCCGCGCCACTGATCATCAAGCGGTTCGGCGGGCTGACCGGCGGCGCGCAGGGCATGAACGTCCCCACCCCGGACGTGCCCGGGTGGCTGCCCTTGGCCGTCGACCAGTTCCGGTACTTCGTCGCACTGGCCGTGGCGCTGCCGCTGTTCGCGGTGGCGTGGAACCTGGTGCGCCGCCAGACCGGGCGCGCGATCGTGACCGTCCGCGACAGCGAGCTGGTCGCGCACGCGTTCGGGATCAACTCGGCGACGGTGAAGATGCGCGTGTTCGGCGTGAGCGCGATGTACGCCGGGACGGCCGGGGCGACCTACGTCTTTCTCGTCGGCTACATCTCGCCGGACGACGTCACGATCATGCTCTCGCTCGCGTTCGTGACCGCGGTGATCATCGGCGGGGTGTCCACCATCAGCGGCGCCCTGTTCGGCGCGCTGTTCGTGCGGCTGGTGCCGCTGTACGCGAGCGAGGTCAACGACGTGCTCACCGGCGTCGTCTACGGCACGACCCTGATCGTCGTCATGTACGCGATGCCCGGCGGGATCGCGGGGACGGCGGGCACGGCGTGGCGGCGGCTGAACAGGCTGCGCGCGGCCCCGGCGGCGGCGCGCGAGGAGAGGAGTAGCGCGTGAGGCGTTCATCGACACGACTGCGGGCGCTGGCCGCCGTGGCCGCGCTCGGACTGGTCGTCAGCGGATGCGGGCGCGGCGGTGAGGGGGACACGGCGGCCGCGGGCGTCACCGACAAGGAGATCAAGATCGGCGGGATCTACGCCTTCACCGGGCCCTCGCCGTCGTACGAGGCGTCCTACGGGGCGCTGGCGTACTTCGACATGGTCAACGCCAAGGGCGGGGTGAACGGACGCAAGATCCGGTTCATCACCCGGGACGGCAAGTACCAGCCGGGCGACACCCTCCAGGCCGCCAAGCAGCTCGTCGAGCAGGAGGACGTGTTCGCCCTCTTCCACGTCCTCGGCACGCCGACCAACCTCGCGCTGCAGAACTACGTCAACCAGCAGAAGGTGCCGCACGTCTACGTCGAGACGGGCGCGGCGACGTTCGGCGCCGACCTCAGGAAGAACCCGTGGACCGTGGGCTACCAGCCGCCGTACACCAACGAGGGCGAGGCGTACGGGCGGCACGTCGCCCGCGAGAAGCCCAACGGCAAGGTGGGCATCCTCTACCAGAACGACTCGCTCGGCGCCGACTTCACCCGCGGCTTCGAGAAGGGCATCCAGGGCTCCGGCGTGAAGATCGTCGCGCGGCAGCCCTACGAGGTGAGCGACCCGTCGGTGAACAGCCATGTGTCGAACCTGAAGGCGTCCGGCGCCGACGTGTTCCTGAACGCCACCACGCCGAAGTTCGCCGCCCAGGCCATCCGGCAGGCGGCGGCCATCGGCTGGCGCCCGCTCCAGTTGCTGCCCAGCCTGGACGCCTCCCCGGAACTGGTCCTCAAGCCCGCCGGCTTCGAGGCGTCGCGCGGCATCGTGTCGATGGCCTGGTTCAAGAGCCCCACCGAGTTCCCCGACGACCCGGCCGTCAAGGAGTTCGTGGACGCCCTGGCCAGGTATCAGCCCAAGGGCAACAAGAACAGCGCGGCCGTCCAGCGCGGCTGGATCGCGGCGCAGTTGTTCGTCCGCGCGCTGCAAACCCAGAAGGAGCCGACCCGCGAGGGCCTGATGAAGGCGGTCCTCAACATGGACACCACCCTCCCCGTCCTGCTGGACGGGGTATCGATCAAGACCTCGCCGACCGACGGCTACGCCGTCCAGTCCCTGCGGCTCCAGCGCTTCACCGGCACCGAGTGGAGAACGTTCGGGGAGGTCATGGACTTCTCCTAGTGTCCCGCGTCTGAAATTCGTTGAAGAAATGTAGGGTTGCTGGATGGCTCGCAGGGGTCGGCCGGTGGCCGAGGTGAGGTTGACCGATGAGGAGCGCGAGACGCTGGTGCGTTGGGCGCGGCG
>NZ_BSTM01000048.1 GCF_030269515.1 Actinomadura sp. NBRC 104412 | reverse complement strand
GCCCCACCAGCGCCGCCGCGTCCAGCAACTCTGGCTCGCCCTTGCTCACACCCTGCACCACACCAGTATCCCAGTCGAGCGTTAGCTCGACCGGGACAACCGCAGTTATTCAGTGCAGTCCTAGGCGTCCTTGAGTGACAGGTAATGCCTGCGGACCTCGGGGTCGAGGCGTTCGATCGCCGTCCGCAGCATGACGCGCGGCATCGTGGCCGCGTGCCGGTCGAGGAAGCCGGTCAGCCGCCCGGGGTCCTTCTTGCCCGCCTCGCGCAGCACGCCTCCGACGACCTTGTGAACGAGGTCGTGGTCATCGGCGACGAGGAGCTCGGCGAGCGCGAAGGCGTCGTCCACCTGGCCTTTCCTGATGAACCACAGCGTGGAGAACATCGCCGCCCGGCGCTCCCACCACTTCGGCGATCGGGCCAGGGAGTACAGGACGTCGCGCGGCCCGTCCATCAGATGACCGCCGATGACCTTGTGCGCGCTGACGTCCACCAGGTCCCAGGTGTCGATCCGGTCGATGCGGCGCAGGTACAGCTCGTACAGCTCCCTTCGCCGGTCCGCGGACGTCCGCCTGGCCACGGCCTGGTGACCCATGATGCTCACGGCGCCGACCCGTACCTCGTGGATCGTGCTGTCGAGCAGCTTGTCGATCTCGCCGGGCGGCAGCGCGGCGTACTCCTTGGCCAGCGCGAAGACCTGGCCCATCCGCACGCCCAGGAAGTCGTTGCCGGTACGGAAGAAGCGCCGCTTCTCCTCCACGTCCACCTGCGTGCGTTCCTCCGACGCCCGCTCCTTCAACGCCTCCACGAACGCCTCGGCGCTCATCTCGGCGGGCCCATTGCGTCCAGCCACGGGCCACCATCCCTTCCACCCATGCAGGCTTCCGCCCATACCGACCCGGAGCGCCGCCAGAATTCATCGGCGCCTGCGGCCTCGTCGCCGGGGTGGGGGCTGACCCTCGCGTCGGGGGCTACACGCCGTCCAGGTATGGACGACTTACCGTGACGGTGTCATGACGTTATGTTGACTTAGGTCTATTGTGCGGCTTATGCATCGGCGCGTCGTCGAGTTGGAGCTTGAGGCCGCGGACTGGCTGGAGCAGCTCTACACCGCGGACTTCGCCGTGGCGGCGTTCTTCCTGGGTTTGCTGGGCGCCTACGGTGCGCTGGAGGTCCCGCCGTTCACACGGCGGTTGTCCGGGCGGCTGCGGCCCTTACAGGTGTTGCAGTTCCACCTCGGGTTCGTGCCCGTCGGGCTGACGTACTGGTGTACGGCCCCGAGCCGCACGGTGGTGCTGACCGTGTGGCGAACGGCCAGGCTCCCCGAGTCGTGCGAACGGGAACGGGCACGCCGGGCATTAGAGGCGTGCGCCCCGCACGAGCCGGAGCGACACGAGCTGTGGGCGGGCCTCCGCGACAGGAGAATGCGGGAACCGGGCGCCGCCGCGTTCTACGCCGACACCGCGCTGGCGGTCGGCTTCGGGCAGCGGGTCCGGCGCCAACGCCTTCGCGGTGGGCTGAGCGTCGAGGGGCTGGCCACGGCCGCCGACACCACCGCTGAGGTCATCGCGCGGTGCGAGGCCGGAGGCGTCGATCCCCAGACGCCCGTGGCGAACCGCATCGCCGCCACGCTGGGCCTCCAACGGCCATGGCCGTCGCGCCCTCCCGGCCGCCTGGCCGGGAGGGCGCCGCGCCGTCCGGGGGCGTCCGTCTGGAGGCGGCGTCCGGGCGATCCTGTCGGTGGCCCGTGTGATGCTGGGCGCGTGAAGATCGTGTTCGAAGCCGAGCTGTGGATCTGGGATGCCAGGCGTGCCGACACCTGGACCTTCGTCGCCCTGCCCGTCGACGCGTCGGAGGAGATCCGTGACCTGGCCGGCGGGCGGCGCCGCGGGTTCGGTTCGCTGCGGGTACGGGTCACGGTCGGCGGCAGCACATGGACGACCTCGATCTTCCCGGACGGCACGCGCGGCGCCTACGTGCTGCCCATCAAGCGCGCCGTCCGTACGAAGGAGGACCTCGAAGCGGGGGACACCGCGACCGTGACCGTCGAGCTTCTCGACCATTGACCCGGACCATTGACCCGGACCATTGACCCCAGCCATTGACGCGCGGCCCGGAGCGGCGGCACGCGGGTGCCGGTCACGTGCCGCTCTGCCAGACGGCGACGTAGTCGACGACCATGGGGCGGCCTGAGACGGTGTCGGGGGTCGGGGTGCCCCGCCCGGCGACGCCGTTCGGAAACGCGCCGCCCATCGCCACGTTCAGCAGCAGGAAGTAGCCGCCGTGGCCGGTCATGTTGGTCCACGTCGTCGCGTCCAGCCGGTCCTCGGACACGCTGTGGTACGGCTCGCCGTCCACGTACCAGCGCAACTGCTCGGGGGAGACGCTGCGGTCCCACTCGAAGGTGTAGGCGTGCATGCCCGCCTGGCAGGGTGAGCCGGGGCAGGCGCGGCTGTTGCCCAGCCCGTTGCTCTCGTTGCACGGGCCGCCGGGGTTGGTGCCGCAGTGCAGGACGCCCCAGACCGAGTCGATCCCGTTGACGTTCTCCATGATGTCGAACTCGCCGACCGCCGGCCAGTTCTGGTAGTTGCCCCGGTACGGGGAGCCGAGCGCCCAGAACGCGGGCCAGTAGCCGAGGGCCTGCGCGCCACCCACGTCCGGCATCTGGAGGCGCCCTTCGATGCGCAGCACCCGGCCCTCGGCGGGCTTGAAGTCGGTGCGCACCGTCTCGATCCGGGACGAGGTCCATTCTCCGGACGCGCTCCTGATCGGCGTGATCAGCAGGTTGCCGGAGCCGTCCAGGGAGACGTTCGCGGGGTCGGCGGTGTACCGCTGGATCTCGCCGGTGCCCCAGTTGGGCGGCCCTCCCGGATAGCCGTGCCCGGTGCTGATCAGCCAGTTTCCGGACGAGGGCAGGGACCCGGCGGGGCCGTCGAAGTCGTCGCTCCACACCAGGCTCCAGCCTGGCGGAGGAGGCGGCACCGAAGCGGACGCCGGCGCGGGCGCGGTGGTCAGGACGAGTGCGAGGAGGCCGGCGAGACAGAGTTTCCAGGAGCGTGCGTGTGCCATGGCGGGGGGCCTTCCACTGGGAGAGCGGGAGCGGGTATCCGGTGGGTCGGCACCGACAGGTGCCGGTCAATCTCACCCATGGGAAGGCCGCTGTCAAGTAGACCAGTTGCCCTTTCATGAAGGGGATCGGCGAAGCCAATAGATGATCTCTGTTGAAGCGTGTATGGAGCGACACCTGGCCTTAGCGGAAGACCCCGGTGACGATCAGCGGTTCCACCATTGCGCCCACGACCACGCGAGAATGGCGACGCGCGTCCTACGCTCGTCCGGTATCGAGGCGGATAACGCCGTCAACGGCGGGTCGCCGCGAGGTTTCGGCTACGGGGGTGCCGCATGGAATGTCATTTCGTGCGCCCTCGGCGAACGGAAGGGGCATGACGTGCTACGGGGAAATCGGATCCGACGCGGGCCGGCCGTCCCGGCGGCGCTGGCCGCGGCGCTCGGGCTCGCCGTCGGCGCCCAGATCGTCCGGGCGCCGGAGGCGGAGGCGTTCGCCACGTACTACTGGTTCTCGCAGGGGCACGGGGAGCACGAGAAGATCACGCGGGCGGCGCTGGCGTGCCCGGAGGATAAGCCGTCCGACGGCACCTGCTTCGAAGAGGACTCGATCGACGTCCTGGCGGGCTACCGCGGCTATCTCGGCGGGGTCAACGCACCGGACTCGTGGTTCTACGGCGGCGAACTGTCCAACCCGGACGCCCACTGCGACAACGCCGACTACATTCGTGCCGAGGACAACGGCGGGAAGCCGTACGCGCGCACCCGCGAACAGGCGTCCGACCAGCTGATCGCCTGCCTGCGGCACCTGCGCGACCGCTTCCACAGCGCCGCCCGCCAGGCCGGGACGGTCTTCGACGACGACGGCGACCTGTCCCACTGGGACACGCGGTCCGCCTGCGCCGACTACGGCGCGCCAGGTGACAGGACCCGTGCCAAATGCCGGTTCGTGGACCTGTTCGGGCGCGCGCTGCACGGTGTCCAGGACTTCTACTCGCACTCCAACTGGGTCGACTCCGCCGATCCCGGGCGGCCGACCGGTGTGGCCAACCCGCCCGGCATGCACAGGAGCGAGGTGTTCCCGCTGATGAGCTTCCGGCTGCCGCTCCCGTCGCCGGCCGACGTTCCGGAACGGCTCGCCACCGGCTGCTACCCGTCGGACGAGTGCGCCGGGCGGATCCGCCACGACGAGGAGCTCAACAAGGACGTCGCCGAGATCGACCCGGTCACCGGCGCGGTGACCAGGGACGGGACCAGCGCCCGCGGGCGGATCGCCGACAACCAGGAACGCGCCGTCCTGTGGGCGATCAGGGACACCCGCCGCCAGTGGGCGGCGATGCGCGACGAGATCAAGGCGCGGTACGGCGACGAGAAGGGCGACACCATCATCTGCGCGCTGACGCATGACACCCCGGTCGCCAACTGGCCTTGGACGACGGGCGACTGCGAGAAGTGACCCCCGAGCGGCCCGGCCTCGGCATCCGTCCCACCTGCTCGGCCGGGCGGTTCAGGTTCAACTACTGGCCGGGTGTCGGTATGTCACCCGACCAGGACGGATGGCTTGACCGGAGATAGTAAATGCATTAACCATCGAGACGGCTCAGGGCGTGCGGCTTGTGAGGGCTCCGGCTACGCATGGGCTCGGTCGCGGTAGGAGGTCACAGCCATGGTGCCGATCTTCGCTCGGAGGTTGTGCGATGACGCGGCGGTGTTCCCGCCTGGGCTGACTCCGCTCGCCGAGGCCGTTCCGGCGCATGCGGCCCATCGGACCGGCCCGTACGGTGATCTGGTCGGCCCGCCGCACGGGCCGGGACAGATGGCATCGGAGGCCGAGTCGGCGCGGAGGCTGCCGGTCGACCTGGCCACTGCGGAGGTGGCCGTTCCAACCGGGATGGGAGTGCCCGAGTTCGTCACTGCGCTGGATCGCGCGTGCGCCGCCGCGATCGCGGCGGTCGCCGAAGCGCACGTGCCGTTCAGGGCGACGGCGGGCCTGCACCACGCGGTCCGCAACACCGACGCCCGGACGGGATTCGAGCAGCACGGGTTCCTCAACCTGCTCCTCGCCACCGCCGCCGAGGCGGTGCGCGGGCTTGGCGAGGACCGGGCGGCGGCCGTTCGCAGGATGGTCGTGTCCTTCGGCACCTGTAGCATCACCGAGCCACTGGCCGGGCTGGTGGACATGGGCCTCGCCCCCGCGAGCATCGCGCCCGGGAAGATCGCGCACGGAGAAGGGGCCACCGCGTGACCAGGATCGACATTCCAGACGGCTCCCTGTTCGGGCTCGCCAACCTGCCCTACGGGGTCTTCTCCATCCGGGGCGCCTCACCCCGGGTCGGCGTGCGCGTCGCCGATTCGGTGGTGGACCTGGCGGTCGCGTTGGGTGATCCCGTGTTCGCTCTGCCCACGCTCAACGCCTTCATGGCGCAGGGACGGTCGCGCTGGGAGCAGGTACGGCGCCAGGTCACCGAACTGGTCGCGGGTGATGTCCACTCCGATGCCGTGCACCCGGTTTCAGAGGTGACCCTGCACCTTCCGGTGGAGGTGGCCGACTACGTCGACTTCTACGCCTCCGAGCATCACGCGGCCAACCTGGGCAGGCTGTTCCGTCCCGATGGCGAGCCGCTGATGCCCAACTGGAAGCACCTGCCGGTCGGCTACCACGGCCGCGCCGGCACCGTGGTGGTGTCGGGGACCGGCATCGTCCGCCCGTGCGGGCAGCGGAAGGCGCCCGGCCAAAGCGCCCCCACCTTCGGGGAAAGCGAGCGCCTGGACATCGAGGCCGAGCTCGGCTTCATCGTCGGGGTCGGCTCGCCGCTCGGCGAGCCGGTGCCGGCCTCCGCGTTCCCCGATCACGTGTTCGGCGCCGTGCTGGTCAACGACTGGTCCGCCCGGGACATCCAGGCTTGGGAGTACGTTCCGCTCGGCCCGAACCTGGGCAAGAGCTTCGCCACCTCCATCTCCCCGTGGGTGGTCCCTCTCACGGCATTGGAGGCCGCGCGCGTGCCGCTGCCCGGCCAGGATCCCGAGCCCTTGCCCTACCTGCGCGAGGACGAACCGTGGGGCCTGGACATCGACCTGGCCGTGGAATGGAACGGCGAAGTGGTCTCGCGACCGCCGTACCGGACGATGTACTGGTCTCCCGCGCAGATGCTGGCGCATATGACGGTGAACGGCGCCCGCGCCCGTACCGGCGACCTCTACGCCTCGGGCACCGTTTCCGGACCCGAAAGGCACCAGCGGGGCGCGTTCATCGAGCTGACCGAGGGCGGCAGGAATCCGATCACGGTGAAGGGCGAGCGGCGCACCTTCCTCCAGGACCACGACGAGGTGGCCATCACCGCCACCGCCCCGGCCACCGATGGCGGCAGGCTCGGCTTCGGTGAGGTCCGCGGACGCATCCTGCCCGCCCGTGCCCCCCGGCGCCGCCCAAGAACCCGTCGGTAGATCTCTCATTCCTCCCTGTTGGCGGTATTCCGGCTGTTTCGTATTGGCTCTTACGGATATGCCACTACCGTGCGTGGCCGGAGGATCGCCTGGCCACGGACGTCCGAGACCACTCGGCAAGCACGCGCACGTCCCGCACCCGACGAGTGCGGCACCATCCCAAGAAGCGAAGTGATGACGATGACGGAAGCAGGCTCTGGCGAGGGAGACCGCGTCCGTGGCGCGGTACAGGAACTGCCCGTGGACGAGCTCAAGCAGGCAGGGAAGGAGTTCGTCCAGGCGCTGATGGTGCAAGCGCTGAAGAGGGCCAACGGCAAGATCCAAGGGCTCACCCAGCGGCTGAACGACGTTGCCGGCGATGGCGCCGGGTCCGGCGCGAAGATGGCGGCCACCGGCGTCAAGAAGCTGGCCCAGGGCGAGTCCCCGGTCAAGGCGGGCCTGAGCGCGGGCATGACCGGTGCCAAGGAGAAGGTGAAGGGGGCGATGGGCAAGGGCGACGACGAAGGGGACGGCAAGGGCGGCAGTGGCGAGGACGAGCCCAAGGTGGTCACCATCATCGAGGAGTTCGATGTCGGGCTGCCGCGACGGGCCGCCTACGACCAGTGGACCCAGTTCGCCGACTACCCGGACTTCACCAGCAAGGTGGAGAGCGTCGAGCAGGAGTCCGACGAGAAGATCAACTGGCGGGCCAAGATCTTCCTGTCCGAGCGCAGCTGGGAGTCCACCATCATCGAGCAGGTCCCCGACGAGCGGATCGTCTGGAAGTCCGAGGGCTCCAAGGGCTGGGTCGACGGGGCCGTGACCTTCCATGAGCTGGCGCCCACCCTGACGCGGATCCTGCTGGTCGCCGAGTACCACCCGGACGGCTTCCTCGAGAAGACCGCCAACCTGTGGCGGGCTCAGGGACGCCGCCTGCGCCTGGACTTCAAGCACATCAAGCGCCACATGATGACGCACACGCTCCTTGAGCAGGGCGAGACGCAGGGATGGCGCGGCGAGATACGCGACGGCAAGGTCGTCAAGACCCACGAGGACGCCCTCAAGGAGGAGCAGGAGCGCTCTGAGGGCGGCGGCGCCGAAGAACCCGAAAAGGGCGAGGCCCAGGAAGAAGAGAAGCCTCAGGAAGAAGGAAAGGCCGAGGGCGAGGAGAAGGCCGAGGGCGAGGAGAAGGCCCAGGGAGAAGAGAAGCCCGAGGGCGAGAAGGCGGAGAAGCCCGAGGGCGCCGCCGCTTGACATCCGACCGGCGCCCACCATCCGAGAGCGAGCCCGGGAGAAGCGATGGACGGCAACACCCCAAGCGAGCCGAAGCCTGGACGGGAGCGCGACGAATCAGGCGAGAAGGAAGGCGTGCCCGGCAGGCCCGTGCCGCCGGACAAGCGTGCCGGTGCGGATGGAGAGCCGGACGCCTATCTCGACGTTCCCTCGCTCAAGGTGGACCAGCTCTGTCTCGACGTGGAGGACCTCCGAGCGTATGTCGCGCTCATCGCCGAGGTCGTCGGCCTCGTCAAGGTGAACGCCGGGGCGGACGCGCGCATGGGAAAGACCAAGCTGGAGATCAGGGGCGTCGAGGCCCAGGCGCAACTGCGGATCCGCCTCGACAACGTGGCCTTCGTCATCGACCGGACCCTGACGACGCTCGACCGCAATCCGGAGATCGTCCGGCATCTCGGCGAGGCCCTGGAGTCGGCCACCAAGGACATCGGCACCGCCGTGGGCGAACTCGGCGAGGCCACCAAGGGCATCACCCAGGCCGCGGGCAAGGGCACCGATGAGGCGTCGGAGAACCTCAGCGGGGTCTCCACCAAACCTCCTCGAGATCAGGGCGAGGTCGCCTGTGAAGACACAGGCCGCCTTGAGGAGAAGGGCGCCCCTGAGGAGGAGGGCGCAGAGGAAACCGGCCGGCCCCCGGAATCCGCGGAGAAGCAGGACGAGGGCGAAGAGGCGGCCGGCCAGGAGCAGCCGGAGACCTCGCCGATGCAGGACGCTGTCAACCAGACCGAGGAGTCGGTACGCGACCTCGGCCGGGCCCTTCTCCGCATGTTCCCACCGGCCCGCCATCTCGTCTGACCGGGACGCGGCGGGGTTGTCAGGAGTGCGGCGGGGTTGAGGGCGCGGGCCGGGCGACGATCAGGGTGGTCGTGGTCATCGGGAGGGTGAGCGGGATCGTCTCGACGTGGTCCGGGCTCAGCCCGGCGGTGGTGATGGCGCGGTGGACGCCGGCGGGCAGGGACGATGCCCAGGGCAGCCAGCGTCGCGGGTCGGACCGGCGCCGCGGTTGTAGCACGTCGGCGAGGATGACGACGCCGGTGCCGGCGGTGACGCGGCCGATCTCGGCGAGCCCCCGCCACCGGTCGTGCCAGTGCCGCAGGGACAAGGTGCTCAGTACGAGGTCGAAGGTGGCGTCGCGGAAGGGCAGGGCCTCGGCGCGGGCGCGGACGAAGCGGATCCTGGCGGTGGTGTCGCCGGTGGGTCCGGCCGCGGCGTTGCGGATCATCGAGGGGGAGGGGTCCGTCCCGATCATGGCCGCGTGCGAATACGTCTGGGCGGCGGCGTGCAGGAGGCGTCCCGTGCCGCAGCCGATGTCCAGGATCCGGGCGGGGTCGCAAGCGTGCCGGTGGGCGTGTCGCAGTACGGCTTGGTGCACCGGCTGGTAGAGCAGACACTGAAGCAGGCTGGTGTCATAGGTGGCGGCCCACCGGTCGAACTGGTCCGGCGGGTCGGCCGCGGACGGGGGTGGCCGGGTGGCGGGCGCGGCGTGGTCGCGGTGGCCGGTTTGGCGGGGAGGTGCCACGGGTTCACGATCCCACCACCGGGCCGGTGGTCAACCCGGTTTCTCGCCGGCGGCCCGGCGGAACGGGTATCTGGTTGGCGGACGGCGGTGCCGTTCTGGGATCATGACGCCCCGGTGGCCGGCAGGGGGCGACATGGCACCTGAGCGGGGACGACGAGGTTCCCCGGCATGGCGAGTGAGCTGAGCGGAGTGGGCGTGGACGTCGAGCGGACATCGTTGCCGGGGATCGGGCTGCGTCATGAGTTCACCACCAAGCGGGGCCGCCGGCTGGGGGTGATCTCCCATCGCACCGGCCGTCACGATCTGGTGATCTACGGCAAGGAGGATCCCGGCAAGCGCGTGGTGTCGGTGGAGCTGACCGGCGAGGAGGCCAACGGGCTGGCCGAGCTGCTGGAGACCGTCCACGTGGTGGAACGGGTGAACGACGAGCATCGCCAGGTCGAGGAACTGGTGACCGAGAAGATCCCGGTGTCCGCCGGGTCGCCCTATGTTGGGCGGCCGCTGGGCGACACGCGGGCGCGTACGCGCACCGGCGCCTCGATCGTGGCCGTGGTGCGGCGCGGCGGGGTGATCGCCAGCCCCGGCCCGGATTTCGTGTTCGAGGCCCATGACGTCGTGGTGGTGGTCGGCACCGGCGAGGGCACCGCGGCGGTCGCCGACATCCTCGCCAACGGGTGACCGGCCGGGCCGCGTATGTACGGCGGGCCGCCGATGAAGTAGCTTTCGCACATGTGGGGCGAGGTGCTGTTCTTCACCGCGCTCTTGGTGGTGCTGGTGACGCTGTGCCTGCTCAACGTGCTTTTCCCGCGGCGGATGTGGGGCCTGTTCAAGTCCTGGCGGTTCAAGAACCCCGAAGTGGTCGAGCCCTCCGAACTGGTCGTCTGGTGGTACCGGATCTCCGGTGCCCTGGGCATGATCTTGCTGATCGGGCTGGGCGTCTACGGAGTGCCGAGGTACTACGCGGTCGCCCGTTGCGAGAAGGTCCTGGCGGAGCTGGAGAACGTCGCCGAGACCGGCGGCGCGTCGGCGGTCGAGCGGCGGGCGCGCGAGCTCGGCCTGGACGTCCGCGACGGTCCCGCTCTGAGCGGGCGGCTCACGATCACGGATGACGGCGAGCCGTTCGCGAGCGTGCCGGCGAACGGGTCGAAGGGCTACTGCGAGGTCTAGATCCCGGCGTGACACCGGCTCGGCCGCGACGCGGCCGAGCCGGTGTCCCATCCGGCGTCGAGCCGGGGACGCAGAGCTAGGGGATCTCCTCGGCGTGGCGGAGCGTGTGGCCGTGGACGCCGTCCTCCTCGGGCTGGTCCACGGCAGTGGCGTCGCCGTCGGTCTGAGCCGGATCCGCCACCTGATCACTGCGCTTGCCGCGCTTCTTCAGGGCCCGGGCTGCGGGTACGGCGGCGCGGGCCAGCAGCGGCCCCGCGACGGCCAGGATCAGGACGTAGGCGGCGGCCAGCGGGCCGATCTGCGGGTTGATCCCGGCGGCCACCGCCAGCCCGGCGATGACGATGTTGAACTCGCCCCTCGGGACCAGCGCCGCCCCGGCGCGCATCCGGCCGGTCGTGCCCACGCCGACCCGCCGTGCGGCTATCCAGCCCGAGGCGAGCTTGGTGGCGGTCCCGGCCACGGCCAGCAGCGCGGCGGCACCCAGGACGGGGGGCAGGTCGCCGGGGTCGGTGTGCAGGCCGAAGAAGACGAAGAACACCGCCGCGAACAGGTCCCGCAGCGGGGACAGCAGCTCCTGCGCGGTGTGCGCCAGGGGGCCGGACAGCGCGATGCCGACCAGGAACGCCCCCACCGCCGCCGACACCTGGAGTTGCTGCGCCAGTCCCGCGATCAGCACGACCAGTCCCAGCACCTTCAGCAGCAGCACCTCGTCGCTGGGGCTGGCGACGAACCGTTCGACCAGCGCGCCGTGCCGCAGGGCGATCAGCAGGATCACCGCGATGGTGGCGGCGGCGATCCCCAGCGTGGTGGCGCCGGCGGCCAGGGAGGCCCCGGCCAGCAGCGCGGTCAGGATGGGCAGGTAGGCGGCCATCGTCAGGTCCTCGAAGACCAGGATCGACAGCACGGCGGGTGTCTCGCGGTTTCCCAGCCAGCCCAGGTCGCCCATCACCTTGGCGGTGATGCCCGACGAGGTGACGTAGGTGACGCCGCCCATCGCCACGGCCGCGACCGGACCCCACCCGAGGAGGAACGCGGCGATCACGCCCGGCGCGGCGTTGAGCACCAGGTCGGCCAGGCCCGACGGCGCCGAGGTCCGCAACGTGCCGACCAGCTCGCCGGCGGTGTACTCCAGGCCCAGGGTGAACAGCAGGAGGATGACGCCGACCTCGGCGCCGATGGCGACGAACTCCTCGCTGGCGCCCAGCGGCAGGACCCCGCCGGACCCGAACGCCAGTCCCGCGATCAGGTACAGCGGGATCGCCGAGATGGAGAACCGGTTGGCCACCGCGCCCAGCAGTCCCAGCGCCAGGATGATCGCACCGAGCTCGATCAGTTGGATCCCACTATGCATAGGGGCGCCTCACCCGCCGGCCAGGATGTCGGCAACGGCCGCCGTGCCCTCGTCGGTGCCGACCGCCACCACCACGTCGTCGGCGGAGAACACGAAGTCGGGACGCGGGCTCGCGATCACCTGGCCGTCGCGGACCACCGCCACGATCGAGGCGCCGGTACGCGTCCGGGTCCGGGTGTCCCCCAATGTGCGTCCGGCGTAGGGGGAGCCGGGGGCGATGGGAATCTGGTCGGTGACCAGTCCTTCGACCTGCCGGTGCAGCTCGCTCAGCCGTTCCACCACCCGTCCTGTGCCCAGCAGCTCGGCCAGCGCGTTGGCCTCCTCATCGCTCAGCGCCACTGATACCACGCACGTGTCGGGGTCCTCCTTGTCGTAGATCACCAGGTCTCTGCGGCCGGTGTGATGCGAGACCACACCGAGCTGACGGCCCCGCCTGGTGGTGAACACATGCCGCAGCCCGATCCCCGGCAACGATGTCCGCTCGACGTCCATGATCACTCCTGTGTCGTTCAGCGCCGGCGCCTTGACCAGGCGCGGCACCACCACCCGCACGCGATCCGACCCCGGGCGTCGCGTCCCACCGTTCCCGACTCAACGGGCATCCGGTACACAGGTCATGATTTCAGAACAATCTAGTCGTCAGCGACATCACGCGACCCGGCCGCGCACACCGGACGGGATCAGCCGCCGGTGGTCGCGTGCGCGACGGCCACGGCGCAGGGCGCGTGCTGCAGCATCGCCGTGCTGGTCGCGCCGAGGAGCAGCGGGCCCACGGAGCCCGTGCCCCGATCGCCCACCACGACGAGGTCGGCCCGCTCGGCCGCCTCCAGCAGCGCGGTACGCGGCCCCTCCAGGACGAGCGAGGTGTCCGCCTGTACCCGCGGGTACTTGGTCCGCCACGGCGAGACCACGCGTTCCAGCAGGGCGCCGCACGACCGCGTCAGCTCGTCCCGGTCGGCGAACAGCGCCAGGTCGGTCCCGGCCACGGCACCCGGCTCCCAGCATCCGTAGACCGCCTCCAGCCGCCACCCCCGCAGCGCCGCCTCCTGGAAGCCGAACGCCAGCGCCGCGTCACCACCTGCCGACCCGTCGACGCCCACGACCACGCGCTCGTGGTGGTCGGACGGGCGGACGACCATCACGGGTTGCTGGGCGCGGGCGGGCAGTTGCAGAGCGGTGGACCCGATCGCGAGTTCCTCCTGCTCGTGGGAGCCGACGACCAGCACTTCGGCGTCGTAGGACTCGTGCAGCAGAGCGGCATAGGCGGGACCGTCCATCAGCTTCGGCCGGATGCGCACCGACCGCGTGAGGTCCCGTGCCCGGCTCACTCCCCGTTCCAGGACGTGCCGCCCCATCCGCTTCACCGTCTCCTCCAGGTCGAGGTCGACATGGGTGATCGGATAGGGCCAGCGCCAGGAGTGGCAGATCACCAGGTCGCGCTGCCGCATCCGGGCCTCCTCCACCGCCCAGCGCAGGGCGTGATCGCTCTCGTCCGTCCCGTCATAGCCGACGACCACGCTCGTCTGCGGCGCCATGGTTCCTCCCCCCGAGGCGGGCTCTGGACGGCGCCTCGCGGCCACCGCGAACCCTGCCCAACGTCACTCGTCCTCTGCCCAGGGTCGGCCCCGGTTATCGCCGCGCCTGCACGATCGCGACCGTGCACGGGGCGTGCTGCAACAGCGCGCCGCTGGTCGCCCCCAGCCACAACGGGTCCAGACCACCCGTACCGCGGTTGCCGACGACCACCAGATCCGCGCTCTCGGCCGCCTCGAACATCGCCTCACGCGGCGATCCCAGCCGCAGGAAGGTGGACGCGTCCACGTCCGGGTAACGCGCCCGCCAGGGCTCCACCGCGCGCTTCAGCCGCCCGTCGGCCACTTCCCGCAGCCTGTCCTCATTGCCGAACAGGGCGAGATCGCGCTCGGGGGCCTCGGCCGGTTCCCAGCACCCGTAGACCGCGCGCAGTTTCCAGCCGCGAAGGTCCGCCTCCTCGAACCCGAACTCCAGCGCCGCGTCGGCCGCGGCCGACCCGTCCACTCCCACCACGACCTGTTCGAACCGGGTCGTGGTGGTGCGGACCACCACCACGGGACGGTCCGCCCGCGCCGGGAGCCGCAGCGCCGTGGACCCGACCGGCAGCTCGCCCACGTGATGCGAGCCGACCACGATCATCTCCGCGCCCTGGGCCTCATGTGTCAGCGCCGCGTGGGCGGGCCCGTCCATCAGCCATTTGATCACCCGCACGTCCGGCGCCTGCCGCCGCGCCAGCTCCACCCCGCGGTCGAGCAGGTTTTCACCCGTGCGCCGGACGATCGCGGCGCCCTCCTCATTGACGTAGTCGGCCGGATAGGGCCACCGCCAGGCGTGGACGACGCACAGCGTGGAACGCCGTAACTGAGCCTCCCGCACCGCCCAGCGGATCGCGTCCTCGCTCTCGGGGGACCCGTCGAAACCCACGACCACAAGCGACCCGCTCGCCATCGCTCCCCCTCGCCTCGATGCGGGACTCCACCTGGGCGGAACCGGCCCGTCGCCGCGCCCTGCCCCGAGCATTCCCCGTGGCTTCCCGCAGTGGCCCAGGTTCACGGAGCGACCGGCCAAAACCCGGGGGGCCGCGTCGGCGGCGACGCGCATTTTCGGCAAAGCGGCCGCCAAGGTACGGGAATCGAGGACGCGGCGACGCTGGATCGTCAGGCCGGATCGCCGGTGTCGAGGGGGACGGCCCAGGTCAGGATCGTCCCGCCGCCGGGGCGGGGGGCCGTGCTGAACGAGCCGCCGAGGGCCTCCGCGCGTTGCCGCATATTGCGCAGCCCGCTCCGGCGGCCCCCTTCGGGGATGCCGACGCCGTTGTCCTCGACGCGCAGGACGACCTCGTCGCCGCCGACCTGAACGGTGACGGCCGCCTCACTGGCGTGGGCGTGCCGGGCGATGTTGGACAACGCCTCCTGCGCCACCGCCAGCAGGTGCTCCCCGGTCTCGGGAGGGACGGCGGTGTCGAGCAACCCGTCCAGGCGTTCGGACGGGGCGAAGCCCAGCCGCTCGGTGGCGGCGTCGACGAGGGCGCGCAGGCGGCCGCGCAGCGTCCCCTCCTCCTCCGGCCCCGCCTGGAGGGCGAAGATGGTGGAGCGGATCTGGCGGATGGTGTCGTCCAGGTCGTCCACGGACCGCTGGATGCGGGACGCGGCATCCCGCCGCTCGACGAGCTTGATCGCGCTCATCAGCGTCATGGCGGTGGCGAACAGCCGCTGGATCACCGTGTCGTGCAGGTCCTTGGCGATCCGGTCCCGGTCCTCCAGCAGCCTCAGCCGTTCGGCGTCCCGGCGCGCGTCGGCCACCTCCAGCGCCACCGCCGCCTGCGCCGCGAACGCCTCCAGCAGCCGCTGCGACGACGCGCTGAACACCGGCCCGCGGGGCGGGTTGATCACCAGCAGCACGCCCCGCGCCGACGCGCCCACCCCGAGCGGGACGACCAGCAGCGGCCCGACCGCCAGGTCCGCCGGAAGCGCGCCGGCCCGCATCGCCTCCCGCCCGTCGGCCAGGCGCGTCGCGGTACCGCTGGTGTAGACGCCGCCCGCCACGGCGTGCCCGATGGGCAGCCGCAGATCCTTCATCTTGTCGGCGTGTTCGCCGTCCGCCGCGGCGATGACGAACTCGCCCGCCGCCTCGTCGGCCAGCATCACCGTCGCCACGGCGGCGTCGGTGATCTCCCGGGCGCGCCGGGCGACCAGCGCGGTGGCCTCGCGGGTGCCGGTGCCCGACAGCAGCGCGGTGGACACCTCGGCCGACGCCTCCAGCCAGCGTTCGCGCCTGCGCGCCTCCTCGTACAGCCGGGCGTTCTCGATCGCCACGCCGGCGGCGGTGGCCAGCGCGGTGACCACGATCTCGTCCTCCTCCTCGAACTGCCCGCCACCGGCCTTCTCGGTCAGGTAGAGGTTGCCGAACACCTCGTCGCGCACCCGGATCGGAACGCCCAGGAACGTGTGCATCGCCGGGTGGTGGGCGGGGAAGCCGTAGGACTCGGGGTGCTCGGAGATCTCCGGCAGCCGCAGCGGACGCGGCTCCTTGATCAGCAGGCCGAGGATGCCGTGCCCGTGCGGCCAGTGCCCGATCTTCTCGATCTGCTCCTCGCTGACGCCCGAGGTGAAGAACTGCACCAGGCGCTCGCCCTCTTCGGAGATCACGCCCAGCGCCCCATACCGGGCGTCGACGAGCGTGGTGGCGGCCTCGGTGATCCGCCGCAGCACCGTCTCCAGGTCCAGTTCGCCGCCGATGGAGACCACGGCCTCCAGCAGCGCGTGCACCCGGTCCCGTGTCCCCCTTGCCGCCTCCAGCCGCGCCTGGAGCTCCGCCAGAAGGTCGTCCAGCTTCAGGTGCGGCAGGATCAGCTTCGCGCGCTCGTCACCGGAGCGGCGTTCCTGCGGCATCGGCCGATCTCCCTTCCCCGCGCGGCCCCATTCCACCATTACCGCCTTCGGAGCGGAACAGCACCCCGGGCGGCGCGGACATCGTGGTGAACGGGTCGGCGCAAGCGCCCCCGCGCTCCCCTCCACGCTCCCCTCCGCGCTCGTCGAACTCGCCAAGCGGGCGACCCGGCGCCAGGCATCCCGCCCGCCGCGCAGGTAGGGACCTTCGGCCCTGCTGGACCGTCACCCCGGCGAGGCACCCTGAGTCCATGCAACTCGACCACGGCGGGCTGGAGATCCTCGGTATCGAGGAGTGCCGGTCGCTGCTCGCCTCCACCCAGCTCGGACGCATCGTCTTCACCGACCGGGCGCTCCCCGCCATCCAGCCGGTGAACTACGTCGTCGCGGACGGGGACGTGGTGATCCGCACCTCACCCACGTCCCGGCTGGCCAACGCCGCCCGCGACACCATCGTCGCCTTCGAGATCGACGATTTCGACGCCGCGTTCCGCACCGGCTGGTCCGTCGTGGTGATCGGCAAGGCCCGGGGCGTCACCGACCCCGCCGAACTGGCCGCCCTCCGCGCGCTGCCCCTGGACCCCTGGGCACCGGGCGCGCGCGAGCACTACATCCGCATCCGCCCACAGCTCATCTCGGGCCGCCGTACCCCGGATCACGAGACGGTCCCCTCGGCAGGTGACGGCGGCCGTCCCGAGCCTGGTGAACGGGCGTAGCGCATATGGCGGATCCCGCGGTCCTGGGCCAAGGTCAGGCGTGCCGGGCCGGGAGCCTGCCGTCGGCGAGCGGCGTCTCCCAGGAGCCGCCCGGTTCGATCGTGACCCGGTCGGGGTCGCAGGCCACCTCGATCGGGGAGGCCACACCGGGGCGCAGCGCCACCCGTAGCCGGTCGCGGGAGCAGGTCACATCGATGCCCCAGTGGCCGCGGTAGCGCAGGCCGAGGCGTACGTGGCCGAGGCCGGTGGGCAGCCGGGGGTCGAGGTGCAGCACGGGACCCTGGGTGGAGATGCCGGCGTAGCAGCGCTGCACCAGGTTCAGGGTGCCGGCCATCGCGCCCAGATGGATGCCCTCGGCCGTGGTGCCGCGCTGGCGGTCCTCGATGTCGCCGCGCAGGGACTCCAGGAAGAACTCCCACGCCTCGTCGCCGTCGACGCGCGCCATCAGCCAGGCGTGCACCACCGCGCTGAGCGTCGAGCCGTGGGAGGTGCGGGGGAGGTAGTAGGCGATCGTCCGCTCGATCAGGTCCGGTCCGGGCGGGTATCCGAGCCTGGTCAGGACGGAGTCCAGCTCTTGGCGTGAGAGCAGGTAGAACAGCATCAGCACATCGGGCTGCTTGGAGGCGCGGTAGCGGTTGGGGGTGTCGCCCTCGGCCTCCAGGATGCGGTCCAGGCGGCGGATGTCGCCGTACCGGCGCCGGTAGCCGTCCCAGTCCAGCTCCTCAAGGTCGGCGTACCCCTCGAACTGGCTGAGGACGCCGTCGTGGAAGACGACCCGCATCCTGCGGCTGACGTCCCGCATCCGGGTGATCTCCTCGCCGGTCAGCCCGAGCCGCTCCCGCAGCCCCTCGCGGCTGTCGGCGGGCAGCAGCGCCAGGACGTCCAGGGCCCGGCACAGCACCCACACGGCGAGGACGTTGGTGTAGACGTTGTTGTCCAGGCCGGGCTCATCGCGACCGGGGTAGCCGTCGTGGTACTCGTCCGGGCCCATCACGCCGCGGATCTCGTAGCGGTCCCCTTTCTTGTTGTGGACGGCCAGGTCGGCGAAGAACCGGGCGATCTCCAGCAGCATCTCGGCGCCGTACTCGGCGAGGAACTCCGCATCCCCCGTGGCCTCGTAGAACCGCCAGACGTTGTACGCGATCGCCAGCCCCACATGGCGTTGCAGGTGCGAATGGTCGGGCAGCCAGCGTCCGGAGCGCGGGTTGAGATGCAGCCGCTGGGTCTCCTCACGCCCGTCGGCGCCGCTCTGCCATGGGTACATCGCCCCGCGGTGCCCTTCCCGGCGCGCGGCGCGGCGGGCCTCGGGCAGCCTCCGCCACCGGTACAGCAGCAGAGCGCGCGCGATCTCCGGGAAACGCAGGGTGAGGAACGGCAGGACGAACAACTCGTCCCAGAACACATGGCCCCGGTACGCCTCGCCGTGCAGGCCGCGCGCCGGGACCCCGACATCGAGTTCGACCGTGTGCACCGACACCGTCTGCAGCAGGTGGAAAGTGTGCAGGTTGAGGACGCGCTGCACGTCCTCCCTGTCCACGTCGAGCTGGCTGCGGTGCCACAGCCGGTCCCAGGCCGGCACGTGCCGCTCCAGCAGCTCGTCGAAGGTCCCCGCCCGATCGACCCGCGTGCGCGCCGCCTCCGCCGGCTCTCCGATCGCCCGGTCGCGCGTGGTGAACAGGGCCACGACCTTCTCGACCGTGACCGGAACGCTTTCCTGGGCCCGCACGGTCATGTCCTGGCCGATCCAGCCGCGCTCGTCGTGCGTCCTCCGCTCGGCCGCGGCGTCCACCCGGGTACGGGCGGCCACGGCGATGCCGATGCGCGAGGTGGCCGTGCGGCACGACAGCCACACCGCCTCGTGGCCGTGCGGTCCCTCACCGTCCGGAACGAGGTGCGACCCGTTGAGGAGCCGGTAACGCGCGACCCCGGAATTGGTCACGCGCCCGTCGATCGCGGAGCGGACCTCCATCCGGCCGCTCCAGTTCTCCGGGACGAGCGTCGTCTCCAGCGCCGCGAGATGCGGGTCGTCCATGGACACGAAGCGGCGCTGCGCCATCCGGGTCACCCGTCCCGCCGCGTCGGCGAACCGCAGCAGCCGGGTCAGCACGCCCCGCCGCAGATCCAGCTCCTGCCGGTGGGCCAGCAGCGCCCCGTCGCCGGCGGCGAGCGCGGCGAGCCGCAGCCACGGGCCGTCCTCGATCCGGACGGTCAGCGGCAGCCAGTTCGGCGCGTTCACCAGGTCCTCGTTGACGACGGTGTGGCCGGCGACCCGCGAGGCCAGCCGGTCGTAGCAGCCCGCGACGTAGGTCCCGGGATAGTGCACGCCGTCCGCCGTCGCCTCCGGTTGCGCGCCCCGGGTGGCGAAGTACCCGTTGCCAAGGGTGCACAGCGCCTCCCGTACCCCCTCCCAGTCCGGGTCGTACCCGTCGTAGGCGAGCAGCCAGCGGCTCATCCCGCGCTCACTCGATGTCGATTCCCGAATCGGCGTGATGGTCCGCGCAGATGATCACCTCGCAGGTGGCCCTGCTCCGGACGACCGGGACGGTGTGGCCCCCGAAGGGGCTGCCGTGTTCAGAGTGCTCGCGGGCACCGATCACCAGCAGCTCCCCGCGGGCCGCCTGTTCGGCCAGGACCGGTCCGGGGTCGCCGTAGAGGATGCGCAAACGGGTGGTGAGATGCTGCGAGCGGTCGAGGTTGTCGGCGACCAGGCTCCGCAATCGCAGCCACTCCCTGAACGTCCGCAGCGGCCGCGGCAGCCCGGCCGCCTTGGGGTCGGGGACGTGCACGACGTCCAGCCGAGCGTGCCGTGACCGTGCCTCGCGGGCGGCCCTGCGCAATGCGGCGATCGAGTTGGGTGATCCGTCGACGCCGACGACCACGCAACGCTGAGCGGGCTTGACCTGCATGAAGATCTCCTTTCCCGGTCTCCAGTCGATCACTCGCGTCCCGGCGGGGGACAGGGCTGGGCTACCCGGAGACGCCGGGACCTTCGTCCCTCGCTCGGCGGGGCGCTCAGGCGTGCGCCCCGGCTTCGGGACGAAAGTCCCTACTGGCCGCCCGGCCCGGCGCCGCACCATCGACGGCAGAGGGCGTGCGGCGATCGGGGGCGCCGCGCCCCTCCGGACGACCTCGAAGGGGCCACCATGCGATCTCTCGCCGACCTCGACGTACCGGTCGCGTTGCGCGGTCACCACCGGCGCTGCCTGGACGCCATGGCCCGCCTCGCGATGGCGGTGGACGATCCGGGCGGGTCGCCCGCGCACGCACCGGGCGCGCTGGCGGCGCGGGCGCTGGCCGAGGTCAGGGCCGCGACCCGGGTCCTCCTGGCGGCGCGGACGGGCGCCGGACGGAACGCGCCGGTCACCCGGTTCCTCGCCTGCCGCCTCGACCGCCTCGCGCTCGTGGCCGACGACATCGCCGCCGCCTGTGCCGCCCGCGACACGGCCGCGCTACGGCGCGGCGTCGTGCGGTTCCGTGCCCTGGTGGGCGCGATGTGGAAGGTGCAGCTCGCCGTCGGCAGGGGGACGTACGGAGGCTAGCTCCGGCCGGCGGATTCGCGGACGGTGACCCTGGAGGCCCCGGGCACGGTCCGGGCCAGCACCTCGGCCAGCCGGCGCGCGGCCTCGTCCGCCTCACCGCGCAGCTCGACGTCTCCGTCCCGGACGGTGACGGTCCACCGGTCCCGGGCTCCGTGCTCGCGGAGGGCGGCGATCACGTCGTCGCGGATGCGGGCGTCCCCGCGTGCCAGCACCGCGAGCAGGTCGCGGCGGCTGACCATGCCCACCAGCCGGTCGCCGTCCAGGACCGGCACGCTCTTGAGGCCGGTCCTGATCATCGTCTCGGCCAGGTCCGCGGCGTCGGAGTTGGGCCGTGCCGTGCGCACCCGGCTGGTCATGACCTCGTCGACGTGGCGCGGCGGGGGCTCGCCCGGCGCGGCCACCGGGCGGAGGAAGGCGCGGGGATCGGCCTCGAACGCGCCGCGCAGCAGGTCCATCTCGCTGACGATGCCGGCCATGCGACCGTCGGGGCCGATGACCGGCGCGGCGGTGATGTCGTGCTCGTGCAGGACCCGGATGGCCTGGCGGACGGTGGCCGTCCTGGGCACGGTCACCACCGGAGAGGTCATCACTTCACCGATCAGCATGGTGCGCTCCCGTTCGTCGCTGGCTGGTACGCCCCGGCCCCTCCTGGCAGCGTGCGGCACGGGCGGGCGTGGCTGAAGCGCCGAAGGTCCCGGCAGTGGCCGACCTTCGCCCCCTCCCGGTCGAGATGCCCAGGTGGTGCGGTGGGAACCGGAGCCGCAACGATGGGAGGCATCATGGAGGCGACGAGGTCGCGGCGGTATGGCACGGGCGACGACGTGGCCGCGGAGGTCCGGCAGGCCGTGCGGGCGGCGGTATGGGCGCCCTCGGTGCACAACACCCAGCCGTGGACGTTCGGCGTCCACGGTTCCCGGATCACCCTGCGTGCCGACGCCGACCGGCGGCTGGAGGCCGCCGATCCGGACGGACGCGAGATGTTGATCAGTTGCGGCGCGGCGCTGTTCACCCTGCGTGTCGCCCTCAGGGCCCTGGGCCGCGAGGCGCATCCGCGCGTACTGCCCGACCCCGACCGCCCGCACCTGCTGGCCGACGTACACGTGGGCGCCCCCATCCCGGTGGACGAGCATGCGCAGCGCCTGTACGCGGCCGTTCGGTACAGGCGCACGCATCGCGGCGCGTTCAAGCCCACCGGAATCCGGCCCTCCCTGCTGAACGCGCTGCGGCTGGAGGCCGAACACGAAGGTGCCCGGTTGATCCAGGCCGTGGAAGGGCACACTCAGCAGGCACTGGCCGGGCTCACCCAGGCCGCCGAGCATCTGCAGCGCATGGACCCCGCCCATGCCGCCGAGACGGCACGCTGGGCACCCGCGCCGGGCAGCACCCGCTCCGATGGCGTCCACCAGAGCGCCTACCCAGGGTGGACGCCGCCCACCGACCCGCACTTCCCGGGCCGCGACTTCGCCCGAGGCCACGGCTGGGGCACCGTGAGCGACGAGCCGGCCGACCCCTCGACCGGCCTCGTCATGATCATCGCCACGCCGGGGGATACGCCGCTGGACTGGATCGGTTCCGGGCAGGCGCTGCAACGGATGCTGCTGCGCGCCGCCGCCGAGGAGGCCCTGGCCGCCGCCTTCCACACCCAGGCCCTGGAGATCCCCGAACTGCGCGAGCTCATCCGCACCAGGTTCACCAACGGGCATTACCCACAGGTGCTGCTACGGCTCGGCATCCCGGCAGGCCCCGACCTCACCACCATCCGGCGTCCCGTCAACGAGGTCATCGTCGAAGAACACCACTCCTGAATCACTCGCCGGGACCGGTGAACGTGCAGTCGGGCGGGGCGTCGGGCGGCTGGATGCCCGGGTCGCTCCAGATCGGCAGCGGAGCGTCCTTGACGGTGTAGCCCTTCAGCCAGCGGCCGTCGGGTCCCGGGCCGGCGGGGGAGAACGGGGCGGGGCCTGTCCCCATCTGGTGGCACGCGGGGTGGACGACGCCCCAGGAGAACCCCATGCGGTCGTGCCTGTGGCCGAGCGGTGACTGGTAGAAGGTCAGCGTCGCCCGTTTCATGTTCGCGGGCACGGTGTCCTGGCGGATGCCCGAGACCACGGCGACCGGCCCACCGGTCATCAGATAGTCGACCTTGATGCTGAACCAGTGGTCCTTGGAAGCCCCGCCGGGCTCGTCCGGCGAGTAGTGGTTGACGTGCACGGTGCCGCGTGCGGCACCCATCACGACCTTGCCGTCGACGACCTTCCAGGGCCGGCCGTGCGCGTCGATGACGAAGCGGCGGTACGGGTGCTCGGTGTCGCCGGGGTACTTCACCCACGCGTCCCCGGTGACATGCGCTTCCTTGGCCGTCTTCGTGGGCGGGCTCGACTGCGAGCCCGCCCACGCCGTACCGGTGAGCGCCGCCGCCGCGCATGTCAAGGCCAGCCCCGCGCGGAAGGCACGGTGGAGTTTCATCATGCTTCTCCTTGGGTCCAGGCGGAGGCGTGCTCCTCCGCTCCCCAACAAGCTCGCGGTCGGCCGCCCTGCTCGGCTTCCCCCGCGCGACCCAGATCGCCCGGTCGGCTCCCCCGTACGGCCGACATGAGGCCGGCTGGCCGGTTCCGGTACCCGCCGGGCCGGTTACGGACGGTGCACTGGCAGGCGCTCACCTGCTGATGCACGCTCGTACCGCAGGCCGTCGCGGGGAGGTGGTCGCGCTTGAAAAGCAGCAAGCCGCCGGGCCATCAGAACGATTTGATGCCGCACCTTCGTGTGGTGCTCGGACGCCTTCCCGGTCTGCGCGAGGGTTATCGCCAGTGCGCACGCGGCAGCCGTACCGCGGCGGACAGGGCCATGGCCTTCGTGTGTGTCGCGCTCCGCAAGGACAGGGTGTCCCGTCTACTGGACCAGATCCTGGCCACCTATGGGCGGAACGCTTCGACGTGGACGACCGTGCCGCCCCGCTCGTTCGTACGTGAGGAGGCCGAGCTCAGCAGAGAGTTCGGGTTCCGCCCTGGGAAGGCACGCAAGCACATCAAGGCCATGTACAACTTCGAGATGCGGCTGTGCCGAAGGTCCAATAGCTGCTCTAATAACCGGTAGTTATGGACGTGCATATGCGTGGCCTGCGCGCTTTCGTGGCCGTGGCCGAGGAACTCAGTTTCACCCGTGCCGCCGAGCGGATGTTCATATCCCAGCCCGCGCTCAGCAAACAGATCCGGCAACTTGAGGACACGCTGCGCGTCAGGCTGCTCGAAAGGGACCGGCGTACCGTCACGCTCACCGCGCCGGGCCGGGTCCTGCTGCCCGCCGCGCGCGAGCTGCTGGACTCGTGGGACCGTACGCGGCGCGCGGTCGCCGAGGCCGCCGCGGACGAGGCGGCCGTGCTCACCGTGGGGCTGGCGACCAGTGTGGGACGCGGGTTGCTGGCGCCGGTGCGGCCGGTGCTGGCGCGGCGGTGGCCCGGCTCGCGGCTGCGTCCCCGCCAGATCGACTGGGACGACCCCAGCGCGGGCTTGGCGGACGGGCAGGTCGATGTGGCGTTCGTCTGGCTGCCGCTGCCCCCGCATTTGGCGGTCCATGCCCGGGTGGTGGCGCGAGAGCAACGCTGGGTGGCCTTCCACAAGGACCACTGGCTGGCCGGACGTGACCAGGTCGCCTTCGCCGAACTGCTGGACGAGCCCTTCGTGGCGCTGGTGGAGGCCGCGGGCCCGCAGCGCGACCACTGGCTGGCCCTCGACCAGCGCGGTGGCCACCCGGTCAAGATCGGCGCGACCGTGGCCAACGCCGACGAGACGTTCACCGCCATCGAGCAGGGCAGCGGCATCGTCCTGCTGGCCGCCGGCAACGTGCCCATCTACCAGCGGCCCGAGATCGGGGCCATCCCGGTGACCGGCCTGCCGCTCACCGAACTGGCGGTCGCGTGGCGGGCCGACGACGGCCGCGCCCTCGTGCGCGACTTCGTGGACACGCTGGCTCCGGACGGCGCCTGACCAGGGCGCACACGCGTCCACCGATTGATTCCGTGCACGTGGCGCTAAGACCCGAATACCTCTGGGGTATCAGCGCAGACCCAACCGATCTTTGCCTGCGGCAAGGGTGCGGCCCGAGACTTCTGAAAGCCCCGAAACGCATTTCCGGTTCTCGGGACATGCAGACATTTCTCTCTCGGGGCGATGTCGCATGCCCTTGATCATCGATGGGAGTCCTATGACAACGCCGAGCCGTGACCTCCAGGGCAAGGTCGCCGTGGTGGTGGGGGGAAGCCGCAACATGGGCGCCGCGATCGCCGAGGAGATCGCCTCCAGGGGCGCGACCACCGTGATCAGCTATGCCGTCCACGAGGACGACGCCAAGGTCACCGTGGCCAGGCTCGAGGGGCACGGGGTGACGGCGGAGGCCGTCCGTTCCGACGCCACCGAACCGGGCGCCACCGACCGGCTGCTCACCGACGTGATCGAGCGGCATGGACACGTCGACATCGTCGTCCACATGCCCGGCATGGTGCTGAAGAAGCCGGTCGCCGACATCACCGACGCCGAGTACGACGAGGTCATCGGACGCAACACCCGCACGGCGTTCTGGACGCTGCGCGCCGCGTCCCGGCACCTCGCCGACGGCGGACGCTGCGTCCTGCTGTCCACCACGATCACCCGGATGACGGTCGGCCTGTACGGGCTGTACGCGGGCAGCAAGGCCGCGGTCGAGCAACTGGTGAAGGCGGCGGCGCAGGAACTGGGAGGCCGCCGCATCACCGTCAACGCCGTGGCCCCCGGCCCCGTCGACGACTCGTTCTTCCACTCCGCCGAGACCCCCGAGTCGGTGGCCTGGGTGACGCAGGCCAACCCGTTCAACCGGCTCGGCCTGCCAGGGGACGTGGCACCCGTCGTGGGATTCCTGGTGAGCGACGCGGCGGGCTGGGTGACCGGCCAGGTCCTGCCGATCAACGGCGGCATGGTGTGACCTCCGCAGCCTCTCGGTGCGGAGCGCGATCCGCAGGCCGCTGAATACCAGGGGGAGGGTGCTCGCTCAGGCGTCGCCCCCTCCTCCAGGGAGACATGGCGCCCCGGCACGTCGCCGCGCTCCTGGAACGATACGCAGCCCCGTGACCGGCCCGCCCGGCCGGCCGGCTCTCGTCCGTCGACTGTCGGCCGCGCGGGTCTCTCCTGGCCGCGCACGTCCGCCCGGTTCCCGTCCTGACCGGAGGGGCAGAGGAAGAAGACCGGAAGGCTGGGCCGCGGATCACCGCGTCCAGCCCTCCGCGCATGCGACCTCACGAGCAGTCCCGACCAGCGCGGTGAGCGCCGGGGACGCGGCTTCGGGACGCCAGGTCAGTTCCACGTCGATCAGCGGCAGGTCGTCCAGCACTTCGAGGGCGACGATCCCGCCCGGCAGATGCCGGGACACCGTGCACGGAACCAGCATGAAGCCACCGTTGCGCAGGTCCTGATAGGTGCGCAGGCCGGTAACGGGGTTCTCCCAGACCTCGAAGGTCTCTCCAGTACTGTGCAACGCGGCCAGGACGCCGTCGTAGTACCGTGGCGCGACCCGCCGGGCCACGAACCGGAACGTCTCGCCGCGCAGTTCGCACAGACGGACGGCGCCGCGTCCGGCCAGCCGGTGCCCGTCAGCGACCAGGACGATGTAGGGCTCGCGGCGCAGCACTTCGGTCTCGCAGCCCGGCGGAATCGGCGGCAGCCGGCCGAGCACCGCGTCGAGCCGTCCTTCCCCCAACGCGGCGGCGAGGTCGACGTCGCGGTCCTCGCGCACTTCGCAGCGAATTCCGGGATGTCGCTCGCTCATCGCGGTGAGCAGTTTGGGCATCTCCTCGTAGGCCGTGGTCGGCCCGTACCCGACGCCGACCGTGCCCGTTTCGGCCCGTCCCGCCTGGCGGGCGCGCTGTACGGCGTGTTCGGTGTCGCGGAGCACCTGCCGTGCGGACTCCACGAAGGCGTGACCCGCCTCGGTCAGCCGGGTCGGGTGGCGCTCGAAAAGGCGCACGCCGAGTTCCCGTTCCAGATCGCGGATCTGGCGGCTGAGCGGTGGCTGCGCCATGTGCAGCCGCCGCGCCGCGCCCTGGAAGCTGCCGGTTTCGGCGACCGCGATCACGTAACGCATCAGACGCAGTTCCAGCGGCATTCCCGGTCCCAGACGATCAGTGGCTCAGCAGCGCGGCGATCCGGTTCATCTGCCGCTTGGAACCGACACCACGCTGTATCTCCAGCTCCAATTCCGCCGTGCCGCCCAACCCCAGTCGCAGCCTGTAAGAGACCAGCCGCGGTCGCATTGTGAACGTCGTGACCTCGCGCAGCGGGACACGGAAAACCGTCTCGCCCAGCCAGGGCCGGGTCGTCCCGGCGAGTTCGAACAGCGCCAGCGTACCGGGACTGGCCGTCAGCCACATTCGCGGGAACAGTCGCAGCCCCTGGTCCTCCTGCGGGCCGCCCTCCCAGATGTGGCCACGCCGACCGGCGAATATGTCGGCGGCACCTGCGGCTCCGTGCGTCAAATGAGCCCTGGAGCCGCTGCGGGGGAGCACCACCCCACCGGCGACCACCTGCTCTCCCAACGCCTGGCCGGCCGCCGGGTCCAGTCGGTTATTGAACATGCTCTCTCCTGTCGTGTCCTCATCGGATTGAGATCAGTGGACCCGTTCGACCCGAAGGCGGAGATAAAGAGACCGGAGATCCGAGAAGCCGCAGCAGGTATCGCGTCCCTTCCAATGTCCACGTCCCGCAGAACGCCGGTCCCGCTGCTCAGCCTGTACCGGCTCGTACGAGCATCATGAGGTGTAGCGACCCGCGGCATCCTGGATCCGGCCGTCGCGGACGAGGAATGCGTAGGTGAAGCGTTCCTGGCCGCCGCTCCCTGTGTCGAAGACGAAGGACACGGCCAGGCGCCCGTTCTGAACGCGACGACCCGTCTCGCGGTAACGGCCGCCCGCGTCGATGACGTCCGGCTTGAGGAAACGATCGATGATGTCGTCCCGACCGTCGAAGAGGGCGCTCGCCCGGTCGAAGCGGGCGTCTTCCGGCGCCGCATCCGACTGGCTCGTCGCATTGCCGTCACCACCGCAGGCGGCCGCAAGGAGGCTGATCGCGAGTAAGACGGCGACCGCGACCCGCGTGTTCACAGGGCGAGCCGGCCGGGGAGAGGGGCAAGGGCGTTATTGGCCCAGACGAAGGCGTCCATTTGATGCCGGTCACCCGACGGATTGAAGGTGCGATCGACCATGCCTTCGGCGTCGAAATGCCACACCGAATGGTACCGGCCTTGGAACCGGCCTTGCCCAATGCGGCGCTTAACACCGCGCGAATACCGTCGGCATCATCCTCGGCGTAGGCGGCGAAAACTTTTCGACGGCCTCTATCTTCGGATCTTTCACAGGCCGATCATAGAAAGGGTGTAGACCTGGCGTCTAATGACTTGATTGATAACCGATCGGAATAGACCGAACGGCGCACCAGGAACGGAACCTGGGCCACAAGTAACCGGCCACAGCCCGCGCGCTGGTCCCGGTCGCGGCACGGCGGCTGGTATCCGGTCTTAGCCGCGTGGTGACACCCAGTCCCGAGCTCCGTAGCGATCGGCGCACCGTCAGTCACCACGGCAATTGAGGAAGACCCTCTGAGCCGGTTGAATCAGGTGACCGATGTGGTGCCGAACCCCGTGCTGGGCCACACTCTGTCGTGATGCATCAACACCAGCAGGGATCCGAGTTCATCGTCGGGATCGACCGTCACGCCGTTGAAGAGGCACGCCGGCTGACCATGCGCCTCAAGTACCGTTCCGCTTGGGTAGAGGCCGTGGCCGGTGCTCTCATCGTTGGGCTTGCGGTCGCGCTCATGGTCATGGCAACGCCGGAGGGTTTCTGGAGCTGGATGATTGTGGGCGTAAGCGGAATCTCCGCCCTGCTCTTGTTGGGCAGCTCCTGCCGCCGGTTCGCCGACGTTCGACGCTTGCGCCGATCGTGGAGCGCCACCGGAATCCCGGCGACGGCATTGCGGATGTCGGACCTCGGCCTTCGGTGCAGCATCGACGACGCGCCAGACGGCGTGTTCCTGCCGTGGTCTGCGGTCGAGGGATTCCGGGTCAGGCCCGGCGGGGCGCAGCAACTCTTGGTGCTCGAACTGGCGCCAGGCATCAACGCGAGCACACCCGGTGTCACCGGGCTGGATCATCCCGCCGTCCAACGCGTAATGCAGCGTAAGGAGTTCGGCGTCATGGGACTCCGCTTCCCTGTTGGAATGCTGGATCAGTCGCTCCAGGACATCGACCATGCGCTCGCCCGTCTCACCGAGGGCAGGGTCCGCATCCGTACCTGAGCACGCCTGGCTCCGTCTGAGCACGCTGCGACGGTGTGCCGACCAGCGTGGCGAACGCCCGGAACGCCTGCCCTTCAGGAGATTCGGCGATCACATCATGGCCGGCGAACATACGGTCGAGCGGCTGAGCGAACTCTGCCGGATCGTCGGGCAGGCTCTGCCGCAGCAGCGCAGCGGTGTTGGCGTGCATCTGCTCGCCATAGCGGGCGAGGTCGGTGGGGATCCGCTCGACCGGCTTAGCCACCGCCGCCACCCGGTCGATCAGCCGGCCCGCGTTCACCTCGACGGGCTTGCCATCGTCGAGCTCCTCGCAGCGCCGCGATCTGCTCGTCGATCGCCTGCCGTCGCACGGCAGGGTCGGGCACGGAGTCGGTGGCGATCTGCCGCAACCCGGCCATGACCATCGCAAGCGCCGACTGGGTCGCCACCGAGGTCTCCCGCCGTGGGCCGCGCATCTGCCGCACCGCGTGCGCGGCGCCCGAAGTGAGCCTGGTAGCGCGTGCGGGCAGGTCCTCATCGAGCAGGGCGGTCAGCGTCATGCCGTCGAGATCCGGCCGTCGCCCAGATGAGCGGCCATCAACGCCAAGTAGACCAACGCGTACGGGGACCGCAGCGGCGACATCGCCGCGTCCGCCGCAGAACCGTCGCGGAGCTCGTAGAAGAACTGCTCGGCCCCCACCCCGGCGACCACCTCTCTATGGGGTGGCTCAGGTAGCAGCATGTCGCGGACAGTGCCAACGGAACCTCGGCGAAGTACTCGTGTGACGTGGTCGGAGCCTCACCCGAACCCGCGCGGGTAGGGCAGAAGAAGAGCCAGTCGCCGCAGCTCGGCGCGCCGTTCTCGCCCGGGCGACACGACGCCCACCGGCACATTCGACGCGCTGCTCCGCACGACCAACGAGCTTCCCGCCCACCTGGTCAGGTCGCTGACCTGGGATCGTCCGGCCGGCCCCTGGCAGCGGGCTCGCACGAGAACGGCCTGCTGCGCCAGTACCTCCCCAAGGGAACCGACCTGTCCCCGTCCACATCGCTGCCGACCTCGCCGCCGAACTCAACGCTGGCTTTTTAGGTTAGGTTTACCTAACATGGCCCGTGGGCTTACGTCGATGGAACGTAGCCTCATCAGCCCAGAAGAAGATCGGAAGGGCCCGCTTTCGGCATGCCGAAGACCTCGCGCCAGCTCACCGTGCACCCCCTGACCCTGCGGGAGGTCGAAGTCGTGCGGTTGGTGGACCTGACGCCGGGGATGCGGCGGATCACGCTGAGTGGAGAGCAGCTCCGCCAGTTCACCGCCGCGCCGGCCATGTCGATCGCCAAGTCCTATCTGCTCGCCGGGGTCCGGCATCTGGTGATCCACTCCGGCGGTGCGGTCGCCCAGGCTCGCGGGTTCGTCGCCGTCCACGAAGACCTGCGCGTGACGATTCGCGCGCTGCCCGCCCAGGCCGACTGGCTGCGCCGCGACCTGCCCGCCACCATCCCCGACGAGCGGCAGCGCGCGGGGCGGTGTGATCGAGCGGTCCGTCTCCGAACCCGGCCGGGCCGCCGATGCCGTGTTGATCAGCAGCACCTGCAAAGCCCTGCCCGACGCCGACGCGGACCTGCTCGGCCACCGCACCTACAGCGTCACGTCCGGGCGCGCGACCACCAACGGGAAGCTCATCGCCGCGATCAACAGGTCGTCCCGGACGCCCGGATCGACCTCCCCACCGGAGGGACCGGGCGTCCGAGCTGGCTCGACAACCGCCGCCGGACTCGACGCCGTCATCTCCCGGGCCGGAGTGGTTCGCAGCACGACGCGCACCCTCGTACCCGTCGGCACCCATTGACCTTCGCCCTCGGAATTGAAGAGAAAGAAGAACACGACCATGACCATGACAACCGCGAGACGCCGCGGCGTGGCCCTGGCCGCCGCGATCTTGAGCGTCGCGCTCGTCCTCACGGCTTGCGGCAGCGCCGACAACGGTGGCGGCGACACCGGCGGCACGGCTGACAAGACCCGCACCGTCAAGGCCGACAACGGCGACATCAAGGTCCCCGCCGCCCCGCAGCGGGTCATCACGATCGGCAACACGGACCTGCCGTTCATCGACATGGGCGGCAAGCCGGTGGGCGTGACCGGGGTGGACGAGTCCGAACTCGCCCTGCTGCCGGAGGATCAGCGCGCGACGTTCCGGAAGGCCACGAACCTCGGTGACGAGGTGGACCTCGAAAAGGCCGCCAGCCTCAAGCCGGACCTCATCCTGGTCCAGATTCCCGATGCCGAGTTCAAGAAGATCGAGAAGCAACTCGGGTCGATCGCCCCGACGGTCTTCTGGGGGCTCGACACCGAGTGGAAGGCACTCGCCGAGGGGATCGCGGAGGCCGGCAACGTGAAGGCTGAGCTCAGCCGGCAGAAGTCGGGCTTCGAGGGACGCATCGCCAAGATCAAGCAGACGTACGCGGACATCATCAAGAACACCAAGTTCGTCAATGTCGACCGCTACGAGAACTCCGATCCCGGGACGTTCGTCATCGCGGACATCGGATGCGTCGAGATCGCCCAGGACGACATCGGCATGAACTTCCCCAAGGCGGCCGCCGGCGCCGACCCCCTGGCCTACACGGCCTTGCCCTTCGAGCAGATCGCCGAGCTGTCCAAGTACGACGCGATCATCTACCCCGCCGACGCCGGCGGCAAGCCGACCGAGGTCTTCGCGCCGGTGGTCGAGACCAACACCTGGAAGGCGCTGTCCATCGTGCAATCCGGTCACGCGCTCGGCGTCTTCTGCCCCGGCAACAACTCCTACGGTGCCGTTCTGCGGTACCTGGACTCGCTCGATCGCGCACTGGCGACCCTCGCCGCCAAGAAGTGACGGACCTCGCGCTGCGACGACCCGCCGGTCCGGGCACCAGTACGGTGTCCGGACCGCGTCGTCGTCTGATCGGCCTGGTCGTCGCGCTGGCAGTGCTCCTGGCGTTGCTGGTGGCGAGCATGATGATCGGATCAACGGCCATCGCGCCCACCGTGGTGTGGGACGCCCTGTTCCACCCGTCGAAGGACATCGATCAGTTCGCGATCCGGGACTTCCGGCTGCCGCGCACCATCGTCGGGCTGGTCGTGGGCATGGCGCTGGGGGTCGCGGGGGCGTTGATCCAGGCGCTGACCCGCAATCCGCTGGCCGATCCGGGCATCCTCGGAGTGAACGCGGGCGCCTCCTTCGCGGTGACGGTCGCCGTGGGGCTGCTCGGAGTCCGCGACATCCAGAGCTACATGTGGTTCGCCTTCGCCGGAGCGCTGATCGTCACACTCGTGGTGCTCGTCCTCGGGTCGACCCGACGCGGCCAGTCGCCGGTGATGACGGTTCTCGCCGGGGTCTGCGTCGGCTTGGTGCTCGGTGGCGCCGGTTCGGCACTCGAGCTGACCAACCCGGACGCCTTCGACGCGATGCGGTCCTGGAACGCCGGTTCGATCGTGAGCCGCCCGCTCGACCTGCTGTGGCCGACCCTGCCGTTCTTCGCGATCGCGCTCCTGCTGGCCTTCGCGGTGTCAGGCCCGCTCAACGCCATGGCCCTCGGTGACGAACTGGCCGCCGCCCAAGGCGTCCGGCTGGTGCGCACCCGGATCCTCGCGATCATCGCGCTGACCCTGCTCGCCGGCGGCGCCACCGCGATCGCCGGGCCGATCGGCTTCGTCGGACTGATGGTTCCGCACGTCGCGCGCTGGATCGTCGGCCCGGACCAGCGCTGGATCTTCGCCTACAGCGTGCTGCTGGCCCCGATCCTGCTGCTGACCTCCGACATCCTCGGCCGGGTCGTGATGCGGCCCGGCGAGATCCCCGTAGGCGTCGTCACCGCCTTCGTCGGCGCGCCCGTGCTCATCGCGTTGGTGCGGCGGAAGAAAGCAAGTGGGCTATGAGCGTGCGCACCGGATCCGATCCGCACACCGGTTCGTCCCGGACCGCCTGGTCGCCGGGGACGCGCCGGGTGGACTTCGGGCGGCGGGTGCTGGTGCTGCGGCGTCGGCGGGTAGCGGTTCGGTACGAGTGGCGCTCGGTCATCGTCTGCTCGGTCCTCGCACTGGCGATCGTCTGCATGGCCGTGCTCGCGCTGATGACCGGCTCGTACCGGCTTGGTCCAGGACAGGTGGTCTCCGCGCTGACCGGGGGGACGACCGGGCTCGTCCACGACATCGTGGTCGAGTGGCGGCTGCCCCGCGTCCTCGCGGCGCTGGTGTTCGGCGCCGCGCTGGGGGTGAGCGGCGCGGTCTTCCAGTCGACGCTGCGCAACCCGCTCGCCGATCCCGGCATCATCGGGTTCTCCGACGGCTCCTACGCCGGAGCCCTGATCGTGCTGCTCCTCGTCAACGGAACCTACTGGCAGTTGGTCGGCGGAGCCCTGATCGGCGGTATCGCGACGGCCGTCGCCGTGTACCTGCTCGCCTACCGGCGGGGCGTGCAGGGGTTCCGCCTGATCATCGTGGGCCTCGGCATCTCGTCGATGCTCGGCTCGCTCAACATCTGGCTGATCCTCAAGGCCGACCTGGACCAGGCGATGGCCGCCGCGGCATGGAGGGCCGGATCGCTCAACGGCGTCTCCTCGGCCCAGGTCGCCTTCGGCGGTGCCTGCATCGCCATGCTCCTGCTGCTCGCGGCGATGTCGAGCCGGCAGATGCGGCAACTGGAGCTGGGTGACGATGCGGCCGCGGCCCAGGGAGTGCGGGTCTCAACGGCTCGTCTCCGGCTGATCGTGGTGGGGGTGGCGTTGACGGCGACGGTCACCGCCGCGTCGGGCCCGATCGCGTTCATCTCGCTCGTCGCGCCACAGATCGGACGCCGGTTGACCCGCACCGCGGGGATCACCCTCGCTCCCGCCGCCCTGGTCGGCGCGCTGCTCTGCCTGGCGGCGGACTACCTCGCCCAGCACATCGCCCCAACCCCGTTGCCGGTCGGCATCATCACCGTCATGCTCGGCGGTGGGTATCTCGGCTGGCTGCTGATCATCGAGGCCAGGAGACGCCTTTGAGTACCCACACCAGCGCCGTCGACGGTCGTGCGGCAGCGGAAGGCGCACCCGTGACCACTCCGCGCCCGAACGGCTCACGACTCCACGTGGAGTCGGCGACGATCGGCTATGACAAACGCGTCATCTCCCGAGAGCTGTCGGTGGCGATTCCCGACGAGTCGTTCACCGTGATCGTGGGTCCGAACGCCTGCGGCAAGTCCACCCTGCTGCGCGGCCTGTCCCGGCTGTTGAAACCGTCGGCAGGGCAGGTCGTTCTCGATGGCGCCGACATCAACTCCTTCAAGACCAAGGAGGTGGCGCGGCGGGTCGGACTGCTGCCGCAGACCTCCATCGCCCCCGAGGGCATCACCGTCGGCGATCTGGTGGCCAGGGGCCGGTATCCACATCAGGGGTTCATCCGGCAGTGGACGGAGGCCGACGAGCAGGCCGTCCTGCGTGCGATGGAGCAGACCGCGGTCACCGACCTGTCCGGCCGCCTGGTGGACGAGCTGTCGGGCGGTCAGCGCCAGCGGGTGTGGGTGGCCATGGCACTCGCCCAGAACACCAGCATCCTGCTGCTCGACGAGCCGACCACCTTCCTCGACATCACCCATCAGATCGAGCTGATGGAGCTGTTCACCGACCTGCACCACGCCGGCCACACCCTGGTCGCCGTGCTGCACGACCTGAACCATGCCGCCCGCTACGCCACCCACCTGATCGCCATGAAGGACGGCCGTGTCGTCGCCGAAGGCCCGCCGACCGAGATCGTGACCGCCGATCTCGTGCACGAGGTCTTCGGACTCCGCTGCCTCGTCGTACCCGATCCGGTCGCCGGTACCCCGTCGGTCGTGCCCTTGGGCCGTGAACGCCCACCAGCGGCACCCACAACCGAGACGACCTGACCACGTTGCAAGCTCGAGAGAAGTGGGTGGCTTCCGTTGACGGCTTTGAATCGTGTGGGGTTGAGCGCCAGCCAGCGGGGCAATTGGGTGGCTTGGAGGCTTGCTTCTGGGTCGTCGGTGTTTTGTGCGGGTCAGTTGATCTGGTTGGAGGGCCCGGTCGATCCGGTGGTGTTCGGGTCTTCGGTGAGTGCTGTTTTCGCTGAGACCGATGCGTTGCGGGTGCGTTTCGGTGACGAGGACGGTGTTCCTTTCCAGTACGTCGATCCCGCCGTGGCGCTGGAGACGGAGATCGTCGATGCGGGTCTTGGCGATGATGAGATCCGGGTGCTGGCCCGCGAACGGCTCGCCGCCGCGCCGGCCGCTGCTGCGGGGGAGCCGGCGTCGGTCTCGATCCTTGTGCGTCGTGTGAACGGCGCTTGGGCGTGGATTTTTGTGACCAACATCCTGCTGGTTGATGGTTATGGCGTTTCTTTGTTCGTTCGCCGTGTCGCCGAGGTCTATTCCGCGTCCCGGGCTGGTGCTGTGGTTCCGGACCGCTGGTTCGGCAGCCTGCAGAATGTCACGGGCGCGGTGAGTCCTGGTGGTTGCGGGGTCGAGGAGAGTGTCGCGTATTGGGGTGGTGTTCTCGATGTCGAGTACGCCGGCCGTGAGGACGCAGAAGACTTGTCCGGGGTGTTCGTGTCGTCGAGTCGGCCGGTTG
>NZ_BSTM01000047.1 GCF_030269515.1 Actinomadura sp. NBRC 104412 | reverse complement strand
CCACCCCACCAACGGGACGGCCTGCGGCCACGGGGCGATCCACCCACCCCCCGAAAAGAGGCGAATGAACCGAAAAGGCACTGGCTTTTAACACGCTGTTGAGTTCTCAAGAAACGGACACCCACCGTGCCGGATCCGCTTTCGCGTTTCCCGCTTCCGGGGTGACTGTTCTTACTGTACCGAATTCGCCCTGTTTGTCAATTCGGGCTTCTCCGGCTCGCCGTTCGGATTCCGCTTGCGCGGTCTCTTTCCGGCGTTGTCGCCATTTCATCAGATCCGGCCTGATCGGTCAAAATCAAGCTGTTACTGATTTCATCCCGATCGAAGGCGCGACGAAGTCGCTCCGGTTTGATCGTGGATGGTCGCCCAGCGGGTCGGCCGCCGTCCAGCGGCGTCCTGATCCCCTGCGGGGCGAAGTGAAGGTTATGCCCCTGGGGAGGGAACGTCAAACCGGCGGGCGCGGATTTTCGTGAGAAGTCGTCGACCGGGCCCCGCGCGGACCTCCCGCCATGCCTTCTACCTCGGGTTATGCGCCCGCCGGCCGCTTAGGTCACAAGTTGCTCACATAGGACGTACGCCGCCTATCACCCGAACGGTAACGATCCGCGCAGAGCGGTCATGCCTTGGCCACGTACCCGCCTACGAAGAGGATGCCCTCGGCAAAGACCCAGATCGCGGCGGCCATGGTCAGCAGGGCGTCGAGCCTTTGCGGGCGGCGCCGTACCCCCGGCAACGCCCAGGAGACCAGTACCACCGCCGCGGCCACGACGGCGGGTGCCAGTGACAGTGTGACGACGAACTCGACATTGGAGGCGCAGATCGGGTCGCGCTGGACGCCCTCACCGCAGAACGCGGCCTCCCCCCAGCCGCCGGCCGTCGAAAAGGCCCACAGGACCGCCAGCAGGCAGTTCGCGATCGTCGGCAGGGCCGGTGACACCCACCAGCCGTTCTGACGTTCGGAGATGACCTGCACGACCGGACGGTACCTCGCTCCGGCGGTGTCCGGAAGCCCGACAAGCGGGGACGTTCGCGTGGCGCCGCCGATGCGTTGTACGAACTCGTGTCAGCCGGGTCCTCCCGGTGAGGGTCAGGTCAGCTCCTTGGACTCGTGCAGGGTCAGGTCCATGGCGATCGCCGTGGTGACGACCATGGTGCGCAGCGGTTCCGGTACGGGATCGTCGATCTCCACGGCGTACTTGTCCGCAGTGGTCAGCAGATGGGTGGCCACCCCGTTGAACTTCTTGCGGACGTGCCCCACCCGGTTTCCGTCGGTGTCGCTGATGGCGAAGTTCTTGCGTGGCAGGTCCACCGCGATCTCGCCCAGGGGCTTGTCATCGCCGTCGCACAGCTTGTACCGCCGCCCGACCCTTTCGGTGCGGAACATGCCGACCACCTCGCCGCCGGGACGGATGACCGTGGTGAGCATCCGGCCTTCCTGCTTGTCCACCACCAGCAGTGGCGTCCCGTCCGGCGTGGTCAGCAGCACGGCACGGGAATGCAGGCCGGACTTCCCGGGGAAGAAGGACTTCAGCTTCTCGGCGCGCTTCTGCTTGTCGTTCTCGTCGGCGACCGCGAGGAGCGTGCCGTCGCCGTCCATGACCTTGTACCGCGATCGGGCGAACGGGCCCCGGCGAGGCTGCTCCACCCTGAGCACCGAAGTATTGAATGGATCGCTCATGTAGCCTCCTGGCCTCATGCGACGCGCGCTCGCGGGGTACTCGCTCCGGCGCGCGTCCTCATGACTCCGTTTGTGGTCAGCGGCGATCCTCCCAAGCCCCATGCGTGAACGAAAGTCCCTGAGGTCGCCTCGTCTGACAAGACATCACAACCCGCGCCCCCACGGCGAACCGGCTGGTAGCGCCAATCCCCGATCTACTTGCTCTCGGAGTACGGCACTCCCACCCGGCGACCGGCAACGCCGCCCTGCTCCAAAAGGTCGTCCCACAAGCTGTCCGCGTACGCCTCGCCGCTGGTGCCCGAGCAATCGCCACGCACACCCCGCCCCCGAACAACCCAGCGACAATGCCGCGTTCACATGCGGCGGCCAGCTTGTGGATCGAGCTGAACAGCGAGCACGGCCCCCAACCCGGCTCCCCGTGCGGGCCAGTGAGGATTCACACCGTGGCGACGATGCCTGCCCGAGGCGTACAGGCGGTCGTTCGCACCCGGCAGCCATCCGATCGGCGCAAGCGTCCCGTCCAGGACGACGTAGGACCTCAACCGCTCCCGATACGTAACACCGTGCGGTCGCGGCACCGACGCCGAACGCGGCCGCCAGGCCAGATCAGCGAACGGAGCGCGGCACAACGAGGGCAGCGCGAGAGAACGACATCCAGGCTCCAGGTGGTCCGTGGCGATGAGTCGTATCAGCCCTCCGGTCGACCGGCGCCGACTGCATGAAAATGGACTCAATTCATGGCTCATCACTGCCCAACCCGGCAGACCTACCCCTAGCGCCCCTCGCTTGAGCAGCTCCGCCATGCGAGGACGTCTGGTTCCGGGGCGAAGCCTGGAACCGGCAGGCGCCGGCCGCCCTCTATCCTCGCGCCACGCCAGCCCTTGATGACCAGCGGCCGACGCCGGTCGACCGGAGTGCTGGGGGTAGTACGGCAGGTATCGCAACCCCACGACCTCGGTGTAGGAGCACATGCCGTCGGCATAGTCATCACTGCTTAGCCCAGCGATCCCGACGACCGCCTCGCTGCTGGTGTCCTGGCGATCGCCACGTGCATGCCCAGCCACCGCCCGAACAGTCCGCCATACTCCCGCCGCACCAGCTCCCACTAAGCCGTACGGCCGACCCGGCGGCGATGCCGCGTTCGCGTGCGGCGGTCAGGTAGTGGCCGAGCTGGGCTGCGCGGGCGATGCCCAGACCGGCCCGCACCCGGCAGCCGATTGATCGGCGCGAGCCTCCCGTCCAGTGACCCTTTTTCATCCGTCCGGGCGGACGCTGATCACAGCATGATCGCGATGCGGGCGTTCGGCGGGTGACGTGAAGAAACCCCTGGTAGACGGGTTGATCACCACAACCACCGCGTCCGAACCAGGGGCTCTGCATGCTGTTCTATCGCGCCGCCGTCGATCTGTCGCGTGCAACGCTGAACTACCTGGCCAGACTGATCCGTCGGCGCCGCAAGGCGATCGGGTCGGCCTGGCGGCTGCTCAAGGCCGGGCAGCAGGCCCTGCCGGTGCTGGTCCACCTGCGCAAGGGCGAGACGTTCGCCGAGCTCGCGGCCGGGTTCCAGGTGTCGACGAGTACGGCCTGGCGGTACGTCCAGGAGGCGGTGGCGCTGCTGTCGGCGAGGTCGCCGAAGCCGACGGCGGCGTTGCGGAAGGCCACCAAGGACGGGCTGCACCTGCTGGTGCTGGACGGGACGCTCATCGCCACCGACCGGGTGCGGGCCGACCGGCCGTACTACTCGGCCAAGCACCGCTGCCATGGAATGAACGTGCAGGTCATCGCCAGCCCTGACGGGACGATCCTGTGGACCTCGGGGGCGCTGCCCGGCCGCACGCACGACCTGACCGCCGCCCGCATGTGGGGGATTCCGCGTCAGTTGGAGGAGACCGGGATCATCACACCGGCCGATAAGGGCTATCAAGGCGCCGAGGCTTCAGTCGTCATCACCCCGTACAAGGGACGGAACAAGCCCGCGTCCCACAAGCAGGCCAACCGCTCGCACGCCAAGCTCCGCGGACCCGGCGAACGCGCAAACGCCCAGCTGAAGTCGTGGAAGCTGCTCCGCAAGCTCCGCTGCAGCCCCTGCAAGGCCGGTCACCTCGTCAAGGCCATCGCCGTCCTACAGAACTACGAGGTCACCCGAGGATGAAAAAGGGTCAGTACGACGTCGGCCACAAGCGCCGCGGTCGCATCGCCTCCCGCAGCACAGAGGCCAGTTCGGCGAGATAGTCCCGCTCCGCGTGAAAGCGCAGCAACTTCAGGGCACGAGTGTAGGGACGGTCGGCAGAGTTCCGGCACCTACGCAGGCCGGAGCCACCCAAGCGAGGAGCGCCAGCGGTAGGCCAGGAGGCCCGCCGTCAGAATCTCCGGAAGGTACTCAACAGCGCGCCGTCCTCGCGCCGCGCCAACTCCCAATAGCCAGCAACCAGCGGCGATCGGCCGGAAGGCTGATCGGGTAGTACCGCTCATCGCCATGGCAGGCCAACCACAGAACTCCCGCAGGTTACCGACCGGCGAAGGGATGATCCCGCTCCAAGTGCACGTACCGGAAACCCCACGACCCAGATGAAAAGGCAATCTCCTCAGCAGAACTCATCACCGCCCAACCTAGCCACCCCGACGGCAGACCCGCCGACGCTCCTCGCATTACACCTGGCTCCCGCGCCGCCTGGAATTGCTCGGCGCTCAACAGCGCGCCGTCCTCGCGTTGTGACAGGTTCCGGCAGCCGACAGCCAGCGGCAGTCGGCCGGAAGGCGGATCAAGTAGTACCGCTCATCCCCATGCCAGGCCAACCACAAAACTCCCGCAGGTTACCGACCGGCGAAGGAATGATCCCGCTCCAGGTGCACGTACCGACCCAGATGAAGAGGCGCTCTCGTCAGCAGGGTTCAGCACTGCCCGAACTAGCCACCCTGACGGCAAACCCGCTGGCGCTCCTCGCCCTGGCAGCCCCGCTCTGCAAGGACACCCGGCTCCCCGGGGCGTACCTGGAATTGGTCGGTGTCCAACAGCACGCCATTCCCGCGTTGCAACGGGTCCCGGTAGCCGGCAACCAGCGGCGATCGACCGAAGGGCAGATCAAGTAGTACGGCACATCGCCATGCCAAGCCAACCACAAAACTCCCGCAGGTTACCGACCGGCGAAAAGATGATCGCGCTCCAAGTGCACGTACCGACCCGGATGTAGAGGCGCTTTCGTCGGCAGGGTTTATCACTGCCCGGCCTTGCTATTGGTGCTTGTCGTTTGGGCGGCTCTGTGCTGTGGGGACGCCTGGCTCTCGGGGCTCGCGTTGTGGCGGGGCAGGCGGCGGCAGTGTCGGGGCGGCGGAGTTCGTCGCTGCCTGGTGGTTGGGTGGTTCGTGTGGTGGGAAGGCGAAAGGGGCGGCCCTGGAGGGCCGCCCCTTTGTTGTGCCGTGTTGCCGGGAATGGGCTTCGAATCAGAAGTCCATGCCGCCCGCGTCGGGCATGCCCGCGCCGGCGCCGGCAGGGGCCTTCTCCGGCTTCTCGGCGATGACGGCCTCGGTCGTCAGGAACAGCGCCGCGATGGAAGCGGCGTTCTGCAGCGCCGACCGGGTCACCTTGGCCGGGTCGAGGATGCCGGCCTCGAACATGTTGACGTACTCGCCGGTGGCGGCGTTGAGGCCCTCACCCGGGGTCAGGCCGCGGACCCGCTCCACCACGACGCCGCCCTCAAGGCCGGCGTTGACGGCGATCTGCTTGATCGGCTCCTCCAGGGCGCGCCGGACGATCGCGGCACCGGTGGCCTCGTCGCCGGACACGTCCAGCTTCTCGAAGGCGGGGATGCCCGCCTGGAGCAGCGCCACGCCACCGCCGGGGACGATGCCCTCCTCGACCGCGGCCTTGGCGTTGCGCACCGCGTCCTCGATGCGGTGCTTGCGCTCCTTCAGCTCGACCTCGGTCGCCGCACCGGCCTTGATGACCGCGACACCGCCGGCCAGCTTGGCCAGCCGCTCCTGCAGCTTCTCGCGGTCGTAGTCGGAGTCGGTCGAGTCGATCTCGGTCCGGATCTGGTTCACCCGGCCCGCGATCTCGTTGGCGTCACCGGCGCCGTCGACGATCGTGGTCTCGTCCTTGGACACCACGACCTTGCGGGCGCGGCCCAGCATGTCGAGGGTGGTGTTCTCCAGCTTCAGACCCACGTCCTCGCTGATGACCTGGCCGCCGGTGAGGGTGGCGATGTCGCCCAGCATGGCCTTGCGGCGGTCGCCGAAGCCCGGCGCCTTAACGGCCACCGACTTGAAGATCCCGCGGATCTTGTTGACGACCAGCGTGGCCAGGGCCTCGCCCTCGACGTCCTCGGCGATGATCAGCAGCGGCTTGCTCGACTGCATGACCGACTCCAGGACGGGCAGCAGGTCCTTGTTGGCGGACGCCTTGCCCTGCACGATCAGGATGTAGGGGTCCTCGAGGACCGCTTCCATCCGCTCGGGGTCGGTGACGAAGTAGGGCGAGATGTAGCCCTTGTCGAAGCGCATGCCCTCGGTGAGCTCCAGCTCCAGCCCGAAGGTATTGCTCTCCTCGACGGTGATGACGCCTTCCTTGCCGACCTTGTCCATCGCCTCGGCGATCATCTCGCCGATCTGCGGGTCGCCTGCCGAGATGGACGCGGTGGAGGCGATCTGCTCCTTGGTCTCCACGTCCTTGGCCAGCTTGGACAGCTCCTCGCTGACCCGCTCGACGGCGGCCTCGATGCCGCGCTTCAGCGACATCGGGTTGGCGCCGGCCGCCACGTTGCGCAGGCCCTCGCGCACCAGCGCCTGGGCCAGGACGGTGGCGGTGGTGGTGCCGTCACCGGCGACGTCGTCGGTCTTCTTGGCGACCTCCTTGACCAGCTCGGCGCCGATCTTCTCCCACGCGTCCTCGAGCTCGATCTCCTTGGCGATCGATACACCGTCATTGGTGATCGTCGGAGCGCCCCACTTCTTCTCCAACACCACGTTGCGGCCCTTGGGACCAAGGGTCACCTTCACGGCATCGGCGAGCTGGTTCATCCCGCGCTCGAGACCCCTGCGGGCCTCTTCGTCGAACGCGATCATCTTTGCAGCCATAGGCTCCAGTCCTCCCGGAACAAGACGGCCATGATGGACCGAGCCGACGCCCGCGACGGACGGCCTCCCCCGGCGGCTGCCATTCCGCCGCCGGCTGAGACCTCATCGCCCCGATCCAGACTGTGTGGGATTGTCACTCTCCACAGCAGAGTGCCAATCGCTTTTTAGCACTCTACCCGGTCGAGTGCAAGCGTCGTACGTACCGGCCGAGAAGCATGCCCGCCATCTGCCGAGACTTGGTCTGACCTGGGGAAACACCCCAGCAGATAGCCCGGGCGTGTGCCGTTGTGAGGCACTGTGGGTCGCCGTGCGCCGGACGGATTTCCCGCGAATCCGGCGGCTCCCAGCATGTCATGATCTTCCGCCCCGGGCCGCCGCCGTCAGGCATGCATGGCGTTCCGCTTGGCCGGTCTGTGGACGTCTACGGGGCCTGGTGATCGCCCGCCGGCGTCCTGGGGTGCGTGCGCGGCTGACGGTTCGGGTCGCTCGGCGTCTCTAGACTGGGCCGATGGACCTCAAGAGCGCCGCGGGCATGATCCTGTCGGAGTCGGCACCGCATCCCGAGTTGCTGCGGGCGTCCCGGCACGCCTATGACGAGTTCGAGGCCGGGCGTCCGGTCGATCACACCGTTTTGACCCGGATGCTGCGCGAGGCCGCTCGCAAGGGCGTGTACGGGGCGCTCAAGGAGCGGTACGGCGACCATGCCTTCGAGGACATGGTGCTCACGCTCGGACGTGAGATCGACCGGCAGGCTCCGGTCGTCCGCCACTGAACGCGGCGCGTCGGCCGAGGTCGTTCAGATGGTGCGCACGGAGTCGGCCTGCGGACCCCGGTCGCTCTGGGTGATCTCGAATTCCACCCGCTGCCCCTGCTCAAGGCTGCGGTAGCCGTCCATGAGAATGGCCGAGTAATGGACGAAGACGTCTCGGCCACCGTCCACCGCGATGAAGCCGTAGCCCTTGTCCGCGTTGAACCACTTGACTGTGCCCTGCGCCATACGAAACCTGCCGCTCGTACGTGGTCGCGCCACGGTTTGGTGCTTCGGGCCACACCCCTTCTACCGCGAGGCCCGCCGACCAGCGGCCGTGTCTCCACGTCCCTGCGGTGGGCCCGTGACGGGGTCGACGCGGCATGATCGGAATCGACGATATAGGCGGGCCGAGGGGACGGACAGTCCCTATGACGGAAGACCGGACGGCCGGTAATGGTCACGGTGCGACTCTCGTACCAGAGGCAGGACTTCTTCCTCCAGGCGGCGGGATATGCGCGTCCCATAACGCGTCTCCAGGCGGTCCCGGGCGCGCACGTAACGGTCCGCCGCCTCTTCCAGGGAGAGCGGAAGGATGTCGATTCCGAGTGGCCGCAGAAGGTGCCCGCTCATCTTGAGCAGTTCGCCCCGCACGCGATCGGTCATCCCGTGCCGGCGTTTGCTCACCAGCCACAATGACCAGTCCCAGAAGTGAGCGTCCATTGCCGCGAGAGTGTCGGGCCCCACGCGCCACGGCCGGTTACGGCTGCGCGGCATCTCGGGAAAGATCAGGTCCACTTTCACCGGGCCGGGAAAGATGAGCAGGTAGCTCTCGACGTCGCCCAGCGGGTCCCATTGCGCCGCCAGCGGCCCGTGCGGAGCGGCCATGCCGGGGAGGTCGGCGGCCACCCGCCCGAAGTCGTCGGTGGTGACCCGGAAGTCCCAGTCGGACAGCTCGGTCGCGGTGCCTCGCGCGCGCGAGCCGATCGGTTCGACCAGGGCCACACTGGGATGCGCCGCCACCGTCTCCGCGATCTCCTCCGCAATCCCCATGCTGGGCCTTTACCCCTGTTTAGCAGGACAAAAGCCCATTTCCCCCGGGTGTTCTCGGGGCGATCATCCCGAGAACACCCGGGAGGACGGCGATTCAGCCGCCGGCGACGGCCGGGATGATCGAAATCTGGGTGCCCTCGGGGGTGGGGGTGTCCAGGCCCTCGGCGAACCGGACGTCCTCGTCCCCCACGTACACGTTCACGAAGCGCCGGATCCTGCCGTTGTCGTCCAGGACCCGGGCGGCGATGCCGGGGTGGTTGGCGTCGAGGTCGGCCACCACGGCGCGCAGGGTGGCGCCCTCGGCCTTGACCTCGGACTCGCCGCCGGTCAGGCTCCGGAGGATCGTCGGGATCCGTACGGACACGGTGCTCATTGCTGGCTCCAAGGGATGCTGTGCTGTGGCTGTCTGGCTGCTCGGAGTCGGGCGAGGTCAGGCGAGGCCCGCGGCGCGGAAGGCGTCCAGCGACGGGGGGATGTTCGCGCTCGGCGCCACCTGCGAGGAGATCGCGTCCAGGGTCTTCAGGCCGTCCCCGGAGTTGATGATCACTGTTTCGGCGGACGGGTCGAGCGCGCCCGTCTCCACCAGCTTGCGGAGCGTCGCGACGGTCACGCCGCCGGCGGTCTCGCCGAAGATCCCCTCGGTGGCCGCCAGCAGCCGGATGCCCTCGACCACCTGCTCGTCGGTGACGTCCTCGACCGCCCCGCCGGTGCGGCGGACGACGTCCAGGACGTACGGGCCGTCGGCCGGGTTGCCGATGGCCAGCGACTTGGCGATCGTCGACGGCTTGACCGGCCGGACCACGTCGTGCCCGGCCTTGAACGCCGCCGCGACCGGGTCGCAGCCGGCGGCCTGGGCGCCGAACACGCGGTAGGGCCTGTCCTCGACGAGCCCCAGCTTGATCAGCTCCTGGAACGCCTTGTCGATCTTCGTGAGCTGGGAGCCGGACGCCACCGGGATCACGATCTGGTCCGGCAGCCGCCAGCCGAGCTGCTCGGCGATCTCGTACCCGAGGGTCTTGGAGCCCTCGGCGTAGTACGGCCGCACGTTGACGTTGACGAACGCCCAGTCCTCCTCCTCGCCGGCGATCTCCGAGGCGAGCCGGTTGACGTCGTCGTAGTTGCCGTCCACGGTGACGAACAGCCCGCCGTACACCGCGGTGGTGATGATCTTCTGCGCCTCCAGGTCGGAGGGGACGAACACCGCGCTGCGGATCCCCGCCCGCGCCGCCGCCGCGGCCACGGCGTTGGCGAGGTTCCCGGTGGACGGGCAGGCCAGCACCTTGAAGCCGAGTTCGCGCGCCGCCGCGAGCGCCACCGCCACGACCCGGTCCTTGAACGAGTGCGTCGGGTTGCCGCTGTCGTCCTTCACCCACAGCCGCTGCAGCCCCAGCGACTCCGCGAGCTGGTCGGCCCGCACGAGACGGGTCAGGCCGGGCTCGGTGTTGGGCGTCTCCGCCACGTTGGACGGGACGGGCAGCAGCCCCCGGTACCGCCAGATGTTCCGTGGACCCGCCTCGATGGACTCGCGGGTGACGCCGCCGAAGTCGTAGGAGATCTCCAGCGGCCCGAAACACTGCTCACAGGCGTAGTACGGGCCGAGTTCCCTGCTGTGCCCGCACTCCCGGCACGTCAGTGCGGTCGCGGGACCGAGGTCGGCGGAAGAGGTGTGTCCGTTGTCGGCAGGCGTGGTTGCCATGAAGCGAGGCCTTTCTCCCCATCTTCCCTGTGCCACCTTGGTCACAGGCCGGAGTTGGCACCATTTCCCGGCCGGCCTCGCAGGATCGCGAGCGCGTACGAACCAGGTGGTTGCCGGGGCTTCACAGGGCCGGTCCCTCCACCCCTCTGGATGAGCGATATGAAGTTGTCTGTGGGGGGCTGAGCTGGGAGACCGGCCAAGGCCGCCGTGCTCCCCGCGCCCCTCTGTACGAGCGATCTGAATTTGTGCGGTGTGTGCGTGACTTTACCTGATCTGCCCGGTTGGCGGACAGCAGGGTCCCGGCTGCTGAGACCTTACCCGCGTCCCGTCTTGATCATGCATTGGATCCCGTTCCGTCCCGATCGCCGTCAACGCCACGGTCAGGAGGGGCCGGCCAGCGAGTTGCCCTGGCGGCGGAACAAGGCGCGGCGGCGCCGCGTCACCGTGGGTCCGGGTTCGCGCTGCGTCGGGTCGAGGAACACGTGCCGGACGAGCGGGACGCGCTCGCGCAGCCGCCGTTCCACCTCGCCCGCGACGTCCTCGGCCTCGTCCGCGCTGATGCTGTCGGAGAAGTGCACCTTGGCGGCGACCAGCACCTCGTCCGGGCCGAAATGCATGGTGAACAGCTCGTCCACGCCGGTCACGCCGCGCGCCGAGGCGATCTCGGCGCTGATCTCGCGCTGGACCTCCGGCGCCACCGACTGGCCGATCAGCAGGCTGCGGCTGTCCCTGCCGAGCGCGATCGCGACGCCGACCAGGAGCAGGCCGATCAGGATCGAGGCGATGCCGTCCCACAGCGGGGAACCGGTGAGCTCGCGCAGGGCGAGCCCGCCGGCGGCGAGGGCCAGCCCGATCATCGCGGCGGTGTCCTCGAGCAGCGCCGCCTTGAACGTCACGTCGGGGGTGCGGCGGACGTGGTCGAGGAGGCCCTGCCCGGCCCCCGTCTCCCTGCGCGCCTGGGTGAACGCGCGTACCCACGAGGTCCCCTCCAGCAGGGCCGCGATGCCCAGCACGGTGAAGGCCAGCCAGACCTTCTCCCCGCCCGCCTCGCGTCCTGTGATGGCGAGGACGCCCTCGAAGATGGAGTAGCCACCGCCCGCGACGAAGATCCCGAACGCGGCCAGCAGGGACCAGAAGTAGCGGTCGTTGCCGTACCCGAAGGGATGCAGCCGGTCGGGCGGGCGCGCGCTGCGCCGGAGCGAGGTCAGCAGGAACACCTGGTTGAGGGTGTCGGCGACCGAGTGCGCGCCCTCGGCCAGCATCGCGCTCGACCCGGACAGCACCCCGGCGAAGACCTTGGTGATCGCGAGGACGAGGTTGGCCGTCCCGGCGACGAGGACCGTGATGGTGGTCTGGGACCTGCTCATCCGCGCCTGGTACCCGGCGCCGTCCCGCCTAACCGGCGGTCCTCCGTGTGCCTCGCGGGGCCGCTCCTTCAAGCCGGACGGAGACATACCGGTTCCCCCCGGGTCACTTTGATGCGCCCGTCCACCAACTGAGACCCTTCCCCTATGAGCCAAGTGCTGGTGGCGTCCAACCGGGGGCCTGTGTCCTTCTCACTTTCCGGGGACGGGACGCTGACCATGCGGCGCGGGGGCGGCGGGCTGGTGTCCGGCCTGGCCGCGGTCACCGGCGGCCCCGGGCAGGCGGACGGCCGGCGCGCCGGGGCGGGACGGGACGGCCCGGGAGCGCTGTGGGTGTGCGCGGCGCTGGGGGACGGCGACCGGGAGGCGGCGCGGCGCGCGCCGGACGGCAGGCTCGACCTGGACGGGCACGACATCGGAGGCGCGGCCGTGCGGATGCTGGACATCCCCGCGGCCACCTTCCACCGCGCGTACAACGCCGTGGCGAACGCGACGCTGTGGTTCGTCCACCACCTGCTGTACGACACGCCGAGCACGCCGCACTTCGACGCCCGGTCACGGCGCGACTGGCAGTCGTACGAGGCGTACAACGCGGCCTTCGCCGACGCGCTGGCCAGGGACGCCGCGGCGGGCGCCAAGGCCGCGATCCAGGACTACCACCTGTCGCTGGCGCCCCGGATGCTGCGCGACCGCCGTCCCGACCTGAAGATCGTGCACTTCTCGCACACGCCCTGGGCGCCGCCCGAGTACTACCGGCTGCTGCCCGACGACATCGGCGAGCGGGTGCTGGACGGCATCCTGGGCGCCGACCACGCCGGCTTCCTCGCCGAGCGGTGGGCCCAGGCGTTCCTGGACTGCTGCGCGCTGCTGCCCGGGGCCAAGGTCGACCGCGTGGCCGGTACGGTCACGCGCGGCGGCCATGTCACGACGGTCGGGGTGCACGGGCTCGGGATCGACGGGGACGCGCTGCGCCGCCGCGCCGCCGAACCCGACGTCGCCGCCCGCATGGAGGCGCTGCGCGAGCAGGTCGGCGACCGGCGGCTGATCGTGCGCGTGGACCGCACCGAGCTGTCGAAGAACATCGTGCGGGGGCTGGCCGCGTACCGGGAACTGCTGGTCAACCACCCGGAGTGGCGGGGGCGGGTGGTGCATCTGGTGTTCGCCTACCCGTCCCGGTACGACCTGCCCGAGTACCGTGAGTACACCGAGGCCGTACGGGAGGAGGCGGCGCGCATCACCGAGGAGTTCGGCACACCGGGGTGGAATCCGCTGATCCTCCAGGTGAACGACGACTTCCCGCGCTCGCTCGCCGCGTACCGGATGGCGGACGTCCTGCTGGTCAACCCCATCCGGGACGGGATGAACCTGGTCGCCAAGGAGGCCCCGGTGGTGTCGGACAACGGCTGCGCGCTGGTGCTGTCACGGGAGGCGGGCGCAGCGGCGGAACTGGCCGACCACGCCCTCCTGGTCAACCCGTACGACGTGTCCCAGACCGCCGAGGCGATCCACCGGGCGCTGCTGATGCCGCGCGAGGAATGCGCGGCCCGCCGCAAGGGCCTGGCGGCGGCGGCGACCGCGCTCCCGCCCAGGCAATGGTTCGCCGACCAGCTCGCGGCGCTCGACTGACAACATCACACCGGTCTGGCCCGCGCGCCACCCAAGTCGAACCCCGCCGTAACAGGGGGTCAGGTGTAGGACTCGCCCAGGGTCTGGCGGACCTGCTTGCGGGCCTCGTGGATGCGCGACTTGACCGTGCCCAGCGGCAGGTTGAGCTGCTCGGCGATCTCGGCGTACTCGAGCTGGGAGACGTCGCGCAGCACCAGCGCCTGGATCAGATCGGGCTTGCGGGCCTCGAGGTCCTCCATCGCGTCCAGGATGTCCACTCGCGAGCCCGCGATGACGCTCGTGCGGCGCGGGTCGGGCCGCTGCTGGGGCAGCTCGCCCGCCTGCTCGACCGAGCGGCGCTTGAGCGAGCGGTACGTGGAACGGGCCGAGTTGGCGACGACCACGTGCAGCCACGTGCTGAACCTCGACCGGCCCTCGAATCGGTGGATGTTCCGCGCCACCTGAAGCAACGCGTCCTGGCAAGCCTCCTCGGCGTCCTGCCGGCAGGGCAGGAAGCGCGAGGTGTGCCGCAGTACGTCGGGCTGGATCTTGCCGAGCAGTTCGTTGAGGGCGGCCTGGTCGCCCTGAGCGGCCTTGACCGCCAGTTCCTCGGTCCGCTCATCGAATGCCATCGCGCCGCCCCATGCTCGTCTGCGCACACTCCCCGTTTGTTGGGCATGATACGGGAGTGTCCTTCCCTCCGACCGTCGGCCGTTACCGCATCGATCGCGTCCTGGGATCGGGCGCGTTCGCCGCGGTGTGGCTCGGCCACGACGAAGCGCTCGACTCCCATGTCGCGATCAAAGTGCTGTCCGGGAGCCTCATCGACGACCTCGACGTGCGCAATCGCTTCCTGGAGGAGGCACGCATCCTGCGCCGGGCCGACTCGGCGCGGCTGGTGCGGGTCCACGACATCGGCGAGCTGCCGGACGGGCGGCCGTACTTCGTCATGTCCTACGCCGACCGCGGAACACTGGCCGACCGGATGCGCGAACGGCCACTTCCGGTCTCCGAGGCCCTTGCGCTCGCCGAGGAAATCGCGTATGGCGTCGAGGTGATCAACAGGCTCGGAGTGATCCATCGCGACCTCAAGCCGTCCAACGTGCTCTTCCAGTCCACCCCGGAGGGCGGGGAGCGGCTGCTGATCGCCGACCTCGGGCTGGCGAAGGCGCTGGCACACGCCTCCGGCGCGTTCACCCTGCCGGTCGGCACGCCCGGCTACATGTCGCCCGAGCAGGCCCGTTTCGGCGGCGGCCTCGACGTGCGGGCGGACGTGTACGGGCTCGGCGCCCTGACCTACCACATGATCACGGGCCGTCCGCCGGGGGCGCCGCCCGTGCGGACGGCGCCGAGCATGATCCGTGAAGGGGTCTCGCCCGCGGTCGACCAGGTCGTGCTGCGCGCGTTGGAGGTGGAGCGGGAGAAGCGCTGGCCGACCGCGGAGGCGTTCGCCGAGGCGCTGGCGACCCTGCGTCCCACCTCGCTGCCGGGACGGCAGGCCGCCGGTGCCGCCGCGGGCGCTCAGGACGTGCTCGCTCCCGCCGAGGCCGAACCGACGGTGCAGGACCGCTTCTCTCCGGCCGACCCCTCCCAGGCGTACGCGCAGGGGCCGGGCCCCATGGACCGTGGGCAGGGCCGGCCCGGTCCGCCCCCGCCCGTTCAGGGGCAGGACTATCAGTACTCACAGGGGACGCCTTCCCGCCCCGTGGAGCCGGAGCCTTCGACGCTGGAGGATTCTCCGCCGGGCTCGGAGGACGACATACGTACCGCCCAGTTCCAGGCGCGGCAGGATCACGCGCAGACGGTGCTCGACGACGGGTCCCAGACGGTCGTGGACCACCCGAGCCAGTACGGGGGGCCGCCGTCCTCGCAGCAGCCTCCGCCTCCGCGGGTGAGCGCGGAGAGCAAGACGGCGATCTTCCCTCTCCAGGGGGCCGCGCAGGGGCCTCCCCCAGGCCCCCCTCAAGGACCGCCCCAAGGCCCGCCACAGGGTCCACCACAGGGTCCACCGCAAGGCCCGCTACAAGGCCCACCGCAGGGTCCAATGCAAGGGCCGCCCGGCCAAGGGGTTCCCTATCAGGGGGCTCCTTTCCAGGGGTCGCCTGCAACCCCGCAGAGCGGCACCGGGACGCCCTCGGAGGGCCTTCTGGCACGGCTCAAGAAGCTCATCCCCTCCGGCGGCGGAGCCGGGTCGCGGCCCGGCGGACGCCACCAGGCCCCACCCGGAACGTCCGGCGGCGCGAACAGGACCCCGCTGGTCATCGGCGCGGCGGTCATCGCCCTCGTGCTCATCGGGGGGCTGTTCCTCGGCATCGGGCTGCTGCGCGGCGGCGACGAGCCGCCACCGCCGCCGAAGAAGCCCGTCATCCCGGCGGACTTCGTCCAGATGACCGACGCGAGCGGGAAGATCAGGACGGCGGTGCCGAAGGTCTGGCCGCGCGGCCAGGAGTCCACCTGGTCGCCGACCACGGTCGGGCTGAACGACCAGCAGCGGCGCCCGGTGCTCCGAGCCACCCCGAGCGTCGCCAACTTCCTGGGCGACGGCCCCACCCCAGGGGTCTTCATCGGCCTGACCACCGACGTGGCGAACGGGAAGCTCCCGCCGCCGAGCGCCACCGGGCACCCGCAGTGCACCAAGGGGAACCCCGAGAACTACACCTCGCCCGACAAGTCGCTGACCGGCACCGTCACCCGGTTCACTGGGTGCCAGGTCGGCACCCCGACGGTCGTCGAGATCGGGCTGCGGCACAGCAGCGGCACGTTCGGGGCGTGGATCCGGGTCAAGGAGAACAACAACCGGAACGCCGCCAAGGTCATCCTGGACAACCTCAAGCTGGCCGCTCCCTGAGCCGGCTTCACCGGCCTGTCTGAGGCCGGATTCTCCCAGTTCGGCATGCCCCTAGGGACGTCCGTCCCGATCAATTCATCACTCCATGAACAGATTGACCGACGCTCGGTGTTGCATCGCGACCGGTTTCCGATATATCGTTAATGCATCGCAATCGATCATAGGGGAAGGAGTACGCGATGAGACACCATCCACGATTCGGCGAAGAGCCACGCCGTAACCGTCGCGGAGAGCCGTTCGGCCCCTGGGGTCACGGACCCGGACCCTTCGGTCCCCACGGGGGACGCGGACGGGGCGGGCGCGGGCGGCGCACCCGGCGCGGCAACGTCCGCGCGGCCCTGCTGGCGCTGCTCGCCGAGCGGCCCATGCACGGCTACGAGATGATCCAGGAGCTCGACAACCGCACCGGCGGCGTCTGGCGGCCGAGCCCGGGTTCGGTCTACCCGACCCTGCAGATGCTGGAGGACGAGGGCAAGGTCACCAGTCGCGAGGAGGCCGGCAAGCGGCTGTTCGAGCTGAGCGACACCGGCCGCGAGGAGGCGTCCGGGGAGGCCACCGCCCCCTGGGACGAGGTCACCGAGGCCGCCGGCGAGAACGCGCTGCGCGGGCGCGAGGCCGTCGGCCAGCTCATGGGGGCCCTGCACCAGGTCATGGCGGTCGGCAGCGAGGGCCAGAAGGCCCGCGCCCTCGACGTCGTCAACGACGCCAGGCGCCGGCTGTACGGCATCCTCGCCGACGACCCCGAAGCCGAGTGAACGCGCGAGGCGATGCGCCCGGAGCCACGGCGGCTCCGGGCGCATCGGCGTTCACAGGACGGGCGGCCACGCGGCGTCAGCGCGGGAAGGGCGCCTCCTTGGCGAGCTGGTCGGCCATGTAGAGCTGCTTCCAGACGTACAGCCGCAGGTCGGCGCGCTTCGTCGACTCGCTCACCGGCACCTCGGCCGTCGCCCGTACGAGGAAGGACGAGCCGGGCGGCAGGTACCGGTCGCCTCCGTCACCCGGCTCCAGCTCACCGCCGGCCAGCCGCCGGACGACCACGCTCCTGACCGGCGGGGTGCACATCGTCTCCGGCACGCCGGGCTGCCACACGCACCGGCCGCGCGCCTGCTCCGCCACCAGATCGCGCCGGACGAAGACATCTCCGGGGAAGTCCAGCAGGGACCGCTGCCCCGACGGGTTGGTCAGCACGTAGTCGATGTAGGCGTAGGTCGTCCCGGGCGGGGGCGGGGACTGCTGGGCGCCCCCCGCGCGGTCGCCGAGGCCCGCGGTCACGGTCGCGAGCCGGTACTTGGACCCGTCCGCCGTGGCCACGTCGATCGGCGTCCCGGTGGGAGGCAGCGGAACGTCCGCCGCGCCGGTCGACCCGCCCGCGGTCTGCGGCGCGGGGGTGAGGTCGTCCCCTTCCAGAAGGGGCGGCACGAAGAACGCGCCGCCCAGTACGGCGGCGACGGCGACGGCCGCCACCGCTATCGCGACGAGCCCGCCCCGCCTCTTCCGGTTCCGGCGCCTCGCATCCGGGCGCCTCGCATCCCGATGTCGCGGCCTTCGCCGGGACGGCTCCCACGCTGGACGTTCCTGGTGTCGCGGGCCGCGCGGGCGGGGTCCCGGCGGTGCGACGGCGGCCCCGGCCGCCTCGTCATAGGTGTCACGCGAACCCAGACGCACCTGGATGCCGCTGGTCTCGCGCGATCCGAGCGGCCGCGGTTCCCGCACCGGCGGCTCCGGCGGGCGCGGCGGGCGCCGCGGCGGAACGCCGTGCAGATCAGGGTGGTCGGGCCGATGCGGCCGCCCATGATCTGTGTCCACCTCGCGCTCCCCTCACTTCCCCCCGACAGCGCACAGTCTCGCGCGGCGCGCATGTCATTACCACATGCACCCCCGAAATTGCACAATTACGCCCGTCACACTGGGCTCACATCGTGCCCATCCGTCTCGGCGCTCGTCAGGGGCCTGTTCAGGCGGGCAGCAGGCCGTTCAGGAACGCCACGACGCCCGCGGGGCCGTCGACGACGAGGTCGGCACGCTCGGCGAGCGCGGTCACCTCCGCGGAACCGCTGCACAGCTTGATACCAGGGACGCCCTCGGCCCGCAGCGCGTCGATCGCGTCGTACGCGGCCAGGTCGCCGAGGTCGTCCCCGGCGAACAGCACCGCCGACGGGTGCGCGCCGTCGGGTACGGCGGTGTCGATGAAGCCGCGCAGCGCCTGGCCCTTGTCCATGCCGGGCGGACGCACTTCCAGGACGAAGCGCCCCGGCTCCAGCACCAGCCCGGTGCGCTCGGCGAGCTCGGCCAGCGGGCCGCGCAGCCGCTCGAACACGGCCTGCGGCTCGGGTGCCCGCCGGGTGTGGACGGCCACCGCCTGCCCCTTGTCCTCGACGGAGACCTCGGCGGGCGCGCCGGCCGCCGCCAGGATCCCGGGCAGCGCGGCACGGGCCTCGGCCACACCGGGCGGCGGCTCCGGCACGGTCAGCTCGCCGGACTCCCAGCGCTCCAGGCCGTACTGGCCCAGCACCACAAGCCCGTCGATGCCCGCGAAACCGCCGTACTCCACGGCCACCCCGGCGGGACGGCCGGTCACGATCACCAGCGCGCGCACCCTCGGGGCCAGGCGCGCCAGCGCGGGCGCCGCACCGGGATGGGCGCGCGCGGCCGCGGGGTCGTCCACGATGGGCGCGAGCGTGCCGTCGAAGTCGAAGCCGAGCACGGCGGCGGAGGGATCGCGGCGGAGTGCGTCGAGGCCGGCGGCGCCGGCGGCCGTCAACGACGGAGAGTGAGGAGAAGGGTGAGAACGGGAAAGGCTCACGTGACCAGTGTCGGCCACGTCAGGGGCGGATGCCGAGACGGCGCGCGGCGCGCTGCCGCTGCCGCTGCGTCCGCATCCGGCGCAGGCGCTTCACCAGCATCGGGTCGTGCGCGAGCGCCTCGGGCCTGTCGATCAGGATGTTGAGGAGCTGGTAGTACCGCGTGGCCGACATGTCGAACAGCTCGCGGATCGCCTGCTCCTTCGCACCGGCGTACTTCCACCAACGGCGCTCGAAGGCGAGGATCTGACGATCGCGCTCGGACAGCAGGTCGGCCGGGAAGGCCCGCTCGTCGTCCAGACCCTCGCTCACGGGTTCCATGGCCGCTTCGGCGGTCATGTCCTTGGCTGTGCCATCGTCCATGCTTCCGTCCTGTCGGGGACCGTCACCGTGGGCGGATGCCTGTCGCATGAAGTCCCCTCTGGGGTCATGATCCCGGGTCGTCCGGGTTCGGGCGGTGCCATGCTACGCGTACCGGACGACATCTTCCGGAGGTTCCCGAGGAACGGGCGAGGGCGCCCCGGGGCGTCCTGGAACGGCGCCTCGTGGCCTCGTGACGTTCCGTATGAACGGTACGGGAACCCCTCGGAGACGCTCGCCGTTGGACACATGCAGGGTACATGCGTCAGGGTGCCGACCCCTGCCATCCGAGGCCGTGAGGCGGACAGGAGATCATGAACAACACCAGGGAGACCAGGGCGAACGATGCGGCGCAGGCGACGCCCGCGGGGTTCGCCGACCCCTCGGGCGGGCTGCCGGACCCGGTGCTGTCCGAGGTGTCGCTGGCGCTGTTCCACCTCCGCCGGATCTGGGCCAAGCCCGACCTGATGAAGCGGATCCGGGCGCAGACGCCCGCCTGTCCTGGCGCGCGCCCCTTGCAGGTCTCCAATCTCATGGTGGTGCACGCCGTCGCCGGCCTCTCCGCGGCGGCCACCGCCCGGGAGGACGGCGCAGAGGAGGGCGCGGAGGAGGACGCGGAGGTCACCGTGGGCGCGGTGGCCGAACGCCTGGAGATCGACCCCTCGACCGCGAGCCGGCTGGTCGGCCACGCCATCGACGCGGGCCTGGTGTCGCGGCGTCCGTCCCCTGTGGACGCGCGCCGCGCGAACCTGCAACTGACGGATCGCGGGGTCCGCGTCAAGCAGGTCGCCGACCGGTTCCGGCGCGCCTACCTGGACAAGCTCATGTCCGACTGGACGCCCGCCGAACGCTCCGAGTTCGCCCGGCTGCTCACCCGCTTCGCCGAGGCGACCATCCGCTCCCCGATGGACCCGGACGGCGTGGACAAGATCTTCAAGGCGGCCCAAGCGGACTGACGGCGGCGGCGCCGACCGTCCCGGAGTGAGCGTTCGGCTCCCTCGGAACGGCCGGCGCCGCCGGTGCCTTCTCGATGTGCGGCGCGACGTCATATCTCGTCGCGCAGGGCCGCCATCCTGGCGTGGTACTCGTCCTCGTCGATCTCGCCGCGGGCGAACCGCTCGGCGAGCACAGCACGCGCCTTGCTCATCGGGGACGAGGTGGCCGCCGTCGCCGCCGCGTCCGTGACCATCCGGCGCCGCAGCAGGTAGAACACGCCCACCGCCACGGCCACCCAGAACAGCCCGAAGGTGATCGGGAACACCGGCCACCAGGCGGGCGCGTCGTACGGGCCGCCGTCATGCCACGGACCGGGGTGGAACTGGGCCGCCAGCGTCATCAACATGGTCATCGACCTCCTCTTTCAGCGGATGAGTCGATGCTCGGCGACGGGTTCGGGCACCGTCATCGTCCGGCCGGAGACACCCCGAGTACGCCCGACGGAGTAGGGCGGGGCGAGGCGGCGCCCGCTTCGGTCACCACCAGGGCGGCAGCGACTCGTCCCCGCCCGCCCGGCGGCGGTTCCGCTTCGGCAGGCCCCGCCAGTCGTCGTCCGGCGGAACGGACCGGTCCGGCGGATCGTGGTCGACCGGGGGCGGCGCCGCGGGGAACGCGTTGCCGGGCAGGTCGTCCACATGGCGTACGGGCGGCGTGTAGCCGTTGTGAAGCGTTGACGGCTCCCCTGGCCTCTGCTCCCTCTGGGGCATGGACGGCAGGGAGGCTTCTTCGAGGGCATCGCGGCGGAACCGGTCCCACGCGTCGTCTCCCATTCCCGGGAACTCGCCCGTCCCACGGGCCGGGCGCGTACCGCCGTAAGGCAACGAGGGTCGAAGCTCGCTGGGGATCGGAGGCACGCTCGCGCCCTTTCCGGCCGGAACGTCGCCAGACCGGCGTTCCGGACGTTCCGGTTGCAGGGACGGCGGTGGCGCGTACACCTCGTTGCTCTGCCAGACCGGTGCGCCGGCCGGGGCGGTGTACGTGTCGCGGCCGGCGTCGTGCGCTGCGAAGGCGGGCTGCGGGCGCGGCATGCGGTGCGCGCCGAGCCCGTAGTCCTCGACCTCGTCGAAGTCGTCCGGCTCAGCGTCCGGTGGCGGGCGGCGGCGCAGGCTCAGCAGGACGACGACGCCGACGATGAGGCCACCGCCCCCCAGGATGGCGGCGAGCAGCAGGCCGTCACGGCCTCCCGCGTTCTCCTCGTAGGTGACGGGCGCGGGGCTCGGGCTGCGCGGCCCGTCCTCGGCGCCGCCCTCGGTCCGGTCGATCCGCGCGGCGGCCGACAGCGCCCGCACCGCGTCCAGCGGTCCCGTACAGGTGGACGAGCCGGTCGGACGGTCGGGGACGGTGCCCTTCACCAGGGCCTCCCGCACCTCGTCCGGCGACAGCCTCGGGTAGCGGGACCGGATCAGCGCGGCGACTCCGGCGACGATGGCCGAGGACGGGCTGGTCCCCGTACCGATCACGTACCCGCTGCTGGAGTCGGCGCTGACGATCTCCACGCCCGGCGCGCACACGGCCACGTAGGGACGGCGGTTGCTGTCCTTCCAGAGCTGGAGCCGCCGGTCGAGGGCGCCGACGGCGATCACCCCCCGGTACGCGGCGGGGAAGTTGTTGCGGTTCGGCCCGGCGCCGTCGTTGCCGGCCGAGGCGATCAGCACCACGCCCTTGTCGAGCGCGTACCGGACCGCGCTCTCCTCGGTGGAGTTCCCGTCGTAGAACAGCCGCCCGCCGCCGAGCGACATGTTGATGATGTCGGCGCCGTGGTCGGCGGCGTACCGGATGCCCTGCGCCACCGCGTCCCTGTTCCGGTTGCCCTCGCCGCCGTTCCGCCGCTGCGGGTCGTCGTTCTCCCACGTCACCCTGATCGAGAGGATCCTGCTGGACGGGGCGACGCCGATCACGCCGCGCCGCCGGCCGGGGCCGTTGCCGTGGCCGGCGATGATGCTGGCCATCGACGTCCCGTGCAGGCCCCAGTACTTGTCACCCGGACTGCGCGTCCCGCCGGTGAGGTCCGGCCCGGTCGTGACCCGTCCCACCAGATCGGGATGGCGGCGGTCGACACCGGTGTCCAGCACGGCGACCGTGACGCCCGCCCCCTTGGACGTCCGCCATGCCCGGGGGATCCGCATCGCGTCGAGATGCCACTGCCGGGCCCGGATCTGGTCGACGGGCTCGGCGGCGGCACGTCCAGGTTCCCACAGAAGGCCGACGCCCCCACCCGGAACGAGGGTCAGCGCCAGGACCGCCGCCCCGAACCTGACGGCCAGGGCCCGCCCGCGACGGCCAGCTCGCGACACGCCACCCGCACCTCCTCCGGCCGTCGGCCCGCCCGGATCGCCACCCCGGGTTCCGCGCGAACACCCGGCCCCGGGAGCCCAGCCCCTCATCCCGCCGACGCGACGCCACGAGGGGCGCCGTGAGGCAGGAAGGCAACACAGGAAGGCAACATTGTGCCACGCGGCGATGGCGCCGCCCGGCTCACTCGGCACAATCGGGCAGCCTCGGGACACCCCGGCCCACACCTCCCCCGCCGCCCCGCCGACCCCCGGTAAATCAAGCCGCGTCCGCCCCGCGGCGCCCGGTATTGTGTGCCCGTCGGCGCCGACGCCGGCACGCCCCTGTAGCTCAGCTGGCCAGAGCAGCCGCCTTGTAAGCGGCAGGTCGCCGGTTCGAACCCGGCCGGGGGCTCCAGGTCAAGGGCCACCGCGAGACCGAGGAAGCGGCTTCGCCAAGCCGGGGTCGTTCCTTCGTCCCCTGGGATCAGAATCACCGGCGATCGCGCGGAGCGTCCTCGGTCCGGCTTTCCTGCCTCGCTGCTCTGGGCACCTCCACTAGGAGACCGATGTACGTTCGGCTGTACACCGTGGTCGGGTCGCTGGTCCTCCTCGTGGGCATGTGCTCGTGCGGAAACCAGGAGAAAGCCGCCCCGCCGAGCCCCACGGCCACCACTGTTTCGCCGTCCAAGCCGAAAAGAGCACCCGGCACCCAAGTCGGCCATTACACGAACATCACGCTATCCCGGAGCTACTCGCTCAGGTTCGACGACGACCCGGTCAACAAACGATCGGTCGATGGCGACCTCATGTTCAGACAAGACATCTCGGCCCACCGGATAAGCGTGCTGCCGGCCGACGTTCGCGGCGGGTACCGGGTGTGTCAGAACCGGACGGGCCGGTCCAGGTGGCTGGACTTCGAGTCGGTGACCGCAGGGCGCTCCATCTGCGTCATCACCGAATCCGGCCTGGTGGGCCTGCTTGAAGTCAGGAAGTTCAAGACCGGCATCGTTATGGATCGCGGCATCCTGAGGTTCGACCTGACCCTCTGGCAGGGAGAACCCTGACTATCGGGCGAACGACACGATCAATTCGATCACCTGGCCGTCCCGCCATCGCAGCCGCATGGAGCCCGAGCCGCCCGTGGTCCAGTCGAACCGGACCAGGGCCGCGTCCGGCGCGGTCTCCTCGACGGACACCGTTGTCATCGAGTCGCTTGGTGGCCGGTCGGCGTAGGCCACGGCGATCGCCTCCCGCCCGTGGAACGGGCCGACGGGCACATCCTCGAAGATCATCACGGCCTCTTCGTGGAACGTCGCCACGAAGGCGCTGAAGTCGCCCGTGCGGACCGACTCGTTGAACAGCCGCACATGCTCGGAGACCGCCTGAACCAGGTCCATCCGGCATTCCTACCAGCCGCCGGCGACAAAAGCCGCCAGCGGCTGGAGGGCGGTCATTCCGCGCGGAGTTCGGTGTGCTTGTCAAAGCCGATGTAGAGACGGGCCGCGGCGTTGGTGGCCAGGCGTGCCAGCGTTTCCAGCTCGCGTACGCGCAGCAGCACCGGGTGCTCGGAGTAGGCGGCGGCCGCGTCGGCGTGCAGGCGCAGGGCCTCGGCGTCCGCCTCGGCCTTCATCCGCTGGGTCCGGGCGTGGCTCTCCGCCTTGATCTGCTCGGCCTCGCGTGCGGCGAGGGCGGAGACGCGTTCGGTCTCGGCCTTCGACCGGGCCTCGATCAGCTCCCGTTCGGCCTTGGTCCTGGCCTCGACGAGCTGTGCCTCGCTGAGCCGCTCGGCGGCCAGCACCCGGTTCATGATCTCCTGGAGGTTGCCGGGGAACACCAGGTCCTTCACGTCGGCGCGCAGAATGGAGATCCCGTATCCGGACGCGGCGTCCTGGACGTCACCGAGAATGTCCTCGCTGAGCTGGTTGCGGTTGGTGAGAATGCCTTCCAGGGTCATGGACGCCAGCGAACGGCGGGCGGCGAGCTGTACGTCGCTGTAAAGGCGGTCGGTGTAGGACTCCACCTTCTCCAGCGCGGCGGCGGGATCGACGACCCGGTACTGCGTGATGATGCTGACCCGCACGGCGACCTTGTCGGAGGTCAGGATTTCCTGGCCCTTGAGCAGCAGTTCCCGTTCGCGCATGTCCACCAGCACGATCTCGACGACGGGCGTGTTCCTGCGGCGCCGCTCGGGGATCTGGTAACGGCCCGCCTCCAGAACCTCGGTCAGCCGGCCGTCCTCGTACCGCAGACCGCGGTGCGTGGACTTGATGATGATGTCGCGCGTACGAGCCATGACGATCTCCATGAAGGGCTGCGAAGGAGCCGCCCCGTACCGCGCCCGATGCGGAGGACGAGTTTTCGGAAGGGAAACCAGTTATCAGTGGATGACTGTTCCGAGTGCACGGTCTCCGGAAGGCCACTCGCTCCTGGACCCGTCGGGGCGACCCGTACGGAACGATAGGCCACCATCTGCCCGCCGTCATCCGGATAACGCACCGGACCCATCGGCCGGCGGCTTCCCGATTCCGGGTCATGGAATTCTCGCTCAGCGTGTCTCCTGAATGCGGATCAGGTTGCCCGCGGGGTCGCGGAAGGCGCAGTCGCGGACGCCGTAGGGCTGCTCCATCGGTTCCTGGACGACCTCGGCGCCCCCGGCCTGCACCTTCTCGAACGTCCCGGCGAGGTCCCGGGTGGCCAGCAGGATCCACCCGTAGGTGCCCTTGGCCATCATCTCGGCGATGGTGCGGCGCTCGTCGTCGGTGATCCCCGGGTCGGCGGCCGGCGGCGCCAGCAGGATGGACGTGCCGCCACGACCGGCCGGGCCGACCGTGATCCAGCGCATCGAGCCCTTCCCGACGTCGCTGCGGACTTCGAATCCAAGGATGTCCCGGTAGAAGGCCAGGGAGGCGTCCGGGTCGTCATGCGGAAGAACGGTGGTGTGCACGGTGAGATCCATACCGTCACGCTACCCACGGCCCCGTGACCAGTGCTTCTTGATTCCTGACGAGTCCATGCTCACCGTCCGTGATGGGGGCGAGACTCCGACTCTGTGCGGAGTGTGCGGATTCGCGCACCTGCGCGTGATCGGCGTCGCATCATGGACGCAAAAAAAGCGTTGGCGAAGGGTCTGATGGTCCCAGGAGAGCGGGCGAGCGCGGGGTCCGGCATCGACGAACGTCTGTCGTCGGCCCTGCGGGCCGCGCGATGCGGCGACCAGGACGCGTTCCGCAGGCTGTACCGGGCCGTGCAGCCACGACTGCTGCGTTACCTGCGCGTGCTGGTCGGCGACGACGCCGCCCCGGTGGCGGCACGGACCTGGCGGGAGGTCGCGACCGGCCTGCCCGGCTTCCGCGGCGACTTCCAGCGTTTTCTGGGCTGGGTCTCGGTGATCGGACGCGGCCGGGCCTTCGATCACCTGGGCGGACGTTCGCCGGCCGAGGTGATCGATGAGCGGCCGGGACGGCCCCGGCGTTACGATCACGTCGATCCGGCGGGCGAGCCGCCGTCCACCGACGCCGCGATCGCCCTGATCGCCTCCCTGCCGCGCGACGAGGCGGAGGCGGTGATGCTCCGTACGGTCATGGGCCTGGACAACGCGCAGGCGGCCATGGTCATGGGCAGGAGCGCGGGCGCCGTCCAGGCGGTGGCCCTCCAGGGGCTGCGGCACCTGGCCGGCCGCCTGGACCAGGCCGCCGCCTCACCGGAGACGCCTGGAGCCGCCGCCCGCCGGTCCCGGCACGGCGGACGGTAGGGCGGAGAGCACGGTGACACGGCCGGTGTACGCGATGCTGAAGGGCATGTGGTGAGCCGCTCATGAGCTTCGACCACCACCATCGCCGCGACCGGCGCAGCCATCGGCGACTCGGCAGGGCCGCCGCCGAGGACCTGCTGGCGGGCATCTGGCGCGATCCGGAGGTGGCCGCGCATCCGGTCGCGGGCGTGCTCGCCGCCGCGGCGGCACCGGCCCGCGATGACGAACTCGGCGGTGAGGACGCGGCCGTGGCCGCCTTCCGCCAGGCCCGGCTCACCGCGGGACACCGGCCCGACCGAGGGCGGACGGTGCGCCGTGCCCTGCTGAAGATCGCCACCGCCAAGACCATTGCCGCGCTGGCGGTCGGCACGACGACGGCCGGTGGCGCCGCCCTGGCCGCGGGCACCGGCAACCTCCCCGCCCTGGAGTCGTTGTCGCCCTCACGCCCCTCGACCTCCGCCACGTCCAGGATCACCGCTCCCGAACCCGGGCAGCCGCGCCGCACTCCCTCCCCCATGTCCCCGGAGCGGGGAGCGCCGGCCCCGTCGTCGCAGGCAGAGCTGTGCCGGGCCTACCTGGCCTCCGGCAAGCCCGGCCGGCACGTCTCCGATCCGGCGTTCGCTCCGTTGATCGCGGCAGCGGGCGCACCCGGCAAGGTCAGGGGCTACTGCGCCAAGCTGCTGAACCGCGAGGACCAGGGGAAGAAGCCCGGCGACCCTCCGCAGAAGGGATCGAAGAACTCCAAGAAGGACGAGAAGCCAGGGAAGCCCGAAAAGCCAGGAAAGCCGGGTAAAGGCCCTAAAAAGTAACCGCCGGTCGCGCGGGTCGTGAGCGGAGCGGTCACGATCGCCGGGACTGTGGGTACGAACGACAGCGAGGACCTGGAGCGCCCAGGGTCCGATGACCGACGGTTCCGGGACGTGATGACGGTGACCTCCATCGGCGGGGGCGGCGCGGCGATCAGCGAGACCCATATCGGGGTGGTGTTCTTCGTCGGCGACCGCGCCTACAAGCTCAAGAAACCGGTCGACCTGGGCTTCCTGGACTTCACCACCCGGGAGGCGCGCGAGCGGGCGCTGCACCAGGAGGCCCGCCTCAACAAGCGTTTCGCCCCCGATGTCTACCTGGGGGTGCTCGATGTCCACGACTCCGGCGGCAAGCCCTGCGATCACCTGCTGATGATGCGGCGGATGCCAGCGGACCGGCGCCTCTCCGATCTGGTGCGGGCCGGGGCGCCCGTCGACGACGCCCTGCGCGCCGTCGCGCGCACACTGGCGTCCTGGCATGCCCGCGCGCCCCGAGGCCCCGAAATCTCCGCCGAAGGCACCCGCGACGCCCTCAGGGACCGCTGGACGCAGAGCTTCGAGCAGGTCGGCCCCTTCCACGGCCGTGTGATCGACGCCGGTGAGGCCGAGGAGATCCGCCGCCGCGCCCTGGACTTCCTGGCCGGACGCGAACCGCTGCTGTCCGGGCGCGTCAACGAGGGCCGGGTCGTGGACGGCCACGGCGACCTGCTCGCCGGTGACATCTACGCTCTGGACGACGGCCCCCGCATCCTGGACTGCCTGGAATTCGACGACCGGCTGCGTTACCTGGACGGAGTGGACGACGCCGCGTTCCTGGCCATGGACCTGGAACGGCTCGGCCACCCCGGACTGGCCGAACGGTTCATCGGCTGGTACGCCGAGTTCGCCGCCGACCCCGCGCCGCCCTCGCTGCGCCACCACTATGTCGCGTATCGGGCCTTCGTCCGCGCCAAGGTCGCCTGCCTGCGCCATGACCAGGGCGACGAAGGCGCCGCCGCCGAGGCCGGGACGCTCACGGGCATGGCCCTGCGCCACCTGCGCGCCGGCGCCGTCGGGCTCATCCTGGTCGGCGGGCTACCCGGCACCGGCAAGACGACCCTGGCCGGTGCCATCGCCGACCGGCTCGGATGCACGCTGCTCAGCAGCGACCGCGTCCGCAAGGAACTGGCCGGCCTGTCCCCGGGCGACTCGGCCGCCGCGCCGTACGGCAAGGGCATCTACACGCCCGAGTGGGACCGCCGTACCTATGACGAGCTGGCCCAGCGAGCCGAGCGGCTCCTCGGCCTCGGCGAAACGGTGGTGCTGGACGCCTCCTGGACGTCCCGGCACGACCGCGACCTGATCGGCGAGGTCGGGCACCGGGCGTGCGCCGAGTTCCACCCCCTGCGGTGCATGGCGGACGAGCAGGTCACCGCCGGACGCCTCCGCGATCGCGCCCCCAGCCCGTCCGACGCCGACGCGAGCATCGCCAGGGCCATGGCCGCCACCGAGGATCCGTGGCCGGAGGCCACCACCATCGACACGAGCGGCCCCCTGCGCGACTCCCTTGATCAAGCACTGACGGCGATCCGCCCGCACGGCGTCGCCCATGTCTGGCACCGCCGTCCCAGGATCCCCCCGGATTGACGATCTCCACGGACCGAGCCGCGTACGTTTCTGTCCCTACGCGCCGGTGTCCCCTTCGGCGCGGGCAACGGCCACCGGGCAGGGCGCGTGATGCACCAGCGCGTCGCTCACCGAGCCGAGCAGCAACCCGCGGATGCCGCCCGTCCCGCGGGCCCCGACCACCAGCAGGCGGGCGCCGTCCGAGGCGTCCATCAGCACCTCGCGCGGCGACCCCGCCTCCACACGGCATTGGACGTCCACCCGGGGATAACGTTCGCGCACGGGTGCCAGCAGGCGGTCGAGCCGTCTCTCCGCGGCCTCGCGCATGGCCTCCCCGTCCACCAGCGGTAGCTGCCGGACGTCCACCTCGGGGGTCCAGGCGACGATCGCCCGCAGCGGGACCCTGTGCACGTCCGCCTCGCCGAACGCCAGCTCCACCGCCGCGCGGGAGGCCGGGGAACCGTCCACGCCGACCACCAGCGTCCCCGTCCCCTCGGGCGCGGGCTCCCCCTCGCCCCGGACCACCACCACCGGGCACCTGGCGTGCGCGGCCAGTTGCGCGCCGACCGATCCCAGCACGAGCCCGGCGAAGCCGCCCCGTCCCCGCGAGCCCACCACCATCAGGTCGGCCCGATGGCTGATCTCGACGAGACTCGCACCCGCCGAGCCCCGTTCCAGCACGGGACGCGCCTCCAGGCCCGGGGCCGACCGCCGGACGCGTTCCAACCCGGCCTCCAGCGTCCGCTCAGCCAGGGTCTCCGGAGCGAGGGCGGGCATCCCCATCGACGCCCCGAAGTCGAACTCCCACACGTAGACCACGGTCATCGAGGCCCCGCGCGCCCGCGCCTCGGCGGCCGCCCAGTCCAACGCCTGGCCGGCGGTCTCCGAACCGTCGTAACCGGCGACGACACCGCTGATCTCCCCGGCCTTGGTGGTGCCCATACCGCCCCCGCCTCCTCCGGCTCGGCACTACCCCGCCACCAGGGCCTTACCCCCGGATGACCGGCCTTCCGGCGGCCGTCCCAAATCCGTGGGGAAAAAGGGCAAACCGCGGCGCCGTCCGCGACGAATCAGCGATGTGGAGACCGACGACCCGCGTATTCCCCACGCATGGCAGTCCACCGAGCAGCAGTCCACCGAGCGGCAGGCGGCGCCCGACGACCTGGGGGAGTTGTTCGGCCGCGTCGCGAGGGGCGACCAGAGGGCCTTCGAGCAGGTCTACGACCGGCTGTCGGGGCCTGTCTACGGGCTGGCGTTGAGGATCGTCCGCGATCCCGCCCAGGCGGAGGAGGTCGCGCAGGAGGTGCTGGTGGAGCTGTGGCGCAAGGCGTCCCACTACCGGCCCGAGCGCGGCAGCGCCTTCTCCTGGGCGATGACGCTGGCGCACCGGCGCGCCGTCGACCGGGTACGGTCCGCGCAGGCGGGCAAGAACCGGGAGGTGAGGGTCACGCTGCCGAACCGCGAGTACGACGAGGTGGCCGAGCGGGTGCACGCGCGCCTCGAACAGCAGCAGGTACGCCACTGCCTCGGCGACCTCACCGAACTGCAACGCGAGTCGATCACGCTGGCGTACTACGGCGGCTACACCTACCGTGAGGTGTCGGCACTGCTGAACGTCAACCTGGCGACGGTGAAGACCCGCATGCGGGACGGTCTGATCCGGCTGCGCGACTGCCTGGGGGCGGACCGATGAACGAGGCGCACACCCTGGCCGGGGCGTACGCCCTGCAATCCCTGAACGACCTGGAACGCCGTCGCTTCGAACGCCATCTCGCGCGCTGCCCCGACTGCGCCGAGGAACTGCGGGAGCTGCGGGAGACCGTCGCGCGGCTGGCGCTGGCCAGCGACCGGCCCGCCCCGCCGTCCCTGCGCGCCAAGGTGTTCGCGGAGATCGAGCACACCCGGCAGGAACCGCCCCGCACCGCGCAGTCCCGCCGCATCCCGCGGCTGCCCGGCCCCGGCCTGCTGGTCGCCGCCGCGTGCCTGGTCGTGGCGCTGGTCGCCGGCGGGGTCGCGGTGGACGCGCGGCGCGACGCCCAGCGGACGACCGCGCTCAACCGGGAGATCACCGCGATCCTGTCGGCGCCGGACGCCCGCCGTGCCGCGGCACGGTCCGACGCCACCGGCGCCACGTCCGTCGTGGCCTCGCGATCCCTGGACAGGGCGCTGATCACGACGGAACGGCTGCGGCCCCTCCCCGGGTCCCGGACCTACCAGTTCTGGTACATGGGCGCCGGCGCGCCGCGTTCCGCCGGGACGCTGGCACCCGGCTCCGGCGACGGGACGCGGACGCTGATCTCGTCCGGAGTCGGGGACGCGCGGCAGATCGGCGTCACGATCGAACCGGAGGGCGGATCGCCACAGCCCACGTCCCCCGTCCTCTTCGGCATCCGGCTCGACTGAGCCGCGACCCCGGGACGGTCAGGCGCCCCGGCGGCGGGCGATCTCGTACAGGGCGATGCCCGCGGCCACACCCGCGTTGAGGGACTCGGCCGTCCCCGGCATCGGGATCGTGGCGAGCAGGTCGCAGGTCTCGGCGACCAGCCGCCCGAGCCCCTTGCCCTCCGAGCCGACGACCAGCACGAAGGGCCCCGACGCCAGCTCCAGGTCGGCGACGGTCACACCGCCGCGGGCGTCCAGCCCCGCGACGAAACAGCCCGCCTTCTGGTACGCCTTGAGCTGCCGCGTCAGGTTCGTGGTCTGCGCGACCGGCACGGACGCCAGCGTGCCCGCCGACGCCTTCCACGTCCCCGCGGTCACCCCCGCGGCACGCCGTTCCGGCACCACCACCCCGGCCGCGCCGAACGCGGCGGCGGACCGCACGATCGCGCCCAGGTTGCGCGGGTCGGTGATCCCGTCCACCGCGACGATCAGCGGCGCCGCGCCCTTCAGCAGGTCGTCGGGGTGGGCGTACCGGTACGGGCGGACCTGCAACGCGATGCCCTGGTGCACGGCGCCGTCGGTGAGCCGGTCCAGCTCGTGCTTGCCGGTCTCCAGCAGCGGGACGCCCCGGTCGGCGGCGAGCTTGATGGACTCCCGCACCCGGTCGTCGCCACCGGATGTCACGTACAGCGCGCTGCCGGGCACCCCGGCCCGCAGCGCCTCGACCACCGGGTTGCGGCCCGTCACCAGCTCCGGCGTCTCCCCGGTCGCGCGGCGCGCCCCCGCGGGACGGCCCTGCCGTACGGGCTGCCCGCCCGGCGCCTTGCCACGGCCGCCCGGCCCCAAGGTCGGGGTACCGGTCCGCTTGGCGCTCTTCGCCGCGCGGGCACGCTGCCGTTTGGCATGCCAGTGCCGGTCCTCCGCTTTGGGAGTGGGACCCCTCCCCTTGCCTTTGGCCATCTTCGGTAAGCCTCGCGTTCTCGTATCGTCGGGTCAGGCGCGCTTGAGTTCCCAGCGGGGGCCGTTGGGAGTGTCCTCGACGACGATCCCGGCCGCGGACAGGCTGTCGCGGATGGCGTCGGCGGCGGCGTAGTCCTTGCGTGCCCGTGCGGCCTGCCGCTGCTCCAGCGCCACCGCGACCAGCGCGTCCACCACGGAACGCAGGTCTCCGTCACCGGACTGGGACCACTGCTCCGACAGCGGGTCCAGCCCGAGCGTGCCGGTCATCGCCCGTACCGAGGCCAGCCGCGACCGCACCTGGCCGAGGTCGCCGGACGCCAGCGCGTTGTTGCCCTCACGCACCACCTCGTGAACGACCGCGAGCGCCTGCGGCACCCCCAGATCGTCGTCCATGGCGGCCGTGAAGGCCTCCGGCAGGTCCTCCGCCTCGGGCACCGTCCCGGCCACCTCGGCGGCGCGGGTCACGAAGCCCTCGATGCGCTGGTACGCCGACGCGGCCTCGGCCAGCGCCGCGTCCGTGTAGTCCATCAGCGACCGGTAATGCACGGCGACCAGGTAGTACCGGATCTCCACGGGACGGGCCCTGTCCAGCAGGCCGGGCAGCGTCACCACGTTGCCGACCGACTTGCTCATCTTCACGCCGTCCACCGTGAGGAGCCCGTTGTGCATCCAGTACCGGGCGAACCCGTCACCGGCGGCGCGTGACTGCGCGATCTCGTTCTCGTGGTGCGGGAAGATCAGGTCCATCCCGCCGCCGTGGATGTCGAACGTGGGACCCAGGTACTTCGTCGCCATCGCCGAGCACTCCAGGTGCCAGCCTGGACGCCCCTCGCCCCACGGCGTCTCCCAGGACGGCTCGCCCGGCTTGGCGCCCTTCCACAGCGCGAAGTCGATCGGGTCGTGCTTCAGGTCCTCGTTCGGGGTGTCACCGGCCGAGCGCATGTTCTCCAGGCGCTGCTGGGACAGCGGCAGCACGCCGTTCTCCCCCACCCAGGACCGGACGTCGAAGTACACGTCGCCGCCCGACGGGTACGCGTGCCCGCGCTCGATCAGCCGCCGGATCAGCGCGATCATCTCCGGGATGTGCCCGGTGGCGCGCGGCTCGACCGTCGGCGGCAGGTTGCCCAGCAGCTCGTAGCCCCGGGCGAACAGCCGCTGGTTGGCCTCGGCCACCGCGAACCACGGCTCGCCCCGCTCCGCCGCCGTCGCGATGATCTTGTCGTCGATGTCGGTGATGTTGCGCGCGAAGGTCACCGCGTAGCCGGACCGGCGCAGCCACCGCACCACCACGTCGTAGATCACGCCCGAGCGCAGGTGCCCGATGTGCGGCGCGGCCTGCGGCGTGGCACCACAGACGTACAACCCCACGCGGCCCTCTTCCAAGGGCTCGAACGCGCGGACCGTACGGGTGCTGGTGTCATAAAGGCGCAGGCTCACGCGTCCAGGCTATTGGATTCCCCGGAGCGCTCGCCGCCTTCGCGTCAGACATCGGTTCGCGACACCGCGCCCTCGTCGTCGGCGAGCGTCTCGCACACCTGGACGAAGGCGATCGCGTTCGGCACCCGGGACGCGATCGCCGACAGGCGCCGGGCCTCGTCACGGGTCCCGACGTACACCACGCCGTTGTCGACCCCGGCCTCCACCACGTCCGCCCAGGAGAGCCGCTCACCCTCCTTCTCGACACCGTCCGGCCCGAGCGTGAACGGCCCCATCCGCACCGACTCGCCCGCCCGTACCCGCGCGAGCCGGTCGGGCAGCACCCGCCCGGTCACCTCCGCCGCGACCCGCTCCCCGAGGTCGCGGACGCCGGGCAGCTCGGGGCCGAACACGATCTCCCGCCCGTCGGCGGCGCAGACGGCGAACCGGTACCGGGTCGGGCCCTGCGCCCCGTCCCGTACCCCGGAGACCGTGACGGAGGCCAGATCCTCCCACCTGTAGGCGGGCCGCTCTCCCCCGGCCCTCAGGACGAGCCCGCAGGCGAACAGGTAGACGGTCTTGTTGCGGGCGCGCAGGTCCGCCGGCCCGGCGAGGATCAGGCCCTTCCGGGCGAGCCACGGCACCGCCACCGCCTGGGCCGCCACGCCCAGCACGGCCACCGACCCGACGCCGGCCCGCCCGACCGCCATGGCCGCCACCGCCGTGGGGATCAGCACCAGCCCGGCGAGGCCGAACAGGCCCGTCCACGTGAGCGCCCGCCAAAGGGACGCGCGGCCATCGAACGCCCGAACGGGCTCACCGAGCTTGCGTTCAACGGCCCGTTCCAAGATCGAGGGGGGAAAGGACATGGAGGAGTGACTACCCGACTTTTGTTGGTGACCGACGGCACTGTCCCTCCCTCAATACCGTACGACCCACCCCGAGCCGCAAGCGGACTGCGAAGATCGGCCGGAAGTCGCTGATATCCGCCGCGACGGCTGGCTACCCTCCACTTGACCCCGGTACGAAACGAGTTCCGCATGCCCGCTGATCCCCCCGTCCTGCCCGAACCGCGCTCCGCGCCCCGGTACGCGCGCCGGCTGCTCACCGTTGCGGGCGGCCTGGCCCTCGCGGTGCTCGCCGGTGGGGCGTTCACCCTCACCCACGACCTGCTGCGCGACTTCGCGATAGCGGGCGGGGCCGGGGAGCGCTGGGCCGCCGCGTACCCGATCATGGCGGACGCCCTGGTCGTGATCGTGGTCCTGTCACTGATCGTCGCCAGGGACGCTCCCTGGTGGTCCCGCTGGATCCGGGGCGCGCTGCTGCTGGCCCTGCTGACGGGCATCGCCGCCATCGCCGTCCAGCACGCCGTATGGGGGTACGGCTCGCTGCCCCGCACCCCGGTACGCGTGGGCGTCGCGGTGGCCCCGCACGTCATGCTGCTGATCGCCATCTGGCTCTGGTACCGCATGATCAAGCACGTCCGCACCCCGCCCAAGCCCCCGACCGTGGCCCCCGAAACGACACAGCCGGGCACCGAAGACCCGGCGCTACCCGAACCCAGCCCGCCACCACTCCTGCCCACCGACGTCGAGGTAGCGCGGGCGCCGGACGCCGTGACGCCCAGCCCGTCCGCCCAGAAGGCCGCCACCACCCAGCCGGACATCATCATGCCGCCCCACCCGGACCAACCCCCAGAGGAGGAGTCCGAGGAGTCCCCAGCCCCAGACCGCGACGCCGACAACCCCAGCGACCTCCCCATCTGGAACTGGGACCCACCGTCCGGCTCCTACCGAAGCTCCCCCACCCCACCAGACGACTAAGGCCGAGCCCCCAAGCCCCACCCAAGTGAACACACCGCGAGGTACCGCGAGACGCGTCCGCCCCACCCAGTGAGTGTGAGATCTCACCCCATATGGCGACGGCAGTCAGGCCCCACCAGGGCCGTAACCACTAAGCCCCTGCCCAGTAGTCACGCTGCAAGCGAGACACGTCCACCCCGCCCATCAGGCGCAAGAAATCACCTCCGCCACACGAAACACGTGACAACGGCGACCAACCCCCAACCCCCGACCCCGACCACTGAAGCTTCAACTGAAGACCACAACCGTCAAGCCCCCGCCCGGGGATACACACCGCGAAGTAAGCGTGAAGGCCCGTGGCGCATCCGGCTTAGTCGCTGTGAGGGGTCGTCTGTGCCACACGGGACACTTGGCGACGGCGGCCTGGCCTCACATCGGCCGGTGAGGCCCTACGCGAGGCCGTGGCTGCTCAGCGGTGTCGGGGTGAACCGTCGCGAGGTGCGACGGCGTGGTGGGGTCGGCTTTGCCAGACGAGGCAGGTGGCTATGGCGGCCAGGCCCTCGGCTCGGCCGGTGAGGCCCAGGCCGTCGGTGGTGGTGGCGGAGAGGCTGACGGGGGCGCCGCCGAGGGCTTCGGAGAGGACCTTCTCGGCTTCGGCGCGGCGCTTGCTGATCTTGGGGCGGACGCCGATGACCTGGATGGCGACGTTGCCGATGGCGTGGCCCGACTCGGTGACGCGGCGGGCGACCTCGGCGAGCAGGTCGGGGCCCGAGGCGCCGGACCAGCGGGGGTCAGCCGTGCCGAAGACCGCGCCCAGGTCGCCCAGGCCGCAGGCCGACAGGAGGGCGTCGCAGGCGGCGTGCGCGGCGACGTCCCCGTCGGAGTGGCCGGCCAGCCCCGGGCCTTCGCCCGGCCATTCGAGACCGGCGACCCTGAGCGGACGGCCCGCGTCGTCTGGACGCGCGAACGGGTGGACGTCGGTACCGACGCCCACCCGTGGCAGTCCCGGAAGCGATGCGGCCGCGCCGCCGGCGGCGGCCGGCGTGCCCTGCACCGGGTTCAACTCAGCTGGTGAGGATCTCGTCGAGGAGAGCCTCGGCCTTGTCCTCGTTGGTCTTCTCGGCCAGCGCGAGCTCGCTGACCAGGATCTGGCGGGCCTTGGCGAGCATCCGCTTCTCACCGGCGGACAGGCCACGCTCCTTATCGCGCCGCCACAGGTCACGGACGACCTCGGCGACCTTGTTGACATCTCCGGAGGCGAGCTTCTCGAGGTTCGCCTTGTAGCGCCGCGACCAGTTGGTCGGCTCCTCGGTGTAGGGCGCGCGCAGCACCTCGAACACCTTCTCCAAGCCTTCCTGGCCGACGACGTCGCGAACGCCCACGTCCTCGACGTTCTCCACTGGAACCTGCACTGTCAGGTCGCCCTTGTCGACCTTCAAGACCAGGTAGGTCTTTTCCTCACCCTTGATGGTGCGAGTCTCGATGGCCTCGATCCGAGCAGCCCCATGGTGGGGGTAGACGACGGTGTCGCCGACCTGGAAAGTCATGTGACAAGTACCCCTTCCGCTACTACCAGGGTAGCACGGGCTCGGCGGTGACCGCACCGACCTTCGCGACATTTCCGCAGGTCAAACCGCATATTGGGGTCTTGACAAAGGCTCTGGAACGTGCATTCGGGGCCTGTCGGGCACGCAGGGGACGAGGAGGAAGAGCCGCCGCGCGGCCCCTTCGGCGACATGGCGAGGACCCGGCGAACCGCACTCGGTTCTCCTCCTCCGTATTCGCGCATACGGCTTCATACTAGAAGGTGAACATGACGGGCCGCGTGGGTACGAAGCGCCCGGAAGGTTCAAAAGGGGCCTCGAAAGGACACGACGAGGACAGTTCCGCGACTGGACGTGAGGTGCGGTGTGAGGCCAGGCGGCGACCCCGAGCCCGACGACTACGGGCTGCCCCGTGTCGATATCGTCGTGCCCGATGACGCCCGCGAACTGGACCCCGACGTCATCGCCTACCACCGCGAGGAGCGCCGCAAGCGCCGCCGGGACCGGATCCGCCGCGTGCTGCGGCCGATCACCCGCTTCGGGGTGGCCGTCCCGCTCATCGCGGGCGCCCTGATCGTCGCGCTGGTGAGCGGAGCGCTGATGACGGCGTTCGGGCCGCGACCGACGCCGCGCCCCACCGGCAGCCTGCTCGCGCCGCACCCCTCCGCCGCGCCCGGGCGGATCGGCGGCGTGCTGCCCTCGGGCGAGGTCGCGCTGGACGGCCCGGAGCCCAAGCCGATCGGGCTGCGGGAGCTGCGGCCCGGCGTGATCGGGATCGTCCCGCCGTCCTGCGGGTGCGAGCGGATCGTGGCGGAGCTGGCCACCCGCACGCGGGAGTTCGAGCTCAACTTCTGGCTGGCCGCCGACCGGCGCGGGAACGCGGCGCCCGCCGACAAGGTGCGCCGCGACCTGAAGGCCCTGGCCGGGGCCGCGCACGGTGGCACGCCGCGGATCGTGCAGGACGAGCAGAACATCCTCGCGGGCACCTACGGGGGACCGCCCGGGACCCGAGGGCTGACCGCCGTGCTCGTCCAGCCGGACGGCGTGGTCACGCACGTGCTGCACGCGCCGCAGCCGGGGCCCGACCTGACCGCCAAGGTCAAGTCGCTCAGCTAGAGCGGAACGGGGACACGCGGGAGACGACACGGCAAGGCCACCCCGAAACCAGGTCCGCCGTCCATCCTCGCTAGGCTTCGCTTGGCGCGTCCCGCCGATCAGACCAGCTTCCAGAACGTCCTTTGCGAGGAGATCGACGCCGTGATCCGAAACAGCCGCCGAGCGGTCGCGCTCGCCATCGCGGGCGCCGTCGCCGTCGCGCCGGTGATCTCCGGCTGCGGCGCCGGCAGCCGGCCCCAGAGCGCCGCCCCCACCCAGCTGACCGAGGGCGTCAACGCCTCGGTACCGCGGGGCGCGGCGACCTCGCAGGTGGACATCCGCAACATGTTCCTGCTCGGCCCGCGCCCCGACCAGGCGCTTCCCGCGGGCAGCTCGCTACCGCTGTACGGGACGATCATCAACCAGGTCGAGGGACGGCAGGACCGGCTGGTCTCGGTCACCTCGCCCAGCTTCGGGTCGGCGGAGATCACCGGCGGCGCGGTGACGCTGCCCGCCGCCCGGCCGTCCGGCGAGGGCACCCCGGTCACGCTGGTCGGCCAGGCGCCCCAGCAGCCGCAGCCCGCCCAGCAGCAGGGCCGGCCGGGGCAGCCAGGCCAACAGCAGGGCCAGTCGGGGCAGCAGCAGGGGCAACAGCAGGGCCAGGCCGCGCCGACCGGCAGGGCGACGCCGACGCCCACCCGCGAGCCCGGGACCCCGCGGTCGACCACATCGCCCTCTCCCCGGCCCACCACGCCGTCCCCCGGCGCCGCGGCCTCCCGGCCCGCCGACACGGCCACGCCCACGCCTCCGGAGGGCGGCGCGACCGCGCAGCCGTCCAACGCCCCGATCCCGCCCCGCGGCAAGGTCCCGCTGGTCGTCCTGTCGAACCTGAACCTGCGGCAGGTGCTGGGCGGCGAGTCCATCCGGGTACGGCTCCAGTTCGAGCACGCCGGCTCCATCGAGATCCTCGTCCCGGTCGTGCCGCAGCAGAACGAGTACGGCTCCTACATAGCGGTCTCCACGGGCATCCCCGCGCCCGGTACCTCCCCTGCCCCGTCCACTCCGGAGGGCGGAACAGGCGAGAGCGGCGGCCAGGCCCCGGCCCCGGCAGGCGGCGGCCACAACTGACACAGGCCCGGAAACGACAGCGGCCCGCCCGGCGCCTTCCAGGTTCCGGGCGGGCCGTTCGCTTCGCGGCCTAGGGTCTGTCCGGTGGATCATGTGTTGATCCAGAGCAGGGCGCTGACCAGGGTGACGGCCGCTTGGTAGTGGCGGGCGAGTTTGTCGTAGCGGGTGGCGATGGCGCGCCATTGCTTGAGCCGGT
>NZ_BSTM01000046.1 GCF_030269515.1 Actinomadura sp. NBRC 104412 | reverse complement strand
AGCCCCTCAGCCCGGTGCAACCGACGGATCTCCGCCCAGTCCTCCACCTTCAACACCTCACCAGGGTCCAGGGGCGGGTCACGATTCGGCCGGAACCACAGGGTCAGTCTTCAGGCGGAATCAACACCCCCAACCCCGAACGGCGCCCAAGCGTTGCGATCGCGTCCGAAGGCAGGTTCCGAGCTTGCGAGGAACCTGATCGCGTAGCGAGCCTCTAGGCGAGTCGGAGCGATGCAGCGATCGCACGCGGTGCCGGAGAAGGAGGGCGCCCAGCGCCCGACGCCGCAGGCACCGCCAATAAACACAGCGCAGCTCGTGCTTGCAATATAGACAGATGTGCACGGCGATCTTGAGTGTTGACCCGTCGTCTTCGGTGCCGGTTCTTCTGGTGGGGGTGCGTGATGAGTTCGTGGAGCGGCCTTGGGTGCCGCCGGGGCGGCATTGGCCTGATCGGCCTGGTCTGATCGGCGGGCTTGATCTGCGTGCCGGGGGTACGTGGCTGGCGGTCGACACGGAGGCGCCGCGTGTTTCCACTGTGTTGAACGCGCGTGGTGTGATGGCGCCGGAGGACGGCAGGTTGTCGCGCGGTGAGCTTCCGTTACGTGTCGCGGCTGAGGGCAGGCTGGCGCCGGAGGATCTGGAGCTGCCGCGGTACGACCCGTTCCTGCTGATCGGTGCCGAGCCGGATCGTGTGCGGTTGTGGCATTGGAACGGGGTGGACCTGGACGAGCGCAATCTGGGGCCTGGCCTTCACATGGTCCTGAACAGTGGGCTTGAGGGGGAGGGACGCCAGATGGGCGCGATCGAGGACGCCCACATGGAGGCGCGTAAGGCGCATTTCCGGCCGTTGTTCGCGGCGGCCCGGCGTCCGGTGCCGCGCGCCGATGACTCCGGTGTCGAGGAGGCGTGGGGTGAGTGGTTACCGCTGGCGGCGGGCGGCGGCTTGGCCCGTTCCGACCAGGCGTCGCTGCTGCCGATGGTGAACCTGGACGATGGTCGCGTCTGGGGCACCACGTCGGTCTCCTTGATCGGCCTGGCCCGCGACGGGGTCCGCTACGACTTCGCCGCCGTCCGCGCTGCGGGCGCTGAGTGGACGCGCGTGGCCTGAGAACCCCCGAGATTCCCGCCGAAATTCTCTGAACGCCTTTTCTGGATCACGCTAAGTGCTACCTTGACTACTTCGTGCGATCTTTGTGGTGTCCGCGAGGGGGCGGGGCACCGGTCTAGGGAGGGCGCATGACCGGCAGGGCGGCGGGTGCGGCCACGGGGGCCGCGTGATGCTGTTCACCAGGACCCCCGTGCGGGATGCCCCGCGGCCGGAGGCGGAGCCGCCCCCGGGGGAGCGCGACATCCTGGACGGCGGCGCGCCGGTGGACGTCCTGGCACGCTCCTCGTTCGTGCTGGCGTGGCTGCGGCTGCGCCGCGACCGGACCGCGATGGCCGCGCTGGCGGTGCTGGCGGCGATCGTCGTGTTCGCGCTGCTGGCGCCGCTGTGGGCGTCCCTGACGGGGCATCCCTACGACGCGACGTTCCCCCGGACGGGCCTGGACGCCTACGGGCAGCCGGTGGGTCCCGGCCGGGAGTTCTGGCTGGGCGCCGACCAGCTTGGCCGTGACGTGCTGGTCCGTGCCGCCTACGGCGCGCGTGTGTCGCTGCTGGTGGGCGTGGGGTCGGCGGCGCTGGCCGCGCTGGCGGGCGTGGCGGCGGGGCTGGTCGCGGGGTTCGCGGGCGGGGTGCTGGACGCGCTGCTGGCCCGGCTGATGGACATCACGCTGGCGCTGCCCTACCTGCTGGTGGCGATCACGCTGGCGACCACGTTCCAGCTCTCCTCGACCGGCGCGGGCCTGGCCATGACCATGCTGGTGATCGCGTTCTTCTCGTTCGCCGCGCTGGGGCGGGTGGTGCGCGCCGAGGTGCTGTCGCTGAAGCGGCAGGGGTTCGTGGAGGCGGCGCGCGCGCTCGGCGCCGGCCCGGTCCGGATCATGTACGGGGAGATCCTGCCGAACCTGGCGGGGCCCGTGATCGTCCTGACCGCGCTGATGATTCCGACCGCGATCGTGTTCGAGGCGACGCTGTCGTTCCTCGGCGTGGGGGTGCGGGCGCCGGTGCCGAGCTGGGGCGGGATGCTGGGGGAGGGCGGTGAGGCGTTCCGGTCCGCCTGGTGGCTGCTGGCCGTGCCCGGCGCGCTGCTGCTGGGGACCACGCTGTCGTTCAACCTGCTGGGCGACGGCGTCCGCGACGCGCTGGGCCCGGACGGCGGCACGTCCGTCCGGAAGGGGTGAGCGGCGCCGTGCGCGCGTCGGAGGGTCTGGCCTCGCTCGCCGTGCGGCGCCTGCTGCACGCGGTCGTCGTGCTGTGGCTGGTGTCGACGCTGGTGTTCGCGTTCCTGCACCTGTCGCCCCTCCCCGTGGAACGTGTGCTCGGGGGGCCGCGCGCCGACGCCGCCGCCCTCAGGTGCATCCGCCGGAACCTGGGGCTGGACCGCCCGCTGCTGGTGCAGTACGGGGAGTTCATGCTGCGCCTGATGCGCGGCGATCTGGGCGACTCCTACGTCAACGGAACCCCCGTGGCGAGCCTCATCGCCGAGCGGCTCCCGACCACGCTGTGGCTCGTGTCCGGCGCCGCGGTGCTGTGGCTGGCCGGTGGCGTGGCGATCGGCGTGCTGTGCGCCACCCGTGCCCGCGGCCTGTGGGACCGCGCGTCCACCGTCGTCGTGCTGGCCGGGATGTCCACCCCGGCCTTCGTGATGGCGCTGGTCATGCTGTACGTGTTCTCCACCAAGGCGGGTGAGGCGGGGCTGGGCTTCTTCGAGGCCGGTCCGCCGCTGCGGGAGCATTTCTGGCAGCGGATGGTGCTGCCGTGGGTGTCGCTGGCGTTCCTGCTGCTGGCCGCCTACGCCCGCCTCACCCGTGGCGCGTTGCTGGACGTGCTGGACGAGGACTACATCCGCACGGCCCGCTCGAAGGGCATGCGCGAACGCCGCGTGATCTACCGGCACGGGCTGCGGGCCGCCCTGGCCCCGGTGGTCACCCAGTTCGGCATCGACGTGGGGACGCTGGTGGGCTCCACGATCGTGACCGAGAAGGTGTTCGGGCTTCAGGGGGTGGGCCAGCTTGTCTACCAGTCGGTCGCGGCGGGCGACACGCCTGTGATCATCGGGGTGACGCTGCTGGTCACGGTGTTCGTGGTCGCCGCGAACCTGGTGGTGGACGTGGGGCACCGCAGGCTCGACCCGCGGATCGCCCGCGCCTGAAAACGATCTCGGCGTGGGGGCAGGAAACGGGCATGGCTAAGCTTTCGGGTATGCGATCGTGGCCCGCTCCCCCTGTGCCCAGCCTCACCGCTGCGGGACTGCCCTCTGCCGACCATAAGGGGGACGGTGCCCTGCGCCTTTACGACACCGCCTCCGGTTCGGTCCGGCCCACGGCGCCCGGCGAGACGGCCCGGATGTACGTGTGCGGCATCACGCCCTACGACGCGACCCACATGGGGCATGCCAACACCTACCTCGCCTTCGATCTGGTGAACCGGGTGTGGCGGGATCTGGGGCACACGGTGCGCTATGTCCAGAACGCCACCGATGTCGATGATCCGCTGCTGGAACGCGCCAGAGAGACCGGCCAGGACTGGCGGGAGCTGGCCGACCGGGAGATCGAGCTGTTCCGGCAGGACATGGTCGCGCTGCGGATCCTGCCGCCGGATGTGTACGTCGGCGCGGTCGAGTCGATCCCGCTGGTCGTGGAGATGGTGGAGAAGCTGCGGGGCAAGGGCGCCGCCTACGAGGTGGACGGCGACGTCTACTTCCCCGTCGCGGCCGACCCGGCGTTCGGCGCGGTGAGCGGGCTGTCCCGGCAGGAGATGGGGCCGCTGTTCGCCGAGCGCGGCGGCGACCCGGACCGGGACGGCAAGAAGGACCCCCTGGACGCCCTGCTGTGGTCGGCGCGCCGCCCGGGCGAGCCGTACTGGGACTCCCCGTTCGGCGAGGGCCGCCCGGGCTGGCACGTGGAATGCTCGGCGATCTCCATCGAGTACCTGGGGATGGGCTTCGACGTCGAGGGCGGCGGCTCGGACCTCGCGTTCCCGCACCACGAGATGAGCGCGTCGCACGCCCAGGTGGCCACGGGGGAGCGGCCCCACGCCAAGGTCTACGTGCACGCGGGCATGGTCGGGCTGGACGGCGAGAAGATGTCCAAGTCCAAGGGCAACCTGGTGTTCGTCTCCAAGCTGCGGCGCGGCGGGACCGACCCGATGGCGATCCGCCTGGCCCTGCTGGCGCACCATTACCGTTCCGACTGGGAGTGGACGGACTCCGGGCTGGAGGCCGCCGGAGCCCGCCTGGACCGCTGGCGCGCCGCCGTCGCCCGCCCTTCGGGTCCCGCGGCCGCCCCCGTCGCGGCCGAGGTCCGCGGCCTCCTGGCCGACGACCTGGACGCGCCGTCCGCCTTGGCGGCCATCGACCGGTGGGCCGCCTCCCCGGGCGACGACCCCGACGCGCCCGCCCAGATCCGTGCCCTGGCCGACGCCCTCCTCGGGGTCGCCCTGTAGCGGACGCGGGTCAGCGCAGGACGTAGCAGTCCCAGTCGGCGGGCACGCCCGCGTCGCCGCCGAGGCGCGACCCGGCGGCCGGGTCGTACTGTGACCGGCACACCTGCGTCATCGTGATCGGGGTGTCGATGCCCACGCCGTCCCCCGTGCGCACGCAGTACCACCGGCCGGAGCGGAAGGACGCCTTGCGGTCCCCGTCCGCGGCGCAGTACCGCTGCGGGTCGGGGGCGCCCAGCACCACGGGCTCGGGCGGCGGGTCGGACGGCTTGTCCTCGTCCTCGCCGTGCCCGCCGGTCGGGGCCGGTCCGCCGCCGGGTCTGGACGGCCGCGTGCCGGGGCTCCGCGGGACGTGCCGGGACGGGGTGGCGCGCGAGGGGTCGCTTGGGGCGCGGCTCGTGCGGCCGGTGCCGGTGGGCGCGTCCGAGGCCGCGGGGGAGACGCCGGACGGCCCGGACGCCGAGGTGCCCTGGCCTTCGCCGGAGGCGGCCAGGGCCATGACGCCGTAGGTGCCGCCGCCGGCGGCCGCCGCGATGCCCAGCGCCGCCAGCGCGGCGGGCAGCCTGCTGCCCCGCCTGCGCCTGCCCCGCCTGCCGCGCCCGCGCGGACGGCGTGGACGGTGTGGACCGGACGGTCCGGACGGCGTGACGGGCGCCCCGCTGCCGCCGTCGTTGCCGGCCGTCGTCTCCGCCTCGACGGGCGCGGTCGGCGCCGTGCCCTGCTGGGCCGGAGGAGGAGGGTCGGTGCTGGTGGCGTCCGGTGGGGCCGCGGCGGTCTGCGTGGCGAACGCCTCGTCGTGGCCGACCAGCCGCAGCAGGACCTGCGCGGCGGTGGGGCGCCGCGCCGGGTCCTTGTCGAGGGCGGCGGCGACCAGGCCGCGCAGCTCGCCGCCGAGGTCGCCCAGGTCGGGCTCCTCGTGCAGCACGCGGTGGGTCACGGCGGTGATCGAGTCCGAGCCGAACGGGGGACGCCCGGTGGCCGCGAAGGTCATCGTGGCGCCCCAGGCGAACACGTCGGCGGGCGGCCCGACATCGCCGCCGGTGACCTGTTCGGGCGCCATGTAGCCGGGGGTGCCGACGGGACGGCCGCCGGTGGCGCCGGCCGCGTCCAGGACGCGGGACAGGCCGAAGTCGATCACCCGTGGCCCGTCGGGTCCCAGCAGCACGTTGTGCGGCTTGAGGTCGCGGTGGACGATCCCGGCGCGGTGGATGGCGGCCAGCGCGCTGGCGGTGTTGACCGCGAGCCGTTCCAGCGCGCCGCCGGTGATCGGGCCCTCCTGGGCGACCTGCCGGCTCAGCGAGGGGCCGGGGACGTACTCGCTGACCAGGTAGGGGTTGTCCCCGGCCATGTCGGCGTCCAGGACCTGCGCGGTGCAGAACCGGGCGACCTGCCGCGCCACGGCCGTCTCGCGGATGAACCGGGCGCGCGCGGTGCCGTCGTCCTCGAAGGTGACCCGCAGCAGCTTGACCGCGACCCGTTCGCCGCCGGGCCCGGTGGCCAGGAAGACCGTGCCCTGGCCGCCGGAGCCGAGCCGCCCGACCAGTTCGTAGGCACCCAGGCGCCTGGGATCCTCAGGCTGCAGCGGCTGGGCCTCCGGCACAGGCCCTCCCTTTCGTTCAGCGGCGTTTCGCGGGCATGGGGAGCTGTCGCATTATCCCGTCCAAAGCGCACCTTCGCAGCGGTCGCCCGCCGTCCGCAAGGGAAACGCCTCACCTCGCGGACGGCTCCGGCGCACGCGGAGGCCCGGATCGCCGCCGTGGCGGGCGATCCGGGCCTCCGCCGAAAGCGGGACGGGCCTCAGCCCGCGTCGCGGCGTCTCAGGTAACGCTCGAACTCGCGGGCGATGGCGTCGCCGCTGGCCTCGGGCAGCTCGGTGGCGTCCTTCTGCTCCTCCAGCGTCCGCACGTACTCGGCGACCTCGGAGTCCTCCTCGGCGAGCTCGTTGACGCCGTTCTCCCAGGCTCGCGCCTCCTCGGGCAGCTCCCCGAGCGGGACGGTGACGTCGAGCAGGTCCTCGACGCGGCGCAGCAGGGCGAGGGTGGCCTTGGGGGAGGGCGGCTGGGCGACGTAGTGGGGGACCGCCGCCCACAGCGACACGGTGCTCAGCCCGGCCTTGGCGCAGGCGTCCTGGAGGACGCCCAGGATGCCGGTGGGCCCCTCGTACCGGGTCGGCTCCAGGTGCAGGGTGGTGACCAGCCCCGCCTCCGACGCCGCCCCGGTCACCGGGACGGGGCGGGTGTGCGGCGCGTCGGCCAGGAGGGCGCCCAGCAGGACGACGTTCTGCACGTTCAGCTCCAGCATCAGCCCGACCAGCTCGCGGCAGAACGACCGCCACCGCATGTTGGGCTCGATGCCGTGGACCAGGACCACGTCCCGCCCGGACGGCAGACGGCTCCAGGAGACCCGGGTGGTCGGCCAGATGATGCCGCGGCTCTCGCCGTCGCTCATCTCGATGATCGGACGGGTGACCTGGAAGTCGTAGTAGTCGTCCGGGTCGAGTTCGGCGATCGGGACGGCCTCCCAGGTCGACTCCAGGTGCTGGATGACCCCGCTGGCGGCCTCTCCGGCGTCGTTCCACCCCTCAAAGGCCGCCACGAGCACCGGATCGACGAGTTCGGGCACGCTTTCGAGCTCGACCACGCGCTGCCTCCTTCCGACGTCGGGTACAGCGTCACCGCGGGAGCCGTCATTCCCGGGGCAGGGGTCCCGGGCCATGATCGGTGCCTGTCAGCCTACGTCCTGAGCGGGCGCGTCCCCTACCGTTGCGGCGCCCCGATCTCACCGGGGCGCTCGCCGGGGCGGCCCGCCGGGGCTCACCGCTTCCCATCGGTGGTGTGGACGATCAGCACGTCGCACGGCGCCCGGTGGGAGAGGTTGGCGGGCACCGACCCCAGGATCCGCCCGGCCAGGCTGTTGAGGCCGCGGTTGCCCACCACGACCAGGTCGGCGGCGCGGTCCCTGGCCAGCTTGCTGATCACATCGACGGCGTCGCCCTCGCGGGCCTCCTGCTCGATGTCACCGGCGCCGGCGGCGACGGCCCGTTCCCTGGCGGCGCGCAGCGCGTCCTCGGCGGGGGTGGAGCCCTGCACCTTGTAGGCCAGGTCGCCCAGGCGGTCGGCGGCCTCCAGCCGTTCCCGCTCGGGCATCTGGTTGTAGGCGGTGGCGAGCAGCAGCGTGGCGCCGGTGGCGGCGGCCAGCTGGGCGGCCCGGTCGACCGCGCGGAAGGAGGAGTCCGAGCCATCGGTGCCGACGAGGATGGTGCGGTACGCGCTCATTGCTGGTTCCTTGGGGGCCGGGGGGATTCGGGAGTGTGTGTGGGTCCAGGGTGTGCTTACCGGGGAGTAGGTCCGGTGGCAACTTATCCTCCCGGTGACCCATCCGTCACGGGCATGCGCGAAGGGGACGCCCGCCCGCCTCCGAGGCGGCGCACGGGCGCTTTACCGTCCCGGCTAGGCTGGGGCACCATGAGCATTCCCACTTCGCAGTCATTGCGTCAGGCCCTCAGGCAGCGTGTCGTCGTGGCCGACGGGGGCATGGGGACGATGCTCCAGGACGCGGGTCCCACGCTGGACGACTACGAGGGTCACGAGGGCTGCAACGAGATCCTGAACGTCAGCCGCCCCGACATCGTCCGCGGCGTCCACGCGGCCTACCTGGACGCCGGAGTGGACTGCGTCGAGACCAACACCTTCGGCGCCAACCTCGGGAACCTCGGCGAGTACGGCATCACCGACCGCATCCACGAGCTGGCCGAGGCGGGGGCCCGGCTGGCGCGGGAGGTCACCGACCGCTACTCCACCCCGGACCGGCCCCGCTGGGTGATCGGGTCGATCGGGCCGGGCACCAAGCTGCCCACGCTGGGCCATGTGACCTTCGCCGAGCTGCGCGACGCCTACCGGCGCACCGCCGAGGGGCTGCTCGCGGGCGGGGCGCACGCGCTGCTGGTGGAGACCTGCCAGGACCTGCTGCAGGCCAAGGCCGCGCTGATCGGCGCCAAGCGCGCCATCGCCGCCGCGGGCGCGGACACGGTGCTGATCGCGCAGGTCACCATCGAGCAGAACGGCGCGATGCTGATGGGCTCGGAGATCGGCGCGGCGCTGACCGCGCTGGAGCCCCTGGAGCTGGACCTGATCGGCCTGAACTGCGCCACCGGCCCCGCGGAGATGAGCGAGCACCTGCGTTACCTGGCCCGGCACGCCCGGATCGGGCTGTCGTGCATGCCGAACGCGGGCCTGCCCGAGCTGACCGCCGACGGCGCCCACTACCCGCTGACCCCGCACGAGCTGGCCGACGCGCACGACACCTTCACCCGCGACTTCGGGCTGTCCCTGGTGGGCGGCTGCTGCGGGACGACGCCCGAGCACATGCGGCAGGTCGTGGAGCGGGTCGGCGGACGCCAGATAGCCGAGCGCAGGAGCCGTCCCGAGCACGGCGCCGCCTCCCTCTACCAGCACGTCCCGTTCCGGCAGGACACCTCCTACCTGGCCATCGGCGAGCGCACCAACGCCAACGGCTCCAAGGCGTTCCGGGAGGCGATGCTGGAGGAGCGCTGGGACGACTGCGTCAAGATCGCCCGGGACCAGGCGCGGGACGGCGCGCACATGATCGACCTGTGCGTGGACTACGTCGGCCGCGACGGCGTCCGCGACATGAAGGAGCTGGCGTTCCGGTTCGCCACCGCCGCCACGCTGCCGATCGTCCTGGACTCCACCGAGACCCCCGTGATCGAGGCGGGCCTGGAGATGCTCGGCGGCCGCGCCGTGGTCAACTCGGTCAGCTTCGAGGACGGCGACGGCGAGGGCTCCAAGCTGCGGCGGCTGATGCCGATCGTCCGCGAGCACGGCGCCGCGGTCGTGGTCATGTGCATCGACGAGGAGGGGCAGGCCCGCACCGCCGAGTGGAAGGTCCGGGTCGCCGACCGGATGATCCGGGAGCTGACCGGCAACTGGGGCATGCGGGTCGAGGACATCATCGTCGACTGCCTCACCTTCACCATCGGCACCGGCCAGGAGGAGTCGCGCCGCGACGCGCTGGAGACGATCGAGGCGATCCGTGAGCTCAAGCGGCTGCACCCGAACGTGCAGACGACGCTGGGCCTGTCGAACGTGTCGTTCGGGCTGAACCCGGCCGCCCGCATCGTGCTGAACTCGGTGTTCCTGCACGAGTGCGTGGACGCCGGCCTGGACTCGGCGATCGTGCACGCGTCCAAGATCCTGCCGATGGCGCGGATCCCCGAGGAGCAGCGCAAGGTCGCCCTCGACCTGGTCTACGACCGGCGCTCGGAGGGCTACGACCCGCTGCACCGGTTCATGGAGCTGTTCGAGGGCGTGGACACCAAGGCGCTGAAGGCCGGCCGCGCCGCCGAGCTGGCCGCGCTGCCGCTGTGGGAGCGGCTCAAGCGCCGCATCGTGGACGGCGAGCTGGACGGCCTGCCCGCCGACCTGGACGAGGCCCTCACCCAGCGGCCCGCCCTGGAGATCGTCAACGACGTCCTGCTGGACGGCATGAAGACGGTCGGCGAGCTGTTCGGCTCCGGCCAGATGCAGCTGCCGTTCGTCCTCCAGTCCGCCGAGGTGATGAAGACCGCGGTGGCCTACCTCGAGCCGCACATGGAGAAGTCCGAGGACGGCGGCAAGGGCCGGATCGTGCTGGCCACCGTCAAGGGCGACGTGCACGACATCGGCAAGAACCTGGTCGACATCATCCTGTCCAACAACGGCTACGAGGTGGTCAACCTCGGCATCAAGCAGCCGATGTCGGCGATCGTGCAGGCCGCCGAGAACGAGCGCGCCGACGTGATCGGCATGTCCGGGCTGCTGGTGAAGTCCACGGTGATCATGAAGGAGAATCTGGAGGAGCTGAACTCCCGCGGCGTGGCCGACAGGTGGCCGGTGCTGCTGGGCGGCGCCGCCCTCACCCGCGCCTATGTCGAGCAGGACCTGGCCGAGCTGTTCGACGGCGAGGTCCGCTACGCCCGTGACGCGTTCGAGGGCCTGCGGCTGATGGACGCGTTCATGGCCGTCAAGCGCGGCGAGGAGGGCGCGAGCCTGCCGCCGCTGCGCGAGCGCCGCGTCAGGCGCCGCGGCCCCAGGTTCGAGGTCACCGAGCCGGAGGACCTGCCGTCCCGCTCCGACGTGGCCACCGACAACCCGGTGCCCGAGCCGCCGTTCTGGGGCGACCGGATCGTCAAGGGCATCCCGCTGAACGACTACGCGGCGTTCCTGGACGAGCGGGCCACGTTCATGGGCCAGTGGGGCCTCAAGCCCGCCCGCGGCGGCGACGGCCCCTCCTACGAGGAGCTGGTGGAGACCGAGGGCCGTCCCCGGCTGCGGATGTGGCTCGACCGCGTCCAGACCGAGGGGCTGATCGAGGCCGCCGTCGTGTACGGGTACTTCCCGGCCGTCGGCGAGGGCAACGACCTGGTGCTGCTGAACGACGACGGGTCGGAGCGGGAGCGGTTCACCTTCCCCCGGCAGCGCCGCGACCGGCACCTGTGCCTGGCCGACTTCTTCCGTTCGCGCGAGTCGGGCGAGGTGGACGTGGCCGCGTTCCAGCTCGTCACGGTCGGGTCGAAGATCAGCGAGGCCACCGCCGAGCTGTTCGCCAAGAACGCCTACCGCGACTACCTGGAGCTGCACGGCCTGTCGGTGCAGCTGACCGAGGCGCTGATGGAGTACTGGCACGCGCGGATCCGCGCCGAGCTGGGCTTCGGCGCGGAGGACCCGGCCGACGTGGAGGACTTCTTCAAGCTCGGCTACCGCGGCGCCCGGTTCTCCTTCGGCTACGCCGCCTGCCCCGACCTGGAGGACCGCGCCACCCTGGTGCGGCTGCTGGCCCCCGAGCGGGTGGGCGTGAGCCTGTCGGAGGAGCTCCAGCTCGTCCCCGAGCAGTCGGCGGACGCGCTGGTCGTCCACCATCCCGAGGCCAAGTACTTCAACACCTGACCCGTGGGGAGGAACGCGCGCGTGGGGGACGTCGGGGGGCTGCGGGCCGTCCTGTTCGACATGGACGGGCTGCTGATCGACTCCGAGCGGCTGTGGCTGGAGGTGGAGACCGAGACCATGGCCTGGCTCGGCGGCACCTGGGGGCCCGAGCAGCAGAAGCTCCTGGTCGGCTCGTCGCTGGACAGGGCGTCGGCCTACATGGTGGAGCTGACCGGCGCGGACGTGTCGGCCGCCGAGGTGGGCCGGCGGATGGTGGACGGCATGGTGGAGCGGCTGAGCTCCTGCGTGCCGATGATGCCGGGCGCCAAGGATCTGCTCGTCCAGGTCCGGGACGCGGGCCTGCCCGCCGCCCTGGTCTCCTCCAGCCACCGCGTGCTGGTCGACCCGGTCCTGGACGCGGTCGGCCGGGAGTTCTTCGCCCTCAGCGTCGCCGGTGACGAGGTGTCCCGCACCAAGCCCGACCCTGAGCCGTACCTGACCGCGGTGGCGCGGCTGGGCGCCGTCCCGGGCCGCTGCGTGGTGCTGGAGGACTCGCCGACCGGCGTCCGGGCGGCGGAGGCGGCGGGCTGCGCGGTGGTGGCGGTGCCCTGCCTGCTGCCGGTGCAACCCGGCCCCGGCCGTACCGTCGTCGAATCGTTGCGAGAGGTTGACCTGGCATTGCTGCGTTCCCTCGTGTCCTGATGTCCCCTCGTGTCCAGATACTCACTCGTGTTGTGATACCGGGGCGGGTGCCGGTCCCTGATACCGCGGTGGGCGTCCCTAGGGGACGGATCACGCGAAGGGAGGAGCCGGGGCATCGCGGAAACCGTCCCCGCGGAGGAGCGCATATGGCGCGTACCGTGTGAGCATGGGGGAAAGGACGACCGCGGGAGAGTGAGGGGGCGGTCATGACGGACACCGCCGTTGACGCGATCTGTTTCGGCGTCACGCTGCTGGGCCTGATCATCAGCTGGGGGGTGTACCGCCGGCGCGGCGCCGCGCCGGCGCTGCGCGGGGCCGCCCTGTCGCTGGTGCCGCTGGCCGCCGCCATGACGGGCGTGACGGAGTTCTTCGTCGAGCTGACCTTCAGCCCGTCCCGGTGGGCGGGCGTGGGCGTGGCGGGCCTGGCCGTCGTGCTCTACCTGACCTCCGGTGTGATGCTCAGCCGCCGCGCGGGCGCCGTGGGCGGCGCGTCGGCCCGGGGCGAGACGGGCGGCCGTGCGGAGCGCAAGGCCGCGGGCCGAGGCTCCAAGGCGCCCAAGGCCGTCGAGCCGGCCGCCGATCCCGAGATGGCGGAGATCGAGGAGATTCTCCGTAATCGTGGTATCAAATGATCACACCGATTGGGTAAAGACGGCCCGCCAGGGGTCGTGAGCGAAATCACAACGAACGCCGACCGGCGCGACGCCGGTCGGCGTTCGCGTTCCCGGGGGGCGGCGCGCCCCCGGGAGGCCGTCACACGGGCCCCGCGGGCATCCTCCGCCCCACCCGAAGCCCTGCGTCCATTTTGTCCATCGCGGACGCCCTGACCTGCGCACGAACGGTATCGAATCGGACTCAGAACGGTAAAGCTTCCTGGTCTAGACCGGTCCGGGTGTTGCGGTGCACTTGCCGGGCGCGCGTACTATTCGTGCGCTTTGCCATTGCATTGTGCGGATCGCGTGTGCCCGAGATGACGACGAGATCACAAGTCTGAAACGGGTACTGGCCGAGGCCGCCGCAACGGATGGACAGTCGTCCTCGAAGGACTAGGTTTCCCTCCAGCAAACGTGGCGTAACGGGCATGAGCGGCGGACGATCTCCGCCTCCTGACCCCGTTAGGCGGCGCGGCGTCGCGAGGGTAGGAGGTACGGAGCGTGACCGCACCGATCGAGGTGTCCGGGTCGGACCAGCAGGCCCAGCCCGACGCCGTGCTCACCGGTGTCGAGCGCAAGGCCATCCAGGGACGCTCCCTCGGGCAGATCGCCTGGATGCGGTTGCGTCGCGACAAGGTGGCGATGGCAGGGGGCATCTTCGTCCTGCTGCTGATCGTGGTGGCGCTGCCGGGAGTGACCGACCTGCTGGTGCGCCTGGGCGGCTCCCCGCCCAACGAGTTCCACCAGAACCTGGTGGACCCCACCCTGGGCAGCCCGACCGGGTCGTTCGGCGGCATCAGCGGCGACCACATCTTCGGCATCGAGCCGGTCAACGGGCGCGATCTGTTCAGCCGCATCCTCTACGGCGCCCGGGTGTCGATCCTGATCGGCGTGCTGGCGACCCTCCTGTCGGTGGCGCTCGGCACGATCGCCGGCATCCTGGCCGGCTACTTCGGCGGCTGGGTCGACACCCTGATCGCCCGGCTGATGGACATCTTCCTGGCCTTCCCGCTGGTGCTGTTCGCGATCTCGCTGGTCGGGGTGATCCCGAACCAGATGGACATCCTGCCGTTCGGCCCGGACCTCCTGCACGTGATCACGCTGGAGGGCAACGCCCTGCGGATGGCCGTGCTGGTGTTCATCATCGGGTTCTTCAACTGGCCCTACATCGGGCGCATCATCCGCGGGCAGACGCTGTCCCTGCGGGAGCGGGAGTTCGTGGACGCGGCGCGCAGCCTGGGCGCCCGCAACTCCCACATCCTCTTCAAGGAGATCCTGCCCAACCTGGTCGCGCCGATCCTGGTGTACTCGACCCTGCTGATCCCGACCAACATCCTGTTCGAGGCCGCGCTGTCCTTCCTGGGCGTCGGTATCAACCCGCCCGACCCGTCATGGGGAGGGATGCTGTCGGCCGCCACGGAGCTGTACACGGTAGCCCCCCACTTCGTGATCGTCCCGGGCCTCGCGATCTTCGTCACCGTGCTGGCCTTCAACCTCTTCGGTGACGGGCTGCGCGACGCCCTGGACCCACGCGCCCGATGACCCCGGCCAAGAACCGGTATAGCGAAAGGGAAGCAATGAAATCTCCCAAGGTCGTGACCAGCATGGCGGCCACAGCCGTCGTGCTGAGTCTCGGACTGTCCGCCTGCGGCGGCGACTCCGGCGATGATGGGGACGGCGGAACCGGTCAGTTCAACGCCGCCGCCACGCAGGTCGTGAACCCGTCCGACCGCAAGGGCGGGGTTCTGAAGATGGCCCAGCCGGACGACTTCGAGTCCCTGGACCCCGCCAACATCTACTACGCCTACGGCAACAACTTCCTGCGCCTGTACTCCCGGACGTTGATCACCTACGCGTCCAAGCCGGGCCAGGAGGGCGCCACGTTCTCGCCGGACCTGGCGCAGTCGATGGGCACGCCCAGCGACGGCGGCCGCACCTGGACCTACAAGCTCAAGCGCGGCATCAAGTACGAAGACGGCACCGAGATCAAGGCCAAGGACATCAAGTACGCGGTCGCGCGCACCTTCGACCGCAGCGTGATCCGCAACGGCCCGTCGTACTTCACCCAGCTGCTGGACGCCGAGGGCTACGAGGGTCCGTTCAAGGACAAGAACCTCGACAACTTCAAGGGCGTCGAGACCCCCGACGACTACACCGTCGTGTTCAAGCTGAAGGACCCGTTCGCCGAGTTCGACCAGCTCGTCGGGTTCAGCGGGCAGACCGCCCCGGTGCCGCAGGCCAAGGACACCGGTGTGAAGTACACCGAGCGTCCCTTCTCCAGCGGCCCCTACAAGTGGGAGGGCAACTACCGGCCCAAGCAGGGTGGCGCGCTGGTGCGCAACACCTACTGGGACCAGTCGACCGACCCCAACCGCAAGCAGCTCCCGGACCGCATCGAGATCCAGTCCGGGCTGAAGGCCGAGGAGATCGACAACCGGCTGCTGGCGGGGACGCTGCACATCGACCTGCCGGGCTCCGGCGTGCAGACCGCCGCGCGGCAGAAGATCCTCACCGACCCCAAGCTGAAGGGGAACGCCGACAACCCGCTGGCCGGCTTCCACTGGTTCGTGCCGATCAACCGGAAGACCATCCCGAACATCGAGTGCCGCAAGGCGATCGTGTACGCGGCCGACCGGGCGGCGATGTACCGGGCCTACGGCGGTGCCGTCGGTGGCGAACCGGCCACCTCGATCCAGCCCCCGAACGTGATCGGCCGCCAGAAGGGCACCGACTACTACACCAAGGCGGACCCGAACTACACCGGTGACGTGAACCAGGCCAAGGCCGCCCTCGCCAAGTGCGGGCAGCCCAACGGCTTCTCCACGACGATGGTCTACCGCAGCGACCGCCCGAAGGAAAAGGCGGTGGCCGAGGCGCTGCAGCAGTCGCTCGCCAAGGCCGGCATCAAGCTGACGCTGAAGGGCTTCCCGTCGGGCACCTACACCAACGAGCAGTTCGGCGCGCCGGCGTTCGTGGCCCGCGAGAAGATCGGCCTGGGCACCTACGGGTGGGCCCCCGACTGGAACACCGGCTACGGCTACCTGCAGCCCATCACCGACGGCAAGGCGATCGTGCCGACCGGCAACGCCAACATGTCGGAGCTGGACCTGCCTGAGATCAACAAGATGTGGAACGACGTCGTCAAGCTGACCGACGCCAACGCCCGCGCCCAGATCTACAACCAGGTGGACGACATCTGGCGCAAGGACGCGTCGGTGATCCCGAACGTGTACGCCAAGTCGCTGGTGTACCGGCCGGCCAACGTGACGAACGTCTACTTCCACGCGGGCTTCGGGATGTACGACTACGCCAACCTGGGCGTGGCCGGCTGACGTCCGCACCAACCCCGTACTACCTGAGAGAAGGCAGGTGAAGGCAGCGGGCGGCCGGCGGGGCCAACCCCCGCCGGCCGCCCACGCCGGACACTGTGGTCACATTCATCGTTCGCCGTCTCATCGGCTCGATCGGCCTGCTGCTGGTCATCAGCGCGGTGGTGTTCGGCATCTTCTTCCTCGTGCCCAAGGCCGCCGGTGTGACCACCGACCAGCTCGCGGCGCGCTACGCCGGCAAGACCCCGGACGCGGCGACGCTTGAGGCGATCAAGGACAGGTTCGGCCTGGACGACCCGGTGGCCGTCCAGTACGGCAAGTTCGTCAAGGCCATCGTGGCGGGCGACACCTACGACACCGGCACCCAGACCATCCGCTGCCCGGCGCCCTGCCTGGGCTACTCGTTCCGCACCAACCAGTCGGTGCTGAGCGAGATCGGGCACCGGCTGCCGGTGACACTGTCGATCACCTTCGGCGCGGCGGTGCTGTGGCTGGCCGGCGGCATCTCGATCGGCGTGCTGTCGGCGCTGCGCCGCGGGACGATCTTCGACCGGGCCGCGATGGCGCTGGCGCTGGCCGGGGTGTCCCTTCCGATCTTCTTCACCGGGCTGCTGGGCCTGGCGTTCGTGGTGCACCAATGGGGGTTGCTCCCTGAGGTGAACTATGTCGCGCTGACCACCAATCCGGCGAAGTGGTTCACGGCGCTGATACTGCCGTGGATCTGCCTGGCGTTCCTGTACGCGGCGCTGTACGCCAGGCTCACCCGCGCCGGCATGCTCGAGACGATGAACGAGGACTTCGTCCGCACGGCGCGCGCCAAGGGGCTGCCGGAGCGGACCGTGGTGGTCAAGCACGGGCTGCGCGCCACGCTGACCCCGATCATGACGGTGTTCGGCCTGGACCTGGGCCTGTTGCTGGGCGGTGCGATCATCACCGAGCGGACATTCTCGCTGCCCGGGCTGGGCCAGCTCGCGCTGGACGGGATCTTCCAGAGCGACCTGCCGGTGGTGCTGGGTGCGACGATGGCCGCCGCGTTGTTCATCGTGCTGGCTAACCTGGTCGTGGACGTTCTGTACGGGGTCGTCGACCCGAGGGTGAGGCACAGCTGATGGGGGACACTGCGGAGGCCGCGGGCAAGGACACCGCCGCGAGTCCGGCGGAGGCCGCGGGCGCGGCGCCCGACGCCTTTCTCGAGGTCCGCGACCTGCGGATCCACTTCCCGACCGACGACGGCCTGGTGAAGTCGGTCGACGGGCTGTCGTTCCGCCTGGACCGCGGCCGCACGCTGGGCATCGTGGGCGAGTCCGGGTCGGGCAAGTCGGTCACGAGCCTGGGGATCCTGGGCCTGCACAACCGGCGCAACGCCCGGATGTCGGGGGAGATCTGGCTGGACGGCCAGGAGCTGGTGTCGGCCTCGCCCGAGCAGGTCCGTCGGCTGCGCGGCCGCACCATGGCGATGATCTTCCAGGACCCGCTGTCGGCGATGCACCCGTTCTACACGGTGGGCCATCAGATCGTCGAGGCGTACCGGGTGCACAACGACGTGTCCAAGCAGGTGGCGCGCAAGCACGCCATCGACATGCTGGGCCGGGTGGGGATCCCGCGGCCGGACCGGCGGGTGGACGACTACCCGCACCAGTTCTCCGGCGGCATGCGGCAGCGCGCGATGATCGCGATGGCGCTGTCGTGCGACCCCGAGCTGCTGATCGCCGACGAGCCCACCACGGCGCTGGACGTGACCGTGCAGGCGCAGATCCTGGACCTGATCCGGGACCTGCAGCAGGAGTTCAACTCCGCCATCATCATGATCACCCACGATCTCGGGGTGGTCGCGGAGCTGTCGGACGACATCCTGGTGATGTACGGCGGCCGGTGCGTGGAGTACGGCAGCGTCGGCGACGTGTTCCACCGTCCCGAGCACCCCTACACATGGGGGCTGCTGGGGTCGGTGCCGCGGCTGGACCGGCCGCCGCAGGAGCGGCTGATGCCGATCAAGGGCACCCCGCCCAGCCTGATCAACCTGCCGCCGGGCTGCGCGTTCAACCCGCGCTGCGCCTACGCGCAGGAGAACGGCGGCAAGTCGACCACCGAGCGTCCCGAGCTGGTGGAGGCGGCGCCCGGGCACAGCGTGGCCTGCCACCTGCCCGTCGAGCGGCGCCGCCAGATCTGGACCGACGAGATCGCCCCGCACCTGTGACCGGGGGCACTGGAGACATCGTGAGCACTTCCGACGACGGCCGTCCCGCGGACGCGGCGACCCCGCAGCCCGAGGCCGACGGCACCGCCACCACCGGGGCGACCACCGGAGTGACGACCACCGGCGTGACGACCAAGGAGTCCCCCGCCGCGTCCGGTGGCGGGGCGGGCGGGGACGTGCTGCTGGAGGTCGACGGCCTCGGCAAGCACTTCCCGGTGACGGCGGGGCTGCTGCGCCGCCAGGTCGCCGCGGTGAAGGCCGTGGACGGGGTGTCGTTCTCGGTGCGCAGGGGCCAGACGCTGGGCCTGGTGGGCGAGTCGGGCTGCGGCAAGACCACCACCGGCCGGATGATCATGCGGCTGCTGGACCCCAGCTTCGGGACGATCACCTTCGACGGCCATGACATCACGTCGATGTCGCAGAAGCGGATGCGCCCGCTGCGCCGCGACATCCAGATGATCTTCCAGGATCCGTACTCGTCGCTGAACCCGCGGCAGACGGTCGGCGCGATCGTCGGCGCCGCGTTCCGGCTGCAGAAGATCGACACCCCGCAGGGGGTGAAGAAGGCCGTCCAGGAGCTGCTGGAGCTGGTGGGCCTCAACCCCGAGCACTACAACCGGTACCCGCACGAGTTCTCCGGCGGGCAGCGGCAGCGCATCGGCATCGCCCGCACGCTGGCGCTCAAGCCGAAGCTGATCGTGGCGGACGAGCCGGTGTCGGCGCTGGACGTGTCGGTGCAGGCGCAGGTGGTGAACCTGCTGGAGGACCTGCAGAACGAGCTGGACCTGACCTATGTGGTGATCGCGCACGACCTGTCGGTGGTGCGGCACATCTCCGACCGGGTCGCGGTGATGTACCTCGGCAAGATCGTGGAGATCGGCGACCGGGACGACCTCTACGGCCGGCCGATGCACCCGTACACCAACGCGCTGCTGTCGGCGGTGCCGATCCCCGACCCGTCGCAGCGGGAGGGCCGGGAGCGGATCCGGTTGCAGGGCGACGTGCCCAGCCCGCTGGACCCGCCGCCGGCATGCCGGTTCCACACCCGCTGCTGGAAGGCGCAGGACATCTGCAAGCAGGTGGAGCCGCCGCTGGTGGAGCTGAGCCCCGGGCACCAGGCGGCCTGCCACTTCCCGGAGAACACCACGATCAGCGCGACCGACCTGGTCGCCGCGCAGTCGGCCGCGACCTCCAAGGCCGACCAGGCCGCCCTGAAGGACGGGGCGGTCCCGAAGCCGGCCGAGGGCGACGACTAGTCACGTCCCGTCGCGGCGTCCGGTGCGCGGCGTCCGGTGCGCGGTGGGCGGTGCGCGGTGGGCGGTGCGCGGTGGGCGGTGAACCAGGTGCGGCCGTCGTCGAGGAACCGGCCGAAATGCAGCCCGGCCCGCGCGAGCGTGCCATTCAGGTCGTGGTCGGCGAGCCGGCGCGAGGTGAAGGTGTGCACCCAGGTCCGGCCGCCGGTGGAGTACTCGATGCTCGCGGTGAGCAGGTCGGCGGCGGGGCGGCGCACGTCGAACAGGCGGTAGCGGACGCCGTCGCGTTCCCACTGTGAGGGCGCGGCGGCGTCGAACCATGCGGGGCTCTCCCGCTGGACGACCAGCACGCCGTCGTCGTCGAGGTGGCGGTGGCAGGCGCGCAGCAGCTCCTCGCGCGGGCCGTAGCAGATCAGGAACGACATCAGCAGCACGCCGCCGAACCGCTCACCCAGGTCCAGGTCCTGGATGCGGGACCGCACGGTCCACACCCCGGCGGCGCCCGCCGCGTCGATCCGCGCCAGCATGCCGGGGGACTCGTCGACGGCGACGACGGGATGCCCGAGCGCGGCCAGCGGCAGGGTGACCCGCCCGGCGCCGGCGCCCAGGTCCAGGACGGTCGCGCCCGGCCGCAGCGCGCCGTGGACGAGGGCGGCGTCCCCGTCGCCCGGTGGCAGCGCGGCGTAGAACTCGACCGCCGACCCGTCCGGCGCGATGGCGCCGGGCCCCGTGCCGTGCGCTCCGGGCGAGCCCGTGGTGTCGTCCATGCGCCGATTGTGCGCGACCCCGAGGCCCCGCGCCAGATCACCGTCGCGGGTCGGCGGGGTGCGCGGCGCGGGCGAGGGCGTCGCCGAGGGGCGTGCGCCGGTACAGGACGGCGCGTCCGGCGCGGGTTCGGTCGAGCAGCCCGGCGCGGCGCAGGACGGCCAGATGGTCGCCGGCGGCGCCGACGGCGATGCCGAGGGCGCGGGCGATCTGGGTGGTGCCCGCGGGTTCGTCCAGGGCGAGCAGGACGCGGGCGCGGGTGCGGCCGAGCAGCCCGGCCAGCGCGCCGGGTTCGGTGCGCGCGGGCGTCTCCCACAGGGCGGCGATGCCGCGCGCCGGGTAGATCAGCGCGTGCGGCCAGGGGTCGTCGGTGTGCGCGGCGACCCGCGGCCACACGGACACCGAGGGGATGAGCAGCAGCCCGCGGCCACCGAGCACGACGGTCTCGTGCGAAGCGGTCCGCAGGATCTCGATGCCGCGGTCGCGCCAGCGGACGCGGGGGTGCAGGTCGGCCAGCGCGGCCTCCCAGCCGCCCTGGCCGAGCCGTCCCGCGCGGTGCAGCACGTCGCGTTCGCAGATGGCGCGCAACTGCGGCCAGGACGGCGCCACCAGCTCCCGCCAGGCGATCTCCAGCGCGTCGGCGATCAGTTCGGTGACGTCGTCGCGGCGCAGCAGCGCGGCGGCGCGGTCACCGGCGGGACGGTGCCGCAGGCACAGGTCGATCTCGCGGCGGGCCAGGGCGAGCGGGGTGGCGCGGACCTGCGCGAGGTCGTCCTCGATGGTCTGGGCGAGGCCGAGCCGGGGCGGCGGCGCGGCGAACGCGGCGCCGTAGGAGGGGGTGTGCAGGGCCAGCACCGCGTCCAGGGCGGTGCCGGCGCGCAGCCGCCGGAACGCGGGCCGCAGCCGGTCGGCCCACGGTGGCCGCCCGGAATGCCCGGCCAGCCCCCGCAGCAGGCCGTTGAGCTCGAACAGCGGTGAGAGCGCGAACCGGCTGTGCAGGAGGTCCTCGGTCTCCGCCTCGAAACGGATCATGCCGCGACCCTACGTCCCGGAGCTTACGTTCCAGGACGTAACGATGGCGGCGGCGGCCGGGCGGCGGCAGGCTCCGCCGCATGACGACACGGGACCGGGACGCGCCGCGGGCGTCCTACCGGGAGGTGCTGGCCGAGCCGCGGTTCCGGGTGCTGTTCGGCACCCGGTCACTGGTGATCGCGGCGGACACGCTGCGGATGGTGGCGCTGTCGGTGCTGGTGTACGGGCGGACGGGATCGCCGCTGCTGGCGTCGGTGGCGTTCGCGGCGGGGTTCGCCCCGCAGGTGGCGGGCGGTGCGCTGCTGGGGGCGCTGGCCGACCGGATGCGCCCGCGCCCCCTCGTGGCGGCCGTGTACGCGATGGAGGCGGGGGCCGCGGCGGCGCTGGCGCTGCTGGACCTCCCGGTGGCGGGCTGCCTGCTGCTGGTGGGGGCGGTGGCGTGCGTGACGCCGGTGGTGTCGGGCGCGGTGAGCAGGGTGGCGGTGCAGGCGTTGCCGGGCGACCGGTACGTACTGGGCCGGTCCCTGATGGTGGTGGCGTCGTCGGTGGCGCAGCTGGCCGGGCTGGCGTTCGGCGGGGCGGCGGTGGCGGCGCTGGGCCCGCGCGGCGCGCTCCTGGGCACCTGCGCGGTGTACGCGACCGCGGCGGCACTGGTCGTGCTGTTCCTGGACGACCTGCCCGCCGCCACGACGCGGGACCCGGCGGGGCCACGGCGGGGGCTGGTGGGGGAGAGCGGCGCGGTGAACCGGCGGCTGCTGGCCGACCCGGCGGTGCGGGCGCTGCTGTTGGCGCAGTGGCTTCCCGCGGCGTTCGTCGCGGGAGCGGAGAGCCTGCTGATCCCGTTCGCGCACGACCGGGGCCTGCCCGCCGGGATGGGCGCGGTGCTGATGGCGTGCCCGCCGGCGGGGATGATCGTGGGGAATTTGGCGTGCGGGCGGCTGCTGCGCCCGTCCGCCAGGGAACGTCTGGTGGTGCCGCTGATGGCGCTGGTGGGGCTGCCGCTGCTGCCGCTGGCGGCCGGGCCGCCGGCCATGGTGACTGCGGCGCTGCTGGCCTGCACGGGCGCCGCGTTCGCCTACGAGCTGGGCATCCAGCGCCGGTTCGTGGACGCGGTGCCCGAGGCCGAGCGGGGACAGGCGTTCGGGCTGCTGTCGACCGGGATGATGACCTTGCAGGGTGTCGGCCCGGTGCTGTCCGGCGCGCTGGCCGAGGCCGCCGGTCCCGGCACGGCCATCGGCGCGGCGGGCGCCGCGGCCGTCCTGGCGGCGGTGTGGCTGCGCCCCATCCTCGGCCGGGCCTGAACACGGCGAAGGGCGCCCCGGCCGCTGCACGGGGCGCCCCTCTGAGCGGGGTCGAGCGGGGTCCTCCTTGATGCCTCTCGGTTCCTTTTCGGTTTCCTCTTCGGTTCCTATTCGGTCGCGATGGCCTTCAGGACGTCCATGCGCCCGGCCCGCCACGCCGGCCACAGCGCGGCCAGCACGCCGATCACGGCGGCGATCACCACGTAGACCGCCAGGGTGACGTACGGGATGCTGAGCCGGGTCAGGCCCTCGCCCTCCAGCGCGTGCTGCACCGCGGCGCCGAACGACACCCCGATCGCGATGCCGAGGACGGCGCCGAACAGCGCGATCACGATCGACTCCAGCCGGATCATGCGGCGTAGCTGGCGGCGGCTGATGCCGATCGCGCGCAGCAGCCCGATCTCCCGGGTCCGCTCGATCACCGACAGCGCCAGCGTGTTGATCACCCCGACCGCCGCGATGATCACGGACATGATCAGCAGCGCGGTGAGGAAGGAGACCAGCCCGTCGATCTGCTGCCGTGCCTCATCCTTGATCGCGGCCTGGTCCTGCACCTCGACGTTGGGGTGGTCGCTCAGGGCCCGTTCCAGCGCGGTCTTGGTGGCAGGACCGGTGGACGCGGCGTCGACCACGACCAGGGTGAGGGTGGGCCGCGCGGCGTGCGCCCGATGCGCCGCCTCCGCGATCACCCGCGGGCCGACCAGGTCGCTCTTGGCGTAGATCCCGGTGATCCGCAGCCGCTCGGTGGCGCCGTCGGGGAACTGCACGGGGACGACCGAGCCGACCGCCCAGCCCTGCGAGCGCGCGGTCTCGGCGTCCACGAGCATCCCGTCCCGCCCGGTCTCCAGCGTCCCGGACGTCGCCTTCACCCGGGCGCCCTTCTCCAGCGCATAGGCGCTGGCGACGGCGTAGCCGGCCCGCTTCCCGGCGAAGTTCGCGATGCCGTCGTAGATCGCCGACACCTGTGTCACCCCGGGGACCGCCTGGACCTTCCCGAGCACGTCGGGGCCCATGGCCACGCCGAACGCGACGGGCGCGACGATGTAGTCCGCGCCGAACTGCGCGTCGATCTGCTCGTCCACCGAGGACCGCATGGACGCGCCCAGCACGTTCACGGTCGTGATCAGCGCGAGGCCGATCATCAGGGCGGCGGCGGTGGCGGCGGTGCGGCGCGGGTTGCGCAGCGCGTTCTGCCTCGCCAGCCGCCCGGGGGCGCCCATCAGGCGCGCGGCGGGAGCACCCAGCACCCGCACGATCGGGACGCTGATCACCGGGGCCAGCATCGCCACGCCCAGCAGCACCGCGAACGCGCCCACGCCGACCGGCACGATCGGGTTGCCCGCGGTGTCGTCACCGGCCAGTCCCACCGCGATCAGGCCCCCGCCGATCAGGGTGAGCAACGACCCCAGCGCGACGCGGACCCGCAGGGACCGCTGCGGCAGCGCCACGTCGTCCCGCATCGCCGCCACCGGCGGGATCTTGGCGGCGCGGCGGGCCGGGAAGTACGCCGCCACCACGGTCACCACGATCCCGACCAGGTACGACCACACGAACATCATCGGTGTGAACACCAGCCCGCCGCCGCCGTCCCCGCCGATCATCTGCGAGTACAGCAGCGCGGCCAGGCCCGTGCCGACGCCCAGCCCCAGCGTGGACCCCAGGAACCCGACGGCGACCGCCTCGCCCAGCACCGCCCGGGTGACCTGCGGGCGGGCGGCGCCGATCACGCGCAGCAGCGCCAGCTCCCTGGTGCGCTGCGCCACCAGCATCGAGAAGGTGTTCACGATGATGAACGCCCCCACGAAGATCGAGATCAGCGCGAACACCAGCAGGAACGTCCGGAAGAAGTTCATGATCTGCTCGACGTCGCTCTGCGCCTCGTCGCGCATCTGCGTGCCGGTGATCGCCTCGAGCTGGCCGGGGAGCACCGCCGCGACCCGGTCGCGCAGCTCCTTCTCGCCCACGCCCGACGACTCCATCTGGATGTCGGTGAAGAACCCGGGCTTGAGCATCAGCCGCTGAGCGGTCGGGGTGTCGAACGCGGTGACCGTGGCGCCCAGCAGCGCGCCGGTGTCGATCGTCCCGCTGAGCCGCATCTTCTGCGGTGGGCCGGCCGTCACCACGGACACGGTGTCGCCGACCTTCAGCCCGCCCTTCTCGGCGGTCCGGTCGTCCACGGCGACCTCACCGGGCCCGGACGGGGGCCGCCCGGTCGTCATCGTGTACCCGCCGGTGCCCGTCCAGTTCACGCCGAGCTGCGGCGCGCCCTCCTGACCCGACACGAGCTTGCCGTCGCGGCCGGTGACGGCGGCGTACCCGGTGACGTTCCCGACCGGGTTCCGCACGCCCTCGACCTGCTTCAGCCGTTCCAGCACCGATGCCGGCACCGGCTGCGCCGACATCCCGTCCTGGTCGGCGCCCTCCACGACCTTCTTGGCACGCACGTCCACCGCGATGCCCTTGCCGATCCGGTCGAACAGGTCGTCGAACTGCCGCCCCATGGTGTCGGTGAAGATCAGCGTCCCGGACACGAACGCCACACCGAGGATGACCGCCACCGCGGTCAGCATCAGGCGGATCTTGTGCGCCGCCAGATTGCGGAGCGTGACCCTGGCCATCATCGGGCGACGGCCCCCTGCTGCCGGTCCTGCTGCTCAGCCTGCTGCTGGGCCTGCTGCTCGGCCTCGTCGTCGTGCACCGTGGGCGCGTCCAGGCCCTTCATCCGCTCCAGCACCCGCTCGGCGGTCGGCTCGGCCATGGTGTCGACGATCCGCCCGTCGGACAGGAACACCACCTGGTCGGCGTACGCGGCCGCCGACGGGTCATGGGTGACCATCACGATCGTCTGGCCCATCGACCGCACCGACTCGCGCAGGAACCCCAGCACCTCCGCGCCGGACCGGGAGTCGAGGTTGCCGGTCGGTTCGTCCGCGAAGATGATCTCCGGGCGGGACGCCAGCGCACGCGCGCACGCCACCCGCTGCTGCTGCCCGCCCGACAGCTCGCTGGGACGGTGCTTGAGCCGCGGGCGCAGCCCCACCGTGTCGATGACGTGGTCCAGCCACTCCTTGTCCTGCTTGCGGCCCGCGATGTCCATCGGCAAGGTGATGTTCTCCAGCGCGGTCAGCGTCGGCACCAGGTTGAACGCCTGAAAGATGAAGCCGACCTTGTCGCGGCGCAGCCGGGTCAGCTGCTTGTCCTTCAGCCGCGTCAGGTCGGTGTCGCCGATGAACACCTGCCCCGAGTCCACCGAGTCCAGGCCCGCCATGCAGTGCATCAGCGTGGACTTGCCGGACCCGGACGGGCCCATGATCGCGGTGAAGCGGCCGCGCGGCACGCCCAGCGTCACCGCGTCCAGCGCGATGACCTTGGCGTCGCCCGAGCCGTAGACCTTGGCGATCCCCTGGGCCCGTGCGGCGAAGTCGCCCTCCTCCGGTGCCAGGTGTGCGCCGGAGGCCGTCTGGGCGGATTCCGTCACAGTGAACTCCCTGCCTGTCGTAAAGCGCACGCCATGCGGCGCCTGTTTCCTTCTGGGCACCCGGCTGTGGACAAGGCCGGAACCGGGTGGAACGTGCGGAACGCGCGCCGGCCGCCCCCGGCACCGGCGCGCTGCGGGATCGCTCCCTCTCGTGATCCCTGCATCTAGAACATTAAGGGCATCCAGGTGGTGGGCGGATGAGCCGCAGGAAGGGACTTGCGGCTCCGCCTAGTGCAGGAGGGACCTCCCGCCTATCGTCCTTTCGGAGTAGGGGAGACCCTGCGGCCAACCCCCCCGTCGACCCTGAGGAGAGCCATAAAAGCCCAGGTGAGACCACGTGGCTCCGGACGGGCCCGCTCAGCCTGCGGGACGAGGGGTCAGGGCGGGGTCAGGGGGTGGGGTCAGCTCTGGCCGGGACGGCTCAGGCCGGTCTCGTACGCGTACACCACCGCCTGGACGCGGTCGCGCAAGCCGAGTTTGGCCAGCACGTTGCCCACGTGCGTTTTCACCGTGGTCTCACTGACCACCAGCTCCGCGGCGATCTCCGCGTTGGACTGCCCCCGCGCCACATGCGTCAGCACCTCGCGTTCCCGCTCGGTCAGGGTGTCCAGGCCCGGCGGCGGCGTGGCGTCCCGCACGGCGGGCAGCCGCGTGGCGAACTTGTCCAGCAGCCGCCTGGTCACGCTCGGCGCGACGATCGCGTCCCCCGCTGCCACGATCCGGATGGCCTGGACCAGGTCCTCCGGCGGCGAGTCCTTCAGCAGGAACCCGCTGGCGCCCGCCCGCACCGCCTCGATCACGTACTCGTCCAGGTCGAACGTGGTCAGGATCAGCACCTTCGGATCGTGCGAGGCCGCGCCCTCCCGGATGATCCGCCGGGTCGCCTCGATGCCGTCCACCCCGGGCATCCGGATGTCCATCAGCACCACGTCCGGCAGCATCGCCCGCGTCATCTCCACCGCGACCGCGCCGTCCCCGGCCTCCCCGACCACCGCGATGTCCGGCTCGGCCTCGAGGATCAGCCGGAACCCCGTCCGCAGCAGCGGCTGGTCGTCCACCAGCAGCACCCGCACCGTGCCCGATTCCGTGCCGCCCGCCGTGTTCATCTCGCCGCCCATCTCCGAAGTCTCCCGGCCGATCCCAGTGTCCCGCACATCCATCACCCCCCGGTCCCGCCTCTGCCTGCAACTCCCGCCTATGCCTGCAACGGGAACCTGGCCCGCACCCCGAAGCCGCCGCCGACCCGCGGGCCGATCCGCAGCTCGCCCCCGTACAGCGCGACCCTCTCGTACATGCCGACCAGGCCGTGCCCGGGACGGTCCCCGTTGTCCGCCATGATCGTCGCGGTGCCGCGCCCGTCGTCCTCGATCTCCACCGTGAGGTCCTGATCGGTGTAGTGCAGCCGCACCCAGGCGCGCGCCTGCGGTCCCGCGTGCTTGAGCGTATTGGTCAGCGCCTCCTGGATCAGCCGGAACGCCGCCACGTCCACGCCCGGCGACGGCGTCCGCGCCTCACCCTCGATCCACAGCTGCACCGACAGGCCGGTGTCGCGCACGTGGTCCAGCAGCTCGCCCAGATCGCCCAGGCCCGGCTGCGGCGCCAGCTCACCGCCCGCCGTCTCCGGATCCCGCTCGGTGCGCAGCACCCCCACGATCCGCCGCATCTCGCTCAGCGCCGTGCGCCCGACCTCCTCGATCGTGCTCATCGCCTCCCGGGCCCCCGCCGGATGCTTGTCCATGATCCGCCGTGCCGCGCCCGCCTGCACCGTCATCACGCTCACATGGTGCGCGACCACGTCATGCAGCTCCCGCGCGATCCGCGAACGCTCCTCCACCCGCGCGGCGCGCGCGTCCGTGCCGCGCGCACGCTCCAGCCGCGCCGCCCGGTCCTCCAGCTCGGTGAAGTACGCCCGCCGCAACCTCAGGTTGCGGCCCAGCGCCCACACCCCGATGCCCAGCGCGTTGTTGGTCAGGTACGACAGCAGCCCCATGTTCTCCGGGAACGCCACCATGTACAGGTTCAGCCCGATCAGCGCCAGCACCCCGCCGAGGGCCCCCACCGCCAGCCCGCGGAACGCCGCCACGCTGTACACCGCCAGCAGGAACGCCACCAGCTCGGGAACGGTGGGGGGATAGTTGGCCGCGACGATCAGCGCCTCGCCCACCAGCACCGCGCACAGCGTCAGCAGCGGCCGCGTCCGGCGGAAGGTGAGCGACATCGTCAACGCCACCACCAGCAGCAGATGCCGCATGTCGGTGGAGGCGAACTCCCGGCTCAGGTGCCGGGGCACCTCCTCCAAGTACAACTGCGGCAGTCCCACCGCCAGCACCAACAGCGCCAAGGCGGCGTCAGACGCCTGCGGGTGCGCCTGAAGCCAGGCACGGCAGGTGGCGAGACCACGGATGCGGGGTGACACAATCCTCACCCTAGGAGTTCGGGCCTGGTCGCAACCCCTCCTGTACGCCGAACCGCGATCCTCCGCAAGGAGGATCCTGGCACAACCTCGCCTCCCCGGCCACCCCACCGGCGCCTGATCCCCGGCTTGATCAGGCACGGGAACGGGCGGTGTCCGGATCTTGCCGTGGATCCCGCGCCGGATCCCGCCTGGGTCTGGGCAGGGGCGCGTCCCGTGTCCCCGGCCGATCGGGTCAGAGGTCGTCGCGTTCGCGCGCCACGGGCTCCAGGTCGGCCGGGGAGGGGCGGTCCACGAAGGTCTCGGGCAGCGGCGGCGGGGTGCCGCCGAAGGCCGGACAGCGCTGCTTGTGGTCGCACCAGTCGCACAGCCTGCTGGTGCGGTGCCGCCACTCACCGGTCTCGGTGGCCCGCCGGATCGCCTGCCACAGCGCCTCCACCTTGCGCTGGGTGGCGCGCAGGTCGGCCTCGTCCGGCTCGTACCGCAGCATCTCACCGTTGCCCAGGTACATGAGCTGGAGCAGCTTGGGCACCCGGCCGCGCAGCCGCCACAGCACCAGCGCGTAGAACTTCATCTGGAACAGCGCCCGCGCCTCGAAGTCGGCGCGCGGCGCCGTGCCGGTCTTGTAGTCCACGATCCGCACGTCACCGGCGGGCGCCACGTCGAGCCGGTCGATGTAGCCGCGCAGCTTCAGGCCCGACTCCAGCACCGTCTCCACGAACAGTTCCCGCTCGGCCGGCTCCAGCCGCCTGGGGTCCTCCAGGGTGAAGTACCGCTCCACCATCGCCCGCGCCTGCTCCAGCCACGCCTCCTCGCCCGTGCCGCCGCGCGGTGTGCGATCGGCGGGGGCGCCGTTCCCGGGGGCGCCGTCCTCGGGGTCGTCGAACAGCGAGGCCAGCTCGGGCTCGGCGGCCAGCAGCCGCTCCCACTCCGGGCCCAGCAGCGCCACCGCCTCCTCCGCGGTGCGCCGCGGCGCCGGCAGGTCGTACAGCCGTTCCAGCACGGCGTGCACCAGCGTCCCCCGCACCTGCGCCTGGCTGGGACGCTCGGGGATCCGGTCGATCACCCGGAACCGGTACAGCAGCGGGCAGGTCATGAAGTCGCCCGCCCGCGAGGGCGACAGCGATCCGATCACCGCCGGGCCCGTGGTGGTCTTTGCGCTCGCCGCGGGGCCCGTGCCGGTGCTCGTCATGGCACAGCAGGGTAGGGGACGCCACCGACGAAATCCCGTACCCGCCGCGGGGCCGTAGCATCATGGGCGTGGCAGACACCGCACCACCGGCGCAGGACAAGAGCGGGAACGGCACCGGCGAGACCGGCGGGGACGGATCCGGCCGTCCCGGGCAGGGCCGTCCCACCGGCCCCGGCCTGTTCATCGGGCGTCCCTTCGGGGTGCCCGTGTTCGTCTCACCGAGCTGGTTCCTGGTCGCCATCCTCGTCACCGTCGTGTTCGAGGGACAGGTGGACGGCGTCGTCCCCCGCCCCGGCAGCTTCGTCGTCGCGTTCCTGTACGCGGTGCTGCTCTACGGGTCGGTGTTCGTGCACGAGCTCAGCCACGCCGTGACCGCCCGCGCCATGGGACTGCCCGTGCGGTCGGTCGTCCTGCACGTCCTGGGCGGTGAGACCGCCATCGAGCGCGAGGCGCCCACCCCGGGCCGCGAATTCCTCATCGCCTTCGCCGGGCCCGTCACCAACCTCGTCCTGGCCGTCCTGGGCGTTCTGGCGCACCTGCTGCTCCCGCTGCCGCCCGTCGCCGACCTCCTGGCGGACGCGCTCACCTTCGCCAACCTCCTCGTCGGCGTGTTCAACCTGCTGCCCGGCCTGCCCCTGGACGGGGGCCGCCTGGTCCGCGCCACCGTCTGGAAGATCACCGGGAACGGCGCCAGGGGCGCCGTGATCGCCGCCTGGATCGGCCGCGGCGTCGCCCTGGCCTGCCTCGCCGGCGGGGCGTTCCTGGCCGCCTACCCCGCGCCCGGCGAGGATGGCGGGATCGGATGGATCGCGCTGCTGTGGTCGGCGTTGGTCGCCTCGTTCATCTGGGTCGGCGCCACCCAGGCCCTGCGGGCCGAGAAGGTCCGCGACCGCATCCCCACCCTGTCGGCCCGCCGCCTCGCCCGCCGCGCCACCCTCGTCACCGCCGACGTCCCCCTCGCCGAGGCGATCCGCCGTGCCCACGACCACCGCGCGGGCGCGCTGGTGATCGCCGACCACGACGGCCGCCCCCGCGGCCTGGTCAGCGAGAAGGCCGTCACCGCCGTCCCCGAGCACCGCCGCCCCTGGATCCAGGCCGGCGAGCTGTCCCGCGCCGTCCACGACGACCTGGTCCTGTCCGCCGACCTGAGCGGCGAGGAACTGGTCGCCGCGCTGCGCCGCGCCCCCGCCACCGAGTACCTCCTGGTCGAACCCGACGGCCGCGTGTACGGGGTGCTGGCGGCCACCGACGTCGACCGCGCCTTCGACGGCATCTGACACCCCGCGGCACGGATAGCCTTGGGGGCCATGAGCGAACCCACCCCCGGCACCGCGCCCTCGGGCACCGGCCGCGTCCCCCACGGCCCGTTCCGCCCCGGCGACCAGGTTCAGCTCACCGACCCCAAGGGCCGGGTCAACACCATCACCCTCCAGCCCGGCAAGCTCTACCACTCCCACAAGGGCGCCATCGCCCACGACGACATCATCGGCAGGCCCGAAGGCTCGGTGTTCCGGTCCACCGGCGGCGTCGACTACCTCGCCTTCCGCCCCCTCCTCGCCGACTTCGCCCTGCGCATGCCGCGCGGCGCCGCCGTCGTCTACCCCAAGGACGCCGGGCAGATCATCGCGATGGCCGACATCTTCCCCGGCGCCCGCGTCGTCGAGGCCGGCGCCGGCTCCGGCGCCCTGACCTGCTTCCTGCTGCGCGCGGTCGGCGAGCACGGCCTGGTCTCCTCCTACGAGCGCCGCCCCGACTTCGCCGACATCGCCCGCGCCAACGTCGAACGGTTCTTCGGCGGCCCCCACCCCGCCTGGCGCCTCACCGTCGGCGCCCTTGAGGACGCGCTCGCCGAGACCGAGGTCGACCGCGTCGTGCTGGACATGCTCGCCCCCTGGGAGTGCGTCGATCCCGTCGCCAAGGCCCTCATCCCCGGCGGGATGGTCTGCGCCTACGTCGCCACCACGACCCAGATGTCGCGGATCGTCGAGGAACTGCGCGGTCACGGCACGTTCGCCGAGCCCTACGCCTTCGAGACCATGCTGCGGTCCTGGCATGTGGAGGGACTGGCCGTCCGCCCCGACCACCGCATGGTCGGCCACACCGGCTTCCTGGTCACCGCCCGCCGCCTGGCCGACGGCGTCACCCCGCCCATGCGGCGCCGCCGTCCCGCCAAGGGATCGCCCATCCCCGGCACCCCGGTGCCCGCGGCGGTCGGGGGCGGCTCCTCCGAGGCACCGGAAACAGCACCGGACACAGCACCGGACGAATCACCGGCCCAATCACCGGACGGAGCACCGGACGAGACGCTCTGACGGGCCGAGCGAGGCGAAGATCACATGTGCCGGGCGCCGCGCACCCCCTTCATGCGTCCCTGCCCGGAAGTAACACGGAATTCACACCGGCATTCACACCGGTGCGCGCACAACGCGAGCCGTCCTCACCAGGGATGAAATCCGCTGAACTCGCGTCCCCGCGCCACCGGATCCGCCGTTTCCTCCTCCCCGGCGCCACGGCCGCGCAACCGTGGCCGTCCCCGTCGGACCCCGTCCACCAGCGGCGACGCCCCGGGCACGACACGAGAACCGAATGGGCAGGTTACGGAAGCCCTCCAGATAGGTAGGGTCTCAGTAGGTCGTCGGCTCTTCGTGAGGAGGTGACGGGGCGTGGCCGCTCGTGATGATGCTGGGGCGCGCAGGGCGCAGCACGAAAAGGAGGTCAGGGACCTCCAGACGCAGATCTCCTTCCTGGAGGAGGAGATCTCCGTGCTGCGCCGCAAGCTCGCGGAATCCCCCCGCCAAGTACGTGTTCTAGAGGAACGGCTCCATGAGACGCAGGCCAACCTGGCCGCCGTGACCGGGCAGAACGAGCGTCTCGTGGCGACCCTCAAGGAAGCCCGCGAGCAGATCGTGGCGCTCAAGGAGGAGGTCGACCGGCTCGCGCAGCCGCCGTCCGGTTTCGGCGTCTTCCTGGGGGCCCGCGACGACGGCACCGTCGACATCTTCACCGGCGGCCGCAAGCTGAGGGTGAACGTCAGCCCGGCCGTCAACGTCGAGGAGCTCCAGCGCGGCCAGGAGGTCATGCTCAACGAGGCCCTCAACGTCGTCGAGGCCCTGGACTTCGAAGAGCAGGGCGAGGTCGTCATGCTCAAGGAGCTGTTCGACGACGGCGAGCGCGCCCTGGTCATCGCGCACGCCGACGAGGAGCGCGTCATCAAGCTCGCGGAGCCGCTGCGCGGCGTCCCGCTGCGCGCCGGCGACTCCCTCATGCTCGAACCCCGCTCCGGCTACGCCTACGAGAAGATCCACAAGGCCGAGGTGGAGGAGCTGGTCCTCGAAGAGGTCCCCGACATCTCCTACGAGGAGATCGGCGGCCTCGGCCCCCAGATCGAGATGATCAGGGACGCCATCGAGCTGCCCTACCTGCACGCCGACCTGTTCCGCGAGCACCAGCTGCGCCCGCCCAAGGGCGTCCTGCTGTACGGGCCGCCCGGCTGCGGGAAGACGCTCATCGCCAAGGCCGTCGCCAACTCCCTGGCCAAGCAGGTCGCCGAGAAGACCGGCCAGGAGGGCAAGAGCTTCTTCCTCAACATCAAGGGCCCCGAGCTCCTCAACAAGTACGTCGGCGAGACCGAGCGGCACATCCGCCTGGTCTTCCAGCGGGCCCGGGAGAAGGCGTCCGCCGGCACGCCCGTCATCGTCTTCTTCGACGAGATGGACTCCATCTTCCGCACCCGCGGGTCCGGCGTGTCCTCCGACGTCGAGAACACCATCGTCCCGCAGCTGCTCAGCGAGATCGACGGCGTCGAGGGGCTGGAGAACGTCATCGTCATCGGCGCCTCCAACCGCGAGGACATGATCGACCCCGCCATCCTGCGTCCCGGCAGGCTCGATGTGAAGATCAAGATCGAGCGGCCGGACGCCGAGGCGGCCAAGGACATCTTCTCCAAGTACATCCTCACGGGGCTCCCGCTGCACCCCGACGACGTGAAGGAACACGGGGGCGACGACGCGGCCACCGTCGACGCCATGATCCAGCGCGTCGTCGAGCGGATGTACAGCGAAAGCGAGGAGAACAGGTTCCTGGAGGTCACCTACGCCAACGGCGACAAGGAGGTCCTCTACTTCAAGGACTTCAACTCCGGCGCGATGATCCAGAACATCGTCGACCGCGCGAAGAAGATGGCCATCAAGCAGTACCTCGACACCGGGCAGAAGGGCCTGCGCGTCTCGCACCTGCTCGCCGCCTGCGTCGACGAGTTCAGTGAGAACGAGGACCTGCCCAACACCACCAACCCCGACGACTGGGCCCGCATCTCCGGCAAGAAGGGCGAGCGGATCGTCTACATCCGCACGCTCGTCTCCGGCAAGCAGGGCGCGGAAGCCGGGCGATCCATCGACACCGTCGCCAACACCGGCCAGTACCTGTAGCACCCACGCGCCCCCGCGCCGCCGGCGGCGGCGCGGACGGCGACCGGGACGACGACCGACCGCCACGCGGCGGCCACCCGAGAGATTGGGAGGCCGCCGCGTGGCGTTTTCCGCACCGGATTCCGCACCGAATTCCGCACCGGATTCAGCACCTGTTCCAGACCAGTTCCGCACCCAACCTTGGGGAAGCCTGTGCGTCCTGTAACACCTGGCACATCAGTCCGCCGACACGGCGGAACCTCACGACACGACGCCGCCCAACTCGTGTTCCGCAACCCCGTAATCACAAGGGAAACGCAACTCCCCGCCCACGCGCACCCGCACCACGCCCACGAGCCCCATGGCTCCACCCACGCGCCCCCGATAGGCTCGACGATATGAGTGTTCGGCGGGTGATGGGCATCGAGACCGAGTACGGCATCTCCGTACCGGGACAGCCAGGGGCCAACGCGATGGTGACCTCCTCCCAGGTCGTCAACGCCTACCTCGCGGCGTCGGCCGCGCGGGCAAGGCGCGCCCGCTGGGACTTCGAGGAGGAGAACCCCCTCCGTGACGCCCGCGGCTTCGACCTCGCCCGCGAGGTCGCCGACCCCAGCCAGCTCACCGACGAGGACCTCGGCCTCGCCAACGTCATCCTCACCAACGGCGCCCGCCTCTACGTCGACCACGCGCACCCCGAATACTCCGCGCCCGAGTGCACCAACCCCCGCGACGCCGTCATCTGGGACAAGGCCGGAGAGCGCGTCATGGCCGACGCCACCCACCGCGCCGCCATGGTGCCCGGCACCCACCCGATCCAGCTTTACAAGAACAACACCGACAACAAGGGCGCGTCCTACGGCTGCCATGAGAACTACCTCATGAAGCGCGAGACGCCCTTCGCCGACATCGTCCGGCACCTCACCCCCTTCTTCATCTCCCGCCAGGTGGTCTGCGGCGCCGGACGGGTCGGCATCGGCGTCGACGGGCGGGGCGAGGGCTTCCAGATCAGCCAGCGCGCCGACTTCTTCGAGGTCGAGGTCGGTCTGGAGACCACCCTCAAGCGCCCGATCATCAACACCCGCGACGAACCCCACGCCGACCCCGAGAAGTACCGGCGTCTGCACGTCATCATCGGCGACGCCAACATGAGCGAGATCTCCACCTACCTCAAGCTCGGCACCACCAGCCTCGTCCTCGCCATGATCGAGGACGGGTTCCTGACCGTGGACCTCTCCGTCGACATGCCCGTCGCCGCGCTCCGCGCCGTCTCCCACGACCCCACCTGCAAGCACCAGCTCACCCTCCGGGACGGCCGCAAGATGACCGCCGTCCAGCTCCAGATGGAGTACCTGGAACAGTCCCGCAAGTACGTGGAGGACCGTTACGGCGCCGACGTCGACGAGATGACCAAGGACGTCCTCGACCGCTGGGAGTCGGTCCTGCACCGTCTCGGCGACGACCCCTCCCAGCTCTCCCGCGAGCTCGACTGGGTCGCCAAGCTCTCCCTCCTCGACGGCTACCGTGAACGCGACGGCCTGGACTGGTCGCACCCCCGCCTCCAGCTCGTCGACCTCCAGTACACCGACATCCGTCCCGACAAGGGCCTCTACAACCGTCTCGTCGCCCGCGGGAGGATCGACCGCCTCGTCACCGAGGACCAGGTCCAGTCCGCCATCGAGAACCCCCCGGAGGACACCAGGGCGTACTTCCGCGGCCGGTGCCTGCGCCAGTACGCCGAGTCCGTCGCCGCCGCCTCCTGGGACTCGGTCATCTTCGACGTCCCCGGCCGCGAGTCGCTCCAGCGCGTCCCCACCCTCGAACCGCTTCGCGGCACCAGGCAGCACGTCGGCGCCCTGCTCGACCGCTGCCGCACCGCCGCCGACCTGGTCGCCACCCTCACCGGTCAGGGCTGAGTCCGGCGCGACCTCGGCCGCAGCCTATCCGTGACCGGTTTGACCGTTTCATTCGTCGGCGGACCGGCGATAACCCCTGCAGACCCCCGCGCCGCCGCGGCACGGAATCCGCTCGCCGCCGGTGATCGGAGATAGGCTTGGGGGGGACCGGCGAAGTGGGAGGTAGGCATGGCCACGAAGGACAACTCGGGCGGCCAGAAGCAGGCCCCGCGGCGTACCGAAGAGGTCGAGGAGACCCAGGACGCCCCCAGCGAGGACATCCAGGAAAGGCAGGAGAAGCTTTCCGACGATGTCGATGCAATTCTGGACGAGATCGACGAGGTTCTCGAAGAGAACGCCGAGGAATTCATCAGGGCATATGTCCAAAAGGGTGGTGAGTAAATCCACGTAAATCCGCATTTGCCGGATTTAGGGGTTGGGTGGGGAAGGGCCTCCCTGGGCTCGTTGAGGGGTGGCCGGGCCGGGGCCGTGCTCGTGAGAACACGGCCCGCCGTTCTTTCCCCGCGCGGCGGGCGTCCCGTTCGACGGCGCCGGTAGCGGCCCGGCCGTCCTCCGGGGCGGCTAGCCGTCTTCCAGGGTGGCGAGGTGGCGGGCTTGGGCGTTGGTGGCGGTGAGGCCGTTCGGGGGCACGGGGACGCCGGTGAGGCGGCACCAGGCGAAGCCGAGCCCGGCGGTGGCGCTGAGGAGATGTGTCGTGGTGGCGGCGTCGCCGCCGGTGGGGGAGGGCCACAGGGAGCGGAGCGGATGGGTGTCGTCGTTGAGGATGTCGGCGAGAAGGGCCCGCAGTTCGGGATCGAGCCAGCGGCCGACGGGGGCGGCGAGGTCGGGGCGGTATCCGGCCAGGTCGGCGGCCAGGAGCGCGGTGGCGGCGTGCCGTGGCTCGATGAAGTCCGGTGAGCCGGGGTCGCCGCACACGGGCCGCAGCGCGGTGGCGAGGTCGTAGAAGGCGAGCTGGAGCGCCTCGCCGGGTGCCGAGTCGTTGAAGAGGGTGGCGAAGAGGGGCGCGGGGCAGCGGGTCCGCCATTCGCGTTCGACGACCTGGTCCCCGTAGGGGAGGGCGCGGTGGTCGAGCGCCGGGTTGGTCTGCAAGGGCTCGATCATGGAGAGCAGGGCCGAGGCGCGGACGCGGAAGCGGGCGTCGTCGCGCAGGGCCTGGGCGGTCATGACCATGCAGCGGATGAGCTGCGCGGCGGCGTCGGCGCGGCCGGAGCGGAGGCGCTCGGCGTACAGGCCGATGATGGTGTGCAGGGGCGGCGGGGGCAGCCATCGCAGGGTGCCGAGTGAGCCGGCGTTCGTGCCGTCCGGGCCGGTGGTACGGGGATCGGCGCCGGGCTGTGGCGCCAGGTGAGGCTCCCAGAGGTCGAGAAGGCCGAGGCGGGGGTCGAACAGGGGAACCGAGGCGCACCACAGCAGGGTGCTCCAGGTGGCGGCGATGGTGCTGGGCGTGCCGTGCAGGAAGCGGTTCCAGCCGAGGGGATAGTCGGCGGGCGGGGCCTGGGCGGCTTCGGACATCACGGAGCGCAGCCGGTAGGTGAGCGCGCCCGAGACGGGCCGGCCGACGAGGGCGAGGGGCGGGCCGTAGTCGGTGAGGTAGTCGGGCCCGGTGGGGATGATCTCGGCGGGGATGGGCGGCGGCGTGGGGGCGTGGACGGCGGACCGGCGGAGGTCGGCGCCCTGCGGCGGCGGTGAGGGGAACCAGCGGCTGTCGGCGGGGTGCCACCGGTACCAGCGCGTCCAGGCGGCGAAGAGCCACCAGCTGTGGTCGGGGAGGGACAGCAGGTGGGGGAAGAGGGCCTGGCGGCGTTGCAGCGGCGTGGCGGCGGGCCACCAGGGCGCGGTGACGACGGCGCGGGTGTGGTGCTCGGCGGCGGTGAACGGGTCGGCGTCGGGCGGGAGCGTGAGGTCCTCTTCGGTCGGCGGGGGGTTGTAGGCGGGCCGCCTGGGGGGCCAGCCGGGCTCGCCGGGGGCGCTCGGCCAGGTCGGTTGCCCGAGGGGGCTCGGCCAGCCGGGCTGGCCTGGGGGTCCCAACACCACGCCGTCATCGTAATGGGCGGCGGGGGCGCGCCCGGCGCCGGTGCCGTGCGCGTCCGATACAGGTCCCTCCCCGCCGCGCCGGTTCGCCGTGGGCGGACTGGTGAGGGTGGGCGTGGCATGCGGCGGGCGCTGGTTGAACAGTAGGGTCGGAGTGGTCAGCGCCGGTGGGTTCGTTGAGGGGAGCCGGTGCCATGGTGGAGGGAAGGAGTCGCGTGGCGTCGCACGATTCGCGCATCGGGCGTCTGCCGGGGTTGTTCGCCGGCCCCGACACGTCGTCGTTCACGGAGTTCCTGGGTGCCTACAATCCGGAGCTGCTTCCGGGGCGGAGGTCGCTGCCGGCGGCGGCCAGGGCGGGGGAGGAACTGCCGCACGCCACCACGATCGTCGCGGTGACGTACCCGGGCGGCGTGGTCGTGGCGGGTGACCGGCGGGCGACCGCGGGCAACGTGATCGCGCAACGCGATGTGGAGAAGGTGTTCCGGGCCGACGAGTTCTCGGCGATCGCGGTGGCGGGCACGGCCGGGATCGGGATGGAGCTGATCCGGCTGTTCCAGGTCGAGCTGGAGCATTACGAGAAGCGCGAGGGCCGGACCCTGTCGATGGAGGGCAAGGCCAACCGGCTGGCGACGCTGGTGCGCGGGAACCTGGGCATGGCGATGCAGGGGCTGGCGGTGGTGCCGCTGTTCGCGGGATACGACGAGGAGCGGGACGGGGGGCGGATCTTCTCCTACGACCCGGCGGGCGGCCGGTACGAGGAGCGGGACTTCTACTCGATCGGTTCGGGGTCGGTGTTCGCGCGGGGCGCGCTGAAGAAGCTGTGGCGCCCGGACCTGTCGCCGGAGGACGCGGCGCTGGTGTGCGTCCAGGCGTTGTACGACGCGGCCGACGACGATTCGGCGACGGGCGGTCCCGACCTGTCGCGCGGCATCTTCCCTGTGGTGGCGGTGGTGTCGGACGAGGGGTATCGCCGGCTGGGTGAGGACGAGGTGGGCGCGCTGGCCCGGTCCGTGGTCGAGGGACGTAACGACTCGCCGGGCGGTCCGACCGCCCCGCTGCGATAGAAGGGATCCAGACCGGTGTCGATGCCGTTCTATGTGTCGCCCGAACAGCAGATGAAGGACAAGGCGGACTACGCGCGCAAGGGCATCGCGCGTGGCCGCAGCGTGGTCGTGCTCCAGTACGACGACGGGATCCTGTTCGTGGCCGACAACCCGTCCCGGGCGCTGCACAAGATCAGCGAGATCTATGACCGGATCGCGTTCGCGGCGGTCGGCAAGTACAACGAGTTCGAGAACCTGCGGCTCGGCGGGGTGCGGTACGCGGACGTGAACGGGTACCAGTACGACCGCAGGGACGTGACGGCCCGCGGCCTGGCGAACGTGTACGCGCAGACGCTCGGCACGATCTTCACCGAGACCAACAAGCCGTACGAGGTGGAGCTGGTCGTGGCGGAGGTGGGCGACAGCGCCGACACCGACCAGATCTACCGGCTCACGTTCGACGGCTCGGTGGCCGACGAGCACGGCTACGTGGCGATGGGCGGGCAGGCCGAGGCGGTGGCGCAGGTTCTCAAGGAGCGCTACCGGGAGGGCATGCCGCTGGCGGAGGCGCTGCGGCTGGGCGTACGGGCGCTGGAGGCGCAGGACTCCGACCGCCGCCTGGAGGCCAAGTCGCTGGAGGTGGCGGTGCTGGACCGCAACCGCGAGCACCGCCTGTTCAAGGCGCTGCCGGCGGCGCGGATCGAGCGGCTGCTGAACGAGGCCGACGGTGCGGACGCGGCGGGGTCGGGCGACCAGGCCGCCACCTCGGACGGCGGCAACGGGGGCAACGGCGGTAACGGCGGCAACGGCGCAGGCTCGGCGGGCTCCTAGCACCGGCCCGGCACCCGCCCGCCACGACACGCCGAACGAGGCGACGCCGAAACGAGGGGCCCGTCCCGGAGACCACAGGCCGTCCGAGGCCGCCGGGGACGGGCCCTCGGCTTGCCCGAGCCCGGTTCGCGCACCGCCCGCGCCCCGTCCGCCGATTGTGATCTACAACGTAAAGGTGGCGGCCGGGTGGACGCCGGTGAAGCCAGAGGCGTCAGAGGCTGCCAAGTCGGGTCACGGCCGCATAGGCTCGCGGTGTGGACAGGCGCATTTTCGGGCTTGAGAACGAGTACGGCGTGACCTGTACCTTCCGTGGGCAGCGGCGGTTGTCGCCTGATGAGGTGGCGCGGTACCTGTTCCGGCGGGTGGTGTCGTGGGGGCGCAGCAGCA
>NZ_BSTM01000045.1 GCF_030269515.1 Actinomadura sp. NBRC 104412 | reverse complement strand
TGCTGCTGCGCCCCCACGACACCACCCGCCGGAACAGGTACCGCGCCACCTCATCAGGCGACAACCGCCGCTGCCCACGGAAGGTACAGGTCACGCCGTACTCGTTCTCAAGCCCGAAAATGCGCCTCTCCACACCGCGAGCCTATGCGGCCGTGATCGAAGTTGGCAGTCTCCGAGGCCGCCGGGTTGCCTCCGGAAAATGAACGTACGCCGACATGCCGGGGCATTCGGGCTCCCGGAACGGCGACCCGCCCGAGGACGGCTCCGGCTGCCGCTGAGCGACCCGTCACCAGGTCCTTGCCTGCGGGCACTTCATCGTCTATCGTCGATGAACGATGAAGCAAACGGTGACCGCCCAGCCGCTCGACCGGCCCACCGCCGCGGAGTACGCGTCCTGGTTCAAGGCCCTGGCCGACCCCACCCGCATCCAGATCGTGTCGCTGCTGGCCCGGCACGGGACACCCATGACCGTGGGGCGGATCGTCGAGGCCGTGGACGTGGGCCAGTCCACCGTCTCGGCCCACCTCAAACAACTGGCGGCGGTGCGGTTCGTGCTCGCCGAACGGCGGGGCACCGCCACCCTCTACCGGATCAACGACGCCTGCGTCGACTGCTTCCCCAGCGCCGCCGACGTCGTCATGGGACGTCCCGTCCCCGCGGTCCCCGGCCCCTGCCAGGAGAGATGAGCCATGCCGCAGCAGCCATCCCGCGAACAGATCATCGCCCGCTACTCCGACCTCGCCCGTACGGCCGCCACCGGCGGCCGGCCCAACGACTACGGCCCCGGCACCGAGCCCGACGCCTGCTTCGGCGCCGCCGCCTACCCCGCGGGCGAACCGGTTCCCGAAGCGGCCCGGCGGGCCGGCCTCGGGTGCGGCAACCCGCTGGCCGTCGCCGAGATCGCGCCGGGCGAGACCGTGCTGGACCTCGGCTCGGGCGGCGGCCTGGACGTGATCCTGTCCGCCCGCCGCACCGGCCCCGCCGGACGCGTCTACGGCCTGGACGCCGGCACCGACATGATCGCCCTGGCCACCGCCAACGCCCGTCAGGCCGGCGCGGGCAACGTCGAGTTCCTGCACGGTTACCTGGAGGAGATCCCGCTACCCGACAGGCACATCGACGTGGTCATCTCCAACTGCGTCATCAACCTGTCCACCGACAAGCCCGCCGCACTCGCCGAGGCGTTCCGCGTGCTCCGTCCCGGCGGCCGCCTCGGGATCACCGATGTCATCGCCGCGGACGGCCTCAGCCCCGAACGCCGCAGGGCCACCGAGGAGGCGACCGGCTGCGCCGCCGGAGCCGTCACCGCCGGCGACTACCGCGACCAGCTCCTGGACGCCGGGTTCACCACCGCCACCGTCCAGGTCACGCACCCGCTCAGCGACGGCGCCCTGCACTCGGCGATCGTCAAGGCCACCAAGCCCGCCGCGCCGGACGGAGTGGAGATCCGCCCGATGCGCGCCGCCGACGCCGCCCAGGTCCTGGCCATCTACCAGGAAGGACTCGACACCGGCCACGCCAGCTTCGAGGTCACCGCACCCTCCTGGGAGGACTTCGACGCGGGCAAGCTCCCCCGCCACCGCCACGTCGCCGTCGACACCGCCACCGGAGACCTGCTCGGCTGGGTCGCCGTCTCGCCCGTCTCCTCCCGCTGCGTGTACAAAGGCGTGGTCGAGGACTCGATCTACGTCGGTACCGCCGCACGCGGCCGAGGCGTCGGCGCCGCACTGCTCACCGCCCTCATCGACTCCACGGAGACCGCCGGGATCTGGACGATCCAGAGCGGCATCTTCCCCGAGAACACCGCCAGCCTCGCCCTCCACGAACGCGCGGGCTTCCGGGTCGTGGGCACACGCGAACGTATCGGCCGCCACCACGGCCGCTGGCGCGACGTCGTCTTCATCGAACGCCGCAGCCCCATCACCGAACCCAACCCCTGAGCCCACCCCCGGCCGGTCGGCTCCGCGAGCCGGACAGGCACCCCGCCGGTGTTACGCCACGGTGCGCTGGTCGGCCATCACCTCGGCGTCGTTGGTGTCCAGCGGGGTCGGCGCGATCGGCGGCGGATCTCGTGGTGACCGTCTACGGGTGGTGTTTCGGGGCGCCGTAGGGGTCGTGGGGGGTGTCGGCGTAGAACCACTGGTGGTCCCGGGCGTGGCGGCAGGCGGCTTCGATGTCGCCAGCCGCCATGACGTCGAGCAGTTCGCGATGCTCCTCGGCGACACGTTCGAGTTTGGGTCGGATGACCATCAGGGCGATGGCCGTGCGCGCCTCTATTTGCAGCGCCTCCCATGAGCGGGTCAGCAGCGCGTTGCCGCCCGCCTGCACGACGTGCCGGTGGAAACGCGCGCTGGCCAGGCCGATGCCGTGGACGTCGTCGGCCTGGGCACAGCGGTCCATCTCCTCGACCGCCTCTTCCAGGCGGTCGAAGGGCAGGGTCCCGGCCAGCATGGCGAGCCGCGTCGCGGTCTCCTCCAGGGCGGCCCGCACGATGTACGCCTCGCGGATCGTCTGCTCGGCGAACGGGAGGACCCGGCTGCCATGGCGGGGCCGGCTCTCGATGAGGCCGAGGCCCTCAAGCTGGCGCAGCGCCTCCCGCACCGGGGCCTGGCTCGTCCCGAACTCGAGGGCGATCCTCGTCTCGATCAGCCGGTCGCCCGCGCCGAGCTCGCCGGAGACGATCCGTTGGAGCAGGCCGTCGCGGATCTGCCGGCTCAGCGTCGGCCGCGTCGAGCGCGGGGCGGCGGACGGGTTCGCCGTGGGGTCTGGCAACACAACTCCTCGTGCGGGTCCACGGTCCTGAGCGCCCTTGACGCTCTCGGACCATGCTATCTAGGCTCAATTATCGATATCGATAATAGGAGCGGCCATGCTGACCTCCGTTCGGGTACCCGAGAGCGCCGAGGAGGCACGCGCGGCGCTCCAGGACGGGGCCCTGCCGCTCGGCGGCGGCACCCATCTGCTGGCGCGGGCGGCCGACCGGGCGGACGGCGACCTCCGGCTGGTGAGCCTGCGCAAGGCGGGGCTGGGCGGCATCGATGTCGAGGGCGACGCGGTGACGCTGGGCGCGGCCACCACGCTCGCCGAGATCGAGGACGACGACCGGCTGGGCTACCTGGCCGGTTGTGTCCGGTCGATCGCCTCGCCACCGGTCCGCGGCCTCGCCACGGTGGCCGGCAACCTGTTCGTACCGCAGCCGTACGGCGACCTGGCGGTGGCCCTCCTCGCGCTGGACGCGGAGCTGGACGTGCTCGGCGCCGACGGCGCGCGCGGCGAGTCGCTTGAGCGGGTCATCGAGGGCGGTCTCCGGCCCGGTGACCTGGTGACCCGCGTACGGTTCACCGCCACGGACACGTTCCGCTTCTACAAGGCGAGCCGACGGCGCCTCAACTCGGCCTCCATCGTCACCGTGGCGGCCCGGATCGCCGTGCGGGACGGGCTGGTCGAGGATGTCCGTCTCGCGCTCGGCGGGGTGGCACGCCGCGTGGTCCGGGCGGCGGGCGCCGAGCGCGTCCTGCGGGGCGCCCCGTTGAACGCCGAGGTCGTCGCGCGGGCGGCGGACGCGGCCGACATCGACCCGTTCGACGACGCCTACGCCTCGGCCTGGTACCGCGCCCGGGTCTTCCCCGTCCACCTGCGTCGTGCCCTGCTCGGGGCCTGAAAGGGGATCGCATGCCGTCCAGGATCGTCACGCTCAGGGTGAACGGCGCCGAGCGGGAGCTGATCGCCAAGCCGTCGACGACGCTGCTGAGCGCGCTGCGCGAGTCGTTCGGGCTGATGGGGGCCAAGCGCGGGTGCGCGCAAGGGGGCTGCGGGGCCTGCACGGTGCTGCTGGACGGCAGGCCGGTGGTCTCGTGCCTGATCCCCGTGGTGACGGTCGAGGGCTCGACGGTGCGGACGGTCGAGGGCCTGGCCGACGGCGAGCGGCTCACCGACGTGCAGGAGGCGTTCGTCGATCATTTCGCGACGCAGTGCGGGTTCTGCACCCCCGGAATGATCATGTCGGCGACCGCCCTGCTCGACCGGAACCCGAACCCGACCCGCGAGGACGTCAACGAGGCGATCTGCGGCAACGTCTGCCGCTGCACCGGATACGAGCCGATCGTGACCGCCGTCCTGGCCGCGGCGGAACGCCGCCGCGCCGCCGAAGGCGCCGCCGAGCTCACGGAGGCCGAGGTCTGATGGCACGCCTCACGCCGATCGACACCGAGTACTTCAAGGGCGAGCGCGCCGGTGGCGACTTCACCGTCATCGGCTCGCCCGTCCAGCGTTCGGACGCCCGCGCGCACGTCACCGGCCGTACGGCCTTCTTCGAGGACCTGACGGTGCCGGGGATGACCCATGTGAAGATCCACCGGTCCACGCGGCACCATGCCCTGATCGACCGTGTCGACGTCTCGGGCGCCCTTGAGGTCCCCGGCGTGCTCCGCGTGATCACCCATGAGGACGTGCCGGGCAACTGGTACACCGTGCTGCGGCTGATCGGCGTCGGGCCCGACGACGAGCCGGTGCTGGCCGAGGACCGGGTCCTCTACCGCGGGGAGCCGATCGTCGCGGTGGTCGCCGAGACCGAGGAGGCCGCCCGCGAGGGCGCCGCCCGGGTCGCCGTGGACTACACCGACCTGCCCGCCGTCCTGGACGTGGAGGAGGCGCTGGCCGACGGCGCTTCGATCATCAAGCGATCGGGCACGAACCATTTCGTGTACGAGGGCCACCACTGCCGCCGGATCCGCTTCGGCGACGTCGAACGGGGCTTCGCGGAGGCGGACCGGATCATCGAGGGACGTTACGCCTCCTCACCGATCGAGCACGCGCCCGTCGAGCCGACCGGCTGCATCGTGGTCCCGCAGGGTGACGGCCGACTGCGGATCCACACCAACACCCAGGCCGCGTTCTTCACCCTCGACAACACCGCGCTCATCCTCGACGTCCCGCCGACCGATCTGCGCGTCGTCGGCGGGACGGTCGGGGGCGGGTTCGGCGGCAAGGTCGACGTCATCGTGGAGCCGCTGGCCTGCCTCGCCGCCATGCTGACCGGCCGGCCGGCCAAGTACGTCTACAGCCGCGCCGAGGAGATGCAGGTGTCGTCCACGCGGGCGGCCGAGCGCATCTACATCAAGGACGGCGTCATGGACGACGGCCGGATCGTGGCCCGCAAGATCACCCTGTATGTGGACGCGGGCGCGTACTCCCGGCACAGCCCGTACGGCACCACCAAGGCGGCCGCGCACATGCCCGGCCCGTACACGATCCCGAACGTGCACGTCGACGCCCACTGCGTGTACACGAACCGGACGCCGTCCAGCGCCATGCGCGGGTTCGGCGTCACGATCGGCGACTTCGCGCTGGAGTCGCACATGGACCGGGTCGCCCGGGAGCTGGGCATCGACCCGCTGCGGCTCCGGCTCAAGAACGCCTACCGCGACGGCGACATGAAGGCGCACCGCAAGGTCGCGTCCGGCACGGCCCTGGTCGAGGTGATGCAGCGCGCGGCCGAGCTGGTGGGGCACGACCTGCCACCGGAGTACCGGGCGATGTCGTCCGCCGAGCGATCGGAGGTCTGAGCGATGGCACTGCGACGCGGACGCGGGTACGCGGCGGTGAACTACCCGACGGGGATGAACCTCGGCGGTGACCCGTCGCAGGCGCTCGTCCACGCGACCACGATGGGCGGGTTCGTCGTCACGCTGTCGTCGGTCGACCTCGGCCAGGGGCTGCGGACGGTCATCGCCCAATGCGCGGCCGAGACCCTCGGCGTACCGATCGAGAACGTCATCATCGACACCGCCGACACCGACACGGGCCCGCACTGCATGGGGACGTTCGCCAGCCGCGGCACCCACCGGATCGGCAACGCCGTGATCATGGCGGCGCGCGAGGCCAGGGACGTCATGCTCCAGGTCGCCGGCGAGGAGCTGGAGGTCGACGCGGAGGACCTGGAGACCGACGGCACGGGGTTCATCCGCCTCAAGGGCTCGTCGGAGAAGAGGATCCACGTCAGCGATGTGGCGCTCGCCGCGCATTTCCGGCAGGGCCGGACCATCTCCGGACGGGGCATCTTCCTCAAGGAGCCGAGCACCCCGGTGCCGGAGACCGGTGAGATGGACCCGGACTCCTGCCAGGCGCACGCGTGCACGGTGGCCGAGGTCGAGGTCGACGACGAGACCGGCGTGATCGAGGTGCTGCGGCTCTACAACACCTACGAGGTCGGCCGGGCGCTGAACCCGGCCCTGGCGACGCAGCAGGTCGAGGGCGGCGCCTGGATGGGACTGTCGCACGCGCTGTTCGAGTCGACCGAGCCGTACTATCCGGAGTCGCGCGAGCACGGCCCGATCGACTTCACCGAGTACCTGATGCCGGGGCCGGCCGACCTTCCGTCGCAGACGAGCGTGTTCCTGGAACGGCCCGCCGACAACGGGCCGTTCGGGGCCAAGGGGATCGGCGAGATGACGGCCAACGCGCCCATCCCCGCGATCGCCAACGCCGTGTACGACGCGGTCGGCGTGCGGCTGACGAGCATGCCGTTCACCCCCGAAAAGGTGCTGCGCGGACTCGACGCCCTGCGGGCCGGTCATGCCGGTTGACCCGGACGCGCTGGACCGGCGGCTGACCGCCGAGGGCTACCTCGCCGACGAGGGGCTGCTCACCGCCGTCCACCTGGCCCGCGCGCTGGAGCTGCCGCTGCTGCTGGAGGGCGAGCCGGGGGTCGGCAAGACCGAGGTCGCCGGCGTCCTGGCACGGGTCCTCGGCCGCGAGCTGATCCGGTTGCAGTGCTACGAGGGGCTGGACGCCTCCCAGGCCCTGTACGAGTGGGACTATCCGAAGCAGTTGCTGCACCTGCGGGCGGCCGAGGTGGAGGGGCGCGGCGTCGGCGACCTGTACCGGGACGAGTTCCTGCTGGAACGCCCGCTGCTGCGGGCGCTGCGGGCGGAGTCCGGCGCGGTGCTGCTGATCGACGAGATCGACCGGTCCGACAGCGAGTTCGAGGCGTTCCTGCTGGAGTTCCTGAGCGACTTCCAGATCACCATCCCCGAGCTGGGCACCATCGGCGCGGCGAGCGTGCCGCTGGTCGTCCTCACCTCCAACCGGACCCGCGAGCTGCACGACGCGCTCAAGCGCCGCTGCCTCTACCACTGGATCCCGTTCCCCGACGCGGAACGGGAACGCGCGATCATCCGCGCGCAGGCGCCCGGCCTGGACGAGCGGAGCGCGTCCCGCCTCGTCGCCGCCGTACACCGGATCCGCGGGCTGGCCCTGCTGAAACGCCCCGGGATCGCCGAGTCGATCGCCTGGGCCCGCGGCGCGCAGGTCCTGGTCCGCGAGGGTTCGACCTGGCTGGAGGCGGCACGCCGGTCGGTGGGGCTGCTCGTCAAGCACGAGGAGGACCTGGCGCTGGTCGGCCGCCACGCCGCGGAGGTGTTCGGTGACTGACCGGGACCTGGCCGCGCGCGTCGCCGATCACGTCCACGGATTCCTCCGCGACCTGAACGAGCAGGGCATGCGGGTGCCGGTGCCGAAACAGCGGGTCTTCCTCCAGGCGATCGAGACGGTCGGGCCGCGTGACACCGCGCATCTCTACTGGATCGGGGAGGCCACCCTCACCACGTCCCGTGAAGACCTGGAGGTGTACGTTCCCACGTTCGAGCGCTGGTTCGGCGAGGTGGCGGCGGCGCCCGTCCGTGAGCGGGAATCCCCCGACGACGAGGTGCCCGCGTCGCACGGGAAGGGACGGGAAGGCTCCCTCACGGCGGCGCTCGGCGGTTCGGCGGGCCTGGCGGCCAGCCCCTCGGAACGCGAGGGGCGCCCGGCCTTCGGCACCGCGAGCGAGGACGACCGGACGATCCTCGCGCTGCTGCGGCGCGAGCTGCCCGGTGCCGCGCCCACGATCCGCTCCCGGCGCCGGAGACCCGCGCGGCGGGGTCCGTGGATCGACGTCGCCAGGATCTGCCGCGAGTCCCGGCGCGGCCACGGCGAGATCGTGACGCTGCGGCGGCGGGACCGTCCATGGCGGCAGCGCCGGGTGCTGCTGCTCATCGACGTGTCCGGGTCGATGAAGCGGCACAGCGCGGACTACCTCCGCTTCGCCCATGCGGTGGTCCGCCGCCTCGACCGCGTCGAGGCGTTCACCTTCGGCACCCGGCTGACCCGCGTCACCGAGGCGCTTTGCGCAAGGGACGTGGACGCGGCGGTCGGCTCGCTGAGCGACATCGTCCTGGACGCCGAAGGAGGGACCCGGATCGGGGCATCGCTCCAGGAGTTCCTCGGCAACGCCCGGTACGTCACGATGGCGCGCGACGCCCTGGTGATCGTGCTCTCCGATGGCCTGGAACGCGGCGACTGCCGTCCCATGGAGGCGGCCGTGCGGCGGCTGTCGCTGCTGAGCCACCGGCTGCTGTGGTGGTCGCCGCTCGCCTGCGACCCCGCGTACCGGCCGGTCACCCGCGGCATGTCCGCCGTGCTCGGCAGCGTGGACGCGCTCGCGGGCGTACGCGACCTGCGTACGGCGTACGAGCAGGTGCGGACCCTGGCCACGAGATGATCAGGAGGTGATGCGGCATGCCGCGCTACACGGGTGACATCGTCGACTCGCACCACCACATCTGGCGGGCCGGGGACCTGCCATGGCTGTCCGGCCCGATGGTGCCGCGGATCTTCGGCCCGTACGAGCCGATCAGGAGGGACTACCTGATCGGCGAGTACATCGCCGACGCCACGGCCTCCGGGATCGGCGAGTCGGTCTACGTGCAGACGAACTGGCCGCTCGACCGGGTCGTGGACGAGGTGCGGTGGCTCCGCGACGTCCATGAGGAGACGGGCTGGCCGATGGCCGTCATCGGGTCCGTCGACCTGTTCGACGAGGACGCCCCGGAGACCATGCGGCGGCAGGCCGCGCTCACGCCGCTGCTCCGGGGCACCCGGCAGCAACTGCACTGGCACGAGCGCCCGGAGTTCCGGTTCGCCGACGCACCCGACCGCATGAAGGACCCGGTTTTCCGCAAGAACATCGGCGCGCTCGCCGACCTCGGCTGGCTGTTCGAGCTCCAGGTCTTCCCCGAGCAGATGCCGGACGCGGCCGAGCTGGTCGCAACCTTCCCCGGCATCACCTTCGTCCTCGTCCACGCGGGCATGCTCATCGGCCACGAGTACCTCGATCCATGGCGGGCCGGGCTCGACGCGCTGGCCGAGGCGTCCAACGTCGTCGTCAAGCTCACCGGGCAGGGCACCTTCGTCCACCGGGTCGATCCCGATCTCATCTCCCTGGTCGCCGGCGAGGTGATCGACCGCTTCGGGGCCGATCGGGCCATGTTCGGCACCAACTTCCCCGTCGAGAAGATCTGGACCGCGATGCCGCCGCTCGTCGAGGCGTGGAAGGACGCGCTGGCCCACCTGCCGCCCGCCGACCAGCACGCCGTCTTCGCCGGCACCGCCCGGCGGGTGTACGGACTGCGGGCCTGAACGAGATCACCCGAAGCCGCAACCGTCCCACGACAGAAGGAGAACCGCATGGCACTGTTCGTCCTGACCTACGGCTACAACGACACCCCGGCGCGGGCGGAACGCCGCGACGACCACCTGGCGCACCTCAAGAGGCTCGAAGCGCAGGGCAGCCTCGCCGCCGCCGGCCCGTACGAGGACCTGACGGGCGGCATGATCATCCTGCGTGCCGAGGACGAGGCCGCCGCCCAGGCCCTCGTCGAGCAGGACCCCTACACGCGGTTCGAGGTCACCAAGGACCGCACGCTCCGTGAGTGGCGCGTGACGGTCGGATCGCTCGACCCCGCCTGACCGCCCGGGGCACGGTCTCCGCCCCCGGGGATCGGGAGCGCGCCCGCCAAAAACCGTGGCGATTGATGCGGAGCTTGATTGCCGTTTCAACTAGGCATGTGGTCTGATCGGCCCACGGCGAGTTTGGAGGCGATTCATGAGCATCATGGGCACGCGGGTGGCGCGCTTCGAGGACCCGCGGCTGCTGACCGCCGGGGGCACCTATACCGACGACCTGCGCGAGCCGGAGCTGGCCGGGGCCGCGCATGTCACGTTCGTGCGCAGCCCGATGGCGCACGCGCGGATCACCGAGATCGACGTCTCCGCGGCGCTGGAGTCGCCCGGGGTCGTCGCGGTGCTGACCGGCGCCGATCTCGACAACCCCCCGGCGCCCACCCCCGAGGCCCCGACACCCGAGCCCCTGCTGGCCACGGACACGGTGCGGTACGCGGGCGAACCGGTCGCGATGGTGATCACCGATGGCCGCGGCCAGGGGGAGGACGCCGCCGAACTGGTGAGCGTGGACTACGACCCGCTGCCACCGGTCGTGGACTTCGACACCGCGCTGGCCGGCGAGACGCTGCTGTTCCCGGCCGCCGAGTCCAACGTGATCGCCGCCGGCGGGGCCGAGGAGGCCGACGCGGCCGCCTTCGACGGCTGCGACGTCGTGGTGGAGCACTCGTTCGTCAACCAGCGGGTCGCACCGGTGCCCCTGGAGACCCGCGCCGCCGCCTCCGTCTGGGCGGACGGCAAGCTCACCGTGTGGCTCAGCACCCAGAACGCGCAGATGTCGCGGGACGCCATCGCCGGCGCCGCCGGGCTCGACGCCTCCGCGGTACGGGTGATCACGCCCGATGTGGGCGGCGGGTTCGGCGCCAAGATCGGCGTCGACCGTGACTGCATCGCCGTGGCCTGGGCGGCCAAGAAGACCGGGCGGGCGCTGCGCTGGGCGGAGACGCGCAGCGAGAACATGGTCGGCATGACCCACGGCCGCGGCCAGCGCCATATCGTCAGGCTCGGCGGGGACCGGGACGGCCGGATCAAGGCGTACCGGCTCGACCTCGTCCAGGACGCCGGCGCCTACCCGCGCATGGCGCCGATGCTGGCGACGTTCACCTCGATGATGGCCAGCGGCGTGTACGACATCCCGCACGTCGAGACCAGGTTCCAGGTCGCGCTGACCAACACGACGCCGATCTCCGCCTACCGGGGGGCGGGGCGCCCGGAGGCCACCGCGGCGATCGAGCGGGCGGTCGACCTGTTCGCCGCCGAGATCGGTATGGACCCGGCCGAGGTGCGGCGCCGCAACTTCATCCCGCCGGACAAGTTCCCCCACACCACGCCCGGCGGCGCCGAGTACGACAGCGGCGAGTACGCCGCGGCGCTGGACAAGGTGCTGGACGCGGTCGGCTACGACGAGCTGCGCGCCGAGCAGGCCCGGCGCCGTGAGAGCGGCGACCCGGTGCAGCTCGGCATCGGCCTGTCCGCGTACGTCGAGATCACCGGCGTGCTGGCGGAGGCGGGCGAGACGGGGCGGGTCGTGGTGAACCACGACGGCACGGTGACGGTCTTCACCGGCAGCTCGCCGCACGGGCAGGGGCACGCCACCGCCTGGGCGATGCTCGTCCAGGACGAGCTCGGCGTGCCCATGGACAAGGTCACGGTGCTGCACGGGGACACCGACGCGATCCCGGTGGCGGTCGGCACCTTCGGCTCCCGGTCGCTCCAGCTCGGCGGGACCGCCGTGTACCAGGCCGCGAAGGACGTGAAGGAGAAGGCCCGGGAGCTGGCCGCCGACGAGCTGGAGGCCGACAAGGCCGACCTGGAGTTCGACGCGGACGGCGGGGTGTGGCGGGTCCGCGGCGTCCCGGACGTCGGGCTGGACTGGGCGCGGATCGCCGAGCTGGCCGGTCCCGACGGGCTGGCCGCCGACGCCCACTTCGCCCCCGGCAAGACCACGTTCCCGTTCGGCGCGCACGTCGCCGTCGTGGAGGTCGACACCGAGACCGGGAAGACCAGGCTGGTGCGGCACGTCACCGTCGACGACGCCGGGCCGGTGGTCAACCCGATCCTGGCCGAGGGGCAGCGGCACGGGGGCATCGCGCAGGGCGCCGCGCAGGCGCTTCTGGAGGAGGTGCGCTACGACGCGGACGGCAACCCCGTCACCAGCACGCTCATCGACTATCCCATCATCACCGCGGCGGAACTGCCCAGCTTCGAGCTGGTGCGGATGGAGACCCCCACGACCCTCAACCCGCTGGGCGTGAAGGGCATCGGCGAGGCGGGCACGATCGGGGCCACACCGGCGATCCAGAACGCCGTCGTCGACGCCGTCGCACATCTCGGGGTACGCCATATCGACATGCCGACCACGCCGGAACGGGTGTGGACCGCGATCAACGAAGCGAGGGCCGGAAAGTGAAGGTGACCATCACGGTCAACGGCGAGCCGATCCAGGAGGACGTGGAGGACCGCACCCTGCTCGTCCACTTCCTGCGGGACGTCGCCGGCCGTACCGCCACCAACGTCGGCTGCGACACCACCTCGTGCGGTGCCTGCACCGTGCTGCTCGACGGAGAGTCGGTCAAGTCGTGCACCGTCCTCGCCGCCCAGGCGGACGGCGCCGCGGTCACCACCGCCGAAGGGCTGGCCGGCCCGGACGGCGAGCTGCATCCGGTGCAGCGGGCCTTCCACGAGGAGCACGGCCTGCAATGCGGCTTCTGCACGCCCGGCATGATGATGGCCGCGGTCTCGCTGCTCAAGGAGAACTCGCGCCCGTCCGAGGAGGAGGTGCGGGCCGGCCTGGAGGGCAACCTCTGCCGGTGCACCGGTTACCACAACATCGTCCGCGCGGTGCTCGCCGCGGCGGAGGAGGAGAAATGATCCCGGCGACCTTCACCTACCGGCGGGCCGAATCGGCGGACCAGGCCATCGAGCTGGTCGCGGAGCACGGTGACGAGGCGAAGCTGCTGGCCGGCGGCCACTCCCTGCTGCCGCTCATGAAGCTGCGCCTCGCCGTGCCCGAGGTGCTCGTGGACATCGGCCGGATCCGCGACCTGTCCTATGTCCGGGACGGCGGCGACCACATCGCGATCGGCGCGCTCACCCGCCACGCCGAGCTCGAACGCTCCGAGCTGCTGTCCCGGGAGCTGCCGCTGCTCGCGTACAGCGCGGGCCAGGTCGGCGACCCGCAGGTACGCCACCGCGGCACCATCGGCGGGTCGCTGGCGCACGGCGACCCGGCGTCCGACCTGCCCGCCGTGGTGCTCGCGCTGGACGCCACGCTGGTGGCCCGGGGTCCGAACGGCACGCGCGAGTTCCCCGCGTCGGAGTTCTTCCACGGCCTCTGGGAGACGGCGCTGGAGCCGGACGAGCTGCTCACCGAGATCCGGATCCCCAAGCCGGCGGCGTCCGGATGGTCGTTCCAGAAGTTCACCAAGCGCGCCATCGACTGGGCGATCGTCGGCGTCGCCGTCCAGGGCGACGCGGTCGCGCTGATCAACATGGGCGCGACGCCGCTGCGCGCCACCGCGGTCGAGCAGGCGCTGGCCGCCGGGACGCCGGTGCCCGAGGCGGCGCGGCTGGCCGCCGAAGGCACCGAGGCGCCGGGCGACCTGAACGCCAGTCCCGCGTACCGCGAGCATCTGACCCGCGTCCTGGTCCGCCGCGCCCTTGAGGAGTCCCGCGCCCGGTAGGAGTGACGCGTCCGGCAGATCGATCTCAACCGCCCCGGTCAGGCCGCATCCCGGAAGGGACGGCCTGACCGGGGCGCCGTCGTCACCGGTGCTTGAGGTCGAGCACCAGGGCGCGGTGGTCGGAGACCTCGGGCTCGGCCGGGATGTCGAACCGTTCGACCGCGGCGGGGTCGGAGACCAGCAGGTAACTGGCGTGCCGGAGCGGTTTCGGGTAGCGGGAGGTCCGGGTGTCGGCCTCGCCGACCAGGTCGGTCAGCCCGAGGTCGGCGAGGACCGTGAAGGTTCTGCTGCCCGGGAGCAGGTTGAAGTCGCCGCACACCACGGTCACGTCGCCGTCCCGGCGTGCCTCCTCGACGAGCGCCGCCAGCCGTTCGGCCTGCGCGTCGCGGGCCGGGGTGTCGGCCTTGCCGCGCGGGTCGCGCAGGCCGTGGAGGTTGACGACGGTGACGAACCGCCGCGTCGCGGGGTCGTGCACGCGCACCGCCAGCGCGGTACGGGGCCGGCCGTCGGTGGGCCACTGGTCGCCGTGTTCGGTGTAGTCGCCGTGGACGAACCCCGATCGCACGCCGACCACGGTGAGGGTCTCGGCGACGAAGGTGGCCAGGCCGAAGTCCTGCCGGTGGTGGCGCCGCCGCTGGTCCTGGACGGGGCCGGCGTCGCTCGCGACGAAGAGTGCGTGGTGGTGCGGGAGGCGGGAGCGGACGTCGGCCAGGAGGTTCGCCCGCTGGGGCAGCGACCGGTCGGCGTCGTCGTAGCGCGTCCAGCCGCCGAGGGACGGGGTGTGGGTGACCTCTTGCAGGCACAGGATGTCGGCGCCGCACGTGTCCAGCCAGGGGCCGAGATCGTCGAACAGCGCGCCGCCCCAGGCGTTCAGGGAGATGATCCGCACGTGAACCAAATCTAAGGCCCCGCGGGCGCGCGGCGGCACGGCCGGGGTTCCCGCCGGCCGTGCCGCCGCGCAATGGGGCGGCGTGATTTGGTCAGCGGCAGTTGCCCCAGGTGTAGCGGCCGCCCGTCGCGTACCTGCCGTTGGGCAGGCGCATGCTCGCGAAGTACTTGACGCACTTCCTGCCGGCGTAGAGCTTGACCGGCCCGGCGTAGTACTTGAAGCGGCCCCGGTCGGTGACGGTCGGACCGTGCCTGACCCCGAGCGTGGCGGACATGGGCGTTGTCCTCCCGATGAAGGCGGACTTGATCGCCACCACGCAGTTCTTCCTCGTCCTGTGGCTGTAAAGCAGGTAGACGTGGCCGTAGGTCCGGTAGCCGTAGGCGATCCTGCGGTGGGCCTTGCCGTGGATGCCGCCGTGGTCGGAAACGATGTAGTACCCGGGCCCGCACAGGCGCTGCGGGCTGTAGGGGTGGGCGCCCGCCTGCGCGGCCGGGACCGCGACGAGCGGCGCGACCGCCGCGGCGAGCGTACCGACGCCCAGGGTTATACGGCGAACTGAGGTGCGCATTTCTTTTTCCTCCCGATTTCGGTTCGGCAGAACCTTCACTGCTAAGACCCCCGAGTGAATCGAAAGGTTGACAGGTGCGATCGTAAATTCCGCGATAAACGGTCGGCACGCGCACCGCGGCTCGTTTATTTCACCATTCTTCGGCAGTCGTTCGAAAAGGCGGGAAAACGTCCCTTGGCGAGTTGCCGGCAGGCGTGGGCGAGGACCCATGCGGAGCGATGCCCGGAACATCGGCTCCGCATGGGCCGTCGGTCGCGGCGTCAGTCATCGCGGCCCGACGACGACCGCGTAAGGGTTCGCACCCGGACCTCGCCCGCGGTCCCGGTCTGGGGAGCGGCGGACGCCTTGGAGGGGCGGCGGCCGGGCATCCACCAGTTGGCCTTGCCGCACAGTTCCATCACCGCGGGGACGAGGATCATGCGGACGATGGTGGCGTCGATCAGCACCGCGACGGCCATCCCCAGCCCGACCTGCTTGACCGAGACGTCGTGGCCGAGCAGCGAGGTGGTGAAGACGGCGATCATGATGGCGGCCGCGGCGGTGATGACCTTGGCGGTACGCGCCACCCCGTGGGCGATGGCCGTCCGGGTGTCGGCGGCGCGCTCGTACTCCTCGCGGACCCGGGAGATCAGGAAGACCTGGTAGTCCATGGACAGGCCGAACAGGACCGGGAACATCACCATCGGCACCCAGGCCGTGATCGGCATGTCGGTGGCGAACCCGAGGGCCGTGCCCAGCCAGCCCCACTGCACGACCGCGACGATCACGCCGTAGGCGGCGCCGATCGACAGCAGGTTCATCACGGCCGCCTGGAGCGCGATCGTGACCGACCGCACCAGCGCGATCAGCAGCACCATGGACAGCCCGATGACGACCACGATCATCAGCGGCAGGCGCGAGCCGACCTCCTCGGCGAAGTCGATCGTGGCGGCGTTCGGGCCGCCGACGTGGACGCCGTCGCCGCCGGGCGCCTTGGGCAGCACGTCGTCGCGGAGCCGGTGCACCAGATCGACGGTCGCCTCGTCCTGGTATCCGGTCTCGGGGAAGGCCATGAAGGTGGCGGCCCGCCCGTCCCGGCTGACCCGTGGAGGCGTGGTGTAGGCGATGCCCTCCGTACGGCCGACCGCCTGCACGAGGGGACGCAGATCGGCGTCCTTGGACTCGACCCGCGTGGCGAAGACCAGGGGCGCGCCGTACCCGGGACCGAAGCCCTCGCTGAGGATCGTGTACGAGGTGTAACTGCTCCTGTCGTGAGGCTGGACGCTGGCATCGGGAAGGCTCAGCCGCATCGACAGTGTGGGCACGGCCAGGACCAGCAGACCCGCGCCCGCGAGCGTCGCGGCGAGCAGAGGATGGCGTTGCACAACGCCGGCCCAGCGCTCGGCGGGGGCACGGCGTTCCCGGGACGACACCGCACCGGCGGCCTCGTACCGGCGGTCGCGGCGACGGTCTGCGCGGGACGTGCGGCGCGGCAGGCGCAGCGAGCTGATTCTGTGACCGGTGAATCCCAGGAACGCCGGCAGCAGGGTCACCGCGGCGACCATCGTGACCAGCACGGTCACGGACGCGGCGACGGCCACCCCGGTCATCAGCCGCTGTCCCATCACGACCAGGCCCAGCAAGGCGATCACGACGGTGGTGCCCGCGAACAGCACCGCGCGCCCGGCCGTGGCGATGGCGGCGACCGTGGCGTTCTCGGGCCCGTCGCCGTCCCGCAGGCACTCCTTGTAGCGGGTCACGATGAACAGCGCGTAGTCGATGCCGACGCCGAGCCCGATCATCGCCGCGAAGACCGTGGTGAAGTCCGGCGCCGGGACGACATGCCCGACCAGCTTCATCAGGGCGATGCCGCCGAGGATCGCCAGCAGCGCGGTCACGATCGGCAGGCCCATCGCCACCAGGGACCCGAAGGCGATGAACAGGATCACCGCCGCCGCCAGGACGCCCACGCTGTCGGCCGGTCCCTGCGGGGGCGTCTCGGCCTTTTCCGCCTCGTCCCCGCCGAGTCCCAGCGTCACGCCGTCGCCCGAGGCGTCCTTCACCGTGGCCACCAGCGGTTCGACCTGGGACTTCTCCGGCTCCTTGACGGTCAGCGGAATGGTCGTGCGGGCGATCCTGCGGTCCGCCGTCACCAGGGTCCGGTCCTGGTACGGCGACACCACCGGTCCGGTGACCGGTGAGGCGGCCAGGTCGGCGACGACCTTCTCGATCCGCGGCCGGACGGCGGGGTCGTCGATCCCCCGTTCCGTCTTGATGGCGAGGGTCAGCGTGTCGCCCTGGTGCTCGGGGAAGTGCCTCTCGATCAGCTCCTGCGCCTTGGCGGATCCGGAGTCGCCCCCGGAGAAGTCGTTGTCGGAGGCGGCGCCGTAGCCGAAACCGGCGTACGCGAGCGCGATCACGCCGACGATCCAGGCCAGGACGACCGTCCGGCGGCGCCGGTAACAGAACCTCGCCAGGCGCGCCAGCACCCCGTCGGCACGGAAATTGTTGGCTGTCATCGAATTCTCCTCAAGTGACATCGGTGACGCAGAGTGCGCTTCATGGCGGGATCGTCGCGCCATTGGGGTGCCCGCGGCTTCTGACGGCGAACGGCGACAAGTACGTAATCGGGCGTAGTGGGTGCGGCTCTCGCTACGCCTGCCGGTGGAGCCCTTTCGCGCTTTGAGGGGGAGCCTCGCTCGCGCGGCTGAACTGTACGATTGCGCCATGAAACGCCGCGCCGCATCGTTCTCCCCTGGGGTGGTGGCGCAGGACGTGGCGCTCGCGTTCTTCATCACCGTGATGCAGGTGCAGGGCACGATCGCCCGCGTCGCCGCCGAGGGGGCACTGCGACCGCTCAGCGACATCGGGAACCTGGGGTACGCGCTCCTGGTGGTGAGCGGTCTGGCCCTGGCCGTCCGCCGCCGGTGGCCGGTCGCGGTGTTCGTCACCGTCGCGCTCGCCAGCCTGGTGTACTACGGTCTCGACTTCCCCGACGGGCCGGGGTGGCTCGCGGTCTTCCTCTCCCTCTACAGCCTCGCCGCCTACGGTGACGGGCGCCGGTCGGTGGCGATCGCCGGCGCGGGCATCGCGGTGCTGGCCGTCGGGTGGCTGGTGGCGGGTGCCGACGTCGAGCCGCCCGAAGCCCTCGGCTGGGTGTTCTTCCGCATCGGCGCCGCGGTGATGAGCGCGGCCCTCGGCGAGTCCGTGCGGTCCCGGCGGGTCATCGCGGTGGAGGCGCAGAAGCGCGCGGAGCTGGCGGAACGGACCCGCGAGGAGGAGGCGCGCGCCCGGGTCGACGCCGAACGGCTCCGGATCGCGCGCGAGGTCCACGACACCGTCGCGCACGCCATCGCGATCATCAACGTGCAGGCCGGGGTCACCGCGCACGTCCTCGACAAGCGGCCCGAACAGGCCCGCGACGCGCTCAGGACCATCGAGCAGACCAGTTCCCGGGCGCTGCGGGAGATGCGGGCGATCCTCGGCGTCCTGCGCGACGGCGACGACGACCGCACGCCGTACCCGGGCCTGGAGCAGATCGGCGAGCTCGCCGCCAAGGCACGCGCCGCCGGGCTGGACGTGACGCTCGAAGCGACCGCGCCCACGGCGCCGCTGCCGAGCGCGGTGGGCAGCGCCGCCTACCGCATCCTCCAGGAGTCGATCACCAACGTGATCCGGCACGCCGGCCCGACCCGGGTGAGGGTCGCGCTGGATCCGGGAACCGACGTCCTGGAGATCCGTGTGACCGACGAGGGCCGCGGTGCCGGGTCCGGCCACGCCCCGGACGCCCGGCAGGCCACGGCCGCCGAACCCGGACGGGGCATCCTCGGCATGCGGGAGCGCTGCCGGCTGCTCGGCGGAGACCTCCACGCCAGCCCCACCCCGGAGGGGGGCTTCGAGGTCACCGCGCGGCTTCCGCTGGTCCCGAACGGGTCGCACCCGTGAACGCCGGAGCCGCGACACCACCGGCCAATGCTCCGATCAAGGTCCTGGTGGCCGATGACGAGCGGCTCGTGCGCTCCGGCCTCAAGCTGCTGATCGACGTCGAGGACGACGTGACCGTCGTCGGTGAGGCGACCAACGGCGCCGAGGCCGTCGAGCGGGCCCGCGCCGTGCGTCCCGACGTCGTCCTCATGGACATCCGCATGCCGAGGCTGGACGGCATCCAGGCCACGGCCCAGATCACCGAGACGCGCGGGCTGGAGCGCGTGCGGATCCTCATCCTCACCACCTACGACACCGACGCCCACGTGTTCGACGCGCTCCAGGCCGGTGCGAGCGGCTTCCTCCTCAAGGACGCCGGGCCCGCCGAGCTGCTGCACGCCATCCGGGTGATCGCCGCGGGAGAGGCGCTGCTCGCGCCGCGCATCACCCGGCGCCTCATCGGCCAGTTCACCGCGCGGCGGACGGCGGCCCAGGCGGCGGAGGACCGGCTCGCCGTCCTCACCGAGCGCGAACGCGAAGTGCTCGGCCTGGTCGGACAGGGCCTGAGCAACGACGAGATCGGCGCCGAGCTGCACCTCAGCCCGGCCACCGCGCGCACCCATGTCAGCCGCGCGATGGTCAAACTGGGCGCCCGTGACCGCGCGCAGCTCGTCGTCATCGCCTACCAGACGGGACTGGTCACCCCCGACTGTTGACCCGCGCCCGCCGGGCCGGGGTCATGGCGTCCCGTGGTCCGCGCCGTCCAGGTCCTGGGTGACCCAGTTCCAGACGCCGTCGGGGCCGAGCGGGGCCAGTCGTTCGCCGAGAAGGCGTGCCCAGTGCCGGTCGCCGCCGAGCTCGTCCCGCCAGGACCACAGCCGGCGGGTGGCCAGGTGCAGCGGATGCTCGCGCGTCACCCCGATCGCGCCGTGGAGCTGGTGCGCACCGCGTGCGACCTCGGTGGCCGCCATGCCCGCGATGACGAACGCCGCGCCGGCACGGTCGACGTCCGTCCCTTCCCGGCTCGCCGCCACCGCCGCCTCCACCGCCGTGCGCGCCAGCGTCAGGTGCGAGTCCATCCGGGCGAGGATCCCCCCGACCGCCTGGAAGGCGATCAGTGGACGGCCGAACTGCTCCCGCACGGTGATGTGCGCGATGGTGCGGGCGACGGCGGTCTCCAGGGCGCCGACGATCGCCGCCGCCCGCAGCAGGGCACCGGTCGCCGCCAGGTCGTGGAGGTCGGGCACGGGGCCCGCGACGTCGGCGCCGCCGACAGGGACTCCCTCGAAACGCACCAGGTCGCGGGGCTCGCCCGCGAGGTTGGTCCCGGGTTCGCGTACCACTCCCGGGGCCTCCGCGGCCACGGCGACGAGCACGACGGCGCCGGTGGCGTCCCGCGCGGGCACGACCAGGCGCCGCGCGGCGCATCCCCACGGCACGCGGGGCACGGTGCCCGAGAGGGAGCCGCCGTCCAGCGTGGGGACCTCGCCGTGGGGCAGTGCGACGGTCGCGATGTCCTCCGTGAGAGGCCGCCCCGCCTTGGCGAGCAGTATCCGCGCCCAGGCCGTCTCCGCGAGGGGCACGGCCACCGTGTGCCGCCCGCACGCCTCGACCAGCACGGCCAGGTCGCCCAGCTCGCCGCCGGAACCGCCGTCTTCCTCCGGCGTCCCCACACCGGGCCACCCCAGCTCGGTCACGGTGCTCCAGATTGGCGGCGGCACGGCGGGCTCGCCCGGCGGGTCGCCACCGTGCCCGTCCAGGACGTCGTCGGCCACCGACCGCAGCCCCGAAGGATCATCGGGCCGTCCGGGTTCGGTGGCCGCACGGGCGATGATGGTGCGCAGCACCTCGGTGGAGCCGCCACGAATGGTGAAACCGGGCGCGGCCAGCACCCCCTGCGCGAGGAGCCCGGCCTGGCCCGGCGCGGACGGGTCGGGCTCGACCTGGAGCACGGCCCGTGCCAGCTCGTTGACGTCGCCCTCGAACACGGTGCCCAGATCCTTGAGCATCGCGGCCTGCCGTATGGGCGCCTCACCCGCGTCCATGGCCACCGCGATGCGCCACGCCAGGCGTCGCAGCGTCGCCAGGCGGGCCAGCGTCTCGCCGATGCGGGCGGCCACCTCGGGGGTGGGCCGGCCGGCCGCCGCCACGGTCGCGGCCAGCAGCGGGTAGGTGCTCAGCACCCGTTCCATGCCGCCGCGCTCGAAGGCGAGCTGGTCGGTGACCTGCTTCCAGCCGTCGCCGGGCGTTCCGAGAACGTGGTCGTCCGGCACGAAGACCCCGTCGAAGGTCACCTCGTTGAAATGGTGATCGCCGCGCAGGTCGTGGATGGGCCGCACCTCCACGCCGTCGGCGGCCAGATCGACGATGAACTCGGTGAGCCCCTCGTGCTTGGACCCGCTGGAGTCGGTGCGGGCGAGCACGTAGGCGTGGGTCGACCTGTGGGCATGGCTGGTCCAGATCTTGCTGCCGCGCAGCCGCCAGCCTCCCTCGACCGGCTCGGCCACCGTCCGCACGGACGCCAGGTCGGAACCGGACTCGGTCTCGCTCATCCCCAGGCAGAACGTCACCTCGCCACGCGCGATCCGCGGCAGGTAGGCGCGCCGCAGCGCGGCCGAGCCGTGGCGGAGGATCGCGGGGCCGATCTGCCGGTCGCCGATCCAGTGGGCGGCCACCGGCGCGCCCGCGCGCAGCAGCTCCTCGGTCACCACCAGCCGTGACGCGTTGGACCTCCCGCCGCCGCCCAGCTCGGGGGGCCAGGTCATGCCGATCCAGCCGTTGGCCGCCAGCGCCTCGCTGAAGGCGGGGTCGTGCCCGCGCAGCCAGGCGTCGCACTGGGGAGTGAACCGTCCCCGCGCCAGCCATTCCTCGATCAGCGCCCGTACTCGGACCCGCAGCGCCCCCAGATCCTCGTCGTCGGCAGGCGCCGTCACCGGGCCGCTACCGGACACTCGGAGCCGGTGCTGGACGACGCTGTGGCCGACTTCATCGTCGATTCCCTCCGGCGGAAGCGGGACCTGACGCGGGCGAACCGGGCCGTGACTATGACATTCCTAGCAGATCACAACTTTCCAGAAGACGCCGGAGGATCATGATCGCCATCGGGTTCGTTCGGCTTCCGCGCCGCCGGGGGCCGTTGTGGCGCTAGGGTTCGGCTGTGGCACGACACCGGAGGGACCCCCAAGGGTTCCTGAGGATCATGATGGCGGTGGGCGCGATCGCCATCGCCGTCGCGCTGCTGGCCGTCGGCGGTTACGCGCTGTGGCGCGCCGTCGACACCGCCGCCGACCCGGTGAGCGCCGGCATCGCGCCCCAGAGCAGCGAGAGCCGGCCCGCCTCGCCGACGGCCGTGCCGGTGCTCGCCATCACGGTCACCGGGACGCGCACCCGCGTGTACGTCGCCAAGCCGGGCGACGGCGAGATCCTGGTCAGCAGGGTCATGGCGCGAGGCGAGACCTTCGTCAGCGACGAGCGCCGGCTCGCCGTGGTGGTGGAGGACGGAAGCGCGGTGCGGATCCGGGTGAACGGCGAGACCCGGCCGCCCGCGGAGCCCGGTGTGCGCCTGGCCTTCACCGTGGACGGCGACCGGACCGCGGCCGGCGCCTGAGTCCGCCCAGGCGTGCGGCTCAGGGCGCGCTGTCGAGGATCTGGAGGAGTTCGTCGGCCCGATGCCGGGTGATGGCGCCCTCGCGGGTCCGGGTCCGGACCTTCTCCTCCAGGCGGGCGACGCCGTGCCTCACCTCACGGGGGTCGTCGGGATCGACGTCGCGCCGCAGGTCCGCGAGCACGTTGCCGAGGTCGCGGGCGACGTCGGGGCGGATCGCGCCGACGCTCAGCCCCTGACGGATCGAGGTCTCAAAGCGCCGCAGCAGGTCGGCGAACCGGCCGTCCGGCACCCTCGGCACGGTACGGGTGGGCCTGGGGTGCTCGGGCCGAAGCGACGGCCGGGGCTCGCCGTCCGCTGTCGGGGAGACGGTCATCGCCGTGGGCCAGGACGACGGTGCCGGCGTGCCGGTGTCGTCCCGGCCCCTGTCCAGCGGGGCGAGCGGGACGGACTCCCGGCTGGGTATGGCCCCGTTGATCGTGCCCTGGAGCGTCGCGGCGGCCACCGACGCGGCGACCAGGCCGCCGGCGAGCATGGTGTGCGCCCGTTGGGGCCTCACGGGGAGATCCTGGACAGGGAGGAGATCAGTTCGGTCGCGAGCCCGTCGCTGAGCACCCGTTCCCTCTGCCGGGTGGAGACCTTCTCCTTGAGCTGGTCGATCCTGGCCGGTACGTCGACGCTCTGGTTCGAGATGAGGTCGTTCCGCAGGTTGCCGATGACGTTGCCGAGGTCCAGCGCCACGTCGGAGCGGATCTCCCCATCGTCGACGGCGCCGTACACCCGCGCCTGCACGCCGCTCAGCGCCTCGACCGTGCGCGCCGCGTCCGTCGAGAGCGACGGGGCGGTGGCGACTTCCATCGGCGGCCGGTCCGCGAGCGCGGTGTCCCGCCCGGCGGGTGAACGGCCAGGGGCGGCGTCCCGCGAGGACAGGAGCACGCCCACGGTCGCCCCGATCACGGCGAGGAGGGTGAACGCGACCGCGATACGGCCGCCGCGCCGGGCCGGGGACCGCGGCGAGCGCCGCACCGGGACTCCGGGTCGCTGATCCGTCCCGTCCGGAGGGCGGCCGGCGCGTGCGAGGATCGCGGCGACCCGTGCCGCCGACGGCCTGTCCTCGGCCTCCATCGCGCAGCACTGGCGGCGCAGGCCGGCCACCTGCTCGGGCAGGCTCGTCAGCGAACGCGCGTCCAGGCCGAGGCTCGCGCCCAGGCACTCCGACAGCACCACGCCGAGCGCGAAGACGTCGGCCGCCTCCTGCGGTCCGCCGTCCGCGGGGGTCCCGGTCTCGAAGCCGGTCACCCTGACGCCGCCCGAGGTGAGCGCGATCTTCCCGCGTTCCAGGCTTCCGTGCGTCACCCCGGCGGCGTGGGCGGCGGCCAGCGCCTCCGCCACCCGCGCGCAGATGTCCAGCGCCTCCCAGTACGAGGGCGGGTTCCGTTCGAGCCGGGTGCCGAGGTCCTCGCCGTCCGGCAGCTCGGTCACGACGAACGAGGCGAGGAGCCCGTCGGCGTTCCGCGTCCGGTCGTAGTCGAAGATCGCCGCGATCGCCGGATGGGAGAGGCCCGCCAGGCGTTTCACCTGCCGCTGGTGACGGTCATGACCGCCCTCGTCGGGGCCGAGGAACGTGACGAGGACGGTGCGGTCGAACAGTTCGTCCGCCGCCCGCCACACCTCCGGACCGCCGCGCTCGCCGAGCCGTACGCGTAGCCGATAGCGTTCGTTGAGCCGCGTTCCCGGTTCCACTGCACCACCTCGTCCGCGTGCCGGTGGCCTGAGGGGCCTACCCCTGGTACGCGGTAGGTGACATCGAGGTTCGGCCGGACGTCACGGCGTTCGGTGCCTTGGGCACGGCGCCGTAGGCTGGGGGTGTGGGTCCCGTTCTGACCTTGCTCGACGGCGTTCGCTGGCGGGGGGAGCGCGTGATCGGGGATCGCGCGCAGACCCTCCTGGCGGTGCTCGCTCTGTACGGGCGGTCGGGTGCCGGTGATGACCTTCTCGTGGAGGAGCTGTGGGGGAACGGGCCGCCCGCGAACCCGACCAAGGCGCTCCAGGTGGTGGTGTCGCGGACCCGGGCCGCGACCTCGGCCGACGCGGTGGTGCGGACGGCGCGCGGGTACCGGCTGGGCCTGGCCGACGAGGACGTGGACGTGCTCCTCCTCGGCACCCTGGTGGCGCAAGCCCGTGACGCGCTGGGCGAGGGCGACGCCGTCCTCGCGCGCCGCCGGGCCGAGGAGGCGCTGGGTCTCGCGGCGAACGGCGTGGCGGCGTCCACCGGCCCGCTGGCCGATGTGAGGGCCCTCGCCGCCGGGCATGTGGCCGAGGCACGCCGCCTGCTGGGCATCGCGCTGTGCAGGAGCGGCGATCATGAGGGGGCGCTGCCCCTCTTGGAGGAGGCGGCGACGGCCCGGCCGCGCGACGAGGACCTTCTCGCCTGCCTGCTGCGCAGCGAGGCGGCGGCCCGCGGAACGGCCGCGGCGCTGGAACGCTACGCCCGGTACCGCGCGGAGCTGAGGGAACGCCTCGGCGCGGACCCGGGACCCGAGCTGGCCCGCGTGCACGCGGAACTGCTCGCCGCCGACCGGCCGGTGCGGCAGGGGCTCCAGTTCGACGACTCTCCGCTGCTCGGGCGCGACGACGACATCGGCGCGGTCCACGCCCTGCTCCAGGCGCACCGGGTGGTCTCGATCACGGGTCCCGGGGGCCTCGGCAAGACACGGCTGGCCCATGTCGTCGGCAGGAAGGCCCCGCAGCCGATCGTCCACTTCGTCGAGCTGGTCGGCGTCTCCTCCGCGGAGGGCGTGGTGGGCGAGGTCGGCTCGGTGCTCGGGGTGCGCGACTCGGTGAGCGGGCGCCACACGCTGACCCCCGAGCAGCGGGCCGACATTCGCGCCCGGATCGCCCAGCACCTCGGCCAGGCGCCGGCGCTGCTGATCCTGGACAACTGCGAGCATGTGATCGAGGCCGTCGCCGACCTGGTCGCCCTCCTCGTCAGGACCACCCGCGACCTGCGCGTGCTCACCACGTCCCGCGCGCCCCTGGCCATCCCCGCCGAGCGCGTCTACCCGCTGGGTGAGCTGGGCGTCGAGGACGCGGTCGACCTGTTCCGGCAGCGGGCGACGGCGGCCCGGCCCGGCGCGAGGCTGGACGAGCGCGCGGTCACCGGCATCGTCACCCGGCTCGACGGGCTGCCCCTCGCGATCGAGCTGGCCGCCGCCAAGGTCCGGGCCATGTCGGTGGAGGAGATCGGGCGCCGCCTCGCCGACCGGTTCGCCCTGCTGCGCGGCGGCGACCGCAGCGCGCCCGACCGGCACCAGACGCTGCTCGCGGTCATCGACTGGTCGTGGAACCTGCTGGAGGAGCCGGAACGGCGGGCCCTGCGCCGGCTGTCGCTGTTCGGCGACGGCTTCACCCTGGCCGCGGCCGAGCGGGTGCTGGGCCCCGGCGCCCTGCACGCCGTGGACGCGCTGGTCGAGCAGTCGCTGCTGAACGTGCGGGAGACGGCGTTCGGCCTGCGCTACCGGATGCTGGAGACGGTCAGGGAGTTCGGCCGGATGCGGCTGGTGGACTCCGGCGACGAGGCGGAGGCGCGAAGCGCGCAGCGGGCGTGGGCGACGGATTACGCCATGGGCAACGCCGCGCTCATGTTCAGCAGGGACCAGTTCGCCGTGGTGGACGCGCTGCGGGCGGAGGAGGGCAACCTCGCCGAGCTGCTTCGCCAGGCGCTCGCCGAACCCGACCCGGGGACGGCGGTGCGGTTGCTGGCCGGCGTCGGCGCGCTGTGGTCGGTGCGCGGCGACCATGCGCGGATCATCGCGCTCGGGGACGCGGTCACGCGGGCGCTCATCGGCTGGTACCCGCCTCCGGAGCTGGAGGAGGCCACCCGGGGCGCGCTGCTGATCGTCCTGATGAACATGCTCGCCCTCACCGGCGACCGCCACAAGGAGCTGCGCGGCCTGCTCCGCAGGCTGCCCCTCCACGGCACGACCGACCGCCGCGTCGCCGCGTGGTCGACGGTGCTGATGGCGTGCGACCCGTCCGACGGCGCGAGCACCCGGCGGCGGCTTGAGGAGCTGCGCTCCAGCTCCGACCGTCATGTGGCGATGATCGCGGCGCAGTTGAGCGCGTACGTCCTGGAGAACGCGGGCGACCTGGCGGGGGCGGCCGAGGCGGGCAGGCAGGCGCTGGCGCTGACGCGCGAGGAGGACGGGCCGTGGTTCCCGGCCATCCTGCACGCGGGACTCGCCCAGACCACCATGCTGACCGGGGACCCCCGGCGGGCGGTCGGCCATGCGCGCGCCGCGCTCCCCGTCCTCGGCCGGATCGGAGCGGTGGACGACGAGTTGCAGCTCCGCGCGGTGATGTGCCTCGCCGCGCTCGCCGAGGACGACCTGGAGGCGGCCGAGGCCGAGATCGGCGAGATCGCCCGCGTCCACGACGACGAGGTGGTGCTCGGCGGGCTCGCGGTCGTCCGCATGTGCACCGCCGAGCTCGCCCTGGCGCGCGGCGAGACGGCCGCCGCCCTGGCCGAGTACCGCCTCGCCGTACGGCAGGCGCGTGATCTTCTCCTGCCGGGGGTGCCCAGGACCGGGATCGAGCCGTGGGCGGTCGCCGCGGAATCGCTCGCCCTGACCGCCCACGCCTACCACGCTGGTTCCGAAGACCTGCGGTACGGCGAGGAGCTGTTCGAGACGCTGGCCACGACCCGTATCAACGACGTGCTGTCCGAGGCGAACACGTTCCTCGACTACCCGGTGTGCGGTTCCATGCTGTACGCGTTCGGGGCCTGGGGCCTGCTGCGCGAGGCCCTGGACCCGCGCGAGGCGGTCAGGTGGCTGGTGGTCGCGCAGCGGTTCGGCTACAACCACGCCGCGCCCACGATGGCCTTCGGGCGGATCGAACCGTACGCCGAGCGGGCCGCGCCGGGCGCGATCGAGGCCGTGCGGGCCGAGTTCGGCGACCGGCGCGGCGCGGACCTGCTCGGTGAGGCACGGCGTCTCGCGGCGGGGCTGCGCGGCCATGCCGCGCGGGCCGGCTCAGATGTGCCGCTTGTAGCTGCGCACCGACAGCGGCGCGAAGACCACGATGACGGCTAGGCAGGCCAGCACCGTCCAGGCCACCTGCCCGCTGACGACCCCGTCGTTGGCGAGGTCGCGGGCGGCGGAGACCAGGTGCGAGACCGGGTTGACGCGGACGAACGCCTCCAGCCCGCCCGGCAGGGACTCGACCGGGACGAACGCGTTGGACAGGAACGTCAGCGGGAACAGGATCATCATCGAGATGCCCTGCACCGCCTGGGCGCTGCGGGCGATCGTCCCGACCCAGGTGAACGCCCACGCCAGCGACCAGCCGCAGAAGACCGCGAGCAGGACCGCGCCGAGCACGCCGGGCACTCCCCCGCCGGGCCGGTAGCCGATCGCCAGGCCCATGCCGAAGGTCAGCACCGCGGCGATCATGTAGCGCACCAGGTCGGCCACCATCGGCCCGGCCAGCGGCGCGATCCGCGCCATCGGCAGCGACTTGAACCGGTCGAAGACGCCCTTCTCCATGTCCTCGCGCAGTTGCGTCCCGGTGGCCATGCACGTGGTCAGCACGGTCTGGGCGAGGATGCCGGGGATCATCATGGGCAGGTAGCTCTTCACATCGCCGGCGATGGCGCCTCCGAAGATGTAGGCGAACATGGCGGTGAACAGGATCGGCTGCAGCGCCACGTCGAAGAACTGCTCGGGGTTGCGGTGCATCTTCTTCAGGGCGCGCCACGCCATCGTCATCGTCTGGCTCAGCGTCTCGCCCACGCCGACGCGCCGCCGGGCGGACGCCACCCGGTCCGCCACCCGCGCGGGCTCGATCATGGTCGCGGTCATCGCGGTTCTCCCTTGCCGGTCTCGTCGTCCTCGCCCGTCCCATGGCCGGTGAGGGCGAGGAACACCTCGTCGAGGCTGGGCTTGGCCACGCTCACCGAGGAGATCGACACCCCGGCGGTGCGCAGCGCGATCAGCGCGTCGGCGGCCAGGTCGGCCTTCTCCAGCGCGACGTTCATCCGGCCCTGCTCGGGGCTGAGGACCGGGTCGGACCCCAGGACGCGCCGCAGGACCGGCACGGCCTCGGCCGCCTGGCCCGGCTCGGTGAGCACGAGCTGGAGGGTGGAGTTCCCGACGGTGGTCTTGAGCTCCTCCGGCGCTCCCTCGGCGACCTTGCGTCCGCGGTCGATGACGGCCACCCGGTCGGCGAGCTGGTCGGCCTCGTCGAGGTACTGGGTGGTCAGCAGCACCGTGCAGCCGTCGGCGACCAGACCGCGGATGGTCTTCCACATCTGGCCTCGGGTGCGCGGGTCCAGGCCCGTGGTCGGCTCGTCCAGGAAGATCAGCGGCGGGGTGGAGATCAGGCTGGCGGCCAGATCCAGGCGCCGCCGCATCCCGCCGGAGAACTGCGCGATCGGCTTGTCCGCCGCCTCCTCCAGGCCGAACCGGGCGAGCAGGTCGGCGGCCAGCCGCCGGGCGCGCCTGGACGCGATGCCCTGCAGCCTGGCGAACAGCCAGAGGTTCTCACGCGCGGTCAGGTTCTCGTCGACCGAGGCGTACTGCCCGGTGACCCCGACGAGCTGCCGGATCACATGCGGGTTCGCGGCGACGTCCACACCGAAGATCTCGGCGCGCCCGGCGTCGATCCTCAGCAGGGTCGCCAGCATCCGCAACATGGTCGTCTTGCCGGCGCCGTTCGGTCCCAACACCCCGAAGATCTCACCGGGACGCACGGCGAGGTCGATGCCGTCGACGGCGCGGTGACGGCCGAACGCCTTCACCAGCCCCGTCGCCCGGACGGCCAGGCCCGCCCCGTCCTCGATGGAAGGGTCGGCGGGCCGGCGCCCGGCTTCGTCAATCTCTGCGATCTGCATGAACGCACTGTCGGCGATGCCGGTTTCCCGAAGCCTTCACCCCGCTTTCACGCCGACACACCCCGGTTTCACGCCTCCAGGTCAGCCCGGCGTCCGTCTCCATGATCGGGGTGAACGACTGGTACTCGGCGAACCAGCGGATGGCGGCGGGCATGGATTCGGTCGGGACGAAGCCGCTCCCAAGGAAGGCCAGCAGGATCAGCGGCATCAGGGCGTTGCCCGCCGCCTCCGGGGTGGAGGCCACAAGGCGCAATTCTCGTATCGGCCGCATGAAGCGCGGAAGGCATGGCCGCGTGTGAGCGACAGATTTTCACTCGCGCCGGACGGGATTCGTTGGGTTGCGTTCCTGGGGTGTGTGTGCAGCGCTGCACAACGCGAGGGCTAGTCGTCCGCGTCGGGTCCCACGTCCTCAGCGACGAACGTCCCGAGTCCGTGAACGCTCACGGTCAAGCCCGCTTCGCGCAACACGCGTAGCGCAGCGTCGGCCGTGCGGAGTGACACGCCCGCGCCGTCCGCGATCGCCCGAGCGGACGGTATCCGCTGCCCCGCCTTGATCCTGCCCGCGCGGATCTCGTCCGCGATGGCGTCGGCAATGATCCGGTACGCGGGGCGGGGCTGGTCAAGATTGATGGCGGAAAGATCCACCAGAACACGGTTACACGCCCGTGGGTATGACCGGTGTTCACGTGTGTTCACGGGTGTTCTCGTCTATGGTCAACCTGAGACAGAACGACCCCCGGGAACGCGGACACGTCTTCCGGGGGTCTGGCGGAACCGACTGCAAGGGAGTCAGCCCGTTGCAAACCAACCCTACGGCCACCACGTCGGCGCGGTGGCATGCTCCGGAACTGTGCGGGGACCACTGGGTCGCCCGTGTCCGTTACCGCGTGTCTGAGCGGGAGCACGCGGCAGGAATCGAGCCTGCCGTGTTCGGCCCGACGCTTGACGCGTGTGTGCGGGAGACGGCGCGTATGGATCGCCTGTGGGCACTGTTCCCGGCCCGGAATGGGGACTCTGGGCGCTCCCGTGAACGGGCGCGGTTCCTGGCGTCCGACGACGTGGGCGACGTGTCCGGCACGACGGACGGGGGCGCGGCATGATGGTGCTCTTGGTGGCCGCGTTCATCATCGGCGTGGCGCTGGTGACGGGTAGCGCCACGGTGTTCGTTGCGTCGCGTCGGCGGGTGTACATCGGTAGGCACCGCGCCATGTGGTGACGCCCCGCACTCCCCACGTACGCCCCGTCGCCCGTGTTGGTGACGGGGCGTTCGCGTCGGCTACTGCGCCGCGGACTGTTCCATCCGCGGCTGTGATGCTGACAACGCCCGTGGTACCTGTTGACAAGGGAAGAGGCCCGTGTGAAGGTCATGTCCCAATCAATCGATTGATGGATGGACAAAGGCGGGCGGAGTTGCGGAGGCAGGACGTGCAGCGGGCGGCGGTGCGGCTGTTCGCGCGGAAGGGGTTCGCCGCGACCGGGATCCGCGAGCTGGGCACGGCCGTGGGGATCAACTCGGCCACGCTCTACCACTACGCGGGCGGCGGCAAGGAAGAACTGCTGGTGACGATCATGCGCACCTGCCTGGACGAGCTGCTGCGCGGCGGGCGGGCGGCGGTCGCGTCGTCGGACGACCCGACCCTCCAGCTCGGCGCGCTCATCGCCTCGCATGTCGGGATCTCGGCGGTCAACCCGATGACGGCGCAGGTGACCGACCAGGAGATGCGGTCGCTGTCGCCGGAGAACCGCCGCGCGCTGGTCGCGCTGCGGGACGACTACGAGTCGATGTTGGGGGCCGTGCTCGAACGCGGCGTCCGGACGGGGGCGTTCCACGTCACCGACGTCCATCTCGCGCGGCTGGCGATCCTTGAGATGTGCAACGGGGTGGCGCACTGGTTCCGGCCCGACGGACGGTCGAGCGTCGCGGACGTGCAGGCGCGGTTCGTCGAGTTCGGCTGCCGCGTCGTCGGTGCCGTCCCCGGCCACGAGCCGCACGCCCTCCCGCCCCCGATCAGGCTCGACATCGAGCCCGCCGACGCGGACCGGGAGGAGGCCACGGCGTGACGGTGATCGATGCCCGGGTGCGGCTCCCTCAGGACCTGCGCCCGGACGCGGAGTACTCGGCGCCGAGACGGCAGACCGAGCAGTACGACAGGGTGCTGAACCTGCGCGAGAAGATGAACGGCGGCACCCTGGAAGGGCTGCTGGCGTGCATGGAGGCCGAGGGGATCACCCAGGCCGTGATGCACGCCGAATCGGAGGGCGGCGAGGACGGCGACGCGCTGAACGAGGCGCTGGCCCGGGTGGTCTCCGACCGTCCGTCGGTGTTCAGGGGCGTGGGCTGCCTGGACATCGCCGGCCGCCGTCCCGGTGAGATGGCGCTCCAGGCCGCCCGGATCGCGGACATGGGGATGCTCGGCGTCACCCTGCAACCGGCGTTCTTCGGCCTCGACATCGACGACCGCGTTCTGTATCCGATGTACGCGCGCGCCGAGGAGCTCGGTCTGATCGCGTGCGTCCACACCGGGATCACCTACTCCCGCATGCATCCGCTGCGGCACGAGCGTCCGGAGATGCTCGACCAGGTGGCCTGCGACTTCCCCGACCTGAAGATCGTCGCCTGTCATGCGGGATGGCCGTGGGCCACCGAGTTCGCCGCCGTCGCCCGCCGCCACCCGACCGTCCACCTCGAATTCGGGGCGCTGGCGCCGAAGTATGTGGCCAGGCCGGGGACCGGCTGGGACGCGCTGTTCGGCATGATGCCCAACCTGCTGCGCGGGCAGATCCTCTACGGCAGCGACTGGCCGGTGATGGAACCGCGGCGGGCCCTGGCCGAGTGGCGCGACTCCGGGCTGGACGAGGCGACGCTGACGGCGCTGTTCCACGACAACGCGGCGGCCCTGTTCGGTTTCGACGTCCCGGCGGAACGATGACCGGGCCGGAGACGGCCACCGCCGGTACCATCACCGCGATGCTCGCGGAGCGCGCCGAGGCCATTCCGGACGCGGCGTTCCTCCGTACTGCCGATGGGGACCTCACCTACGCCGAAGCGCAGGCGAAGGCTGCCACCCTGGCGGGGTCGCTGCGGCGCGCGGGTGTCCGGCCGGGCACGACGGTCGCGCTGCTGATGCACAACAGCCTCGAACAGGTCATCGTGTGGTTCGCCCTCGCCCGGCTCGGCGCGGTGCACGTCCCTGTCAACACCGCGCTGGTCGGAGCCCGCCTCGTCCATGTGCTGCGGGTCGCCGAACCCGCGATCGTCGTCGTGGACGACAGTTTGCAGGCACCGCTCGCCGACGTCCTGGCCGAGCTGGAATCGGTCCGCACCCTCATCGTCCACCGCACGCCCGGCGGCGCCACCGCGCCCCGGCCCGCCGCCCCTCCGGCGGGACGCATGGAACGCCTGGACCTGCCGGACCTCATCGACGGTGGCGATCACGCCCCCGTCCATCGCGGGGACGACCTCGGCGCCGCCACGATGCTGTTCACCTCGGGCACCACGGGCGTGTCGAAGGCGTGCGTGCTCTCCCACCGCTACCTGGCCCGGCAGGGACAGATCCACGCGGCGCAGTTCGGTTTCCGCGCCGACGACGTGCTGTACAGCCCTTTCCCGTTGTTCCATGTCGACGCGGCGACCCTGACCGTCGTCGCCGCCCTGTCGGCCGGCGCCACCGCGGCGCTCGGCCGCCGGTTCAGCGCGTCCCGTTTCTGGGACGAGGTCAGGGCCTTCGACGCCTCGGTGTTCAACTTCATGGGCGCGACGCTGACCATCCTCTGGAAGCGCGAGCCCACGCCCGCCGACCGCGACCACCGGGTGCGCCTGGCCTGGGGCGTGCCGATGCCCGACTGGCGGGACGCATGGGAACGGCGCTTCGGGTTCCCGCTGTTCCAGGTCTACGGCCTCACCGACGCAGGCGTCCCGGTCTACGACCCGATCGACGGCACCCGGCGCACCGGCACCTGCGGCCGTGTCATCGACCCGTACGAGGTGAGGATCGCCCCGCTCGCGCCCGGCGCGAGCGACGGGCCGTCCCCGGAACCCGGCGTCGGCGAGATCCTCGTGCGCGGGCGCGAACCGGGCCTCACCATGACCCGCTATCACGGCATGCCCGAGGCGACGGCCGAGACCATCGACGAGGACGGCTGGGTCCGTACCGGCGACCTGGGCTCCCTCGACCCGGACGGCTACCTCACCTTCCACGGCCGCCGATCCGACTCCATCCGCCGGCGCGGCGAGAACATCTCCGCCTACGAGGTCGAGCAGCTCGTCGACTCGCACCCCGCCGTCCTGGAGAGCGCCGCGGTCGGCGTCCCCAGTGAGCTCACCGAAGAGGACGTGAAGGTCTGCGTCGTTCTCAAGCCGGGAGCCGAGCTGACGCCCGACCGGCTGCACCGGTACTGCCGCGACAACGCCCCGGCCTTCATGGTGCCCCGCTACATCGAGTTCGTGGACGCCCTCCCGAAGACCCCGACCGAGAAGGTCGAGAAGTTCCACCTCAAGCGCCAAGGCGTCACCCCCGCCACCTGGGACGCCGAACGCGCGGGTTGAACGGGGCCGTCCGGGTAGGTGGGGATCATGCAGCGAGACAAATGGCCGGCACCGGAGCGGGGGCTGGTCCTGACCCATTTCCTGACCGTCAGGGACGTGGCACGCGCACGGGAGTTCTACGCCGGTGTTTTCGGCGGCGAGGTCGTCCTCGAGGAGAACCCCTGCATCGTGAAGGTGGCGAACACCTGGATCATCATGAACCCGGGCGGCGGCCCCACCCCCGACAAGCCGGGCATCACGCTCAAGGCGCCGGAGCGAACGGACACCGTGTCGGCCTTCATGAACGTGCGGGTCGCCGACATCGCGGCCTTCTCCACCGAGGCACGCGCCAAAGGCGCCGAGTTCCTCACCGAGCCCATCGACCGCAAGGCGGAGCTCCGGTGCTACATGCGTGATCCCGACGGCTACCTGATCGAGGTCGGGCAGGCCACCGGAATGCTCGAAGGAATCTACGCGGACCGGTCCGGCACGAGTCAGTGAGACGATCGGATATTTTTTGGCGGCGAACTGTTATGGATCGTCCCAGATAGCCGTCCCTATGGTTGAGCGGTCCGCTAAGGGCCGACCATTCGGAGGCTTACATGACCGACACCATCCTGGTGACCGGGGCGACCGGTAAGACCGGGCGCCGCCTGATCCCCTTGCTCGTTCGACGCGGCGCCACCGTGCGGGCGGCCGGCCGGAGGCCGGGCATCGCCCGTCCCGGCGTCGAGCCGGTCCGGTTCGACTGGGCGGACGAGAGCACGTACGAGGCCGCACGCAAGGGAGTGGACGCGATCTACATCGTCTACGGGGATCCGGGCGCGACGGGCGATCCCGCGGAACAGGTGGCCACGCTGCTCGACGGTGCGGCGAAGGCCGGCGTACGCCGGGTCGTGCTGCTGTCGGCGCTGGGCGTGGACGGGGCACCGCCCGACGACCCGCTGCGCCGCGTCGAACTCGCCGTGGAGTCGTCCGGGACGCCCGGCACCATCGTGCGGCCCGGCGCGTTCATGCAGAACTTCTCCGAACCGCATTCGACGCGGACGGACGAGAGCATCCGCGAGCGCGACGAGATCGTCCTGCCGGGCGGTGACGGCCTGGTCTCGTGGGTGTCCGCCGATGACATCGCCGCGGTCGCGGCGGTCGCGCTCACCGAGGACGGCCACGAGGGGAAGGGATACCCCGTGGTGGGCCCCGAGCGGCTCACGATGGCGGAGGTCACCACGCTGATCTCGGCCGCCGCGGGCAGGCCGATCAGGTACGTGGAGGCGGGGCGCGACCGGTTCAGCGCGATGCTGGTCGACTCGGGCATGTCGCGGGAGGTCGCCGAGGCGATCGGCGAGCTGTACACCAACGCCCTCGCCACCGGCGCGTTCGGGGTGCTGAACGATGTGGTGGCCACCGTGACGGGCCGGCCTCCGATCAGCTTCGCCGAGTTCGCGGCCGGGGCGGCGGCGGCGTGGGCGCCGGCGAGGACCTCGTCCGCGCCACGCTGACCAGCGCGGCACCTCGATCCGACGCCTGCGGCCCCGGGGGTGCCGTCCCGGCTAGCGCCCGGTTCTCTGCCGGTAGCGGCCCGGCGACTCGCCGACCGCGCGTTTGAAGGCGCGGGCGAACGCGAATTCCGAGTCGTACCCGACCCGCCCGGCGATCTCGCGCAAGGGCTCACGTCCCTCGCGCAGCAGCCGGGCGGCGACGGTCATCCGCCACTCGGTCACGTACGCCATCGGCGCCCGCCCGGTGAGCGCGGTGAACCGGCGGGCGAACGTGGCGCGCGGCGTGCCGACGGCCCGGGCGAGCGCGGCCACCGTCCACGGACGGGCGGGCTCCGCGTGTACCAGCGCGAGCGCCTGTCCGACCGCCGGGTCGCGCAGTGCGCGCAGCCAGCCGTCGCCGGGGGCGCCGGGTGCGGCGAGCCAGGCGCGCAGCAGGTACACGATCAGCAGGTCGAGCAGCGTGCCGACGACGGCGCGCGAGCCGGGGTCGGAGCGGTCGACCTCGGCGGTGAGCAGGTCGACGGCGGCGGCGAGGCCGCTGCCTTGAGCCTGTGCCGCGCCGACCCGTACGACCGGGGGCAGCAGCGCGGTCAGCGGGTGCCGGGGGCCGCCGTCCAGCAGGTAGCCGCCGCAGACCAGGCCGGTGAGCGGGCCCGGTCCGTCGATGCGGACCTCCGCCGGGACCGTCTCGCCGAGCGGCCCGCCGATCAGCTCCTCCATCGAACGGGTGGGGCGGCCGGGAGTGTCCGCGAGGACATGCCCGACGTCGGCCAGGACCAGCACCGCGTCGCCGCGGGTGAGCCGGATCGGCTCGCCCCCGTCGGGGACGAGCCAGCAGGCGCCGGCCGTGACGACGTGGAAGCTGGCAAGGCGTCCCGGCGGGACGCGGACGCCCCACGGCGCGTGGAACCTGTTGAGCCCGTAGACGGCGGTGCCGCGCCGTGTGGTCGCCACGACGTCGGCCACGATGTCCGCGACGGGGTCGCTCATGGCACGACGGTACTCGAGGAGGGCGGCTTCAGGGGGCGGCGCAGCTTGGGTGTGCGGTAGCCGTCCTTCCTCCGCACGGCGACGACCTCCGCACGGCGACGACGGGCAGTTCGGCATCGAGGCCATCGACCACGATCGTGCGCAGGCTGCCGATGCGCAGCTCCTCGCGGACGGCGCTCACCGGCATGAGCGCGACCCCGAGACCCGCCTCCACCAGCCGTTTCTGCGCGGTGAGGCTGTCGATCACGGTGATGACGGGTCGGCGAGCCCGGCCGCAGCCAGGTGCCGCCGCGGCACCTGGCCGAACGGGTCGGGCTGGAGCCGTTCGGGCGGGAAGCCGAGCCGGCGCTCGTCCCGCAGCGGCCCCAGCCCCGGCAGGCGCCGCTCGGTGATCTCGTGCGAGGCGGGCACCACGACCAGGAGCCGCTCGGCGCCGAGCGGGACGGACTCCAGCGCGGGATCGGCATCCGGAAAGAGGGACGGTTCGGGTTCGTCACCGATGCCGCGCCGATGTCCGACCTGCTTCCGGCTTTCGGCCGGTAGCGGCCTTGCGCGCGAGGATGAGGCGGTAGCGCGGACCGCCGTCCCTGCGCTGTCCCAAGTCCTTGAGGGGGACGGTGGACACGCTGAACCCGGCCGCCTTCAGGTCGTCGCGGACCGCGCGCAGCGGGGCGGTGCGGTAGTACATGACGAACGGGGGACGCCACACCGCGTTGCGGACCCGCATGGCCGTGTCGAACCCGAGCAGCGCCCAGTACCAGACCGAGGTGAAGGGCGGCGGGCCGCCGATCGGGAAGGCGAACAGCCCGCCGGGCCGTAGCGCGCGGTGCACGTTGGCGAACAGCGCGGGACGTTCGGCGGGCAGGAAGTGCCCGAGGGCCCCGAAGCTGACCGCGAGGTCGAAGTCGGCGGAGAAGGGCAGTTCGGCCCGGACGTCGGCGCGTACCAGGTCGGCGTCCGGGTGTGCCGTGCGCGCCCGCGCGAGCATGCCGGCGCTGAAATCGACACCGGTCATCCGTTCCGGGCACAGGACCCGGAGGACCCGTATGCCGGCGCCGGTGCCGCAGCACACGTCCAGTCCTGTACCGAACGGTCCGAACGGGCGCAGCGCGTCGGCGGTCGCGTCCAGGAGGGCGCTTGGGGTGCGGAAGGGCGTGTGGTCGAACTTGGGGGCCAGCAGATCGTAGCCGCGCTCGACCGACGACAGTGCTTGGATCGCCAGTTCACGCAGGGACGGGCCTTGGGGCGAGAACACCGGCCAAGGGTACTCGCCGCCCGGTCTTCCGGCGGCGGCCCCGCCCTTCGCTCAGCCGGTACGGCCGAAGGCGTCGATCGCCGAGACGTCCTCGGGGGTGAGGTCGAAGCCCTCCAGGTCGACGTTGGCGGCGATGCGCTCGCGGCGCGAGGACCGGGGCAGGATCACGATGTCGTGCTCCAGGTGCCAGCGCAGGACGACCTGTGCGGTGGTGACGCCGTGCCGCTGAGCGATCCCGGTGAGGACGGGATGGCGCAGGTCGGTGTTCTTCAGGCCGCTGTAGCCCTCGACCACCACGCCCCGGCGGCGGTGCTCCTCCAGCAGGGCGGGATCGTGCTGCGCGGGGCTCCACGGGATCTGGTTGACCGCCGGCTGCCGTCCGGTGGCCTTGGTCAGCAGGTCGATCTGGGCCGGACTGTAGTTGCTGACCCCGACGTTGCGGGCGAGCCCCTCGTCCTGTGCCGACAGCAGTTCCTCCCACGTGGGGACGAGTTCGTCCCGGCCGGGCGGCCAGTGCACGAGCCACAGGTCCACGTAGCCGGTGTCGAGCAGCCGGAGGCTCGACTCCAGGGAGCGGCGGGCGTGCCGCGCGTCGCTCGGGCGCAGCTTGGTGGTGATGAAGACCTGCTCCCGGTCCACGCCACTGTCCTTGACGGCCCTCCCCACCTCGGACTCGTTCCTGTACAGCGTCGCGGTGTCCACATGCCGGTAACCGATGTCGAGTGCCGCCCGGACCGACTCGTACGCCGCCTTGGACCGCAACTGCCACGTCCCGAACCCGATCAACGGCAGAGCGAGACCGCCACCGAGCTTCACACTCCGAGTCATGCCTGCATTCTGCCCGCTCGGGACTCCGCCGGTACGGAACGAACCGGCCGGGATCCCATGGGTCGGCTCAGCGCCACGTGATCGAGGAAGCCGTCGACGAGGGCGTGGGCACGGCGTTCGGCGGCGGCGAGCATGCCTTTGGTGCGGTCGAGCAGCCCGTCCGCCACGACGCCCTGCTTGGCCCCGTACTCCAGCCACGTCTCCACGATCGGCAGGGTGACCTCCGGGTGGAACTGGACGCCGAGGCTCCGCCCGATCCGGAACGCCTGCGAGCCGATGTCGTTCCGGGCGACCTCCACGGCGCCGGGCGGCACCGCCCAGCGGTCGGTGTGGTACTCGAACCACGGGCCGGGCGCGACCAGCGACGGCTCCTCGGTCTCGATCTCGCTCCAGCCCAGCTCGATGCGGGGGGCGCGTTCGACGCCGCCGCCCAGGGCGGTGGCCAGGGCCTGCCCGCCGAAGCACACGCCCAGCACCGGCGTCCCGGCCCGATGCGCCTCGCGCAGCAGCGCCAGTTCGCCGCCGATCCACGAGCCGATGGCCGCCTCGTCGTCCACCGACCAGGGCGCGCCCAGCGTGACGATCAGATCCCAGCCCGCGGCGCCGGGGAAGGCGCACTCGACGTCCGGCCGCTCGCGGCGCTCGGCGGGGACGACCGTCAGCCGGGTCAGGTCGAAGCCGCGTTGGACCAGCCGGTCCCCCACCGTCCCCGCCGGGCACATCGGATCATGCTCGATCACCAGCGCGCGCACGTGTCTCCCTCCCAGGCGAGCGTGACGGTCAATGACATCAGTTTTATGCCCTTCACACCGTTTTGAGGGTACGTGGGGGACGTCGCTACGCGGACGGGCCGGGGAGGCCGGCTTCTATGGCGCCGGCGGCCTGGGTGAGGACGCGGACCAGCCCCGGCAGCCGGTGACGGTCGTAGCGGGCGCTGGGCATCGAGACCGACAGCCCGGCGACGGCGGTCCCGTCACGGTCCCGCACGGGAACGCCGACCGCCGTCACGCCGCGCTCGGAACGGTCGCGGTTGAGCGCGAAGCCGTTGCGGCGGACCCGTGCCAGCTCGGCCCGCAGTCGTCGCAGATCGGGCGCCCGCTCCCCGCCGTCCGCATACAGCTCGTCGAGTTCCTGGGGTGGCAGCTCGGCCAGCAGCAGCAGTCCCGCGGTGGTGCGGTACGCCGGGAACACCATGCCTTCGCGCGACCCGACCCGCAGGGTGCGGGCGCATTCCACGCTGGCGATGAACCGGGCCGTGCCGCCGGTGCGCACGGCGAGGTTGGTGGACTCGTCCAGCAGACCGGCCAGCCGCCGCAGATGCGGAAGGGCCACCTCGCGTAGCCGGGCCGCCGAGGAGGGCGAGTGGGCGGCCAGTTCCAGCACCGGCCCCGCCCGATAGACATGCCCGTCATCCCGAACGGCGAAGTCCCGGTACACCAGCATGGCGAGCAGCCGGTGCGCGGTGGAGCGCGCCACGCCGAGCCGTTCGGCCGCGTCCGAGACCGTCAGCCCGCCTTCGAGCTGGAGGATCACGGCCAGCCTCAGCGCGTGGTCCACGCTCCGCACCAGGTAGGCCGGCGGCGTCTTCAGAGGCTTGTCCACTGGAGCCCGATTCTGGATAGCAGAATTCCGCCTTCCTCATTATGGGACGCCTGCAAGCTGGCGGCATGAGCACTCCCACCACCCCCACACCCGTCGACGTGCTGGTCGTCGGGGGCGGCATCGGCGGCCTGAGCACCGCGTTCGCCCTGTCCCGCGAGGGCCTACGAGTGCGGGTGCTGGAGCAGGCGGCCGAGCTCGGCGAGGTCGGCGCCGGCATCCAGCTCGCCCCCAACTGCACCCGGATTTTGGACGACTACGGCCTGCTGGAGGAGGCCACGAGCCTCGGCGTCCTGCCCCGGAGCATGGTGATGCGGGACGCGCTCGACGGCAGCGAGCTGACCCGGCTCGACCTGATCGACCTGCAACGGAGGTACGGCTTCCCGTACATGGTCATCCACCGCGGCGACCTGCACGCGCTCTTCCTTCGTGCCTGCCGCCGCGCGGGCGTCGACCTGGTCACCAGCGCCAAGGTCACCGGCTACGAGAACACCGGGGCGGGCGCCCGCGTGACCCTGGCGGACGGCCGTACCGACCAGGCGCGCATCGTCATCGCCGCCGACGGCCTGCACTCGGTCGCGCGCAAGCTGCTGGTCGACGACGAACCGGTCAGCTCCGCCTACGTCGCCTACCGCGGCACCGTGCCGATCGACCAGGTGGCGCCCGAACGCAACGTCGATCTCAGCGAGGTCTCCGTCCACGTCGGCCCGCGCTGCCACTTCGTCCTGTACGGCCTGCGCGGCGGCGAGCTGCTCAACCAGGTCGCGGTGTTCGAGTCGCCCAAGGCCCGCGCGGGCGAGGAGGACTGGGGCACCCCCGACGAGCTCGACGACGCCTTCGCCGCCGCCTGCCCCGAGGTCCGGGCCGGGATCCCGCTGATGTGGCGCGACCGCTGGTGGCGGATGTACGACCGCGATCCGATCATGACATGGGTCCATGGCGATATCGCCCTGCTCGGCGACGCCGCCCATCCGCCGCTCCAGTATCTGGCGCAGGGCGCGATCATGGCGATCGAGGACGGCTGGGTGCTCGCCCGGCACGTCGCGGCCCGCCGCGCCGCGGACGGCGCGATCGACTGGCCGGGCGTCCTCACCGCCTACGAGGCCGTCCGTCCCGAGCACTGCCGCCGGGTGCTGCTCACCGCCCGCGACTGGGGCGACCTGTGGCATCTCGACGGCCCGCGCCGGCTGCGGCGCAACGCGATCCTGCGGGCGCGGGACGTCTACGACTACTCCTTCACCGAGTGGCTCTACGGTCCGACGGCGCTGACGCCCGAGGAGGAGCCGCCGATGTTCACGCCGATCCCGCTGGACTCCGCCGAGGTCCCCGCCCTGAGCCGCCGTACCAGGTAGTCCCACACGGCGGAGACGGCCGCGTCGTTGTAGATGTGCTCGCGCTTGGCGAGCGACTCCTCCGGCGGCGACCAGGTCGGCCATCCCCCCGCGGCGTGCGTCAGCAACTGCTGCGCGCAGGCGCGTTCGAGGAGGACGGCGGCCACGGTGGCCTCCTGGAGGGTCGGGCCGACGGCCACCAGGCCGTGGTTGACCAGGAACGCCGCCCGCGCCTCGCCGAGCGTGAGCGCGAGCGAACGGCCGAGCTCAGGGGTGAGGATCAGGTCGGCGGTCAGCGTGAAGGACGGGACCTGCGGCGGCACGAAGTAGTTCGCCGCGTGGCTGACCGGCCGCAGCGGCTGCCCGGTGGAGGCCAGCGCCACCGCGCTCGGCGAGTGGGTGTGGACGACGCCGCCGACATCGGGCCGCGCGGCCATGATCTCGGTGTGGATGGGGTACTCGCTGTGCCGCTTCCCGTCGCCCTCCAGCACTGCGCCCTCGCCGTCGACGAGCTGCACCCGTTCGGCGGTGACCTCCTCCAGCCCCCACTCGGCCGACTTGATCCACACACCGCGTCCCTCCGGGTCGCGGACGGAGGCGTGGCCCCAGATCAGGTCGCCGTGCCCCGTGGCGGCCAGCACCTGGGATGAGGTCGCGACCAGGTCGCGGATGGCGTCGCTCATACGGTGTGATGTCTCCTTCTCTTCCCGGGTCGTCTCTCTGGCTCCGTCAGGGGAGTTGTTGGTTGATGTGGTCGGCTGTGGTGCGGAGGTGTTTGAGGATGGTGGTGCGGGTGGTGGGGGTCATGCGGGACAGGGGTGCTGAGGCGGTGATGGCGTGGGGTCCTGCGG
>NZ_BSTM01000044.1 GCF_030269515.1 Actinomadura sp. NBRC 104412 | reverse complement strand
CTTGGCGGGCCAGCTCGACCGCGCGGCGCCGGAACTCGGGCGGGTGTGGTGACGGCATGACGAACATCCTTCCTGATGATCGCCGGTGACCTCAGGACAGGTGTCCGGTGAACGGGGGGAAGCTCATACTTTCTGCGTTACGACCACGCCCTGAAGCAGGGGTGGCCGATCGCCACCGGCGTGGTCGAGGGCACGGCCAGGCACCTGGTCGGCGACCGGCTGGAGATCACCGGCGCCAGGTGGGGACTGGCCGGCGACGAAGCGATCTTGAAGCTACGCGCCGTCATCAGCAACGGCGACCTGGACGCGTACTGGACCTATCACCTCGACCGCGAACGCCACCGCGTCCACCACACTCACCATCACGACAACCACCCCCTCACGGCTTGAAACGCAGTCAGCGTGAGTCACACCAGGCGACGGTGGTCGGAAACCACGACGCCCGGCCCCAGCGAAACGTGGTGATCGGGTGCCGCTACCCGATTTAGGGTGCGGGCATGTCCTACGTGCTCCACGGTGTTGTCGGTGACTTCGACCTCCTCCGATCCCTGTCGGACGATGTGCCACGGGCTGTGGTGGCGCCCCTCCGGCAACGCCTGGGGCTGGTACCGGTGACCGGCGAGATCTGCGACGAGTTGACCGACACGCAGGGACAGAACAAGCCGTTCACACTCATGTCCCCGGCCTTCGCCAAGCGATTGCAGGACTGGTCACGTAGCGGCCGCCTCGCCTACGTGGAAGCCGACTTCTGGGGTGGTGAGGGCAGCCAGGCCGCTGCCCTGTGGGAGAACGGCCGTCCCAAATGGGGTCCCGAGTACGCCTGGTGCCCGGGACCGCCACGCCAGGACTGGCCGATCAACGCCGTGCTCGCGCGCCTGGGAGCGGTCAGAACGAGTGCGTTGGACCTCTTCGACACGGTCGGCTTCGGGCGGGAACGCGACATGGAGGGGTGGCGCTGGGCAGGCCTACGTGCCCTGGACGCCGCCGACTACGACGAGTGGGAGGCCGCGTGCCGCGCCAAGAAGGAGGCCGATGCCCGCGCAGCCACCGAACGGGACCAGTACATCAGGCGTGACGATGTCCCCGTCGTGCTCGATGGCAGAGCCGTGATGCAGGTGCTCGATATTCCACCCTCCCCAATGGTGGGGGCCGCGATCCGGCATCTCCAGGAGGTCTACCTGGAACATGGCCCCCTCACTCGCGACGAGGCAGCCACCGAACTTCGTCGCTGGGCCCCAAGCTTCCGAAGCGTTCGATGAATCGCAAGCCGCTAGGTCACTGAATTCGAGCTACACCCGTCGAGGATCTACGTGAGAGGGCCTTTTGGGACGGGCTGTGCAGATGGACGCTCCCCAGGCAGGTCCGCGAATTCTGCGATGAACTCGACCGCGCCTCGGGCGAGGCGAGCATGTCGAACGCGACCTCGGAGTGGACAGCTTGGGCAAGGTCTCGTGCGGATCGGCTCGTCCCCACCCTCGGCCTGCCAGACTTCGTCGCGCTGTTCCACCCTGAGCCAAGTCCGGACGATCTTCGTACTCATCTTGGCGAGTGGAGCCTGTTCCGGCCCGAGAGGGAGTACCGGCCGCCCGCCAGAGAAACTGTCAGCCCCCTTCCTCTTCGTACGGCTCCGAAGTACCAACCTGGATACTGGCACGCCAAGGTGGTTTCCATGGTGGCGGCAGTAGTGCTCTGACCGCATCGACGCAGTTCTGCGATGGCCCGCTCTGCCAGGTTGCCCAGCCGCCACACCTCTTCCCGCAGGGCTTCCAACTCATCCAGACGCTCGATAACTTTCTTGCCACACCAGTCCCGCACGACATTCAACGCCATCAGCCGCGCGGCATGGCCGTCCTTAAGGCGCTCCGGCGGCATCCAGTGCTCCTCGCGATCGCGCCCAACGGTGTAGGTCCAGCCACGGATTGACTCTAGTTCGATCCTTTCCTCCTCTTCCATCACCCTCTGCATGACGGCTTCACCGTTAAGTGCTGCTACACGCTTGGCGAGCTTCACCGCGAGCGACCACGGACCCACGAACAATCCGTCATCTTCCGTAAAGGCGAGCGGCTCCCGCTCGAGGGCATCTGAGTCCAGCTCGAGCTGTTCGCACACGTCTGCCAGGTTCACGATCTGAACCGTGCAGCGCTCGTCTTGCCTGTAACCCAGTTCGATCCCGTCGACCAGCTCCCAGCCCTCCAGCAGCGATGACACGGCGTCGTATTGCGGAGTGTCATATGCATGCGCGGACACCTCTACAACCACGGCCATCCGGCGCTCACTTTCGAGCCAGCCCTGGCTCCATGGCGGCAATCGGTACGGCTCGGTGCCGCACCGAGCCCACCCAGCGTGGGACGGTCCCGCCGGAGTGCGGCGGCGTGGTGATGACTGAACCACTCCACCGATCGCCTCAACTGCATGGGATAGCGGGCCAGGCGGCTCCCTCCCAGTGAAGCGTCCCGGATAGGGCCGCATCACCGGGCTGCCAGGTTTCCCTGACGGCTGCATGGAGTTCTCACGACGCAAGTGCAGATTCCGTCGGATTTTGTCTGACAGGGATGGTTCAGTACGGGCCTGAGTGGAGTCAGGACGCGCGGGTGGGCCGCGCGGCTCTGCGACGAAGGAGCACCAAATGGCTCGGTACTACCGGCGAGGCCACTGGGTGAACAGCCCTGGCAAGGGTGCGTCCAAGGGGTCAGGGTGGGTGATCGCCGCCGGCATCGCTCTGGTGCTGTACGCGCTCGCACAGAACAGCGGTGACCAGTCCGCCGAGCAGCCCAAGCCGTCCTCGCCCGCCTCAGTCTCCTCGACGGCTACGCCATGAGTGACCAGCACCTTTACCGCACCACCGGACAGCCGTCCCGGTTGGTTCGAGTCTGCGTATGGGGACTTGGCGTCCTCCGGCGGGTACGGCGTCCCGCCACAGCGGAGGACTGGATCGGCGCGGTCTTTATCGCCCTGTTAGCCGTCAGCGTGACCTTGCAAGTGCTGGCCACCCTCGTCCAGACCCTGCTGGCGGTCTGGTGGACACTGCCCTCACTGCTCGCCGTCGGCGGTGGTGGTGCGTGGGCATGGGGCTGGAGCCGGGGCGTGCGCGCCCGAGCCGCCGCGCGCCGTCTGCAGTTGCTCAGCTACACGTTGGAGGAGATCGATGCGATGACACCAACCGGTTTCGAGGAGGCCGTTAGGAAGCTGATGATTCGTGACGGCATCACCTCCCAGCGAGTCGGTGGCAGCAACGACCGGGCCGCCGACGTGATCGGTCGGCATGCCCCGACGGGATTGAAGGTCGTCGTGCAGTGCAAGCACACCACCACCGGCGCCAAGGTCCCGCCGAAGGTCATCTACGAGGTCAACGGAACCGCGGGGCCAGCCCACGGAGCCGATGTCGCGGTCGTGGTCACCAACGGAGGATTCAGTGTCAAGGCCCGCCAATGCGCACGCGAGTTCCGCATGGCGCTCATCGACCGCGACACGCTCGAACTCTGGGCGGGCCAAGGCGCCAGCGTGGTAGACCTGCTCGCACTCGGCAGCGTCCGCGGCCGCCGCTACCGGCTTCGGCACCGCAACCCCGACCGCGTCGCCTGACGGGCAAGGGGCATACCATCCTCACCATGGGCACCCGTTAATGGTGACCAACAAAGGGACTCCCGCTCACGCGTTCCGCGCGACTGTCCGATACGCCACTTTCAAAGTAGGGCGACGGAGGTAGGATCGACGCCATGTTGACTCGTTGTTGGCTCGGCAGCATTGGTACCGGCCGGCACGTAGCAGCATTGCCCGGCACCAAAATGGGGCTGGATGTGGACCGTATGACATCGGGCGACACCAAAATGGCCAGCCCGATATGAAAGTATCCGACTTTTAATTCGTAGGTTGTGGGTTCGAGTCCCACGCGACCCACCCACCCTGACCTGGGCAAACGCAAGAATGCCCCGGTATGCCCTCCGCTAGGTTTGCCCCGCTTCGTTCCCGTGCCGGCTCGCTGTGAGCTCGCGAGGCAGAACCGGGGACGATCATGACCCTGGACGCCGTCCCTTCCGCCTCAAACGAGGACCCCACATACCACGTCCCGGAGCCACCGCGTTGTTACCGCGTAGCGACTGGGCGGTGTTCCCTCTCGTGGTTACAGGGTGATCAGTGCCGCGCTATTGGGAGGCTCAGTGTGTCCGTGCGTCAGCATCATCCGTCCCGGCGCATGACGACTCCGGACGGTGAACGGGTCGAGATCGACAAGCTGATGGTGCCTGTGATCAGCGGGCTGTGGCGGCTGGGCTATGCCACGCTCCGCTGCTGCCAGAACGGCGGTGAAGCCACGCTCGCGGGTACCACCGGTTCAGAACCTGACCAGATCGCGCGGCTGGCTCGGCTGAATGCCGGCCGGGCCTGGGTCACCGTCCGGGAGGATGAGGCGCCCACTCTTCTGGCCACCCTTACAAGCGTGGATAGCGTCCGTTCGACCCGATCACGGACTCAGGGCTGGATGTCGATCAGCTGGCCCACCACCGCGTGGACGGGTGGCCGATCTCCTGCGGCGCCAGTGACTGTGCAGCGGACTGGCGCCGTCCGGGTGACGGTGGCCTGAGCAACGGACCGTACGTGGTCCATTAGCTGGGAGAGTGTCTCACGTGGTGAGTTAAGCGGGTTCCTTGTAACAGGTGATGGTGGCTGCCAGGGTCAGGAAGGCGGTGAACAGGCGGCCGTGGCGTTCGTAGCGGATGGTCAGTCGCGGTAGCCGGATAGCCAGGGGTCCGTTCGATCATCCAGCGGTGGCGCCCGAGGCGCTCGCCGGACTCGATGCCGGGACGGGCAATGCGCGGCACGATGCCGCGCCCGCGTAACCAGGCCAGATGCTCGGCGGAGTGATAGGCGTTGTCCGCACGGACCTTGACCGGCCTGCGACGGCGTGGCCCGCGCCGGGACCGGATCGCCGGCAGGGCCATCAGCAGCGGCTTGAACGCCTGGCCGTCGTGGAGGTCGGCGGCTGAGACAGCGACCACCAGCGGCAGCCCGGCCGCATCGGACAGCACATGGAGTGTGCTGCCTTTCCTGCCCCGATCGACCGGAGTGGGACCGGTCAGCGTGCCCCCTCTCCGGCCCGGACGGCGGCGGCGTCCACGATCGCCGACGCCCAGTCGATCTGCCCGCGCGCGCCCAGCCCGTCCAGCACCGCCTGGTGCGACCGCGGCCACAGCCCGGCACGGGTCCAGCCGGTGCACCGGCGATGCGCGGTGGAGCGCATCACGCCGAACCCGTCCCGCAGGTGCCGCCAGGCGCATCCGCCGGTCAGCACGCACACGATCGCGGTGAACACCAGCCGATCGTCCAGCAAGGGCGGTTCCGCCGCCCTGCGGACCAGGCGCCAACCGCGGGATCAACGCAGCAGCCACCTCCCACAACCCGTCCACAACCAGCCGACACGCAAGCCCGGATAACACCACAGTCCCAGATCACCCCGGCTGAACACCCAAAATCCACGTAGGACACGCTCTAAGCGCCGGAGGCCCCTCGATGATCACAGTGGACGAGGTCAGGCGGCTGGCGCTGAGCCTGCCCGCACCACCGAGCACCTCATCAGGGATCGGGTCAAGTTCCGCGTCGGCCGAATCGTCTACGTCGCGTTCTCCTCCGACGAGACGGTCATAGGCTTCGCCTTCCCCAAGGAGGAACGCGACGCGCTCATCGCCTCCGACCCCGCCAAGTTCCACCTGCCGAGCCTTTCCGACCAGCGCTGGAACTGGGTCCACGCCTGAACGGCCGCCCTCGACGAACCCGAGATGCGCGAACTGCTCACCGACGCCTGGCGCATGGTCGTCCCGAGAAGCGTCGCCACTGCCCATCTAGGGGCTAGGCGTGCGAGGCGGTTGCTCAGCGGGCGTCGGGCACCGGGGCCCACAGCCGGTCGGCGTCACCGGCCGTCAGGTGACCCCGGTAGACCTCGATCTTGTGGTTGATGAGCTCCAGATTTTGCCGCAGTTCGGCGATCTGGGCGAGCACCCGGTCGCGGTGGGAGACCAGTAGGTCCAGGCGCTCGTCCTCGTTGCCGGGGCCCGCGGCCACCAGTTCGGCGTAGCGACGGATGCCCCGGATGGGCATGCCGGTCGCCCGCAGCCTGGTGCAGATGGTGATCCACTTCAGGTCGATCCGGCGGTACCGGCGCCGGCCGCCGTCGGTGCGGTTGACGGGGGTGACGACCAGGCCGGCGCGTTCGTAGTAGCGCAGGGTGTGCGCGCTCACCCCGGTGCGGCGGGCGGCCTCGGCGATGCTCAGGCCCGTCTCGGGAATCGGTTCCGGCGCTTGCCGCTTGACTTCGAGCACACTCTAAATTCTACCGTTCCAGCATGTCTCAACGGATGGCCGCGCTCGGAGCGCGGCGACGGTACCTGGTGCTCGCGATCTGCTGCGCCGGCGTCGTCATCGTGGTGATGGACATCTCCATCGTCAACGTCGCGCTCCCGTCCATGCGCCGCGACCTGACCGCCTCGGTGTCCGGCCTGCAGTGGACGATCGACGCCTACACCCTCGTCCTGGCCGGGTTCCTGGTGCTGGCCGGGTCCAGCGCCGACCGGTTCGGCCGCCGCCGCGTCTTCCAGATCGGCCTGGCCACGTTCGGGCTGGGCTCGCTGCTGTGCGGGCTGGCGCCGGGCATCGGCTGGCTGATCGCGGCGCGCGCGGTGCAGGCCGTCGGCGGGACGATGCTCAACCCGGTCGCGATGGCGATCGTCGCCAACACCTTCACCGACCCGGTCGAGCGGGCCAAGGCGATCGGCGTGTTCGGCTCGATGAGCGGGCTGGCGCTGGCGCTCGGCCCCATCCTCGGCGGCGCCCTGGTGGACGGCCTGGGCTGGCGCTCCATCTTCTGGGTCAACGTGCCGGTCGTGCTGGCCGCGCTGGCGTGCACGGCCCTGTTCGTCCCGGAGTCCCGGGCCGCCCGGGCGCGCCGGTTCGACCCGGTGGGCCAGACCCTGGTGTTCGTGGTGCTGGCGGGCGTGGTGTTCGCGATCATCGAGGCGGAGCGGCTGGGCTGGTCATCGCCGATCATTCTGGGTCTGCTCGCCGTGGCCGCGCTCGCGGCGGTGGGCGTCCTGGCCTACGAGCCGCGCCGCACCGACCCGCTGCTGGAACTGCGGCTTTTCCGCAGCGTGCCGTTCACCTCGGCGATCCTGATGGCGCTGTTCGGACTGTGCGGGTTCGGCGCGTTCATGTTCGTGACCACCCTTTACCTGCAGAACGTGCGCGGCATGGCGGCGCTGACGACCGGGCTGACCCTGATTCCCGTCGGCGGGCTGGTCCTGGTGCTCTCCCCGTTCACCGGCCGCCTGGTCGGCGCGCGCGGCCCGCGCCTGCCGCTGCTGGTGGCCGGGGTCGCGCTGGCGGTGGCGGGCGTCGCGTCCCTGCGGCTCGGGCCGGCGACCCCGCTGACCGCCGTGGCCGCCACCTACCTCCTGGTCGGGCTCTTCCTGAGCACCGTCAACCCGCCGATCACCAACACGGCGGTCTCGGGAATGCCGCGTTCGATGGACGGGGTGGCCGGCTCGCTGGCCTCCGCGGGCCGGCAGACCGGCACCACCCTGGGCGTCGCGATCGCCGGCACGATCGTGGGCTCGTCCCTGGCCCACGGCGGGACGGCATTCACCGGCGCGGCGCACGGCATCTGGTGGATGATGTTCGCGTTGGGCCTGGGCATCGTCGTCCTGTCCCTGCTCAGCACCGCCCCCTGGGCCATGCACACCGCCACGCGAGCCGCGGCCCTCTTCGAGGACATGGACCGCGGCCCTCGTACAGAGTCCCCTACACCCGAGGCGGTCTGATCCGCTAGCCGAGGGACCGGAAGAAGGCGCGGATGTCGCCGATCAGCAGGTCGGGGGCCTCCAGGGCGGCGAAGTGGCCGCCGCGCTCGAACTCCGTCCAGTGGACGATGTCGTGGACCTGCTCGGCAAGGTGGCGAACGGAGATGTCGTTCGGGAAGACCGCGACCCCGGTCGGCACCGTGCCGCGCTCTTTGGGCGCCCACATTGCCGGGTCGTTGAAGCGTTCGTAGTAGGTGTGCGCGGACGAGCCGGCCGTGCCGGTGAACCAGTAGATGCTCACGTTGGTGAGGATGCGGTCCAGGTCGACCGCCTCTTCGGGAAGGTCGACGGCCGGGTCGGTCCAGTCCTTGAACTTCTCGACGATCCAGGCGAGCTGGCCGGCGGGACTGTCGTGCAGGGCCGCCGCGATGGTCTGCGGGCGGGTGCCCTGAACCTGCATGTAGGCGCCCATCTGCTCCTGCCAGCGCCGCATGGCGTCCAGCCGCTCGCGGTCGGCGTCGCTCAGCGCGGCCATCACCGCGGCGTCCGGGCTGGGGAAGGTGAGCAGGCCGTTGACGTGGACGCCGATGACCTTGTCCGGCGCGTGCCGTCCCATCAGCGGGCCCACGAACTGGCCGACGTCGCCGCCCTGGACGGCGTAGCGCTCGTAGCCGAGCCGGGCCATCAGCTCCACCATCGCTGCGGCGATGCGCCCGTCCGTCCAGCCGGTGCCGGGCGGCGGGCCGGAGAAGCCGAAGCCGGGCAGCGAAGGGATCACCAGGTGGAAGGCATCGGCCGCCGTGCCGCCGTGCGCGACCGGTTCGGTGAGCGGGCCGATCAGGTCGAGGAACTCCACGATCGAGCCGGGCCAGCCGTGCAGGAGGATCAGCGGCGTGGCGTCCGGCACGTCCGACCGCACGTGCAGGAAATGCACGTTCGTGCCATCGATCGTCGTCGTGAACTGCGGGAACCGGTTGAGCTCGGCCTCCCGCGCCCGCCAGTCGAATCCGTCGGCCCATCGGTCGACGAGCCTGCGCAGGTAGTCGGTCGGGACGCCGCGCTCCCATCCGGTCCCCGTGAGCTGGGGAGCCCAGCGGGTGCGACGCAGTCGGTCGCGCAGGTCGTCGAGCTCGTCCTGCGGAATCTGGACGCGGTAGGGCGTGATCTGCGATGTCTCGCTCATACAGCTGACGCTAGGCCCCATAGGTGACAGTTCCGGTCACCAATCCCGGTGATAATTTCCGCATGTTGACGACTTCGGCCCGTCTGCTCCGCCTGCTCTCACTCCTCCAGTCGCGGCCGGACTGGACGGGCTCCGAACTCGCCGAACGCCTGGAGGTCGGCCTGCGCACCGTGCGCCGCGACATCGACCGCCTACGCGAACTCGGCTACCCCGTCGAGGCCGCCCGCGGAGTCGCAGGCGGCTACCGCCTGGGCACCGGCGCCGCCCTCCCGCCCCTCCTCCTGGACGACGAGGAGGCCGTCACCGTGGCCATCAGCCTGCGCATGGCCGCGACCGGCAGCGTCACCGGCCTGGAGGAGTCCGCCTTGCGCGCACTGGCCAAACTCCAACAGGTCCTGCCGTCCCGGCTCCGCCACCGAGTGAGCGCCTTCCAAACGACCGTCCCGCTCACCCCCACAACCGGCGTCGACCCCGACCTCCTGACCGACATAGCCGCCGCCTGCCGCGACCACCGCCGCATCCGACTGCGCTACAAGGGCCGCGCCGGCACCTCACGACGGGAAGTAGAGCCATACAGACTCGTCCACACCCCGAACCGCTGGTACCTCCTGGCCTGGGACACCGGCAAACAGGACTGGCGAACATTCCGCGTAGACAGAATCACCGCACCCCTAGGACCACCCGGCGCCCGCTTCACACCGCGCCCGCTCCCACAGGACGACCCCGCCGCCTACGTCACCCACTCCATCAGCTCGGCCCCCTACACCTACCGGGCCCGCATCCTCTTCCACGCCCCAATAGAACAGGTGGCGCCCCACACGTCCCCGGCGTCCGGCCACCTGACACCCGCCGACACCCAGACCTGCGTCTTGGAGGCAGGCTCGAACTCACTCCACGAAATCGCCATATACGTGGCCACCAAGGGCTTCGACTTCGAGGTCCTAGACCCCCCAGACCTGATTCCCGTCCTAAAAGAAGTCTCCACCCGCCTATCCAAAGCCGCCCAAACCAGCCACCCCACCCCAACCCACTCCGGACCACCTCCCCCCAATCCCCAAAGCCCGACGTAGCCCCATTCTCACCCAAGGCCGCCCACACCATCCGCAACCCCATGCAGGCTGCCGACAGGCGGCTGTCCACCGGCTGCCCCGACGTTTCTGGTCCTTGCCCAGCTAGGGAGTCCCAGGCTCAGCCCCGCCCTCGCGGCCTTCGACCCCATCCCGGGCCTGACCTATCTCCAGATGGACGGTGGACCGTCACCGCGACTGGGACCGAGTCGCCGGCAACTTCACCGACCGCATCCTCGAACTGGGTTCGCCGCTGTAAAGCGCCCGAGGTGTGTTCCCGCACCCGCGCTTGCCCATGGGAAGTGAGACCCGGTCATGGCGTCCATGCCGACCGTCAATATCGGCGCCGCCGCCGACCGCGCCGAACGGCTCCTGGAATGGCCGGCCGGCCGTCCCGAGGAGGTCTTGTTGATCAGCGAAACCAGCGGCAGGCCCGGCACCGCCCTGCTGCTGGACTGGTACCGCGCCGCCGGGCACGCCGTAATTCACACCCCCGCGCCCGGTGACTGCGGCACCGCACTCATCAGCCTCATCCAAGTTCTGGACCACCCCACCGCTTCCGAAGCGGTCAGCATCTCTGGCCGCCTTGCCGCAGCTGTCCTGGACACCCGGCCCCAGCTGTGCGTCGCGGCGGTGTGTGCCCAGCCAGGATGCTGGCAACTGGCCGACCACCTGCGGACCCCCGCGCCGGGTACACGGTCACCTGCGCCTACCGGGAGGAGAACGGCGCGGTGACGCTCCATGTCCGCGACCGCTTCACCCCTGACTCGATGGGGGTCCCCTACCTGGTGGGCCCGGGGAGCTGTGAGTGGGGCAGGTACGACTGAGCGGGCACACGGCGTGCGCGCCGAAGGGGCTTGGCGGCGCGGACGCCGTGGGGTCATCCGACGGCGGAGGCGCGGCCAGCCGCGGCCTCGGTGAAGCGGGTGTCGATGCGCTTGAGGGCGAACGCCTGGGTCGGACGGCTGCACGCCGCCCAGGTCGACATCAATACCTCCGCCCGGCGGGGCGACCTGCCGTTCGGCGGCACCAAGGCCAGCGGCCTAAGACGCAGCGGCGGCGCCTACGACTCGCCTTCTACATCGGGCTGCGCGCCACGGTCCACCCCGCCGGCTGACCGCCCGGTCGATCGGCCTAGGCGCGGGTCCGGCCGGGCGGCGGGTGACGCGGTCACCCGGTGGTGATCAGTGCGTGACGATCACTCGGAGTCCTGGCCCCCCTGGTCCGCCTGGCCGGCCGTCGCCCGGACGTCCTTCAGGATCGCCATGACGGTGCGCTCCATGACCCGCGTGGCCTCCTCGACCGACAGGTGGAGGTCGTCGCGGGCCCCCATCCACGCCGGCCAGGTGCAGGCGACCAGGAGCGCGCTGACCAGCTCGTCGGCCGCACCCCCGGCCAGCGCGATCTCCGGCGCGAACGTCTGCCCGATGTCGGTGCGCAGCCGCTCGTTGTGCCGCCTGCGGTTGCGCCGGAGCTGCTCGGAGAACGGCAGGCGCAGCTGCGCGGCACGGGACGCTCCGGCGATCGACTCCAGCATGGTCGCGCGCTGGCGGCAGAAGGCGCGCACCCGGTCCTCCAGGGCCTGGTCGGCCGGGATCACCGAGTGGTGGGCGTACTGGACCTGCAGGGTCTTCTCGCCCGTGGCGGCGAAGAGGCTCTCCAGGTCGGGGAAGTGGCTCCACAGGGTGCGCAGCGAGACGTCCGCCCGCTCGGCGACCTGGGCCGCGGTCGGCCGCAGGTTACCCTCCATCATCAGCGCCATGTTGGCGTCGACGATCGCCGACCGGGTCCGCTGCGACCGCAGGGTCCGGCCGTCGGGGGCCCGCTCCGGCGAGCGGTCGGGCCGCTCGGCCGACCGGTCGGAGGCCCGCTGCCCGGACGGGGGGGCCTGTCGCGAGGTCATACCGCACCTTCCACTCGGACCCTGCCGACCATTGTCTCATGATGAACCGTGGCGATGGCGCGAAACGTCGTCCGGACGACCAGGCCGCCGGGACGGACGTGGAGGCCGTCAGACGCGGTCATCGAACAGCTCGACGGGGAAGTCCTTCGTCTTGGAGAGCGTCCACCGGGGTGCGCGCTTCTCCCGGAAGGCGTTGACACCCTCGGGCGCGTCCGCGTGGCGGCCCGCCCACCGGAACAGCTCCCGTTCCAGTTCGAGTGCTGCATTCCGGTCGGTCTCCTCCAGGAAGCGGCGCGCCACCAGCTTGGTGATCGCGGCGGAAACGGGCGCGACGTTGGTCGCGATGTCGGTGGCGATCTCCTCGGCGGTCTCCACCACCGATCCGGCGGGCACCGCCCGGGAGGCGATGCCGAGGGCGACCGCCTCCCGGCCGGCGAAGATCCGCCCGGTCAGCAGCAGGTCCAGGGCGCGGGAGTAGCCGATCAGGCGGGGCAGGCTCCACAGCAGGTCGGCGTCGGGGATCACGCCGCGCCGGTTGAAGACGAAGCCGAGCTTGGCGTCCTCGGCGACGACGATGATGTCGGCGCGGAGCGCCATCGTCATCCCGGCCCCGACGGCGTGCCCGTTGACCGCGGCGATCACCGGGGTGCGGAGGCGGTCGGCGGGACGGTGCGGGCCGGGGAACTTGGCCTCGGCATCCTCGCGGGTCAGCGAGCCGTCGAAGGTGCGGCCCGCGGGCAGCAGCCCGGCGCCTGCGCAGAAGGCGCGCCCGGCGCCGGTCAGGATGATCGCCCTGATGGCGTCGTCGGCCTCGAAGCGTCCCATCGCATGGCCGATCTCGGCGGACATCAGCCAGTCCCAGGCGTTGAGCCGGTCGGGCCGGTTGAGGGTGATGGTGCCGATGGGGCCGTCGCTGTGGACGAGGATGGACTCGTACTCGGGTTCGGAACCGCTTGTCATGCTTTCTCCTGAGGGCGGGGTCGGGGCGGCCGGGGTGAGGTCGGGTGGTCTTGGCGCGCCGGTCCGGTCAGATGCCGATGAGGTCGGCGATGCGCCTTTGGTAGGCGCCCACGTCGCCGAAGAGCATCAGGGACGCCTTGGCGCGCTTGAAGTAGAGGTGGGCGTCGTGCTCCCAGGTGACGCCGATGCCCCCGTGGATCTGGAGGTTGTCGCCGGCGGCGCGGAAGTAGGCCTCGGCCGCGGTCGCCTTGGCCACCGCCGCGGGCTCCTCCATGGCGTCGGGGATGGCCTGTGCGCACCACGCCGCGTAGCGCGCCATGGCGCGCGCGCCCTCGATCTCGACCTGGTTCTCGGCGCACTTGTGCTTGATGGCCTGGAACGAGCCGATGGGGCGGCCGAACTGCTCGCGGACCTTGGCGTACTCCACGCTCATGTCCAGGCAGGCCTGGGCCCCGCCGACCATCTCCGCGGCCAGCACGACGTCGGCGTGGGCGCGCACCGCGGCGAGCACCTCGCTTCCGCCTCCGGGGACGGACACGGGCGTCGCGGGCGCGTCGGAGAGATCGACGCGTGCCAGGCCGCGCGTCTGGTCGAAGGCCGGAAGCGGCTCGACCCGCACGCCCGGTTCTCCGCTTTCCACCGCGAACACCGTCAGGCCGTCGGGGCCTTCGGCCGGGACGAGCAGGATGGCGGCGGCTGCCCCGTCGAGCACGTGCGGGAAGCCCCCCGACACGGTCCACCCGGAGGGCCCGCGGTCCGCGCGGGCGGCGGGTGCGGTGGTGCTCCCGGGAGAACCGAGGTCCGGCCATGCCACGGTGGCGATGGCCGATCCGTCGGCGATGCTCGGCAGCAACGCGGCGCGCGCCTCCTGCGTCCCGGCCATGAGGGCGGGGACGGCCATACCGGCGGTGGCGAGCAGGGCGCTGGGGGCGAGCGCGCGGCCCGCCTCCTCGGCCAGGTAGGACACCTCCTGGTAGCCCATCCCCGCGCCGCCGAACTGCTCTGGCACGGCCAGGCCCGCCGCCCCCAGCTCGGTGGCCATCCGCCGCCACAGCTCCTCGTCGAAGGCGGTCGGGGTGTCCATGACGGCCCGCACCCGTTCCAGTGGGCTCTCGGAGGCGAGGAAGCGGCGGGCCGTGTCGCGGAGGGCCTCCTGCTCCGGTGTGATCGCCAGGCTCATCGCACGGCCTCCTTCCGCTCCGTCTTCTTCGCGGGCGCGGGCTCCTTGGGCAGGTTCAGGACCCGCTCGCCGATGATGTTGCGCTGCACCTCGGCCGTCCCTCCCCAGATCGTGTGGGAGCGGGTGGCCAGGAAGTCCTCCTGCCACTCGTCCAGCTCGTAGTCCGGCCCGGTCACCAGGGCGTCCGGTCCGGCCAGGTCCATGGCGATCTCCATCAGCCGCCGCTGGAACTCCGACCAGCGGATCTTGGCGGTGGAGCCGTTGCCCAGTCCGGTGCCGGAGCCGCCCGCGGCCAGGTCGGCGACCAGCCCGAACCCGGTGGCCTTGATGACCTGGATCCGCGACCAGGCCCAGGCCAGCTGCTCGCGCACCCGGACGTCGCCGGCGAGCCCGCGCTCGCGGGCCAGGTCGACCAGGCGCCAGAACTGCCGTTCGAACGCCACGTGCTGGGTGGTGGCGCTGCCGCCGCGCTCGTTGCCGAGCGTGGTCATGGCCACCTTCCAGCCCTGGTTGAGGCCGCCGATGACGTTGTCCAGCGGGGTGCGGGCGTCGGTGAGGAAGCTCTCGCCGAACAGGGCCTTCCCGGTCATCCGCCGGATGGGCCGGAACTCCACGCCGTTGGGTTCGCCGTCGACCTCCAGGGGCAGCAGGACGTAGCTGATCCCCTTGTGTTTGGGCGCGTCGGGGTCGGTGCGGACCAGGCAGAACATCCAGTTCGCCTTGTAGTAGCCCGAGGTCCAGGTCTTCTGGCCGTTGATCACCAGGTCGGTGCCGTCGATCTCGCCGCGGGTGCGCAGCCCGGCCAGGTCCGAGCCGGCGCCGGGTTCGGAGAAGCCCTGGCAGTACACGTGCTCGCCGCTGATGATCGGCGGCAGCACCCGCCGCTTCTGTTCCTCGGTGGCGTGGGCGATGACGGCGGGGCCGACCAGGCCCTCGCCCATGCCGCGGGTCAGCCGGGGCACGCCGGCCCGCGCGAACTCCTCGTTCATCAGCGCGACCTCCACGCCGGTGAGCCCGCGCCCGCCGTACTCCTTCGGCCAGGAGACGCACATGAGGCCGGCCTCGGTGAGCGTGTCGGCCCACCGGTCGAGGTGGGTCTGGAGCTCCGGTGACGGGACGCGCGGTGCCTCCACGCCTCGCAGTTCGTCGGGGGCGTTGCGCTTCAGCCAGTCTCGGATCTCGTCGCGGAACTCCAGGGCGGCGTCGCTGTAGGGGATCGGTGAGACGTCCGGGTCGGATGTCGTCATGGACGGGTCTCCTCTCGTGCGGTCCGCGCGGCCGCGGCCGGGGCGGGCCCGGACTCGGTACGGGGCCCTGCCTCAGACCCGGTGGCGGCCCCGGAGCCGGGTCCTGCGCCGGGTTGGGGCGGCAGCACGCGCGGTGTGTCGGTGTCCGCGGTGGGGGCGTCGGCGAGGGCGGCGGTGCGGCGCAGCTCTGCGACCCGTTCGGCGTCGTAGCCGAGCAGGTCGCGCAGCACCTCGTCGTTGTGCTCCCCGAACAGTGGGGCGGCGCGGCGGTGTGCGCCGGGGGTGCGGGAGTGGCGGAAGGCGAGGGCGCTGTAGGTGCGCCGCCCGACGGCGGTGTGGTCGAGGTCGACGAGCATCCCGGCCTCGCGCATCGCCGGGCTCCGGGCGATCTCGTCGCCGCCGAGGACCGGCGCCGCGGGCACGCCCGCCGCCTGGAGACGCTCGGCGAGCGAGATCTTGTCGTGCGGGCGGGTCAGCTCGGCCAGCACGTCGTCCAGCAGGTCCTGGGCGGCCAGGCGGTCGGCGAGGCTCCGGAAGGCGGGGTCGGCGGCGAGGTCGTGCGCGCCGAGGACGGCGCACAGCGCCCGCCACTGGTCGTCGTCGCGGGCGGCGATCGCGATCCATTCGTCCTCGCCCGCGCAGGGGTAGGCGCCGTGCGGGGCGGCGTCGGGCACGTGGTTGCCGTCGGGCACCCGGGTCGTCCCGGTCTCGGCCTGCTCCAGCAGGTACTCGCCGATCCAGGAGGCCGCGGCCTCGACCTGCGGGACGACCACGGCGCTGCCGTGTCCGGTGCGCTCGCGCAGCTCCAGCGCGGAGACGACGGCCGCGACGGCGTTCAGCCCGCCGATCGGGTCCATGATCGCGGGCCCGGTGAGGACCGGTGTCCCGTCGGGGTAGCCCATCAGCGCCGTCATTCCCGCGGCGGGCTCCATCGTCTTGCCCATCCCCTGGTGGGAGGAGGACGGGCCGCCCGGTCCGAAGGCGGGCATCTCCACCACGATGATGCGGTCGTTGATCCGGGCCAGGTCGCGCCGTCCGATGCCGAGCCGGTCCAGGACGCCGGGGGTGAAGTTGGCCAGCACGACGTCGGACACGCGCACCAGGTCGTGCATGACGTCCATGGCTTCGGGGCGTTTGAGGTCCAGCGCCAGGGACCGCTTGTCGATGTTCTGGGAGTTGAACAGCACGTTGCGGTTCTGCGGGTCCTCCCCCGGCGTCGACTCGGGGTAGTAGACCGGGGCGCCGCCGCTGCGGGTGCCCCGCCAGGAGTCGGGGTGGCCGGGCGCCTCGATCTTGATGACGTCGGCGCCGAGGTAGGCCAGGCAGCGTCCGGCGAACGGCCCGGCCCAGGCGGTGGTGAACTCCAGGACCCGCACACCGGCGAGGGGGCCGCCCGCGGTCATGCCGACCTCCGGCGGGGGTCCGCCGACGGGGCCGGCAGGCGCGGGCTGGGCGAGCGCACCTCGCAGACGGCGCCGTCGATGCCGAAGAGCGAGCGGACGGCGGGCTCCTCCTCGCCGCCGGGGCCGCGGACCCGGGACATGATGCGCCGGACGCGCCACTGCTCGGACTCCAGCAGCTCGCGCAGGCCGCTGACCTTCTCGGCGCTGACCCGTCCCCGCTGGCAGGCTGCGACGACCTCGTCGGCCCGGCGGGTGGCCGCGCGCTCCTGGAGGACGGCCACGATCTCGTCCCAGTGGCGCAGCCGGTCCCCCGAGGTGCGGTAGCGCTCGTCCTCCAGCAGGTGCTCGCAGTCCAGGACCCGGCACACGGTGGGCCAGTTCCGGATGACGAAGAGCACCACCCAGGCGTCGGCGCAGCGCAGCAGGGCCAAAAAGCCCGGGTAGCGCTGGCGGGTCGCGCTGGTGCCGTTGTAGCTGTACTGGCTGACGATGTTCTGGCCCATCGCGGCCAGCGACTCGAAGACGGTGGCGTCGACGCGCTGGCCGCGGCCGGACCGGCGGCGCTCGTACAGGGCGGACACGATGGAGATGTACGCCGTGGTGCCGGTGGCGTAGGACGCCCGTTCGCCGAGCCCGTAGACGGGTTCGCGGTCGTGGGCGCCCGTGGTCCTCATGGCGCCCGAGAGGGCCTGGTGGATCATCTCCGAGAACCGCCACCCGGCGTAGGGGCCGCCTTCGGGGACGTCCCCGACGACACAGTCCACCAGCCGGTCGCCCGCACCCTCGGGCGCAGGCGTGCCCTGGTCGCGCAGGACGACGTCCGCGCGGCCCGCCAGCTCCCGCAGCACGCTCCGGTCGGCCGGGGACCGCGGGTCGTGCGCGATGGAGCGTTTGCCCTGGTTGAGGTGCCGGAACAGGAACGAGTCGCCCTCGGCGCGCGGACCCCGCCGGCGGGTGGGGGTGCCGCCGGGCGGCTCGACCAGCACCACGTCGGCCCCGTTCATGGCCAGCAGCCGTCCGGCGTACTGCCCGGCGACCGACGTGCTGAGGTCGAGGACCAACGTCCCGTCCAGGGGGGAGACGGGAGGGTCAGGCGACGACGACATCGTTCTCCTTTCGGTGGACCCGGGACGGCTCCGCGCTCATCCGGTCGCGCAGGGCGTCGCCGACGCGGTAGACGCACAGCACCACGACGCCCAGCAGCAGGCCGGGCGGGAGGATCAGCAGCGGAGCCGACAGGATCTGCGAGTAGGCGTCGTTGAGGTCGCTGCCCCAGCTCGGGGTGGGCCGCTGGGGCCCCAGGCCGAGGAAGGCCAGGGCGCCCTGGACGACGAAGGTGAGCCCGGTGTAGATCGTCATCTGGATGACGACCGGGCGCAGCGCGGTGGGCAGCACGTGCCGCACCAGCAGGATCGGCGTCCACACTCCCGACAGCCGGGCGCTGGCCACGAAGTCCCGCTCGCGGACCGCGAGCACGCCCGCGCGGGTCAGCTGGGCGGTGTTGGGGGCCAGCACCAGGCCGACGGCGACCATCGAGGTGACCAGGCCGACGCCGAGCGAGCCGGTGATGGCGATCGCCAGCACCAGCAGCGGGAAGGCGATCATGGTGTCGGAGATCCGCATCAGCACCGTGCCGACGTAGCGGGGCCAGAACCCGGCGACGGTGCCCCACGGCACGCCGAGCAGCACGGCCACGGCGATACAGATCGCCACGCCGCCGAAGGCGTTGCGCCCGCCCCAGATGAGGCGGCTGAGCACGTCGCGGCCGAAGCGGTCGGTGCCGAGCAGGTGGTCGGCGCTCGGCCCCTCCAGCTTGCGGGTGAGGTCCTGCGCCAGCGGGTCGTGCGGGGCGATCCACTGCGCCAGCAGCGCCGCGGCCAGCAGCAGGGCCAGCACGGCCAGGGACAGCCAGGCGCCCGGGGGCAGGGCGGGCAGGGCGCGGCGCGGGCGTGTGGGTCCGCGGGTCATGACGTCCCCTTCCGGATCACGGGGTCGACCAGGCCGGCGGCGATGTCCACCACGAGGTTCACCAGCAGCGCGATGACCACGTAGACCAGGACGACGCCGAGGATGACCGGGTAGTCGAGCTGGCCGATGGCGGTGACGAGGGTCCGCCCGAGGCCGGGCAGCACGAAGATCTGCTCCAGGATGAGCGTGGCGCCCAGCTGCCCGAGCGCCAGCAGCGCGACGACGTTCAGCGTCGTGGGCAGCACCGAGCGGAAGGCGTACAGCCAGGTGACCTGCCGTTCGGGGACGCCCATGGCGCGGGCGGTGCGCACGTAGTCGCTGGCCATGGCGTCGGCCATCGCGGCGCCGACCTGGCGGATCACGATGGCGCTGCCGCCGAGGATCATCGGCATGGCCGGCAGGATCAGGTGGTGCAGGTTCCTGATGGGGTCCTCGGTGAACGGGACGAAGCCCAGCCGCGGCAGCAGGCCCAGCCACACCGAGAAGATCGTGATCAGGACGAGGGCGGCGAAGAAGTCCGGGACGGCCAGGCCCAGGCCCGACAGGCTGCGGATGAGCCGCCCGGACGAGCGCGCGACCCGCTTGCCCGCGTACACCCCCAGCGGGATCGCCACCAGGCAGGTGCCCGCGATCGCGATGAAGGTCAGCTCCAGCGTCACCGGCAGTGTCTCGGCGATCGTGGCCGACACCGCGTAGCCGGTCTGGAAGGAGGTGCCGAAGTCGCCGGTGAGCGCCTTCCCGAGCCAGCCCAGGAACTGCTGCGGCAGCGGGCGGTCCAGGCCGAGCTGCCGCTCGATCAGGGCCACCGACTCGGGTGTGGCGTTCTCGCCCAGGCGCGCGTAGGCCGGGCCACCGGGGATGATCTTGACCAGGAGGAAGGTGAACAGGGCCGCCCCGACCGCGGTGGGGAGGAAGAGCAGCAGCCGCACCAGGACGAACCTGGCCAGCCCGCCCCCGGCCCCGAGGCGCCGTCGGGGACCGGGCCCGGCACCGGGCGGCGCCGCCGCCTCGGTGCCGGTCGCGGCCGTCCGCCGGCCCCCGTCGGTACGGGTCTTCGCGGCGTCCATGGGAACCGTCATCACTTCAGTCCGAGCGCGGTCAGGTCGGCCTCACCGTTGAGCGCGATCGACTGCGGGCCGCCGGTGACCCGGTCGGTCCACGCCGTCACCGTGGGCGAGTAGTAGAGCGGAATGATCGGCAGCTCGGTCTGGACCACCTTGCCGGCGTTCCTGATGGCCTCCTTCAGCTGCTCGGGGCTCTGCGCGGCGTTCGCCCGGGCCACGGCCTCCTCGCCGCCGGGGACGGGCACGTGGCCCGCGTTGCCGGAGGACTGGGTGGTCAGCAGGCGGCGGTAGATGCTCAGCCAGTCGGGCCCGGAGTTCATGCCGGTGGACATCAGGTCGTACTTGTGCTCGACGTAGAAGCCCTTGGTGGCCTCGCCGATGTCCTTGGCCTCGAACCGCACCTTGATCCCCACCTTGGCGAGCTGCGAGGCGATGACGACGCCGTTGTTGACGAACGCCGGGGAGTTCAGCGCGGCGGCGCGCAGGGTCAGGCCGTCGGGGTGCCCGGCCTCGGCCAACAGCCGCTTGGCCTTGGCGGGATCGTAGGGGTAGGCGTTGTCCAGCTCGGGGAAGTGGAACCCGTTGCCCGGCGGGTAGGGCTGCTGCGAGCCGACGTCGCTCAGACCGGCGGTGTTGGTCTGGGCGAGCGCGGCCCGGTCGATCGCGTGACTGATGGCCTGGCGCACCCGCCGGTCACGCAGCGGTCCCTGGCTCCGGTCGACGCTGAGGGTGCTCTGGGAGACGCCGAGGTTGTGCTCGGCGTGCACGCCGGTGCCCGACAGCGCCTTGGGCGCCGAGTAGTCCAGGCGCCAGGCGAAGTCGACCTGGCCGCCGGTGAGCGCCGCCACCTGCGCCGACGGGTCACTGACCATCTGCGAGGTGATGCGGTCGACCTTGGCGGCCGGCAGCCCCGCGGGCTTGTAGCCGTCCCACTTCTGGAGCGTGAGGGACGACCCGGGGACGAACTGCGTCAGCCGGTAGGGGCCGGCGCCCACCGGCCGCGCCCCGTACTTGTCGCCGGCCTTCTCCCGCGCGGTCGGGGAGGCGATCATGCCGATCCGCGAGCCGAGCAGGTCGACCAGGCCGCCACCGGGCGCCGACAGCCGGAACACGACCGTGCCGGCGTCGGGCGCCTCGATCGCCTTCAGCGCCGGGATCTGCTGGTTCTTGAGGGCGAGGCACTGCTCGATGCTCTTCTTCACCGCCGCCGCGTCGAGCGTGGTGCCGTCCTGGAACGTCAGGCCGCTTCTGAGCTTGAGCGTCAGGGTCTTCAGGCCATCGGTGAACTTCCACTCCGTCGCGATGCCGGGGGACGCCTTGCCCGTGCGGGGGTCGGTGCGGATGAGCGGTGCGTAGATGGCCGCCATGTAGGAGGTCTCGGAGCCGTTGGCCGGGCCGCAGGGGTCGAACTGGCTGGGGTTGAGGCCCTGGAGGGTCCGCAGCGTCTTCTCGCCGTCCGAATCGGAGCCGGAACCGCAGGCGGCGAGGGCGGAGACGAGCGCAGCGGCGAGGGCGGCGGCACGCAGGCCGTGTCGGTGGGATCGCTGCTTCATCGGCACATTCCTTTACGGGGTGGGACAATTTCCCGAACGCGGTCTGGGATGAGGGTGGTGGGTCCGATACAGCGGGGGGCTCACGACGTACGGGGCCGGGCGGTCCCGTCCTGGATCTCGCGCCACAGGTGGCAGGCGGTCCGGTGCGCCGAGCCGCCGCCCGGCGCGGGTTCGGCGACGGTCTCCACGGGCGGTTCGTCCCGTGCGCAGACCTCCTGGGCGAAGGGGCAGCGGGTGCGGAAGCGGCAGCCGGACGGCGGGCGGCGCGCGTCGGGGATCTCCCCTTCGAGGGGGTGCAGCTCGCGGTCGCGGGCGTCCAGGCCGATCCGCGGCACCGCCCGGATCAGCGCCCGCGTGTAGGGGTGCCGGGGCCGTTCGAGCACCTCGCGCACGGGGCCGACCTCCACGAGCCGGCCGAGGTACATGACGCCGACGTCGTGGGCGATGCGGGCGATGGACGACATGTCGTGGGAGATGAACACGTAGGTAAGGCCGAACGCCTCGCGCACCTCGTCGAGCAGGCGCAGCACCTCGGCCTGGACGGAGATGTCCAGCGCCGCCACGGGTTCGTCGCACATGACCAGCGGCGCGCGGGCCGCCACGGCGCGGGCGATGGTGACGCGCTGGCGCTGCCCGCCCGACATCTGGCCGGGGCGCCGGTCGGCGAACTCGGGGCCCAGGCCGACCTGCCCGAGCAGTTCCACGGCGCGGTCGCGCAGCCGCCGTGGGATCACCGGGCGGTGGGGGACCAGGGGTTCCACAACGCTCTTCCACACCGGTCTGCCCGGGTTCAGCGCCAGCACAGGGTCCTGGAAGATCATCTGGACCTGGCCGGCCCGTCCGACCGACGGGGCGGCCGGTGCCGGCTTGCCGTCCGGACCGGCGATGGCGACGGTTCCGGAGTTGATGGGGACCAGGCCCGCGATGGCCTTGGCGAGGGTGGACTTGCCCGACCCGGACTCACCGATGATCCCGAGCGTGGTGCCGCGCGCGACCTCGACGCTGACGCCGTCGACGGCGCGGACGGTGTCGCGGCGGTTGCCGTAGCGGACGACGAGGTCGCGCACCTGGAGCGCGGGGGCCTTCCGCGTGTCGCCCGCGGTGGCGGCGAGCGTGCTGTCGGCGGTCATGCCGCCACCCCCGGAAGGGTCAGCTCGTCGACGCGCAGGCACCGGGTGCGGCCTCCCCGCGGAGCCGGTTCGAGGGCGGGCATGTGCTCGCGGCAGCGGTCCTGGGCGTAGGGGCAGCGGGGATGGAACCGGCAGCCGCTCGGTGGGCGGGCGGGGTTGGCCGGGGCGCCGGTGATGCCGCTCTGCCCGCCGGTGCGGTCCAGGCTCACCTCCGAGGCACGCACCAGCGCCGAGGCGTAGGGGTGCTGCGGCGCTCCGAGCAGCCGCTCGGCGTCGTCGTCGTTGACCACCTGGCCGCAGTACATGGTCACCACGCGCGAGCACAGCGCCGAGATCACGCCCAGGTTGTGGGTGATCAGCAGGACGGCCAGGTCCAGCTCGCGGGCCAGCCGCCGCAGCAGGGAGATCACCTGGGCCTGGATGGTGACGTCCAGGGCGGTGGTCGGCTCGTCGGCCACCAGCAGCCGCGGCCGGCAGACCAGGGCCATGGCGATCATCACCCGCTGGCACATGCCGCCCGACAGCTCGTGGGTGTAGGCGTCCATGGTGCGGCGGGGGTCGGGCAGGCCGGCCATGCCGAGCATCTCGACGGCCTGGCGCCGGGCCTCGGCGACGCGCACCGTTCCGTGCGCGCGGATCACATCGACCATCTGCTTGCCCACCGGGCGCGAGGGGTGCAGCGAGGCGCGCGGCTCCTGGAAGATCATGCTGATCTCGCTCCCGCGGAGGCGCCGCCGGCGCTCCCCGTCGACCGTGAGCATGTCCACGCCGTCGAAGCGGACGCTGCCCCGCACCGAGGCGTCCGGCGGCAGCAGTCCCAGCAGGCTCAGCCCGGTGAGGGTCTTGCCCGACCCCGACTCGCCGACCAGCCCGACCAGCTCCCCGGGGGCGATGGTCAGCGAGACCTCCGACAACAGCCGGGCGCCGCCGATCGAGACGGTGAGGTCCTTGACTTCCAGCAGTGCCGGTGCGGTTTCGCCGACCGTGGCGTCGCCCGGCTCGGCGCTCGTCGTGGCCATGGAGACCCCTCCGCTCCAGAGAAATATGCATACGCAGTGCATAAATTATTGTGTTCGACATCACACGCTTGTCAAGGGGTGCGCCGGACGTTTTCCGCGCTGCCCGCACCCGGACCGCGCGATCGCCGCGGACCAGGCCATCCGCCACCCCGCCCTCGGGCCGCTCCTTCCCGACCCGGACCGGGCACCGATGCCCCCTGACCTGCAATATGCACCACACATGCAGAAGAGCACCAGACCCAACGGCGCACCGAACTCCCCCATCGGAGGATTGGCAGGCCACCATCGGTACGTCTAATGTGCATTCAGAATGCATAAAGTTTGACGGACGTTGCCGGCCACCGCCGCGGCGTCCGGCACGGACGGTCGTCGACGGGAGGACGCACATGGGACGTCGGTTGAGCATCGGCCGGCTCTTCGCCCACTTCGCCACCGTTAAGCCCGACGAGCCGGCCCTGGTGGCGGGCGACGGCTCCGGGCAGATCACCTGGGCCAGGCTGGACCGGCACACCAACCGGCTGGCGCGCGCCTACGCCGCGACAGGGGTCACCAAGGACGACATGGTCGCCATCGCCCTGCCCAACTCGGTCGAGTTTTTCTGCGCCTGCATCGCCACGTGGAAGCTGGGCGCCACCGCCATGCCGCTGTCGCACAAGTTCCCCCCGGCGGAGCGGCGGCGCGTACTCGATTTGGCCCGCCCGTCACTGCTCGTGGGGAGCGACGAGGAGTACGAGGACCTGGCCACCATCCCGGCCGGTTTCGTCCCCGGCGAGGACCTCGACGACGGCGAGCTGCCCGACGCCGTCCCCACGTACTGGAAGGCGCTCACCTCCGGCGGCAGCACCGGGAAGCCCAAGCTCATCGTCAGCCACGACGACCCGCACTACGACCCCGACTCCCCCGCCAGCGAGTACATGCACGCCGACGGCGTCCACCTGGTCTGCGGGCCGCTGTACCACAACGCCGCCTTCGTCTACTCCGCCCGGGGCCTCTTCAGCGGCAACCGGCTGGTGATCATGCCGCGTTTCGATCCGGCGCTCGCCCTCGACCTCATCGAACAGCACCGCGTCACCTGGCTCCAGATGGTGCCCACCCACATGAACCGGCTCCGCAGGCTGCCCGCCGAACGCCTCGCCCGCGCCGACATGTCCTCGGTGCGCACGCTCCTGCACGTGGGCGGCCCCTGCCCGCCCCGGCTGAAGCTGGAGTACATCGAGTGGCTGGGGCCCGACCGCATCGCCGAGGTCTACGCCGGGACCGAGAGCCAGGGCATCACCTACATCACGGGCCGGGAGTGGCTCGACCACCGCGGCTCGGTCGGACGCCCCATCCGCGGCACCCGGTTCCGGGTCCAGGACGAGAAGGGGCGGGTCGTGCCGCCCGGCGTCGTGGGCGAGATCTTCCTCATGCCGCCCGGCGGCCAGGGGTCCACCTACCACTACGTCGGCGCCGAGCCGCGCAGCCGGAACGGCTGGGAGTCGCTCGGCGACCTGGGCTGGTACGACGAGGACGGGTACCTCTACCTCGCCGACCGGTCCACCGACTGCATCGTCAGCGGCGGCGCCAACATCTACCCGGCCGAGGTCGAGGGCGCGCTGGAGTCCCATCCCGGCGTCCACGCGTGCGCGGTGGTGGGCCTGCCCGACGACGACCTGGGCCGGCGGGCCGTCGCCCTGGTGGAGCCGGCGCCCGGCGGGCCGGCACCCCGGGCCGACGAGCTGGACGAGCACCTGCGTCCGCTGCTCGCGCCCTACAAACGGCCACGGGCCTACGAGTTCGTCGACCACCCGCTGCGCGACGAGGCCGGCAAGGTGCGACGCTCCGCGCTGCGCGCCGAGCGGCTCCCGGGGCGGCCCGGTCACGGGCGGCTGGTCATGCCGAGCCGGGACCGGTGGCGTGACCTCAGGACGGGCGCCTCGGTCGTCGACCGGCTGCTGCGGGTGCTCGACCTGGACCAGGTCGGCGACCGCACCTTCGAAGGGCTGAGCAACGAGCGTCCCGCCCACCGCGTCTTCGGCGGGCAGGTCCTCGCCCAGGCGAGCGTGGCGGCGGTGCGCACGGCCCCCGACGACGTGGTCCTGCACTCGCTGCACGGCTACTTCGCCCGCACCGGCGACCCGGGCTCCCCCATCAGGTACGAGGTGACCCCGCTGCGCTCCGGCCGCTCGTTCGTCCTGCACCGGGTCGACGCCTGGCAGGGACAGGAGATCATCGCGACGGTCACCTGCTCGATGCAGCGCGGCGAGCCCGACCACCTCGCCCACCAGGTGGACGCACCGCCGACGCCTCCCCCGCCCGAGGACATGCCGTCCCGCTACCCCTTCGCCGAGGGCGCCCGCGGCGACGACGGAGCACCACCCGGCCCGGTCGAGCTGCGCGAGACCGACCGGGGCTCCGACCCGTCCGCGCCCTCGGAGGTCTGGATGCGCGTGCCCGCGGGACTGCCCGACGACCCGCTGCTGCACCGCACGCTGGTGGTGTACCTGTCCGACTTCACCATCCTGCGCGCGGCGTTCCGCCGGCACGGCGTGCCGCGCAGGGAGCTGGCGAGCGCCAGCCTCGACCACGCCGTCTGGCTGCACCGTGCCGGACGCGCCGACCGGTGGCTGCGCTACGTCACCACCAGCCCCTCGGCGGGCGGCGCGCGGGCACTCGGGCAGGGATCGCTCTTCACCGAGGACGGACGGCTGGTGGCGACCGGCGCGCAGGAGATGGTCATCCGCCTCCGGTCGCGCCTCGAACAGTCCCGCACCGACCACCGGTCCCGCACAGAACAGACCCCTACCGAACAGACCTCCACTAAACAGACCCGCGCCGAACGCACGGGGGAGTCCGCGCATGCCTGACACGATCGTCACCGGGACAGGGGGCCTGACCGGGCGCACCGCGGTCGTCACCGGCGCCAGCCGCGGCATCGGGCTCGCCATCGCACAGCGCCTCGTCGACGAGGGCGCCCGGGTGTGCGTCACCGGGCGCAAGCCCGCCGACCTCGCCGAGGCGGTGCGCGCCCTCGGCGGGCCCGAGCACGCGCTCGGCGTGGCCGGCACCATCGGCGACCCCGCCCACCGCGAGGAGGTCGTCGAGCGCACCCTGGCCGCCTTCGGCGGCGTCGACCTGCTGGTGAACAACACCGGGATCAACCCCGTGCACGGCCCGCTCCTCGACCTCGACCTCGCCGCGGCCCGCAAGATCACCGAGGTCAACGTCGTGGCCGCGCTGGCGATGGTGCAGCTGTGCCACCGCTCCTGGATGGGCGAGCACGGCGGCGCCATCGTCAACGTCGCCTCCGTCGCGGGCCTGCGGCCTTCACCGGGGATCGCCTTTTACGGCGCGAGCAAGGCGATGCTCATCCACCTCACCAAGAACCTGGCGGTCGAACTCGGGCCGGGCGTCCGGGTGAACGCGGTCGCCCCGGCCGTGGTCAAGACGCGGTTCGCGCGGCTGCTGTACGAGGGCCGCGAGGACGACGTCGCCGCGAGCTACCCGCTGCGGCGCCTCGGTGTACCGGAGGACGTCGCGGGTGCGGTCGCCTTCCTGCTGTCGGAGCAGGCGTCGTGGATGACGGGGCACACGGTGGTCCTGGACGGCGGCGTGACGCTGGGGCGTGGCACCTGATGGCATCCCCCATGTCGTCCCCCGCCTCCGACAGCGTGCCCGGCCTGGACCTCGAACGCTTCTCCGCCTGGTACGAGCGGCAATGCCCCGGCGACCTGGGCCCCGCCCTGACCGCACGGGTGGTGTCGGGGGGCAAGTCCAACCTCACCTACGCGGTGTCCGACGGCACCACCACCCGGATCGTGCGGCGCCCGCCGCTGCGCCACGTCCAGGCCACCGCCCATGACATGGTGCGGGAGTACACGGTCATCACCGCCCTGGCGGGTACCGCCGTCCCCGTCCCGCGGGCCCTGGCCCTCTGCCGGGACGAGACCGTGTCGGGCGCCGTCTTCTACGTCATGGAGCAGGTGTCAGGCACGGCGTACCGGCGGCGCGAGCAGCTCGAACCGCTGGGGCCCGAGCGCACCCGGTCGGTGGCGTTGGAGATGATCGGTGTCCTGGCCGGGCTGCACGCCGTCTCGCCCGCCGCCGTCGGGCTGGCCGACTTCGGACGGCCCGAGGGGTTCCTCGCCCGCCAGGTGCGCCGGTGGGGCCGCCAGCTGGACGGCTCGCGCACCCGCGACCTCCCCGACGCCGACGCGCTGCTGCGCCGCCTCCAGGAGGGCGTCGCGGCGCGGGCGGGCGCCGCCGAGGAGTCCACGATCGTCCACGGCGACTACCGCCTGGACAACCTGCTGGTGCACGACGACAAGGTGGCCGCCGTCATCGACTGGGAGATGGCGACGCTGGGCGACCCGCTCACCGATCTGGCCCTGCTGCTCGTCTACGACCGGCTCCCCCGGATCTCGGGAGGCGCCAGCGACGCCACGGCGAGCCTGGCCCCCGGGTATCCGAGCGCCGAGGAGCTGCTGGCGCACTACGAGCGGCTCAGTTGCCGGCAACTGGGCGACCTCGACCTCCGCTTGGGGCTGGCGTACTTCAAGCTGGCCGCCATCCTGGAGGGCATCCGCTACCGCCATCTCCAGGGCGGGACGGTCGGCAGCGGGTTCGACAGGGTCGGCGACGCGGTGGAGCCGCTGCTCATGGCCGGTCTGGCCGCCACCCGGAACCTGCAGAGGAAGACGATCGGGCTCCAGGACTGACCCGACCGCCGTGCCGGCCCGCCCGGGCGTGTCACGCGTCCGGGCAGGCCGGCCCCCTTCCGCCTCGGTCTTCCGGCTCCCACGATCTACCGGGGCGGTTGGTGCGCGGTCCTTCAGCGGCCCCGCGTGACGGCGGGGCGGAACAGCCTTTCCATCGACTCGCCCAGCGCCGCCACGTCCCAGCGGGAACCGCCGGAGATCACGCGGACGGGCTCGGGGTTGCTGTACAGGGTCACGTCGTAGCCGTTGGCGCCGATGATCCGGCCGTTGAGCCAGGCCGACGCCTCACCGGCGAGGTAGGTCACGACGGGGGCGATGTTCTCGGCGGCCCGCTGGTCCTCGGTGACATCACGGGCCTTCCTCCGCTCCCCGGGGATCGAGGCGGTCATACGGGTGGCGGCGACGGGTGAGATCGCGTTGGTCGTGACGCCGTACCGCGCCAGGGCGTTGGCGCAGGAGTAGGTCAGCCCCACGACGCCCATCTTGGCGGCGGCGTAGTTCGGCTGCCCCGGGGCGCCGAAGAGCCCGGAGCCGGAGGTGAAGTTGATGATGCGGAAGTCGCCGTCCGGGTTCCGCAGCTCGCGCCAGTGGGCCGCCGCGGGCTTGATGGTGGCGAAGTGGCCCTTCAGGTGCACCTGGATGACGTCATCCCACTCCTCCTCGGCCATGTTGAAGATCATCCGGTCGCGGAGGATCCCGGCCGCGTTGACCAGCACGTGCAGTCCGCCGAAGCGTTCGACGGCGGTGCGCACCAGCCGCTCGCCGGTGGCGGGGTCGGTGACGTCGCCGTGGTCGGCCACCGCCGATCCGCCCGCGCGGGTGATGTCCGCGACCACCTCCGCCGCGGGCCCCTCGTCCCGTCCGCTTCCGTCCAGGCCGGTGCCAAGGTCGTTCACCACGACCGCGGCGCCCTCCCGGGCGAGCATGCGGGCGACGCTCGCGCCGATGCCCCTCCCGCCGCCGGTGACGACCGCGACCCTTCCCTTCAGTCCGCTCATGCTTTTCGCATCCTCCGCTGTTCTCGTCTCCGGCCGTGCTCTGGTCGTGTCTCGTGCTCGGGTCGTGTCTCGTGCTCTGGTTGTGTCTGTCTTGTGTCGCTTCGGGGGCCCGCTCGGGTGTTCACGCCCGTGCCCGCGCGGTCGTTCACGCGGCTGTTCACGCGTCCTCCGGCCCATCGCCCTCGGGTGGTCCGGTGACCACGAGGGCGTCGAGTGCCTCCACCTGGGAACCGTGCACCCACCAGGGGTTGACCTCGAAGGCGCGCAGCGAGGGCCCCAGGGACAGCGCGGCCCTGCTGAGGGCGCACACGGCGCGCGCGACCGCGCCGAGGTCGACCGGGACGCCTCCGCGGACGCCCTCCAGGAGCCGGGCGCCGCGCAGTTCGCCGAGCATCTCCTCCACGTCGGCGGCGCTCACCGGGAGCGGGCGCAGGCTCACATCACCCAGCACCTCGACGAAGACCCCGCCGAGCCCGACGGCCAGGACCGGGCCGAAGAGGGGGTCGACCTTCACCCCGGCGAACAGTTCGACACCGCCCCGCCGCATCGGCGTGACCAGCACGCCCTCGACGTCGTCGGCGTGGGCCGCGCCCGCGGAGTGCACGCGATCGAAGGCGCTCTCGGCCTCCTCCGGCCCGCCGACCATCAACGCCACGCCGCCGATGTCGGACTTGTGGGTGATGGAGGCCGAGCACACCTTGAGCGCCACCGGGTATCCCAGGGCCTCCGCCGCCGCCCGCGCCTCCTCCCGTGTGGTCGCGAGCGTCGCCGGCACCAGCGGGACGCCGTGGGCGGCGGCCAGTTCCCGGGCGGCGGCCTCTGACCAGGGGCCGGTACGCGCCGGCGGACTGCCGACGGGGGCGGCGGCAGGCAGGCCCTCGACGGGAGCGTTCTCGCGCCGGAGCAGGCGCCGCCGCGCCCGTCCCCAGCGCAGGGCGTGCCCGACCGCCGCCATTCCCAGCTCGATCCCCGGCATGACCCGCAGGCCGTGCTTGTCGAGCGCGTCCCGCGCGTACGGTGCGAGGTCGGCGCAGGTCGTGGTGTAGTGCACGACCGGCTTGCCGGACCCGGCTGTGATCTCGGCGATCGCCGCGAGCCGTCCGTGCAGCGCGGCGGGGTCCGCCGGCTCCCGCGACGGCAGGCTCAGCGAGTTGAACACGAAGTCGATGGAGGGGTCGTCCAGCATGGCTTCGAGGCACTGCTCGGCCAGGCCGCGCCCGCCCACCGCCGGACGCGCCAGGACGAACCCCGTGACGTCGAGCGGGTTGCGGGCGACGGCGAACGGGGGCAGCAGCTCGGTGAGCCGTTCGCGTGTCGCGGGCGCCGGCTCGGGCACCTCGACGCCCTCGTCGTGGGCGCGGTCGGCGATGATGTCGCAGGCCCCGCCGGACGCGCTCACCACCCCCATCCGCGGCCTGTCGAGCGGCAGTCCCTGGGCCAGCAGGTCCGCGGTCGCCAGCAGCTCCTCCAGGCTCCGCACCCGCACCACCCCGGCGGCGCGGAACACCGCGTCGACGACGGCGTCGTCGCCCGCGACCGCGCCGGTGTGGGCCAGCGCGCTGGCGCGGCCCGCGTCGCTGCGGCCGACCTTGAGCGCGACGACCGGCTTGCCCGCGCGCAGCGCCCGGCGCGCCAGCTCGACGAACCGGTCCGGGTCGCGGACGGTCTCCAGGAACATCGCGATGGCGCGCGTGTGGTCGTCCTCCAGCAGGTGCGCGACCACGTCGGTGGCCGTGACGACCGCCTCGTTCCCCATCGAGGAGAGCAGGCTCAGCCCGATGCCGTGGCGGGCGGAGAAGTCCAGAACGGCGCTGGCGAGGGCGCCGCTCTGCAACACCACGGCGACGCCGCCGGGACGCGGCGGCTCGGTGATCGGCAGGCCGAACGGCGCCGCTCCGGCGTGCGGGTTGAGGTAGCCGAGCGTGTTGGGGCCGAGCAGGGTCAGGTCGAGGCCGACCGCCTTGCCGAGCAAAGCCCGTTCGCGGCGGCGGCCGTCGGTGCCGCTCTCGCCGTAGCCCGAGGCGAGCACCACCAGGTGCCGCACCCCGGCCTCGGCGGCCTCCTCCATCACCGACTCCACCCGCTCGGTGGCGACCTGGCAGAAGGCCAGGTCCACCGGTTCGTCCAGCGCCCGCAGGCTCGGCACCGCGGGGAGCCCGAAGACCGAGGAGTGGCGGGGGTTCACGGGCACGACACGCCCTGGAAGGCCGCCCGTCCTCAGGCTCGCGACCACCAGCCGGGACCAGCCGGAGGACTCGCTGGCGCCGACCAGCGCGACGCTGCGGGGCGCGAACAGGGCGCGCAGCCGCTCCGGCCGGGCCAGACGGCGGCGCCCCGCCTCCGTGCCCGCGTCGGGGCCCGCGTCGAGGCCCGCGTCGGGGCCCGCGTCGGGGCCCGCGTCGAGTTGTGCCGCGGGGCCTGTGTCTGTGGTCCTGCCGTCCGGCGCGCCGTCGGCCGCAGGGGTCATCGGGCCCCCTTCCCCGGCCGCCCGCACCGCGCCTCCCGGCGCCGTCCAGGCGGTCGCATCTTAGAACGTCATTTCATAATGGAGCCAACAACAGAATCAGAGCCTGTGTCAACGGGTTGACAGACCGATTGCAGCACGTTAGTTCTAGAATGCCATTTCAATACGTGAGGAGCCGTGGCATGGCGCTCGATCACACGCTCGTCGGGGTGCCGGGAGAACCGGCCACCCGCTCCTGGGACAGCACCGACGCGCTGCTGTACGCGCTCGGCGTCGGCGCCGGAGCCGAGGACCCCCTGCAAGAGCTGGCGTTCACCACCGAGAACACCCAAGGGGTCCCCCAGCAGGTACTGCCCACCTTCGCCGTGCTCGCCGCCCAGGCGCGCGGCGGGCCGCGCCGCAAGCTGGGCGACTTCGACCCCGCCCGGCTCGTGCACGCCGAGCAGTCGTTCCGGCTCCACCGCCCACTGCCCGTCGCGGGCACGGTGACGGTGACCTCGACCGTCACCGACATGCTCGACAAGGGCAAGGGCGCGCTCGTGCGCACCGAGAGCCGCGCGCTCGACACCGACGGCCGTCCCCTCATCACCGCCACCAGCGGCGCCTTCATCATGGGCGAGGGCGGCGCGGGCTCGGTCTCGGCCGAACGCCCGCCCGACGACGAGCCGTCGCCGGGCGACCTGCCATGGACGCGGCCGGACCGGGAGCCCGACCACCGCGTGGTCTACCGCACCCGTCCCGACCAGGCGCTGCTCTACCGGCTCAGCGGCGACCGCAACCCGCTGCACTCCGACCCTGCCTTCGCCGCGCGCGGCGGCTTCGACCGCCCGATCCTCCACGGCCTGTGCACCTACGGCTTCACCGGACGGGCGCTGCTGCACACCCTGTGCGACTCCGACCCGGCGCGGTTCCACGCCATGTACGGCCGCTTCAGCCGCCCCGTCCACCCCGGCGACGTGCTCGTGGTGAACGTGTGGCGCGACGGCGAGGGCCGCGCCCTGTTCCAGACGCAGACCGAGAACGGCACGGTCGTCATCGACCGCGGCGTCGTCCAGCACTCCTGACGCCGCCCCACGTCCGCCGCCCCGACCGCTCCCGGCACCGTGCTCACCTGACACGTGCTCACCTGACACGTGCTCACCTGACACGTGCTCACCCGGCACCTGCTCGCCGGAGGCCCGGCCTTCACTCCCGGCCCGGTCCTCGCCCCTGACGCCGTCCTGGCATGCTGGTGGCGCCCAGCCGCGCCCCGGCACCCCGACATAAGGAAGAGGGAAACGCCCCGATGCCACCACCGACCCCTTCCGGCGAGTCACAAACCGGTGGTGGCCGGAAGTGGCGCTCGACCGAGATCGTGCGCGGCGAGATCCTCGACGCCGCCCGGGAGGTCTTCGCCCTGCGGGGCTTCGCCGCCGCCGGGATCAACGAGGTCGTGGAGCGGTCGGGGGCGAGCGTCGGCAGTATCTACCACCACTTCGGCAGCAAGACCGACCTGTTCATGGCGCTGTGGGAGCGCCACCACGCCGAGCAGGTGGCGATCGTCCGCAAGGGCGTGCGGGATGCGCAGGCCGCCGGCGTCACCGACCCCTTCGACCTCCTCGTCGCCGGCGCCCGCGCCTACCTGGAGGCCACCTGGTCCCGCCGCGACCTCGTGCGCATCTTCCAGGACGGCGACACCCCTCCCGGTTTCACCGAGGTGCAGCGCCGCAGCGGCCGGGAGTGGCTCAATCGCAACTTCCGGCTCCTGGGCGCCACCGACGAGCCGGTGAACCGCGTCCTGGTGTGGCTGGTCACCAGCTACATCGGCGAGGCCCGCCGCGAGATCAGCAGACAGCCGACCCCCCGCGCCGCGCGCGAGCAGGTGGAGGCGATGCTGGAGGTACTGGAGCGGATGCGCCCGCTCCTGGCGAGCGCCACCGGGATGCGTCTCGTCGTCCGGGACGACGAGACGCACTGACCCGGCGGCCTCGCTCACAATCCCACTTCTCTCACAGGACCGGTCTCACAGGTCAGGTCTCAGGCCCGGTCTCACAGGCCCAGCCGGTCCGCCAGCCGGAGGCGGAAGGACCTGGTGTCACCGAACAGCACCTGGCACGCCTTGGCGCGCTTGAGGAACAGGTGTGCGTCGTGCTCCCAGGTGAACCCGATCCCGCCGTGGATCTGGAGGTTCTCCGCGGCGGCGCGGAAGAGGGCCTCGGCCGCCGCCGCCTTCGCCAGAACCGACACCACGGGCACCTCCTCCGGGACGGCGCCGCACGCCCACGCCGCGTACCGGGCACAGGAGCGCGCACCCTCGACCTCGACCAGCACCTCGGCGCACTTGTGCTTGATGGCCTGGAAGGACCCGATCGGACGGCCGAACTGCTCGCGCTGCTTTGCGTAGGCGACGGCCATGTCCAGGCACGCCTGGGCTGCGCCGACCATCTCCGACGCCAGCAGCACGCACGCCTGGTCGAGGGCGGCGTCGAGCAGGGCACGCCCGGCCCCTTCCGCACCGACCGGCGTGCACGGCGCACCGGTGAGGGTGATCTCGGCGAGCCCGCGCGTCGGGTCCAGCGCGCGTATCCGCCGCCGGTCCACGCCGGGTCCCGTGGTGTCGACGGCGAACACCGACGGGCCCGCGGGCGCGGCGGCCACGACCAGGCACACGTCCGCGGCGAGCCCGTCGAGCACCAGGGACACCCGGCCGTCGACGGTCCATCCGCCGCGGGCCGTACCGCTGGGACGCCTGACCGCCTCCGCCGCGTCCCCGACCGAGTCCCACGACGCGCCGGGGGCGAGCCAGCCGACCGTCGCGACGGTCTCTCCGGCGGCGATGCCCGGCAGGTAGCGGGCCTGGGCGTCGGTGTCGCCGGCGGCCAGCAGGAGCGGGACCGCCAGCCCCAGGGTCGCCAGGAGGGGACCCGGGAGGAGGACCCGGCCGGTCTCCTCGAAGGCGTAGGCGAGGGTCTGCACGTCGACGCCGACGCCCCCGTACTGCTCGGGCACGCCGATGCCGTGGAGGCCGAGGTCGCTGGCCATGGCGCGCCAGACGTCGCCGTCGTGCGGCACCGGCCGCTCCATCAGTTCGCGTGTGCGCGACAGCGGCGAACGGGCGTCGAGGAACCGGCCGAGGGCGGCGCGCAGGTCCTCCTGTTCGGCGGTGATGGCGAGACTCATCGGCCGGTCCCCCTGCTCTCCTTGGGTAGTCCCAGGACACGTTCTGCGATGATGTTGCGCTGGACCTCCGCGGTCCCGCCCCAGATCGTCCCGGACCGGGACGACAGGAACTCCTCCTGCCAGTGCCCCAGGCCATCGTCCCCGGAGCCCCCGGCGGTGAGGGCGTCGGGGCCCAGCAGGTCGAGGGCGAGTTCCCCGAACTCGCGGGCGTACTCCGACCAGCGGATCTTGGTGACGGAGCCGTTCTCGGCCCGCCCGGTCGGGTCCTGGCCCGCCGCAAGCGCCGCCAGCAGCTGGAGGCCGGAGAACCGCATGGTCTCGATCCGGGTCCACGCCCAGGCCAGCCTCTCCCGGACGGAGGGGTCGTCCGCCAGGCCGCGGGCCCGTACCTCCTCGACGAGGGCCCAGAAGTCACGCGCGTAGCCGACGTGGGCGACCGTCGCCCGGTTCCCCCGCTCGTGCCCGAGGGTGGTCACGGTGACCCGCCACCCCTGGTCAAGACCGCCGATGACGTTGAACAGCGGCACCCGCGCCCCGTCCAGGAAGGTCTCGGCGAAGCCGCTGCGCCCGGTGAGCTGGCGGATCGGCCGGAACTCGATCCCGGTGCCCGGCCCGTTCTCGGCGACGGGCACCAGGACGTAGCTGATGCCCGCGTGGCGCGGGGCGTCCGGGTCGGTCCGGACCAGGCAGAACATCATGGTCGCCTCGTAATAGCCGGAGGTCCACACCTTCTGCCCGGTGATGACCAGCTCGTCGCCGTCGACCACGCCCGCCGTCCGCAGCGAGGCCAGGTCCGACCCGGCGCCCGGCTCGGAGAAGCCCTGGCAGTACACGTGCTCGCCCGAGATGATCCGCGGGAGGAAGTACGCCTTCTGCTCCTCGGTGCCGTGGGCGATGATGGCCGGGCCGACGGTCGTTTCGGCCCGTCCCCGGGTCACCCGGGGGACGCCCGCCCGGTCGAACTCCTCGTTCATGATCGCGACTTCCACGGGCCCGAGCCCGCGGCCTCCGTACTCCCGGGGCCAGGCGACGCACATGTACCCGGCCTCGCACAGCACATCCCCCCACTTCTTGAGCGCCTTGGCGTGGGGGCTGCCGGGCGGGGCGGGCCAGCCGACGCCGCGCAGTTCCGGAGGCGCGTTCTCGCTCAGCCAGGCACGGAACTCGCGCCGGAACTCTTCGGCCTCCGGCCCCGGGTCGACGGCCGTGGCCGTCACCTGCGGGGGCCGGTACACCGTCCGGGGGGTGGTCATCGCTGCACCTTTCCTTGGTCGCTGCCTCTGTCGCTCGCTGGGGTGGTGAACAGGCGGCCGGGGAGCCGGGGTCACCGACGCACCTTGCGTGGGCCCCGGCGCGGCGGGTCGTCCAGGACGGGGTCGTCGGTCACCGTCCCGTGGGCGTACAGGTCGGCGATCTCGGTGTCGGTCAGCCCGAGCAGACCGGCGAGGACCTCCCGGTTGTGCTGCCCGAAGAGCGGGGCGGGCCGCCGGACAGCGCCGGGTGTGCGGTCGAGCCGGAAGCCCAGGCCCGGGTAGACGTGGGTCCCGGCCTCGGGATGGGTGACGGTGGTCAGGAAGCCGCAGGCGCGCAGCCCGGGGTCGGTCGCCACGTCGGTCCCGTCGTTCACGGGGGCCGCCGGGACACCGGCGGCCTGGAGGGCGCGGGCGGCCTCGCGTTTGCCGCGCGTGCGCGTCCAGGCGGCCACCGCGTCCTCCAGCTCGGCCTGGTGGGCCAGCCGTCCGCCGAGCGTGGCGAAGCGCCCGTCGGCGGCCAGGTCGGGCCGGTCGATGACGCGGCACAGGGTTCGCCACTCGGCGTCGCCGCGCACCGCGACCGCGACCCACTGGTCGTCACCCGCAGCGGGAAACGCCTGGTGGGGCGCGGCGTCGGGAACGTGGTTACCGTCGGGGGCCGGTACCCGGCCCGTCTCGACCTGCTGGAGGACATACTCACCGATCCAGTGCGCCGCGGCCTCGGTCTGCGGCACCTCGACATGGCATCCGGCGCCGTGCCGCGCGCGCAGTTCCAGGGCGGTGACGACGGCCGCCGCCGCGTTCAGCCCACCGATCGGGTCGAGGATCGCCGGGCCGGTCAGCACCGGCTCCTCGTCGCCGCCGTACCCGAGCAGCGCGGCCATGCCGCAGGCGGCCTCCATCGTCTTGCCCATGCCCTGGTGGGACGCCATGGGTCCGGTCGCGCCGAAGGCCGGCATCTCCACCACGACGATCCGGTCGTTGATCGCGGCGAGGTCGTCGTGGCCGATGCCGAGCCGGTCCAGCACGCCGGGGGTGAAGTTGGCGACCAGGACGTCGCTCACGGCGGCGAGGCGCCGTATGACGTCCAGTCCTCCGGGCCTCTTCAGGTCAAGGGACAGCGAGAGCTTGTCGTGGCCCTGGGTGTTGAAGAGGAGGTTGCGGTTGTACGGCTTGTCGCCCGGGTCCATGTCGGGGTAGTGGTGGGGCGGCCCGCCGGTCAGGAAGCCGCGCCAGCCGTCGGGGCGGCGCGGCGGCTCGATCTTGATGACCTCGGCGCCGAGCCACGCCAGGCTGCGCGTGGCCATCGGTCCCGCCCAGGCCGTGGTCATGTCGATGACCCGGATTCCGGCGAGCGGCCCCTCCCCCGCCGGTTTCGGGGCGGTGCGCGCCGCAGCGGGCTGTGGGACGGCGGTCCGTGTCCCGGTGGTCTGTGGCTCAGCGCTCAGTCGCCCGGTGGTCTGCGGCCCGGTGATCTTCGGCCCGGTGGTCTTCGGCCCGGTGGTCTGCGGCTCGGCGCTCGCCGGGGCGCCTGCGTCCTGGACGGCCTCGCCGGGCAGGGGGCTGGGTGTGTCGGCGAGGTAGGGGGAGCCGGAGATACGGAAGACCGGCCCGAGCGCCGCCTCCTCGCGGCCGGTGCACGGGGAGCGCAGGGTGCGCACGACCCCGCGGCCGAGCCACTGTTCGGAGGCCACCAGCTCCTCCGGCGCCCAGATCCGCTCGCAGCTGATCCGCAGCTCCTGGGCCCGGGTCACCACCTCCTCGGTCGTCATCCGCAGGGCGCGGTCCTGGAAGACCTTCACCAGTTCGTCCCAGTTGCGGATGAACGAGCCGGGCCGGTCGAAGCGCGGGTCCTCGGCGAGGTGCTCGGCGTCGAACAGGCGGCACACCGCGGCGGGGTCCCGGATCGCGAACATCACGATGTAACCGTCGGCGCAGCGCAGCGTGGCCAGCAGACCGGTGTACCGCGCCCGGGTCTCGGTCGTGCCGTTGTAGCTGTACTGGGTGACGAAGTTCTGCCCCATGGCGGCCATCGACTCGAAGACCGACGCGCGGACCCGCTGCCCGCGTCCCGAGCGGTGCCGCTCGTGCAGCGCCGCCAGCACCGACACGAACGCGGTGGTGCCGCAGGCGTAGTAGGCGCGTCGGCCGACGCCGTAGAGGGGTTCCCGGTCGCTGCGGCCGGTGGCGTTCATGTAGCCCGACAGTGCCTGGTGCACCATCTCGTCGGCGGCCCAGTCGGCGTACGGTCCACCGTCCGGGAAGTCGCTCACCACGCACTCCACGACCGCGGGGCCGAGCGGGGGCAGGACGGTCGCGGCGTCCCGGATGACCACGTCGGCGCCCGCCGTGAGCGTGCACAACCGGTTCCCGCGGGCGGGTTCCTTGTCGGGCACGACCACCGACGCCTTGCCCTGGTTGAGGTGGCGGAAGGTGAGGGAGGAGGTGGGCGAACCCGCGCAGCCGCCGTCGGTGAACGGGTGCATGCGGCGCGTCGGCGTGCCCTCGACCGGCTCCACCAGGGTGACCTGGGCGCCGTAGCCCGCCAGCAGCTTGCCGCAGTACTGGCCGGCCACGCCCGAGCTCAGATCGACGACCCTCAGATGCCCCAGCGCGGAGGGGCGCGGGGCGTCCCGTCGCAGCGGCCCGCTCATGAGTACAGGTCCGAGGACGCCTTCATGACCCGGCTCATCATCAGCACCGAGGTCACCGGGGTTCCGTCGCGATCGGCCGCCACCGTCTCGGTCCACATGTACTCGGTCTTCGGGGTGCAGCCCAGCGCGAGGACGGTGCTGGAGACGTGGTAGGTCTCGCCGAGCAGCAGCGGCCCGGCCAGGTGGCGGATCTCGATCGCGCCGTACAGGCCGACCGCGGGGCCGCGCCGCCGCACGATGGCCTGCTTGACCGACTCGAAGGTGAACGACACCTCGGTGGGCGGCGACGCGACGGCCGGTCCCCACGGCGAGGAGTCGCCGTACCAGTCGAGGGGTTCGGTCATCAGGCCCTTGCGCAGCCGTTCGCGCTGCCGCTCGCCGTCGAGCCGGAGCTCGCCGAGATCGATCACCTCGCCGACCCGGAGGAACGACAGGATGCGGACCTTGTCGGCGTCGCGGTCGGTCATCCGGTCGGCCAAGGCGCTGGGACCGCCGGGGTCGCCGACGGTGGCCGAGCCGTCCCAGACCCGCCGGCCGTCGGCGGTGTCCATCCACAGCTCCGCCCGTTCGCCGTCGCCGGTGCCGGGCGTGCGCCGTGCGAAGGCCTGCACCCCCTCGCCGTCGACGGTGGCGTTCCGGAAGTAGGCGGCCATGGTCCCGTTGTCGAACCACGCGCGGCCGAAGAGGGCCAGCGCCAGCGGCACCGCCTGCTCCATGTGGTAGCTGCCCGCGATCGTCCCGCCGCGGAAGCCGAGCCGCCGCGCGGTCGCGTCGTCGTGGATGCTGCCGGACACCGCCCCGTGGAGGTTGCGGGGGCGCCGCGGCTCCCCGGCGAGGGTTCCGTCGTCGGTCGCCATGTCCCCGTCCGTCCCCCGCGTCATCGGCCCAGCCCGAGGTAGGCGAGGTTCACGTTGCCCTGGACGGAGGTGCTCTCCTTGGCACCGGTCACGTTGCTGCGCCAGGCCAGCGCCTCGGGGATGAAGTACAGGCCGATGAAGGGGACGTCATCGGCGGCCACCGCGTTGATCTGCTTCATGACCTTCTTCTGCTCCTCCTCGCCGTAGGTGGTGAGCAGCTTGTTCACCAGAGGGGTCGCGGCGGTCTCGACCCGGCCCACGTTGGCGCTGGTGTCCTGGCCGTAGAACTTTGGGTAGACGTACAGCGGCGAGGTCCCGCCCATCGCAGAGATCAGCATCAGGTTGTCGGTGCCGGGGTAGAAGTTCTTGGTGGCCTCCGCCGTGGGCTGGGCCTCGACCTGGAGGTCGATGCCCACCTTCTTGAGCTGCTCCTTGAGGATGACGGCGTTGTCGTTGTAGGGCGGGACGTTGAGGGCCACCGCCTTGATCGTGAGGCCTCCGCCGTAGCCCGCCTGCTTCAACAGCTCCTTGGCCTTCTCGGGGTCGTAGGGCTGGGCGTTCTCGACGCTGCCGTCGTAGTAGGGGCTGCCGGGCGGGTACGGGCCCCAGGTGGGCGTCTTCCACACCCCGTCCGAGACGGCCTCGGCCATGCTTTTGCGGTCGATGGCGTGGCTGATGGCCTGGCGCACCCGCACGTCGTTCAGCGGCGGCTTGGACCGGTTGAGGTTGATGGAGGTCCATCCGGTCGCGATGTCGTTGCTGCCGACGGTGATTCCGGACTGGCCTTTGAGCTGCGCGATGAGGGAGGTGCTGAAGCCCCACGCGTAGTCGACGTTGCCCGCGATGATCTCGCTGGCCAGGGCCGAGTTGTCGCTGAGGATCCGCCACTCGATCCGCTTCACCTTCGCGGCCGGGGTGCCCGCCTGGGTGTAGCCGTCCCAGCGGGTCAGCTCCGCGGAGACGCCCGGCTTGTAGGAGGTGAGCCGGTACGGGCCCGCGCCCACCGGCCGGCTGGCGAACCGTTCGCCCTCCTTCTCGCGCGCGGTCGGCGAGGCGACCATGCCCATCCGCCCCGAGAGCAGGTCGGGCAGGGCCGCGTACGGCTCGCTCAGCTCGAAAACGACGGTGCGGTCGCCGTCGGCCCTGATCTTGGTGACCTGCTCGGGGACCTGGTTCCCCATCTCCTTGCACTGCGTGAGGCTCTTGGCGACGGCCGCGGCGTCCATCACGGTGTCGTCCTGGAACTTCAGGTTCGGCTTGAGCTTGAGGGTGAAGCTGCGCCTGTCGTCGGAGTACGACCAGCTCTCGGCGAGGCCGGGGCCGAGCTTGCCGGTCTTGTCGTCGGCCTTGATGAGCGGCGCGTACAGGACGTTGTCGTAGGCCAGCTCGGATCCGTTGCTGGGTCCGCACGAGTCGAGCTGGACCGGCTTTTGCTGGGTGGCGACGCGCAGGACGTCTCCGGCGGGTCCACCGCCGGCCGTGCCGCCGCATCCGGCAGCGGACGAGACCAGGAGGAGCCCGGCGGCGGTCCAGCCCGCCATGCGCCGTCGACCGCCGCCTCTGCTTGTGGTCCCTACAAGTCGCACTGTGACTCCAAGTTGCACTGTGACTCCCGTTCACGCCTCAGCGATAAGCCGTGCTCAGCGCGCCCCGACCGCGAAGCAACGCACGATTTTTGCACTCGCGATGCTAAAATAGTTGTGACGGCCGACACAAGGGCCGGTTACGGCGACTCCGTCCTCTTGACAGCCCCGCGAGAACCGGTCCACGCTGGAACCCGATTTAGAATGCGACTCTAGAATGCTGCTCTAAAACGCGGAGGGGCCATGCGCAAGGCCGGCATCGTCGGCGTCGCCGAATCGGACCTCGGTAAGACCCCGCACCTGACCGTGCTCTCCCAGCAGGCGCTGGCCGCCAAGGCCGCCTTGGACGAGGCGGGCCTGACCAAGAACGACGTGGACGGCCTGTTCACCGCGGGCGGCTGGGGCTGGGCCCCGACGATGATGCTCGCCGAGTACCTGGGCATCCAGCCGTCCTTCACCGACAGCACCAACATCGGCGGCGCCTCCTTCGAGGCCCATGTCGGCCATGCCGCGGCCGCCATCGAGGCCGGGCTCATCGACGTCGCGCTGATCACCTACGGCAGCACCCAGAAGACCGGGGGCCTCGCCGGCAGGCCGCGGACCGCCGCGCTGACCGGGCAGTTCGACCAGCCCTACGGCGTGCTGACCCCGGTCACCTCCTACGCGATGGCCGCCATGCGGCACATGCACGAGTACGGCACCACCTCCGAGCAGCTCGCCGAGGTCGCCGTCGCCGCCCGCCGGTGGGCGGCGCTCAACCCCAGGGCCTACCGCCGCGACCCGCTCACCGTCGCCGACGTGCTCGCCTCGCCGCTGGTCGCCGACCCGCTCCACAAACTGGACTGCTGCCTGGTCACCGACGGGGGCGGTGCGGTCGTGGTGGCGGCCGAGGACCGCTTCCCCGACGTGGCGACCAGACCGGTCCGGGTGCTGGGCCACGGCGAGACGCACACCCACAACTCGATCATGAGCATGCCCGACCTCACCGTGACCGGCGCCACCCGCTCCGGCCCCGAGGCGCTGCGCCGGGCCGAAGTGGAGCTCGCCGACATCGACCTGGTGGAGATCTACGACTCCTTCACCATCACCGTGCTGCTGACGCTGGAGTCGCTCGGGTTCTGCGAGCCGGGCGAGTCGGGCGACTTCGTGTCCGGCGGCCGTATCGCCCCCGGCGGGGAGTTCCCCATGAACACCAACGGGGGCGGCCTGTCCTACACCCATCCCGGCATGTACGGGATCTTCCTGCTGATCGAGGCCGTCCGGCAGTTGCGCGGCGAGTGCGGCGAGCGCCAGGTCCCCGGCGCCGAGCTCGCCCTCGTGCACGGCACCGGCGGCGTCCTGTCATCCAGCGCGACCTGCGTCCTGGCCGCCTGACGTCTGCCACCCAAGTCTCGGTCGCCCGACGTCCAGGTCGCCTGCCGTCCCGCCGCCCCAGGGAGCCACCGATGTTCGAACCGATGATCGACGCCGACACCCGTCCCTATTGGGACGGGGTCGCCCGCGGCGAGCTGCTGTTGCAGCACTGCCTGAGCTGCACGCGGGCCATCTTCTACCCGCGCGCGGTGTGCCCGCTCTGCTTCTCCACCGAACTGGAGTGGCGGCCCGCGTCCGGCACCGGCACCGTCTACTCCTACACCGTCCTGCGCAGGGCCTTCGGCCGCTTCGCGACGAACCCGCCCACGGTGGTGGCCCTGGTCGACCTGGACGAGGGCGTGCGGATGATGACCCACCTGGTCGAGGTGGATCCGGCGGACGTGCGGATCGGATCCCGGGTGAAGGTGACCGTGAAGACCGTCGAGGACGGCCTGTCCCTCCCCTGCTTCACCCCGATCCCCCAGGACTGACCGCGTTCGTACCGGGCCACTCCAGCGCCCAGCGGACCTTCAGCCAGATGGCCGCCGGGGTGCTGGCGTTCTCGCGGGTGAGCTGTTGCTGATTCGCCATAGCGACAACGGGAACCGGGCCCTGCCCGGTGGGGCGATCGACTTGGGTGAGTCAGGCTGCCGTCCGGGAGACCTACGAGGAAACGGGGATCTTGTGCGAGATCACCGGACTCGTCGGGATCTACTCCGATCCGCGGCACGTGATCCACTACACCGGCGACGACGAGGTCCGCCAAGAGTTCTCGATCGCCCTCACCCTCTCCGGCCGCCCCACCCCAAGCAGCGAGTCCCTCGACGTGTGCTGGACTCCGCTGGTGGAGCCTGCTGCTTTACGCATGTCCGCGTCAATGCGCACCAGAATCGACCACCTACTTGCCGGGGACCGCAAAGGCCCGTTCATCCTCCGAGTCCGGAACGAGCACAGACCTGTCATGCGGGCGCGGACGTCACATCAGCGAGTTCCTGCATCCGTTCGGCGCCGTTCTCGATCAACGGTCGCAGTTGGTGGCGGTACACGATCTCGGTGACCACGGTGGTGCGGTGGCCGACCAGGTCGGTGATCTTCTCCACATGCACACCGCTGTCACTCATCAGCGACACGAACGTGTGGCGGAGCTCCCGTGGGCACCATCGCCTCCCGATCCCGGCCGCGTCGGTCATCTTCGTGAAGCGGTACAGCACTTGCTCGGCGCACCAGGGCGTCCCGTCCGGCCGGCAGAACACCAGGTCCGTGGTCACGGTAGGCGGGCCCGGCGGCGAGCTTGTCGGCTGCCTGCTGTGCCCGTGCGACGATCAGCGCGTCCACGGCCAGCTGGCACAGCCGCAGCCCACGGTGGCTCTAGGAGCCCACTGAATAAGGCGTGGTTGGGGCGGGAAGGGCGCCGACAAGGCCGTCTGAGCGGCGGTTCAGGTCAGACCTCGAAGGGCCGACACGTGGTCGCCCTTCCCGCGTGGTCCAGCTTGGC
>NZ_BSTM01000043.1 GCF_030269515.1 Actinomadura sp. NBRC 104412 | reverse complement strand
TTCACTGGTCTTGGTCGACTCGAAGGATCACGAGGTGGCCGTCTCACGTCACGGGGACTCGCCCATCACGACACGAACCGGTCATAGATCACACAGACCCCATACACCACTCCAGTGGACGTGAACAAAAGCTTGGGCGGACTGTTCAGCAAGTATCCGCAGCCAGCATGGCAGCCGTCAACTGACCGTGTTGCCGCAGGTCAGATGCCCAGTACCGGCACTAGGTGCTGCGCTGGCAGGTGCGCGGCCCACCACAGCGGGACGGCGACCGGTTCTGGTGCATCTGCGCCTCGCGGTCACCTGCGCTTCGAGCGGATCAGGCGGTACGAGGTTTGCCATACCGAGACGATCAAACCTAGGGCGGAGGCGAGGAAGAGCGCACCCAGGAAGAGCCACCAGGAATTGCTACCGGCTTCATATGCCTTATCGCCACGATAGATGACCTCGACGGAGGGGTCCTGGCCGTAGGTGCAGGCGTCTGGTAGCGGGGGTTCGTTCTCCGTCGAGCCGTTCAGATCGGGCAGCTCCGGGTTCTGCTCGGGGCCGGGGTCTCCGGACAACTCAGGGTTCAAGTCGGAGTCCACCTTCTTCATCGCGGGGTCCACGCAAGCCACGCCGCCGATGAGGCGGACGCCGTGCCGCATCAGAAAACCTTTGTGTGGAGTGAAGGTCCCGTACCAGGTACATGTCTCGTCGCCCCATCTGCTGCTGGTCGGTTCACAGCGGGTCGGGGTGAACGTGCCATGCTCGCCATGCCCGAGTCTGGCCGCCAAGGCGTCCCTGCCTTCGGTGATGGAGAAGGCAAGCCCGGCCAGGCAGGCCACAGGTAACACAATGACACCGAGAAACTCCCTCAGAGTCCGCTCGCCATCGTCCACCTTCGCCTCCCGCGCTCGCCGACCAGATCCTGCGACCTTATAACGTCAAATGTGGAATGACCTTGCTTCCGCAGAATGTGGCAACTGATTCCCGCGGGCATGTCCCGGCTTCAATGGCGGGCTTCAAGCCAGCCATCCGGGACGACCGGCGCCGGTACTGCTTCATTGGCCTGGTGACAGGCCGCCGCCTTCCGCGTTACCGGGTTGGACGCACCGTGAACCCATAAGCAAAGCAACCGGTGATGCGGTTAGGAGGTCCGAACAACGGCCGCGCGATGGTCGGCACGTGTCCGCGCCCAGCGGCCGAGCGCAGCCACGGCAGTTGGACCCTTCGGCTGGAGCTGGGGACTCGCACGGACGGTCGCCGACGCTGTTTGCATCTATCCGGGTCTGCTGGAAACGGAGTCCTCGTCCAGGGTGCGCCGGAGTGTGGAATGGGCCGCGTACCTTCCGGCCGAGCGCGACGATGCCGTCCTTGACGGCCTGGGCTGTTTACCAATCGTGACGCGGGTAGGCCGGACAGGTGGAAAACCGGCCAATGCCCACGCCAATTGAGGCTTTGACCGCCTGGAATCCGCACAGGCCGGGGTGGTCAGGTCACCGTGTCCAGGCTCATCGTGTCCGACGGCGCCGGGGTGACACGCGGCGGGTGACCGGCGGGCTGCGTCGGCTGATCGAGCGTACGCCGCCGCAACGGGACCGCTGGGTCGACCTGCTCCGCGCCGCCGCGATCGTCCTGGTGGTGATGGGCCATTGGCTGGCGTCGGCGGTGACGTACGACGGGAGCGGCCTGGGCGGCGTCCATGCGCTTGAGGCCCTGCCATGGGCGCACGGGCTGTCGTGGCCGTTCCAGGTCATGCCGCTGTTCTTCCTGGTCGGCGGCTTCGCCAACGCCGCGTCCCTGACCTCGTCCTCGGGGCGTGGTGTGCGATGGTGGGAATGGCTGCTGGGACGGACCGCCCGGCTGCTCCGCCCGACCACGGCCTTTCTCGCTGCCGCGGCGGTGGCGGCCATGGTGGCACGCGCCCTCGGTACCGATCCTGAATTGATCGGGATGGCGGTCTGGCTGGCCAGGATCCCGCTGTGGTTTCTCGCCGTGTACGTCGGCGTCGTCATCCTCGCCCCCGCGATGCACGCCCTGCATCACCGGTTCGGCCTCGCGGTCCCGGTCGTCTTGAGCGTCCTGGTCGCAGCAGGTGACCTCGCCCGGCTGGGGTTCGACCTGCCCTACGGCGCCGGGCTCAATTTCCTGCTGTTCTGGCTGGCCGTCCACCAGGTCGGTTTCGCCTGGCAGGACGGACGGCTGCCAACGCGCTGGACGGTGGCCCTGCCGCTTCTCGCGGGAGGACTGGGATTCCTGGTCCTGCTCACCGTGCCGGGCCCGTACCCGGTCAGCATGGTCGCCGTCCCGGGAGCCGCCATGCAGAACACCTCCCCACCGACCCTCGCGCTGCTCTCCCTCGCGGCCGCCCAGGTCGGGTTGGTGTTGTTGCTGCGTGACCGGGCCAACAGGTGGCTGCGCCGGACCCGTCCCTGGACGGCCGTGGTGGGGATCAACGCGGTGATCTTGACCGCGTTCCTGTGGCACATGACGGCCGTGGTGATCGCTGCCGCGGCGCTCTACCCCACGGGGCTCTTCCCGCGACCACCGATCGGTACGGTCGAGTGGCTGCTGTTGCGCATTCCATGGGTGGCCATCCTGACGGTCGTGCTCGCAGTTCTGGTGATGCTGTTCGGCTGGATCGAATGGCGCAGCAGGCAGCGGCCCAGCCGGCTCCAGCCCCACGCAACGCCCTTCCGCGAAAGGACGTGCACGGCACTGACCGTCGTGGGTCTGATCGGGGCGCAGACCGGTCTCATCGGCGTCACACTGGCAGGCCAGGAATTCCACTCCCCGGCCGGCCTCCCGACACCGAGTCTGCTGGCCTACCTGGCAGGCGCCATCGTCCTACGTATGCTCCAGCGCTGGCATTAAGCCCGATCTCGTTGGCAGGGGCGTACCGGGCACCGCCAATGCCATAGCAATGCGCGGGCATCCCACCCGATCAGCGGGCGGCCCCGGTGTGACGACACCCGGACAGCGCAGGCCACACAACCAGCGTGGGCAGCCACTGAGACAGCGCTACCCCGGGTGACTGGATCGAGCCTGTCAGGTTCGTAAGTAGCCCGGGATCGGAGCAGGAGATACTGGGGCATTCCAGCATTGACCGCCGACACCTACACCTCCTTGCTGCCCGAGGTGGCGCACACCGCTGCGAAGAAGACCGCCGCGTACCCGCTGCAGGCCGCGGGCATCGTGGCGGACAGCACCCGCCGCCGGGCTCCGGCCCGCCGTGGCCGCCTGGTCGCGAGCCACACCCGAGCGGGCCTGGTGCGGCCCGGGGTGCCCCGTACGCGCTCCGCACCGCTACGGCCGCGCACCCGCGCCAGACCACCGCGCCGCGTCTGCCGCAGCCCGCGGTTTCGGCGGCGTAATCGAAAGCATCCGCTCCTGCCCTTACCCGACTATCTGCGAAAGGACTAACGCAATAGCGACGACGCATCAGTTCCGATTCGGGCGGTGCGGGCCTACGACCTCGCCTCGATCGCGTGCCGGAACAGGCGTGACGTGCGTTCGTGCCCCGGCCCCAGGGTGGCCTCAGGCATAATCGCCGACGGGCCGGACCGGACGTGTTTGCCTAATTCAAAGTGGGTGGGTCGAGTGGGACTCGCACCCACAATCTGCGGATTAGAAGTTTGGAGCTCTTGTATCAGATCAGTGCTCTCAGTATCAAGCTGCACCGTTATGTTCGTGTACGGCTAGGTTTCCATGCCGACCCGTACCGGAGCCTGCCATCCCGTACCGAAGCCGCTGAGCCAACTACGAGCCAACACGGACCCGTACCCGGGCCTCCTCGTTGGAGTGTGTCGGAGGCGAGGAGCCCATGAAGCCCACACCGGAGCATCGCCACGGACGTGTCGCCACTGAATGCTCCGCCATGACTGTGGTGCGCCGCGTTGCGGTTGATATCGCCGTTCAGGGGCTTGTTGACTTGTGGCGAGAACGCAGGTCACGCGACTGCACGACGGACCCCCACTCGCGCGGGGAGAACCGGCACGGTCACGGTGGACCGCCTCCCGGACACGGACCACCCCCGCTCGCGCGGGGAGAACGCGTTCATCCTGCACTCGCAGGACTACGCGGCCGGACCACCCCCGCTCGCGCGGGGAGAACTAGCGGCCACGCCAAGTCTCAACGGTGCCGGGCGGACCACCCCCGCTCGCGCGGGGAGAACGAGATCACCGACGCGCCCGGCTCGTGCTTGGGCGGACCACCCCCGCTCGCGCGGGGAGAACGTCATCGTCTGCAGCGTCCTGACGATCTACAACGGACCACCCCCGCCCGCGCGGGGAGAACGGTTCGTGGCCGAGGAGCGTGGCCTCGCCGGGCGGACCACCCCCGCTCGCGCGGGGAGAACACTTCGCGACCTGCGGCTTTGAGTGGGCGTTATCGTTTTGAGATGCTGTCGGCGGTGTGCGGTCGAGGCGAGGGCATGAGGGAAGCTTACGTCGATCTGCCGCGGCATCGCCTGTAAGGCGTCGCTTCGGTGGGGAGGGCGCGAAGAAGACTCTGTCTGGCAGGTGCGAGGGCAGGTCAGCACGTTCTCTCCGGACGCCGTCGGAGGGCGGTACCCCCGGCCCGCCGCTGCATGACTGGGGTTGAGTGATCGACATGACCCCCCGAACGGTCCTGCGCCTCGGCGATGGCCTTTCCGGAGACCGGGGCCGGCCTTGTAGTACACGGCCCGGAAGGGGTACCGCAGCGCGGCGGGATCAGGTGAGGAAGAGGGGGAGCTGGGAGCCGGCGCAGACGTGGAGGACTTCGCCGGTGATGCGGGCGGACTGGTCGGAGACCAGGAAGGCGACCGCGTTCGCGACGTCCTCCGGACGGATCAGCTCGCCCATCGGGGTGGCGGCGCGCACGCGTTCGGCGTAGTCGTCCAGCATCCGCTCGTCGCCTCGTTGCTTGCTGAACCTGGTGCGGACGAAGCTCGGTGCGACCGCGTTGGCACGGACACCGATCGGGGCCAGTTCCAGCGCCAGCGACCTGGTGAGGCCGACCAGCCCGGCCTTGGAGGCGGCGTAGCCGGGGTGCCCGCCGCCGAGCCAGGTGCGGGATCCGATGGTGACCAGCGAGCCCGAGCGCTGCCGGGTCCACCAGGGCAGCGCCGCCTGCGCGATCAGGGCGGGGCCGCGCAGGTTGACGGCCTGGGTGTGGTCCCAGGACGCCACGTCGATCCCGGCCAGATCCTGCGGCGGCTCGACACCGGCCGCGCACACGACCGCGTCGATCCGGCCGAACTCGGTGGCGGCCGCGGTGACGAAGGCGTCGATGTCGGCGGGATCGGCCACGTCCAGGCGGCGGGCGTGTACACGGCAGGGCTCCGGGGCCCCTGCGGACAGGGTGTCCGCGATGCCGCGGGCGGCGGGCAGGTCGAGATCGGCGACGATCACCGTCCAGCCGTCCGGGACGAGCCGGGCGGCGATGGCCCCGCCGATGTCACCGCCGCCACCGGTGATCACCGCGATCCGTCCGGCGCTCATCGGAGCGGGGACCAGTACACCACGACCCCGGCGTGCGCCGGAGAGTCGTCCGGGGTGGACTGGGTTCGGGCGATCGCTTCGCTTCTGTCGAGGTCTACGGTCTTGTGGCGGACGGCGGGCGCGTGCACGTCGTCCAGGGTCGGCGTGTAGTCGGACCGTCCGTCCGGTATCTGCCGGAAGCCGAGGATCTGCGGTCCTCCGGTCGATCCCTTGGCGTTGCTCACGGTCTCGCCACGCTCGTCGGCGTTGCGGACGGGATCGATCGTCTCGTGCGGATAGACGTGCATGGCGTCCTCTCAGGTGTCACGGGAGGTGAACGGTCCGGCGTCGTGGCAGGCGGCGCCGAGTGCGAGAAGCCGGTGGTCCTCGCCGGGCGGGGCGGCGAGCGTGAGGCCGACGGGCAGCCCGCCGTCGAGGCCCGCCGGGACCGACAGGGCCGGCACCCCGGCGAGGCAGAACGGGTAGGCGTGGCGGACCAGCGCGGTCGTGGCCTCGTCCTCGGGGGCGTCGAGGCGGGGGGCGGTGATGGGCGTGGTGGCCGTGACCAGCACGTCGGCGTCCGCGAACGCCGCCAGCAGCTCCGCCCGCCACGCGTTCCGGAACGCGCGGGCGCGGGCGAGGTCGGCGGGGCCGTGCGGGTTCGTCCGGCGGGCCTCCACGGCGGGCGCGTATGTCCGGCCGGGCTGGAGGAGGCCCGCGAACGAGGCGGCGGCCTCGGCGCGGTAGATGGTCCGCGCATGCCGCAGGACGAGGTGTGCCGAGGGGGTCTCGACGGGACGGGTCGACACCCCGGCCGCGCCGAGCTCGCGCATCACCCGGTCGATCCTCGCCCGCACGCCGTCGGCGGTGCGGTCCCGAAACCAGCCGGTGAGCACGCCGACCCGCAGCCCCCGCAGACCGGGTGCCGGTGGCTCACCGGTCTCGCCGTCCAGGACGCGGAACACGGCGGCGATGTCGGCGGGGTGCGCGGCGATGACGCCGACCGTGTCCATGGACGGGCTGAGCGGGGCGACGCCGTCGAGGCCGAGCCGCCCGTGGGTGGGCCGGAACCCGCAGACTCCGGTGAGCGCCGCCGGGATGAGCGCCGACCCGCCGGTGTCGGTGGCCAGCGCGGCGGCGGCCATGCCGGCCGCGACCGCGATGGCGGAACCGCCGCTGGACCCGCCGGCCGTGCGGTCCGGGTCCCAGGGGTTGCGCGCGTCGCCGTAGTGGGCGTTGACGGTCACGGCCGAGCCGGCCAGCTCCGGCAGGTTCGTCTTGCCGACGATGACCGCCCCGGCGGCGCGGAGCCGGGCGACCGCCTCCGCGTCGCGGGTGGCCGGCTGGCGCTCGCCGAGGGGACGACCCAGCGTCGTGACCGTGCCGGCGACGTCGATGTTGTCCTTCACGGCGACCGGCAGCCCCGCGAGACCCTGCCCAGGCCCGCCGCCGCCGGTGGTGGTGTCGAGGACCTGTGTGAACGCATGCAGCGACGGGTCGAGCGCCGCGATCCGCTCGCGCGCGGCCCGCACCGGCTCCGCGGCCGCGACCTCCCCGCGGCGCAGCGCCGCCGCGAGACCGGCGACCCCGCCGTGCCGGGTCAGGAGGGCGTGCAAGGGCGCCGTGGACATCACGCGGTCCGCTCGCTCGGGGCCGGCACCTGCTGGACGTAACCGAAGCGGTGGCACGGGGCGAGCGCCTGGTAGCGGGGCCATTCCAGCTCGACGCCGAGGGTGCCCGACAGCAGGGTCCGGAACTCGTCCAGCAGCATCTCGTCCGCCCTGACCTGGGACGGGCGGGTGCCGCGCCGCACGCAGAAGGCCGCCAGCGCGCCCGCCGCCTCGCCGACCGTCCACTCCCCGGGGTGCACGCGGCACGCGCCGCTGGTCAGATGGGTCGCGCCGATGTTCTTGGCCGCGGGCAGCAGGTTGCGCATCCGGACCGGGATCAGGGAACCGAGCGGGATCTGGAACGGCCAGGTGTCGATGTCGATCGTGTTGCGTCCCGCCGTGGACGGGTGCACGTCGATGCGGTACGCGGCGATGCCGACGCTGTCGTGGAACCGTTCGGCGCCCTCAAGCCCCGCGCGGGCCTCCACCCCGATGTGCTGTTCGACCAGCGTGAACTCGGCGCGGATGCGGCGGCTCTCGCGGATGTAGGGCATCTTGGCGAGCCCGTCCGGTGTGCCGGCGAGGTCTCCGCGCGGCCTCAGCTCGGGGTATCCGGTGCCGCCGTCGTGTCGGGGCGCCTCCGTCTGCATCCAGTACAGGAAGGACAGGGAGAGCTGCCGCGCCTCGTGCAACGCCCGCTCCTTGGTGGGCTCGTCCACGCCGATGAGCGGTAGCCGCGCGTAGTCCATCATCGGCCACGCGGCGGCGGTCACGTCCGTCCACTCCGCGTCGAGATGGGCGGCGTCCAGCACCCTGCGGGCGTGCCAGAGGTCGTAGTGGACGCCACCGGCGGCCGGCCGGTCGGTGAACAGCGGTCTGCGCCGGGGCCGGTGCGTGACGTGGTCGCTGACCTCCCAGCTCAGCAACGGCCCGGGCCATTGAGGGGGACGATGGTCGCGCCATTCGGCGTAATCGGCGGGACGCTCGATGGTGTTGTCGGTGCCGGGGTGCAGGCTCAGCAGCATCGCCCACGTGATCGCCTGCTGGTCGTACGGGTCGGCGGGGCCGTCCAGCGCGTGCGGCTCACCGGTCTCGGCGGCGCTCTCGGCCCCGAACACGTGCTCGGCGCCGGACATCTCGACGAGATCACCGAGATCGGTGGCGTCGAGGAAGTAGTCGCCGCTCAGCTCGGTCTCCTCGCCCTCGGGTCCGCGGACCAGCACCGAGCCGATCGCGTCGCCGTCCGCCGACACCGCCGCCAGCCGGTGCGACCGCAGCACGGTGACCGTTCCGCGGCTCGCCCACGGTGCGAGCATCTCCTCCAGCACGAGCCGCGCCACCTGTGGCTCGTGGCTGAGCGGGCCGATGTTCCCCGACCCCGGGTTCAGCAGCGGGGCGTGCCGGGCCGCCGCGTTGAGCGGATAGTTGCGCCGGTAGAAGGCCCGCACCCGGTCGCGGAACCGGCGGTAGGCGCGGGTGCAGCCGACCGACTCGATCCACGGGTGCTCGTCCGGCGGGATGCACTGGCTGGACACCTGGCCGCCGATCCAGTCGCTCTCGCTGACCAGCGCGCTGCGCAGGCCGAGCCGCGCGGCGGCGAGGACGGCGGCGACGCCGCCGAGGCCGCCGACGACGACGACGAGATCGAAGTGCCGAGGTCGGATAACGTGGAAGCTCCTTTTCACCATGGGTCGTCCGGGGCCGGCGGTGCGAGCGGCGCCAGCGCGAAGCGCTCGGTGAGGCGCAGGACGCCGTCGCCGGCGCGTTCGAAGGTCCGCGCCAGGTCCGGTTTCACGCCGAAGACGGCGTCCGAGCCGATGTAGGCGTCCTCGGCGTCGAAGACGGTCGTGGTGACGGCCCGGTGGCCGGGCGCGGAGACGATCGCGTGGAGGTGCGCGGCCCGCCACGGGTGTCGTCCGGTGGCGCGCAGCAGGCGCCCGACCGGGCCGTCGTCGGGGATCGGGTAGCTGACGGGCCGGACCGTCCAGAAGGAGAACCGGCCCTCGGCGTCCGTGCGGAACCGCCCGCGCAGGTTGTGCCGGGGCTGGTCGGGGTCCTGGACGTCGTAGCGGCCGTTGGGGGCGGTCTGCCAGACGTCCGCGACGGCATCGGCCAGCGGACGCCCGGCGGTGTCGGTGACCTCCGCGTTCACCAGCAGCGGCTCGCCGCCGAGGTCGACGTCGGCGATGGACGTGCCGGACGCGCGGAACGGCGCGCCCGGCACGTAGAACGGGCCGAGGATCGTCGAGGGGGTGGCGCCGTCGGCGCCCGCGCCGTCCAGCTCGTCGACCAGGCTGGACAGGCCCAGGGTGTCGGACAGCAGGACGAACTCCTGCCGGTCCTCGGTGCAGGTGCGGCCCGTCTCGGTGAGGAACCGGACGGCGGCCATCAGTTCCGGCTCCCGGAGCCGGACGTCCCTGGCGAACGCGTGCAGGTGCCGTACGAGCGAGACCATCACCTCGCGCAGCCGCTCGTCGGGGGTGGCGGCGATCCGCTCCAGCACCGTACGGGTCAGGTCCTCGCCGATCGGCTCGTCGCGGTTCATGGCGTGTCCTCCGCGGTCGCGGGGCGCGCGCCGTCCAGGGCGGCCCGTAGTATCGCGCGCACCCCCGCGGGCTCCACCGGGCGCGGGCCGGCGGGAGGTTCCGCCGCCACGAGCCCGGCGACCTTGTCGATCTCGGCGGCGCCGAACCCGAGCTCGGCCAGGCCGGCCGGGGCGCCGATGGTGGCCCGGAGGTCCCACAGCCCGGTCGCGGCGTCGGTGGCGCCGAGCGCCCGCGCGACCCGTCCCAGCCGCGGTGCCCCACGATTGAACGCCGTGACGTACGGCAGCAGCGCCGAATGGGTCGCGGCGTGCGGCAGGCCGAAGAACCCGCCCAGCACGTGGCACAGCTTGTGGTGAAGGCCCATCGTGGTCGTTCCCAGCACCCATCCGGCCAGCCATGCGCCTTGGAGCGCGCCGCTTCGCGCCGCCATGTCCTCCGGGTCGGTCACGACGCGCGGCAGCGCCTCGGCCAGGATGCGTATCCCCTGGTCGGCGACCGCCGCCGTGAGCGGGGAGAGCCGCGGCGCGTAGGCGGCCTCGACCAGGTGGGCGAGCGCGTTCATGCCACTGGCCGCCGACAGTGTCGCGGGCAGGGCGGTCGTCAGCGCCGGGTCGTAGATCACCGTGACGGGCCGTACGGCGGGATCGCGGCCGGTCTCCTTCCGGCCGTCGCGCGTGCTGCCCCAGATCGGGGTCATCTCGCTGCCCGCGTACGTGGTCGGCACCGCGACGATCGGCAGCCGGGTCCGCAGCGCGACCGCCTTGGCCAGCCCTGTCGCCGAGCCGCCGCCGACACAGAGCAGCAGGTCGGCGTCGTGTGCGGCGGCCTTCTCCGCAGCCGCGTCGGCGAGCGCACCGGGGACATGGGTCGCGGTCTCCCGGATCCGGCCGCGGACCCGGTCGCCCAGCAGCCCGGCGAGGGTGTCGGCGTACGCGGCGCTGTGCCGATCGGCGATCAGCAGGACGCGGCGCGCACCGAGACGCGCCACCTCATCACCGGCCCGGTCCAGCGCCCCCACGCCGAACACCACCCGCGACGCGCCGTGCTCGTGGACGAACCGGTCAGTCATCTCCGGCCTTACCGCCTCGCAGCCAGTCGGCGCCCCGCCGGTACAGGGCCTCGACCTGCGGGCCGGTGAGCTGCGGCATGTCCATCTTGACCTGATAGCCGAGTCCGGTCTGGAGGTAGGCCAGATGCCGGTATCCCTCGGGCAGGCGGCCCAGCCGGTCCGTGTCCAGGGTGAGGCGGGCCGCGGGGTCGACGGGGTCGATCCGGTCCCGCTCGTAGATCGGCTGCCGGAGCACCAGCGCCCACCCGCCGTACCGTCCTCCGGCGCCGCCTTGCCTGCCGTCCCGCTGGAGGAGGTCGTAGAACCTGCCCGTGCACACGACGTCGCATTCGACGCCGTCGACGAGGGCCCGCTGAGTGATCGTCATCTTGGTCTGGGCGATCGCCCGGTCGCCCGCGATGTCGGCCGACGTCCCGCCGAGGAAGTGCCAGATGCGCACGCCGCGTTCCCAGCCCTGGCGGCTGACCTCGATGAACTCCCGGTATCCGCCCTGGAACCAGGTGGCCTGCATGACACCGTCCGGGTGCCACACGGTCGCGAACCTGTCCCAGTCACCGGCGTCGCGCCACACGGCCCAGTCCTTGATGAGCCGTTCGATGTCGGCCTGATCGCCATCGGCTTTCATGCGGATCCTTCCAGTCGCGCGGTCTCGGTCAGCACTCGGTCGGCCGCTTCGTACGCCAGCCGTGCCGCCTCGGTGGGCGCCAGGCGCTCCAGGTCGTCCGACCAGACCTCCACGGACATGCGCGCGGTCACGCCGTGACGGCGAAGGAGGCGGACGAACCTGGCGGCCCCGTCCCCCGGGAGCAGGCGGCGGTGGCGGGCCTCCTCGCGCAGGTCGTCCTGGTCCCGGACTTCTCCCGGCGACAGGTCGTCGCGGGGCTGCACGTCGTTGAGCTGCACGTCGTTGAGCTGCACGGAGAGGATCCGTTCGGGCGGTACGGCCGCGAGGTCGTCCGGTGTGCCCCCCGAGCGGACGTAGTGCCAGTGGTCGAGGAGGACTCCGGCGTTCGGCGCGCCCGACTCGCGGACGAGGCGCCAGGCGGCGGGCAGTGTGCGCAGTTCGCTGAACGGCATGAATTCCAGGGCCACGCGCGCGCCCACGGTGGCGGCCCTGGCGCACAGCGCGGTGAAGCGCTCGACGAGGTGCTCGTGCGGGTACGCGGTGAACGCCACCGCGTTGAACTGCTCGCAGCGGAGCGCCTCCAGCGCGTGGAACAGCAGGTCACCGTTGTCGCGGCTGCCCGTGCCGACATCGACCGCGCGGGCGCTCGCGTCGGCGCCGGGCGGGCCGCCGGCCGCCCAGTCCCACGGCGCTTCGATCTCGGTGACGCGCAGGCCGTGGTCGTCGAGCAGGAAGCGCAGCCTCCGGTCGTCCAGCCCCTCCTGGAGCGCGGCCCGGTACTGGTCGAGGGACAACCCGATCGAGTCGAATCCGGCCGCGGCGGCGGCCCGGAGCCGCTCGGTGAACGACGCTCCGCGCACCGTCATCGCGCAGAGCGTGAGCGCGGGTCCGGATGCCATGTCTCCCCAATCTGTGCGCATGTCGCACATCTGTGCGTATGGTAACCGCTACTGCGGCGCGGTGGCAATGGCGGCGGCCCGGCTCGGGCCCAGCCGGGAGGAAGCCCCTCAGGTGGCGCAGCACTTCGGAGGGCCGCTTCTCGGGGAGGAAGTGCGGCTGGGCACCGCCGGTAGTGGATCTCGATGTCGCCCAGGTCGGCGCGGTGCGAGATGGCGGAGGGGCAGGGAAAGGGTCACGGAGGTTTCCCTTCCGGACCCGTCCCTCCTACCCGATGAGGCCGACCCCCTGGCCGGCGGGTCCGGGACGCAGGTCCGCTTCGATCTGTTCGGCCGCCCGCCGCATGGCGGGCAGGAAGTCGAGCATGGTCTCGGCGGTGCCCCGCCCGGACAGCATCGACACGTTCAGGGCGGCCACGACCTGCCCGGACGCGTCGTGGACGGGCACCGCGACGGACCGCGAGCCGTCGTCGATCTCCTGGTCGACGAGCGCGTGGCCCTCCGCCGCGACCCGCGCGATGATCTCGCGCAGCCGGTCGGGATCGGTCACGGTACGGTCGGTGACCGGCTTGAGGTCGGCCGAGGCGAGGTACTCCTCAAGCCACTCCGGGTCGCGTCCGGCCAGCAGCACCCGGCCCATGGACGTCGGGTAGGCCGGGAACCGGCTGCCGACCATGATCGGGATGGTCATCAGCCGCTTGACCGGCACCCGTGCGACGAAGACGACCTCGTGGCCGTCCAGCACGCCGAGCGAGCTGGTCTCATGGACCTCGGCCACCAGCCGTTCCATGTGGGGGAGCGCGACCTCGGGCAGGCTGAGGCTCGACAGGAAGGCGTAGCCGAGTTCCAGCACGCGCGGGCGCAGCGAGTAGAGCCGTCCGTCGAACGTCACGTAGCCGAGGTCGACCAGGGTCAGCAGGAAGCGGCGGGCCGCGGCCCGGTCCAGCCCGGTGATCTTCGCGACCTCGGCCAGCGTCAGCCGCGGCCTGGTGTGGTCGAACGCCTTGATGACGGCGAGCCCGCGTTCCAGGGACTGGACGAAGTGGGACGGCCGTGCCTCGCGCCGGGAAGCCTCGCGCCGGGATGTCGCGCGCTGCGAGGTCCGCCCTGGTTCGTCCGCGCTGGTACGTGCCACCGTTGCCACGCTCCCTGTCCGCCGAGTGATGAGCTGATGATGGTCCGTCCGGGGGCGGCCCGCCCGTGACACGGCCCCAAGGATACGGTGCCGGGCTGTCCCCCCGGCCGGCCGCCTCACGCATCGCGTTCCGTCCTGCGCGCGGCCTCGGCGAGCAGCGTCGCCAGCTTGTGCGGGCGGGACAGCATGGGGGAGTGGGCGGTGTCCATCTCGGCCCGCCATGTGGCGCGTCGGGCCATGCGCCGCTGCGCCTCGGGCGTCAGGGCCTGGTCGCGGGCGCACACGATGTAGGTGGACGGGATCGCGTGCCAGGCCGCCCGCGTCACCGGGGCGCCGACCGTGCCGACGTGCTCGGGGGTGAGGCGCGCCGCGGCGGCCTTCGCCTCCTCCGCCGGGCAGTCGCCGTAGAACATGTGGTGGGCCGCCGCTTCCGGAACGTGCAGGTAGTCGCCCTCGGCGACCGGCGCGAGCGACGGGTCGGGCGGGACGGGCGCCGGCTGGTTGGCGTCCACGCACGATTCGCCCATCTCCAGCAGGAACGCGCTGAGGTAGATCAGCGTGGTGACGGCGGCGTTCCCGTCCGCGGCCTCGGTGGTCACGGCGCCGCCGTAGGAATGGGCGCACAGGGCGAGGGGGCCGGGCAGGCGGGCCAGCTCCGCCCGCAGGAACTCCACATGGCCGCGCAGGTCGTGGCGGCCGGGCGCGCGGTTCACGCCGGGCAGCCGCACCGCGTGGGTCCGTACGCCGGCGGCGTTCAGCGGGGGGACGACCGGGTCCCAGGCCCACGCGCCGTGCCAGGCCCCATGGACCAGCACCAGGGTGGGCGGTTCGCTGCCGGCCATCGGCCTCTCCTCGCTCGATAGACGCCGTTTCCGGCATATCGGAAGGCTATGAACAGCGACGTTACCATGCCGCACGAAGGTTCATCATGCGCACAAGGGTGGATCCGCTGCCGCTCACCTATTGCGCCCCCGGTCGGGCATGCGTACTATGCGCGCAGTCGTGCGAATACCGCACAAATTTTCATCTCGCGAGGACGGGAGAAGCCCATGGACCTGGACCCGGAGATCGCCGCCAGCGCGCGTCGGTTCCCGACCCTCGATCTCGCCGACCTCGCCGCCGCCCGCACGCGCTTCGCCGCGCTCACCGACCGGGACGGTGCCCCGCAGCCCCCGCCGGACTGGGCGGACGACATCGCCGTCGCCGACCGCACGCTGCCCGGGCCGTCATCCGGCACCCGGGTGCCCGTGCGCGTCTACACCCCGCGACACGACGACGGCCCCAAACCGGCCATCCTCTACTTCCACGGCGGCTCGTTCTCCATCGGCGACCTCGACACCGGGCATCTCGACTGCGGCTCCTGGGCGCGCGACATCGGCGCGGTCGTGGTCAACGTCGACTACCGGCTGGCGCCCGAGGCGCCCTTCCCCGCCGGAGTGGAGGACTGCTATGCCGCCCTGACCTGGGTCGCCGCGCACGCCGCCGAACTCGGCGCCGACCCCGCCCGGATCGCGGTGGCCGGATCCAGCTCGGGCGGCGGGCTGGCCGCCGCCGTGGCGCTCATCGCCCGGGACCGCGGCGGCCCGGCGCTCGCGCTCCAGGTGCTGAACTACCCCGTCCTCGACGACCGGCTGGACACGCCCTCCATGCGCGCGTTCACCGACACCCCGATCTTCTCCGCACGCGACGCGCAGTTCGCCTGGCGGTACTACCTCGGCGAGCGGGCCGGCGACGTCCCCGCCCACGCGGCGCCCGCGCGCGCCGCCGACCTGTCCGGGCTGCCGCCCGCGTTCCTGCTGGGCTGCGAGTTCGACCCGCTGCGGGACGAGGGGCTGCGCTACGCGGCACGGCTGATCGAGGCCGGTGTCCCGGTCGAGCTGCACCAGTATCCGGGCACCGTGCACGGCTTCGACGTGATGCCCGCCCGGATCCCCGCCGAGGCGCGCCGCGTCCGGGTCGCGGCGATCCGGCGGCGCCTGCGCCCACCCGCCCCGGACCTGACCCCGGACCAGAGGCCGGGCGCAATCGTCCCGAACGGGACCGCTCCGGAAGGGATCCGCGCGGCGGAGCGGTCATGAGGAGGTTCCTCGTCCACCGCCTCCTGCTCGCCGTGCCGACGCTGCTCGGCGTGTCCCTCGTCGTCTTCCTGACGACCAAGCTCGTCCCCGGCGATCCGGTGGCGAGCCTGCTCGGGCCGGTGGCCGCGCCCGACGCCCGGCGCGAGCTGACCGAACGGCTCGGGCTCGACCAGCCGCTCCCGATCCAGTTCGGCCGGTGGTCCTGGAACGTCGCGCAGGGGGAGCTCGGCACGTCCATCCAGCAGCAGCGGCCCGTCCTGGAGATCGTGTGGGGCGCCTTCGGCAACACCGCGATCCTCGCGCTCGCCGGGGCGGTGCTGGCGTTCGCCGGGGGCCTGCTGATCGGAGCGGCCGGTGCGTTCAGCACGCGGCGGCTGCAGCGCGGGCTCGCCTCCGGCGCGTCCTTCCTGGCGATGTCGGTGCCCCAGTACTCGGTCGCGCTTGGCCTGGTCGCCCTGCTTGCCGTCCGGTTCCAGGTGCTGCCCGCCGGAGGCATGTACGACCCGATCGACGGCGGCGGCACCGGCGACCTGCTGCGGCACCTGGTGCTGCCGGCCGTGGCGGTGTCGCTGATCCCGATGGGCGTCGTCGGGCGGATGCTGCGGGCCGGCCTGGTGGAGGTCATGGCCGGAGACCAGGTCGAGGCCATGCGGGCGCGCGGGCTGGGCCGTGCGGCGATCGCCCGGCACGCGCTGCACAACGCGCTGCCCTCCCTGCTCACCATCACCGGGCTGCAACTGGCCTACCTCATCGGCGGTGTCGTCTTCGTCGAGACGATCTTCTCCTGGCCCGGTCTCGGCCAGGCGCTGTACAACGCCATCGCCTCCCGCGACCTGCCGCTCATCCAGGGTGGCGTGCTGGTCATCGCCATCGCGTTCGTCCTCATCAACATCGTGGTCGACGGCGTCCACGCGCTCGTCGATCCACGCGTACGGAGATAGCCATGGCTTCTGTGGCCCCCATCTCGGACCTCACATCCGCGGCCGCGGCCGGTGCCGGGCGCGCCGGGCCGCGCCGCCGGCGCCGTCCACGCCGGAGGCGCCGCCCGGGCGCCGCGCTCACCGCGGGAACCGTGCTGGTCTCGTCGCTGATCCTGGCGGCGGTGCTGGTCCCGGTGCTGCCGCTGGCCGACCCGGACGCCGGGTCGCTCTCCGAACGGCTGCTACCGCCCGGCAGCCTCGGGCATCCGCTCGGCACCGACGGCCAGGGCCGTGACCTGCTGAGCCGCCTGCTGTGGGGCGTCCAGCCCTCGCTGGCGGCGGGCCTGGTGCCGGTGCTGGTGGCGGGGACGGCGGGCACGTTCCTCGGCATCGTCGCCGGGCTCGGCGCGCGCTGGCTGGAGAACGTCGTGATGCGCTCGCTCGACGTGCTGTTCGCCTTCCCCGCCGTGCTGCTGGCGATCTCCATAGCCGCGTCCCTGGGCGCGGGCCTGACCAGCCTCGTCATCGCGCTGTCGGTCATCCTCGTCCCGGCCGTCGCCCGGGTCGTGGTCACCGAGGTCGCCAGGCTGCGCGAGCTGGACTTCACCCAGGCCGCGCGGGCCGGTGGCGCCCGGACGGCGACGATCGCGCTGCGGCACGTGCTGCCCAACGTGCTTCCCGTGCTGACCGTCTACTGCTCGGCGCTGGTCGGGTTGTCGATCGTGCTCGGCTCCGGGCTGTCGTTCCTCGGGCTGGGCGTCGCCCCGCCCCGCGCCGAGTGGGGAGCCATGCTGGACGACCTGCGCCAGCACATCTTCACCGCGCCGCTCCTCACGCTGATCCCCGGCGCCGCCATCTTCCTGGCCTCGGTGGCGTTCAACCTGCTCGGCGAAGGGCTGCGCGACCACTTCGACGTGCGATCGAGGTACACCCTATGAGCGCGCTGCTGGAGATCGAAAACCTCACCGTCGACTTCACCGCCGGGGAACGCGTCGCACACGCCGTCCGGGGCGTCGGCTTCGAGGTGGAGGCCGGACGCACCACGGTCGTGCTCGGCGAGTCGGGCAGCGGCAAGTCGGTCACGGCGCGGGCGGTGCTGCGGCTGCTCGGCCCGCGCGCCACGGTCGGCGGCGCGGTCCGTCTCGACGGAGTCTCCCTGCTCGACCTCGACGAGCGGGACATGCGGTCGTTGCGCGGCCGCGACATCGGCCTGGTCCCGCAGGACCCGACCGGCTCGCTCGACCCGCTGCGGCGGGTGGGCTCCCAGGTCGCCGAGGTGCTGCGGGCCCATGGCGTCGCCACGACCCGTGCCGCCCGCCGCGAACGGGCCGGCGAGCTGCTCGCCCAGGCGGGCATCCCCGACCCCGAGAGGGTGGCCCGCGCCTACCCGCACGAGCTGTCCGGGGGCCTGCGGCAGCGGGTCGCCATCGCCGCCGCGATCGCCTGCGGCCCCCGGCTGCTCATCGCCGACGAGCCGACCACGGCGCTGGACATGACCGTCCAGGCCCGGATCCTCGAACTGTTCGGGCGGCTGCGGCGCGAACTGGACATGGCGGTGCTGCTGGTCACCCACGACGTGGGCGTCGCCCGGCTGATGGGCTCCACGGTCGTCGTCATGTACGCGGGCCGGGTCGTCGAGGAAGGTCCGGCCGAACGCGTCCTCACCCGTCCCGCCCACCCGTACACCGCCGCCCTGCTCGGCGCCCAGCCGCGCCCCGGCGTGCCCCGCGGGGAACTGCCCGGGCTTCCCGGGTCGCCACCGTCCGCCACCGCCGTGGACGACGGCGCGTGCGCGCTGGCGCCGCGCTGCCCGCACACCGAGCCGGGGTGTTCGACCCGGCGGCCCGTGCTGGAACCCGTCTCCGGCGGCGGCTCGGCCGCTTGCCCGGTGCCGTGGAACGCGGGGGCGCGTACCGAGGGGAGGCCGGGATGACCGGGCCGCTGCTGACGGCGACGAACCTGTCCAAGACCTTCGGCTCCGGGACGCCCGCGGTCGACGGCGTCAGCCTGGAACTGCACGCGGGCGAGACCCTCGGCGTGGTCGGGGAGTCCGGCAGCGGGAAGTCCACCACGGCCAAGATGATCCTGCGGCTGCTGACGCCCGACACCGGACGGGTCGTCTTCGCCGGCCACGATCTGGCGCGGACCCGGGGCGCGGCCCTGCGGCGGTTGCGGGCCAGGCTGCAGCTCGTCCCGCAGTCACCGCAGACGTCGCTGAACCCCCGCATGACCGTCGGCGACGCCGTCGCGTTCAACCTGCGCGCGCACGGCCGTTCCAGGAGAACGATCCCCGCACGGGTCGCCGACCTGCTCGACCGCGTCGGCGTGCCGTCCTCGGACGCCGGACGCTACCCCCACGAGATGTCCGGCGGCCAGATCCAGCGCGTGGCACTGGCCCGGGCCCTGGCCACCGACCCCGAGGTCATCGTCTGCGACGAGGCCGTCTCCGCGCTGGACAAGAGCGTCCAGGCCCAGGTGCTCAACCTGCTCGCGGGCCTCCAGCGCGACACCGGCGTCGCGTTCCTGTTCATCTCCCACGACCTGGCCGTCGTCGAGCACATCGCCGACCGCGTGATGGTGATGCGGCAGGGCCGGGTGGTCGAAGAGGGACCCGCGGACCGCATCTGGTCCCGGCCCGGCCACCCCTACACGCGCACGCTGCTCGCCTCGATTCCCCCACTTCCCTGACCAGGAGAACGACCATGAGGCTCAACCGACCCCGCACACTGCTGTCCGCCGTCCTGACGGCGGGTCTCACCGCCGCCTGCGGCACCGCCGGCCCGTCCACCGGCTCGGGAGGCACGCTCGTCATCGGCATGACCGCCTCCGACATTCCCGGCACGGACACCGTCATGGCGTTCGCTCATGGTTTCGAGGGCGAACGGTTCGTCAACTTCCAGCTCTACGACGGGCTCACCCGCTACGACCTGAAGCAGTCCACCAGGACGCCCGGGATCGTGCCCGGACTGGCGACCTCCTGGGAGACCAGCCGCGACGGCCGCACCTGGACCTTCCACCTGCGGCGGGGCGTGACCTTCTCCGACGGCACGCCGTTCGACGCCGACTCGGTGATCTTCGCCTACGACCGGCTGCTCAACAAGAAGAGCCCGTACTACTACCCGGAGGCGGCCGGCGCCGCGGCGCTGTGGTCCGGTCAGATCAGGTCGTACCGCAAGATCGACGCGGGGACCGTCGAGATCACCACGAAACAGCCCAGCGGCCACCTGCTCACCGACCTGACCTTCCTCACCATCCCCAGCCCGACCGCGGTCAAGAAGCATGGCAACCAGCGGTTCGCGCAGCACCCGGAGGGGACCGGGCCGTTCCGGTTCGAGTCGCTCAAGCCCGGCCAGCAGCTCACCATGGTGCCCAACAAGAACTACTGGGGCGGCGCGCCCAAGGTCGGCAAGCTCGTGCTGCGCCCGATCCCGGACGCCGCGGCCCGTACCGCCGCGCTCCGCTCCGGCCAGGTCAACTGGATCGAATACCCGAGCCCCGACGACGTCGCACCGCTGAGGTCGTCCGGGTTCCAGTTGCTCAGCAACAACTACGACCACCTGTGGTACTGCACGTTCGACCAGGCCGTGAAGCCGTGGAACGACGTGCGCGTCAGGCGGGCCGCCAACTACGCCATCGACCGGCAGGCCATCGCCCGCGACCTCCTCAAGGGCACCGCGGACCCGGTCCACCAGCACGCGCCGGCATCGACCGACCAGCACGACCCGGCCAACGACGCCTACAAGCATGACCCGGCCAAGGCCAAGGAACTCCTCGCGCAGGCCGGTGTGCCGCAGGGATTCAGCACGACCCTGGCCGTCCCGACCGGGGGCTCCGGCAATCTCATCCCCGTGCCCATCGCCACCGCGCTCCAGGCGCAACTGGCCAAGGTCGGCATCAAGGTGCAGATCAAGAAGGTGGAATGGTCGGCTCTGCTCGCCGACCTGAACGCGGGCAAACCGGTCCAGGGCGCGGACGTCCAGTGCGCCTCGACGGTCACCTTCCAGGCCGAGGCCCTGGTCCGGGCCTACTGGGCGAAGGGCTCGCCCGTATACAAGGGCCACTGGTACTCCGCCCGCGTCGACTCCCTGTCCGAGGAGGCCGAGCGGACCCTCGACCCGGTCAAGCGCGTCTCCCTCTACCGTCAGGCCGAGCGGATCGTCAGCGACGAGGCACCCTACCTGTTCGTGGTGAGCGACCGGAACCCGCGCGCTCTCGCCGCCGACGTCCAGGGCCTCGTCCAGCCGAAGTCCTGGTTCGTCGACCTGACGACCGTCCGCGTCGGGAAGTAGGGGAGATGACGGCGATCAGGTGGGCGGTGAACCTGCCCCTGCCCGGACGGGCGCTGCGCGACCACCGCGAGGTGATCGAAGCGCTGCCCGGCCTCGGCTACGCCGACGTGTGGACGGGCGAGGGCGGCGGCATCGACGCCTTCACGCCGCTGGCCGCCGCGGCGGCGTGGCGGCCCGACCTGGGCGTCGGCACGGGCGTCGTCCCGGTGTCCACCCGGGGCCCGGCGGTGCTCGCGCAGACCGCGGCGGCCCTCTCCGAACTGGCCGCGGAACGGGTCATGCTGGGCCTCGGCACATCGGTGCCGGCCCATGTGACGGCCCTGAACGGCATCCCGTTCGCCAAGCCCGTCGCCCGGCTCCGGGACACGGTGCGGTTCCTCAAGACCGCGCTGCGCGGCGACCCCGTCGACGAGGAGTACGAGACGTTCACCGTCCGCGGCTACCGCCCGCCACCGCTCGCCGCCGTCCCACCCAAGATCATCGTTGGGGCGCTCCGGCCGCGCATGGTCCGGCTGGGACTCACCGAGGGCGACGGCGTCATCACCAACGTCCTGGCCGCCGGCGACCTGGAACGGGTCCTCGCCGAGGCCGGTCCCCTCCCGCTGGACAAGGAGTTCGTCGTCAAACTGTTCGTCTGCCCGACCGAGGACACCGCTCACGCTCGCCGCACCGGACGGGCCTTTCTCGGCTGGATCCTCAACCAGGCCCCCTACCGGGCGTTCCACGACTGGCTCGGCCACGGAGACAGGCTCACCGAGTCCCGCACCCTGTACGACTCCGGCCACGGCGCGGCAGCGGGGCTCGCCCTGCCCGACGACATCGTCGACGCACTGTGGATTCACGGCTCCCTGGACGAATGCCGCCAGCGGATCGCCCGCTTCGCCCAACCCGGGGTGACGTCCATCCTCCTCTTCGTCGCCCCCACTCCCGAACTACTCAAAAGCCACCACACGCTGCCAAACCTCCTGGCCCACCTACACCCATCCCCTCAAACCAACAACCCAACTCGGTAAGCCGTTTCCCACTGCCTTGCCGGGCACCGGTCGTCCTCTGTCGCGCACCGACACCACGTTCGCTCGCGGCATGGACCGATGGGGTTGGCGCGTTCGGCACCGAAGGGTCCGAAGCGGCGCAGGTTCCAGTCGTTTCGGTCGGCGGCGTAACCGACGCCCGTGGCGCCACACTCACCCGCAGCTATGGCAAAGCCATCCGCTACTACAGCCACGGCGAAGACACCGTCGCCTACCGCACCTGCTCGTCGACATCCACTTGAGTTTTCGAGCGCGCGGCGGCGGATCTCTATGGGTCGTGGAGTCGCGGTATCCGAGTCCGCGCCGGAGGCAACCATTCCCGAGTTGCGCACCGCGCTCGCCGACTCCGAGCGATTCATACCGCCTGCCGACGGGGGCCGCGTGCGGCTTAGCGGCTTGGCTGCCTTACCCGGCGGCCCCCGCGTGTGTGCGGGGCCAAAGCCTGACTGATCCGGGGTCGGTCGTCCTTCCAGCAAGGTGGGGGGCGATTTCGTCACGCTGATCGACACCGCCTTCTGGCTCGGTTACGTGGACCTGGATGGATGGAATGGTGCTGCGGCGCAGGCCGGGATTCGGCGCTCATCGCCAGGCCACTATCTAGGGGCTCTATCCGGGGGATCTTGGGGCTTATCGTGTCGCGGGAGGCGGCGCGGTGGCTCAGCGCATCGGTGTGGGCTGCTTGCTTCGCTCAGTGCCTTGAGTGATCCGGAGTATGCATCTCTTCCCAGTAATCAGGTGTTGTTCGTTGGCCGTGTCGGTTCCCGCTGGGCACTGCGGTCGTGCCGGAGGTCGCTTCGTCAGCGATGGTCCCGGCGTCCTGGCTCATGGGTGAAGCGGTTAGAGGTGATGGTCTTGGTTTCGCTCCTCGGGCCTTGTGGGGGATTCGTTGGGGCGGGCGAGGGTGAGGAGGCCGCAGCCGTAGGCGCGGGCGCGTCCAATGCCGTAGATGAGGGTCGCCCGTAGGGCGACTTCATCCGTTACCTCGAGAAGACCTTGGAACGTGACTCGGTTCAGGGTCACGGTCCCTCCTGCTTTCCTTGTGAACCTGATCCGGTGGCGGTCCACCAAGCGGAGGTTGTGGGCCTGCTCGGTGGGGAGAGGATGCGGGGTGGCGGCGGGTAGGACTTCGAAGCCCCTCTTAGCGGATTGTTCTAGGAGCCAGGCGGTTTGTTGCTCGGCTGTGACGTGGGGGCGGCGGAGTCCGCGTTGGCCGTGTCGGGCTACGACGTAGGTGGGATTGGCGGTGAGCCGGAAGGCGTAGCGTTGGCCGGCTTTGAGTCGTTGCAGGAGGGGCTCGTAGGACTTCGTGGCCCAGGAGGGAACGTCGGAGTGGGGCCATCCTGCTTGTTCGACCAGGTGGGTGAGGTCGGGGCGGTGGGGCGAGACGATGTAAAGGGAGACCTTGTGGCTGTTCTCGGCGTCCACGCGCCAGAGGACGCGGTCGTTGGGGGCCAGAAGGGGCGGGAAGCCTGCCATCACGGCCGCGTGCATTCGTTGAGGGCTGCCCAGCAGGTGGATGGCACCTGCCCGGCGTGGGTTGAGGAAAGCGCGCGTCAGGTACATGGAGGGCTCATCCCAGCAAGTCCATTGGGTCGTGAGAGGGGTTGGTGGGGTGGGCGGGTATGCGGACTGATTCGTGCCTGACTCTGCGACTACCGAAGCGGCGCTGGTATGGGGGCGAGTGCAGTGGTACGTCGGTCAGGTGGTGGTCGCCGTTGCGGTCATCGATGATGATCTCGCAGGTGACGTGGTCGTCGGTGCGGTGGCGGCGGCGTTCGGCTGGGCCGGCCTGCCACTCGACGCCTTCGAGGGCCGCTTTGACGGTTGGGTAGCGGTCGGTGTTGGCGAGCAGGATCGGACGGGATGGTGGGCAGGAGCGCCTGCCTAGGTAGGGAGGGTGGCGCGGTGCCTGGAGCGCTTCGGCCAGTGGGTCGGTGAGCGGACCTTGTAGCGCAGCGACGAAGACGGCGTCCGTGAGGTAGTGGCGGCGGGTGACCTTCGTTGATTCGTGGGGTCGGAGGGTGGAGCCTGCAGCGGTAGGCAGGCGTTGCAGTGCCGGATCGGCGCTGTGGGAGGCGGCGGTGACGATGTGGTAGTCGACCAGGAGTTCTCCCGGTTGGTCGACGCGGACCCCGAAGTCGTGTGCTGCCAGGTCCGACAGGTCGGCTCCGCGGGGACGGCCCAGGGCCGATGCGAGCAGTCCGATCACTGCCGACTTGGTGGGGGCCGTGCGGGTGCTGCGGGTGTTGTGCCGGCTGGCGATGCCCCAGGACTGTAGGGGGCCGGCGAGGCATAGGATCAGCACGCTCATGCGGTGAGCCGTTCGTTCAATGCGGCGCGGACGGTGTCCAGAGCGGTCTTGAGGGGTTGGGCGGGGGGCAGTTCGATGTGCTTGTCGTCGCGGACACGTTCCGCGAGCCAGGCGGGGTAGGCCAGGACGTTGATGATGGGGCTGGTGCCGTACATCTGATCCTGCTGGCTGTGGTAGGTGACCAGCTGTGCGACGGACGCGGGCGTGATGCCGCCCTCGGGGGCGCGCACGGGTTCCTCGAACGCGCCGACGAGGCTGACCGGCCGGTCGGAGCGAACGCTGAGCATGATCAGGTCGGGGCGGGTGTGGGCGGCGAAGGTGTTCTGTTTGCCGGTGGGCATGGCGGTGGCGAAGGTCTCGGCGAATGCCAGGGCCAGGTCCAGGGCCCGGTCGGCCTCGCCGTCGAGGTTGGCGATGAGGTCGCGCATCGACACGGTCGCGAACCGATACAGGGTGGCGGAGTTGAACTCCACGGTGCCGATCATCCCGGCGCCGGTTTCGTCTTGGCGGCGGGACTCGTCGTCGACGGCGGTGAAGTAGTCGAACTGGTCGCCGACGACCTTGTGGGTGGAGATGGCGTGGGCGACCTGGCAGGCGGCATCGACGTTCAGCTCGGGCGCGTCGGCGATCATCCTGCCGAACAGGGCGACGGCTCCGGCATGCCCTTTGACACCGAACTCGTGGAGATCGAGGCCGGTGATGCGCTCGCGGATCAGGTCCGGGTCATGGGCGACTTCTTCAAGGTTGGCCGACACCAGCGCTTCCGCGACGCGTTCGACCTGGTCGTGACCGAGGAAGAGCAGGTATTCAGTGGTCGTTTTGTTCTTGGCGAGTTTCACTTTCTTGAACAGTGCGCGTGTGGCCGCCTCGCCGATGGTGTCGGACACCGCGCCCAGCGCAGGGCGGCGTGCGGTGACGGCGTCGCCGATGACGCGGGGGAGCTGCCGGGTGCGCAGACCACCGTCTTTGGCCAGATCGGGGTCGTTGAGGAAGGCATCGCGGACGGCGCGTTTCCATGCCTGGGACGACACACGTGCCCGCAGCACACCCCCATAGGTCGCCGTTTTCGGGCTTCCGGACTCGTCCCGGTTCAGGTTGGAGGGCGGTGCGGACTGCACGATGTGGATGTCGAGAAAGGTCATCGCGAAAGCCTCTAACTGTCGGATTGAAGGGTGTCGTCCTGGTCGTCTTCGGTACGGGGCTGCCACCGGTAGTCCAGACCCCATCGACGGCGGATACGTGCGCGGCGTTCTGGATCGGGCCAGGCTTCCAGGTCGGCGGCGAGTGCGAGGTAGTCCATCGCGATGGCATGCTGACGGAGTTGGGGAACCAGAACGCGCAGGTGACCGACAACCTCTTCGAGACTGTCGGCGGTCGTCGCCGCCAGGAACCGGCGGTCCACCCCTTCGGGAGAGGTGTTCTTGAGCGCTTGATGGAGGCGTGCGGCGGCCCTCCCCACACTGGTCCCGGGCCTGCTGCCGGAGCGCTGGTGCATCCGGGTGTTTTGTGACTGCTGGTGGAAGGCGTACAGCGCCAGGGTGTAGTGGGTGGCGGCTTCCACGCGGGCCTGGGCCCGCGGTCCGTACTGGGCGGGGACCGCCAGGCTGACCGGAGCGATGTATTGGAACATGGCCGGCACGTCCATCGGCTTCTTGCTCAGTCCCCGCCGGCAGGCGGCCAGCCCGGCCCGGTCGAAATCGACCTCTCCATTGCGCCGGACGACGAAGGCGTCGAGGACGGCCGCCAGTTCCCTCTGCCAGCCGCGAGGTGTGTCCGTGGTGGAAGCAGTCAATGGTCAGCCTCCTTGGGCGGTTGCGGAAGGTCGGCGTCCAATGCGTTGCGGAAACAGCGTTCGGCCAGGGCCGAGTCGAGCCATTCGGTGCGGTCGCGCCCCGAGTGGACCGGCCGCCCTCGGATCGCCGCCGGAGGCACTCGCAGCAGCAGTTCGTCGGCGATCTGGTAGGTCCGGGTCCGCACGGTGGAGCGCCATTGGTCGAGGGCTTGCCGGGGCGATGCATCACCACCGAGGGCGGCGATCCAGCGGCGGAACCGCTGGTCGAGCGTCGCGTACAACCTCATGCGGGCGTTGTCCCGGCGGCCGTTGAGCACGCGGTCGTCCTTGCAGCCCGCGGCCTTGGCGAGATCGACCGCCAGCTGGCCCAAGTCGCGTGCGGCGTTCTCGGCGTCACGCACCGCGTTCAGCGCTGCTGTCTCCCAAAAGTGGTCGGTCAAGCGCAGGACCGCGACGGGAAGCGGCAGGTCGTCGACGTAGGTTTCCTCGATGGTCGCGTTCTTATTGCCGTAGGTCATGCCGATCGCACGCAAGAGCAGCAGCTCTTGCGCGAGAGGTCCGCCCGCCAGTTCGCGTAGCTGTGCCAGGATGCCGGGCGGCGTATAGTGCTGCGGGGGGGTGGTGTCGGTCACCGCCTGGTGGGCGAGGATGGCGCCCAGCCCGCGCCACAACTGCCGCCCCGGTTGATGAACGATCGGCATGTAGACCGTCCGTCCGAGCTTCTTCTCCAGCGTGGTGCTGCGCCGCCATGCGGTGTGCGGCTCGACCGGCTGCCTAACTTGCCACAGATCCGGTATGCGCAGCCGGTCGCCCGCGCACAGCACCACCCGCCGGACCCGCGGTCCTTCGGGGGTGGTCTCGGCGACCAGCCGGATGCGGCGCCCGAGCCAGGTGTACAGGTCCAGCAGCCCGGCCGGTGTGCGTTCCCGCCAGGTCGCATCCACGCAAGGACGTTCCCACGACGGCAGATCACCCGAGCCGCTGATGTCGGCATTCAAGATTTTCAGGTTGTACATCAGGGTGTGCCAGAGCGTTGGCCCGGTCGGTATGAGCACACCGAGCTGGCCGAGCGGACCGGTCGGATTCCCGGTTGTCTTGCCCGCATTGGCCTTCGGGTCGCCGACTGCGGCTGTCTTGATGGCCGCGGTATCCCAGGCGTGTGCGTGAAGCAGCCAGCGTGCCGCCTCGGCAGGGGTCAGTGATGGCGGCTCATGGTCGCGGACCGCGGAAAACAGCGGAGCGTTGTTGCCCGCGGCCATGAACGGGATGGTCAACGCGATCGTCTTGGTCTCGTCACGGCTGCTGCGCAACCCGGCGACCTGCCCGAACGGCGTTCGCGGGTGAAAGAGGTCGAACCGGTGCCGTACTTCATCGAGGTAGCGGCTGATCCGATCTGCGGGCAGCCGCCGCTGTCCCCACAGCGACGTCCACTCCTCTTTTGATCGGGGACCGGGATGGGGTCCTTGTCCCACGGCGCGGTGGACCACCGCCAGCAACATGCGCAGGATCGGCGGATATTGGGTGGCCGCATCAGGCACCAGGTCTTGGACGTGGTGGGCTCGCAGGAGGAGTTGCCGCATGGACAGCGAAGTCGCGGTGCCGTCGACGAGCAGGCACGGCAGCCATGGATCATCGATCAGATCGAACGTCGACGCCGAACTCGGCTGCGGATGCGTGCCAGGCGAGGTCTTAGGCACGGGTGACCTCCAAACCGGTGTCGGGGGTGTAGCTGACCTGACGGTCACCCATGCGCAGGTGGCCTTCGGCTGGCAGCAACAGCACCCGCGTCCGCGCCAGCCAGGGGGTATTGGACCAGGCCGCGGGCGTGAAACCCTGCTCAAGGGCCGCGTCGGTCAGCTGCTGCGGCAGGCGGATGGCCTGGTCCAGGATCAGATCGATCTGGTCGGAAGAGGGGCGCCGCCGCAGAGGGATGAGCCCACGGCTGCCCCCGGAGACCGGAATCGCCTGCTCCGGTTTCTCGGGGGTGCCGCCGCCGGACTCGGACGCCTGCAGCAGGATGACCTCGATGGTGCGTGCTCCCAGGCGCACCGTGGCCTGAACCTCGGGATCGTCCTCGTCCCGGGCCTCCCCGATACTGCCGATGCCGGTCAGGGCGTCACAGTCGGGCGGCGGCAGAATGATCTGGCGTGCCGCCAGCCGCATGGATTCCAACCTGTCCTGATGGTCCTCGGCGGCACGGCGCAAGTCACGCTGCCAGGAGGCCGGACCGATCGGCTCGTCTCCGTACACCTGCTCGATCAGGATGGGGATGTCCTCGGGAATGTCGACCCGGTCGCGGCCCCGCAGCGCCGCCGCCGTACGCCACAGCAGATGCTCGCCGTACACCAGCGCGCTGCCGAACGGCAACCGCGGCGGCCCGTCCGGCACCCGCGCGCAGCCCGCCACCAGCAGCCGCGGTTGCCGGAGCGGCCCAGGCCGGTCGCTCCTGGAGTGACGATGCACTCGTCCAGCCCGCTGCAGCAGCAGATCCACCGGCGCCAGATCACTGATACCGACATCGAAGTCGACATCCAAGGACTGCTCCGCTACCTGGGTGGCCACCACCACGCGAGCACCGGAATGAGGCTTCCGTCGCGGGCCGAAGTCGTTGATCAGAGCTTCGTCGCGAGCCCGGCGGTCCGCCACCGTGAATCGGGAATGCACCAGCCGGACCGATCCCGAACCGAACTTATGCTGCAAGGCTCGCCAGGTCCGCTGTGCCCTGCCGACGGTGTTGCGGATGATCAGAGCGCTACCGCCGGCTGCCAGCAACTCGGTGACCGTGTTGACGACTGTGTCAGGGTCCTCGCCCCACTCATCGAGCACGTCCAACCGCGCGCTAGCCCTGCCCGGCGCTCGCGTCGGTACGGTCCGTGGCCGGGACTCGCCATGTCCTATCCGGCTGATCTGCGGATAGGACACCTTTCCCGCTGGCTCGACGGCTCGCCCGGCGTAGGCGGCCAGCAGTTCCCCCCGCGCCCGTTGCGGCAGGGTCGCCGACAGCAACACCACCGGAACCTGCAACGCGCCGAGCCACGACAGCACACGCCGCAAAATGACCGACATGTAGGCGTCGTAGGCATGAACCTCATCGATGACCACGACCTTGCCGAGCAATCCGAGCAGCCGCAAAGCCACGTGTCGTGCCGCCACCCCTGCCAACAGCACCTGGTCGACCGTGCCCACCACCACCGGGGCCAGCAGCCGCTTCTTGCCGCCCGACAGCCACTGTGAGGCGCTGATCCCGCCATCGCACTCGTCGACTCCGATGCCATTCAGCAGCAGTCGCCGGTACTCCTCCTTCCGGTCCGCCTTACCGTGCGCAAGGACGACCGTGGTTTGACCGTCCTGTTGGGTCAGCCAGTCCGTCACCCGGTCGAACATCTGGTTGGACGTCGCCTGTGTCGGCAGGCCCACGAAGATCCCGCTCGCCTTCGCCCGGACCGCCAGAACTTCGGCCGCAGCCAGAGCCGCCTCCGTCTTACCGGCTCCCATCGGCGCCTCAATGATCATCAGCTCGGCGCCTGTCGTCTGCTGGGCTTCCTGTAGCGTCTTGACCTGGACGTCTCGCGGTTCGGTGATCCCAGGCCAGCGATTGGGGAAGAAAGCCAGCGGTTCGGCTGAAGCCAGATTCAGATCGGGATGCCACACATCCCGGAGCCCCATCACATCGTTGATCTGTGCCGCTCTCGCAAGGGATTGCTGCGGGTAATCATCGGAGAACGGTGCCTGATAGCTGTACAACGCCTCGTTGCTGGCCAACCAGTCCGCCAGGATGACGATGCCCGCGACGCCCATCTGTAGTGGCAGTGGAGGACGCAGCCGCCTCCAGGATTCCGGCTCGACCTGCAGATGGTCGGAAACCGCCTGGAACAGCTCCCGCCGGATCGTTACCCACCCTGGGTGCTCATAGGCCAACGCCCGCTGAGCGACCTCCCGCCACAGGGAGTCAGGAAAGATGCCATGGTGACCAGCGAGCACGAGCGCTGGCCAGTCCGCATCCTCCCAGCCCGCCGTGTCCAGCAACTGCCGCAGCGCAAAGGCCGACACCAGAGAGTGCGGGGTCCGCGTCCGCTCAGAGAACGGCAACCCCGCCCGACGTCCGAGCCGAGCGTGCCAGGCGCTCTTGGATTGGAAGTCCGACGCCTTCCCGAGATCATGAAGCGCGGCCAGCCAGCAAACCAGACGCTCGGCCTCGGCCTCTCCGCCCGGCACCACGTCACAGAGCTGCGACTTCAGCGGCTGCGGTACGAAGTCCCGCCACAGGGACCGGGCCACGTTGCCAGTGTCGACAAGGTGAGACACGAGCGGGTGCCAGGCAAGAGCCGGAACGGACTTCTTCTTGCTCGCTCGCCCCGTCTTGCCCCACACGGCACACGCTGCATCCGACAGCTTCATGAACACCCCCTCATGTGACCGCCTCCGTTGTACGGCCGGCCACCGACAGATTTCAGTCGCACCCCTCCGGGTGGCCATTCCTGGACGGTGACCAAGATCCGCATTTGGCCGCCCTCAATCCCCGCGAGCGCGAGGCAAGTACCCGCCGAAATGCTTAATAACGGACAATCTCCGCATAGCAGAGCATCGCGGGCTAGGTGATGGTCAGCGCCGCTGACGGAGATGGCACCGCCAGCTCTCAAGTTATTAAGCATATTGGCTGGGTGTCCAGCAACATCCACCAATGCCAGAATCGTCGATCGCCTGACGAGTGGTTCTCGAGTGCTGTAAACCTCGCTGTGCACGGGTCGCCGCAGCGACTCGGCTAGTGAAGGGAGAGGCGTGACCAGCGAAGAATCGACGAACAAGGACAAACAAGGATGGGTGGCCCCCAGAAGGGCAAAGTTGCCGGGTGACGCCCGGTTCTGGCGCGGCATAGCCAAAAAGCTCTTGATTCTCGTCGCCGCGCGACTGGTCTGGGAGGGGCTCCGCCGCCTCTTCGTGTGACGGCCGACTAGCAATCCCCGTCGAAGACCCGGCAGAGCCCCACGGTCTCCCGCCCTCAAGGGCGGGAGACCGCCTCCATCATGGGGTACGAGCCTTGAATCCTCCACCGAAGCACGGCAAGAAGCACGCGAAGATGTCGATCTGCTACCGAGGGCCGGCTTCGCCCATGGAGCCGATCAAATATCGCAACGGGGCGTACTCCACGGGGGCGCGCGTCGCCGTCCTGATCGGAAGATCCCAGCGGCTCATGGCGGCGAGTGCGATCAGGTCACGGGACGAGCTGGTACCTGACAGCCGTACGCCCGGTTCCGCCTCCACCATCCCCGCCAGGAACTCTCCGCTGCCGAGGCAGGGATCATGAAGCCGTCCGCTGAGCCCACCGCCCCCGCGCAGCAGCTCGATCATCATCTGCACTACCGGGCGTGGTGTGAAGAACGCCTCGGCCTGCGGTCGGTGCCAGGCTTGGAAGCGGTCGGCCAGCGGGTGGAACGCGTCCACTCCCAGGCCCTCGCACAGCAGCACGATGCGCGCCACGTCTTCGACGGTCTCAGCGTCAAGGTCCGCGAGCCGCGCCGTGAACTCGGTGGAGGCGTCCGCCGTTCGCAACGCGTCGACGACCCGGTCGCCGACGGCGCGCAGCAGGTTCTGCGGGCTCCACTGCCCGTCCACCGCGGCGCGCACCTCGTCCCGCAGCTCGGACCACGACCGCGCGTCCGCGTGCCGCAAGTAGATCAGCGAGAAGAGGAGGGAGAGGTAGACGAGTGGACGCTCGTGGCTGCGGAGTCGCGCGGTGAGCGGACCGAAGAGTTCCGCCAGGGTGGCCTCGGTCCGGGCGTCGGCATGATCGGATCGGTCGACGGTCATGGCATCAGTCTGTAAGCGAAGCGCCTATCCCAGGAAATGCGCATGTCGATGCGCACGCGGTTCAGTGCTGGCCGAGTACGTCGATCACTACAACACTCACCGGCCTCATCGGAGCCTCGCTCGGCAACCGCGCCTATCCGATAACACCCGCGTCCTGCGCCGTGATCGATGTCGGCGTCGGGAGACGTGCCGACTCTCGACACAGTGCAGACTGCCCGGCAGGCTGGTGCCCGCCTTTGCGTTGATCGCCTCGTGCAGTCGGCGGAAGATGTAGCTGTGGGCAGCTTCCGGTTCCGGATTGAGGGGTCACTATGGGCGCGAGCCAGGATGAAGAAGCAGCTGAGGAGGGATCCGGTACTCCGCAGGTGTTCACGGCACTGCCAGCGAGAACCGATGACGGACGGGCACTGTTTCTACGCTGCCTGGCCGACGTTGTCCGTGCGATCGATCTTGCGGTTGAGCCCGAGTGGGATCCTGATGACCAGCGGCGCTGGAGGCTGTCGGTAAGGGCAGCGCTGCACACTGCCTGCCAACAGGGCCTGATGCTGCCCGACGGTGCCTTCGACGTCCTCATCAAGGCGGCCGTCTACGACCCTGACCCGAGCTTCAACCGTCAGTTCATCGAGCCGGCTCTCAACGCATTCGGACGCCGACGGGTCCGCTCCGCGCTTCTGGACTATCTACGAATGGGCACTGACTTGGAGCGGGCGGGAGCCGCGCGGGCGTGGTACTGGTCGGCTTTACCGCTTCAGCTGCACAACATACAGGCGGAAAGCTCCCGGACCGCAAGCCAGGTAGAACCTGATGACAGGTCGGTCCTGGCGCAGGAGTGGTTCGAGGCCGCGCTCCGGGAATTCGTGAACAATGAGCACTTGGACGTTCGGCGTTGCATCCTCCCCGGTCTGCCTTTGTGGCGGTCTGCGTACCCGCCGGAACTCCACCACCTTGTGGACACGGCGGTGGCGATCGCCCGCTCGCATCCGGACGAATACATCCGTCACCGCGTGGAGGCCCAGGTTCACGGCTGACTGTCCCCCAGGAGATCGACCCTGGACTCATCCACGAGTACTCGCAGGTCGGCCTGAGGTGACCCGGTTTCCGGCACCGACACGCTTCGCCGTGCGCTGGAGCGGACACAGCTTTACAGAGTTTTGATCAATGAATAGCGTATCGCTGCATGGTGGCCAACCATCAACTATGTGGATGATAGCTGCAAACGTATTTCGAAAACCGCAATGGTCATCCGGTGCGACGCATTACCGCACACATCATGGTGATGTTGTTGCCCACGTTCGTCAGACTGACAAGTTCCCAACCCCATTGACAGAGATACTCCACAGCCGCGATCACCCCCGTCAGGCTCATGGCGGCATTCCCGTGCGACACCACCGCCACGTGCCGGTGAGGGTACATGCGCAAATCGACGCTTCCGCTCAATAGCGCATCAGCGGTTACGGTGCGCTTCTGCGCAATTTCCTGCGGAGTCTCGATCTTTCTCATGACACCGCATGTTACGGCAGCCTGCGGCCCTGTCTTACGGTGTTGGGCCGCATCGGCGTCGCCCTGTCTGCGCGGAGCGTTCAATCGTGGCGAGCAACCTGTGGAGGGGGCTCCAGCCTGTTGAGGAAGTGGCGATGGAGTTGGTTGAACTCCTCGACGCGTTTCTACTGGGGCCAGTGGCCGGCACCGTTGATGACGGTGGGCAGGTGAACTTTCCCGAGCCAGGACGGGTCCCAGAGGTAGCGCTTGCGTACTTCGGATTCCTGCGGGGCGACGGTGTGCTCCATGGTGGACGTAGCCGGGTTGGGTATAGATGCGTCGCCGTACTTCCACAATCTCGCCGGTGACCTGGGAGGTGTCGTGGAAGAGCCATTCGACGCAGGCGCGGACGCTTTCGGGGTGGGTGGCGGCGTCAAACTCCTGGAGCTTGGTCATCTTCTCGGGCTTGGAGGTGATGTTGCCGGGGGTGTTGAGTTGCGCTGGCGGACTCGGGTGGGGCGGTGGGCTGCGGCCTTGCGGTGACTCAACCGCCGAGGGATACGCCGGAGACGATTGGTCGGTCCAGGCTCATCGCGTCCATGAAGTCGATCAGGTGGTCGGTGTAACCGTGTCCGAGCGCACGTTCCTCTGCGGTGGCCACGCACCCACAACGCCCGCCGCACTACGGGGCGCCGGGTCAGACCCGGCACCTGTCCGCTGCGGCCTGGACGGGGCGCGAGGCCGGAGAGGGGCGCGGTGCCAGCGCGACACGCTGTCGGGGTGTACCAGCAGCCGTGTTTGGCGCAGCACCTGGGGGCGGGCGGCGAGTTTAGACATCGCTGACCCGGTCCTCGCTGAACCTGTGAAGGGTTAGTCGACCGGTTGAGATGGGGACGAGATCGCCTGGTTATGTCCTGGTGGTCGTCGCGTTGTTGCCTGCATTCCTGGCTTTGGCTGCCGCCGGGCGGCCGGCAGTAGGAGGGCGGGTAGTGCTCCAAGGGCGGCGATGACCGCGGCGACGATAAGGACGGCGCCTAGCCCGTCGACCCAGTAGGGGACGCCGAGTGCGGCTACTCCGGCGGCGACGCCCAGTTGTTTGGCGGTGCTGGTGATGCCCGCCGCGACGCCCGCACGCTCGGACGGGGCCGCCGCGAGTGCGACCTGGCTGGAAACGAGTGTGCCGATCCCGGCTCCAATCCCGCCTACCACTAGGCTCGGCACCATCGCGGGGAAGCTGCCCTGCCCGTAGGTGACGGCCAGCGAGACGCAGGCCCCCGTAGTCAGCAGCGGACCGGCCGCCACCGCCGCTGCGGGCGGGACGCGGTGCACGACAGGGCCAAGGAGCAGCGGTATGGCGAGGGCGGGCAGGCTGTAGGCCAGAAACCATAGGCCCATCTCGGCAGGCCGCGCACCCATGGGACCTTGCACGTACAGCGCGAAGTAGACCATCGTGCCGGCGCCCGCGACGTGGAACGCGAACGCCGCGGCTGCGTTGGCCGCGTACAGCCCGTCCCGCAGCAGCGAGAAATCGATCATCGGGTCCGGGGTCCGGCGCAGTGCCAGCCGCGTCCCGGCCGTGACCGCCAGCGCCAGTGCGCCGATCGCCTGCCACGGCGCGTTCCATGCTTCGATCAGCGCCCACATCGCCGCGATCAAGCTGACGGTGAGGTAGCCGGTGGCGCGCAGGTCCAGCGGGCGCGGGTGAGGGGCGCGTGATTCGTCCACAACGCGGATCCCGACGGCGAGCGCGGCCGTTGCTACGGCGGCGCTGGCGACGAAGATCGCGCGCCAGCCGAACACCTCGGTGAGCAGGCCGCCGAGGAGCGGGGCGGTGACGGTGGCGGCGCCTGCCGATGCCGCGAACACGCCGAGGGCCCGGTTGCGCTCGCGTCCGGTGGGGAACACCGCCGCCAATAGCGGTGAGGCCGACCCGTACAACATTGCCGCGCCGATGCCCTGCACGCCGCGGCACACGTCCAGGATGAGCGCGGACGGGGCGAGTCCGCAGGCGAGCGAGGTGCCGCCGAACACCCCGAGCCCTGAAAGGAATACGCGACGCCGTCCGAACCGGTCGGCGAGGGCCCCCGCGGTCAGCAGCAGCGACGCCAGGGCCAGGGCGTAGGCGTCGATGGCCCACTGCACCTGGGGCAGGTTCGCGTCCAGGTCGCGCCGCATGTCGGGGAGGGCGACGTTGACCCCGACAAGGTCCAGGATGAGGAGGTGGACGGCGGTTGCTGTCAGGGCGAGGGTCCAGGTACGCCGCCGGGCCATGCTGGTCTCCTAGTGAGAATTCGATGTAGGCCAACGCCTTCACCAACGGCTTGGGTGTGGTCGGGTGATCTCCGGGAGTTTTTCGTTTGAAAAGGGCGAGGGTGGGTGGCGCAGCCATGGCACGTTTTCTGATGCTGCGCATTCCGCGTTGCAGCAGGTTGTAGGAATGGTTGTCGAGGCGCGGGGACGGTCGTCGGATCGGCAACCGGGATCAGGGAGCATGAGGTGCCGGTGGCCCAGGCTTTCCGTGCCTCCTTGCCGGGTTGGTGCTACGACGCCATGACCGGTGATGGTCCGTGGGTCCGCGTGGTGAGTGTCAGGCGGCGACTTTGACCGGTTCTGCTTCTCCGGTGTTCTCATGGAGGCCGAAGCGTGCGTGCAGGCGGCGCAGAGGCCGGGGCGCCCACCAGGTCGCACGGCCACCGAGCCGCATCACCGCAGGCAGCAGCGCGCCACGGACGACCGTGGCGTCCATCAGGACGGCCAGGGGCAGGCCGACGCCGAACGCCTTCATCAGCGTGACCTCGGAGAACAGGAAGGCGAGGAAGACGATCGAGATCAGCACTGCCGCGGCGGTCACTATCCGTCCGACGCGTTCCAGGCCGTATGCCACCGCGGCGGTGGGCGAGCCCGTGCGATCGTACTCCTCCCGGATCCGGGCGAGCAGGAACACCTGGTAGTCCATGGCCAACCCGAAGGCCAGCGCGAACAGTGTGACCGGAAGCGTCGCCACGGTGCTGCCGGTGACGGTGAAGCCCCCGAGTACTCCGGACAGATGACCCTCCTGGAAGATCCAGACCAGCGCGCCGAAGGTCGCGGTGAGGCTGAGGGCACTGAGCAGCAACGCCAGGAACGGCACCAGGACGCTGCCGGTGAGCAGGAACAGCAGCGTCAGCATGGCGATGACGACCAGTCCGATGGAGATGGGCAGCCGTTCGGCCAGCGCGGCCGTGGAGTCGTGGTTCTGCGCCGCCGTCCCTCCGACCAGGATGGGGAACGGCGCGGGCTCGGTGCGCAGGTGACGCACGAGACGCATCGCGTTCTCCTCGCTGGTGCCGGCGGCGGGGACGACCGAGAGGTAGGTCGCGCCACCTGCTGTGAACCGCCGGTGCGCCGGTCCCGCGGGCACCACCAGCCTGCCCTGCTCGAACCCGCCCGCGGACGACTCCACACTGGCGACATGCGGGAGCCGCGACAGCCGGGCGGCGTAGGAGCCGATGACTTCGTGACCGGCGGCCGCACGGGGAGCGACCACATGCAGGGCGTTCTGTTCACCCGGGGAGAAGCCGGCGCGCAGCGCGGTGGCGACCTGCCGGGACATCGCCGACTCGGGCAGCGTCCGCTCGTCGGGATATCCCAGCCGGATGCCGAGGAAGGGCACTCCGGCCAGCAGCAGGAGCACGGCCGCGGCCGTCGCCACCGGCAGGGGACGGCGCATGACCATCATGGCCGACCGGTGCCAGAACCCTGCCTCGGCGCTGCGCCGGGACGGGCGGCTCCGCGCGATGCGTGTTCCCCACAATGCCAGCAGGGCGGGCAGTACGACCAGCGACGCGGCCGCCGCGAGCAGCGCGGTCGCCACCCCCGCGTAGGCCATGGAACGCAGTGCCAGCATGGGGAAGGCCGCCAGGCCCGACAGCGCGACGGCCACCATGATCGCCGAGAAGACGACCGTGCGGCCGGCGGTGCGCATCGCCGTGCCGATCGCGGCCTGGTGCTCCCGCCCGGCCTCCAGCTCCTCCCGGTAGCGGTTGACGATCAGCAGGCTGTAGTCGATCGCCAAGCCGAGACCCACGAACGTGACCGCGTTCGCCGCGAAGATCGACAGATCCGTGGTGGCGGCCAGGACCCCCATCAGGCCCAGTCCCAGCAGCATCGTCACGATCGCCACCGCCAGCGGGAGCAGCGCGGCCACGACGCTGCCGAAGACCAGGACCAGCGCGACCAGCGTCAAGGGCAGTACGATCAGCTCGCCGACGGCGACGTCCCGTTTGGTCTGCGCGTTGATCTCGTGTTGGACCATCGCGACGCCCCCGGCCCGTACGTCCAGATCGCCGTGTGTGCCCTGGTACCGCGGGAGCAGCGTCCCTACTCGCTTGTCGGCGGCGCTGGAGTCGCCGTTGATCGAAGCGAGGATCAGCGCGCTGCGGCCGTCCGCCGCGCGCAGCCGAGGCAGCCGGCCCGCGGTCCAGTAGGAGGTGACGTTGGTCACCCCTTGCTCACCCGCCAGTCTGCGGGTCAGCGCCGTGCCGGCGGTGGCGATCGCCGGGTCGTCGACGCCCGCCTTCGCGCGCACGAGCAGGACGAGATCGGGCTGGCCCTGCCCGAGCACGTTCTCCAGCACGGCCGTCGCGCGCGCGGACTCCGAGCCAGGGTCGTCGAATCCACCGCCCTTCAGTTCGCCCAACAGCGAGGACCCCGCCACCGCACCCGCGACCGCGAGCAGGGCGACGGTGGTGAGCACCGCCCTTCGCCTACGCAGCACGAACACCGAAAGCCTCGCGAGCATGCCTGGTTCTCCTCCCGCCTGGGGACCTGGCCCCACGCCGTTACAGAGTCGACAAGCACCGGGCACTGTGACATCGGCGGTGGGTGTCGCTGGTCACACCCGGCTGGAGCTGTCACATATGGGCCCGCGAACCGACTCTTTGGTGTGGAGGACCCGATGTGGACGGGAGGACGGGCCGGTAATGGGGAACGACCAGGAATCGAATGCGCGGCAGGGCGACCCTGCGGAGCTTGGGGCGCAGGAGGTCTTCACCGAGTATCGGGAACTGCTTTTCGCCGTGGCCTACAACATGCTGGGCACGGTGTCCGACAGCGAGGACGTGCTGCAGGAGACCTGGCTGTCCTGGGCATCGGCCCGTCACGACACGATCGCCGACCCGCGTTCCTACCTCGTGCGCATCACTGTGAACCAGGCCCTGCGCCGCCTGCGCCAGGTCCGCGGCGGCAGGGAGGTCTATGTCGGGCCGTGGTTGCCCGAGCCCTTGGTGACCGGGACCAGCCTCGCCCGGGTGGAGGATACGGCCGACGCCGTCGGCCGGACCGAGTCGGTGTCGCTGGCCCTGCTGGTGGTGCTGGAGACGCTGTCACCGCTGGAGCGCGCGGTGTTCGTGCTGCGAGAGGCGTTCGGCTACGAACACACGGAAATCGCGGAGGTCCTGGGGCGGAGCCCTGCGGCCGTCCGCCAGCTCGCCCACCGCGCCCGCGAGCACGTTCAGGCGCGCCGCCCGCGGTACGAGCCCGATCCACGGGTGCGGCGCGCGGTCACCGACAGGTTCCTCGCCGCGGCGCTCGGCGGGGACCTGGCCGAGCTGATGGAGGTCCTGGCACCGGATGTCACGATGTGGACCGACAGCGGAGGCCATCTGCGGGCGGCGCACCGTCCGATCCAAGGCAGGGACAAGGTGGCCCGGCTTATCGCGGCCCAGCACCAAGCCTATGGAACGGACCTGCGGATACACCCTGTCGAGGTCAACGGCCACCCGGCTTCGTTGGTCTTCGGTTCCAAGGTGTTCGGCGTACTCGTCGTCGAGGTCGCCCCTGGAAGCGACCGAGTGTCGGAGATCTACGGCGTGGTCAACCCGAACAAGCTCTCCCGAGCCAAGGGCGCACTCGACGCGCTGCGGTGACCATCATGACGGACGGTGGCGCAGCGAGACCGTCGGTGCGCGCTTTCCACGGCCTGTGGGCCGCCGACAGACTGATCGCGGATGGGACGGTCCCAACCATCCGGTAGGCGCGGGATCGTTTGCACCTCGCGCTTATTGGGGACGGGCAGTGACGGCGGTTCGGCGGGACGGCCAGATCATGGTGACCAGGGGCCACCGTCCGGTCATCGCACCGTCGTCCGCCGCGCCATGGTCCACTCGGTCACGACCGGCCGGTTCAGCAGCCTGGACAGCATGAAGGACACCACGCCAACTGCGATCATCGGGAGCGTGAGCAGGATCAACTGGGACGTGGGCCAGTTATCGAAGACGTCATCAAGGCCGAATCCCGTGAGCGCGAACACAATGATGAGCGCCACGCCACCCGGTGCGAGAACCCCGAAGGCCCGGAGCACTTGGCGCATGTAACGGACGGCTACGGGCCCGCCATGCCAGACCCGCCACATCCATAGTCCGAGAGCTGCCGTCCAGACCACGGCATACGAGACGTCCTCGCCTGTGATCGCCCCTGAGTACACGAAGCCGAACGTCGTCGCCACCGCCCAGTAGAGGCCCACCCAGATCAGGGTGGCGATCACCTCCCAGGGCCTTACGGGGACGGCATCTGACTCGGGCGCCATGGGTAACCTCCAGGTAGATAGTGCTGTGGAACGGTCCGTTCACGCGCGTATGCGCCAGGCGATGGCGGCCCGGCCAGGCCGGCGACCCGGCCAGGACGCGCCGACCAGGAGGCCGGCCGCTGTTGAACCACTGGTGTTTGCGCTGCCTCCACGATCGTGAGCTATCAGCAGAATCCGGTGGCGTCCCGAATCAGCTCGTCCATTGAGACATATGCGTCCAGGTATGCGTCGGTGTTCGCGTCATGTCGGTTCTGGAGTATCTGGCCGTTTCCCCGCGGGGCCGTTCCCCCGCGGCCGCCCCAGCGTGAAGCGGGGCTCGCGGGCGGAGTGGTCGCCGCTGCCGATGGGCGCGGAGACCCGGTAGAGGTAGCGAAGGATCGAGCGATGGCGAGGGAGGATCGAGCGTCCACCCCGCGGCGGCTCAGTGATCGGCACCTGGATGCCGCGCCCGGGAAACCTGCCCGGCGCCTTGAGGACGATCGCCCCGATCGGCACGGCCAGCACGCCCTCGTGCCGTTCCGCGATCAGCTTCACCAGGACGGGCGCGGGTTCGTACGGGACGGAGGTCCGCCCGCGCACCGCGATGGTGACGTCGATGGTGGTGGGGTCGTCCCCCTGGCGCGCCGTGGCGGAGTCGAAGTCGGCGTTGGTCACCGTCGAGAGGACGATCATGTCGGGCGCCATGCCAGGGCACCAGGCCACCACCGCCGCCGGGTGCCCCGCCGCGTCCGGTGCCATCCCGGCGACACCGGCATCCGGCGGCGCGCAGACGACCAGCAACGGCCATATAGGGCTTATCAGCACCGCCAGGACCAGAGGGCCTCGTCGTCGCATCACGCGCCTACCTGAATACGGTCATGTATGTATGTGTCGAGCTGTGACGAGCAGCGGACACCTGCCACACCTGGAGCGGCCCGAGGTGCCCGACCAGACTGTGTTGCGGAAGGTGATCGGTCTGCTACCGGCCGCCTGGTCGGCCTCACTACCCGCTACGCGACGCCGCAGGGTGCGCGTGAGCGACTCCCGCGGCACCTCGACGTTGCAGGACCGCGACCGCCCAGCCGGCCTCCAGCCTGACTGAAGTGGCCGAGATCGGTTCGACGAGGCCGTCGCCCCATGGTCGCCCTGCGCTGCGGGATCAGCGTCGTTGAGCAGGAGTCGTTCGGTCACTGGCCGCCGCGCCGATGGATTCCAGCGCGGCCCGGCGCATTCGGTCGATCTTGCTGCCCGGCTCGCCCTTGTTGAATCCGTACGAGGCGAGTTCGGGCAGGGTGACGATCTCGCCGAATCCCGCCCAGTGACCGTTGGTGATCTGGCGCAACTGGACCCACACACGGTGCGCCTCGACCATCGTGTTCTCGCTGCCCTCCGCGGCAAGGACCGCCGCGGTCACCCGCTTCACCAACTTGTCCCGACCGCGCGCCGCCATCGGGCCGAACACCCCGGGAGCGCCTTCGGGGATCGTGACCGTCACGCGATAGACCGGCTTGGCGAGAGACCGTCCGCCGACGAACACCTCCTGTTCATTGATGAAGCACCAGGTCAGTGCCTGCATGTGCTCGACATCCCCGAAGTCGGCCAGAGGCGCGGCCTCGAGTTCGAGCACGATCGTCGACAGTTCGGCGGCCAGGCGTTGTTTGACGGCCTGGTCCAGGGCTCCCTTGGTGGTGGTGAGTTCGATCATCGGCACGGCAGGTCTCCATGTTCGCGGGCTTCTCCGGTCTTCTAACATACATACACGAATGTATGTCACATAGCGGGGCCGCCCGGCCGCCCGACGTTGCTCCGTGCTTCTCGGCGCCGCGTTCGCTCGCCTCCGCAGGCGGTGGCGGCCCAAGGTTCGGTCATCTGGCCGGCCGCACGGTTCGATGGCACTGTACGGAAATCAGGGTCTGGTCAGTGGTGATGCGCGGCTTCAGGCGAGTGTGTGGATCCTGAGCACGCGGTTCGCGCCGCCTTGGAATTCGTTCGGCACGGTCGGGCACTCGCTTCGCGCGCCGGCGGAATCCGATCGGCTCGCCGCAGCCCATGTGGACGAGCGGGAGCGAGAGCGGCGGCCCGCCGGGATCGCCGACCTGCGCCAGCATGCCGCCGAGCGCCACCACCAGGTCGGTGCCCTGCCGGGAGCCGCGCGGGCCGTCGCACCCGAACGGCGTCACCCGGACGTGGACCAGGTGATCGGGCGCCGGGGTGCCGTCGAGCAGCACGTCGGCGGTGTCCAGCAGCCGCCGCAGCCCGGCCTCGATATCCTCACCTCGCGCCCGGCTGACCCGGCACAGCTCCAGGATCGCCGTACGGTGCCAGTCCCGAACATGGACGCCGGCCCAGGTGAACAGCAGGTGCGAGCACAGGACCAGGTCGACGCTCGCGTCCGCCAAGGGCAGTCAGGGGAGGCTGGCGGCGAGGTAACGGCCGGGGTCCCGCCGCAGGTCGGCGAGAGATTCGGCGGAGGCCGCACCCCGCGGCTTCTCGCGATGGTCAGGAGGGCCGTACCAGTCCCACACGAACCGGTCGTCCGCCGCGCTGACATTTCCTGGCCCCGCTAGGGCAAGTCCTGTCTGTCCTTGAACCTGTGATACAAGGCGCCTCGCGCGTATCCGGCCTCACGCGCCGACCTTTTCGAGCACGATGTTGCCGTAGCCGTACCGCGACAGGCCCCTGGCAGCGGACTCCAGCAGGACGGACCGCGTGCGGCCGCTCCACCCCGCCTGGGTTGGGCGACGGGCCGGTGGGAGTCCCCGCGAGCGGCCCGGTCTGAGTTACGTACGTTCGTGTCTTCGGTCTCCGCGCATTCTGCCGATGGGGCGGCGGATCCTGGGGTCAGTCCAGAAGGACCGGCAGTGTGGTCAGCCCGTTGATGAGGAGGCCGGCTTGCAGCGTGAGGTCTTCCGGGGGGACGGCCAGGCGTAGTCTCGGAAATCGTTCGATGAGCCCGCCCAGTGCGATCCTCGCCTCGAGCCGGGCGAGTGGCGCGCCGAGACAGTGGTGGATGCCGTGGCCGAAGGCCAGGTGCGATGCCATCGCCCTGGTGATGTCGAGCCGGCCGGGGGCGGTGAACTGGCGGGGATCGTGGTCGGCGGCCAGCAGCGCGGGCAACACCACCTCGCCGGCGGGAATGGTGACCTCGCCGATCCGTACCGGTGCCGCCGTCCGATAGGGGATTGCCACCTGTGCGGGGCCGTTGAAACGGAGAAGCTCCTCGACGGCCGCAGGAAGCCGGTCGGGTTCGGAACGCAGTAGGTCGAGTTGGTCGGGATGGGCCAGCAGCGCTTGCGTGCCGCCACAGATCAGGTGCGCCGTGGTCTCGAAGCCGGCGGCGAGCAGGAGGAAGACCACCGAGGTCAGCTCGTTCTCCGACAGCCGGTCACCGTCCGCGCGCGCCGCGACCAGCCCGGAGAGGAGATCGTCGGACGGGACGGCTCGCTTCTGTGCGATCAGGTCCCGGATGTAGGCGATCAGCGAGGTCACGGCGGCGAGGTAAGTCTCGGGGGGATGGGCCGAGCCGTTGATGGCGACCCTCGTCCATTCCTGGAAGTCCCGCCGGCCGTCCGCCGGTATGCCGAGGAGCTCGCTGAGCACGGTGATCGGGACGGGATGGCCGAACGCGGCCAGCAGGTCGACCGGCGCGCCACGCCTTCCAGCGACCGAGAGATCGTCCAGCAGGCCGTCCACGATGAGCCGGATCCGCGGCTCATGGTCCTGGATTCTCCGCCGCGTGAACGCTGCGGACACCAGCCGGCGCAGCCTGGTGTGGTCGGGCGGGTCGGCACCGAGCAGATGGTGCTCCATCGCCGCGGCGAGTTCGGCCGGGACGACGTCGCGATGCGGCCCGTCACCGCCCGTGCCCTTGATGATGTCGGGATGGGTGAGCGCCTCCCGCGCCTCGGCGTAACCGGTGATCAGCCATACCGGGACACCGGTGAACAACGTGACCCGCCGTACCGGCCCGGCCGCCGCCAGTTCGGCGACCGCCGCGAGCCGGGCAGCCGGCGTGGCCTCGACGAACGGCGCGGTCATCGGGGACGTTCCCGTCATGGTCAACCTCCGATCAGGCCGTCATCCGGCGCGCTCGCCGTCGCCGTCGGCCGTGTCGGACGGTCGCAGCTCACGGAGTTCTTCAGAAAGCGACCGGAGTATTCGCGCATAGGCGTGACTCAGCTCCGTCATCATGGCGAGCCGATGTGGTGGTATCCCGTTCTTGACGGCGTCTTTGTGGTGAGCGATCACCTGGCATGATTCGTACATGCGCAGGAGCGCACGGCCGACCTCGGAGAAGCGGAGGGACGGATCCTTGCGGAGCCGCTCGACATTGGCGGCCAGCTCGGAGAGCGCCTCGGCGGACAGCGCCGGCGGCGCGATGTTCAGATTCTCGGCGGGTTCGCGTGGATGTTGTGGCCTGCCCTTCGCGGAGAAGCGCGCCGGGACGGGATTCTCACCGCGTGCGATCCTGTCGCGTACGTCGGCGGCGGTGGCCGGGGAGATGCCGGCCGCACGGGCGATGTCGCGGAGCGAGGCGCCCGGATCGTTCATGATCAGTTGTGCGGCGCGCTCGCGGCCGGCCGTGCTGTCGAGCGGCCGGGACTTCCCGTCCCTGCCGATCCTCACGGTGGTCTCCGGGATGTGGCCGGCCATTTCACGCCGTAGCGTCGCGACTTTCTTCGCCGACACCCCGACCACGACCGCGACCATGCGGTCGGACCATTCGGGATGCATTTCGAAGATGCGCTTCGCCGCCGCGGCACGGTCTTGCTGAGAAAGAGGCAGGCCATGCTTGGTGTTGGCCACGACCGCGAGCAGGAACACGTCGCTCTCGGTGCCGTGGAAGAAGCGCGCGTCGATCTCCCGTTCGCCGCGCAGGATCGCCGCACGCAGACGATGCATGCCGTCGATGACCTTGCGGGAAGGCAGGTGCACCACGATGGGTGGGAGCGCCCCGCCGGAGTCCGCAAGCGTTCGTACGTGCGCTTCGTCCTCCCCGCCAAGGCGAGGAGATCCGGATGTCGACAGGGACTCGATGGGGACCCGTACCACCGTCGAGCGATCGATCTCTTCTTGTTGCAGCCGAAGGCGCCTGGTCAGGGCGTTCTCACCCGTGTGCAGATCGCGCACAGTGTGATCCATTTTCGATCCACACCTCGGAATGTTCGAAGACCGCTACGGCCCGGCCGGCGATGAGGCATCGGCATCGGTCATGCATATTGCGTGAACGAACTCCACGACATGCCGGCATGCACGGGACGGTAAGGCTCGGTGAGCGCCGTTCGCACCGGCGATCTCGCCGGTGTGACCGGCGCTCGTCCGGGCGGCATGCCCCATTGGCCGAAGGTTATGATCATCGGCATGGTGTGGGGCCGGGAGGTCGAGCTGGCCGCGATCGACCGGTTGTTGGCCTCCTGCCGAGCGGGTGCGGGCGGCGCTCTCCTCGTGGCGGGCGAGCCGGGCATCGGCAAGTCGACATTGCTCGCCTACGCCGATGGTCGGCCGCACGGATTACGGACGCTGCACGCCGAGGGCACTGAAGCGGAGTCCGCACTCGCCTTCTCCCTCCTCCACCAGCTCCTGCACCCAGTCCTTGATCGGGTGGGGACGCTTCCCGCGCCGCAGTCCAGGGCTCTCCGTACCGCGCTCGGTCTGGAGGCGGGGCCGGCTCCGGATCGGTTCCTGGTCTCGGTGGCGGTGCTCACGCTGCTCTCCGACCTCGGCGAAGCGCGGCCTGTGCTGTGCCTGGTGGACGACGTCCATTGGGCGGACGGTCCTTCGATGGAGGTGCTCACGTTCGTCGCCCGTCGTCTGCGTACCGAGCCTGTCGCGCTGCTGGTCGCCGGGCGGGTGGGGAAGGGCTGCGCGATTCCGGCTGGAATAAGCGTGTTGCGTTTGGCCGGGTTAGAGGCGGAGGCGGCCGCAAGGCTCCTGGACACGCGGCGCGAGATGTCCCTCGCGCCAGATGTGAGAGATCGGCTGATCGCCGCGACCCGCGGTAACCCCCTCGCCTTGATCGAGATCTCCGGAACGCTGACCCGGCGGCAACTCGGCGGCCATGATCCGCTGCCCGACCCGCTTCCCTTGAGCGGGGAGCTGGAGAGGGTGTACCTGGAGCAGGTCCGGCGACGTGAGCCCGTACTTCGGTCTCTCCTGCTGTTGTGCGCCGCGGAAGGGACAGGCCACCTCGACCCGATCCGCCGTGCCGCTGAAGTCCTTGGTGTGGACCTGGAGCCGCTCGAGTCCGGCGCTCTCGCCGACCTGGTACGGATCGACGGGCGGGTGATCGCCTTCCGTCATCCCCTGGTTCGCTCGGCCGCCTACCACGGCGCGTGCCAGGCTGATCGCCGAGCCGCTCACATGGCGCTCGCCGACGCGCTCAAGGGTGACCCTGCCGAGAGCGACCGGAGAGCCTGGCACCGCGCGCGGGCCGCCCTGGGGGCCGACGAGGAGGTCGCCCGCGACCTTGAGCACTCGGCAGAACGGACCCTGCGGCGTTCAGGCCATGCCGCCGCGGTGACCGCGCTCGAGTGGGCGGCCGCGCTCAGCCCGGAGGAAGGCGACCAGGCGCGCCGGATCGTGAGCGCGGCCGACGCGGCGTGGCTGGGCGGCGATACCGCACACGCGCGCGATCTGCTCGACCGTGCGGAGCGTTGCGACAGCATCGCACCTGCCGTACATGGCCGGATCCACTACCTCCGCGGAATGATCGAGCTGCGCTGCGGCGTCGTGGCCGACGCTCTCCCCCTGCTGCTGCCGGCGGCCGCCAAGGCGGTCGAGGTCGACCCCCACCTCTCCCTGCGGATGCTCATCGTCGCGAGCGAGGCCGCGTTCCACGCCAACGATGCCGCCGCGACGCGGGAGATCGACCGTCTCATGGCGCGGCTGCCGCACGCCGGCGACAGTCATGACGGCATGCTCGCCCGCCTCTTCCAGTACGTGGCACAGATCAACGAAGGCAAGAACCCTCCATCGCTGCGTGAGGACATCGCACACGCCGAGCAGACGGAGGACCCGCACATTCTCGTTCGAGCCGGCGGTGTGGCCTTCGCCCAAGGCGACCTGGCGCTCGCACGACGGCTGCGCATCAAGGGTGTCCGGTTGGCGCGGACCCTCGGGGCGGCCGGAACACTTGCCTGGGCTCTGTGGCACCAGGCCAATGATGAGATCCTCCGCGGCCGTTACGCCCACGCCGAGGCGCTGACCGACGAAGGCCACCGTCTCGCGCTGGAGACCCATCAGCCCAACCTCGGGTGGCAGCACCAGGCGACCCGGGTCGCCTTGGCCGCCGTACGCGGACGAAAGCAGGAGGCCCAGCGCCTCGCCGACGAGGTCAGCGAGCAGGCGGGCATCCGCCGGTTGGCTACGGCAGCCGCGTCCGCCCATAGCGCGCTCGCCCGGCTCGCCCTCGCGGAAGGACACGGCGAAGAGACGGTCCAGCATCTGGACGCGATGCGCGCGCTCATGTCCACCAGTCATCACAGGGTGTCGTTCACCGTGATCCCCGACTACGTGGAAGCCGCCGTACGCGTGGGCCAGCCCGCCCGAGGCCGCGAGCTGTTCAAGCGTTATCTCAGCGACACCGACGCGGCTCCGCCAGAAGCACGTGCCCTCGCCGCCCGCGCGCACGCGCTGCTGACCACTGGCAACGAGGCGGATCGATGGTTCCGGCAGGCGCTGGCGCTGCACACAGAGGCCGACGTTCCACTCGACCAGGCACGCACGGCGCTGCTGTACGGCGAGTTCTTGCGCCGCCGTCGCCGCCGCGTCGATGCTCGCACCCAGCTACGGAACGCGCTCACGACCTTCGACAGGCTCGGCGCGGCCGCATGGGCGCGCAGAGCTCGCGGCGAACTCCGAGCCACGGGCGAGACCGTCCGCAAGCGCCACGAGAACAATCTCGACCAACTCACCCCGCAAGAGCTTCAGGTCGTACAGGCGGTCAGTCAGGGCGCCACCAACCGTGAGGTCGCCGCCCAGCTGTTCATCAGCCCACGCACGGTCGATGACCACATGCGAAAGGTGTTCCGGAAACTCGGGATCAGCTCCCGCACCGAACTCATCCGGCTGCACCTCGACAGCCCGTCGGATTGAACAGGCCACGACCCCGGCGAATGTCGACCTGTCGCCGCTACTGACGCGGTCGACCCGTAGCAGACAAAGCAGACGCATGACCCGAAGAGCAAGCCGGCCTCCGAGGTCATGCCCGCCCTGCGTCCCCTTGTGCAGTGCCGTCGGCGAGGTCGTCGATGTCCACGGCGGTGACCGCGCACTCACGCGCGCCGTCCACGTAGCGGTGTTGTCCCGGTAGTGGTAAGTACGTCCGAAGAAGTCCGCGGCGGCCAGCGCTCCGCCGATCCCCACCGCCGCTGTACAGCCACCCCCGGCGTACTACGCCCCGGAGGAGCCGACGTCGCCCGCTCCGTCCCCCACCGGTGGCCGCGGTTGGACGCACCCGTTCCGCGGCCGACGGGCCGCCCGCCGAGATCGTCATCCAACCCCCCGCAGGTTCGAGGAGCGATGCCCCGCAACGCGCCAGGTGGCAGTAGATTCTCCGGTCGGCTATCGGGTCATGCGGTCGATCACGACGTCGAAGCGGGCGGGCATGGTTCCGTAGTCGCGGGCCAGGCTGCGATGGAACATCAGCCCAGGGCGCGCTCGGCCACACGGTGGACGATCTGGACGCCGATGCCCAGCGTTGCACCGCGCTAGACGACGGCGTTCTGGTAGCCGGTGTCGGCCCGGGCCTTGGTGATGGTGGGGTGCTCGGCGTGCAGGGTGGTCAACATCTGGCGGCCAGCGGTGCACGCTGGCGGCGGTGACCAGCACCGCCAGCAACAGGCCGAAGCCGAGGACCTGCTCGACGAACGTCCGCTTCGTGCAGGGCGTCGTTGCGGCACAAGACCGGTGAACCCGCAGGTGGATCACCAGTTCTTGGCCATCGAACACCTGTATCGGCCAGCCGCTGGTCGTAGTTGCTGTGCATCTGGTGCGACGTGGTCCGGAAGCCGGAACAGCCGGCCTGTCTGGTGCCGGTCCATGCCCGGGCGCACACCGTCGTACCGGAAACGAAACAACCTGGTCAACGCACATGCGCGCCAGGTCAGGCAACGGAACGGCTACCAGCTCCTTGATCGACATTCCGCGAGATGCTTTGGATCAAGGAGCTTGCTATCGACCAGGAACTCACCGCGTCCTTGGCGGATCCTCAGAAGTGAGGAGTTCACGGTGCCCGCCGATCCCAGGCAGTTGACGAACGTACGCGCACGACTGCGCGCGTCGCTGGGGCCAGATCACTATGCGCCGACGCGGCGAAGTCGGTGCTCAGTAAGCTCGCGGCCAACGCCATTGTCCATGGGTGCGCGCCCGGCGATCCCCTGCGAGTGATAAGGCAGCATAGGTCGCCATCGCCGTTACCGACACGGGCTGAGGTCCTGGTACAGCGCCACGGATTTGATTCGCCGGTACCGGCTGCGCACTGGTCGGTCCGGAAGACGGGCGCCGGTCTTCTGAGGTTCCCCCCGTTGCACGGATACCTGCGATGAGGTCACTCGGCGGTGTCTGAGGGCAGGTTGAGCCCTTCGAACGTGACGGGGCTGTGCATCCCGATACTGGAATGCCGCCTGTAGGGATTATA
>NZ_BSTM01000042.1 GCF_030269515.1 Actinomadura sp. NBRC 104412 | reverse complement strand
AATGCCCAGCTCAAGAGCTGGCGGATCCTCCGCAAGCTGCGCTGCTGCCCGCACCGCGCCGGGCACCTGGCCAAGGCCATTCACGTGCTACAAACCCGCGAAGCTCACGCCTGCTGAAAAAGGTTCACTGTACGGGCCGGAAGACCTCCGGGATCACCGGGCGACGTTCGATCGGGATAGGTGCTGTTCCCTGGGCGACAGGCTAGCCGCTGTGGGCGAGTGCGATGTCGAGATGCGCACCGTCCCACCCGGTGGGTGTTCGCCAGATGACATGGACACCGTGGCGATCCGCCAGCGCCTCGAGGGACTGGGGATCCTCGGGTTGTTCGGGTATCACCAGGAAGCGGTAGGCGGCCTTTTCGCCCTCGGTGAATTCGAGGTGCTTGAGGCGGGTGGCTCCCTCCCGCATCCGGGGATAGGTGTGCCCCCCTTCTCCGAGGACCTCGTAGAGCAGCCACCCCTGAGGGCTCTCGCAGGAGGTGTCGACAAGAGGGGAGTCGACCTGAGGAATCCTGCCCACCCGATACAGGTCCCCGATCAAGGTGTGACGCAGATACTCGTGGACGTGTGAGGCCCTGTCCCTTCTCACCTCCTTGAGAAGCCGAATCTCGAACCCGTCGGGATCTGGACCGGGCGGTGGCTCGTTCGCCACAGTCGCGGTCGGGGCGGATTCCACGGCGGTCACTCGTGCAACGACCGCTGTGCCCTGTTCATCGACCTCGTCGTGGTCTGCGGAGCCGACGGGATTACCGGTATCTGGGCCATGTGTGAGGACGGCCGGCAGCGGCTCGGAATGGACGATTGTCAGAGTTTGCGTACAGCGTGTGAGCGCCACGTACAGGTGATTCAGGCCCGCGGGCCCCTCGTCCACGATGGCCGCGGGTTCCAGGACGATGACATGGTCGAATTCCAGCCCCTTGACCTCCGCGGTGGTGAGGATCTTGACCACGGACCCGAGGCCCTCAGGCGCGAGCCGTTCGAGCTGCTCCCGGAGCAGGCGCAGTAGCCGCCGATCGTCGGGCACGATGAAAGCGATCGACCGGGGACGGCGCCCGTCGGTCGCGGGGAGCAGCCGCACCTGTTCGACGGCGTCGGTCACCAGGGTGACCGGGCTGGAGGGCAGTACCCGCACCGGGTCTTCGTCCGACTTCGGGCGGACCGAGCGGGGGAACGACGTGTCGGGGGACAGCGTCGCGGCCAGTGGCGCGACGAAGTCCATGACCTCGCTGGGGACGCGGTAGCCGATGGTCAGCTCCGCGAGGTGGCCTCCGCTGCGTGCGCCCAACTGGTCGGCGAGTTCCTGCCAGCTGGCGTACTGATGGACGCCGGTGGCCTGGGCGAGATCCCCGAGAATGGTCATCGACCCGCTCGGGCAGCGGCGGGCGAGTGCCCGCGCCTGCATAGGGGTCAGGTCCTGGGCCTCGTCGACCACGATGTGCCCGTAGCGGCGAGTGACTTCGCCGGTCATCAGGAAGCGGATCTCCTCCAAGCACACCAGGTCCTCCAGCGACCACGGCTCCTGCGCCTCGCTCGCGGGCGCGGTCCTTCTGATCGCCTGCTGTTCTCGCTCGGTGAGCAGGTTGGCCGCGGCGGCGCGTAACGCCTTCCCGCGGAAGAGGCTCCGGAGAAGCCTCTGGGGGGAGAAGTCGGGAAATACCAGATCCACCAGCCTGGTGACATGACGGTTGCGTTCGATGTCCCTCCGCCAGTCGGGGTCGGGCCGTTCGGAGGTGGCGCGCGCCTGCTCGTGTAGCAGGTGATCGACGAGTTGGTCGGCGAACCTCTTCCGGCGAACCCGGTAGGGAAGCTGAACGCCTTCGGTCCCGGCGAACCTCCTCAGCAGCGACAGCGGAATCTCCACCGGTTTGGGCACTTTGGCGAGCTTCACGGTGCGGTTGGCCGGCGCCTTGACGGCCTTGAGATTGACCCGGTTGTTCACCGCGCGGCGGAGCACCTCGGCCATCCGGGCACTCGACTTGACCCGCCGTGACTCCAGCGGGTCGACGCCGCGGACCTCGCCCGCCCACAGGCGCGCGAGCTCAAAGCTCGTGACGCCGGAAGTGCCCAACTGCGGGAGGACCTCGCCGACGTAGTCGAGGAAGCCGGTGTGCGGTCCCACCACGAGGACGTCCTCGGCGCGGAAGACGTTGTTGAACAGCAGGTACGAAATCCGGTGCAGGGCGACCGCGGTCTTGCCGGTTCCCGGGCCTCCTTGCACGACCAGCAGACCCTTGCGTTCGTCGGAGACCAGCACGAACTGCTCGCGCTGGATGGTCTCGACGATGTCGCGCATCCTCTCGCCGCGGGCACGGCGAAGCTCGTCGAGAAGGAAGTCCGGCAGATCGAGCCCGATGTCGTCGCCCGCGCCGTCCGCGTTTCCCGCCGCCGCTGGCGCAGGACGCTCTTTGATGGCGTCGAAGTAGCCGACCACCGTCCGGTCGTCGCATCGGAGTTCCCTGCGGAGCAGGACGTCGCCGGGCTGGTCGGGCTGGGCGAGCATCCATTGCTTGGCCATGCGGGCGTTCCAGCTGATCACAACCAGGTCGCCATCGCTCGAGCGCACCAGACGCCGCCCGATGTAGAAGGTCTCCCGTCCCGTGGCGATGTCCGCGCAGACGTCCACCCGTCTGAAGACCAGGCTGCCGTCGAGAGGAGCATCGACTTGGAGCAGTTCAGGGGGTGTTTCGGGGATGAAGGCAGTGCCGGCATGGGCGTCTGTGGCGTCCCAGTACGGCTCCCTTCGCGTGTGACGTTCCCGGACCTGACGCGCGAAGCAGTCATAGGCGTGGTCAACGGCCGCCTGCTCGGCCTCGACAACGGGATCCTTCTCGGTCACTCGCGCTCCAGGAAAATGTCAGCCCGCGATTGGGGATCGAATGCCGGAATGGGCAGCGACCCTATGACCTCTACCGCCCTCCCCTCCAGTCGGAATGGTGTCTACATCCGGTCACAATCGATCAAGGGGAGGACAGACGGCCCCGTGGGCGCCGGGCCGGCTACGCGATCAGACAGAGACACGCAATAGCACGCGCTCCGCGAAGCCCGACACTGGTGGCCTGATCGGGAATCTTGTGGCGGAGGTGCGGAGGGACGGGCGAAGATGGCGGTTGTGACCGCAATGGGAGGCTGAACGGGGACGCGTCATGCGTGGGCCGGAATATGTGCAGGTCGAAGAGCCGTTGCTGCGGCAGCTCCGCGGTATGGGGTGGAGACATCTGGAGGGGACGCCCCCCGACACCTTCACTCCGACCGACCCGGCCGCGTCCGGGCGCGCTTCCTTCGCCGAAGTGTTCCTGGAAGATCGGCTGCGGGCCGCGCTACGGAAGATCAACCTCACGCCGGACCAGAAACCCTGGCTGGACGATCGTCGCGTCTCACAGGTCATGGCCGAGCTCACCAGGATCGGTGCGTTCAGCCTGCTGGAGGCCAACGAGAAGGCGACCGAGCTGCTCGTCTCCGGTGTCACCGTGGCGGGCCGCCCCGGCTGGGACGGGGGTCGTGACCAGCGCGTCCACTTCATCGACTGGGACCACGTGGATCGTAACGACTTCGTGGTCGTCTCGCAGTTCCGGGTGGACGTCCCGGGGACGCAGGGTCGTCAGCACATCACCCCGGACGCCGTCCTGTTCGTCAACGGGATCCCGATCGTGGTCGTGGAGTGCAAGAAGCCGGGTCGTGGCGATGCGATCGCCCAGGCGGTCGGGCAGATCCGGCGGTACTCCGGGCAGGACCGGGGGCGGAAAGGCAACCCGAAGCTGTTCCACACCGTCCAGCTCACCGTCGCTACCTGTGGGGAGCGGGCACGGCTCGGGACGTTCACGGGTGAGGCCGAGCATTACAACCGCTGGCGGAAGCCCTACCCGCTGACCGACGAGATCCTTGCCGAACGGCTGGGGTGCGACGTGCGGTCGGTCACCGAGCAGAACCGGCTCGCCGGGGTCGTGCTGCAGCCCGAACGGCTGCTTCAGATCGTGCACGACTACGTCACGTTCGTGACGCTCGACACCGGGCAGCGCGTGAAGATCGCGCCGCGCTGGCAGCAGTACCGTGGGGTGGAGCGGGCCAGGGAACGCCTTCTCACCGGGGAGACCAAGCCCGAGAACGGGGTACGGGACGAGCGCGGCGGGATCATCTGGCACACCCAGGGGTCCGGCAAGAGCCTCACCATGACCTTCCTCGTCCGGCGGATGCGGTCGACGCCGGAGCTGGCGTCCGCGAAGGTCGTCCTGGTCACCGACCGGACCCAGTTGCAGCGGCAGCTCGCGGCCACGCTCAGGCTGACCGGCGAGGACGTCCTGGAGGCCAGGAATGTCAAGGACGCCAAGCGGCTGCTGAAGGCGGAGGAGCCCGGGATCGTCGCCGTGATGATCCAGAAGCAGCAGGACATCGCCGCCCGCACCACCGAGGGCGAGCTGAGCGAGCGGGTCCCCTCGCTGGGCGAGCTCAACGACTCCGAGTCCATCGTGGTGCTGATCGACGAGGCGCACCGCTCGCACTCGTCCCGGCTGCACATGAACCTGCTGGAGGCGCTGCCCAACTGCGCCCGCATCGGGTTCACCGGCACGCCGATCATCATGGGCGCCAAGAAGAAGACCAGGGACATCTTCGGCCCCGTCATCGACCGGTACCTGCTCGCCGACGCCGAGGAGGACGGCGCCGTCGTCCGGATCTTCTACGAGGGCCACACCGTCAAGGGCGCCGTCCGGGACGGCCGCGACCTCGACGAGGTCTTCGAGGACATGTTCGCCGACCAGTCCGACTCCGAGCGCGAAGCACTACAGCGCCGCTACGCCACCAAGGGCGACGTCCTGGAGGCGGACGAGCTGATCGAGGCCAAGGCCCGGCACATGCTGCGCCACTACGTCACCGGCGTCCTGCCCGGCGGTTTCAAGGCGCAGCTCGTCGCCAACAGCCGGGCCGCGACGCTGCGCTACCGCACCGCCCTGATGAAGGCCCGGGACGCCCTGGTCGCCGAGGCGGAGAGGATCCCGTCCCACCTGCTGGACACGCCGCTGGACGAGCTCAGCCCGCGCCGGCTCGTTCTGGTGCAGGCACGCAGGCGTCTCGACCTGCTGCGCGCCATGGAGTTCGTCCCGGTCATCTCGCCGGGGGCCGACGACGGCCCGGAATACGGCCAGTGGACGGACGAGCGCGCGCAACGGAGCCGGGAAGCGGCGTTCAAGAGGCCGTTCCCCGAAACGCTCGGCGAGGGCGAGAAACCCATCGCCTTCCTGATCGTCAAGTCGATGCTGCTGACCGGGTTCGACGCTCCGATCGAGCAGGTCCTCTACATCGACCGGTCGCTGAAAGAGGCCGAGCTGCTCCAGGCCGTGGCGCGCGTCAACCGCACGGCCGAGGGCAAGAAATGCGGCTATGTCGTCGACTACTACGGTGTCGCCCATCACCTCGCCGACGCGTTGAAGGCGTACGCGGCCGAGGACGTGGACGGGGTGATGCACGACCTGTCCGAGGAGGTCGCCAAGCTCGACCCGATGCGGCGTACGCTGCGCGCCATCTTCACCGAGAAGGGCGTCGAACCGTCCGGCCACACCCTGGAGCCGTGCGTCCTGCTGCTGGAGGAGGGGGCGCGGTTCGACCGGTTCGAGGCCGAGCTGCGGCGATACCTCGGCACGATCGACGTCATCATGCCCGCCCCGATCGCGCGCCCCCATCTGCGCGACGCCACCCTCTACGCCGAGATCGCGATGCGGGCCCGCCGCCGGTACCGGGTGGACGGCGGGGACTTCGACCCGAGCATCTACGGCGCGAAGGTGCGCGAGCTCATCGACGAGCACATCCGGTCGCTGGGCATCGAGGAGGCGCTGCCGCCGGTGTCGCTGACCGCGGACGACTTCGAGGAGAAGGTGGCCGCGCTGTCGAGCACCCGGGCCCGCGCCTCGGAGATGGAACACGCCATCCGTGACCACATCGAGGTGCACCGCGGCAAGGACCCGCGCCGTTACCGGCTGCTCAGCGAGCGGCTGGAGGAGATCCTGCGGGACTACGCCGACGACTTCGAGCAGCAGGCCGTTCTGCTCGCCCGGCTTGTCGCGGAACTGCGCGAGGACCGTCCCGCCGACGACGACCCGCGCAACCCGGTGGAAAGCGCGCTGTACGGCGTTCTGCTGGAAGGGACGGCTCGCGACGGCGTGATCGAACCCGAGGCCGACCGGGTGCTGTGGGACATCGCCACGGCGGTGCTGGACATGGCCGTCCAGGCCACCCATCGCCGTGACTTCTGGCGCAGGCCCGTCGACCAGGAGAAGCTGCAGCACGACATCGCCCGGCGGCTCATCGCCGGCGATGTGGACCTTACCAAGGTGCAGGCGCTGGCGGACGAGCTCATGAGCGTGATCAGGCACTGGCGGCTTGACCTTCCTCGCCCATGACGGGTGGTGGTCGCCGGCGATGTCGGTGTCCCGTGGCAAGCTGGGGCGGTGAGCGGTCCGACGACGATCCAGATCGGCGATCTCGACGTGCGGGTGCGGGTCAGCGATCGGCGCCGGCACGTCCGGCTCACCGTCGAGCGCGACGCCGCCGTGACCGCCACCGTGCCGCCCGGCATCGACCAGGCCGAACTCGTGAAGATCGTCAAGAGCCGGCGCCGCTGGCTCTACCGGAAGCTGGCCGAACGCCGCTCGGTGGGGGAGGGGCGGCCCGCCCGTGAATACGTCTCCGGCGAGGGGTTTCCCTATCTGGGACGCAGTTACCGGCTGCTGGTCATCGACGAGGCCCCCGTGCCGGTCCGGCTGCTGCGCGGACGGCTGGAGATCCTCCGGAGCGCGGTGGACGACGATCCGGCCGCCGCCCTGATCGGCTGGTACACGCGTCGTGGCCGCGCCTGGCTGCCCGCCCGCCTGCGCCCCTGGGCGGAGCGGATGCAGGCGCCCATCAGTGACCTGCGAGTCATGCCACTCGGCTACCGCTGGGGTTCATGCTCCCAGGACGGACGGCTCAACCTCCACTGGGCCACCATGCAGCTCCCGCCCGACCTCATCGATTACGTCCTGGCGCACGAGGTGGCCCACTTGCACGAGCGTGACCACGGCGAGCGGTTCTGGAGCCGGGTGGAGCGTGCCATGCCCGACGCCGCAGCTCGCCGCATTCGCCTGAAACACCTGGGCCCCCACCTCTGGCTCCCCGAGTGAAGTCTGAGGCGGCGGCGCCGTCAACGCCATCGGCCTTGGTGCACATTCGTGTACGGAGACGGGTCAGGCGGTGTGTTTGTCTAAGGAAAGGGCGGCGCGTTGTTCTTCGGTGATGTTGTCGCGGTCGGTGGAGCGGGTCAGGTCCTCATACTCGGCGTCGCGATCAGCGAGGGTCTGGGCCGTGCCGCGAGCCACTGCCAGGGCGTCGGAGCCCAGGAGGAGCCTTGTGGGTGGGGCGTCCATGTCGGCGATGTGGAGGATGGCTTGGGCGATCTTTTTTGGGTCGCCGAAGGCGGTGTTCGCCACGGTTTCGTGCACTTGTGCGGCCGCCTGAATGATCTTGCGGTAGGGAGGGGACGGTTCGGGTTTGGCCATTGACGCGCCGGCCCATTCGGTCTGCATGCCGCCCGGTTCGATGGCCGTCACCTTGATGCCGAGGGGGCCGACCTCCTTGGCCAGGATTCCGGAGAGGCCGCTGATCGCCCATTTCGCCGTCTGGTACGCGGAGAGGCCCGGGGAGGAGGAACGGGAACCCACCGAGGACACCATGATCACTGAGCCTCCGCCCTGCTCGCGCAGGATGGGGAGCACGGCCTTCGTCACATGCACGGGGCCGAACAGGTTCGTCTCGATCTGCGCGCGGAAGCTGTCCGGGGTGGTGTCCTCGAACGCGGCGAGGTCGGCGTAGCCCGCGTTGTTCACCACGACGTCCAGCCGGCCGAACTCCGCCATCGCCGCGTCCACGGCCGACCGGACCGCGATGGGGTCGGTCACGTCCAGCGGCAGCGCCGCCAAGGCCCCGGGATGGGTCGCCACCAGGTCGTCCAGATGCTCCGGGCGCCGCGCGGTCGCCGCGACCCGGTCGCCCCGTCCCAGCGCCGCGAGAACGATCTCCCGCCCGAGCCCCCGCGAGCTCCCCGTGACGAACCACACCTTGCCCATGCGTCCCGCTTTTCCCTGTGTGGGGGTTTCAAGCGCGCCGATCTGCGGCGTGAGCCACGCCGCAGATCGGCTGTGCGGTCAGTGCCAGGCGAGGATGCGGAGCGGGTCCTCCAGCATGTCGCCGACATCCTTCAGGACTCGGGAGCCCTGCTCGCCGTCGATGACGCGGTGGTCGAACGACAGTGCCAGCGTGGTGACCTTGCGGACGGCCAGCTCGCCCTCGTGCACCCACGGCATGTCGCGGACCTGCCCGAACGCCAGGATGGCCGACTCCCCCGGCGTGATGATCGGGGTTCCGGTGTCCACGCCGAACACGCCCACGTTGGTGATGGTGATCGTGCCGCCGGTCAGGTCCTCGACCGTGGAGCGTCCCGCGCGGGCGGACGCGGTGAGGTCGGCGAGGGCCCTGGCCAGCTCGGGCAGCGACTTGGCGTGGGCGTCCTTGATATTCGGGACGAGCAGGCCGCGCGGGGTCGCCGCCGCGATGCCCAGGTTGACGCGGCGGCGCAGCACGATCTCGGCGCCGTTCGGGCCGTCCACCCAGGTCGCGTTGGCCTCCGGGGTACGCGCCACGGCCGTGAGCAGCGCCTTGGCGACCAGCAGCAGCGGTGACACCTTGACCTCGGCGAACTCGGGCAGCGTGCGCAGCCGCTTGACCGCCTCCATCGTCTCCGTCACGTCCACCTGAAGGAACTCGGTGACGTGCGGGGCGGTGAAGGCGGAGTTGACCATGGCCGTCGCGGTGCTCTTCCGCACGCCCTTGACCGGAACGCGCTCCTCGTCCGGGCCCAGGGGGGTCTGGACGGTCGTGGTGGTTGGCCGTTTGGCGGCCGGGGCGGTCTCCGACCGGTGCGCCGTGAGGACGTCGTCTCGCGTGATCGAGCCCCCGGGGCCCGAGCCGGAGATGGAGGTGAGGTCGATGCCCAGTTCCTTGGCCAGCTTCCGCACCGGTGGCTTGGCCGGCGGCAGGCCGTTGCCCACGACCTGTGGACGGGCGGGCGGGGCCTTCGGGACGGGCGCCTTGCGCGGGCGCCGTCTGGTGGTGCCGGGTTTGACCCCGTAGCCGACCAGGACGGGCTGGCGCTTGGGTTCGTCTGGTGTCACGGTGCCGGGCTCTTCGGCGGTGGGGACCGGCTCCTCCGCGGGGGGCGGGGCGGGCGCGCCGCCGCTCACGTCCACCGAGATGATGGGGACGCCGACGTCCACGGTGACGCCCTCGTCGGCCATCAGCTCGGTGACCACGCCCTCGAACGGGCAGGGCAGCTCCACGATCGCCTTGGCGGTCTCGATCTCCACGATGGTCTGGTTGACCTCGACCCGGTCGCCCGGCGCCACATGCCACTTGACGATCTCGGCCTCGGTCAGCCCCTCGCCCACATCGGGCAGCTTGAACTGCTTCACATCGCTCATCGGCTCGGCTCCCCCGGTCACCACGAGAACGTCCGGTCGACCGCGTCCAGGATGCGGTCGAGGTCGGGCAGATAGTGCTCCTCCAGCCGCGACGGCGGGTAGGGAGTGGAGAAGCCGCCGACCCGGAGCACGGGGGCCTCCAGGCGGTAGAAGCACTTCTCGGTGATGCGCGCGGCCAGCTCGGCGCCGTACCCGCTGAACACCGGGGCCTCGTGGACGACCACGCAGCGGCCGGTGCGGTTCACCGACTCCACGACCGTGCCGATGTCGAGCGGGTTGAGCGAGCGCAGGTCGATGACCTCCAGCGAGCGGCCCTCCTCGGCCGCCGCGGTCGCCGCCTCCAGGCAGGTCTTGACGGACGGCCCGTACGCCAGCACGGTGACGTGCCCACCCGGGTTGACGACGCGGGCGCTGTGCAGCGGCGTCCACGCGGCCGGGTCGGTCTCCACCGGGCCCTTCTCCCAGTAGCGGCGCTTGGGCTCGAAGAAGATCACCGGGTCGTCGGAGGTGACGGACTGCTGGATCATCGTGTACGCGTCCGCCGGGTTGGAGCAGGCCACCACCCGCAGCCCGGCGGTGTGCGTGAAGTAGTTCTCCGGGGACTCGCTGTGGTGCTCGACCGCGCCGATGCCGCCGCCGCACGGGATGCGGATCACCACGGGCAGCGACAGCGCGCCCAGCGACCGCATCCGCATCTTGGCGAGCTGCGTGATGATCTGGTCGGCGGCGGGGAACACGAACCCGTCGAACTGGATCTCGCAGACGGGACGGTAGCCGCGCAGCGCCAGCCCGATCGCGGTGCCCACGATGCCCGACTCGGCCAGCGGGGTGTCGATCACCCGCTCCTCGCCGAAGTCCTTCTGAAGTCCGTCGGTCACGCGGAACACGCCGCCGAGCCTGCCCACGTCCTCGCCCATGACCAGGACCTTGGGGTCGGCCTCCATCGCCTTGCGCAGGCCCTCGTTGAGCGCCTTGCCCAGCGTGAAGGTCGGGGTCGCCGAGCCGGTCTCCATCGTCTCGGTCATGACGACACCTCTTCCTCGAAGGACGCCAGGTAGGCGGCGAACTGCTCCTGCTCCTCGGTCATCAGGGGATGGTCCTCGGCGTACACGTGCTCGAAGATCCGCAGCGGACCGGGGTCGGGCAGGGCGAGGCACTGCTCACGCAGCTCGGTCGCGCCCTTCTTCGCCTCGGCCTCCACGTCCTCGAAGAAGGACGCGTCGGCCAGGTCGTTGCGGACGAGGTACGCCTTGACCCGCTCGATCGGGTCCTTGAGCTTCCACGACTCCTCCTCCGCCTTGAGGCGGTACCGGGTGGGGTCGTCGGTGGTCGTGTGGGCGCCCATGCGGTACGTGAACGCCTCGATGAGCGTCGGGCCCTGCCCCTCGCGGGCGTGCTCCAGGGCCTTCCGAGTGACGGCCAGGCAGGCGAACACGTCGTTGCCGTCCACCCTCAGGCCGGGGAACCCGTACCCCTGCGCGCGCTTGTAGAGGGGGATGCGCGACTGCCGTTCCAGCGGCTCGGAGATGGCCCACTGGTTGTTCTGGCAGAAGAACACGACGGGCGCGTTGAACACGGACGCGAACACGAAGGACTCGTTCACGTCGCCCTGCGAGGTGGCGCCGTCACCGAAGTAGGCGATGGTCGCCCCGGCCGACGGCGTTCCGAGGACGCCATCGCGCTGGATGCCCATCGCGTACCCGGTCGCGTGCAGCGTCTGGCTGCCGATCACGATCGTGTAGAGGTGGAAGCCGTGCTCGGACGGGTCCCACCCGCCGTGGTTCACGCCGCGGAACAGGCCCAGCAGCCGCAGCGGCTCGACGTTCCGGCAGTACGCGACGCCGTGCTCGCGGTAGGTCGGGAAGACCATGTCGTGCTCGGTCAGCGCCCGTCCGGAGCCGATCTGCGCCGCCTCCTGGCCCAGCAGCGAGGCCCAGATGCCGAGCTCGCCCTGGCGGGTCAGCGCGACGGCCTCAAGGTCGATGCGGCGTACCGTCACCAGGTCCCGGTACAGGTCGCGGACCTCCTGGGCGGACAGGTCCAGCGGGTAGTCGGGGTGTTCGATCCGCTCGCCCTCGGGGGTGAGCAACTGGACGAGTGCGGGTTCGGCGTGCTCGGGGGTGGCGGGCGCGCCGCGCACGGAGTCGATCGTCATCGATGCCTACTCCTTGGTCGGGGCCGGACGCGGGGTCGCCGCTCGGCCGGCCGTTCTTCAGTGGCCCCGTCCCCGGTAGGGGACGAACGCCGCTGAAGCCCATCGTGGCAGACCTCACACGTGGAGGCGCAAGCCCCACGCACCCGGATCCTTACCCGCCCACGGCGCCGTCCGATCACTCGCGGGACAGGGCGCGGGTGGCGCCCGCCGCCACGGTCAGTCCCAGCACGAAGCCCATGATGACGATCAGGTTGGCGATCCACTGGTAGACGCCCTCGGGCGCGAACACCCGTTCCTGACCCAGGTCGCCGATCGGCAGGATCAGGTCGAGGGTGTAGAAGAACGCGTTGAAGTGCGGGTGGTCGTCCTCGTTGAGGATGGCGGGCCGGTGCAGGGAGAACACGATCGTCCCGAACACCAGCAGGGACATCAGCCAGCTCGCGGCGCGGAACGGGCGGTAGCCGTAGCCGACCAGCACGTCCTGGAACCAGCCGACGATCTTGCGTGGGATGCCCTGTGTCTTGCGCCGGTCACGGGCCTTGGCCAGCAGCACCGAGCGCCCGTCGGCGTCCAGGCCGAGCGCGCGGTAGGTCTGCGCCAGCCGCTCGTACGGCTGCGGCTGGTAGCCGTCGGTGTCGCGGCGCAGCCAGTTCAGCCGGTCGCGGGCGGTGAGCGGCGGCTCCAGGGTCTCGTACTGCAGCCCGTCCAGTTGCAGCCGCTCCGGCCAGGTCGCCGGGTCGTCGCGCAGCAGGTTGATCTTGGCGAACGACAGGTCGGTCACGCCCTTGACCTGCTCGGCGGGACGCAGCAGCACCTCCTCGGCCTGGAGCCGTTGCAGGCTCAGCGCCGTCCCGGAATCGTTGTGCAACCGGGCGCCGCGCAGGCTGAGCTGGCCGCTGACGCGGGCACCCGCGAACGTGACACCGCCGTGCGAGGTGAAGCCGTCCGAGCAGTAGACGTCGGTCTCGACGGCCAGATCGTCGGCGTTGAGCGCGATCCCGTCCGGGCAGGAGAGCTGCGCACCCACGAACGACAGGTAGCCGCCGACGCGGGCGCCCCGCAACCGGATGGAGCCCTGCGCGGAGAAGCCTCCGTCACAGAACATGTTGGCCGCCACCTCCAGGCGGCTGGCGTACAGCGCGGCGCCGGACGGGTTGTGCAGCCGTGCCTTGCGCAGGATGAGCTGCCCGCCCACCCGCGCGCCGGGGACCCGCACCTCGCCGTTCGCGGTGAACCCCTGGTCGCAGTAGACGTTGGCGTCCACGCTGAGCCGGTCGGCCAGCAGCGCGTCCCCGCCCGGGTTGAGCAGGTGGACGCCCGACATGTTGAGGATGCCCGCGATGTGCGCGCCGTCCAGCAGTAGCCCGCCGGACACCTGGCTGCCCTCCAGCCACAGATGCCCGTCCACCCGCGTACCGGACGCGACCAGGCCCGGCATCCGGCACCGCATCATGTGGACGCTGTCCATGCTCGCCCAGTAGAAATGCGGCGCCTCGTCGAACACGCAGTTGGTCAGCGCCAGCGGCACGTCCACCTGCGCGTGCCCGAGGTTCAGGGAGCCGAGGATCCGGGCGCCGCTGAGCCGCACCGCCGCCACGTGTCCCGACTCGGGCTCGACGGCACCGGCCAGCAACGCCACCAGCACCTCGGCGCGGATGTACCGGTCGGGACCCCAGCGGTCGGCCGTCGCCGGGTCGCTCAGCCCGGGATCGGCGCTGGACAGGTCGACGGACTCGCCGCGCGGGAACGCCTCCCAGAGACGGCGCTCGGGGGGTGACAGCTCATCGATGTTCATCGATCGACTCCGGGGTGCTGGTGGGTCATGCAAGGGTCATGGTGCCGTACGCTGCTGACGGTAGGGGAACCGCAGATCAGTAAGGGGGCGGTCGTGGCTCGCGTGGTCGTCGACGTCATGCTCAAGCCGGAGATCCTCGATCCGCAGGGGCAGGCGATCGCTCGCAAGCTGCCGCAGATGGGGTACGAGGGCATCGGCGCGGTGCGCCAGGGCAAGAGGTTCGAGCTGGAACTGGCCGGCGAGGCCGACGAGGAGGCCCTCGGCCGGGTCCGTAGGATCGCCGAGACCCTGCTGGCCAACACGGTGATCGAGACCTTCGAGGTGCGCGTCCTGTAACCGCGGTGGGACGCCCGGGTCGCGCACGGGTGATTTACCGGCCTCGCGAATGGACGAGCCGCCAATTGGAACGTGCTATCCCCTTTGCTCTCATCAACCGATCTAGGCCAATCCCGGCCGGGGGACTAAAGCCATCCAGTGACAACCGAGTGTTCACAGAAAGAGCCCGCCGTTCAACGATTACGGAAGATACCGCCGGGGAAGCCTTAGCTGCGTCGAGTCGAGCAACGCTCGGGGGACCGGAGTCCCGCCGCGGGATCCCGGGGCATGAGCACGAGGTGACCGGTGGACATGAGGTTCTCGCTCGCGCTGCCGCGCGAGGCGCTGAGCATCCCGGTGATCCGCCGGGTACTGGGGGAGGCGCTACGCGGTCTCGGGGTCGCCGAGGACTGCGTCGCCGACATTCTCGTCGCCACCTCCGAGGCGTGCACCAACGTGATCCAGCACGCCCGCGGCACCCGCGAGTTCGAGGTGGCCGGACGGGTGGACGACGGCCTGTGCCTGCTGAAGATCATGGATCTGGGCCGCGGCCCGCGCCGCACCCCCGCCGTCACCGACCCCTCGGACTTGGCCGAGTCCGGCCGCGGTATTAGGATCATGCGGGCATTGGTGGACGAACTCATCATCGACTCCGCGTCCGAACGGGGCACGGTCGTCCACCTCGAGAAGCGCCTGACCTGGCGCGACGAGGCGCTGATCAGGGACCTGGACGAACCCCTGGTGCACAGCGCCGGGTAGATTGAGACGAACGCGGGGGGATCGCGTCGTGCGACGGTGACCGGTGGTCGCCGTGCCACGGCGCCGTTCGGCGGGCAAGGCCGCCTCACCCCCGGCCGCCTCATTCCGGAGGAACAGTAGAGATGGACGCTGCCCGGGTAGGGATCGTCACCTTCCCAGGTTCCCTCGACGACCGTGACGCCGCGCGTGCCGTGCGGCTCGCGGGCGCCGAGCCGGTCGCCCTCTGGCACGCCGACCACGACCTGCGCGGCGTGGACGCCGTCGTGCTGCCCGGCGGGTTCTCCTACGGCGACTACCTGCGCGCCGGTGCGATCGCCCGGTTCGCGCCGCTGATGACCGAGCTGATCGCCGCGGCCGGGGACGGGCTTCCGGTGCTGGGGATCTGCAACGGCTTCCAGGTGCTGTGCGAGTCGCACCTGCTGCCCGGCGCGCTGCTGCCCAACGCCGGCCTCCACTTCGTCTGCCGTGACCAGCGCCTGCGCGTCGAGAACGCCGAGACCGCCTGGACGGCCGACTACGCCGAGGGCCAAGAGCTGGTCGTCCCGATCAAGAACAGGGACGGCCGCTACACCGCCGACGCCGCCACGCTCAGCGAGCTGGCGGAGAGCGGCCGGATCGTGGCCCGCTACGTCGACCTCAACCCCAACGGCTCGCTCGACGACATCGCGGGCGTCTGCAACGAGGCCGGCAACGTGGTCGGCCTGATGCCCCACCCCGAGCACGCCGTGGAGACCCTCACCGGCCCCTCGACCGACGGGCTCGGCTTCTTCACCTCGATCGTCAAGAGGCTGGTCGCCGTATGACAGAGCGGGAAGGACGCGGCGTCGCCCGCCGTGGAGGGCGGGCGGCGAGCGACGAGGGAAGGCGGCGCCCAACGGCGCCCTGTACGCGAACGGGAAGCACAGCATGAGCGAGCAGCCGTCCACCCCCGGCGCCCCGGACGTCACCGCGACCGGCGAACCGGACGAGCCGAGCCTGGAGTGGTTCGCCGACCTCAAGTCCGACGCCGACGACCCCGAGCTGCAGCCGGTCAACCCCTCGGTCGTCCAGGCATTCGAGGCCGTGGCCGAGGAGGGCGAACGCCAGGCCGCCGCCGGCCTGGTCCCCCAGCCACCAAGGCCCGACACAGGCCCGCAGCCCGCGGTCCCCTCCAACACGGGCCCACAGCCGGTCGTCCCGTCCAGCACAGGCCCGCAACCCGTGGTCTCCGGCACACAGCCCGTCGTGACCGACACCGGGCCGCAGCCGCGGATCCCCAGTGTCGAGGACCAGTCGAACGCGCCCGACTCGGGCCTCCGGCATCCCGCGTCCGGCACCGGGCCGCAGGAGGCCGTTCGGGACGACGCGAGGCCCGGGGACGCGGCGCCCCTGGCCGGTGGGGACGGGACCGCCGCCCGTCCCGCGACGGCGGCCGAGATCCTGCAACGCTTCGAGGAGCAGCCCCCGGCCGTCGAGGTGCCCGTGCCGCCGGTGCCGGTGTCCGTGGAGGACGGGCCGGACGCCGCCGTCCCCCAGGAGACCGACACGGTCGCGGTCGCGGCGGCCACCCCGGACCGGCCGCAGCCGTACGCAGAGCTGGGCATGAAGGACGAGGAGTACCAGCGGGTACGGGAGATCCTGGGCCGCCGCCCGACCTCGGCGGAGCTGGCGATCTACTCGGTGATGTGGAGCGAGCACTGCTCGTACAAGAGCTCCAAGGTCCACCTGCGCCAGTTCGGTGAGAAGGCGCCCAAGACCGACGCGCTGCTGGTCGGCATGGGCGAGAACGCCGGCGTGGTGGACGTGGGCCAGGGCTGGGCGGTCACCTTCAAGGTCGAGTCGCACAACCACCCCTCCTACGTGGAGCCGTACCAGGGCGCGGCGACCGGGGTCGGCGGGATCGTGCGCGACATCATGTCGATGGGCGCCCGTCCGGTCGCGGTGATGGACTCGCTGCGCTTCGGCCCGGCCGACGAGCCCGACACGCAACGGGTGCTGCCCGGGGTGGTCGCGGGAATCGGCGGGTACGGCAACTCGCTCGGCCTGCCCAACATCGGCGGCGAGACCGTGTTCGACCCCACCTACGCGCAGAACCCGCTGGTGAACGCGCTGTGCGTGGGCGTGATGAAGCACGAGGACATCAAGCGGGCGATCGCCCCTGGGCCGGGCAACCACGTGATCCTGTTCGGTGCCACCACCGGCCCGGACGGGATCGGCGGCGCGTCCGTGCTGGCCTCGGCGACCTTCGATGAGGAGTCGCAGGCCAAGCGGCCGGCGGTGCAGGTCGGCGACCCGTTCACCGAGAAGCTGCTGATCGAGTGCTGCCTGGAGCTGTTCCGCGAGGACCTGGTGGTCGGCATCCAGGACCTCGGTGCCGCGGGCGTGTCGTGCGCGACCACCGAGCTGGCCGCCGCCGGGACCGGCGGCATGCACGTCGAACTGGACGCCGTCCCGCTGCGCGACTCGACGCTGCGCCCTGAGGAGATCCTCATGAGCGAGTCGCAGGAGCGCATGATGGCCGTGGTCGAGCCGTCCAAGGTCGAGCGCTTCATGGAGATCTGCGCCAAGTGGGAGATCCCGGCGACCACGATCGGCACGGTCACCGACACCGGGCGCCTCGTCATGACCTGGCGCGGCGAGACCATCGTCGACATCCCCCCCGGCACCGCCGCCGACGAGGGCCCGGTGTACCGGCGCCCGCTGGAGCCCCCGGCCGACCTGGGCTCGCTGCAGGCCGACACTCCGGGACGGCTGACCCGCCCGTCCAGCGCCGAGGAGATCCGCCGCACGGTCCTGTGGCTGGCCGGGTCCCCGAACCTGGCGAGCAAGACCTGGGTGACCTCGCAGTACGACCGGTACGTGATGGGCAACACCGTGCTGGCCATGCCCGAGGACGCCGGGGTGATCCGGATCGACGAGGAGTCCGGGCTGGGCCTGGCGCTGTCCCTGGACGGCAACGGCCGCTACACCCGGCTCGACCCCTACAGCGGCGCCCAGTTGGCCCTCTCCGAGGCGTTCCGGAACGTGGCGGCCACCGGCGCCCGCCCGCTGGCGGTCACCAACTGCCTCAACTTCGGCTCCCCGGAGGACCCCGGAGTCATGTGGCAGTTCGCCCGTGCCGTGGAGGGCCTGGCGGACGCCTGCCAGTACCTGGGCGTCCCGGTCACCGGCGGCAACGTCAGCTTCTACAACCAGACCGGCACCACGCCGATCAACCCGACCCCGGTCATCGGGGTGCTGGGCGTCCACGACGACGTCCGCCGCCACGTGAACATGTCGTTCACCTCCGACGGCGCCACCCTCGCACTCCTGGGCGAGACCCGCGAGGAGTTCGGCGGCTCCGAATGGGCGCACGTGGTCTACGGCCACCTGGGCGGCCTGCCGCCCCTGGTCGACCTGGCCGCCGAACGCGCCCTGGCCTCGGTCCTGGTCGCCGCCGCCCGCGAGGGTCTGCTCACGGCCGCACACGACCTCTCCGACGGCGGCCTCTCCCAGGCCCTGGTGGAGTCCTGCCTGCGCGGCGGCCTGGGCGCCAAGATCACCCTGCGCGGCGACCCCTTCGTCAACCTGTTCAGCGAGTCCGTCGCCCGAGCCGTGGTGGCCATCCGCCCCGGCGGCGAGAACCGCCTGGTACAACTGTGCGAGACCGCGGGCGTCCCCATTTCCCAACTGGGCATCATCGGCGGCGACTCCCTGGACGTCTCCACCGTAGGCCCGGACGGCGAAGCCCAAGAGCTGTTCACGATCCCCCTAGTGGAACTAAGGGACACCCACGAACGCCTACTCCCGAGCTACGCCAACTAACCACCCCCAAGCCGAACACCGCTCAACCGCCACCAGCAACCCCCTCTGCCCACAAAACAAGCCCAGACGACGAGCGCAGCTCGTGGCCGCATAAGAACCTTTCGCAACGACCTCAGCCCGTAACCCCAGCCCCGAACGGCGCCCAAGCGTTGCGATCGCGACCGAAGGCAGGTTCCGAGCCTGCGAGGAACCTGATCGCGCAGCGAGCCCCTAGGCGAGTCGGAGCGATGCAGCGATCGCCGCAGGCGCGACAAGCGAGGAGCGCCAGCGACGAGCGCAGCTCGCGCCTGCCCAAAAATTAGAACACAGATATATGCACGTGGTCGTAGTGGTTGGCGGTGATGCCGCCGCGGTTGGCCATCATGCGCCAGCCTGGGCTGCGCATGTCGTAGATGCGCTGACGCCAGATGACGTACTTGATGCCGAGCCTGCTGGCGTTGCTGATGGCGTATTGGGCGGTGCGGTCGCCCTGGGCGCGGCCGTTGGCGGACGGCATGCTGCCGCCGGTGCTGACCATGAAGTCGCAGGCGGTGCCGGTGGCGTGGTCTTGGGCGTCGACGCCGCCGCGGAAGCAGCCGATGGTGGGGAACGGGCCGAACTCGATGTCGATCGTGTTCTTCACCTTGAGCATGCGCGCGGTGACGCCGCCCATGCCGACGCTCGGGGATTCGGGCTTGTACTTTTTGATCAGTGCCCGGATCCTGGCCCGCTGCTTGACCAGGTCGGCGATCTCCTTCTCCAGGTCCTTGATCTTCTGGTCGGCCTCGCGCTTGGCGCGCTGTTGGTCGTTGACGAGTTTCTGGATCTGCCGGACCCGGGCGGACTGGTTGGAGGCCACGTGGCTGGCGAGGCTCAGGCCGCTGAGCGCGCTGGACGGGTCGTCGGAGCCGAGGACCGACACGGACGGGTCGGCGCCGCCGGTCATGTACTGGGAGGCCGCTAGCTGGGCGACCAGGTTGCGGGTGGCTTCCAGGTCGGTGTTGAGCTCTCTGGCCTTGGCCAGGGCCTTCCTGGCGTCGTACTGGGCGTCCTTCAGCTTGGCGAGGTCGCCGCCGTAGGCCCTGTCGAGCTTTTCGATCTGGATGTTGAGCTTCCGCATCTTGGCCGTGTCGCCTGGGGCCGCGGCCTGCGCGTTCACCGTGGTGCCGGCGGTGAGCGGCACGGCACCGGCGGCGAGTGCCACGAGTGCCAGGGCGGGACGCCGTAGCCGGGTGCGCCAGCGACGGGTGGAGTTCGGGGTCTCCTCCACGTCCTCTCCTCTCCTCGATCGCCTACCGGGTTAGCTGACGGGTTCGGGCCGGGAGTCGGCCCTGCCACCGCCGGTGGTGACCGGTGGTGGGTTCACCCCGGCCGGTCTGGCCCGGGGGCTGGCCCCGGACTCACCGGCGATGGGTCCCCGGCTCCCGTGGCGCGGGTGCCACGGGACTCGGCCGATCCGGCCGTTCCGTCCCCGGGGGGCGGGACGGTGCGCGGGCCGAATGCCGTCGGACTGCAATGCGGTCGAACTGGAATGAGCCCTACGAACCTTAGCGGAGATCAAACCGCCGGGCGTCGTGGAATGGCCCATTGCTCGGTGGGCGTGGCCATTTCGTGGGTGCGGAGCCATGTCAGGTGACCCGGCTCACAGCGTGGACCAGCAGGGGATGCCGCCGCGCGTTCCACGGGGAAGCCGTCCGTTCCGTGCCTTTGCTCGGGCGGCGCTTGACCAATTCCGCGCCCACGAGAAAGGGCGCGGGGGCGCGGCAGGGCGGTTCGCCGGCGCGGCCCGGTGGCGCGCATGCGAGGGCCGGCCTTCGGTGGGCAGTCCGCAAGAGCACTCCTTCTCTCCGGCGGGGACCGGGCACCCGCGGCCGAGCCGATGATCTCGGCCGCGGATACCTTAATGGATCCGAGGTGAAAGAAACTCTTAAATGACCCTTAAATCCTCGGGTCCGGGCGGGTCCCGATAGGCCCGGCGCGGTCAGCTACGGCTGAGCTTGCCCTGGTAGCCGAGCCGCCGGTTGCCGGGCAGCCTCCACACGTACTGGAGCGTCCCGTCGACCTGGCGGGTGACCTCGACGGCACCGCTGGAGCACGGCTTGGAGATGTCCAGGGCCATCTTGAGCGTCCGGTTCGTGCCTTCGGTGAAGGTCAGCGTCCCGGTGCAGCGACTCTGCGGGTACACCGCGCGCGCCTTCGTCTGGCCCGGCTCGAACGTGACCTCGACTGGGAACGAGGCGCCGCGCGAAGGGTTGACGGCCGTGCCCTTCCACGTCCCGGCGAAGCCCTCGGGGATGGCCGTCACGGGCTGGTCGTTGATGGCGTTGGCGGGCCCGGCCTGCTGCGGGGACGGCTCCTCGTTCCCCCGCATCTGCGGCCACAGCACCAGAGCGATGATCGCGACGCCGACCAGCACGCCGATCGTGAGGGAGAGCGCCACGCCCAGCATGCTGTTGCCGGGGCGCAGGCGCAGCAGGTTCTCTAAGACCCCCGGCAGCCCACGGGGGGACGGCTCGGACGCCACGGCGGGCAGGACGGCCGTGGAGCCGCGCTCTTCCGGAACCTCGTCCCTGAAACGGTCCATGCCGGGGATCAGGTGCGGGACCGGGTCCGTCCTGTCGGTCGGCCCGGCGAACCCCGCCTCGGGCACGGCGGGCACATGCTGCGTCGCCATGTCGTCGTACACCCGGTCGCGGGACGGGGGCGGGCCGGACGGTTCGATGCGCGGCGTGTCGATCCGCGTGAGCTCGGCCGCCTCCGCCGCCTCCGTCGGCTCCGGCGGGGCCGACCAGGAGCCGGCCTTGGAGGACGAGCGGGGCTCGAACCACCCCTCGGAGCCCGACCGGGCCGTGGCCTCCCGCGGCGGCTCGTACAGATTGGACGGCTCGTACGAACCCGGCGCCGACGGTTCCCGGGGCGGGTCCGGGACGGCGGCCCTCAGCGGCACGGATTCAGGCGTAGGGCCGGTGAACGCGGTCGGTGAGAGGGGCGGCGACTCCAAGATGATCCGGGGCTCGGCGGGAGGCGGGGTGAGCGAGGCGCCGACGGCGAGCGCGCGACCCTCGTCGAGGAGCGTGCCGGGCATCTTCTCGGCCAGCGGCCCGGACTCGTCCAGCATCCGTTCGAGCAGCGCCGCCGCGGTGGGACGCCGCGCGGGGTCCTTGGCGAGGGCGTCGGCGACGATCTCGCGCAGCGAGTCCGGCAGCTCGTCCATCTCGGGCTCGTCGTAGACCACCCGCTGCATGACCTCGGAGGTGGAGTCGTCCCCGAACGGGGCCCGCCCGTAGGTCGCGTACAGCAGGCACGAGGCCCAGGCGAACACGTCGGCGGCCGGGCCGTTGTCGCTGCCGCTGAGCTGTTCGGGGGCCTTGTAGGAGGGGTCGTCGCTGACCCGCCCCGTCGGGGTGGCGTCCACGGCCTCCAGAGCGGCGGCGACGCCGGTGTCGGTCAGCCTGGGACCGTCCCGGCCGAGCAGGATGTTGGCGGGCCTGAGGTCGTGGTGGACGGCCCCGGCCCGGTGGATCGCGGCGAGCGCGACCGCGGTGCCGACCGCCAGCCGCTCGATCACCGCGTTCCCGCGCGGGCCCTCCTCGGAGACCAGCCGCAGCAGGGACGGCCCGGCGACGTACTCGCTGACCACGTACGGGCGGTCGCCCTCCACGTCGGCGTCGAGGATCGCGGCGGTGCAGAAGCCCCGCACCTTGCGGGCGGCGGCGAAGGCCCCGGCGAACCGGGCGCGCGCCGCCGGCTCCCCGGTCAGCCGCAGGTGCAGCAGCTTGATCGCGACCTGCCCGCCGGACGGGGTCCGGCCGAGGAAGACGGCGCCGTGCTCGCCGACGCCGAGCCGTCCGGTGACCTCGTAACCGCCGAGTCTTCGCGGGTCACCGGGCTGCAGGGGCAGCGCATCGGCCATCTACACAACCTCCGTGTTCTCCCCGCCGGGGACCGGCCCCCCAGCCGGCCCCCAAACCTTCCGTCCCCCGCGCCTTTCCGTGCCCCGTCCGGGTCGGCGCGCCGGTCCGTACGCCGGCCCGGGGCCGCGCGCCGTGGTCGCATGGTGCCCCGTGCCGGGCCGGAACGGGGCCTCGTCTGGTCTCTGCGCTCGTGTGCGGTTCCGTGCCTTCCATGCCTTCCGGGCACCTGTGCCGTTCGGCCCCTGCCGCCGTCCGCCGTGGCCGGTCCCTTTCTACCGGGTGCACGGCCCCGCCGCGCCGGGGACGGACAGGATGGGAGGAACGGTAGCGTCGGTGGCGATGTCGCGAACACCACTCACCCGAGCCGTGCTGGACGAGCAGCGGCACGCGCTGGGCCTGCCGCCGCACGGCGGTACCGATGAGCCCGCGGAGCTCCGCCGGTCCGCCCTGGAGGCCGTGCTGGCCGCCTACGACGCGGGCGCCGAACCGAACCGGCCCGTTCTCAAGGGAGCCGTGCGGTACCTGCTCGACCGGCTCGCCGCGCTCGCACCGGGGCGGTCGGTGGAGGTCCGGGTCCCTCCGTACGCCGCCGTCCAATGCATTGCCGGGCCGCACCATACCCGTGGAACCCCGCCGAACGTGGTGGAGATGGACCCACCGACGTGGATCGCGCTGGCGACCGGGCGGCTGGCCTGGGACGACGCCGTGAAAAAGGGGCGGGTCCGCGCCAGCGGCCCGCGCGCCGACCTGTCCGGTCACCTGCCGCTTCCGCCCGCTGACTGAGCGTTCGCCGGACGGCCTCGCCGCGCACGGCGGCGTCCCGCCCCGCGAGGGGGTTGTCACGGGGGGGCGGGCGCTGCCAGCGTGGGTGGTGCCATGCTGATCGCGCACTGGACCTTCGACGTCGGCACCATTGACGGCCGCAGCGCCGCCGAGGCCAGGGGTGCCGGACCGGCCATGGCGCTGGACGAGTCGGTGGCCGTCGTGCCGGGCAGGGACGGCGAGGCGCTGTCGTTCGACGGGACGGGCGGGGCGGTGGTGCCCGCCTCCCCGCAGCTCGTCCTGAACCAGATGTTCGGGTACGCGGTCGCCTTCCACGCCCGTGTGGCCCAGGAACCGGACGGCGAGTGGCGTGGCCTGTTCTACAAGCCCGTGGGGGAGAACGACGCGCGGAGCATCGGGATCTGGCTCTACCCGGACACGACCCAGCTCCGGGTGCAGCTCTTCACGGTCGAGGGGCCCGAGTACATCGACAGCCGTGCGTCCCTGCCGGTCGGTGCGTGGACCCATGTGACCTTTGCCGTCGATCGGGGCGGCATGCATCTTTACATCGACGGGCGGCTCGACACGGGAATCCCCTTGGAACACGAGGTGGTCCCTTCCTACGGGCCGATCCATCTGGGAAGCGAGCCGGGGAAGCCCGGCTTCGTGGGCCTGATGGACGATGTCCAGGTGTACGCCTCGGCCCTGAGCCCCGGAGAGGTCCGCGACCTGGCCTCCCCCGATCTCCCCATCGAGTAGGGCAATTCGGGCGATCTGGGGATCGGAGCAGGTGAGAGAGGGATCTAGACTGGCGGACGTGCCTCTCGGTGATGGACGTCTGAGCCATGACATCGACCCTTCCGACCGCTCCCCACAGGACGCCTGCGGGGTCTTCGGCGTATGGGTCCCGCCCTCGGAGGCGGATCATGCCGAAGTGAGCAAGCTCACATACTACGGGCTGTACGCGCTACAGCACCGCGGGCAGGAATCCGCGGGCATCGCCGTCAGCGACGGCACCCGCATCGTCGTCTTCAAGGACATGGGCCTGGTCGCCCAGGTCTTCGACGAGTCGGTGCTGAACACGCTGCGCGGCCACCTGGCCGTCGGCCACTGCCGCTACTCCACGACCGGCTCACCGACCTGGGAGAACGCCCAGCCCACCTTCCGTCCCACCGAGGGCGGCGGGCTGGCCCTCACCCACAACGGCAACCTGATCAACACCCTGGAGCTGGCCTCCAGGCTCGACCCCGGCGTGCTGACCGCCACCTCCGATACCGAGGTGCTGACCGCGCTGCTGAGCACCCACACCGGCGGCGACCCGCTGGCCGCCGCGCGGGAGGTCCTCCCGTTCGTCCGCGGCGCCTTCTCCCTGGTCTTCATGGACGAGGGCACGTTGTACGCCGCCCGCGACCCCGAGGGCGTCCGTCCCCTTGTGCTGGGACGCCTCGGAGCGGACGGCGGCGACGGCTGGGTGGTGGCCTCCGAGACCGCGGCCCTCGACATCGTCGGCGCCCGCTTCGTCCGGGAGATCGAGCCCGGCGAGCTGGTCGCGATCGACGCCCGCGGGCTCCGGTCCGAACGGTTCGCCGAGGCACGGCCCAAGGGGTGCCTGTTCGAGTACGTCTATCTGGCCCGTCCCGACACCACCATCGCGGGCCGCAGCGTCCAGGCCACCCGGGTCGAGGTGGGACGGCGGCTGGCCCGCGAGCACCCGGTCGAGGCCGACCTGGTCATCCCGACGCCCGAGTCCGGCACCCCCGCCGCCATCGGGTACGCGGAGGCGTCCGGCATCCCCTACGGCCAGGGCCTGGTGAAGAACTCCTATGTCGGCCGCACGTTCATCCAGCCGTCCCAGACGATCCGCAAGCTCGGCATCCGGCTCAAGCTGAACCCGCTGCGCGAGGCGATCGAGGGCAAGCGGCTGATCGTGGTGGACGACTCGATCGTCCGCGGCAACACCCAGCGCGCCATCGTGGCGATGCTGCGGGACGCGGGCGCCGCCGAGGTCCATGTCCGGATCTCCAGCCCGCCGGTGGCCTGGCCCTGCTTCTACGGCATCGACTTCGCCAGCCGTTCCGAGCTGATCGCGGGCAACCTCTCCGTCGAGGAGATCCGCGACTCGCTGGGCGCCGACTCGCTCGGCTACATCTCGCTGGACGAGCTGATCGCCGCCTCCCGGATCCCGAAGGACAACCTGTGCCGCGCCTGCTTCGACGGGCACTACCCGATCCCCGTCGGGGACGAGGCGCACGGCAAGTACCTGCTGGAACCTTCCACCACGTGAGCACGGGGGAGACGGGGATGGGCACCTCGTACGAGGCGGCCGGGGTCGACATCGCGGCGGGCGAGCGCGCCGTCGAGCTGATGAGGTCCCGGGTCGCCCGCGCCAGACGTCCCGAGACCGTCGACGACGCCAGCGGCTTCGCCGGGCTGTTCGACGCCTCGGCGCTGCTGCGGTACCGCCGTCCCCTGCTGGCCACGTCCACCGACGGCGTCGGCACCAAGGTCGACCTCGCCCGCCGCCTGGGGATCTACGACACGGTCGGGCACGACCTGGTCGGCATGGTGATCGACGACCTTGTCGTCTGTGGTGCCGAACCGCTGTTCATGACCGACTACATCGCCTGCGGCAAGGTCGTGCCCGAGCGGATCGCCGACCTGGTCGGCGGCATCGCCGACGCCTGCGCCCTCGCGGGCTGCTCCCTGGCCGGTGGCGAGACCGCCGAACATCCCGGTCTCCTGGAACCCGACGAGTTCGACCTGGCCGGCGCCGGTACGGGCGTCGTCGAGGCGGACCGGCTCCTGGGGCCCGACCGCGTCCGCCCGGGCGACGCCGTGATCGCCATGGGGTCGTCCGGTATCCACTCCAACGGCTACTCCCTCGTCCGGCACATCCTGGCGGCCAACCCCGGCCTCACCTTGGAATCCCAGCCTGACGAGCTCACCCGCACACTGGGCGAGGAACTCCTCACCCCCACCCGGATCTACGCGCAGCACTGCCTGGCGCTCACCCAAGCCGTAGAGGTACGGGCCTACGCCCACATCACCGGCGGCGGCCTGGCCGCCAACCTGGCCCGCTCCCTCCCCGGCACGGCCGACGCCGTCCTGGACCGCTCGTCCTGGACGGTCCCGCCGATCTTCGAGCTGCTCGCCGCGCACGGCCGCGTCCCCCGCCCGGAGATGGACAAGACGTTCAACATGGGCGTGGGCATGGCCGCCATCGTTGCCCCGGACGCCGCCGACACCGCCGTGAAGCTCCTCGACGACCGCGGAGTCCCCGCCTGGATCCTGGGTGAGATCACGCCCGGGACGGGCCAGGCCGTACTCCGCTGACCGCGAACCCCGTGGCGCCGCCCCGCGTCATATCGGCCGTGGTCAACAGGGCAATCGGCCGTCTGCTGGGCCCATCGCTCGTCCTGGCGGGCCTGATGGTCTACGCGATCCTCGCCCCGACCGGATGGGCGTACGCGGAGACGGCCCGCTTCCGCACGTCCGTGGAGAACGTCCCGGCGACGCCGGTCGCGCTGGTGCTGGGCGCGGGGATCAACGGCTCGCAGCCCTCACTGCTCCTGGCACGCCGCCTCGATCTGGCGGCCGACCTGTACCGTCGCGGCAAGGTCAAGGTCCTGCTGGTGTCGGGCGACAACCGCACCAAGGGCTATGACGAGCCGACCGTGATGCGCGACTACCTGCTCCGCCAGGGCGTCCCCGACCGCAAGGTCGTCCGGGACTTCGCGGGACGTGACACCTGGGACTCCTGCACCCGCGCCAAGCGCATCTTCGGCGTGGACCGGCTGACCGTCGTCACCCAGGACTTCCACCTGCCCCGCGCCGTCGCCCTCTGCCGCGCCGCCGGACTCGACACCTGGGGCGTCGGCGACCGCAGCCCCTGGGGAATGGGCGCCACCAAGGTCGGCTACACCCGCGAACCACTGGCCATGATCAAGGCTCTGGCGAGCCTCACCACCCGCCCCGACCCGGACCTGCTGGGCCACCCCGAACCCACGGTCCACAAAGCCCTGACGTCCGGCTGAGCCCCGCCCACCGGCCAGCACACGGCGCCGCAGGCGCCACCGCGAAGAACGCGAACACAAGCCGAAGCCAGGAAACCGACCACCCCAGCCCCGAACGGTCGCTCAAGCGTTGCGATGGCGTCCGACGGCAGGTTTCGAGCCTGCGAGAAACCTGATCGCGTTAGCGAACCGCTAGGGCCTGCTTCGAAGTGAGATGAGCGGTGGCGTGTCATGCGCCGAAGGCAGCGAGGTCCCCGGTAGAGCGTTCATCGAGAAGCCTCCCACGCTATCGAGTGCGGCATCAACCGGCTCGAACGCCACCGGGCATCCGCACCACCGCCATCAAAGGACGTCGACCAACTTTAAAACAGGCCCTAGGCGATTCGAAGCGATGCGGCGATCGCCGCAGGCGCTACAGGCTAGCGCTTGGAATCAGAGGACTCGTCGTAGTCGGCGTACTTTTGGGCGAGCTCGTCGTAGGGGTCGTCGTAGTCGTTGGTGGGGGCGGGGTCGGAGACTCCCAGCTCGCTCTTCAGGCGGTCGAGGTCGGTGTTGCCACCGTTGTACTTCAGCTGCCGGGCAACCTTTACCTGCTTGGCCTTGGCTCGGCCGCGACCCATTGGCTCGACCCCCTCGATGGTCAGGGCTTTCGTGGGCCCATCAACGCGCGCGTGTACCACACGAACCGATGCCTGATGAGCCATGCGTCAGTCACGGGTACAACCGTACCCGTTTTGCGCCCGGCTCGGTACATCGTCGGTACGTGGCGGCACGCTCGTTCAATGAAGCCCAGTCTATCCCCCGGCCATGGCCCTCTATACTCCGGGCGGATCATGTCAGGGGGACGATCCGCCCGGAGCCCGTGCCTCAGAGCCAGATGCCGCGGAGCCGTCCGATCTCGGACATCCGCCGCTCGGCGAGCCGGTCGGCGGCCACCGCGGGCGGGACGCCCTCCTCGGCGGCCAGGTGGAAGATCCGCCGGGTGGTGTCGAAGATCCCGGTCGCCCGCGCCTTGGCCCGGTCGAAGTCGAAGCCGCCGATCTCGTCGGCCACCTGGATCACCCCGCCCGAGTTCACCACGTAGTCGGGGGCGTACAGCACGCCCCGGTCGGCGAGCTGCTTCTCGATGCCGGGGTGGGCGAGCTGGTTGTTGGCGGCACCGCACACGATCTTGGCGGTCAGCGCGGGAACGGTGTCGTCGTTCAGGGAGCCGCCGAGGGCGCACGGGGCGTACACGTCCAGGCCGGCCCGCACGAGCTCGTCGTTGCCGGCGACCACGTCGACGGCGGGGTGCGCGGTCTTGACCCGTTCGAGCGCCGCCTCGTTCACGTCGCAGATGACGACCTCGGCACCGTCCTCCCTCAGATGATCGACGAGCCGGTGTCCCACCTTGCCGACGCCCTCGACCCCTACGCGGCGGCCGTGCAACGTGGGGGCGCCCCAGGTGGCCTCGGCCGCGGCCCGCATGCCCTGGAAGACTCCGAAGGCGGTGAGGATGGAGCTGTCACCGGCGCCGCCGTTCGCACGCGTACGGCCCGTCACGAAGCGGCACTCGCGCGCCACGATGTCCATGTCCTCGCTGTAGGTACCGACGTCGCAGGCGGTGTAGTAGCGCCCGCTCAGGGACTGGACGAACCGTCCATACGCCCGCAGCAGGCCCTCGGACTTGTCCGTCGCGGGGTCCCCGATGATGACGGCCTTGCCGCCGCCGTGGTCCAGCCCGGCCAAGGCGTTCTTGTACGCCATGCCGCGGGCCAGGTTGAGCACGTCCGCCAGGGCCTCGTCCTCCGACGCGTACGGGTAGAAGCGGGTGCCGCCCAGGGACGGGCCAAGCGCCGTGGAGTAGATCGCGATGATCGCCCGGAGGCCGGTGGCCTCGTCCTGGCAGAACACGACCTGCTCGTGGTTTCCGAAGCGGGACGTCTCCCTCTGGGGGTCCCTGGGTCCTGTGCCCTTGTGGGGCGACCCGAAGACATTAGGCACGGTAGTGCCCTCCTCTCTGTCTCTAGGTCAGCGTAGAGGAGGTAACACGGCGGTCTCAGCGGCGCGTACGGCCGTACCGCGCGGCCCGCGCGTGCCACGATGCGGGAGTGTTTCCGTACGCCGCGTACCTACGGGTATATGAGCCGGTGACCACCTTCCCCGAACCCTCCCGCACCTTGTGGACGGCCTATGCCGACTCACGCAGGCGGCCTCGGCGCATCCACGCGCTGGGCGCGGAACACCTTCAGGCCAAGTACCGCCTCGTCGCCTCTCCTCCGGTGGTCGTGCCTGAGCATGAGAGCGGTGACGCCTATGTGCGGCGTTCCCACAACATGATCTACATATGCCCATGGGAGACCCGGCTTCGTTCCTGGCTCGCGCTCGCCCGCTTCAAGGAGGAGACCCCGTCCCGGGTGAGCGCCTCCTATGTGGCTCCGTCCGAGCTGCGCAAAGTGGAGGAACGCTTCGAGCGCTGGAAGTTGACAGGTCGTTCCTTGCGTCCCCACATCCTGTCCAGCAACTGGCATGTGCCGCCCGCGTGGTTCGTACCGTTCGCGGCGCAGGAACGCTGCCTGCTGCTGGGCGAGTCCAGGATGCGTGTGCCCGAGGCGCCCAAGGGCGCTCCCACATTGGGTGAACCGACCGGTCGCAACCGTGCCTTGGCCGCCGGTATGCGCACGCTCATCTACGTCACCGCCATGGTGGACGCACGCGCCCGCATCGACGCCGCCATGCCCATCATCGACGCCCACCAGGACAGGGCGTTCGGCTTGGACGCGGCACAGGTAAGGACGCTGCGCGAATGGCTCGCGTCCTTCCACCCCCGCGCGCTGGTCGAGCTCGACTACGGAGGGCTCGTCCATCTCATGGACGATCAGGCCCTCAACGCCGACCAGTCCGTCGCCGAGGTCGGCGTCGCCTTGGCGGCGATGGCGCGCCGCGAACACGAACTGTCACTGGCGATGATCCGTCGCCTGCATTCCCGCTGGCGTCCCATCAAGGCGCTGGCGTCGGCCAACTGACCGATCATCGCTGGCCTGAACCGGCCAACAACGGGTGAAACTTCTGTCACCGCCGCACCACAGAAATACGTCAGCACCTCCATGACCAGCCAAAAAGTCCTTTACCCACGGGGATCACTGCGCTCGCCCCATCCGCCTGACCTGCACACTCGTGCGGAGACCGCGCCTTGCGCGCGGACGAACTGAACCAATTTTCCGAATCCACGCGCGATACGACTATACGTGTCGCTAGAATCACTCAGCGTGACCCAGCGGCCACGAAGACGCGCCGCTCCCGGCCTCGCGGGGATCTTCCCACGCAACTCTCGCCAGGAGCTTGCTTGTCGCGTTGAGTGGTGGCAAGGTTACACGTTGTGATGTCATAGTGGCTCTTTCGGGCCATAGGGGACATCAGTGACCGCGCGAGATCAAAATCGCAGGATCGCTGTCATCGGTCCACGGAGGAGAGGCCGCACACATGTCAGCACGTACGCCAGAGGCCGAGCCCCTGCTGACGCCGGCAGAGGTGGCGACGATGTTCCGCGTCGACCCCAAGACGGTCACGCGCTGGGCGAAGGCCGGAAAGCTGACGTCCATCCGCACGCTCGGGGGACACCGGCGCTACAGGGAGGCCGAGGTCCGAGCGCTGCTGGCGGGAATCCCGCAGCAGCGGTCGGAGTAGGGCCGCGTTCCATCCGCCCCCGCTCCACCACCGCGGCGAGACGCCCAGCGCCTCGCCCGGCCACGAGCGGGTCACGGCAAGGAACACGGTCTTAGCACTCCGGCCGGCGAGCGTCCTCGGCGCTCGCCGAACACACCCGGTACACCATGAGGGGGGCGGCCAGGAGAGCCCTGAACCATGTTCAGAGATCTCCTGGACGATGGATCCGGGACCACGATCATCCGAGAATCGCGGTCCCGGATCTGTGTTTATTGCATCCGCGAGCTGCGCTCCTCGCCTGGCGGCTCGTCGCTTGTCGCGGCTGCGGCGATCGCTGCATCGCTCCGACTCGCCTAGAGGCTCGCTCCGCGATCAGTTCCTCGCAGGCTCGGAACTGCCTTCGGACGCGATCGCAACGCCTGGCCGCCGTCCGGGGCTGGGGTAAGGGGCTGAGGCGGTTGCGGAAGGTCTTGTGACAGCCGCGCTCGTCGCCGATGCTCCTCACTGCGGCGCGCGTGCGCTCGCCGCATCGCTCCCACATCGCCTAGAGGCTTGCTCCGCGATCAGCTTCTCGCTCTGCCTGAATCTGCCTTTGGATGCGATCGCAACGCTTGGCCGACCGTTCGGGGTTGAGGTAAGGGGTTGAGGCGGTTGCGAAGGGTCTTGTGACAGCCGCGAGCTGCGCTCGTCGCCGACACTCCTTGCTGCGGCGCGCGTGCGTTTGCCGCATCGCTTCGACTCGCTTCGACGTATGCTCTGCGATCAGCTTCTCGCTCCGCTCGAGTCTGGCTTTGGATGCGATCGCAACGCCTGGCCGCTGTCCGGGGTTGGGCCAACGGGCTGAGGCGGTCACGAAAGGTCTTGTGGCAGCCGTGCTCGTCGCCGATGCTCCTTGCTGCGGCGCGCGTGCGTTTGCCGCATCGCTCCCACTCGCGTCGACGCTTGTTCCGCGATCAGGGTCTCGCTGGCGCTCGCCCCTGCCTTCCGGTCGCGATTGTGACGTTTGGTCGACCGTTTGGGGGTGAGGTAGTTGCGATGTGTTTGTTGGCGGGGTGCTGCGGAGGGGAGTCGGAGCGACGAGCGTGGCTCTAGCTGGGGTTTAGTTCTTGTTCTACTAGTTTGTTGAACAGGGTGGCTACGGCGGGGTCGTGGCGGCCGGCTACTTCCAGGAGGACGATTAGCTGGTCTATCAGGAGGTTTTCCAGGGTGGGGCGGGTGATGTCGCGGGTTTCCAGCCAGTCGAGGCCGGCGGTTTCGACGGAGGCCATCCAGGAGCGCAGGGTGATGCGCAGGATGGGTGGGGGCGACTCCGCGTCGAAGGCGCAGAGGATGCGTTCCAGCAGCATGGAGCGGACGCCGTCGACGATCTCGCCGACTTCGCCGGAGCGGTCGGCGGGGCCGCCGCGGAGGAGGGCGGCGTAGCCGGCGGCGTGGCTTTCGACGAAGCCGAAGTAGCGTTCCAAGGAGATCCGGAGGCGTTCCAGCGGCTTGCCTTCGGTGGGGGGCTTGAGGAGGTCGGTGAGCTGGTTGGCCGCGTTGGTGAGGGCGGCCAGGTAGAGCTCGTACTTGCCGCCGAAGTAGTGGTAGACGAGGGCGCGTGAGGCGCCCGCGGCGGCGGCGACGTCGTCGATGGAGACGTCCTCGGGCGGGCGGGTGCTGAAGAGTTGCAGCGCCGCCTCGATCAGCTCGTCCCGGCGCTCGTCCACGCTGAGCCTGCGGCGGGTCCGCTGCCCGTTCCTCGGTTTGCCTCCGGTCATTGTACGTTCGCCCACCTGCGCAGCGTATCCGAGTGCGACCAGGGGAACGCGCACCCCTTTTCCCCTTGTGAACGGAGCACCTCGGCATTGTGCTCCAGAACACCACAGGCCCGAACTGCCATTGACGTACGCCCGTTACTCACGGTTGCGACGATTCGGAGCGAAGGCAAGGCATCATGGCATCTCCCCCCGAGTGGGGGAGGCGCGCCGGCCCCCCGGTTCGCCGAGGCGGCAGGTCCTGCAGGCCCCCTGGACGGAGTGCCATGTCACTTGGTGAAGGTAGTAGTCCCCCGCGTGAACGAAAGGGCGCTGTGCCCCTGCCGCGTGGCGGCGCAGGGCGCACGGTGCCCGGTCCCAAGCCGACGATCCGCAATGTCGCCGAACGTGCGGGAGTGTCGAAGTCCCTGGTCTCCCTGGTGATGCGCGGGTCGCCGCATGTGAGCGAGCGACGGCGGCAGGCCGTGCTCCAGGCGGCCCGTGAGCTGGGGTACCGGCCGAACGCGGTCGCACGCAGCCTGGTGGAGGGCCGGACGAGGCTCATCGGGGCGATCGTGGCCGACCTGCACAACCCGTTCTTCGCCGAGTTCCTGGACGGGCTCCAGGAGACCCTGCACGGCGAGGGCCTGCGCATGCTGGTCGGCAGTGGGCGCTGGGATCCGATGTTCGAGGCTGAGGCGGTCGAGGCGTTCCTGGAGATGCGGGTGGACGGCCTGGTGCTGCTCAGCGTCGTGCCCGATTCGCTGAAGGAGGCGGCGGCCAGCGTTCCGGTGGTGGTGGTCGGCGAACGCGATGTGGTGGGGGTCGACATCGTGGTGGACGACGACGAGCTGGGCGCCAGCCTGGCCGTCGAGCATCTGGTGGAGCTGGGACACCGGCGCATCGCCCATATCGAGGGGGCACGCTCGACCACGGCGCGCTACCGCCGGGCCGGGTACGAGAAGGCGATGCGGCGGCACGGGCTGGAGGACGAGATCGTCGTCGAGCACGGCGACTTCACCGAGGAGGGCGGGTACCGGGCCGCGCAGGTGCTGCTGTCGCGTGACCGCAGGCCCACCGCGATCTTCGCGCCCAACGACCTGGTCGCCACCGGGGCGCTGTCGGCGGCGGACGAGCTGGGGCTGCCCGTGCCCGAGCAGGTCTCGATCGTCGGGTACGACAACACGCATCTGGCGGCGATCCGGCATATCTCGCTGACCAGCGTGGACCAGCCGCGCCGTGACATGGGGCGGGTCGCCGCCGAGCTGCTCACCGCGCGGATCGAGGATCCGGGACGGGTGGCGCGCCAGAACCTGGTCGTCCCCCATCTGGTGGTGCGGTCCACGACCGGGCCCGCGCCGCGGTAGCGCCGCGGGAGGCTCGTCCGTTCTCTCCTGGCAAGGGGACGGTCAAGCCTCCCGCAAGCGGCGTGCCGCGGGGCGCCGGACGGGGCGTTAATGGGGACGACCGTTCGGCGGCCCGTGGCGCGCCGCAAGAGATCGATGTCACCGGGGGGCGGGGTCGTGCGTGATCCGGAGTTGGTGTCGTCCGCGCAGCGTGCGGCGAGCGAGCTGGAGCGTGCCTGGTCGGAGTGGCGGCACGCGCGGGGCCTCGCCGAGGAGTTGTCGGAGTCGGTGGCGAGTTACGTGGCGCACTCGATCGACCATCCCTGGGGACGCCCCCGTGTGGTCCTCGGCCTGGACACGGAGGAGGCGCGTGCCCTGGCCGCGCTGCTCGGCAAGGCGGAACCGGCGAGCTGACCGGTGCGCGTTTTGACGAATCCGTGCCGGTATGCAGACTGTCAGGGTCCATAACGAACTCGTTACGGGGGTCGGCCCATGGGATCGCACCGACACGGCATGGCCGCGGTCGCTCTGGCGCTGTGCCTGGGCGTGCTGGGGGCGTGCGGGGGCGGTTCCGATCAGGGCAGCGGACCGGACCGTAGCGTTCAGCCGCCCAGGTCCACGCAGACAGGCGGGACGCCGGACGGACGGGGCCCGACCGGAGGGTCCAACGCGCTGGAAGGCAAGGTCATCGTGATCGATCCGGGGCACAACGGCGGCAACGCCCGGCACCCTGGGGAGATCAACCGGCTGGTCTTCGTGGGCAACGGGCGGAAGCCGTGCGACACGACGGGGACGTCCACCAACGACGGTTACAGCGAGCACGCCTTCACCTGGGACGTGTCCAAGCGCCTCGCCAAGTTGCTGAGGGAACGCGGGGCCGAGGTCAAGCTGACCCGCGAGAACGACGTCGGCGTGGGGCCCTGTATCACCGAGCGGGCCGGTATCGCCAACCGTGCGAAGGCGGACGCGGCGATCTCCATCCACGGCGACGGGGCGCCGGCGTCCGGCCATGGGTTCCATGTCATCGAGCCGATCGGGGTGCCGGGGTTCAACACGCGGATCGTCGGGCCGTCGCGCACCCTCGGCACGGCGATCCGGGACGCGTTCCATGAGGGCACCGGCCTGCCGTTCTCGACCTACCGGGGCACGCGGGGCATCGACCGCAGGAACGACCTGGGCGGGCTCAACCTGTCCAAGGTGCCGAAGGTGTTCATCGAGTGCGGCAACATGCGGAACTCGTCGGACGCGGCCAAGATGAGGAGCGCCGCCTTCCGGCAGCGGATGGCCGAGTCCCTGGCGAACGGCTTCGCCGCCTACCTGGCGCGCTGAGCGGATGTTTGCTGATCTGGGTGAGCTCGGCCGGGCGTGGGAGCGTGCGGGCTACACGGTCCAGGGGGTCCGGGACCTGCTCGGCCCGGTCGCGGGCGGCGCGCTGGCGCGGGACGAGATCGTTCCGGCGCTGCGGGCGACCGGCGGGGGGTCGCCGCTGGAGGCGCTGGTCCGGTTGTTCTGGCTTCAGGTGCCCGTTCCCGCCGCGTCGCTGGGGTCCGGACGGTACGGCGCGGACGAGCTGATCGCCGCCGGGCTGGCCGAGGCGTCCGGTGGGGAGGTGCGGGCGCTGCTGCGCGTTGAGCCGCTGGAGGCGGTGGACGACCCGGCCGGTGGCCACGCCGGCTATGTCGTCTCGGATCTGAAGGTGCTGCCGGGAAGCGCCGCCGCCGTCCGGCCCGATCATGTGGTGGGCGCGGGCGGCGCGTCCGGCGGCCTGGGGCGGCTCGCCGTCCACAGCCCTGTGGATAACGCCCTCGATCTGGGTACGGGCTGCGGCGTCCAGGCGCTGTGGCTGGCCTCGCGGGCGCGCCACGTCACCGCCACGGATGTGAACCCCCGGGCCTTGGCGATGGCGAGGATGAGCGCCGCCCTCTCCGGGGTGGAGGGCGTCGAGTTCCTTGAGGGCTCGCTTCTGGAGCCGGTCGCGGGACGCCGGTTCGACTTGATCGTCTCCAACCCGCCGTTCGTCATCGCCCCGCCGGAGGAGGGCACGCGGTACGTCTACCGCGAGTCGGGTCTACCGGGTGACGAGTTCTGCAGGCGCCTGGTCGCCGAGGCGCCCGGCCTGCTGAACGAGGGCGGCCATTGCCGGTTCCTGGCCAACTGGTTGCAGGTCAAGGGCGTTCCCTGGGAGGAACGGGTCGGCGCCTGGGTCGAGCAGTCCGGCTGTGACGCGTGGGTGGTCCAGCGGGACGTCCAAGACCCGGCGGAGTACGCGGAGCTGTGGCTGCGCGACTCCCGCGAGGCGGGGACGTCCCGGTACCGGGAGCGGTACGACGCCTGGCTCGACTACTTCGAGCGGCACGAGGTGACCGGAATCGGCTTCGGGTGGATCGTGCTGCGGCGTACGGGAGCGGACCGCCCGGTGATCCGGGTGGAGGAGATCCGGCACGCGGTCGATCAGCCGGTGGGCGCCTATGCCGACCGGATCCTGGACGGGTTCCGCGCCGCCCGCGAGTTTTCCACAGCCTGTGGAAAGGGTGTCGCGGACGGCCTGCCGCTCCGTACCGTGGACGGCGTCGTGCAGGAGCAGATCGGACCACCGGGAGCCGAGGACCCGGAGCGGATCCTGCTCCGGCAGAGCGACCGGCTGCGCCGGGCGGCAGGCGTCGGCACGGTCGAGGCCGCCCTCGCCGGGGTCTGCGACGGGACCCTGCCGCTCGGCCCGCTGCTGGACGCCATCGCGCGGCTCTTGGCGCTCGACCCCGGTCAGGTACGGGCGCACGCCGAGGCGGTGCTGCCCGAGCTGATCGCCGACGGCTTCTTCGAGCTCGTCCCGGGCTGACCCACCTAGGGGCGGGCGGCGGACAGGTCGCGGAAGGCGCTGCCGTGGAGGCGGCGGGACAGGGCCCGGTTGGTGCGGTGTGCCCAGAGCGGGCCGCCATAGATCATGGCGGTGTACGCCTGGACGAGGGTCGCGCCCGCCCGGATGCGTTCCCAGACGTCGTCGGCGTTCTCGACGCCGCCCACCGAGATCAGCACGAGCCGGTCGCCGGTACGGGCCCGGAGGCGGCGCAGGACCTCCAGGGAGCGTTCCTTCAGCGGCGCGCCGGACAGGCCGCCGGTCTCCTTCACCAGTTCGGCGGGGCTCGCCAGCCCCTCCCTGCCGACCGTGGTGTTGGTGGCGATGATCCCGTCCAGCCCGAGGTCGAGCGCGAGCTCGGCGACCGCGTCCACATCGGCGTCCGCCAGATCCGGAGCGATCTTGACGAGCAGGGGGACGCGGCGCTCGCGGCACGCCCTGTCGGCCGCCTCGCGGACCGCCGTGAGCAGGGGGCGCAGATGCTCGACCGCTTGCAGGTTCCGCAGGCCGGGGGTGTTGGGCGAGCTGACGTTGACGACCAGGTAGTCGGCGTACGGGGCGAGGCGTTCGGCGCTCGCGACGTAGTCGGCGACGGCCTCGGCCTCCGGCACCGCCTTGGTCCTGCCGATGTTGACCCCGACGATCGTTCCGGGGCGGCGCGCGGCGAGCCGCCGCCCGGCGGCCTCCGAGCCCTCGTTGTTGAATCCCATCCGGTTGATGACCGCCCTGTCACGGGGAAGGCGGAACAGCCGGGGGCGGGGGTTGCCCGGCTGCGGCCGTCCGGTCACCGTCCCGATCTCGACGTGCCCGAACCCGAACGCGCCCAGCGCGTCGCAGGCCACCGCGTCCTTGTCGAAGCCGGCCGCGAGCCCGAGCGGGCTGGGGAACTCCAGGCCCAGCGCGCGGACGGTGATCGCGGGGTCGCGCGGGGCCAGAAGGCGCCGCAGGAGCGCGGTCGCGCCGGGCACCGCTTGGATCGCCCGCAGCCCGCGCAGCGTCCAGTGGTGCGCGGTCTCGGCCGGAACCCGGGAGATGACCTGTGAGAACAACAGCCCGTACATCGAGGTCGATTGTCCCAGGGCCGGGCGCGGCCCGGCCGCATGGGGCGGGGTCAGCGCGCGGGGCGGCCGCGGAAGGCGCGGCGGAACTGGAGCCGGACGTCCCGCACGGTCTGCCGGATGGGCGACAACACGCTCCTGCTCACCCACCGGGCCGGGTCGCGGACGGTCACCCGCCAGGCCGCGCGGAGCACCTGCCCGGCCGGGACGAGCACGGTTTCCTTCACCACGCGGGCGGGCGTGACGACGAGGGTGCGCCACAGCCACCTCAGGCCGCGGGCGGTGAACCGCCACAGGGCGGCGATCGCCTGGCCGAGGGGGCGGAGCAGGTAGCGGTACAGGGCCAGCGCCGGGATCACGAACAGGATCCGCGCGGTCCAGGAGAACAGCCGGCCGAGCATCCGCCAAGCCCAGAACAGCGCCCCCAGGAAGATGCCCCAGACGGCCGAGACGCCGGTTCCCAGCAGGTGCAAGGCCCGGACGAGGGCCGCGCCCGTGGCGCGTGCCAGCCGGGCCAGGAAGTCCAGCGGCGGGCGCAGCACGTACCGCCACAGCAGGAGCGCCGGTCGGACGATCAGGACCTCGCCCAGGAACCTCAGCGCGATGCCGATGCCCTTCAGCACCAGCCACAGCCCGAGGCCGATCCCCTTGAGCACGAGCCACAGCCCGAGGCCGATGCCCCTGAGCACGAGCCACAGGCCGAGGCCGACCTGCTTGAGGACCCACCCGATGCCCCGGCACAGGGCGGCGAGCGGGCGGACGAGAACCAGGTTCAGGATCTTGCCGATCTGCGTGCCGAGCCAGCGCAGGCCGGCGGCCAGACCGGAGACGATGGCGGCGAGAAGCCTGCCGATCGGCGCGAGGAACACCGCCGTGAACCAGGACGCGGCCCGTCCGATGCCCCGTCCCAGGAACCGCAGACCACCCCAGAGGGCGACGACGGCCAGCCAGCGGAGCGGCCCGTACACGAGGTTCGTCCAGAGCCAGGCCACGCCCGACCAGAGGGCGGCGGCGCCCATGCCGATCAACCGGACGATGGGATGCAGCAGGGTCAGGTAGGCGGCGCGCAGCATCCGCCCGATCCATCCGGGTGTCCGCTTCAGGCCACGTCCGGCCAGCGCCGCCAGATCGTAGACCAGGCGGAGGGGCAGGACGATCACCACGGCGATCACCCGCGCCGGGAGGACGATCCACGCCGGACCCGCCTGCGTGCCCAGCGGCCGGCCGTGAGCGGCGGGCGGCGGCCCTGAGTCCTTCTCCAGTGGCCCTGTGGTCACGGCTGCGCTCCCGGGTGCGGTCCCGGCCCTGTCCTGGCCGGCAGCAAGATCAGACTGTATGTCCATTTTGGACGTCGACGGCGTTGCTGTCGTTCACCCTGTTCCGGCCCGGCGCGCAGAACCCCGGACCGCTCTGGCCGGTGGGACTCCTGGGGAAGGTGTTGAACCCGCCGCGGTGCCGATCGCGTATTGCTCGACGACCCGGGGGCCGGATCGGCTGATCGGCTGGAGGCAGAGATGGGGATCTCGCGATGGGGGCCATGGACGGCGCCCGTGGTGGCCGTCCTGGCGGCCTCGGCGATCGTTCTCACGGCCTGCGGGAACGAGGGGTCCGGAGGCAGGCTGAACGCCCGCGCCGGGACGAACCCGAGCGCGGCGCCGTCACAGCCGCCCCTTCCGTCGCCGGCCGCGGTGCCGACGGCGCTGGAGGTGGCGAGCGTCGGCGGGCTCGGCAGGGTGGTGACCGACCGGAAGGGACGCACCCTGTACCGGTTCGACAAGGACACGGCCCGGCCGCCCGCGTCCACCTGCGTGGACGCCTGCGCGAAGGCGTGGCCGCCGGTGCCGGCCGGGGACGGCGCCGTCCAGGTGAAGGGCGTGGACGAGGACCTGGTCGGCAAGGTGCGGCGCCCGGACGGGCAGTGGCAGGTCACGCTCGCCGGCTGGCCGCTCTACACGTACGCCAAGGACCGGCGGCCGGGGGACGCCAAGGGGCAGGGCGTGGGCGGCGCGTGGTACGCGGCCCGGCCGGACGGCAAGAAGGCCGCGCCGCCCCCGGCGCGGAAACGTCCCCAGCGGGAGGGCGGCGACCGCCGGGCCGGGTGGACGGTGGTCAAGGTGCGGCGCGACCCGCGGCTCGGCATGATCGTCACCGATGGCGCGGGACGGGTGATGTACCGGTTCGACCGGGACCGGCCACGCACCACCACATGCTTCGGTGCCTGCAGAAGAGCCTGGCCGCCGGTGATCTTCACGAGCTGGAGCAGGCTGCGCGTCGAAGGCGTGGATCGCCGTCTCGTGGGCTTCATCGAACGCGAGGACGACGGCCGGTGCCAGCTCACCATCGCGGGACACCCGATGTACCACTTCGCCGGGGACGACCGCCCGGGTGACACCGAGGGGCAGGGCGTCCAGAACGTGTGGTGGGTCGTGTCGCCGCGCGGCGAGCGGGTCATCACGGGCACCGGCGGGCCGGATCATGGCGGAGGCAGGGGCGGGAGGTACGGCTACTGAGCTTCGTCCCGGGTCCTGATCATTCTCCCGAACAGGGGCGATGGGAGGGATTCCGGGACGGGCGGGCGGTCTCCGGACGGGTCCGGACGGCCCGCCGCACAGGCGAAGGCGTGGAGATTTCGCGGGTCGGTCGGGGTCCGCGGTCTCCACGCCTTCTTGCACGTCAGCTATGTCGGGAATGTAATGAAGTGCCGGTACAGGTATGGAAGGGTGGGGCGACGGGGTATGTCGCGAGTGCGGGCCGCACCCCATGCCGCCCCTATGCCACAAGATCACAATGTTTCGGAAGAGATTCCCGTTTCCATTGCGTTGCGTTTTTCTCACGATTTAGTCGGGTAGTAAACCGAGATCTCGACAGCTCCTAAGCCGGGTGTTTACGTGGGATCCGGTCCCGCCATGGAATGCGGCCCGGCGAAGCGCCCGCATGGTGGGAGCTTTCTGGAGGTCCGATGGCGGAGCGAAGCAGAACCCGGACCCGGTACGGCGGCGTTCGGCGCAGGGCCAGGAGCCTGCGAGCGGCCCTCGCGGTAGTGCTCCTGGGGGCGTGACTGGCCGCCTGCGGCGACGACGGTGGCCCCCCCGAGCTCACCTGGTACGTCAACCCCGACAACGGTGGCCAGATGAAAATCGCCCAACGTTGTAGTCAAGCTTCGGGCGGCCGTTACACCATCACCACCTCACTTCTCCCCAGCGACGCGACCGCCCAGCGTGAGCAGCTCATCCGCAGGCTGGCGGCCAAGGATTCCGGAATCGACCTGATGAGCCTGGACCCGGTCTTCGTCCCCGAGGCCGCCAACGCCGGGTTCCTGCGCCCGTTCACTCCCGGCGAGGCCACGCCGCTCACCCAGGGCGTGTTCCCCGCGGCGGTGCAGAGCTCCACCTGGAAGGGGAGGCTCTACGCGGCGCCGATGTGGGCCAACACCCAGATCCTCTGGTACCGCAAGTCCGTCGCGAGACGCGCCGGGATCAACCCCAACGACCCCAACTTCACCTGGGACCAACTGATCGACGCGGCCACCCGTACCAACACCCTGGTCGGCGTCCAGGGCAACCGGTACGAGGGCTACGTGGTGTGGATCAACGCGCTGATCGCCTCGGCCGGCGGCCGCATGATCGGCCAGACCGAGCGGGGCTCCCGCGCCTCCATCGAGATCGACTCTCCGGCCGGGCGGGAGGCCGCGCGGATCATCGGCAAGCTCGCGCGGTCCGGCGTGGCGAGCCCGACCCTGTCCACCGACATCGAGGAGCAGTCCCGGGCCACGATCAACAGTCCGCGCGGCGGGTTCCTCCTCAACTGGGGCTATGTCTGGCAGGCGGAGCAGGGCGACGCCGAGGACGGCGCCATCAGCCCGAACATCGTCAACGACCTCGGCTGGGCGCCCTATCCCAAGGTGACCCCGAACCAGCCGGCCAGACCGCCCTTCGGCGGCATCGAGATCGGGGTCAGCGCCTTCAGCAGGCATCAGGACGTCGCCGTGGAGGCGGTCCGGTGCATCACCTCACCCGCGAACATGAAGCAGTACATGCTCGACGAGGGCAACGTGGCGGCCCGGCCGGACATCTTCGATGATCCGGACATCCTCCAGCAGTTCCCGATGGCGCCGCTGCTCCGTGACTCGATCGTGGCCTCGTCGCCTCGTCCCAACACCCCCTACTACGCCGATCTGTCAGGGGCGGTACAGAACCGCTGGCACCCACCCACCGAGGTGAACGAGAGCACACCGGGTGAGACCAGCGTGTTCGTCCGTCAGGTCCTGCGCGACCAGGCGCTGCTCTGAGAGAGGGGCCTCGATGACTCTGGTGGAAAAGGCGCCGGTCGCCGACCGGGAGGCGCAGGCGGCGATCTCCGACCGCAGCCGCGCCGAGCGCAGGATGGGCCTGCTGCTCTCGGCGCCCGCGGTGGTCGTGATGCTGCTGGTGACGGGGTATCCGCTGCTCAACGCGGTGTACCTGTCGCTGTTCAGCTACCGTCTCACCGCGCCCGAGGACAAGCGTTTCGTCTGGTTCGCCAACTATGCCACCGCGCTGACGGACGGGCTGTTCTGGCAGGTCGTGCTGACCACGTTCGTGATCACCGCGGTCACGGTCGGGGTGGAGCTGGTCCTCGGCTTCATGCTGGCGACCGTGATGCACCAGGCGATCTTCGGCCGGCGCACCGTCCGCACCGGGATCCTGCTGCCCTACGGCATCGTCACGGTGATCTCGGCATTCGCCTGGAAGTACGCCTTCGACCCGCAGTCGGGGTTCGTCAACCCGTGGTTCGGGCTCGGCGACTACGCCTGGTTCTCCCATCGCTGGTCGGCGATCTTCGTGATCATCCTGTCCGAGATCTGGAAGACGACACCGTTCATCTCGCTGCTGCTGCTGGCCGGGCTGGCGCAGGTGCCGCGCGACCTCGGCGAGGCGGCCACGGTGGACGGCGCCACCGCCTGGCAGCGGCTGTGGCGGGTGACCATCCCGAACATGAAGGCGGCCATCCTGGTGGCGGTGCTGTTCCGCACCCTGGACGCCTGGCGGATCTTCGACAACCCGTTCATCATGACCTCCGGCCAGCAGGGCACGGAGGTGTTCTCGTTCCTCACCTACCGGCAGACGATCACCCGTACCGCCATCGGGCTGGGTGACGCGGTCGGGGTGCTGTTGTTCCTTTCGGTGGTGCTCATCGCAGCCGTGTTCATCAAGGGGTTCCGGGTGGACCTTTCGCAGGTACGAGGAGATCGCTGATGGAGTCGACCCGATCGAAATGGGGCTGGATCCTGGCCTCGCTGCTCATCCTGGTCTGGTCGGCCTTCCCCATCGTGTGGATCGTCATGCTGTCGTTCAAGAACCCCAGCGAGATCGGTAATACCAAGGGGTTCTTCCCCAAGGAGTGGACCTGGGAGAACTACTCCACGGTCTTCAGCACCGACCTGTTCACCGCGGCATTGCTCAACTCGATCGGGATCTCGCTGATCGCCACGTTCGTCGGGGTGGTGTTCGCGACGCTGGTCGCCTACGCCATCGCCCGGCTGGAATTCCCCGGCAAGAAGACGATCCTGTCCTTCGCCCTGGCCATCGCGATGTTCCCGGTGGTGTCGCTGGTCGGGCCGCTGTTCGACCTGTGGCGCAACATCGGCCTGTACGACACCTGGCCCGGCCTGATCATCCCCTACATCTCGTTCGCGCTGCCGCTGGCGATCTGGACGCTGTCGGCGTTCTTCCGCGAGATCCCCTGGGAGATGGAGCAGGCCGCGCAGGTCGACGGCGCCACCACCTGGCAGGCGTTCCGCAAGGTGATCGTGCCGCTGGCGGCGCCCGGGGTGTTCACCGCGGCGATCCTGGTGTTCTTCTTCTGCTGGAACGACTTCGTCTTCGGCATCTCGCTCACCTCCACCAACAGGGCCCGGCCGGTGCCCGCGGCGCTGGCCTTCTTCACCGGTGAGTCGTTCTTCGAGCAGCCCACCACCGCCATCTGTGCCGCCGCCGTGGTCGTCACGGTGCCCGTGGTGGCGATCGTCCTGCTGTTCCAGCGTCGGATCGTCGCCGGGCTGACGTCCGGCGCCGTCAAGGGATAGGAAGCGCCATGGCCGCCATCACCATGAAGAACATCGTCAAGAAGTACGGCGACGGGTTCCCGGCCGTGAACGACGTCTCCCTGGACGTGCGGGACGGCGAGTTCATGATCCTGGTCGGGCCGTCCGGCTGCGGTAAGTCCACCCTGCTGCGGATGATCGTGGGCCTGGAGGACATCACCGCGGGCGAGATGCGGATCGGCGACAAGGTCGTCAACAGGGTCGCGCCCCGGGAGCGCAACCTGTCGATGGTGTTCCAGAACTACGCGCTGTACCCGCACCTCACCGTGTTCGAGAACATCGCCTTCCCGCTGCGCCTGGCCAAGACCCCCGAGGACGAGGTGCAGCGCCGGGTGAACGAGACCGCCGAGCTGCTGGAGCTGACCGAGCATCTCCAGCGCAAGCCGGCCAACCTGTCGGGCGGGCAGCGGCAGCGCGTCGCGATGGGCCGCGCGATCGTCAGGGACGCGCAGGCGTTCCTGTTCGACGAGCCGCTGTCCAACCTGGACGCCAAGCTGCGCGGCCAGATGCGCACCGAGATCTCCCGGTTGCAGCGGCGGCTCGGGGTGACCACGGTGTACGTCACGCACGACCAGACCGAGGCGATGACGCTCGGCGACCGGGTCGCGGTGCTGCGCAAGGGCGTCCTGCAGCAGGTCGGCAGCCCGCGCGAGCTGTACGAGGAGCCGGCCAACCTGTTCGTGGCCGGGTTCATCGGGTCGCCGTCGATGAACTTCCTGCCCGCGACGGCGGCGGACGCGCACGTGGACACGCCGCTGGGCCGTTTCGAGCTGGACGAGCGCAAGGCCGCCGCCATCGGCGACCGCGAGATCGTGCTGGTGGGCATCCGTCCCGAGCATTTCGAGGACGCCTCGCTGGTCTCCGACGAGAAGCGCTCCCGCGGCGCCACGGTGCGCGCGCACGTGGACGTCACCGAGTGGCTGGGCAACGAGCTGTACGCCTACGTGCCGTACGAGGCGCCGGACATCGTGTCGACCAAGCTGCGCGAGCTGTCCCGCGAGCTGGACAGCGACCAGCTCCGCACCCAGGCCGTGGTGGCGCTGGACGCCGGCAGCCTGATCACGGCGGGCGAGGACGCCGAGCTGTGGATCGACACCGGCAGGGCGCACATCTTCGACGCGGAGACCGGCGAGAACCTGACCCGGGACGAGGAGCGGGTGGCGAAGCTGAGCGAGCAGGCCGACAAGGCCCGCGAGGCGCAGCGCCGCGCCCAGCGGGAGCGCACCGAGCGCGCCGCCGGTACGGGCGCCACGGCGGCGGCCGGCGCCTCCAAGGAGGCGGGATCCGGCGGGGGCGGTGAGGGGAGCGGCGCGGGCGAGTAGCGGCGCGATGCGCTTCCTCTTCGCGCCTCCGGCGGAACCGGCGGCAGGGCTGCTCGACCTGCCCTGGCGCGAGCCGCTGGAGGCGTGGGACGACGACCGCCTGGTGGACATCCGCCAGCGCGGCCTGTCCCGGCACGTCGTACGGTTCGTCGCCGAGTCCGGCAAGGTGTACGCGCTGAAGGAGCTGGACGGGCGGCTCGCCCGGCGCGAGTACCGGCTGCTGCGCAAGCTGAAGGAGCTGGCGCTGCCCGCCGTGGACGTGCTGGGGGTGGTCGTCGACCGCGGTGAGTGCGCCGACGCGATCCTGGTGACCAGGTTCCTGGAGTTCTCCAGCTCCTACCGGGCCCTGTTCGCCAACCCGCGCGGCGGCCACCCCACCGACCGCCTGCTGGACGCCCTGGTGGAGCTGCTGGTCCGGCTGCATCTCGCGGGGTTCATGTGGGGCGACTGCTCGCTGTCGAACGCGCTGTTCCGGTTCGACGCGGGCGCGTTCGCCGCGTACCTGGTGGACGCGGAGACCGCCGAGTTGCACCCGTCCCTCACCGACGGGCAGCGCGGCTACGACGTGGAGCTGGCCAGGGAGCGGATCGCCGGGGAGCTGTTCGACCTGTACGCCGCGGGGACGCTGCCGCGCTCGGTCGATCCGGTCGGCATCGCCGAGGACGTCGTCCGGCGCTACGAGGCGCTGTGGGACGAGCTGACCCGCGAGGAGATCCTGCATCCCGACGACCAGCGGTACCGGATCGCGGAGCGGCTGCGCCGCATCAACGAGCTGGGCTTCGACGTGGACGAGGTCGAGCTGGTGGACGCGGGCGAGGAGGGGTCGCGGCTGCGTGTGCGCACCTGCGTCGCCGAGCCCGGCCACCACCGGCAGCTTCTCTACACCCGTACCGCGCTCAGCACCCAGGAGAACCAGGCGCGCCGCCTGCTGAACGACATCGCGTCCTTCCGCGGGCACTTGGAGCAGAAGTTCGGTCGTCCCGTCCCGGAGGTGGTGGCGGCCAACAAGTGGCTCGCCGAGGTGTACGAGCCGGTCGTCGCGGCCATCCCGGAGGAGCTGCGCGACCGGCTGGACGAGGTGGAGGTCTTCCACGAGGTGCTGGAGCACCGCTGGTTCCTGTCGGAGCGCAAGGGCCGCGACGTCGGCACCACCGCCGCGGCCCGTGACTACTTCCGGAACGTGCTGCCCAAGGTGCCGGACGAGCTCACCTTGACCGCCAACAAGGCGTCCAAGCGCCGCCCGGTATCACGCGACTGAACCCTGGGTGCGCGCGGGGAGCGCGCCGTCAGTCGAGGGCGCTGCCCTTCTTCCACTTCTCCCAGGAGAGCTGCCAGAACGACCAGCCGTTGTTCCACTCCAGCTTGCGCCTGGTGCCCTTGATGATGACGACATCGCCCGGCTGGGCGTTCTTGTAGAACCAGATGGCGTCGCCCGCGGGCTGCCGGACGCAGCCGTGGCTACAGTTGGCGCGGCCCAGGCAGTACTCCTCGCCCGCGGTCTGGTGCAGGTACTCGCCGCTGTTGGAGATCCGCACCGCCCAGCCGATCAGCTCGTCGTAGTAGCCGGGGTCGCCCTTCTTGCGGCCCGGCGAGATCATCCGGGTCGGGTTGTTCTTCTCCATGGTCAGGTGCACGCCGCTGGTGGTCGTGTACTCCAGGGTGCTGCCGTTGCCGCCGCTGACCGGGATGGTGCGCTTCTTCTTGCCGTCGACCGTCACCACCGACCGGTGCTTCTTCAGGTCGACCTTGGTGATCCGGGCCGCGCCGATCTCGAAGGTGCGGGTGAAGTCGCTGGTGCCGTACACGTCCTTGGCGGCGCGCACGCCCGCGAGCCGCGCCTTCAGCGTGACCTTCTGGTGCGCGGCCCAGTACTCCTTGGTCCGGTACACGACCTGCCGGTCGCCGATCCAGCGCCAGGCGCCCTCGACCGGCTTCTCGGCCGTGACCTCCAGGGCCCGCTCGACCGCCGCCTTGTTGGACACCGCGCGGTCGAAGTTGAGGATGATCGGCATCCCGACGCCGTAGGTGTCGCCCCGGTTGTTCTCCAGGATCCAGTCCAGCGAGACGTCGATGGTCTTCTTCGGCTTGAGCGTCCTGAACGAACTGAACGCCTGCGACGCGGTGCCGATCGAGTTCTTCGCGACGGCGTTCACCGTGTAGGACGTGGACGGCCTGAGCGTCCACTTGGAGCGCCATTGGGTGCGCTGGGCGTTGAATTCGCCGGGCACGTCCTTGCCCTTGGCCCGCACGGTGACCGATTGCAGCGTCCCCCCGGCGGCCGTCACCACGACGCCCTTGTCGGGACGTGCCTTCTTGGTGCCCTGCGCCGGCGTGATCGTCACCTTGGCCGCGGGAACCGTGGTCTCACCGCCCGCCGTGGTGCCCAGGTGCGTCTGGGTCTCGCATCCGGTCAGTGCCAGCCAGACACAGAGCATGAGCGCTCCGGCCCGCCAACGTCGCCTGCTTTCGCCGTCCATCAGCACCTGCGCCACGCCGAGCCGGCTCCCCTCACCCGTCACAAGAGGCCGTTATTTATTGATGTTGAAAAAATACCCTGCTATGGCCTCTCCGTCCCGGGGGATGGTGATTGCGATGTGAGAACAAAGCGTCACCGAGCGGGGAGGGGATGACGGGCACTCAGGCGTGGCGTCCCGCCCACGTCCAGGCGTAGGCGGGGTCTTCGCAGGCTTGGCCGCCCTCGCCCAGCTCCAGCGGGCGGAACGTGTCGACCATGACGGCCAGTTCGTCGAAGAACTCCACGCCGATGCTGCGCTCGTAGGCGAGCGGCTGCGGGCCGTGGGCGTACCCGCCGGGATGGACCGAGACCGAGCCCTGGCCGATGCCCGACCCCTTGCGCGCCTCGTAGTTCCCGCCGCAGTAGAACATGATCTCGTCGGAGTCGACGTTGGAGTGGTAGTAGGGGACGGGGATCGACTGCGGGTGGTAGTCCACCTTGCGCGGCACAAAGTTGCACACCACGAAGTTGTTCCCCTCGAACACCTGGTGGACGGGCGGCGGCTGGTGGACCCGGCCCGTGATCGGCTCGAAGTCGTGCACGTTGAAGGTGAAGGGGTACAGGCACCCGTCCCAGCCCACCACGTCGAAGGGGTGCTCGGCGTACACCATGCGGGTGCCGGCCAGGCCGCGCGAGGTGCGGTGCTTCACGAGCACTTCGACGTCCGTGCCCGTGGCCTGAAGGACCTCGGTCGGGCCGTGCAGGTCGCGTTCGCAGTAGGGGGCGTGCTCCAGGAACTGGCCGTAGCGCGACAGGTAGCGCTTGGGCGGGGCGATGTGCCCGGTCGCTTCGATGATGTAGGCGCGCAGCGGTCCCTCGCCCTTGGGCAGCCAGCGGTGGGTCGTGGACGTGGGCAGGATGACGTAGTCGCCCTGCCTGGCGTGCAGGGCGCCGAAGATGGTCTCGACGGTGGCCTCGCCGGACTCGATGTAGACGATCTCGTCGCCGGTGGCGTTGCGGTAGAGCGGGGAGTCGGCGGTGCAGACCGCGTACGACAGGCGCACGTCCGCGTTGCCCAGGATCAGCCGGCGGCCGGTGACCACGTCGGTGCTCGCCCAGGTGTCCTTGGGGAACAGCTCGTGCAGGCGCAGGTGGCGATGTCTGAGCGGGTGGTTGGGCGTGGTCGCCACGTCGGGGATCTCCCAGATGGTTGAGTCCACCAGAGCCGAGGGCACGCCGCGGTGGTACAGCAGCGAGGACGCCGACGAGAAGCCCTCCTCGCCCATCAGCTCCTCGCGGTAGAGGCGCCCCTCGCCGTCGCGGTGCGCGGTGTGGCGCTTGGGCGGCACGTCACCGACCCGGCGGTAGTACGCCATCGCTTCCCCCTCCTCCGGCTCGTCCGAGAAACTAGTTCATGTATTAACCGTCTCTCCGGCGGGCGGCCCCCGTCAATCCCCTACCCGTGCGGGGACGAGATCAGCTCCGCTCGCGCACGTCGAACTGGTCACGGTTGGAGATCAGCTTGTCCAGCAGCATGATCAGGATGCGCTGCTCGGTCTCGCTGAGGACGCCCGTCCACTGGTGCTCGCGCTCGTTCTGCGCGCGGAAGACCTCCAGCATCGTGGCGTGCCCGCGGTCGGTGAGCGACAGCAGCACCGAGCGGCCGTCCCGCTCGCCGGGCGAGCGGGCCAGCAGGCCGTCCGCGACCAGCGACTTGGCCAGGTTGGAGACCGCGGCCCTGGTCATGCCCGCCAGCGTGGCCGCGCGCCGCGGCTCCAGCGGGCCGGCCAGCCAGGTCACGAACAGCAGCCGGAACCCGGCCCACGACAGCCCGCGCGGCCGGTGCACGGCCGCCTCCAGGTCATAGGTGACGATCATGGCCGCGCGGTTCAGGGTGAGCAGCACCTGGGTGGCGAGCCGGTGCCGGAACCCGAACTCCTCGGAGAGCCGCCGGTCGGCCAGCTCCACGAACGACCAGAAGTCCACCGCGCCCTCGGCTGCCCCATCGTCCCCGGCCATGCCGTCACCCTAGCGCCGCGCACGGATAGTTCAACCGTGTACTAGTGTCCCGCGTCTGAAATTCGTTGAAGAAATGTAGGGTTGCTGGATGGCTCGCAGGGGTCGGCCGGTGGCCGAGGTGAGGTTGACCGATGAGGAGCGCGAGACGCTGGTGCGTTGGGCGCGGCG
>NZ_BSTM01000041.1 GCF_030269515.1 Actinomadura sp. NBRC 104412 | reverse complement strand
GCCTGCCAGAAAGTCGGCCACGAAAGCGACACCAATGATGCTGATGTGACAATTGAGGCAATCAGTGCTTAACTAATCAATAGATCGCGAGGTGGCCTTCTCATACACCACCCGCCTGGACGCGGCCAAGCTTTTCTGCCGTTGTATTCGCGTCGTCATATCGGTTATCCCGGCGGTCGGCTGCTGGCTCCTCTACCGAGAGGACAGTAGACGGCGACGCTGTACGCGCCGAAGGCCGACGCCGACCAGGACCGGCCCACATAACCGATACCGGTACGCTCATGTCCACGGTCTTGCACTCGGTGGTGCGTTGATGCGTCTGCCAGCACTTTGAGGTGCGCGGAACCGTGGATTGGCCTACCTGGACCTTCTTGACGGTCTCTCTGACGGTCATCGGCCGTTGCCGGCAGGGACACGATCTGAATGCGGGTGGGATCGGCGAGTGCCTTGATGAGGGCTATTCGGCAATGGCCCGATCCGGCGGGCCGGTGTCCTGGACATGCCAAACGGCGCCTGGATGTGGCAGGTGACGTACGCGGTCACCGTGGCGTTCTGACCTGCCGCGGGCCGACTGCGGGACATCGAGGTCGCGCACGGCTCGGACGACGGCAGCGGCGGGCGATTCACGACAATCTGTAGATGCCCGGTGACGCGTTCGGCGAGGGTTGTGGTCATGGCCTGCTCCTCCGTTTCGTGTGCGCGTGGCCACGTCGACAGGGCCGCGGAGCATGCCGGAGAGTTCGCGGCAGGGCTGATGCTCGTGGCACGCAAGGTCGGCGTTCGAGCGTTGATCGCTCCACCGAGCTCCTGTCCCACGGCTTGGAGGGCACAGCGGCTAGCCGACCGTTGGGGACTGTCCCGTGATCATGTGATGGGGCAGTCCCTTGGGACGGTTCCGATTCCTGGTCGGCGCCTCCTCCTCGGCGATCGCCAAGGAGGAGGCGGTGGCGGACGCGGTCGGCTTGGCTCCGCTGGCGTATCCGCAGTTGCACCTTGCCGCGCTCCGCGGCCGTCCGGCCGAAGCGCGGGCGTTGGTCAGGTCGTTCACCGCCGAGGCAACCGCGAGTGGCGCCAGGCAGACGATCACCAAGGCCGACTGGGCCACGGCCGTCCTGAGCAACGGACTCGCCTACTACCCGGCGGCCCTCGCCGCGGCCGGGGCGGGGACCCGTTCGTCGCCGCGATCGCACTGCCGGAACTTGTCGAGGCCGCGGGTCCGCTGCGGCGAGGACGACGCGGCCGCGACGGCGCTGGCGGAACTCACCGAACGCACCGAGAGCAGCGACACACCGTGGGCATTGGGCGTCGCCGCCTACGCCCGCGCGCTCGTCACCGGTTACGAGGACGACTTCCGCACGGCCGTCGGACACCTTGAGGCGAGCACGTTCACCCCGTACCACCTGCTCTACGGCGAGTGGTTGCGCCATCAAGGCAGGCGGCGTGACGCCAGCCGGGAGCTGTGCACCGCCCACGAGCGGCTGTCCGACATCGGCATGACGGTTTTCGCCGCCCGCGCCGCCGCCGAGTTGCGCGCGTCGGGCTGCATCGACGACCTCACCACTCGGGAGGCGTACATCGCCCGCCTGGTCGCGGGCGCTGCCACCTCCAAGCGCCGCGTGGCCTGTTCATCAGCCCGCGCACCCTCGCCCACTGCGCAACATCTTTCACAGGGTCGGCATCACCTCGTTCCGGCAGCTCAGGGACCTGTCGGCGCTACGCGGCTCAGCCACCGAGCCCGAGCGGTAGGGCGATCGCGCGACCGGGCCCGGCTCGGTGACGCTGACCCCATGTCCGTACGGGTCGCCGGTCCCAGCCCTGGACGGCAGGGTGATCGATTGGCGTTGAGCCGGTGGCGGCCGTGGGCTCAGCCGCCGATCTGAGGCGCGGGGAGGATTACTTGTTCCGGGACGGGTTCGGTGTGCAGGAGATCGACCAGGTGTGCCCTGCGGTCGAGGACGGCGCGCTGGTTGATGTAGCCCTTGTCGGTGATCTCGCCCTCGGCCAGAGAGGCGGGTTCGTCCAGGATCAGGGCCCGGGTGATGCGGCGGGAACTGCCGGTGGCACCGGTGTTCAGCCGGGCCAGCGCGGCGGCGAGCGCGTCGCGGACGGCGAGTGAGGAGGTCAAGCCTTCGTCGGTTCCGGCGACCTTGCGGGCGACGGCGGGGTTGAGCCAGCACAGCGCGCCGATGTGGTCACGGTCGTGGCCGGTGAGCACCGCGTCCTGGATCAGCCCGTGCGAGCAGGCCAGCAGGGCCGCGCGCAGGGTGCCCGCGCTGACCCAGGTGCCGGTGGACAGCTTGAAGTCCTCGCTGATACGGCCGTCGAACACCAGCCCGGCCCCAGGATCGTCCGGGTTCACCATCTGGACGGCGTCGCCGGTGCGGTAGTAGCCCTCCTGGTCGAAGGCCGCCGCGGTCACCTCGGCCGCCCGGTGGTAGCCGGGGGTGACCGCGGGCCCCTTCACCCGGATCTCCAGTTTCGGCCCGACCGGCGCCAGCTTGATCGACACCCCGGGCAGCGGGACGCCGATGCAGTCGCTGCGGCCGGAGGGGAAGTAGGCGGAGGTGGCGGCCGGTGCGGTCTCCGTGCAGCCCCAGGAGGTGGTCATCGGCGCCGCCGACCCCACCGACGCGGCGAGCTTCGACAGCCCGTCCCACAACGTCTGCGGCAGCGCCGCCGCGGCGAAGAACACGAACCGCATCCGGGCGAAGAACGCCTCGGCCAGGCTGCGGTCGGCCTCCAGGTGCGGCAGTAGCGAGGCGTATCCAGCGGGAACGTTGAAGTACACGGTGGGGTGAACGTCGGCCAGGTTCCGGATCGTGCGTTCGATCATCTGCGGGCCGGGACGGCCATCGTCGATGTAGATGGTGCCGCCGTTGGCCAGGGCCAGCCCGAGGTTGTGGTTGCCGCCGAAGGTGTGGCTCCAGGGCAGCCAGTCCAGCAGCACCGGCGGTTCCCCGGTCAGGAACGGCCAGATGCGCTGGAGCATCCGCTGGTTGGCGCACAGCATCCGCTGAGTGTTGATCACACCCTTGGGCAGGCCGGTCGACCCCGAGGTGAACAGGATCTTGGCCACGGAGTCACCGTCCAGCGCGGCGAGCCGTTCCGCCACGGCCGCCGTCGATGGTGTCGACGCCCACCGCGCCAACTCTTCCCGGCCGGCGATGACCTGGGCGCCGGTCATGCCGCGCACGACGTCGAGCGCGTCGTGGTAGGCATCCGGGTCGTCGGCGAACACGACGGCGGGCTCGGTCAGCGCGGCCATGTGGCGCAGCTTGGCGTGCGAGCCGTCCAGCAGCGAGTACGCCGTGCTCACCGGCACCACCGGCGACCCGGCCGTGTAGCAGGCCAGCGTGAGCAGCAGGTGCTCGACCGAGTTGCCCGACAGGATCATCACCGGGCGGCCGGCGGCCTCCCGATCCAGCAGGGCCTGGGCCAGCCCGTCCACCTGCCGCGCCGCCTCACCGTAGGTTACCCGCCGCCAGCCGTCCCCGACACGGTCCGCCGCAAGCAGCCGGTCCGGATGGGCGCTCGCCGTGTCGCGAAACGGCTCGACCATGTTCGTCCAGTACGACCCCAACGGCAGGGCCGAAGTCAGCACGACCGAGCCGTCATCCCGCCGTTCGGCCAGCGTCTCGGGTATCGCGAACAGGTCCATCACTTACCTCCGGGGGGTGTCCGCAGCGATATTGACGTCCGCCAAGGAATCTGTCTCATATGAAAGGGTTCGGACCTGTCCCGATCCCATGTCAGTCCCGCACACGCAGGACGAGCGCTACCCGGTGTCCCCGGCGGCGCAGCCGGTGAACAGCCCGATGCCGCCGCCCCTGGCCCGCAGGATCTCGATGAGCTCCGCCACCGCCCGCGCGCCCGTGGGACCCTGCGGATGCCCATAGATCAGGCTGGAACTGGCTACGTTCATCCAGTCCATGGGGAAGCCTGTCGCGCGCGAGAAGTAGGCGTCGTTCACCGCGAACGGGTTGTGGGTGACCACCGCGCCCACGGCATCGCGCTTCAGTCCCCCGTCGGCCAGCGCCGCAGGCACGGGGGCCTTTGGCACCCGGGCGGCCTCCGGTCACCGCGGCGGTTCCGAGCCGGACGGTGAACGTGGGGACCAGGGAGAAGCGGTCGAGCCGCGGCACCGTCGACCCGAACGCGGTGAAGGAGATCGGCTCGGGATCGAGGCCCCGTTCGCGCAGTGCCCTGGCGGTCACGTCGACCGCCAGATCGATGGAGCTCTGCTCGGAGAGGGATCCTTGCCAGCGCACGAACGGCGAGGTCCAGGCGTGGTCGACGGGTATCGCGACCGTGGAGAGCCTCATGGCGTGAAGTTATACACATTTGTTGATTAGCGTCAATGAATTGTCGAAGATTCTGACAGCTGTTCACGGCCCGCGAGGGCTATCCGTCGATCGTGATGACCTGCATGGGACACACATCGGCAGCCTCCTCGACCGCCTCGCGCAGGCGTTTGCCGACGGTCTGCTCTACACCGGCCTAGGCAAGGGTGAACGCGAGTGGCGCGCCAGGAGCGCGTTGGCGCGAATCGGACTGGGCGACCGGCTCACCCACCGCCCTCACCGGCTTTACGGTGGCCATCGCCCGGGCGGTCGCGGGCGAACCGCCGCTGCCGCTCGCCGACGAGCCGACCGGAAACCTCGACTCGGCCTCAGGCGCCGGCGCGATGGAAGTGCTGCGCGAGCTGAACGAGGCGGGCACCACGATCCTGGTCATCACGCGCGACCACGAGATCGCGGACGACCTGCCGCGGCGGGTGTCGATGCGCGATGGACAGGTGGTCTGAGCCCCGTCCCCTCGGGCGGAAGGCCCGCTACGGCCCGCCCGGTTGCGCCCATCGGACCTGGCGTGGCTCGCCGGGTACCGCCTGCGGTCGCGTCCGCTGCGGGCCATGCCCTCAGCGCTGGGCACCGCAATCGACAGCGCCGCGATGACCGCAGCGGTCGGCATCTCCGCCTCCAACAACACCGACCTCGACCAGCACTCGCCAAACTCGGCACCGACATGCCGACCGCGCCGCCCGGCAAGACGACGCTCGAAGATCGACCTGCATCGATCGCTCGGCGCCACGAAAGTCGCTGCTCGGCTGTCTCGGGACCGGAACGTCGGACCTGGCGCGGCTCGCCGGGTACCGCCTGCGGTCGCGTCCGCTGCGGGCCATGCCCTCAGCGCTGGGCACCGCAATCGACAGCGCCGCGATCACCGCGGCGGTCGGCATCTCCGCCTCCAGCAACACCGACCTCGACCAGCACTCGCCAAACTCGGCACCGACATGCCGACCGCGCCGCCCGGCAAGACAACGCTCGAAGATCGACCTGCATCGATCGCTCGGCGCCACGAAAGTCGCTGCTCGGCTGTCTCGGGACCGGAACGTCGGACCTGGCGCGGCTCGCCGGGTACCGCCTGCGGTCGCGTCCGCTGCGGGCCATGCCCTCAGCGCTGGGCACCGCAATCGACAGCGCCGCGATGACCGCAGCGGTCGGCATCTCCGCCTCCAGCAACACCGACCTCGACCAGCACTCGCCAAACTCGGCACCGACATGCCGACCGCGCCGCCCGGCAAGACAACGCTCGAAGATCGACCTGCATCGATCGCTCGGCGCCACGAAAGTCGCTGCTCGGCTGTCTCGTGACGGGAACGTACGCCATGATGCGGCGGTGGCCCGCGACCGTGCCGTCGTGGGTCCTCGCCGGCGGCGTCGGCGCCACGGCGGCGTCGGCGCGATCGTGGGCCTGTGCCCGGCGATCCGCGCGAATCGTCTCGCTTCCTCGGAGTCCTTGATGTCGACCTGAAGCCGTGGCCTGGGACGGCTCGCGCTCCATTCGCGAACAACCCGCGCCGGCCGCACCATCGGCATAATGCACAATTCACGGGGCTTCTTTTGTGCGTTTTTCTTATGGTCGCCGGATAAAGTGATCCGCGAGAGTCACCGCACCACAGTAATTCCGTCCAGCCCCCTCGAAACCCAACGTAACACGCCCGCAACTCGGCTTTGACCGCGCCCCTGCCTCCTCCCCCCGACTTGGACAGGTGAAGCCTTGTCAGCAGCACACTGGATCTATCTCCTGGGACTCGCCGCGATCATCGCCACGGTGGTCGCGAAGCGGAACGTCGTCGCCATCGCCGTGGTCGCCACCTTCGTCACGGCCACCGCCTATGCCGGCAGCGCCGTCACGGGGCTGGGCGCCGTCTTCACCGGCGCGATCGTCGCCACCCGTGAACTGCTGTCCATCTTCATCATCATCGCGCCGGTCACCGCCATGCTGGGGGCGATGCGGGGGCTCGGCGCGGACGTCCTGATGATCCGCCCGCTGCGGGGGCTGTTCCGCAACGGGCACATCTCGTACGTGGTGCTGGCGGTGGTGACGTTCCTGCTGTCGCTGTCGTTCTGGCCGACGCCCGTGCTGCCGCTGATCGCCGCGATCCTGCTGCCCGCCGCCGTGCGGTCGGGGCTTGCCCCGTTCGGCGCCGCCCTGGCCATCGCGATCACCGGGCAGGGCATGGCGCTCGGCTCGGACTACATCATGGGCGTGGCGCCGGGCCTGTCCGCCGAGGGCGCGGACGTCGCGGCCGGGACGATCGCCGACCGGGCGCTGGTCATCTCGCTGATCGCGGGGGTGGTCGCGCTGACCGTCGCCTACCTGCGGGACGTGCGCACGAAGATGCTGGATCCGATCGCCTCCGCCGCCATCACCCTGCCGGTCTCCGAGACCACGGCCACCGGAGGCGCCGCGGGTACGGGGACCGCGTCCAAGAACACCGTGTCCGGGACGGTCGTGGCGACGGGCGGCGAGGGCGGCGGGACCGCCACGCTGACCAGGCCGGACGTGGCGTCCGGGGACGGCGAACCCGTGCGCCCGTCCAAGGCCGCGCGGACGGTGGCGATCGCCGTGCCGGTGCTGTTCGCGGGCCTGCTGGTGTTCATGCTTCTGGGACGGTTCACCTCGCTGGTGCCGAACATCGACGACGGCGCGGGGGCGCCGCTGGTCGGTGGCACGTCCGCGCTGGCACTGGTGGTGATCGCGATCATCGCGAACCGGAAGGGGTGGCTGGAGGAGGTGGGCTCGCACTTCACCGAGGGCATCGCCTTCGCGTTCCGGACGATGGGCATGGTGATCCCGATCGCCGGCTTCGTCTATGTGGGCCTGTCGGACTACTCCGGCGAGATCCTCGGCCTGCCGGAGGACGCCAAGGCGCCCGCCTTCCTGCTGGACGCGATCGCGCGCGTCCAGCCGCACATCCCGGACGTGCCGCTGGTCGCCTCGTTCGCCATGCTGCTGGTCGGGATGGTGATCGGCCTGGACGGCAACGGCTGGCCCGGGTTGCCGTTCACCGGTCAGCTCGCGAGCTCGCTGAGCGACGGCTCGGGCGCCGACCCGGCGACCCTGGCCGCGATCGCGCAGAACGGCGCCAGTTGGACGGGCGGCGGCACGCTGGTCATCTGGTCCTCGCTGATCGTGGTCGCCGGGCTCACCGGGGTGTCGGTGGTCGACCTGGCCAGGCGGCTGTTCGTCCCGGTGGTGACCGGGCTGGTGGTGGCGACCGCGATCGTGTCGGTGATCCCGTGATGGAGAGGGCCGCGGGCCGCACCGTGATCGAGACGGCGGAGCTGGTCAGGGCCGGGAGGCTGGGCGCCCGCGAGGCCGTCCGGGAGGCCCTGGCCAGGATCGCCGAGCTGGACCCCGGGCTGAACGCGTTCGTCCACGTGGACGCGGAGGGCGCGCTCGCCCGGGCGCGCGAGATCGACGAGCGGGTGGCCCGGGGCGAGGACCCCGGGCCGCTGGCCGGTGTCCCCCTCGGGGTGAAGGAGTTGCACGCGGTCGCGGGCTGGCCGTTCGCGATGGGCAGCACGCTGCACGCCGGGCGGATCGCCGATCACACGTCCACGCTGGTCGCGCGGGCCGTCGCGGCCGGGGCCGTCCCGGTCGGGGTGACCGCGTCACCGGAGTTCGGGCGCGCGTCGTTCACCGCGTCCGCACTGCACGGCGTCACCCGCAACCCGTGGAACCGGGACCTGACGCCCGGCGGTTCCAGCGGTGGCTCGGCCGCCGCCGTGGCCGCCGGGATGGTCCCGGTCGCGACGGGCACGGACGGGGCCGGTTCGCTGCGCATCCCCGCCTCGTACTGCGGGCTCGTCGGGTTCAAGGGGACGTTCGGACGCGTCCCCCGAGGCCCTCGCCATTGGGGGACGGCGGACAACGACCACTGCGGCGTCCTCACGAGAACGGTGGCCGACACCGCTCGCGTCCTCGACTGCGTGTGCGGCACGGACGACTACGACCGGGCCTCGCTGCCCGCGCCCTCGGAACCGTTCGAGGCGTCGCTGAGCGGCGTCGAACTGGCCGGGTTGCGCGTGGCGTGGACGCCCGACCTGGGCAACGCGCCCTGCGATCCCGAGGTGGCCGCCGTGGTCGAGGCGGCGGCCGGGAGGCTCATCGCGGACACGGGCATGCGTCGCGTGGCGGCGGATGTGCGGGTGGACGGCGCGTGCGGTGCCGCGTACCGGACGCTGTCCGTCCCGGACGTGCACGCCGAACTGCGCGCGGCCCCGCCCGGCACGCTGGCGGACGTCCATCCGACGGTGCGCGGCTACGGGGACGCGGCGGCGGCTTTCACCGCCGACGCGCTGGTGGACGCGCACCGGGCACGGAACCGGCTCGTCGCGACCCTGGCCGAGGCGTTCGGGCGTTTCGACCTGCTGCTGACCCCGGCGACGCAGGTGCCCGCATTTCCCGCCGAGGGCCCGATGCCGACCGAGATCGCGGGCCGTCCGGTGGACCATTGGGGCGCGCTGGCGGTCACGTTCCCGTTCAACCTGTCCGGGCATCCGGCGGTCTCGGTCCCGGCGGGGTGGGCGGGCGGCGCCCCGGTCGGCCTGCAGATCGTCGGCCGCCGCCACGAGGACGCGCTCGTCCTGGCCGCGGCCGCGGCCTCGGAGCGCGTCCTGGCCGCGGCCGCGGCGCCGGCCTCGGCCTCGGTGGCACCGCGGCGCTGACCCGCGGCGCGGTCCTCAGGTGGTGGCGGCCTTCGGGGCGATCTTCTCCTCGAACGCCTTCAGCGCGGCCGCGCCCACGGCCTTGTCCTGCTCGCCGTTGCCGCCGCTGACGCCGACGGCCCCGATGACCTGGCCCTCGTACACGATCGGAAAGCCGCCCACGAAGATCGCGAACTTGCCGGGATGCATCTGGTTGATGCCGAACGCCTCGTTGCCGGGCAGCGCGGGACCGTTCGGGGGCTCGTTGAACTTGTGGGTGTCGCGCTGGTGACCGGCGGCGGTGAACGCCTTGGCGATCGCGATCTCGACGCCGGTGAGCCGCGCCCCGGTCATCCGGTGCAGCGCGATCGGGTGCGCACCGTCGTCGGCGATGCAGATCGTCTCCGCGACCCCGATCCGCTCCGCCTCGGCCTCGGCGGCCTCCAGCAGGACCAGGGCGTCCTCCAGGGTCAGCCGATGAACGGTCTGCATCAGTCCTCCATCCATTCTTCCTCTGCGCACCGACAATTGCCGGGCCGGCGCCGTTTCGCCGCCGTTTCCTTTTTGTTTCGACTATTGCCCGGCATTAATGTGTGCCGCATTATGGGAGGGCGATGAAAAGGATGCGCCTCCATCACCGCGCCCCGCCGTCGGGCGGCCACGGCAGCAAGTCTCCGGGACTTCGGTCAAACCGGACTATGTACACTCTGCCGAACCACCGGGATGGGATGGGGGCACATGGCACAAACCGACCACGCCGACGGGGCGGGCGACGGGGGGATCACGGTAGAGGCGCTGCTGGCCGAGCCGCTGTTGCGGGGCGGGCTGGTGGCGGGCGAGAAAGGTCTGCACCGCACGGTGTCGTGGTGCCTGCCGCTGTCGGAGACCCGCCGGTACGCCGAGGACGCCGGCTCCCCCGATCTCGGTGGCATCGCGATCCATCTGCCCGCGCCGATGCTGGCGGCGGCGGACGACGCAAGCGCCCTGATCGGTGAGCTGTGGCGGCGCGGGGCGGCGGCGGTGCTGGCCTGGCAGCAGCCGGGCATCCGGTGCGACCTGGAGGCCGCCGCCCGCACCGCCGACCGGCTCGGGCTGCCGCTGCTGTCGCTGCGCGAGGAGGCCGACTACCGGGCGGTGAGCCGGCTGGTCGGGCAGAAGGCGCTGGCGCAGGCGTCGCACGTCCTGGAGTACGGTGCGCGCGTGCACCGGACGCTGGGGGACGTGCTGTCGCAGGGCGCGGGCGTCCCGGCCATGGCGCGGGCGATCGCCACCATGGCCCGCTGCCCGGTGCTCATCCTGGACGACGACGGCGAGCGCCTGGCCTGCGAGCAGCCCCATTGCGACGAACCGTTCGACCCCGATCCGCTCCTCGTGGTGCTCCCGCCGGACGTGACCGGGGAGGACGGCCGTCCCGCCGAGCTCGACCTGCGTCCCGACCCGGACGCCGACCCGGTGCGGGTGCTGGTGACGCCGATCGTGTTCGGCGGCGACCCGTACGGGCGGCTGGTGCTGGTGGAACGGTCCTGGCCGCCGGACGCCCACGACCTCGCCCAGCACCGCGTGATCGCCGAGCACGGCGCCACGCTGACCGGCTCGGAGATGCTGCGCCAGCACTCCGTCCGGGTCGCCGAGGAGCGGGCGCGCGGCGACTTCGTCGAGGCGCTGGTGCACGGCCGGTTCGCCGACCCCTACGAGCTGGGCGCCCGGGCCCGGCACCACGGCTTCGACGTCGGCGGGCACTACGCGGTGCACGTGGTCGCGGCGTCCGATCTGCTGCCGGTCGGGCGCGACTACATGCGCCGCAAGGTCGCCGCCATCCGGATCGCGCAGGCGATGGAGCCGGACGGCATCACCCTGACGGCGGCGATCGGCTCGAACATCGTGGTGATCCGGCAGGTGGCCGCGTCCGGTGAACCCCTGGAGGGACGGCAGGAGGCGGGCCGGTTCGCGCAGCGGCTGCGGCGCCGGCTGGTGCCCGCGCTGGGCGAGGACGTGCGGGTCACGCACGGACGTCCCGGACAGGGCGCGGCAGGCGTCGCGACCAGCTACTACGAGGCGCGGCTGGCGATGGGGCTGGCCTGGCAGACCGGCGCGGAGAACGTCTGCGGCTACGACGACCTGCGGGTGTTCGCGGCGCTGAAGGAGGTCGCGGGCAGCGCGGAGGCACGGGCGTTCGCGGCCGAGACCCTCACCCCGCTGCGGCAGGCGGGCGGCGGCGACCTCGAACCGATCGTGCTGGCCTACATCAAGGCGGCCGGGAACCTGAACGCGGCGGCCCGGTCACTGAACCTGCACCGCAACACGATGCTCTACAAGCTGGACCGGGCGTCGCGGGCGCTCCGCATGGACATCCGCGCGGCCGAGACACAGTTCATGTTCTGGCTGGCCCACCACATCGAGACGCTCAGCTCGGTGACGCAGAGCCTGGCGGACGAGCTGGCCCCGCCCGCCCCGCGGCGCTGAGGCTAGGCGGGGTCGGCGCCCGCGAAGGAGCCGAGGAGGCCCAGGGCGGCGATCGCCGCGCAGCCCGCGAAGACGACGCCGTAGCCGAGGCCCTGGTCGAGGACGGCCGCGACCCACGCCGCGCCGAGGGCCGAGCCGCCGAAGCGCAGCAGGTTGAACAGGCCGAGGCCCGCGCCGTACCGGCCGGCGCGGGAGCGGGTCGCGCCGTTGGCGGCCGGGGTCTGTACCAGCGCCACGCCCGTCCCGGTGACGAGCAGCGCCGCCAGCAGGAGCGGCACGCCGTACAGGGTCGTGAGGACGGCGCCGGCGAGCGCCTGCCCTCCGGCCAGAAGGACCAGGCCCGTGCGCAGGACGGGGCGCGCGCCCAGGCGTCCCAGCAGGATCCCTACGACCGGGGCCAGGAGGGACATCGCCAGGGGCAGGCAGAGGAGCAGGAAGCCGGCGGTCATCGTCGGCACGTCCCGTTCGGTCGTCAGGTACAGCGGGACGCCCAGCAGTGACGCGCCCAGGCAGAACATCTGCGCCAGCACGGTCAGGCAGGAACGCAGGTAGCGGACTTCCAGGAGGAGGCGGGGCGGGAGGAAGGCGTCCTTGCGCCCGCGTTCGGCCAGCAGGAACACCACGCCGGCCAGGACGCCCGCCAGCGCTCCGCCCCAGACGGCCGGGGAGGCCAGCCCCAGCGGCGCCACCGCCGATGCCGCCATCAGGCCGAACCCGGCGGCGAGCGTGAGGGGCACCGCGCCCCGCCATTCGAGCGGGACGGCACGGGGACGGTCCCGCGGCACCAGGCGGAACGCCATGACCGCCGAGGCCAGGCCGAGCGGCAGGATCGGCCAGAACACCGCGCGCCAGCCGAGCGCGGTGGCGAGGGTGCCGCCGACCGTCGGCCCGGCGGCCTGGCCGATGCCGTTCATCGCGGCCCACACGCTCAGCGCCCGTGCCCGTCCCGCCCCCTCGAAGAGCTGGGCGATCAGCGACATCACGGTCGGCAGGATCGCGGCGGTCGCGGCGCCCTGCGCCGCCCGGATCGCGACCAGCGCGGGAAGGCCGTGTGCCAGGGCGGCGGTCGCCGAGGCCAGGCCCAGGAGGGCGGTCGCGGCCACGAGGACGCGGCGGTGCCCGTACCGGTCGCCCAGCCAGCCGGAGATCGGCAGCAGCACCGCGAACGTGACGGTGAACCCGACCACGAGCAGGGAGCCCGCCGGGACCGGCACGCCCAGCTCGTCCATGATCATGCTGAGCGGCACGTTGACGATCGTGTTGGCGAGCGTGCCGGTGAAGGTGGCGAGCGACAGCGGGAGCAGCGCCGTCCAGCGGGCCGCCGGGCGCCCCTTCCGCGGCCCGCCCTCCACGGCGAGGTCGTCAGCGACCACTGCCCGCCCGCCGCCTGCGCGGGCCGGGTGGGCGGGTGCCCGGCGGGATCGCGACCCAGATCCTCCCGTCCTCCTCCTTGATCGGGTAGATCTCGATCGGCTTGGTCGCGGGCGGGGAGAGCGGCTCACCGTCGGCGTAGTCGAAGACGCTGCCGTGGCAGGAGCACAGCAGGCCGTCCTCGGTGACCCGGCCGGACGACAGCAGGCAGTCCAGGTGCGTGCAGTAGTTCGACATCGCGTGCACCTCGCCCTCGGAGCGGGCCACGGCGATCTCCCACTGGTCGTCGTCCCCGACGAAGAAGCGGCGCACCACGCCCTCGGGCACCTGGCCCGAGCGCGCCACGTACAGGAATTCCAGCTCGTTCTCCACGTTGAGAGCCCCTCAGCCCAGCAGTTCGGTCAGGTCGGCGTCCTCGTCGCGCAGGACGTCCGGGTCGGGGGCCAGCCGGGCGGCGATCAGCTCGCGCGCGACCGCGATCTCACCACCCCGGTCGATGCCGAAGGCGGCCGTCAGCACGCCCCCGGCCAGGTAGTAGGCCACGAAGTCGAAGTCGTCGACCCGGCCGCGCACCACCATCCGGTCGGCGCCGGACGGGTGCCCGGTGTACTGGAGGTTCCGTCCGAACTGGTCGGACCAGAACCAGGGGGACGTCGCGTGCGCGGCCGGCCTTCCCAGGATGTTCTTGGCGGCGGCCATGCCCTGGGCGTTGGCGTTGTCGAAGTGCTCGGCGCGGACGCGCCGGCCGAAGAGCGGATGGTGGAAGGCCGTCACGTCACCGGCCGCGTAGATCCCCGGCTGATTCGTGCGGCAGTACTCGTCGACCGCCACGGCGCCGTCGCCGGTGAGCTCGATGGACGTGCCGGCGAGGAACTCGGAGTTGGGCACCATGCCGATACCGACCAGCACCAGGTCGCCTTCGACGGTCGTCCCGCCGGACGTGGTGACCAGTGCGGCGTCGCCCGTCTCCCGGTACGACTCGACCTTCTCCCCCGTGCGCAGGTCGACCCCGGCGCTGCGGTGGAGGGCGGCGAGGGCGTCCCCCATCGTCCGGCCGATCGTCGCGGCGAGGGGCTGGGCGGCCTGCTCGATCACGGTGACGGCGGCGCCCAGCTCGCGCGCCGTGGACGCGATCTCCGAGCCGATGAATCCGGCCCCGATGACGATCAGCCGGGTACCGGGGCGCAGCTCGGCGCGCAGCCGGTCGGCGTCGGCGAGGGTCCGCAGATACCGGACGCGGGCGCCCTCCACACCGGGCAGGAGGCGCGGCCGTCCGCCCGTCGCGATCAGGACGGCGTCGGCGGTCTCGGACGTCCCGTCGGCGTACTCGACCGCGCGGCCGGCGGGGTTCACACCGGTCACCCGGGTGCTCACGCGCAGGTCGATGGACTTGTCCTCGCACCACTCCGGGGTGAGCAGGAACAGCTCGTCCCGGTCGTGGTCGCCGGCCAGGTACTCCTTGGACAGCGGCGGACGCTGGTAAGGGCGCTCGGGCTCGTCCCCGGCGATGGTGAGCCGGCCGTCGAAACCGCGACGGCGCAGCGTGCGGGCGGCCACGGCGGCGGTCTGCCCGGCCCCCACGACGATGACGGACTCGATCATGACTGTTCCTCTGTGAGCGCGGACACGGGCTGGGGCGCGGGGGCGGGGGCGGCGGCGCGCGGTCCCGGGTCCACGTAGACGACGCCGTCGTCGACGCGGACGGGGTAGGTCGGCTGGCACTCGTCGCGGTCCTCGATCTCGCCGGTGGCGGGGTCGATCTTCCACTGGTGCCCGGGGCAGATCACCCGGCCGGCCAGCAGTGTCCCCTTGGTCAGCCGCCGCTGCTTGTGGACGCAGACGTCGTCCAGCGCGTACACGGTCTCGCCGACCAGGAACAGCCCGATGTCCCGTCCCTCCACGGTGACCGCGAGCCGCTTGCGGCGCCGCACGTCCGCGAGGGCGGCGGCCTCCACCCAGTGGTCCGTCGTCATCGCTCTCCCTGTCGTTCCTTCGCGTGCGTTTCGCGGTCGCGGGACGCCCGGCGGCGGGAGCGGTGCGCGTCCCGCCGCCGGGCGTCACCGGACGGGTCAGCCCTCGGCGCCGACCAGGTCGGGCTTGACGTAGGTGTCGTAGAGGGCCTGCGTGTAGGAGAACCTCATCTCCGCGCCCCACCGGCACATTTGCAGGCAGCGCTGCTGGAGCTGCGGGGTGTCGGCGTGGTCGAGCACGATCTGGTAGCCGCGCTCGCCGTGCACCACGTCCGAGGTGATGTGCAGGTCGAAGAACTCGATTTCGTCCTCGGTGAACCCGTACACCTCGCGCAGCGGCACGATCTGCTTCCGGTAGATGCTCGGTACCTGCGACTCCAGCCCCACCACCAGCGCGGCGGTGGCGACGACGAAGTGCTCGCGCATCGCGACCGAGTAGCACCACGCCTGGAGGCCGCGGGTGACCGGGTTCATGTTGTTCGGGTCCTCGACACGCTCCCGGGTGGTGCCGCACGCCTCGGCGAATCGGATGAGGAGGTCGGTGTGCCGGATGTCGGCCAGCTCCTCCTCGTACATGTTCTGAAGCGTGAAGTCCTTGGCCCCGGTGCACTCGTCGGGGATGTTGGCGTAGACGTAGGCCAGGTAGTCCGCGAACGGTCCCACGTAGTGGTAGTGGTTCTCCGCCCAGCGGGCGAAGTGCTCGCGCTTCAGCTCACCGTCCGCCCAGGCGCGGCTGAACGAGGCGTTCTTCGCCTCCCGGCCCTTGATGGCATTCTGGAGTTCCGCACGGAATTCTTCCTTGGCCAGCAGTTCCGCCATTTCAAGGCTCCTTTCTCGACCTTTCTCCGCAGTGTCACGCTAGGGGTGGGCGGCGCGCGCCCGCCATGGCCGGAACGCACACGGAGACGGGACCGCCGTGTGCACTGTGCACCGTCCCGACCAGGGAGTTCAGCGGCCGTTCAGCGGCGCTCACGGCGAGAGATAGACGCTCTTCTCCTGCGTGTAGAAGAGCATCATCGAGTCCCCGGCCTGCTCCTTGAACGTCTGCGTGCTGGATTCCTTGAAGCCCCCGAAGGGAACGGTCATCGCCATTCCGGTGGTCGGCTGGTTGATCTTGACGAGGCCGGTGCGGATCCGGCGGGCGAAGGCGAAGGCGCGCTCGATGTCGCGGGTGACGATGCCGGCGGACAGCCCGTAGGGGGTGGCGTCGGCGAGCGCGATCGCCTCGTCCAGGCCGGACACGCGCTGGAACGCCAGCACGGGGCCGAAGATCTCCTCGCGGGCGATCCGCATCTCCGGGGTGACGTCGGTGAAGACCGCCGGGGAGACGAAGTATCCGGCTTCGTCGTCCAGCCTGGCGCCGCCGGTGACGAGCTTGGCGCCCTCGTCCTGTCCGATCCGGACATACTCCAGGACCTTCGCGAGCTGGAAGTCCGCGGCGAGCGGCCCCATGGTGACGCCGTCGTGCAGGCCGTTGCCGACCGTCCGGGACTCGGCGAGCGCGACGACCTTCTCCAGCAGCGCGTCGTGGACGGACTCGTGGACGATGACGCGGCTGGTGCCCGTGCACGCCTGGCCGCCGAGCCCGAAGGCGCCCTTGGCGACGATCTGCGCGGCGCGGTCGAGGTCGGCGTCGTCCAGGACGATCACCGGGTTCTTGCCGCCCATCTCCAACTGGACGCGCCGGGACGGGCCGACGCTCGCGTGGATGGCGCGTCCCACCTCGGTCGAGCCGGTGAACGTCACCGCCGCCACGCGCGGGTCGGCGGCGAGCGCGGCACCGGGAGCCGCGCCGCCCTGGACGAGGGCGATCGCACGCGGCGGCAGCCCGCCCGCGAGCAGCGCCTCCACCAGCCGCTGCGCGAGCAGCGGGGTGACCGGTGACGGTTTGAACACCACCCCGTTCCCGGCGGCGAGCGCCGGCCCGAGCTTGCGCGACGGGATGTTCAGCGGGAAGTTCCACGGCGTGATCGCACCGACCACCCCGACCGGTTCGGGCCGCGTGTAGACGAGGCCGCCGTCGTCCGCCGGGTAGCTGCGCCCGGTGATGCGGAGCGCCTCGCCCGCGTAGAACCGCAGGTTCTTGGGCGTGCGGCCGGTCTCCATCGCGGCCTCGGCGCGGGTCTTGCCCTCCTCCCGGACGAGCTCGACCGTGAGCTCGTCCGCCCGGTCCTCCAGCCAGCGCGCCGCGGCCTCCAGGACGCCCGCGCGACGCTCGGGGGACGCGGCGGCCCACTCCTCCGCGCCCTCCTCCACCGCTCCGATCGCGGCGGCCATGTCGTCGGCGGACGAGTCGGGGAACGTCCCGACCAGGTCGCTCAGGTCGGCCGGGTTGCGGCGCTCGAACCGGCGTCCGTCGGCGGCGGGCGTCCACTCGCCCGCGACGAGGTTGAGCCCGGAGTGCGGTGGCCGGGTCTCCGGTCGGCTGTAGGGCATGCTCAGCGGTTCTCCGTTCCGGGTCGCTCGTCGCCTGCGACGAGCGCGGTCAGTTCGATCTCCACGGGCGCGCCGCCGGGGAGGGCGCGGACGCCGATGGCGCTGCGCGCGGGCAACGGCACGTCCGGGGTGAGGGAGGCGAGGGTCGCGGACGCGCCGTCCGCGATGGCCGACAGTCCGGTGACGCCGTCCACGCAGGCGACATAGACGGTCATGCGCAGCCAGGCGCGGACGAGTTCACGTCCACCGGCCGCCGGCCGCCCGGAGGCCGACGCGACGGCGGCCGACGCGACGGCGGCGACCGCGTTGCGGGCGGCGAGCGCGGCGGCATCGCGTGCCGTGGCCGGATCGACCTCGTGGCCGACAAGGCCCGTCACGGTCAGCACGCCGTCGCGGCGCGGCGTCATGCCCGCGCTGGTCACCAGGCGCAGACCCGGGGCGTACGGGACGACGACCGCCGGAACGTAGTCGCCCTGCGGGCGCGGGGCCGCGAGGGATTCGTCAGAGGACACCGAGCGCCACCCCGTCCTGACGAGGATCGGAGGCTCCGAGCAGCGCGCCCGTGCCGGGGTCGGCCGAGACGACCTGCGCGCTTCCGCCGCCCGCCCACGGCCCCTGGACGCGGACGTCGTGCCCCAGCTCGCGCAGCCGTTCCACGCGTTCCGTCCCGAGGCGGGACTCGACGCGCAGCTCCGGCGGCTCGCCGACCACGTCGGCGTCGCTGCCGGGGTGGACGGTGAAGCGGGGCGCGCTCACCGCCGTGGCCGGGTCGAGGCCATGGTCGAGGAGATGCGAGATCAGCTGCATGTTCCACTGGACCTGGCCGTCCCCGCCGGGCGTGTTGCCGACGTGGCGGAGCGCGCCGTCCTGGCCGGTGACCAGCCACGCGTTGAGGGTGTGCAGGGGACGGCGGCGCGGCCGCACCTCGTTGGGATGGCCGTCGATCAGGTACGCGCCGCGTCCCAGCCGGTTGTTCAGGACGATCCCCGTCCCGGGCACCGTGAAGCGGGCGCCGAACGTGAACGCGAGCGAATGGATCAGGCTCACCGCCATGCCGTCGGCGTCGACCGCGACCATGGAGGTCGTGTCGCCGTCCACCGGGACGTGCGGGCGTGCGGGCGCCGGGAGGTCACGGGCGGCTAGGCGTTCGCGCGCCGCGGCCACGGCGTCCTTGGTGAGCAGCGTCCGCCAGTGGTCGTTGTCCGATCCGCACCCCGCGAACCGGTCGGCGAAGGCCAGCCGCGCGGCGTCGGCGGCCCGTCCGACGGCCTCGGCCGACAGCCAGGGCGCCTCCGCGAGGACGCCGTCGTTCAGCAACGCCTGCTGGATCACCATCCAGCCGGGCGTGGGAGGCGGCGTCAGGTGCAGGGTCAGGCCCTGGTAGACGCAGGTGAGGGCGTCGCCGGTGAGCGCCTCGCCGGACGCGGCCCACTCCTCGCCGCTGAACGGGGCGCCGCCTTCGTTCAGCGCGGCGACGGCGCGTTCGGCGGGCTCACCGGTGTAGAACGACGAGGGATCGGCGGCGACGCGGCGGATCGTGGCGGCCAGTTCCGGTTGCCGGAGCGGCGCGCCCACGCGCGGCGGTACGCCGTCCGGGAGGAAGACGGACGCGGTGCCGGCGTCCCGGGACAGGGCCGCGCGCCGTTCGAGGATGTCGCCCCGGGTCTTGTAGGTGCAGGGCAGCCCGCGCTCGGCGTGGTCGGCGGCCGGTCCCCAGAGCCTGGTCAGTTCCCAGGACGCCGAGTCGGCGTGCAACGCGGCGAGCGCGGCGACCGCTCCCGGGACGGCGACGGCGAGCGGCCCGTCCATCGGAAGTGCGTCCAGGCCCTGGTCGCGGTAGAAGGCGGGTTCGCCGCCGTCCGGGCCGAAGCCGCTGCCGCCGAACGCGGTGACCGTCCCGTCAAGACGGCGCACCAGCGCGAACGCGTCACCGCCGATCCCGCACTGCCCGGGCAGCACGAGCCACGACATCGCCGCCATGGCGAGCGCGGCGTCCACGGCGTTGCCGCCGTCCTCCAGGACGCGGACCCCGGCCTGGCTGACCGCCGGGTGGCTGGACGCGACCATCCCGCGAGTCGACAGCGTCGGCCCGCGTTCCGGTGCTCGCGCCTGGTCGGAGGCGTCCGGGTGGCCTGGCGGCGGTGGGTGCATGTTCCCAGTGTCCGGATCGGTCACGGACATCCGGAATGGACGCTTCGCTGAAGATCGCCGATGATCCGTGGGCAGGTCGCACAATCCGCTGGCCCGCGTCCCGGAGGCCGCCGTTCCCCTCGGAGCGCACACGTCACGCTGCACAAAACGCTCATGGATGCGCTGTGCAGCTTCCTCATTGTCCGGTGTCCGGCGATCAGGGAAGGTCACTGCAACCTGACCAGCCAGGGCCTCCTACCCCCCGTCCGGTCGACAAGGAGGTGGTGGCGTGCAGCTAGGCGCCGCCCATTGGGTCTTCCTCTCCGGCATCATCGTGATCATCGCGGTCATGATCGCCCGCAAGAACGTCGTCATCCCCGCGATCGTCGCCACGTTCTGCACCGCGCTCGCCTACGACGGCAGCCCCGTCCGCGGGCTCCAGGCCGTGTTCAACGCCAGCCTCGTCGCGGCCACCGAACTGTTCAACATCTTCCTGATCATCGCGCTGGTCACGGCGCTGCTGGGCGCGCTGCGCGGGATCGGCGCGGACCGGCGGATGATCGCGCCGTTCCGCCGCGTCATGCGCAACGGCCACTCCTCCTTCTGGGTCATCGCGGGCATCACCTACGTGATCAGCCTGTTCTTCTGGCCCACCCCGGCGGTGCCGCTGATCGGCGCCGTGCTGCTGCCCGCCGCGATCGCCGCCGGGCTGCCCCCGATCTCGGCCGGGGTCGCGATCGCGATCGCGGGTCAGGGCATGGCGCTGTCCAGCGACTACGTCCTCCAGGTGGCACCCGGCCTGTCCGCCAAGGCGGCGGGCGTCGGCACCCCGGAGGTCGCCGACCGCGCCATGGTGCTGTCGATCATCACCGGTGTGGTCGCGCTGGTCCTCGGCTACCTGATGACCCGCGGCGAGATGCGCACCCCCGACGTCGCGCTGCTGGCCCGCTGGGAGGCCGGCGCCGACACGACGCCCGAGCGGCCCCGGCGGCGCCTGCTGTCCCCGCGCCGCGTGGCGGCCGCCACCAAGGAGGTGATCGAGAAGGACGCCTCGCAGGCTCCGGCGGGCGACGCCATGACCCAGGCGGCCCTGGACGGCGGCTCGGGCTCGGGTCCCGGCGGGACGGGCGACGACGGTCCGGCCGGGAGCGCCCCCGACGAGAGCCACGTCCTCAAGTCGAAGGTGTACGCGATCGTCGTCCCGGTGGTGCTGGCCGGGCTGCTCGGCTACATGTTGCTCGGCAAGTTCACCGGCCTCGTCCCCGAGGTCACCGGCTCGGACGCGGCCGCCCTCGTCGGCGGCACCGCCGTCCTGCTGCTGGTCGCCGCGGCGCTGTCCCGGGACCGGATGCACGCCCTGGAGTCCTGCGGCGAGCACGTGGTGGACGGGCTGGTCTTCGCGATGAAGGCGATGGGCGTCGTGATCCCCATCGCGGGGTTCTTCTTCCTCGGCAACGCCGACTTCGCCGGGCGGATCATGGCGCTCGGCGAGGACGCGAAGGCCCCCGGCTTCCTGTTCGACCTGACCGCGAAGATCGAGGGCGCGATCCCCCACAGCGGCGTCATCGTCGGGCTGGCGCTGCTGCTGGTCGGGATCATCACCGGCCTGGACGGCTCCGGCTTCTCCGGGCTGCCGCTCACCGGCTCGCTGGCCGGAACGCTCGGCCCCGCGTCCGGGATCGACCCCGCCCTGCTCGCCGCCATCGGCCAGATGGGCTGCATCTGGTCGGGCGGCGGCGTGCTGATCGCCTGGTCCTCACTGCTGGCCGTGGCCGGGTTCGCCCGGGTCTCGGCGCTGGACCTCGTCCGCCGCTCGTTCGTGCCGGTGATGGCCGGGCTGATCGTGTCCACCCTCGCGGGAATCGCGATCTTCTGACCGCGCCACGCCGGGACGGCCGCTGCCGCGCCAACGGCCGTCCCGGCGTGCGCGCTCCATGTCCACGCGCCTTCCGTACTAGAGGGCGGTTTGGTTCAGGCGGACGTCCGGGTCCGCGGCCCGGTCGATGGAGAGGGGAACACGGTCGGCGATGAGGCGTCGCGCGTCCCTGGCGGTGCGCGGGTCGTCGATGCAGAGCGCGGCGCGCAGGCGCGGACCCTCGAACCACAGGGCCGCCCACGGGGCCGCTCCTGCGGGGTTCCCCCGCAGGACGAAGGTGTCCGCCGGGCGGTGATGGCCCACGTACTGGATCCGGTGCCCGAGCTGGTCCGACCAGAAGTAGGGCACCGGGTCATAGGGCTCGGCCAGGCCGAGGAGGTTGCGGGCCGCGGCCCGGCCGGAGGCCGCGGCGTGCTCCCAGTGCTCGACGCGGAGCCGGGCGCCGAACAGCCGGGACGGCCAGCGGACGATGTCCCCGGCGGCGAAGACGCGACCCGGGCCTGCGCGGAGGGTCGCGTCGGCCTCGACGGCGCCGTCGAGGGCCGGCGGGACGCCGCTGCCGCGCAGCCAGGCGGTGGCCGGACGCGCGCCGGCCCCCATGACGACGAGATCCGCATCGACGCGCCCGCCGCAGGCCAGGTGCACGCCGCGTTCGTCGACCCCGTCGACCGGGGTGTTCAGGCGCAGGTCGATGTCAAGGTCGGCGTACCAGGGGACGAGGTGCTCCGCGAGCGCGGCGGGAAGCGCCCGCGCGAGCGGGGCGGACGCCGCGTCGATCACGGTGACCTTGAGGTTCAGCGCCGCGGCCCGGGTGGCGACCTCGTTGCCGATCCAGCCCGCGCCGACGACCGCCACCGAGGAGGCGGTGCGCAGCGCCTCCCGGAGACGCAGCGCGTCGGACGCGGTGCGCAGCTCGTGGACGCGCGGCGACGGGTCGGCGAGCCGGACGGGGGAACTGCCCGTGGCGATAACGAGCCCGTCGTAGGGTTCGGTGCCGGTCGTGCTCTCGACGGCGTCGGGGAACAGCCGGAGGGCACATGAGCCGGTGCGCACCTCGATGTCGTGATCGATGCGAAGCGCGGTGTCGTCGACCGTCCCGGCGAGCAGTTCCTTCGACAGCGGCGGCCGGTCGTAGGGCGGGCACGGCTCGTCGGTGAGCAGGACCAGATCGCCGTCGTAGCCTTCGGCCCGCAGAGTGGTCGCGGCGGTGTGCCCGGCGAGGCCGCCGCCCACGACGACGATCCGGCGGAGGGCGGGCCGGTTCACGGCGTTCTCCAGGAGGCCAGGGTGCGCAGGGTGTGCTCACCCGCCGGGTCCTCGTCGGTGCAGCACGGCAGGACGGCGATCTCGTCGACGGCGTAGGACGCGAGCCGCGCGGCGACCTCCTCCGGCCCGCCGAGCGCCGCGACCGCGTGGACCAGGTCGTCCGGGACGGCGGCCAGCAGCTCGGACGGGTGGGGGCGGCGGCGCGCCAGGGCGACCACGTCGCCGAAGCCCGCCTCCTCGAACATCCGCGCGTACCCGGGTGCGGCAAGGTAGCCGACGACGGCCCGGCGGACCTGCTCACACGCCTGCGGGCCGCCGTCCACGGCCACCGGCACCCACGCCGCCACCGGGGGCGCGCCGGTGCCGGCCGCGTCGGCCTCCGCGTGCAGCCGCGCCGCGAGCCGTCCCGCCGACTCCGCCGTGACCAGGCTGACCACCATGCGATCGGCGTGGCGAGCGGCGACGCGGATCGCCGCGGCCCCGAACGCGGCGATCGTGATGGGGGTGCGGGGCGCCGGAAGGCGCAGCCGGTAGTCCTGGACGCGGACGGTGCGGCCGTCGAAGGCCGCGCGCTCCCCGGCGAGCAGGTGCCGCAGGACCTCGGCGGACTCGGCGAGGGCCGCCGGTGGATCGCGGCGCTCGCGGCCGTGCCAGCGCTCCACGACGTGCGGGCTGGAGCTGCCGATCGCGACGCCGGCGGCACGGCCGGTCAGGTCGGCGAGGGACGCCGTCGCCATCGCGATCATCATGGGGTCGCGGACGGCGACCGGCAGCGGGCCGGGCGTCAGCCCGATCGAGGACGTCCGGGCGGCCACCGCGACCGCGAGGGCGAACGCGTCGTAGGTGGCCATCTCGCCGATCCACAGTTCGGGGAAGCCGAGCGCGTCGGCGAGGGCGGCCGTGTCCAGCGCCTCCCGCGGGGGCCTGTCCTGCCACAGCCCGAGCGATACCGTCAGCTTCGCGTTCATCGGTCGCCTTTCGCTCGACGCGCCGCGCCGCGGACCTCGAGTCCGCCGTCGCTCGGCAGGATCGCACCCGTCATGAAGCCGGAGTCGCGTGGGTCGGCGAGCAGGACGTAAAGGCCGGCGTGGTCGGCGGGGTCGCTGACGAAGCCCAGCGGGATGTGCCGGCCGAGCCCGCCGACGTCGGCGTCCAGGCGCCGGTCGGCGGTGCCGAGCGCGGCCAGCCCGCCGAGCGCCGTCAGCGTCGCGCCCGGGGCCACGCCGTTCACCCGGACGTCGGGGGCCAGTTCGTGGGCGAGCTGGCGGACCAGCCCGACCACCGCGTGCTTGGACGCGACGTACAACGCCCCGCCGCCGCCCGCGTACAGGCCGCTGGAGGAGACGGTGAAGATGAGGCTTCCGCCGCTGTCGCGCAGCGCGGAGAGCGCCGCGTTCGCGCCGAGCATGTAGCCGAGGACGTTCGTCTCGAACAGCTCGGCGAAACCGGCCATGATGCGGTCCTCGCCGAGCTCCTCGAAACGGGCCGAGTAGTCGTACACGCCCGCGTTGGCGACATAGGCGTCCAGGCGGCCGTGGACGTCGAGCGTGCGGGCCACCGAAGCGGCGTGCGCCTCGGGTGCCCTGACGTCCCCGACCTCGACCGTGACCCGGTCGCCGTGGTCGCGGGTCAGCGCCTCGGCCCGGCGGGGGTCGCGTTCGAGAACGCCCACGCGGGCCCCCTCGGCGACGAAGCGGTCGACGACGGCGCGGCCGATGCCGCTTCCGCCGCCGGTCACCAGCGCGACCCGGCCGTCGAGCCGTGCCGTTCCTGTCGCGGTCATCTCGTGGCGGTCCCTGGAAGTCCCTAGAAGAAGGTGTTGATGTTCTTGGCGGGGAGGACGGCGTGCCGCAGGAGGACGAGCCGACGGGCGATCCGCAGTTCGCCCGAGACCCGGCGCAGGACGTCCTCCCGCCGCCCGTACAGGGTCGCGGAGTCGGTGTCGCCCTGGCCCCGGTAGTTGACGATCACCGACCGGGCGAGCAGCTCACCGGGCGTCTCCGCCGGCTCCACCTCGATGTTGGACACGACGTGCAGGTGCCGGGTCGCCGGGTCCTCCGCCCACGCGGTGGGCGCGGTGAAACGGACGACGCGGCGGCGCAGGTCCTCGATGCGGTCGTCGAAGTAGGCCATCCGGGACGGCGCGTAGGGGCCCTCCGCGTCGGACCGGCCCCGGTTCTCCACGCCGGGCACCCAGTAGTGCGCGTCCTCCGTGAAGAGATCGAGCCATTCGGGGTACCGCTCCTCGTCGAGCAGCCGCGCCTCGTAGGCGAGGAACGTCTGGACCTCCCAGTACGTCTCCATCGTGGTCATGACGCCACCTCGTCCCAGGTGCGGGCGCGGAGGAGCTGCGACCAGCGCCGGTAGAACGCCCGTTGGTTGGCGTCGTTGATCTGGCCGCGGTGCACATTGCCGGGGAGTTCGGGGTGCTCGATCGCCGTACCGGACCCGAGGCCGTAGTAGAGCCGCTGCCTCCGCGTCACCACGCCCTGGTTGGACCGGGTGGACAGCTCCCAGTTCTCGCCGTCGTCCATCTCGAAGACGCCGGACGGGGAGAAGGTCATCATGGCTCCCTTGCGCCAGGCGTCCTTCACCTCCTGCGGGGCGTTCCGGTTCACCAGGACCCAGGTGTGCAGTTCGGTGCGGTGCGGCCCCTTCGGCTGCCATGTCCGGAAGGTGTTCTGGCCGGGCAGGAACGAGAAGTTCGGGAACACGTTCACCGAGCTGATCGAGCCGACCATCCGCGCCCGCAGGGGGCCGAGCCGCTCGGCGAAGCGCTTCTCGTTGTCGCGCAGGTAGGCCATGACCAGCGGGTCGGCGAGGGTGGCGGCGTTCCCGACGCCGTCCAGGTTGAACTCCCAGCAGTGGCCGTTCACGTTGACGTGGTAGCTCTCGGCGTCCTCGGCGCCCAGCTCGGCGACGTCGCGGCCGAGCATGGCCTGCGCGCCGGACGCGTGGGTCCAGCCGGCGTGCAGCGCGTCGCCGGCGAAGTTCTCCGCCGCGATTTTCCAGTTGCAGCCGAGGACGGACTTGATCGAGCCGCCCGCGAACTCCGTGCCGCCCTCGTCGTTGTCGAGCATCACGTCGAGGTAGAAGGCGAAGTCGCCGAGGTAGTCCCGCAGCGGCGGCGCGGCGGGGTCGAACGTGGCGAACACCAGCCCCTTGTAGGTGTCGAGCTGGGCGACGGGCGTGAGCCCGAGCCGGGAGCGGTCGAAGGTCGGCTCCCGGCCGAACGCCGCGGACTCGTGCACGCCGGTGAGCCCGCCGTCGAGGCCGAACGACCAGCCGTGATAGTTGCACACGAACCCGCGGGCCGTCCCCGCCTCGGCGGTGCACACGCGGTTGCCGCGGTGGGGGCAGCTGTTGAGGTAGGCGCCGATGGAGCCGTCCCGCCGCCGGACGACGAGCACGTTGTCCTCGCCCATCCAGGTGGTGAGGAAGGCACCGGGCCTGGGCAGCTGGGACTCGTGGGCGACGAACAGCCAGCACCGGGCGAAGATCCGCTCCAGCTCCAGCTCGTAGACGTCCCGGTCCCAGAAGACGCGGCGGTCGAGCCAGCCGTCGTCCAGGTCGTACAGCGCGAGCAGTTCGTCGTTCAGCACGCCGCTCATCCCGTCCTCCGCGCGAGATACGCGACGACCATTCCGTCCTCGACGGCCGCCTGGTGCACGGCGAGCGGCTTGGACGCGGGGAAGCACAGGGCCTCGCCCGTCGCCAGGTCGAACTCCGCCCAGTGGACGGGGCAGACGACCCGGCCCCCCTCCAGGTCGCCCTCGCTCAGCGACGCCTCGGCATGGGTGCAGGTGTCGTCGGTGACGTGGATCGTGCCGTCCACGTTCGCGACCAGCAGCGGCCCCTCGTCGCCGACGGGGACGCGCAGCATCCGCCCGGGCGGCACGTCGTCCGCCGCGCACAGGACCGCGCGGCGTCCGGCGCTCTTGAGGTCAGCGGACATCGGCGGCCTCCAGCGGGACCAGCTCGGCGAACCCGAGACCCGTGATCCATTCCGGGACGGCCTCGTAGGCGATGACGTCCCCGCGGCAGGGACCCACGGCCGACATCGCCGCGACGAACGTGCGCACTTCGAGCGCTCCGTTCCCGGCCTGGGCCAGGATCTCGGCGTCGTCCAGGCCGGCCAGCGCGGCGGTGTCGCCGGCGGCGACGCGGTCGAGCACCATCCGGTCGAAGCCGGTGTCGACCCGGCCCATCTCGGCGGTCCCGACCCAGTGGCTGATGCCGCCGCTGCCGATGACGGCGACGCGCTCGTCGTCCCCGGCGGCCTCGACCGCCTCCCGGATCGCCTCTCCGGCGCGGGCGGCGCGGGCGAGCGGCAGCAGCGGCTCGACGCCGCAGGCGAGGTAGACGGGGATCACCGGCAGGCCGAGCGGCTCGGCGACCAGGTGGTACGGGATGACCACGGAGTGGTCCGCGGTGAACGTCGGCGCGACCGCCCAGTCGACGCCGTTCCGGTGCCCGTGCGCGGCGATGTGCCGGGCCAGCGGCGCGTTGTCCGGCAGCGGGCCGCGCGCCAGGCCGGGCAGCCGCTCGACCGGGCCGTCCAGGTCCCCGGTGGCGATGAGCAACTGGGGCAGGCAGCCGGGGCCGAACAGAATGTAGTGGTCGGTGCCGATGATCAAGACCGTGGTCGGGTCCAGCGCGGCGAGCCGCCGGGAGATCTCCCGGTACGCCTCGTGCACGCGGTCGCGCACCGGCTCGTCCGGCGCGTCCGGGTGCGTGAACATCATCGGGTCGTGGGGCAGCAGGAAGCCGCCGACGATCGCGCCCATGGTCAGTCTCCCTCCGAGTCACCGGACGCGCGGGCGGGTCGCCGGGCGGGCGTCTCACCGCGCAGCCTGGCCAGGTAGGCCGGCGTGCCACGCTCCCCCTTGGGCGCGAGCATCAGCCAGAAGCCCCACACGAGCATCGGGTTCGCGTGCAGCGCGGCGAGGCCGCGGACGTCCCGGTCGGCCAGCATCGCCGCCTCCTCCTCGGTCAGCCGGTACCGGCCGGCGAACCGGTCGGGGGATGCGATGAAGGTCTCCCGGGCGCGCCGGTCGACGTTCAGGTCGTAGAGCGCCTTCTCGACGCCGTTCAGGCTCATGGCAGCCTCCCGACGAAGTCGCGGACGAGGGCGATGAACGCGGCGGGCCGTTCGAGCTGCACCCAGTGGCCGCATCGCCCGAACACGTGGAGCTCGGAGTCCGGGATCGAACGGGCGAGGCGCCAGCCGAGCTCGACCGGGATGACCCGGTCCTCGCGCCCGTGGACGATGAGCGTGGGCTTGCCGATCGTGCGGAGCCTGTCCTCGGGGACGCCTTTCACCGGCGTGTCCCCAGGGCCCGGTTCCGGGATCAGTTTCCGGTACGCCTCTTGGGCGCCGGGAACGGCGCTGGCCTCGTACCTCACCCGCACCATCTCGTCGGTGACCAGGTCCTTGTCGTACGGGAAGAGCCGCAGGACGCGCCTCATCTCGTCCGGATCCGGCTCGTAGTGCCAGCCCGCCCGGAGCCCCTCGGTCATCGTGAACGTCCCGGCGGGCGTGCCGAGCAGGACGAGGCCGTCCACGCGGGACGGGTCGCGCAGGGCGGCGGCCAGCGCGAGGCCGCCGCCGAAGCTGTTGCCCACCAGCACGGCGGACGGGATGTCCAGGGCGTCGAGGAACTCGAAGAGCCACCGTGTCCAGAGCTTGATCCCGTACTCGGCCCCCTCCTGGAAGACGGTCCCGCCGAACCCGGCGATGTCGGGCGCGAGCACCCGGTGGCCCTCGGCGAGCGCGGGCAGCACCCCGGACCAGTTCGACCAGGCCGTGACGCCGGGGCCGGACCCGTGGAGCAGGACGACGGGCCGCCCGTCGCCGGCCTCGTGGTAGGCGGTCCGGTGCCCCGCGGCGGGGATCCGGTGCACCTGGGCGCCCTGGTCGAGGAGTAGGTCTCCCACCACGACATCCCCCATTCATTCGATCGGTCAATCGATTTAATCGCGGACTGTACCAGCCGGGCCACCGGACCGCAACCACGGTCGATCGGCCGATCGACCGATCCGCTACCATCGGGACGTGACAGCAGAGGACACGGCACGGCAGGGCGAGACCACGACGCGCAGGCGCCCGGGGCGCAGGCCCGGCAGCCGCAACGACGACTGGGAGGACAAGCGGCGCCGGATCCTGGACGTCGCCGCGGAGGTCTTCTTCATCCGCGGCTACGAGCGGGGCACGACGAAGGAGATCGCCGAGCGCGCGGGGATGAGCCAGCCGACGATCTACCACTACGTGGGCTCCAAGGAAGTCCTCATGTCGGAGATCGCCCGCCAGGTCGACCGCGACTTCACCAAGGCGCTGGACGACGCCTTCGCGGTGCCCGCCGACTCGGCGACCCAGCTTCGCCGCGTCATCGACGCCTTCGTCCGCTCCCTCGCCATCAACCAGCGCACGTTCGCCGTGTACTGGAAGGAGTTCCGCGCCCTCCCGGAAGACGTCGGCCGTGAGGTCAGCGGGCACGAGCGTGACTTCGTCACCCGAGTCGAAGAGGTCGTCTCCCGTGCGCAGAAGGAGGGCGTCCTGCCGGCCGAGCATCCGACCCGGATCATCAGCGAGGGGATCCTGGGGATGATGAGCTGGATGCACTGGTGGTACAAGCCGGACGAGTTCCACCCCGATCAGGTCGCCGCCGCCTTCTGTGATCTGATCGGCCTGCCGAACGGGGACTGACGGCTCCCCGCTCCCCTTCGGGCATCACCGCTTTGAACTGGGCTATTGACGTTCTATCGATAGACCGATAGAAAAAAGCACTCCGGTTGAGAGGAGTGCAGCCATGCATGCCCTGGATGGAACCGTCCCCTCGAGCACGCGCGGGCGTCGGCCGGCCACGATGGTGGCTGCGCTGCGCGACGCCGTCGCCCTGGCCCCCGACCGCACGGCCGTGACCTGCGGCGCCGAGACGCTGACCTACGCCGAGTACGGCAGGGCGGTCGACGCCCTCGCCGCGCGGCTCGCCGCGGCGGGCGCGCGCGGAGCGACGGTCGCGATCGCCATGCCCAACAGCCCCCGGATGGGGGTCGCGATCTTCGCGGTGTGGACGGCGGGCGGGAGCATCGCCTGTCTCAACCCCGGCTACACCCCGGCGGAGCTGGTCCCCCTGCTGAAAGGGGCCGCGCCCGCGTTCGTCCTCACCGACGCCGAGGCCACCGCGACCGGTCCGCTCGCGGCCGCCGCCGAATTGGGCCTGGACGTCCTGCGGGTCACCGACGCCGACCTTCGGCCGGCCGACACCCTGGACCCGGCGGTCCCGGCGGAGGGCCCCGCGCCCGAGGACATGGCCGCGGTGCTGTTCACCGGCGGCACCACCGGTCTGCCGAAGGGCGTGGAGTACACCCACGAGACGCTGCTGACCACGGTGGAGGGCGCCGAGATGTGCTGGCCGACGCGCCCGGACGAGGAGATCTGGCTCAACGTGGCGCCGATGTTCCACATCTGGGGCCTGGCGATCGGTTTCCTGCACGCCGTCTACCGCCGCGGCGGACTGGTGATGGTGCCGCGGTTCGTCCCCGCGACGGTCGTGGCCGAAATGGAACGGCACCGCGTGACGGTTTTCAGTGGCGGGCCTGCGGCCATCTACGGCGGCGTCCTCGCCGCCCCCGAGCTCTCCCGCGCCGACCTGACGGCGCTGCGCCTGTGCCAGGGCGGCGGCTCGGCCATCCCCGCCGACCTGCAAGAACGTTGGCAGGCGGCCACCGGGCTGCCGATCTACGAGGCGTACGGGATGACGGAGCTGGCGCCGATCACCTACAACCCGGTCGGGCGGCCGCCGCGCCCCGGCTCGGTCGGGATCCCCTCACCCCTCGTCGAGGTCGAGGTCGTCGACCTCGACACCGGCATGCCCGTTCCTCCCGGGGAGGCCGGCGAGATCAGGGTCAAGGCCGCCCACATGCTGCGCCACTACCGCGGCCTGGACGGCGAGATCATCCCCGCGCACCGGGACGGCTGGTTCCCCACCGGGGACATCGGACGCTTCGACGACGACGGCTACCTGCGCATCGTCGACCGGGTGAAAGACATGATCATCGTGGGCGGCTTCAACGTCTACCCCCGCGAGATCGACGACACGCTGCTCTCCCACCCCGCGGTGGCCGAGTCCGCCACCATCGGCGTCCCGGACGAGCGGAAGGGCGAACGGCCCGTCACGTTCGTGTCGACCACACCCGACACGCCGCTCGACGTGAGCGAACTCGAACGCCACTGCGCCGAGCACCTCGCCGCGTACAAGCAGCCGGCCCGGATCCTGGTCCTGCCCGAACTGCCACGGACACCCGCCAACAAGATCGACCGGATCGCGCTGCGCAGACACCCCGTGCTCGCGTCCGTCGAGGCGGAGGACGGGCGGCCGACCCCGGTCGCCGAGCCCCGCTGAGAGAACGCGGACGGGCGGGTGCGCGCGGCACGGCACCCGCCCGGACCGCACAGGAGCGCTGCCTCCCCCGGCTCCCTTCCCTGACCACCCCGAAACAGGCCGGCACACGCCACGGACGGTCCGCTGACGAGATCCCGCAGCGCGCCGGCACGTGCGGCAAGCCGGACAGCCTGATGGAAGTGATGCCCCATGGCGGCCGGACCTCTTCGACAACGCGTCGCAGCCGACGGCGGGGGACCGCGGGCGGCCGACCGGGAACCCCTCCTCTCCCTGGTCACCGCCGCGAAGGACGCCTGCGAGGACAGGCGGACGGCGGTCGACAAGGCCGTCATGCTGCTGAAGTCGATCGCCGAGCACGGCACCGAGATCGCGGGGAGCGAGCTCGCCCGGCACACCCGGCTGAGCAAGTCCACCACCTTCCGGCTGCTCGGCATCCTGGAGCGCAACGGGCTCGTCGAGCGGGCGAGCGGCGGCTACCGGCTCAGCCTGCGGCTGCTCGACATCGGCACCAGCGCCTACGGCCCGACGCCCCGCCTGCTCCGCGAACGGCTGCTCCCCCACCTGGTGGACCTGTACGAGATGACGCGCGAAACCGTCCATCTCGCCGTGCTGCACCGCACCGAGGTCCTGTACGTCTACAAGCTCCACGGGCACCGAGCGGCCCGTGCACCGTCCGAGATCGGCGGCAGGATGCCGGCGCACTCCACCGGCATCGGGAAGGCCCTGCTCGCCTTCGACTACGACGCGGCCGAAGCCGTCCTCGCGGAACCCCTCGCCGCGTACACCCCGTACACGATCCGCACCCCCGAGGAACTGCGGCGGGAACTGCGGCGCGTCGCGGAGAACGGGATCGCGTTCGACCGCCAGGAGACCGTGGTCGGCCTCAGTTGCGTGGCGACCCCGATCCTGGGCGCCGGGGGACGGCCGGTCGCGGCGCTCTCCGTCGCCACCACGGACCGCAGGTTCGACCCGGGCCGGATCGCCCCGGCGCTGCGTCGGGTCGCGCACCAGGCGTCGCGCACGCTGGCCGCCACGACGAAGCTCCCGCGGCGGCCCTAGCCCCTGCTCACACCAGGCATGCCCGCACGCGTGCCACATAGCGGCACATCCGCTTTCTCCGTTTCGGGCGCTCCTTCACAGTCGGTCTCCAGAACAGCCAGGTACTCCCCGTGGAGGAGGGCTTGTCCAGATGCTGGAAGTCACGGACCTGACCGTGCGGTACGGACCGCACATGACCGCTCTCAGGCGATGCACGCTCGCGTGCCGCGCCTCGGGGGTGGTGGCGGTGCTGGGCAGCAACGGAGCAGGCAAGACGACGCTGATGCGGGCGATCTCCGGGGTGCTCGACCACCACGGCGGCCGCATCGCGCAGGGGCGCATCAGCTTCCGCGGGGAGGTGATCAGCGGCCGCGACCCGGCCGCCATCGTGGCGGCGGGGGTCGTCCAGGTCCCCGAGGGCCGGCGGGTCTTCACAGAGATGACCGTGGAGGACAACCTGCGGGCCGGAGCGGTGCGGGCGGGTTCGCGTGCCGTGCGCGCCCAGGCGTACGAGCGCGTGTACGCCCTGTTCCCGGTCCTGGCCGAACGCCGCGCGCAGCGGGCGAGCCTGCTGTCGGGCGGCGAGCAGCAGATGCTCGCCATCGGCCGGGGCCTGATGTCGGAGCCTGACCTGCTGCTGCTCGACGAGCCGTCGCTCGGGCTCGCCCCCAAGATGGTCGCGCACATCGGACGGGTGATCTCCGAGATCCAGGAGCAGGGCACCGCCGTGCTGCTGGTCGAGCAGAACGCGGCCATGGCGCTGTCGATCGCCGGCCACGCCTACGTGATGGAGGCCGGGTCGGTGGTGCTCGAAGGCTCCGCCGCCGAACTTGAGGCGTCCGACGAGGTGCGGGCCAGCTACCTCGGGGACCCCCACGCGTACCTCGGGGACCCCCACGCGCCCGAGGCCGCGGCGACCCATGAGGGACGCTCGCTGAGCGTGTGGGCGTCATGAGGCTCAGCCTGCGGGAGGTCTGCCTGCGCTTCGGCGGCGTGCAGGCGCTCGACTCCGTCTCCTTCGATGTCGAGCCCGGCAGCGTGCACGCGGTGATCGGGCCGAACGGCGCGGGCAAGAGCTCGTGCTTCAACGCCATCTCCGGTCTCTACGCGGTCGCCGGTTCGATCCGCCTCGGCGACCGGGAGCTGACCGGGCTCCCGCCGCACACGATCGCCGGGCTGGGCGTCGCACGCGCGTTCCAGAACATCGCGCTCGGCGGCGCGGACACCGTGCTGGACAACCTCATGGTCGCCCGGCACCACCTCACCCGGGCCGGGTTCGCGGCCACCGCCCTCAACCTGCGCCGCGTCCGCCGCGAGGAGAGCCGGCACCGCCGGCGGGTCGCCGAGATCGCGGAGTTCACCGGGCTGGCGGACGAGCTGCACCGCCCGGTCGCCGAACTGCCCTACGGCGTCCGCAAGCGGGTCGAGTTCGCCCGCGCGCTCGCGGCGGAACCGCGGGTGCTGCTGCTGGACGAGCCCGTCGCCGGCATGACCCACCACGAGAAGGCGGCGACCGTCGCGCTGATCCGGCGGACACGCGAGTCGCTCGGCGTCTCGGTCGTCCTCGTGGAGCACGACATGCCGCTCGTCATGGGGCTGGCGGACCGGATCACGGTGCTCGACTTCGGCCGGGTCATCGCGGACGGGCCGCCGGACCACGTCCGGACGCATCCGGACGTCCTCCGCTCCTACCTGGGAGAGCACTCATGAGCCGACTGTTCGAGCTCGCCGTCATCGGCGTCTCGCTCGGGTCCATCTACGCGCTCGTCGCCGTGGGCTTCGCGGTGATCTTCAAAGGCACCCGGGTGGTGAACTTCGCCCAGGGCTCGGTCCTGCTGCTCGGCGCCTACGTCGTCGCGGCGCTGTCCCCGGACACGGGCTTCTGGCCCGCGCTCGGCATCGGGCTCGCGGCCGGCGCCCTGTGCGGCCTCGTGCTGTACGGGCTGGTGAGCCTGGTCCCGCAGGGCGACCACATGACGCTGTCGATCCTCACCATCGGCGCGGACGTCCTGCTCGCCACCGAGCTCGCCCGTCGCATCGGCTCGCGGGTGATGCCGACAGGGGACCCCTGGGGGACGGGGTCGCCCGGCTCGGCGGCCTGGTCGTCCCCCACTCCCGCATCGCCGCCCTGCTGTCGGCGCTGCTGGTGATCGGGCTGCTGTTCGCGGTGTTCAGGCGTACCACCTGGGGCGTCTCGTGGCGCTCGGCCGCGGCGGATCCCGAGGTGGCGACGCTCATGGGCATCCGGCTGCGGCGCGTCCGCGCGGCCTCCTGGCTGATCGGCGGCGCGCTCGCCACGCTCGCGGGCCTCTTCCTCGTGGCGTTCCCGAGCACCGGGGTGGAGGCGCACACGGGGCTGCTGGCGCTGCGCGCCATCCCGGCCGTGATCATCGGCGGGCTGGACTCCCCCGAGGGCGCCGTGCTGGGCGGCGTGGCGGTGGGCGTCACCGAGACGCTGGTCGCCGGATACGCCGACGAGCTGGGCGTGCTCGGCCAGGGCGCCGGTGACGTGACGCCCTACCTGCTGATGATCCTCGTTCTGCTGTGGCGGCCGTCCGGGCTGTTCGGGAGCAGGGAGGCCGTACGTGTCTAGGTTCCCGCGCATCGCCGGGACGGCCGCGGTGTCCGCGGCCCTGCTCGCCGTCCCCTACTACCTCGACGCGTTCTGGCTCCAGGCCGGCACGTTCGCGATGGCCGCGATCATCGGCGCGATCGGGCTCACCGTCCTGGTGGGCTCGGCCGGGCAGCTCTCGCTGGCGCACGCCTTCTTCCTGGCCGTCGGGGCGTACGGCTACGCCTTCCTCGCGGGCGAGCCCGCCGGCGCCGCGCCGACCGGCGCCGGTCTGCCGCCCCTGGCCGCCGCGCTGCTCGCCATCGCCCTGGCGGGATGCGCCGGGCTGGCGTTCAGCCCGGTCGCCGGACGGCTCAGCGGCCTCTACCTGGGTGTCGCCTCGCTCGGGCTGGTGTTCCTCGGGCAGCACGTCCTGTTCAACGCCCGGCCCGTCACGGGCGGCTACAACGGGCGCTCGATCCCCGAGCTGTCGGTCCTCGGGTTCGAGCTGAGCGGCGAGGAGCCCGAGCTGGTGCTGCTCGGGGTGCCGTTCGGGGGCAGGGAGCGCCTCTGGTACGTGGCCCTCGGCTGCACCGTGGCCGCCTACGTCGCCGCGCGGCGGATCGTCCGCGGGAGGCCGGGCCGCGCCATGCGCCTCATGCGGCAGAACGAGATCGCCGCCGCCTGCATGGGCGTGCCGCTGCGCCGCTACCGGGCGGGCGCGTTCGTGTTCTCCGCCATGTACGCCGGGCTCGCCGGGATCCTGCTCGCGCTCACCGCGCGGCGCGTCGTCCCCGACCACTTCGGCCTGGTCCTGTCGGTCGAGTACCTCGCGATGGTCGTCATCGGCGGACTGGGCTCGGTCCGGGGCGCCGCCGTGGGCGCCGCCTTCATCACGGGCCTGCCCCTCGTGCTCTCCCACTACAGCGGCGCGATCGGGCTGTTCGCCGAGCCCGGCCAGGGCGGCCTCGACGCCGCCACCGCCGTCCGCATGCTCTACGGCGCGGCCATCGTCGCGTTCGTCGTCAGTTCGGCCAAGAAGGGAAGACCCAATGCGATCACGACCGTACTGGACCGTGCTCGGCGCGCTCTGCCTGGCGGTCCTCGCCTCGGGCTGCAGCGGCAAGGCCGCTGAGAGCGGCGACGGCGCGGGCGCCGACGGCGTCAAAACCGGGCCCGGCGTCAACGCGAAGACGATCCGGCTGGGCGCGATGAGCGACCTGTCCGGCGCCGTCTTCGGCCCGCTCGGCCGTACGCAGATCCGGGGCAACCAGCTCTACATCGACAAGGTCAACGCCGCCGGCGGCATCTGCGGACGCCGGCTGGAACTGGTGGTCAAGGACCACGGCTACGACGTCCAGAAGGCCACCGTGGCGTTCAGCGAGCTGGAGCCGGACGTGCTCGCCATCACGCACCTGCTCGGCTCGCCGATGACCGCCGCGCTCGAACCGGAGATCAAGGCGAAGAAGGTGCTCACCGTGCCGTCCTCGTTCGCCTCCTCCCTGCTGAAGAGCGGCTACCTGGCGGTGCTGGGCACCACCTACGACATCGACATGATCAACGGCCTGGGCTACTTCGTGCAGGAGGGCAGGCTCGCCAAAGGCGACACGGTCGGCCACATCCACTTCGAGGGCGAGTACGGTGAGAACGCGCTCAAGGGGAGCACCTGGGCGGCGGAGCGGCTCGGCCTGACCGTGCGAGGCGTCCAGATCAAGGCGACCGACGCGGACCTCACCGCCCAGGTCACCAGGCTGAAGTCGGAGGGCGTCAAGGCGATCCTGCTCAGCGCCTCCGCCCGCCAGACGGCGTCCGTCATCGGCGTGATGCGCTCGATCGGCATGGACGTGCCGGTCCTGACGCAGGCACCCGGCTTCGACCCCGCCCTGCTGGACACCCCCGTCCGCGACGGCCTGGAGAAAAACCTGACCGTCCTGACGTCCTACGCCCCCTACGGGGCGGACGCCCCCGGGCCGAAGGAGGTGGCCGCCGCGTTCGAGGCGAAGCACCCGGACGCCAAGGCCGACGCGCTGGTCGGCTACGGCTATGCCTCCGCCCAGGTGGTCGGCGAGGTGCTGAAGCAGGCGTGCGCGGACAAGAACCTGACCCGCGAGGGGATGCAGGCCGCCTACCGGAAGCTGAAGAGCGTCGACACCGGCGGACTGATGGCCCCGATGGACTTCACCGTCCCGGGCGCGCCCGCATCGACCCAGACCTTCATCACCAAGGTCGACGCATCGGTCAAGGGCGGCCTCGTCCCGGTCACGGACCTCTATCGCGCCAAGATCACCCCGGACTACCGGCCGAACTGACCGGCGCTCCGCCCGGAAGCGTAGACGCCACGGCGTTCCCGACCAGGTCGCGGGAGGGGACGCCGTGGTCGCCGGCGGCACCGCCGGGCCTCCACCCGATGACCACGCCGCGCGGGGCGGCTACAGACGGCCTCCGGTGCTCACCGTTCCTGGGCCATCACGGCCTGGAGGAGGCCCGGGAAGCGCTCGTCGAACTCCGCACTCCGCAAGGAGGTCCAACGCCGGGTGCCGCGCTGACTCTGGTGGATGATGCCGGCCTCGCGCAGGACCCGGAAGTGGTGGCTCAGGGTGGAGGGCGCGATGTCAACCGGGCGCTCCCGCAACTGCTCCGGTCCGCCCAGGTTCGCGACGACGAACGCTCGCATCCGGCTCACCCTCCGAGATAGGCGGTCTGAACGCGCCTGTCGGTGGCGAGCGCCTCGCCGTCGCCTTCGAGGACGACACGACCACGTTCCAGGACATAGCCGCGCTCGGCGATCTCCAGCGCCTCGTCCGCCCGTTGCTCGACCAGGAGGGCCGCGGTACCGGCGGCGTGGATCTCCGCGATCCGCTGAAAAATCGTTTCCACGACCGCGGGCGCCAGGCCCATCGAGGGCTCGTCGAGAAGGATCAATCGCGGCCTCGACATCAGCCCGCGTCCTATGGCGAGCATCTGCTGCTGGCCGCCACTGAGCCGGCCGGCATGCTCACGCCGCTTCTCGTAGAGCATCGGGAACAGGTCGTAGATCTCCTGGAGGCGGTCCGCGATCCGCCCGCGGCTCATGGCACCGACCGCGAGGTTCTCCTCCACGGTCATATCGGTGAAGACCCGCCGGCCTTCCAAGACATGGGCGATGCCCATCCGGGCGCGCTGCGCCGGTGAGGTCCGCTCAAGGTCGCGGCAGTCGAACGACATCCGTCCAGCGACCGGCCTGACCGTTCCAGAGATGGCTTTGAACAGTGTCGACTTGCCTGCGCCGTTGGCGCCGACCACGACCACCAGCTCGCCTGGGGCCACGGTGAGGCCGACGTGGTCGAGCGCGGTCAGGCCGGAATACCTGACGGACAGTGCCGCGACTTCAAGCATGGCTGCTCCACTTGGATCCGAGGTAGGCCGCCACGACACGGCTATCCGCGACGACGGCCTGGGGCCGCCCGGAAGTGATCACGTTCCGGCCTCAAGGACGACCAGCCGGTCCGCGAGGCGGAGCATCGCGCCCATGGTGTGCTCGATCAGGATCACGGCGACTCCGTGATCCGCGATGGCCCGCAACAGGGTCACGATGTCGTCCGCCTGGTCGCTGCTCAGCCCCGCCAGGATCTCGTCGACCAGCAAGACGGCGGGCCTACCGGCCAGGGCCCGTGCCAGTTCGAGGCGCCGGAGTTCCCCGATGTCCAGATCGCCGACGGAGGCGCCGGCGCGGGCCCCCAATCCCGTCGCCCGGAGCGCTGCACGCGCGGTCGCCGAGCGGCCGGGCTGGTGGAGGGCCGAGATCCGCACGTTGCGTTCGACACTGCACCGCGGTAGCGGACGTGGTGTCTGGAAAGTTCGTCCCATTCCCAGGTTCGCCCGCTCATGCGGCGGCGTCGCCGACACGTCCTGGTCCGCGAACCTGATGTGGCCCCCGTCGGCGTCGACGAAGCGCTCCTGCGCAGTTTCCACGCAGGACGAAGGTGTCCGCCGGACGGTGATGGCCCACGTCCTCTAAACGATCAGTAGCGGCTCAGCGTGCCGCGCCGCTCGGCGCTGGTCTCCAGCCCGGTGAAGGCGCAAATCCCGACCGCGGCCAGCAGGAACGGCCGCACGGGCGGCCATTCCACCCCCTGGCCGCTGGGCAGGTCGGCGCCGGGCATGGCGGCCATGTCGCGTCACGTGCACATTTTTATGACCCCTTAGTGTGGGAGGCGCTGCCCTTCGCCCACGTCCTCCCTGCGCGGGGACTCCGCACACTGTGCTGGTCGGTTGTCCGTTGTCGCCGTCACAGCGAGATGGGGCCGAGTTCGGCGGCGGTCCGGGCCAGTGCTCGGATGGTAGGGCTGTCGTCAGTGGTACGCCAGGTCAGGGCCCACTGGAGGGTGGGGGCATCGTGGACGGGCAGGAAGACGATGCCCGGGGGATTGTTGTAGCGGGCGGCGATCTCCCCCAGCGGGTGCACGCATTGTCCGCTGGCGACCAGGGACAGGATCTCGTGGAAGGTCCGCGCGATCGGGCCGCGCGGGATGCGGCGGCCACTTGGCGTACGTGTGGGGACCATGGACGCGACCCAGTACTCGGGGGCGTTGGGGCCGAGGTCGACGACGTGGTTGTCGGCGAGATCCTCCAAGGACGCCGTGCCGCGCTCGGCGAGGGGATGGTCTGCCGACACGGCCAGGACACGGGCTCCGGTGAGCACGGTGGGGCCGACAGTGAGGTCGGGCTCGGCAACGGGCAGCCACAGCACGTTCACATCGCTGTCCCCGGTGCGCAGAGCGGTGAACGGGTCGCTGCCGTTGATCTCGTTGAACTGGACGTCGATGCCGGGGTGGCGGGTTCGGAGCGCGTCGATGAGGGGGCGTAGTTCGTGTCCGGCATGACCGAAGACGCCCAGCCGTAGGGTCCGACCCGCGCCCAACCCGGCCGCTTCGGCGCGGGCGAGTCCTTCGTGAAGAAGGTCGATGGCCTGTTGCAGGTCTTCGCGGAGACGTCGGCCGACGGGCGTCAGGGCGACGCGCCGGCTGGTGCGGTCGAACAGGGCCACGCCGAGTCGCCGTTCCTGCTTGCTGATGGCCTGGCTGACGCGGGCCTGGGACACGTGCAGCCGTTCGGCGGTGCGGCCGAAGTGCAGCTCTTCGGCGAGCGTCAGGAAGATCTCAATGTCCCGTAGCTCCATAAATAACCTCTGCATTATGAATCGCCCCACGAATTCTACATTGTTCCGCCGCTGACCTGCGCCGATGCTGGAAGCGTCACCACCCGACAGGCCGCAGGTGTCTGACGGGCCCATCGACAAGGCGGGGAAACAGATGAGCGACATGCAGGCGATCGCCGATCGCGTCGAGATCGAGGCGCTGTGCGGAGAGATCACCGACGCGGTGATGATGCGCGACTACGACCGGGTCGCATCGCTGTTCACCCCCCAGGGCGCGATGCGGTGGCCGCACATCGGCAAGGAGTTCGTCGGCCGGGAGGAGATCCGCGCGGGGATCGAGTGGGGGCAGGGGCTGTGGGAGTTCTTCGTGCAGAACGTCCACCCGGGCATCATCCGGCTCAACGGCGACACCGCCCTAGGCCGCGCGTACATCCAGGAGTTCGGCCGGATGCGCGACGGCGGCTCGCATCTGAACTACGCCCTGTACCACGACCGCTACCAGCGGACTCCCGACGGCTGGAGGTTCAGCGAACGGGTCTACGAGGTCAGGTACCGGGACTCCACTCCGCTGCCGGGCTCCCCGAACGGTCGCCACGCCCTTGACATCGCCCGTCCCTGAACGGCGACGGCATTCCACCAATCACTGAGCGAAGTAGGAGGAGCACATGAACGTCGCGTTGTGGATCGCTGCCGGACTGCTGGCGTCGGTCGCCCTGGTCGGCGGTTTCACCAAGACGTTCGTGCCCAAGGAGAAACTGGCCACGCAACACGGCGGCGAATGGGCGGAGAACGTCAGCGCCGGGTTCGTCAAGACCCTGGGAATCCTTGAGCTTCTGGCCGCGGCGGGCCTGATCCTGCCCGCCGCGCTGGACATCGCACCGGTCATGGTGCCGGTGACCGCGATCTGCTGGATTCTGCTGATGGTCGGCGCGATGGTCACCCACGGCCGCCTGGGCCAGCCCAAGCTCGTGATGGTGACTCTGGTCTACCTCCTGCTCGCGGCCTTCATCGCGGGGGGACACCTCGCCGCCTGAGCACACCCGAACGGCCGACGAGCGCCCTCGGGCCGCGAGGCCCCAGGCATCGGGCCACCAGCGACTCCTGTTCGGCCACTAACTCACATCAGCCACTCGACAACCACCGTAGGCCGACGCAGGTAAGCGTCGTAGGCCCGGAGGGCCTTGGTGCGCTTGCGAGTGCAGTTGCCTGCGCGACCGGGTCTGCGAGTTCTCTGGCAGCACCAGTCCGCTGGAGAGCCGTCCATCGGCGTCGACGCGAAGAGGGGCCGAACGTGCGCCGGTGGGGGCCACGGTCGTGTCAGAGGCCGAGGGTTCGTGGGGGGTCTTCAGCGGATTTCACCATGGCGAGGGCGGTGGGGAGGGCGAAGGGAGCGTGGCGCTGTGCGGTCATGAGGGTGATGGCCGTGCCGGCGATGTGGTCGGCCAGCAGGTCGCGCGCCAGCCGCCGGTCGCCGGCACGGCATGCCTCCAGCAGCTTGCGGTGCTCCTCGAGCTTGGCGTCGAAGACCGCGCTGTTGCGCTCCTGGTCCATGAACGCGCGCTGGTAACGTTCGGCGTGGTCGAAGAGCCGCTCCAGGTGGTCGCGGAGCCGCGGCCCGGCGCCTTGGCGGAGGATGGCGTGGAAGCGAGAGTGCGCCTCGGTGTCGCCGTCCGGGGCGGCGCGCTCCAGTTCCCACTCCATCTGCTCGAAATCCTTGGAGCGGAGCATCGGAACCGTGAGCCAGACCGCCAGCCCCTCGCCCATGACCCGGAGCGAGTACAGATCGTCCAGGTCGTTCATGCTCAGCGGGCTGATCCGGACCGAGCGGTGCGGACCGACGTCCTCGACCAGGCCCTCCCGTTCGAGAAGCCGCAGGGCCTCGCGCAGCGGGGTGCGGCTGACCGAGAGCCGGCGGCTGAGCTGGAGCTGGGAGATTTCGGAGCCGGGCGGGAGTTCGCCTTCGATGATGAGGCGACGCAGGACGTCGTGCACGTTCCTGGTTCCCGCTCCGGCTTTGGAGTCCGCGGGACTGGCGGTCACGTCGGAGGTCCCTGTTCAGCTAGATCGGACTGGCCATGCCAGTTACTGTCCACAATTTCAAAGGCATTGTACACAGACTCACACCATGCGGTCGCGGCCGCGCCAGTAATCATCGCGCAGGGCCCTCTTGAGCACCTTGCCGACGGGTGATTTCGGCAGTTCGCGGAAGATGACCTCCTTGGGTGCCTTGATGCTGCCCAAGCGGCTCTTGCACAGGGCGATGAGGTCGTCGGGATCGGCGGTGGCGCCCGCCTTGAGCTGCACGACGGCCGTCACGCGCTCGCCCCACTTCCGGTCCGGCAGGCCGATGACGGCGCAGTCCCGGACGGCCGGATGGCCGAGGAGGACCTGCTCGACCTCGCTCGGGAAGACGTTGAAGCCGCCGGAGATGATGAGGTCGCGCTTGCGGTCGACGATGTAGAGGTAGCCGTCCTCGTCGAATCTGCCGACGTCGCCGGTGGCGAGCCAGCCGCCGGGGAGGCTGACGGCCGCGGTCTGGTCGGGCGCCTTGTGGTAGCCCTTCATCCTCAGGGAGCTTCGGACGACGATCTCGCCGGGCTCGCCGACGGGCCTGGGAGCGCCATCGTCGTCCACGACCGCCACGTTCGCGACCAGGGACGGCCGCCCGCAGCTCGCCAGCCGGGCACGCAGCCGCGATCGGGCGCGTGCCTCGGCGTGCTCGTCCGGCCCGAAGTAGGTGCACATCATGGGGAGCTCGGTCTGGCCGTAGCACTGGGCCATCACCGGCCCGAAGACGTCCATCGCCTCTTCCAGCTTGGCCACCGACATCGGCGCCGCCCCGTATATGAAGTAGCGCAGGCTCGACAGGTCGCGCCGCCGTGTGCCGGAGTGGTCGAGCAGCGCGTAGATGGCGGTCGGCGGCAGGAAGAGGCGGGTCACCGCGTTCCGCTCGATCGATTCGACGATCTCCTCCGGTACGACGCCGTCATGCACGATGTTCCGTCCGCCCAGGGCGAGGACCGGGAAGACCAGCGCGCCGGCCGCGTGCGTCATCGGCGCCGCGACCAGGTTCACCGGATCGCGCTCGGGCATGTGGGCGTTGAAGGCGTGGATCATCGTCTCGAAGGCCCGGTTGGGGACCTCGACCGCCTTGGGCCGGCCGGTCGTGCCGCCGGTGCCGAAGTAGCCGGCGACCGCCTCCGGATCCAGCGGGGGCGGTGGGACGCGGACGCCCGCCGGGGCCGCCCATTTCTCCAGGTCGTCGATCGCGACGACCTGTTCGAGCGTGCCCACGGCCCCGCGGATCCGCTCGGCCACGTCGGCCAGGTCCGCGGAGTGCAGGAGCGCCCGCGCCCCGACGAGGTCCAGCAGTGCGATCAGGTCGTCGGGCGTGGAGCGCGCGTTGAGCGCGACCCATGCGCAGCCGGCGCGCAGCACCCCGAGCACGCACGGGAAAAGTCGCGTGGTGTTGGCGCTGAGCACGCCCACCGGCGCCCCCGGGCTCAGGCCGTTCTCGATCAGAGCGGACGCGACCCGGTGGGTGAGGTCGGCGGCCTCGGCGTAGGTCAGCGCGCCGGTCCCGTCCGGACGGACGAACGCGATGCCGCCGGGGTTGAGGGCGGCGCCCCGGTCGAAGAATTCGATCACTTGCATCGCGCGCTCCTCACCGTGACTCCGCGACGCAGCGGTTGACCTGCTCGCCGAGCCCGTCGATCCGTGAGGTGAGGGTCTGGCCGTCGGTCAGGAACAGCGGCGGTTTGCGCGCGGCGCCCACGCCGCCGGGTGTCCCGGTGGCGATGAGGTCGCCGGGCACCAGCGTGATGAACGAGCTGATGTAGGAGACGATCTCCGCCGCGGAGAAGACCAGCTCGCTGGTCACCGACTTCTGCATCACGTCGTCGTCCACGGCACAGGTCAGATCGGCCGCTCGCGCGTGTCCCACCTCGTCGGGCGTGACCAGGTAGGGCCCGACCGGCGTGCTGGCCTCGAACGTCTTGCCCTGCAGGAACTGCGAGGTGCGGAGCTGCCAGTCGCGCATGCTGATGTCGTTGACGATGGTGTAACCGGCGATCACGTCCCACGCCGCCTCCCGGTCGATGTTCCGGGCGACCTCGCCGATCACCACGCCCAGCTCGACCTCCCAGTCCACCGCGTCGGAGTTGGCCGGCAGGACGATGTCGTCGTACGGGCCGATGAGACTACGGGCGTACTTGGCGAAGAGCGTGGGGTACCGCGGGACCTCCATCCCGGCCTCGGCGATGTGGTCGCGGTAGTTGGCCCCGACGCACAGCACCTTCTCGGGACGCGGTACCAGCGGCGCGAAGCTCGCCTCGGACACCGGGACGGTCCGGTCGCCGGCCTGCGCCGCCCGCTCTCGCCAGTCGGGCCCGGCGGCCAGGAGCGCACCGACGTCCGGATACGGCAGGACGCTGATCAGGTCACCGTCGAGCCGTCCCGCCGCGGTCGTCATGCCGTCGCCGTCCTGCAGACGGATCGTGGTCAGTCGCACCGAGTCCTCCCTTCGCCGCGGGCGAGACCCGCCGCTGTACAACATGGCGACGCCACTGTACATTCTTTTGACAGAACTGGATACAGTCTTCGAGCCACTGTGGCCAGTCTCAAGCGGAAGGGCGGTGAAGGCCGTGGTCGCAATCGGCCGGAACGGCGGTCGTCTCGGTGTCGCAGCGAGAGCCTCGGTGGGCGGATTGGTGGTGGCCGCCGTACTGGCGGTCGCGGGATGCGGGGGTGGAGGGCAGGCCGGTGGGAAGCCACTGACCAAGCTCACGTACCGAGGCCCGTTCGTGACGTCGGGCGCCGACGCGCCCCTCTACTACGCCGCCAAGCTCGGCTACTACGAACAGGAAGGTCTGGAGGTCGAGATCCGCGACAGCAAGGGCTCCACCCAGGCGATCACGGATGTCGGCAACGGCGGCTCGGACGTGGGCATGGCCGCGGTCACCAATCTGATCACGGCGGTGGCGCAGGGCCAGCAGGTCACGGGCGTGGCCACCGTCCTGGGGCGCACCAGCTTCGGATTCTTCGTCCCCAAGGATTCCGGCATCGCCTCGATCAAGGACCTGCGCGGCAAGTCCATCGCGGTGACGGCGCTGGTGGAGCGGAACATGTACGCGGCGCTGGCGGGGGCGGGCCTGGCCGAGTCCGATGTCAGGGCGGTCGTGGCGGACCCGAACGCCCTGATCACGACGTACGTGAGCGGCAAGGTGGACGCGATGTACACCGTGCGGCACTTCGCGCCCCAGGCGGCACGGCGGCCCTCGAACGTCCTGATGCAGTCGGATGCCGGCTTCAATCCGCCCGACTACGCGCTGATCGTCTCCAAGGGCACACTCGGCGAGCGCCCGGAGGTGGTCCGCGGCTTCGTCCGTGCCACGTTGCGCGGCTTCCAGGCGGCCAGGCGCGACCCGGAGGCGGCGATCGACGCGATCCTCGCCGAACACCCTCAGCTCGATCGCGGGCAGTCGCTCGGCACGCTGAAGTCGGTGCTCGACTTCATGTGCTCGCCGGCCCAGCGGGGCCGTCCCTACGGGGAGAGCTCCCCTTCCGACTGGTCGAACACGGTGGCCGGCCTGCGGAAGGCGGCCGGTCTCCAGGGCCCCGCCGACGGCCGGGCCTACTTCGACAACAGCCTGTTCACGAAGGGGAACGGCCTTGGCACCGGGACGTGCTGAAGCGCGCGCCCGCACCGCCATGACAGGGCGGACGGGCCCGGCCGCGCGCACGCTGCGCGCCACGGGCGTGACCAAGGTGTTCCCCTCCCCTGAGGGGCCCATCACCGCGCTGGACGGGGTGGACCTGACCCTCGACCCCGGCGAGTTCGTCAGCGTGCTGGGCCCCAGCGGCTGCGGCAAGAGCACGATGCTGACGATCCTGGCCGGTCTCGACACCCCGACGAAGGGCCGGGTGATGGTCGGGGAGCGGGCGGTGACCGGGCCGCTGCTGGAGGCCGGCGTGATGTTCCAGCGCGTCCTGCTGCTGGAATGGCGCACCTGCGAGGACAACATCCTGCTCCAGTTCCAGATGCGCGGCCTGCCGACCGCGCCCTATCGCGGGCGGGCCCGCGAGCTGCTGGAGATGGTGGGACTGGCACGGTTCGCACGGCGGTTCCCGCGGGAGCTGTCCGGTGGCATGCGGCAGCGGGTGGCGCTCTGCCGCGCGCTGGTGCACCGGCCGCCGCTGCTGTTCATGGACGAGCCGTTCGGCGCCCTGGACGCGCTCACCAGGGAGAGCCTGAACGTCGAACTGGGCGAGCTGGCCGCGCGCACCCAGACCTCCGTCCTGTTCGTGACCCATGGCATCGACGAGGCGGCCTTCCTCGCCGACAGGGTGGTGGTGATGTCGCCGCGGCCCGGCCGGATCGCCGGTGAGGTGCGGATCGATCTGCCGCGTCCCCGGTCGATGGCCGTGCGCGAGGAGCCGGAGTTCGTCGCCCGCACCGGCCGCCTCCGCCGCATGCTGGCCGAACGGGAGGAAGGGACGGTGGCCGATGTCTAGCCTCGGCCGGTGGATCGGCGGGCAGACCGCCTTCTGGTACGTGCTGGCGATCGCGCTGGTCGTCGCCGTGTGGCAGGGGGCGGTGCTGGTGGGACGCACACCCGACTACCTGCTGCCCACCCCCGCCCAGGTCGTGGAGGCGCTGTCCAACTACCGCGAGCCGCTGCTGAAGCAGGGCTGGGTCACGCTCCGCGGGATTCTACTGGCCTTCGGGATCTCGGCGGTGCTCGGCGTGCTCCTGGCGATCCCGATGGCCTTTTCCCGGGTGGTCGAGCGGCTGGGCTACCCGCTGCTGGTGATGACCCAGGCCGTGCCGAAGGTGGCGCTGGGCCCGCTGTTCATCGTGTGGTTCGGGTTCGGGCTGATGACCAACGTGCTGATCGCCGTGTCGGTGGCCATCTTTCCGATCATCGTCAACACCGTGCTGGGGCTCACCACGATCGACCCGGACCTGGTGCGGCTGGGCCGCTCGATGGGCGCCTCCCGCTGGCGGCTGTTCCGGCTCGTCCGCCTGCCCACGGCCTTGCCCAGCGTGCTGGCCGGGCTCAAGGTCGCCATCACCTTCGCCGTGATCGGCGTGGTGGTGGGCGAGTTCATCGTCGGGGGGGCGGGCCTGGGCTACCTGACCATCTCGGCGAGCGGCAACCAGAACGTGCCGCTGCTGTTCGCGTGCGTCATCAGCCTGGCCGTGCTGGCCGTCCTCGTCTTCGCCGCGGTCGAACTGCTGGAACGCCTCGCGCTGCGCAGGCACCCCTGAAAATCGGGGCATCCCTGACTAAGGAGAGTCATCCATGCCGATTAGGGCCGCCGTCGACATCGGCGGGACGTTCACCGACGTCGTGGGCTACGACGACGTCAAGGGCAGGCTGATGCTGGGCAAGACGCTCAGCACCCCGCATGATCTCATCGACGGCGTGTTCGGCGGCCTGCGCGCCGCCGACATCCCGGTGGACGAGCTCGCCTTCGCCATCCATGGCAGCACCGTCGTGGTCAACGCGCTGATCGAGCGCAAGGGCGCACGGACCGCGCTGCTGACCACCGAGGGGTTCCGCGATGTCTACGAGATCGGCAGGATCAACCGGCCGGACGCGTTCAACCTCGCCTTCACCAAGCATCGCCCGCTGATCCCCCGCGAGATGATCTACGAGGTCCCCGAGCGGTTGCGGGCCGACGGCACGGTCGCCAGGCCGCTCGACGAGGCGCGCACCCTGGAGATCGCCCGCCGGCTGGCCGCGCTCGGCGTCGAGTCGGTGGCGGTGGTGCTGCTGCACGCCTACCGCGATCCCGCGCATGAGATCCGCGTCGGCGAGATCCTGCGCGCGGAACTGCCCGGGGTGTACGTCACGCTGTCCCACGAGATCAGCCGCGAGTACCGCGAGTTCGAGCGGACGTCCACGGTGGTGGCCAACGCGTTCGTGGGCCCGCTGGTGAGCGACTACCTGGGACGCCTGGAGGACCGGCTGCGGGCGGGCGGCTCCGGCGCGGCCCTGGCGGTGATGCAGTCCAACGGCGGCGTGTCCGACGTGGTCACCGCGTCCGGCCAGTGCGTGCAGATGCTGGAGTCCGGCCCGGCCGGAGGCGTGGTCGGCACGATCGCGCTGTGCGAGGCGCTGGGACACCGCGAGGCGATCGCGTTCGACATGGGCGGTACGACGGCGAAGTCGGCGGTGATCCGCGACCTGACGTTCCCGATGGCCAGCGACTACTTTCTCGGCGGCTACGCCACGGGACTGCCGATCCGGATCCCCTGCCTGGACATCGTCGAGGTCGGCACGGGCGGCGGCAGCATCGCCTGGCTCGACCAGGCCGGTGGCGTCCACGTGGGGCCGCACAGCGCCGGCGCCGACCCCGGTCCCGCCTGCTATGGCCGGGGCGGCACGCAGGCCACCATCACCGACGCCTCGGTGGTGCTGGGGCATCTGGCGCCGCGGGGCACGCTGGCCGGAGGACTGGAACTGGACGGTGACGCCGCCCGGCGCGCGGTGGGCGCCCTGGCCACCGAGCTCGGCATGGACACGGCGTCCACCGCGGCCGGGATCACGGCCATCGGCGCCGCCGCGATGGCGAACTCGGTCCGTGCGGTGACCACCGAGCGCGGCTTGGATCCGCGGGACTTCGTGCTGGTCGCCTACGGCGGCAACGGCCCCCTGCACGTGTCGCTGGTCGCCCGCGAGCTGGCGATCCGGCGGGTGGTGGTGCCGCCGAACCCCGCCCTGTTCTCGGCGTTCGGCATGCTCATGGCGGACCTGCGGATCGACGTCGTCCAGACCGGCGTCCGGACGCTGAGCGACGTGACGGCAGCGGAGGTCGAGTCGTCGTACCGGGAGCTGGAGGACGAGTGCGGGCGCGCGCTGGCCGAGGGCAAGCTGGAGTTCGGCTCCATCGAGTTCCTGCGCGCGGCCGACATGCGGTACGTCGGCCAGGAGCACACCGTCACCGTGCACGTGCCGCCCGGCCTCGACGATGTCGGCGACGTGAAACGCGCGTTCGATGCCGAGCACGAGCGCCGCTACAGCCACAGCGCGCCCGGCGAACCCGCGCAGATCGTCAGCCTGCGCGTCTCCGCGGTCGGCCGGCTCCGCAAGCCCCAACTGACCAAGATCCCCGAGGGGACGCCGGTGCCGCCGGACGAGGCCGCGACCGGCGTCCGCGACGTCGTCTTCGTCCCGGCCGACGGCGCGGTCCCGACCCCGGTGTACGCACGGGACGCGCTACGTGCCGGCAACCGGATCGCCGGGCCCGCCGTCATCGAGGAACCCACCGCCACCACGCTGCTGCGCCCCGGCGACCGCGCCGAGGTCGACGGCTACGGAAACCTGCTGCTGGAGATCGGAACCCGACCATGAGCACCACCGACGCCGCGTCCGACGCGAGCGCGATCGACCCGATCACCGCCGAGATCATCCGTGCCGGGTTCGTCGCGATCACCGAGGAGATGAAGACGAACCTGATGCGCACGGCCTACAACCTGATCATCTACGAGGCCCAGGACTTCACCGTGGGGCTGTTCGACGCCAACGGTGACACGATCTCGGTGGGGCTCGGCCTGCCGATGTTCGTGGGCGGGCTGTCCGACGCCATCAAGGCGAAGCTGGCGTTCTACGGCCGGGACGGGATCAGGCCCGGCGACATCCTGCTCACCAACGACGCCTACATCATGGGCAGCCACCTCAACCACATGATCTTCACGCTGCCGATCTTCCACGAGGGCGAGCTGATCGCGTTCGCCTCGTCGATGGCGCACTGGATCGACGTGGGCGGCGTGCTCGGCGGCACCACCACCGACATCTACTCCGAGGGCCTTCAGGTCCCGATCGTGAAGATCTTCAAGGAGGGCGTCCAGGACGATGAGCTGACCCGGCTGATCGCGCTGAACGTCCGGTTCCAGGACCTGGCGATGGGCGACTTCCGGGCGCAGGTCGCCGCCGTCCGCACCGGGGAGACCCGGCTGCGCGCGATGCTGGAGCGCTACGGCGCCGACGTCGTCAAGGCAGGGATCGCCGACGTGTTCCGGCGGGGCGAGGAGCTGAGCCGGCAGGCGGTGCTGCGAATCCCGGACGGCGAGTACCGCGCCGAGGCCCACATGGACGACGACGCGGTGAAGGTCGGCGAGCGGATCCCGATCCGGGTGCGGGTGGTGGTCGAGCACGACACCATGACCATTGACCTCAGCGAGATGAGCCCGCAGGTCGCCGGCTACTTCAACTCGGGCGCCACGGCCGGGCGGTCCGCCGCCCAGGTCGCGTTCAAATGCCTCACCTCGCCGCAGGAGTACCCGATCAACCACGGGTCGCTGCGCCCGCTGAAGGTGGTCCTGCCGCCGGGGACGGTCGTCAGCGCGGTCCGCCCGGCCGCGATGCGGCTGTGGATGACCTATCCGATGACCGTCGTCGACTGCGTCTTCCGGGCGATGGCCGAGGTCATGCCCGACGTCACCATCGCCGGCCACCACGCCGATCTGGGGATGTCGCACACCTACGGCGTGGACGAGGCGACCGGGCGCTTCTTCCAGTTCTTCGGCGGGCCGCAGGGCGGCGGCTGGGGCGCCACCTCACAAGCGGACGGGCAGAGCGCCACGATGTGCATCAACGACGGCGACACCCACAACGCCCCCGTCGAGGTGGTGGAGGCCAAGTCCCCGATGGTCACCATCGAGGAGTACGCACTCGTCCAGGACTCGGGCGGAGCCGGGCGGCACCGCGGGGGGCTGGGGACCAGGCTGCGCATCCGCGTCCACACCGCGGCCAAGCTGGACACCTGGATCGAACGCACCTCCTGTGCACCATGGGGGCTGGAGGGCGGACACGCGGCGGCCGGCAACCACGTGAAGGTCGAGCGCGCCGACGGCGAGGTGGTCACCTTTCCCAACGGCAAGGTCGCCGCGCTCGACCTGGCCGCCGGGGACGCCCACGTCATCGAGCTCGGCGGGGGCGGCGGCCACGGCGACCCGAAGGACCGTCCGGTCGATCAGGTGCTGGCCGACGTGCGGGCCGGATACGTCTCGCAGGAGCAGGCCCGTGCGGCGTACGGGGTCGTCATCTCCCAGACGGGCGATGACCTCGCGGTGGACGAGGCGGCGACGGCCGTGCTTCGCGCGGAGAGGTGAGCCGATGAGCGGCAGGACGACCATCAAGCCCGGCGCGGTCGTGACAAAGCGGACGCTGACCGACATCCATGGCGCCGCCGTCCCGATTCCCGAGCCGGGACGCCTCATCCACCTGCAATTGCGGCGCTTCGCCGGATGCCCCGTCTGCAACCTCCACCTGCGGTCGGTCGTGCGCCGGCACGCGGAGATCGAGGCGGCGGGCATCCGGGAGGTCGTGGTCTTCCACTCGACGGTGGACTCGCTGCGCGAGCACGCCGGTGACCTGCCGTTCGCCGTCGTGGCCGACCCGGGCAAACGGCTGTACGCCGAGTTCGGCGTGGAGCCCGCGCGCCGGGCGATCCTGAACCCCCGCGTATGGGGGCCGATCGCGCGGGCCGTGCTGCTGAGCCTGTGGGGGATCCTCCGCCACCGGCGGCCGGTGCCCTCCCTGTTCCCCGAGGGCGGCCGTTTCGGCCTGCCCGGCGACTTCCTGATCGGCGGGGACGGCCGGGTGCGGGCGTACAAGTACGGCGAGCACGCCTACGACCAGTGGTCGGTGGACGAGCTGCTCGACCTGGCGCACAGGGAGGGACGATGACCGACTGGACGTTCGGCGGGCTGTGGCCCTACGAGCCGCGATGGTTCGACACCCCCGACGGGAGGCTGCACTACGTGGACGAGGGCCCACGCGACGGACGTCCCGTGGTGCTGCTGCACGGCAACCCCACCTGGGGATTCCTTTACCGCAACTTCATCGGCCCGCTCGTGGACGCCGGACACCGGGTGATCGTCCCGGACATGCTCGGGTTCGGACGCTCGGACAAGCCCGACCGGCCCGCGCTCTACCGGATCGGCGAGCACATCCGGCGCGCGGACGCACTGCTGGAATCGCTCGACCTGCACGGCGCCGTCGTGGTGCCGCAGGACTGGGGCGGCCCGGTCGGCCTGGCCTGGGCGGTGGCCCATCCGGAGCGGGTTGCCGGGCTGTTCCTGCTCAACACGGCCGTCCACGTCCCGCGCGGCAGGTTCAAGGTCCCGTTCTCGCTCACCTTGTTCCGGGCGCCCGGCGTCGGCGAGGTGATGGTCAAGGGCCTGGCCGCCTTCCACCGCCTCTTCCTGTTCAAGGTCGGCGTGATGGCCCCCGAGCGGCTGACCCCTTTGGTGAAGCACGCCTATCTCGCTCCGCATCCCACCTGGTCCAGCCGGACCGCCGTGCTGGTGTTCCCGCGGGAGATCCCCGTCCGGCCCGACGAGCAGCCCTGGGCGAGGCTCGCCGCGCAGATGGAGGCGGGACTGGAACGGCACTTCCGCGGCCGGCCGGTCAAGATCGTCTGGGCGATGCGGGACCCGGGCTTCACCCCGGACGTCCTGCGGGAGATGTGGCTGGAGACCTTCCCCGACGCCGATGTCGTGCGTCTGGACGAGGCCGGCCACTACCTCCAGGAGGACGCCCACGAACGCATCGTCCCCGAACTGCTCGACTTCCTGGCGAAAGAGGACTTCCATGGATGACCTGCGATCCCTGTTCGAGGCGCAACGCCGCGCCGCCCGCAGGCCCGCCCCCACCCTGGACGAGCGCCGCGACCATCTGGGCATGATCGCCGAAATGGTCATGGCCAACCGCACCCGTATCGAACGCGCGATGTCCGAGGACTTCGCCGTTCACCCCGAGCAGCTCACCGCCATGACGGAGGTGCTCGCCGTCGCCGGGCAGGCCGCCTACACCATCGAGCAGCTACCCGGATGGATGGAGCCCGACCCGCGTCCCGCCGACCCGGCACTGGCCGGCACCGCGACCGCCGCCATCGAGTACCAGCCCAAGGGCGTCACGGGCATCATCTCGCCGTGGAACTTCCCCTTCCTGCTCTCCCTCGGCCCGCTGATCGACATGCTCGCCGCCGGCAACCGGGTGCTGATCAAACCGTCGGAGCACACCCCCGCCAGTTCCGCGCTGCTCCGGGACATGGTCGCGGAGACCTTCGCCCCCGACCACGTCGCCGTCGTGACCGGCGACCTGCAACTGGCCAGGCAATTCCCGACACTGCCCTGGGACCACCTCCTCTACACCGGCAACGCCGCCGTCGGCCGCGAGGTCGCCCTCGCCGCCGCCCGCAACCTCACCCCGCTCACCCTTGAACTCGGCGGCAAGAACCCGGCCATCGTCGAGGTCGTGGACGCCGAGACCGTCGCCCAGATCGTGGGCGGCAAGATGGTCAAAAGCGGCCAGGTGTGCATCGCACCGGACTACTGCCTGGTCCCCGCCGCGCAGGCCGCCGAGTTCGTCGACCTCGCCAGGTCCTACGTGGCCGACGACTACTCCCGGTCCCCGGACTGCACGGGCATCGTCACCGACCGCCACCTCGACCGCCTGCTGGCTCTGCTGGACGAGGCGAAGGACAGCGGCTGCGAGGTGATCACCCTGGAACCCGGCGCCGAAATCGACCGTGCCACCCGCCGGATACCCCTCACCCTCGTCCTCGACCCGGACGACGACCTGGGCCTGATGCGGGAAGAAATCTTCGGTCCCATCCTTCCGGTCAAGACGTACACGTCCCTCGACGAGGCCATCGACTACGTCAACGCCGGTGACCGTCCGCTCGGCCTCTATGTCTTCACCCCCGACGCCACGATCGCCCGGGACGTCCTGGATCGCACGATCTCCGGTGGCGCCTGCGTCAACACCTGCGCGCTCCAAGGCGCCCTGCCCTCGCTCGGCTTCGGTGGCAGCGGCGCAAGCGGCTACGGTCGTCACCGCGGCGTGGAGGGTTTCCGCGAATTCTCCAACGCCCGCGGCGTGGTCATCCGAGGTGAGAACGACGCCCTCGCCGCCTTCCACCCCCCGTACTCCGGCCTGGCCCAGGCCGTGGTCACCGCTGCCTTCTCCCAAGAACGATGACCCACGGGCGCCGGCCCCCAGATGCCAACGCCGACATGTAAAGGCGACCCGCCCGCATGACTCCCTGTGTCAACCTCAGGCGGCAACTTGCTTGTTGAGCTTGGCTGCGGCCCCGTGTTGGGCGGGGTCGTAGGGGACGCCGTCCAGCCAGCAGTGCCAGATCACGCGGATCCAGGCGCGTGCGATCGCGTGCGGGTGGTCCTTGCCCTTTTTGCGGGCCTGGTTGTAGATGTGGGCGGCCCAGGGGCTGGCGTGCCGGCTGTTGTCGGCGAAGGTGGTCAGGGCGAGGCGAAAGCGTTTGTTGCAGGCCCAGCGGAAGTGCACGGCCCGGTGTTTGCCGGACTGTTTGGTCACGGGCGTGCAGCCTGCGAGGGCCGCGACCGAGTCGGGGGTTGCGTAGGCTTGGCGGCAGTCGCCGCACTCGGCGAGTATCTGGGCGGCGTTGCTCTGACCCGATCTTGGCAGCGACGTGACGATCTGGCCGTCCGGATGCTCCCCGAGGTGGGCGGCGGTCGAGCGGTCGAGATCCTTGACGGCCGTGTTGAGTGCTCTGAGGACGGTGACCAGGCTCAGGACCGCGTCGCGCAGGGCCTCGGTGAGGGCTTGGCCGGTGGCTCCGGCCGGGGCCGACCGCAGCCGTTCCAGCAGGTCGGCGGCGCTGCGGCGGCCGGAGTAGCCGTGCTTGGTCATGAACGCCTGCATGCGTTTGCCGCCGACGTGGCGGGCCGCTGCCGGGGTCGGGTAGCGGGTCAGAAATTGGTCCTCCAGCAGCGCGGCGAGCTGGTTGGTGGCCGCGACCCGCATCTCGACCAGGTCGGTGCGGGTGCGTACGACGGTCCGCAGTGCGCGGGTGTCGTCACAGTAGGGCACGGCGACGCGCAGCCGGTGCCGACGCAGCCGCAAGTATTCGGCGATGATGGCGGCGTCACCGGCGTCGGATTTGGCCCCGGACAGCACCTCACCGTCCCGCCAGGTCTCGATCGCGTTCGGGCTGACGGGCACGACCGGGTGCCCGGCCTCCAGCAGCAGGTCGACCAGCCGCCCGTTGGGCCGTTCGATCCCGACGTGCACGTCGGCGGCCTCGGCGAGGCGGGCCAGGCGGCCGATCAGCATGGCGATCCCGTCGGCGGAGTGCTCGATGGTGAACCGGTCGGCGATCTTGCCGGCATGATCCACCACACAGACGGCGTGGATCCCGGCGGCCCAGTCCAGTCCGGCGAACAACTGCGCGGGGGGCGGCGCAACAGACAACATGGCTCCTTGCGGTGGCAGCGACGAGGCCGGCTCCCGGGCGGTCACGAACCGGCGCTCTGCGGCGCATCTCCCTGTTGCCGGTCCGCGGCCCCGACAGGGCCGGGGGCGGTGGTGTCATGCAGGCCCTCAACCAGCGACCGAACTAGACGTCACCCCGGCTCCCGCACTCAACAACGCGCACCGTATCGGTGCCCGCAAGAAAGAGGGTGCCCTAGGACTGCACTGAATAACTGCGGTTGTCCCGGTCGAGCTAACGCTCGACTGGGATACTGGTGTGGTGCAGGGTGTGAGCAAGGGCGAGCCAGAGTTGCTGGACGCGGCGGCGCTGGTGGGGCAT
>NZ_BSTM01000040.1 GCF_030269515.1 Actinomadura sp. NBRC 104412 | reverse complement strand
CACAGCACGAACTGTGCGCGCGCCGCCACCGATCTGTCGTATTCCCCCTGGCGGATCACAGACTCAAGAGAGGAACGCTGCTGCTTCGACAACTCCACAACAGTCATTATTCCACTCCCAAGGAAAGCTGTAAATATTCTTCAGATACGAAATACTAGCTTACGCATAACCTCCTCGTAGTCGTCATCGAAAAACAAGCACATCGCCTGGCAAAAGCGCACCACGACGTGCGCCGGAAGCAATCGCGACCGCCGCTCACGCCGACCGGTCTCGTTCAAGACATCTTCGATGAAATCCCGAGGGATCACCTCGGCCAAAACACCCAAAGAGATCCGGTCTGTCAGCCTGACCGCCGACCTCGAGCCACCGGAACGCTTTATCTGTCCAACGCGAGCCACAGCCAAATGATACCAACAAAACACCTAACTTAGCGGTATTGGGCTATGTGGTGCGGGCGATGGTTTATCGTCGCGATCATGAGTGTTCTGTCGTCGACGTCGGCTTCAGTGAGCCTTTTTCAGCAGGGCATGTGAGGTTGCCGATCACGGTGTGATCACGGGTGGCGTGTCGTCTCCAGGACGTGGCGAAGCCCCTGGTGGATGGGCTGATCACCACAACCATCACCATGCCACCAGAGGCTTCGCATGCTTTTCTACCGTGCCGCGCTGCCGTTGTCGCGCCGGACCCTGGACTACGCCGCCGGCGTGATCCGCCGTCACCGCAAGGCCATCGGCAGCAAGGGCCGGGCACTGCCTGCCGGGGCCCAGGCGCTGATGGTGCTGGTCCACCTGCGCAAAGGCGAGACGTTCGCGCAGTTGGGGGCCGGGTTCGGAGTGTCGACCACCACGGCGTGGCGGTACGTCAACGAGGCCGTGGATCTGCTGGCCGCCCGCGCCCCGGGCCTGGGACGGGCCCTGCGGTCGGCTGAGCGCGCCGGGCATCCCTACCTGGTGCTGGACGGCACGCTGATCGCCACCGACCGGGTCGCGGCCGACCGCCCGTTCTACTCGGGAAAACACCGCCGCCATGGGATGAACGTGCAGGTCCTGGCATCCCCGGACGGGACCATCGTGTGGGTGTCGGGATCGCTGCCCGGCTCGGTCCACGACCTGAAGGCCGCCCGGATCTGGGGCGTGGTGCGCCTCCTGCGGACCTGCGGCCTGCTGGTCCTGGCCGATAAGGCCTACCAGGGCGCGGGCGAACACGTCCTGACCCCCTACAAGGGCCGCGGCAAACCCGAACCCCTCAAGGACGCCAACCGCGCCCACGCCCGGCTGCGCGGCCCCGGCGAACGCGCCAACGCCCAGCTGAAATCCTGGCGCATCCTGCGCAAACTCCGCTGCTGCCCCCACCGCGCCGGCCACCTCACCCGCGCCATCCACGTCCTGCAACTACGCGAGAGCAACGCATGCTGAAAAAGGCTCAGTCTTGCATGCTTCGCTGCGGAAGCAGTTCGAGGTGTTTCTTGATGAGCATCGGGCCGCGTTGAACGGCTGCTTGGACGGTTGAGCGAGGAGCAGGCGCGGCGGTCGCTGGTGGCATCCAAGACGACGTTGCTGGCTGCTCAAGCACGCCACCTTCGTTGAGAAGGTGTGGTTCGACGAGGCGATCACGTGCCGGTCGCGGGACGAGATCGGCATTCCCGGGTCGCCCGATGAGTCGTTCGATCTGGGGGAGGTCGACACGATTGCTTCCGTCCAGCGGGTCCACAGGGAGGCTTGCGCGGCGTCACGTCGGGCTACCGCTGGGCTGGCGTTGGACGACGTCGTGCGAGGCAACCGGCGAGGTCCGCTGCCGCTGCGTTGGGTCTACCTGCATGTGTTGCGGGAGTTGGCCCAGCACTGCGGGCACGCGGACATCCTTCGTGAGCAGATACTCGGCGACGTCCCACGCGGGGACGACGTGTAGGTCGGTCCGTTGCCTCGCGGGCTCGGGTAGGTTTGTGCTCTATTGCTCCCTAGCATGTGGGTATCAGGGAGTGATGGGGAGGTTTGTGGAAGGTTCCATGAAGGGCGTAGGGACGGCCTGGCTCTGAGGGTTGGCTGACAATCGTCACTCGCCGTGGTTGGGTTTGGCTAGAATCCGACCGTTAGGTGTGACCTTCCGCGAATATGTGCGCTGATCATTGCGCTCCGTTTCCCCCGTTGAGGAAGTCGCCCGCTTACGCAGTCGTGCCATGAGGAGCGTGTGCATGCCCGAGGAAGAGGAGCGGCCGATCCCCGCGGCGCGTCCCGTGATAGGGGATGCGGAGATCGAGGCCGCGGTACGGGTACTTCGTACCGGACGGGTCGTCCAGGGGCCCGAGGTCGCGGCCTTCGAGGAGGAGTTCTCCGCCCTGGTGGCGGGACGGCATTGCGTCGCGGTCAACTCCGGTACGTCGGCGCTGCACCTGGCCCTGATGGCGCTCGGTATCGGACAAGGGGACGAGGTGATCGTGCCCTCGTTCACGTTCGCTGCCACGGCTAATGCCGTGAGGCTGGTCGGCGCGGAGCCTGTGTTCGTCGACATCGAGCCGGGGTCGTTCTGCGTGGACGTCGATGCGGTCGCGGCGGCCATCGGGCCGCGGACGGCGGCGATCATGCCCGTCCATCTGTACGGGCATCCGGCGGCGATGGATCGGATCGGCGCGCTGGCGGAGCGGCATTCGCTCGCCGTGGTGGAGGACGCGGCGCAGGCGCATGCCGCGCAGTTGAACGGCTCGCCCGCGGGCGCCATGGGGACGGCCGGGTGCTTCTCCTTCTACCCGACCAAGAACATGCACACCCTTGAGGGCGGCATGATCACCACGGCGGACGCGGAGACGGCGCGGATGCTGCGGTTGCTGCGTAACCAGGGCATGGAGCAGCGCTACGCCAACGAGGTCGTGGGCGCGAACGTGCGGCTCACCGATGTCGCGGCGGCCGTCGGGCGCGAGCAGCTCAAGCGGCTTCCGGAGTGGACGGAGCGGCGAAGGGCCAACGCCGCGTTCCTGGACGCGAAGATCACCGGGGCCATCACCCCGCCCGTGGCGCCGGGTGTGCGACACGTCTACCACCAGTACACCGTCCGCGTGCCGGACGGCCGCCGGGACGCGGTGCAGAAGCATCTGGAGTCGCGGCGGATCGGGAGTGCCGTCTACTACCCGACGCCCGTCCACCGGCTCCTGCCGTTCCTGAAGGACGGGAAGCCGGATCCGCGCTGGGACCTGCCGGAAACCGAGCGGGCGGCTGCGGAGGTGCTGTCCCTGCCAGTGCATCCGTCGCTCACCGAGGACGAGCTGGCGCGCGTCGCCGACGCCGTGAACGAGGCGGTCGAGTGAGCGCCCCGCTGCGCGCCGGCCTGGTCGGGCTCGGCGTGATGGGACGTAACCACGCGCGGGTCCTGTCGGGGCTGGACGGTGTCGAGCTGGTCGGCGTGGTCGACCCGGCGGGCAAGCCTGAGGGCGCGCCGCACGGGGTGCCGCTGCTGGACGAGCTGGACGAGCTGCTGAAGCTCGGCGTCGACTACGCGGTGGTGGCGTGCCCGACCGCGCTGCACGAGGAGGTCGGGCTCGCGCTGGCCGAGGCCGGTGTGGGAGCGCTGATCGAGAAGCCGCTGGCGGAGTCGGTGGAGGCGGCCGAGCGGCTGGTGAAGGCGTTCGAGTCGCGCGGCCTGGTCGCGGGCGTCGGGCACATCGAGCGCTACAACCCGGCGTTGCAGAGCATGCGGAAGCGGTTGGAGGCCGGTGAGCTGGGCGAGGTGTTCCAGGTGGTCACCCGCCGGCAGGGGCCGTTCCCGCACCGCATCTCGGACGTCGGCGTCGTCAAGGACCTCGCCACCCACGACATCGACCTGACCGCGTGGGTGACCGGCCAGGACTACGTGTCGGTCTGCGCGCACACCGTGGCGCGCAGCGGACGGCCGCACGAGGACATGGTGTCCGCGGTGGGGCGCCTGTCCGACGGCTCCATGGTCAACCACCTGGTGAACTGGCTGAGCCCCCTCAAGGAGCGGACGACGGTGGTCACCGGGGAACGCGGCTGCTTCGTCGCCGACACGCTCACCGCCGACCTGACCTTCTACGCCAACGGGGAGCTGAGCACGGAATGGGAGGCGCTGCGGACGTTCCGCGGCGTGTCCGAGGGCGACATGATCCGGTACGCGATCCCCAAGCGGGAGCCGCTGCTGGTCGAGCATGAGCGGTTCCGGGACGCGGTCCTCACGGGCGCCGCCGGCGGCGAGCCTCCCGCCGACATCGTGACGTTGCGGCAGGCGCTGCGGACGGTCGAGGTGTCGGCGGCCGTTCTGGAGTCGGCGAAGCTCGGCCAGACGGTCGCGCTTCCGGCCCCGGGGGTGGCCGGTGCCGTCTGACCGGGTCGACGTCAGCGTCGTCGTCGCCGTCTACAACACCATGCCGTACCTGACGGCGTGCCTGAACTCGCTGGTGGAGCAGAGCATCGGGCATGACCGGATGGAGGTCATCGCGGTCGACGACGGATCCACCGATGGCAGCGGCGAGGAGCTCGACCGGTTCGCCGAGAAGCATCCGAACCTGTTCACGGTGCTGCGGCAGCCGAACTCCGGTGGCCCGGCCCGTCCCAGCAACCGCGCCCTGGACGTGGCGTCCGGCCGTTACGTGTACTTCGTCGGCGCCGACGACTACCTCGGGCCCGAGGCGCTGGAACGGATGGTGGCGGCGGCCGACGAGTGGGGGTCGGACGTCCTGGTCGGGAAGATGGAGGGCGTCAACGGGCGCTCCATCCACCAGGGGCTGTTCGACGGGAACCGGCCCGACCTCGACCTGTACGACTCGCCCCTGAAGTGGCTGCTGTCGAACTGCAAGCTGTTCCGCCGCGACCTGGTGGAGACGCACAAGCTGCGGTTCCCCGAGGACATGCGGATCGGCAGCGACCAGCCGTTCACCATCGAGGCGCTCGTCCGCGCCAAGAGGATCTCGGTCCTGGCGGACTACACCTGCTATTACGCGGTGACGCGCGAGGACGGCGGCAACATCACCCAGGGCGAGGTGGAGATCTACACCCGGCTGGAGTGCGCCGAACGCCTGTTCCCGTTCATCGCCGGAATACTCGAACCCGGCCCGCGACGGGACGCGATCCTGCACCGCCATACCATGTGGGAGCTGACCAAGCCGCTGCGGGAGAACCTCCTCGAACTCGACGAGGACGGCCGCAAGGACGTGTGCGCGCGGGTCGCGACCATCGTCGACCGTTACGTGACCGATGACGTGATGGCCCTGTTGCCCATCTGGCGCCGCGTCCGGTTGCGCTTGGCGCAGCGCGGCGACCTGGAACGCCTGTACGAGGCGATCCGGGCCGACGCCGCCAAGACCGCGTACCCGATCACGCTCAAGAAGGGCCGCGTGTACCTCGGCTACGTGGGCTTCGAGGATCCCGCCGCCGGCCTGCCCGACGACCTGTTCGAGATCACCAAGGGGCTGCGCAGGCGCCTGAAGGAGCAGGTCAGGGCGGTTGAGGCGAAGCGTGTCGGAAACGACGTCAAAGTGACCGTGCGCACCCCGTTCACCGGCCCCGACGCGGACGACCCCGCGACGGTCGGCCTCGCGCTCGCCCCGAGGGGCGTCCAGGAACGGACGCCCGTGGAGGGCACGACCCTCACCCGCGACCCCGGCGGGCAGGGTGTGACGCTGACCGCGCGGATCCCCCTGATGCCGCTGATCGCGTCGGGCAGGGGCAAGCACACGCTGAGACTGATCGTCCGGACGTCCGCGGAGGACTACGATGTGGCGATCCCGGCCGGTATGACCGCCGTCAAGGGGATCATGTGGCACCGGGCCATGCCGTACCTGCTGACGGTGAACGGCGACGCGCGCGGCTCCACCGCGATCCTTACACGCAGGATCGGTCCCCGTGCCGTCGCCGGACGGGTCCGGCGCGCGACGTCCAAGCTCCGAGGCGGAGGTAACTAGCACATGCGGATCTGCGTGGTCGCGCTCGGCAAGATCGGTCTCCCGCTGGCGGTGCAGTTCGCCCGCAAGGGACACCGGGTGATCGGCGCCGATGTGGACGAACGGGTCGTCGCCGAGGTGAACGCCGCCCGCGAGCCCTTCCCCGGCGAGGCCGATCTCGGCATGTACCTTGCCGAGACGGTCGGGGCCGGGCTGCTGACGGCGACCACCGACACGACCGCGGCCGTCGCCGAGTCCGAGGCGGTCGTCGTGGTCGTGCCGCTGTTCGTGGACGAGGCGGGCACGCCCGACTTCGGCTGGATGGACGCGGCGACCCGTTCGATCGCGGCGGGCCTCAAGCCCGGCACGCTGGTCAGCTACGAGACGACGCTGCCGGTGGGCACCACCAGGAACCGCTGGGCGCCGATGCTCGAAGAGGGCTCGGGGCTGGCCGCGGGGACCGGCTTCCACCTGGTGTTCAGCCCGGAGCGGGTGCTCACCGGACGGGTGTTCGCCGACCTGCGCCGCTACCCGAAGCTGGTCGGCGGGATCGACGCGGCCTCGGCGCGGCACGGCGTCGAGTTCTACGAGCAGGTGCTCGACTTCGACGAGCGCCCCGACCTGTCCCGCCCCAACGGCGTGTGGGACCTGGGCTCCGCCGAGGCGTCCGAGCTGGCCAAGCTCGCCGAGACCACGTACCGGGACGTCAACATCGGTCTCGCCAACCAGTTCGCGCGCTACGCCGACACCGTCGGGGTGGACGTCACCAAGGTGATCGAGGCGTGCAACACCCAGCCGTACAGCCACATCCACCAGCCGGGCATCGCCGTGGGCGGCCACTGCATCCCCGTCTACCCGCGGATGTACCTGTGGAACGACCCGTCCGCGACCGTGGTGCGGGCCGCCCGGGAGGCCAACGCCGCGATGCCCGAGTACGCCGTGGGTCTCCTCGCCGACGCCTACGGCGATCTCACCGGAGCCGGGGTCCTGGTGCTGGGCGCGTCGTACCGGGGCGGTGTGAAGGAGACCGCGTTCTCCGGCGTCTTCCCGACGGTCGCCGCGCTGAGGGAACGCGGGGCCGTCCCGTACGTGTCCGACCCGATGTACACCGACGCCGAGCTGGAGAAGCTGGGCCTGCCGCCGCACCGGGGCGAGCCGGTGTCCGCCGCGATCGTCCAGGCCGACCACGCCGAATACCGCGACCTGGGCCCGGACGACCTGCCGGGCGTCAAGGCCCTGGTGGACGGCCGCCGCGTCACCGACCCCGCGAGATGGGCCGGCGTGGAACGCATCGTCATCGGCGGCCCGGCCGAGGACTCGACGACATCCACCGAGAGGTGAGAACGAGCATGGCCGACAACCGGGACGTGGCCGTCGTCACTCCCTGGTATCCCATCCCGCAGACCCCGTTCGCCGGTGCCTTCGTCGCCGCGATGGTCGAGGCGACGGCACCCGGATGCGGCGAGGTCACCGTGTACCACACCGACGCGTGGCGTGCCCGGATGAAGAGCGCGGAGGAGCGGGAGGCGGCGGAGGAGGCGTACCGCCGCCTGCTGCCGACCGCGTTGCGGCGTGGGAAGACCGTCGGGGGCGCCGAGCTGCTGCGGGTTCCGGTGCCGTGCCCGAAGGGCAGCTTCGACGAGCTCGCCAGGCTTCACGCGTCCTGGCTGGGCGAGGCGCTGGGCGGCGAGCCGATCCCCGCCCCGGTCGTCCACGCGCATGTGGGCCTGCGGGGCGGCTGGACGGCGCTGGAGAACGCTCGGCCGGACGCGCGGGTGTTCGTCACCGAGCACGCCTCCTACATCGACACGGTGCTCGACCACCCCGGCTGCCGGGACATGTACGGGCAGGTGCTGGAGCGCTGCACCGGCTTCTTCGCGGTGACCGAGGCCCTGCGGGACAAGCTGGTCGCGGCGTTCCCGTCGCTCGCCCACAAGATCGAGCTGATCTCCAACCCGATCTCCTTCGAGGAGCGCCGTCCCGAGCCCGTCACCGAGCTGCGCCGCTGGCTGTACGTGGGCACCCTGATCGAGCGCAAGGGCGTCGGCTGGCTGCTGGAGGCGTTCGCCAAATGCCACGCCGAGGACCCGAAGCTGACGCTGACGATCGCCGGGTCCGGGGCGCTGGCCGACGAGCTGGCGCGGCGGGCCGGTGAGCTCCAAGTCGACCAGGCCGTGACCATGCTCGGCGCGGTCCCGCCCGACGAGGCGACCCGGCTGATGCGCGAGCACGACCTGCTCGTGCATCCAGCGCGCTGGGAGACGTTCGGGGTGTCCATCATCGAGGCGGTCGCCGCGGGCATGCCGGTACTGGTGACCCGGTGCGGCGGCCCCGAGCACACCCTCGCGGGGATCGAGGACGCGGCCGGGCAGATGGTCGACGTCGAGGAGAGCGCCGACTCCCTTGTCGAGGGGTACCACCGGCTGCGCGAGCGCTTCCCGCACGACCTGGACCTGGAACGGGCGCGCCGTACGCTGGACGACCGGTTCGGCTACCGGACGGTCGCCGAGGCGCACTACGAGCACTGGTTCCCCGAGGACACGGCCGGCGGAGGTGACGAGGGATGAACGTTCTGTTCCTGGCCCTGGGCGGCACCCGCAGGCCCGCGGTCGCCGCCGAGGCGGGACGGATCGTCGCCGACGGCGGCACCGCGACCGTGCTGGTCCGCAAGGCCGCCTCATGGGAGAAGGACCCGCTGCCCAGCGGTGTCAAGCTGGTCGAACTGAGCACGTACCAGCGCGATCGTCCCTGGTGGGTGCGGTTGCCTCTGTACCGGGTGCCCCGGCTGCTGCTGCGCGTCTGCCTGCCCGGTCCGCTGAGCGGGACCCGTGAGCGGGTGGACAACGCCTACCGGCGCCGTGTCGCCCGTCCCATCGACCGCCGGCTGGCCCGCTTCTACCGCCGCGACCCCGCCGAGGTCCTGCGGCGGGCGGTGCTGGCGGTCGGGTCGCCCGACCTGCTGGTGGTCGCGGACGTGCAGTCGTTCGCCCCCGCCAGTGGGCTGCTGGCCGGGACGGCGCGAACGTCCGAGGGCTGGGGGAAGGATCTCGACGTGGCGTTCTACGGCCGACTGGCCGTCTGATCCGCCCAGGCCCGAACGGCAGAGGAGAAGTGATGCAGGGCGAAGACGACGCGGCCACCCCCGCGGCATCGCGTGGCCGGATCGTCATGCTCGTCGACAACGGGGTCACGATCGACTCGCGGGTGCAGAAGGCGGCGCAGTCGGCCGCCGAGGCCGGCTGGGAGGTCCACCTCATCGGCTGCACGTTCGGCGGGAGACCCAAGTCCTGGACGCTGGGGAAGGCCAAGGTACGGCTCGTGCCCGTGCCGACGACGCTGGAGGGGCCTCCGCGGCGCTGGGTCCGCTCCCAGCTACGGCGCCCGCTCGCCTACGCGGACGCGGGCACGGCCGCGTACCGCCGCAGGCTCGTCCAGTCCCGCAGGTCCGATCTGGCCGCGAGCCGGCTCACGCTCAAGGCGGGCCCGGCCTCGCCGCGAGCCGTGTGGCTGATGGGCCGCCGGGTCGCCGCGAAGGTCCAGCAGCGCTGGGTCGGGCTGCGCGAACGCCAGACCCGTTCGCTGGCCAAGGCCCGGAGCAATCCGGACTCGCCCGTGGAGCGGCTCGCCATCGGCTTCTGGCAGCGGCTGCTCGGCGACCGCTGCTGGCGGGTGCTGGACCGGAGCCTGTGGGACTGGGAGACGGCCTACGGGAAGGTGATCGACAAGCTGCGGCCGGACATCATCCACGCCAACGACTTCCGCATGCTCGGCGTCGGCGCCCGCGCCGCGCTCCGAGCCCGCGCCAAGGGCCGGGACGTCAAGCTCGTGTGGGACGCGCACGAGTTCGTGCCCGGCATCAGGTCGTGGAGCGTCAGCCCGCGGTGGCTGCCCGCGATGTGCGCGCACGAGCGCGAGTACGCCGGGATGGCCGACGAGGTGGTGACCGTGTCGGAGCCACTGGGCGATCTGCTGGTCGAGACCCACGGATTGCGCAAGCGGCCCACCGTCGTCCTCAACGCCCCGATCGTCGGCGCGCCGGCGTCGGACGACGGCGAGCCCGTGCCCGACCTGCGGGAGCTGTGCGGCATCGGCCCCGACACCCCGCTCGCCGTCTACAGCGGCGTCGCGTCCCCTCAGCGCGGCCTGGACGTGATGGTCGAGGCGCTGCCGAAGCTGCCCGACCTGCACGTCGCGCTCATCGTCTCCAAGCCGAAGGTCGAGTACGTCCAAGAACTGCGCGCCCGAGCGCGGGAACTCGGCGTCGCCGACCGCCTGCACGTTCGGGGGTACGTGCCGTTCCACCAGGTCGTGGAGCTCCTGTCGGTGGCCGACCTCGGGGTGATCCCGATCCACCACTGGCCGAACCACGAGATCGCGCTGATCACCAAGTTCTTCGAGTACTCCCACGCCAGGCTGCCGATCGTGGTCAGCGACGTGAAGGCGATGGGCGAGATGGTCAGGGCCACCGGGCAGGGCGAGGTGTTCCGCGCCGAGGACGTCGCCGACTACGTGCGCGCCGTCGAGGCGGTGCTGACCGACCCCGCCAGGTACCGGAGCGTGTACGACGACCGCCCCGACCTGCTCCGGGAGTGGACGTGGGAGGCACAGGCCGAAGTGCTCGACGGCGTCTACGGCCGGCTGCTGGCCGGGACCGCCGGTTCCGACCGATCCTCCTCGTCGCCGGGGAGGTCCGGTCGCTCGTGAACGCGCCCGTACCGCCCGTCCACACGACCGACCGGGATCGGCCCGCGGCCGGTCAGAGCAAAGGGTGACATCATGTCCGAACGCCGTCCGCGCGTGCTCTACCTCGCGTTCTACTTCCCGCCTTCGCGGGCCAGCGGGGTGTACCGGGCCCGCGCCACCGCCAACCGCCTCGCCGAGCAGGGCTGGGACGTCACGGTCTTCGCGGCGCCGCTGCCCTTCCTGTACGACACCATCGGGTCGGTCGACGAGAAGCTGCTGGAGACCGTCGACCCGCGGATCACGGTGGTGCGGCCCCGCCTGAACCGGTACTCGTGGCAGACGGACCTGCACGACTTCAGCCGGTTCCGCGGCATGTTCCCACACCTCGCGCACTCCCTGTACCTGTGGGGGCAGAAGCGGATCTTCCCAGAGCGCTATCTGTCCTGGGCGCGCGCCAGCGTCGTCAAGGCGCTGCGGATGCACGCGCGGCGCAGGTTCGACGTGGTGCTGGCCACCGGGAACCCGTTCGCGTCGTTCGGCGCGGCCTGGCTGTTCAACCGGCTGACCCGCACCCCCTTCGTCATCGACTACCGGGACTCCTGGACGCTCGACCAGTTCGACGAGTGCCCGATGTTCGACGACGACCATCCGGCCTGGCGGTGGGAGCCGCGGATCCTCCGGCGGGCGGCCAACTCCGTGTTCGTCAACGAGGCGCAGCGGGCCTGGCACGCCGAGCGCTACCCGCAGGCGGCCGACCGGATGATGATCGTCCTGAACGGGTGGGACACCGACACGCTCGCGGAGATCGCCGAGCCGCCCCCCGCGGCCCGGGCCGAACGGGGCGGGCGCCCACTGCGGTTCTCGTTCGTCGGGACGATCACCGAGAAGCAGCCCATCGAAGAGCTGGTGGAGGCGTTCGTCCGCGCCCGCGAGTATCCCGACGTGGCGGGGGCCGAGCTCGACCTCTACGGGTACTTCGGGTTCTTCAGGGGCGCCGTCGAGCCGCTCCGCCGGCGGTTCGCCGAGGCGGCGTCCGGCGAGGAGCGACGGGACGAGGGGTACATCGCGCCGGGCGTCCGCTACCGCGGCCCGGTGTCCAAGACCGACCTCGCCGACGTCTACCGGGACTCCGACGTCCTGGTGTTCCTCAACGGCGGCGGCCGGTACGTCACCTCCGGCAAGATCTTCGAGTACATGGCGGCGGGGCGTCCCATCGTGTCGGTGCACGCGCCGGGCTCGGCGGCCGAGGAACTGCTGAAGGACTACCCGCTGTGGTTCAACCCGGGCGGCCTCGACCCGGCGGACATCGCCTCGTCGATGGTGGAGGCGGCGAAGGCGGCGGCCGGTCTCGACCAGCGGCAGGTGGACGAGGCCCGCGCCTACGCCGAACGGTACGAACGCAGCATCACGCTGGAACCGCTCGTGCGGCGGCTGAGCGAACTGGCCGGACGCGGCGGCGGGGAATGAGCATGCAGGGGGCTGACGTGAACGAGGCGAAATCCCCGCGGGTGCTGGTGCTGGCCATGGACCCCGGAGGCGGGCGCAGGGCGGAGGTGTCCGAACTGGCCGGGTACTTCCTGAACGAGGGCGCGCAGGTCGATCTGGTGACCGCCCGGGAGAAGGGCTGGGACGAGCTGGACGAGCGGGTCCGCTTGCACCAGCTCCGGCCCATCGAGGCCAGGCATCCGCTGCCCTGGCTGGAACGCGCCCTGGTCATCAGGGCTCCCCGGCTCGTGTCCCGCCCGGTGAAGCGGCTGGGACCGCCCGGGGCGTTCCTCGACCGCGTGCGGAGCCGGATCAGCGGCACGATCCACCGGCGGCTCTTCCTCCCGTTCTACAAGCACGTCCGGCCGCTGCTGCTGGCACGGCTGGCACGCCGGCGCGTCCTGCCGCGGATCGACATGTCCCAGGTCGAACGGGTCGTCGTGGCCGACAGGACCGCGATGACGCTCGGCTGGCGGCTGGCCCGCAAGCACAAGGACCTCACCATCACCACGCGCAGGGACAAGGACCTCCACGGCCGCCCTTGACGGTCAGCGGGGCTTCTCCGTGAGCACCACCGTGTCCGGATCGTCGCCCGCAGGGGCCTCGATGTAGGTTTCGCCGGTACGCGGGCACTCCCACGTACCGTCCGGGCGCTGGGTGAGGCGCGCCCCGGCCCTGCCGACCCAGCCGATGCGGCGCGCCGGGACGCCGGCGACCAGCGCGAAGTCGGGGACGTCACGGGTCACGACCGCGCCGGCCGCGACCATCGCCCAGCGGCCGACCCGTACCGGCGCGACGCACACGCTGCGGGCGCCGAGCGACGCGCCCTCGGCGACGTGCACCCCGACCGCCTCCCAGTCGCCGCCGCGCTTGAGCTTCCCGTCCGGGTCCACCGACCGCGGCTCCCGGTCGTTGGTGAGGACGACCGCCGGGCCGACGAAGACGCCGTCCTCCAGGATGGCGGGCTCGTACACCAGCGCGTGGTTCTGCAGCTTGACGTTGTCGCCGATGCGCACGCCGGCGCCGACGTACGCGCCGCGTCCCACGATGCAGTTCGCGCCCAGCCGGGCGTTCTCGCGGACCTGCGCGAGATCCCAGATCGTGGTGCCGTCACCGAGCTCGGCGCTAGGGTCGACCTGCGCGCTCGGCGTGATCCGGTGGCTCATGCCCCGCCTTTCTCAACGTCGTGCCGTCGTGCTCGGAAACGCCCTGCCGCCCGCCGGAGCCGTGCCACCAGCGGTGTCGCGACCCGCACGGTCATCGGGTCGAGCCGGACCATCGCGCGGCGCGGTGGCAGCAGCGACGTGATCACCGGCCCGCGCGCGCCGCCGCCTGGAACGCGGATCGCGACCGGGTCAGCGACGCCGTCGATCCGGAACGATACCCGCCACGTGCCCGACCGGGCACCGGCAAGGGGGACTTCGGCGACATGGCGCGACGGGCTACCGGGGTCGGGCACGAGCGGTGTGCGGATCGCGGTGCCGTCGTACCCGTGGCGCTGGAGCAGAACGCTCATGCCGGGGCGCGGGTCGCCGAGCGGCGGCTCACCGGTCACCCGGAGGCGGCGGCCCTTCGACCATTCGACCTGGACGTTCCGCAGGTCGGACGGGATGAGGGCACCGCCGACCTCGATGGCGAGCGTACCGTGCTTGGCCGTCTCCGGCAGCGGACGGACGAGGCGCCGGCCCGCGTCCGCTGGGAGGAGGGCCGTCGGCGGGACGGCCATGCCGCGCGGCTTCTCCAGCGGCGCCGTGAGGGTGTGTCCTTCGATGGCCGCCTCGACGCTCAGCTCCCAGCGGCCGTCCTCCCAGGTGGCCGGGAGATGGATCGTTCCCGTGAAGGCCGTGGCCCGTCCCTCGCCGGATGCGCCGGACACGTCCTCCGGAGAGGTCTCGCAGAGGATCCGGTGGCGCTCGCCCTCGCCGTCGTTCATCAGCAGATGGACCTCGGGCGTTCCCTCGTCCACCCCAGGAATCGTGACGGTGCCGGTGACCGCAAGGCCGTCTTGCTCCCAGGTGACCCCGGTCACGGTGGGGCGGAGCTTCGGGGACGTCTCGAAGCGCGCGTCGGGAATGCCCACCGACTCGTCCCGGAAGAACGGAAGCCGGACGTAGGCGCGACCGCTCTCCAAGAGGATCCCGGGACGAGACTCCTTCCTGTGGAAGCGCAGAAGGGTTTCGAGCTGCGCATCGAGGTCGTGCTGTATGCAGTAGGCGACCACCCGGCGGAACGGATTGAAGCGGGCCAGCAGCCCTGGCGTCAGCCAAGCGTCCAGAAGCTCCCGGCACCCGACTCTGGCGACCTTCCGCTCGTCCGTGGAAGAGTCCAGGTAACGCCGTTCGAGCCGGGCGAACACCTCCTGGTGCAGGTAGCGGTAGTGCAGCCGCTCCCGGTGCTCGCCCGGCTCGGTGTGCTCGGCGATCATCGCCATCGCCTGTGCGGTGATGGCGTGGACGTCGGCGGTGGCCGCCCCGCCCATCTGGGTGCTGCTCGTCCCGTCCGCCCTGGCGGTCCAGTAGTAGCAGTCGTAGTCCGCCAGCACGGACACGCCGTTCGCCTTCAGATAGGCCCCTGTGGTGAACAGGTGGTCCTCGTGGGAGAGCAGGCCCTCGGTGAACCGCAGCCCCGCCCTGTCGATCAGCGATCGGCGGAACAATTGGAGGGCGGCCATCGACATCCTGGGCAGCAGGTCGCAGCCCGGGTCGAGCGGATGGGCGCGCTCGATGTTCACCTCGGAGACCTGGCTCACCACGCGCCCGCCCGTCCCGACCCGCCTGCCGAGGACGACATCGGTGCCGTTGCGTTCGGCCATCGCCGTCATCCGCGCCAGCGCCTCGGGGCCGAGCCGGTCGTCGGCGTCCAGGAAGAACACGAACGTCCCCGACGCCAGCTCCAGCCCCCGGTTGCGCGGCGCGCCCGGTCCGCCGGAGGCCGGCTGGTGGACGACCGTCAGCCTGTCATGGATCCGGGCCAGCTCGTCCAGCAGTTCGGCGGAGCCGTCGGTCGAGCCGTCGTCGACCGCGATCACCTCGACCTGACCGGGCGGCAGGGTCTGGGTGAGGGCCGACTCAAGCGCGGCCTCCACCGTGTGCCGACAGTTGTGGACCGGCACGATCACGCTGACAAGCGGTGGTGCCAAGGCTTCCCCCGATTCGGCCCCCGCTAGGCGGGCTCCAGGGTGGCCGGCTGGGCGGGGACACCGTACAGGGTGGAACGCGGACCCGCCTCGGCCAGGGCGTCGACGGCGGCGGCGAACCGGGTCATGGCGTCCGGGCTCTCGGGGCCCAGGAGGTAGTCCCTGAGCTCGCGCCGCTTTTCGGCCAGGGCGTCCTGGTCCGGGGCCGCCAGCACGCCGGGGATGACGCCCAGCTCGGCGCAGTCCGGGTTCAGCAGGTACGCGGCCGACGCGGACGGGAACGCGGTGCGGAACTCGGCCTCGTCCAGGCCGTTCGGGTTGGACACCATGTACGGCTTCAGGCTCGGCATGTAGTCGGAGATCACGCTGGAGATGTCGGTGATCAGCATGTCCGACCGGTTGAAGCAGTCGTGCAGCGACGCCTCGGCGCCGGTGACCACGCTGTGCGCGCCGCCCGCCCGGTTCGCCCGCTCGATCAGCTCGATGACGCGCTCGTGCGCGGCGCGGGCGGCCGCCATGCGCGTCCCCGTGTACGGGTGCGGCCGGTAGATGACCCGCAAGGAGCCCTGCGCCAGCAGCGTGGTGATGATCTTCTCGCCCATGGTGAGCAGGGAGCAGTAGCTGTGCTCGCTGTCCCAGCCCTCCCAGGTCGGCGCGTACAGGACGGTGGGCACCTCGTTGCCGGACGGGCCGGTCTCGATACCGGTGAGCTGCGGGCGGCCCACCTCGACGATGGCCTCGTCCCGGACCCCGGCGTCGGAGTTGCGGTAGCGGTCGCGCCCGGCCGGGCCCGCGACCCAGACCTGGTCGAAGACCTTGCTCACCGGGTTGGAGCTGGAGTCCTTGTCGCTGTCGCCGTGGCCGACGAACACGTGCTTGATGTGGGGTTCGCGCAGCAGGTGGAGGTTCTTGCCGGTGTTGCCGGTGTAGAGCGCGACCCGGACGCTGGACCAGTCGAAGTTCATGACGTCCTCGGCGCGGGTGACGCACACGATCGGCAGCGGCGTGGGGGCCAGCGCCCTCGCCAGCTCCGGCGTGCGGACCACCACCATCGCCTTGCGGTCCAGCCGCTCCAGCGCCTCCAGCCACATGTTGGCCTGGTAGGCGTTGGAGGTCAGGCCGGTGAAGTACAGCACGACCTCCGGCTGGTAGGCGGTGACGCGGCGCTGCACGTCCTTGCCCACGTGGGCGCCGTTCAGCAGGTAGCGGAGTCGGCGCAGGCGCGGGAGCTGCCCGGCGCAGACGGCCAGCGCGGCGGCCGCCGTCACCCCGAGCCCGGCGAGCAGCGACGGCAGCGGGGCGCCCGTCAGCAGGCCGGCGGCGCCGAACACGAGGGGAAGGGCGTCGCCGTGCTGTTCGAGCAGGCCGACCAGCCGTGGCTGCCAGGCGGGCGGCGGGGCGGGGAACGCCGGCTCGCCCTTGCCCAGGTTCCGGGTGGCGTACGGGATCCTGCCGACACGTTCGAGCGAGGCCGAGCCGGCCAGCGCCATCGCCCGCGTCCAGTCCAGGACGAACAGGCCCGCCACCGCCGTCACGACCGTCGCGTCCGACACGTCAGCGGCACGGACGAGCAGCAGCACGAGCGCGGCCTGCCGGGCCATCAGCCGCGCGCCCGCGGCCATCCCGCCCCAACGCAGCGGCCGGTCCGCCTCCGGCGCCAGCCGCTCGACGAGCAGCTCGGCCATGTGGCACAGGACCGCCGCGCCCAGGAACCAGCCGGGTGACCCCACCACGGCGGCCACGAGCAGCAGCGCCAGCGTTCCGGGCAGGGTCAGCACGGGTGAACCCCGCAGAAGGATCCTGTACAGGGAGACGAGTCGCCGCACGGCGTACCTCCGACTGATCAGCGCGGCCTCTGGGGGGAGGCGGAGGATGGGGGAAGGGGGTTGTTGGTCAGGTTTCGGCGTCAGCCGGAACGGCCGCCGTTGAGCAGCGGGTCCTCGCGGCGCACGTCGATGACCTGACCGGTGAGGTCGGACAGCAGGACGTTCAGCGACGTCCGGGCCACCTGGTCGGCGCTGAGCAGGGTGTGGGGCGGCTCCTGCCCGAACGCCGCCGTCCGCATCGGGGTGCTGGTCCGTTCCGGGTTGATGCAGTTGATCCGGACCCCGTCGGCCGACCACTCGTCCGCCAGCGCCTGCGTCAGGTTCACCGTGGCCGCCTTCGCGGACGAGTACAGGCTGTAGTCGGCGCGCCCGCGGGTGTACGAGCTGGAGGTGTAGAGGAGCAACTGCCCCTTGGTCTTGGCCAGGTACGGGAACGACGCGCGGGCGATGTGGATCGGCGCCAGGTAGTTCACCCGCAGCGCCTCCTCGATCGCCTCCGGCGCGATCGTGTCGAGCCGCCCGATGCGCAGCACGCCCGCCGTGTTGACGACGAAGTCGACGCGCCCGGTCGCCGAGTACGCCTGGGCGAGGGCGGCGGCCACGTCGTCCGGCCGTTCGACGTGGGTGCGGGTGGCGCCCCTGCTGTAACCGAACACGCGGGCGCCGGACCGCTGGGCGAGCTCGCGGACGGCGGCGCCGATGCCCTGGCTGGCCCCGAACACGATCATGGTCTTGCCGGCCAGCGCCTCGGCGTACTGCTCCTCGGTCAGGTCCGGGGCGTCCGACGAGGCGAGCTGGAACAGCTTGTCCGCGACGAACATGTCGACCGGCTCGGTGACCTTCATGTTGTGCTCGTCGCCCCGGACCACGTAGATCGGCGTGCCGGGCAGGTAGCGCAGCACCACCGTGCAGTCGTCGGTCGCCTCGAAGTCCTCGTCCTGCCACGCCTTCTCGTACGCGGCGCGGATGGTGGCGAGCCGGAAGCCCTGCGGGGTCTGCCCGCGCCGCAGGCTCGCCCGGCGCGGCACGTCGACGATCACGTCCTCGTCGACCTTGATGATCGTGTCGGCCGAGGGGATGGCCACGTCCACGGCCAGGTGCTCGCGCAGGGCGGCGACGCAGTCGCGGATGATGCGCTGCGACAGCAGGGGACGCACCGCGTCGTGGAAGAGCACATTGGTCGACTCCGCGGGATGGTCCGCCAAGGCGTCGAGCGCGAGCTGGGTCGTGGCGTTGCGGGACGTCCCACCGGGCAGGACCGCCGTGACCTTGGTGCAGCCGGCCTTCTTCACGCACTCCGCCGCGTCCTGGAGGAACCCGGGGTTCATCAGGACGAGGATCTCGTCGATGTCCGGGGCGTCCTCGAAGACGCGCAACGTGTGCTCCAGGATCGTCCTGCCCGCGATCTTGAGGAGCTGTTTGGGGGTGCTGAGCCCCATCCGCTGCCCGCTGCCACCCGCCAGGATGACGGCAACGGTACGACGCTCACCCTGCGGTGCCATGACCAATACGTCCGTCCCTTTCCTCGAAGGCAGCGCTGACCGACCGCCGGCGTCGCTGTGACCGGGTGGGGATCCCGAAGGGGGGCGGGCGGGCGCCGTGGTATCGCGGGGCCTGCGGATCCGCACATGGAAACTGAGGGTTAACTTTACCTGGCCAGCGGAGGTGTGTGGGGATTTCGGGCATTCCGAAGGGGTTCGTGATCTCCGTGTGACTGGCCGGGACCACCGTGGCGCGGGAGGTCACTTCCGGGTGAACAACGCCCGCAGATCGGGTTCGACCGCCCACCGGGTCACCTTGCGGACGGGTGCGGTGCACAGCACGGTCACGAGCACGAAGCACACCGCCACCACGAGCAGGACCCCCGGGACGCTGTCGATCCAGGACACCTTGTTCCAGCCCTGGAACGCGAAGAACCGGGTGAAGAACCCGTGCAGCAGGTACCCGTACAGGGTCGCGGTGCCGAGGTCGGTGTACCAGGTGCGGCGGGACGGCGTGACGGCGAGGAAGGCCATGAGCAGCACTGTCGCCGTCAGCAGCAGCCCGATCCGCATCATCGTGCCGGTCAGCTCGTCCACGCCCATGTCGGCGTTGGAGGTGTTCCAGAACAGCCAGCGGTTGTTCATCCGGTCGTGGGTCAGGTAGGCGACGCCGAACCCGGCGACCAGCGTCACGGCCCCCGCGATCCGTACCGGCGGCCGCCGGAGGAACACCAGCACCTCCGGCCCGATGCGCAGGCCGAGCACATAGAACGGCAGCAGCCCCAGGATCCGGTAGATGTCCAGCGTGTTGCCCATGTCGCCCATGTACGCGAGCAGGCAGACCAGCACCGCCGTCGCCAGCGGGTACTTGAGCCGCCGCCACATCGGGGTGAGCAGCCGCCACACGAACAGCGCCAGCAGGAACCAGGTCACGTAGTACGGGTCGAGCAGGTCGAACTGGAACTTCCGCTCGCCCGCGGCCCACGCGAACAGCGCGTAGCCGCTCTGGAAGATCAGGTACGGGGCCAGGGTGGACCCCACCAGCCCGATCACCCGCTCGTCGGTGAAGCTGAACCGCTTCGACAGATAGCCGCTGATCACCAGGAACACCGGCATGTGGAACATGTAGCAGAAGGTCCAGATCACCGCGCCGAGCCGGACGTCCTTCATCCCCGCCAGACCGTGCGCGGCGGCGACGAGCAGGATCGCCAGGAACTTGGCGTTGTCCAGATGCGGGTCGCGCGGCTTGCGCGCGGCACCGCCCGGCGCCCGCCGCGCCTCCGGCGTACGTTCCGCGGAAAGCTCAGCGGTCCCCCGGCCCACGACGGACGCCTCAGATGTCTGTGTCATAGAGAACCCTGAATCCTGAGAGGGCTCGCAGAGCATACCGGAAACGCCCGCCCCCACCCCCCAGGACAACCCGCCGACCAGCGAATTCAAGCCCTAAAGGGCCGACACGGCGACAGGAAGAACAGGTACCCCCTACCGGATTCGAACCGGCGCTACCGCCTTGAAAGGGCGGCGTCCTAGGCCGCTAGACGAAGGGGGCCCTTGTGGCAGGGTCGGCTGCCACTCGACCGGTCCAGCATAGGGGACAACCAGGCTGGAAGCATAAACGGTTAGTCGCCCTCGGGTTGGACGGGTCGGGGATGGGCTGGTTGGCGGGGTTGTCTCGGTGGGCCATTGGGATGGGGGCAGGGACGGGAAGGTCGGGGAGCTGGTGGGTGGGGTGGTCCTGGGGATGCCGATGGTGCGGTCGGGGTTGGGTTCCAGGCGGCGTTCGATCTGGGCGGAGGTGAGGCCTAGGCCGCCTAGGCGGATGTCGTCCCAGCCTTGGAGGCGGTGGGTGGCGCGGCTGAAGTAGAGGACGGACAGTTCGATCGGGGTGGGTTGTTCGTGTTCGAGGCCGCGGAGGCCGGCGCCGCCGGTGGAGCCTTGGACGAAGACGCGGGTGCCGGTGGGGAGCAGGCGTGTGGAGCGCTGGTGGCTGTGGCCAGATAGGACGAGCGGGGTGACGCCGGAGAAGCCTTCGCCTTCCGCGGGATCGTGGGTGACGACCATGTCGGGGGTCTCGCCGGTGTTGCGAAGCTTCTGGGCCAGTTGCGCGCCGCGTGTACGGAGTTGGGCGGTGCCCAGGTTGTCGTCGCGGGTCGTCTTGTCCGGGGTGAAGCGGGGGTCGCCTACGCCGTAGATGCGCAGGCCCTCGACTTCCTTGAGGTCGTCGTCGAGGACTATGGCGTTCTTCTGGCGGTCTACGGCGCGGGCGACTCCCGTGGAGTCGTGGTTGCCGCGCACGAAGACGTAGGGGACCTTCAGGGATTTGATGTCGTCGGCGAACCGTTCCTCGGGGTCGCTGCCGTGGTCGGTGAGGTCGCCGCAGTCGATGATGAGGTTGGCCTTGAACTGGCTGCTGACCGAGCGGATGACCGACCAGGCGGCGGGGTTGAGGTGGATGTCGGAGACGAGCAGGACGCGGAGGGTGGACGGGTCCGGTTCGTAGGTGGGGAGGGTCGAGGTGGCGGCGTACAGGCGTGAGACGTTGCCCACCAGGCGTGCGAGCTGGGCGCGGTAGGCGGAGAAGCGTTCGACGATGCTGCGGGCGTCACCTACGACCTGGGGTGCGTTGGCGAGGAGGCCCGTGTAGCGGGGTTCCGCGATCGCCTGGGGGTTGAACGTGAGCCAGGTGAGGAGCGTCAGGGCGAGCATCCCGGCGAACGCGGAGCCCAGGCCGACCAGGGCCTTGCGCCAGGAACGGAAGACGACCAGGCCGGTGAGGAAGGAGAGGGCGAAGGCGAGGGCGGTCGCGCGGAGGAGGAGGACGATGACGCCGTGCCGGAGCTGGTCGCCTATCTGGTCGGTGAGCTCGTCCAGCCCGGTGGGGTTCTCTATCAGCTCGCGGGCGGGTTCGGGACGTAGTTCGGTGACGCGGGCCTCAAGGGATATGGGGCCCCAGTGCGTGTCGAGCTGCAACGCTCCAAGTGGGGGAATCTGGATGGTCGTGCCGCCGCCCCAGTGGGTGCGTAGGAGCAGGGAGACGTCGGTAGGGCCGATGGGGGTTTCGATGCGTCCCCCTAGGAGGAGGCCGACGAGGCCACCGGCGAGGCCGGCGAGCACCACTGCGGTGGCGCGGCTCCAGCGGCGGACCCGGGGGCCGGTGAGGTACGGGGGGAGCCGTGAGAGGTGCCTGGCTAGGGGGGTCCAGGCGTTGGCCAGCGCGGTCCGGGCCTTGCCTAGCGCGGTCCGGAGGTGCGCTACGAGCACGGTCTCTCCTTTCCGTCGAGCACAATGATGTCGTGATCGAGATGACGCGCGAAGCGTTCGAGGAACTGGTCGGTGAGGCACTCGACACGGTTCCACCGGAGCTGGCCGCGCACATGCGGAACGTCGTCATCGTCGTTGAGGACGACGCGCCCGAGCCCGGCCTGCTCGGCTTGTATCAAGGAGTACCCCTGACCGAGCGGGGCGACTGGTACGGCGGCGTACTTCCCGATCACATCGCCATCTATCGCAACGAGATCCTGCGGATCTGCGATACCGAGCAGGACGTGGTGGAGGAGGTCCGGATCACCGTGGTCCACGAGATCGCCCACCACTTCGGGATCGACGACCGCCGGCTGCACGAGCTCGGCTACTGACCGTTCCGGTCTTTTTTTGGCGCCGTCCGGTGAGATTCGGCGCGTCCAATTTCCCGGCATTTGGGGCAGGCAGGGCAAATCCCTTCACGAAATGGGCACGGTAGGTCACATAACTGCCACGCAGCGTGAGTTAATAGGAGGGTCGTCGCCCTCGGGCGGGCGGACCGAACTGGAGCGTGCGTGGCGGAGAGGCAAGCCGGTCGGCACCGGCGTCCACCGGAGTCCCAGGCCACCTATCGCGAGGTCTTCGCGGTGGGTGAGTTCCGCGCGCTCTGGTTCGCGCAGGCGCTGTCGTTCGTGGGCGACCAACTGGCCCAGGTCGCGCTGGCCGTCCTGGTGTACGAGCGGACGCGCTCGCCGCTGCTCACCGCGCTCGCCTACGCGCTGACCTACCTCCCCTCGATCGTCGGCGGGCCGGTGCTGTCCGGACTGGCGGACCTGTTCCCGCGGCGGCGGGTCATGATCGTCTGCGATGTCCTGCGGGCCGTGCTGGTGGCGGTCATGGCGCTGCCGGCCATGCCCTTCTGGGGGCTGTGCGCGCTGGTCTTCCTGATCGTGCTGATGGGGGCGCCGTTCAGCGCGGCGCGGGCGGCGGTGCTGCCGGACGTTCTGGACGGGGACCGGTACGTCGCGGGCTCGGCGATCACCAACATCACCCACCAGGCCACCCAGGTCCTGGGGTTCCTGGCCGGAGGCGCCGTCGTGGCGACCGTCGGCGCCCGCGGCGCGCTCGGCCTGGACGCGATCACCTTCCTGGTGTCGGCGCTGATCCTGCTCGGCGGGCTGCGCAGGCGTCCCGCGCCCAAGCGGCGGGAACGGGAGTCGCTCGGCCTGTGGAAGGGCACCGTGGAGGGCGGGCGGCTGGTCTTCGGCGACCGCATGCTGCGTTCCCTGGTGTCGTTCGCCTGGCTGTGCGGGTTCTACGTGATCCCCGAGGGGCTGGCCGCGCCCTACGCCGCCACGTTCGGCGGCGGGGCGGTGACGGTGGGGCTGCTCATGTCGGCGATGCCCACCGGCATGGTCATCGGGGCGTTCCTGTTCAGCCGTTGCGTCAGGCCCTCGAACCGGATCCGGTCCCTGGGGTGGATGTCGATCCTGGCGTGCGCCCCGCTCATCGGGTCCGCGGCCTATCCGCCCTTGTGGGTGGTCGTGGCGCTCTGGGCGCTGTCCGGGATAGGCAGCGCCTACCAGCTCGCCGCCAACGCCGCGTTCGTCGCCGCCGTCCCGCCGTCCGGGCGCGGGCGCGCGTTCGGGCTGGCGCAGTCGGGCATCCTGGCCGGTCAGGGCCTCGGCATCCTGATCGGCGGCGCCGCGGCGCAGGTGCTCGGCCCCGAGACCGTCGTCGCGTTCGCCGGGGCGCTGGGCCTGGCCGCCGCCACGACGCTCACCTTCTCCTGGAACCAGATCCGCGGCCGTGTGATCGCCACCATGCACGAGCGCGCCTCCCTGCGTCCCGAACGGCCGGAAGGGGGAGCGCCGCGGCCGGAGGCCGCCGCCGGAGTCACGAGCGGACCCGCGCCCGGCCCGCCACGTACCGAGGCCCTCGGCCCCGAGGCGCGAGCCGGTGCCGAGCGCGTCTCGGCGCTGGTCCATGCCGCCGCCCGGCACACCGGCGAGGGGCCGCCGGGCGGGGAGGAGGGCGCAGGGGCCGGTGTGGTGCCTGGGGCGCCGCGCTACGCACGGCCCGCGATCGGGGACATGCGCGCCCACCCGACCGGAAGCCCGGCCGGTGCCGCGATGGGGCGTCCCCGCGTCCCGTACGGGCTCGCCAGGACGCCGGGCACGTCCCCGCAAGCCCCGGAATCCCGCGTGTCCGGCGCGGCGTCCGGGGTTCCGGACGACCAGGAGGCCGGGGCGGAGTCCGGCGACGCTGGGGCCGTTCCTGAGGATGCCGTGGATGGGCGGCCGGGGGACGAGAAGGCCCGTCCCCGCGACGACGATGTCGAAGGGGAGTTCCGCCAGGTCGTGCGTGGCGCGGTGCCGCGTCAGGGACGCGCGCCCCGCTATGGGGCGGAACGGCGGACGCAGGGCTGACGCGCCCCGCAGGCAAGACGCGGGCAAGCGGGCGTCCCCTCTCGCCGCTGCTCCTGCCGTCGCGTTCCTCGTTCCGTCGTGAGCCGCCCGGGTTCCTGTGGGACGCGGGCCGGAGGCGGGGTCACGGCTCGGGGCGGCTCACGTGTGGCTTCGGTGGTTCAGGTGTGGTTCTGGTGGCTCAGGTGTGGCTGTGGTCCTTGGACTCCTTGTTGAGGTTCCGGTTCACGGCGTCCTTGGTCTTCTGGACGGCGTCCTGGACGGTCGGGTTCTCGTTGGCCTTCTTGATCATGTCCTCGGCGATGGAGGACGGGCGGCCCTCCTCGGGGATCAGGACCCAGGCGAGGGCGTAGACGAGGACGCCGGCGCCGCCGAAGACCGTGAAGGCGGCCAGGCCCAGCCGCAGGATGTTGGCGTCCACTCCGAGGTAGCGCGCGGCGCCGGAGCAGACGCTGGCGATGATCCTGCCGTCGCGGGTGCGGCGCAGCCGCTTCTCGGTGGGGCTGTTCTCGGTGCTCTTCTCCATGTCCATGTTTTGATCCTGCCCATCCGGCGAACGGTATGACATCGGGATTCACCCTGATTCGTCCCTGAAAGGGCCCCTGGCCGGGTGGCGTTCGTCCCTGGCCGTACCCTGACGGCGATACCCGGACCGCGGCGGAGCCGGACCGAGGAGGAAGCTCCATGGACATTCTGCGCGTCGACGACGCTCTGAGCGACGAGGAACGGATGATCCGCGACACGGTCCGGGCGTTCGTGGCCGAGCACATCGCCCCCAGGGTGGCCGAATGGTTCGAGGCCGGTGCCTTCCCCGCCCGGGAGCTGGCCCCTGAGCTGGGCAAGCTCGGGTTGCTCGGGATGCATCTCGACGGGTACGGCTGCGCGGGGATGAGCGCGGTGGCGTACGGGGTGGCCTGCCGGGAGCTGGAGGCGGCCGACTCCGGGCTGCGCAGCTTCGTGTCCGTCCAAGGGTCCCTGGCCATGTCCGCGATCCACAAGTACGGGTCGGAGGAGCAGAAACGGGAGTGGCTGCCGCGGATGGCGGCGGGCGAGGCCATCGGCTGCTTCGGCCTCACCGAGCCCGACCGCGGCTCCGACCCCGGTGACATGCGGACCCGGGCCCGCCGGGACGGGCCGGACTGGGTGCTGAACGGCGCCAAGATGTGGATCACCAACGGGTCGCTCGCGGACGTCGCCGTGGTGTGGGCCCGGACCGACGAGGGCATCAGGGGTTTCCTCGTGCCCGCCGGGACGCCCGGGTTCTCCGCCGGGAGCATCCACCGGAAGCTGTCCCTGCGGGCCTCGGTCACCTCCGAGCTGATCCTGGAGGACGTGCGCCTTCCCGCCGACGCCGTCCTTCCGGGCGTGACCGGGCTGAAGGGCCCGCTGAGCTGCCTGTCCGAGGCCCGCTACGGGATCGTGTGGGGGGCCGTCGGCGCGGGGCGCTCCTGCTACGAGGCGGCCGTCCAGTACGCGAAGACGCGGGAGCAGTTCGGCAGGCCCATCGGCTCGTTCCAGCTCACCCAGGAGAAGCTGGCCTGGATGGAGGTCGCCCTGGGCCAGGCGGGGCTGGTCGCGCTCCGGCTCGGAAGGCTCAAGGACGAGGGTGCGATCACGCCGCAGCAGGTGTCGTTCGGCAAGCTCGCGAACGTCCGTGCCGCGCTGGACGTGGCCAGGGAGGCCCGCACGATCCTCGGCGCGAACGGGATCACCCTCGAATACCCGGTGATCAGGCACATGAACAACCTGGAGTCCGTGCTCACCTACGAGGGCACGCAGGAGATCCACCTGCTCACCCTGGGCAAGGCGATCACCGGTCTGGACGCGTTCCGCTGATCCGGCACCTCCCGTGGACCCGGGCGCACGCCCCGCCTCTGGACGGCCGTGGCGTCCTCGAAGCCTTGCTTAAGGTTGGGTGGTAGGCATTCTGATTGGACGTGCCGGTGCGGATCCGGGCAGACTCTCGTTGTGCCAGGTCAGTGACGTACGTCGGATGTCAGCGGACAGGCGAGCGAGGGAGCGGCATGAGAATCGGGATCGTCGGCGCCACCGGGCAGGTCGGGAGCGTGATGCTCAGGATCCTGGCCGAACGCGGATTCCCGGTGGACGAGCTGCGGCTGTTCGCCTCGGCCCGTTCCGCCGGGCGCAGGATCGCGTGGCAGGACGCCGAGGTGACGGTGGAGGACGCGGCCACCGCCGACTACCACGGGCTCGACATCGTGCTCTTCTCCGCCGGGAAGGTCACGTCCAAGGCGCTGGCGCCGCGGGTCGCCGACGCCGGGGCCGTCGTGATCGACAACTCCTCGGCCTGGCGGATGGACCCGGACGTCCCGCTGGTGGTGTCCGAGGTCAACCCGCACGCGGCGGCGGTACGCCCCAAGGGGATCATCGCCAACCCGAACTGCACCACCATGGCCGCGATGCCGGTGCTGCGGCCCCTGCACGCCGAGGCGGGGCTGACCGCGCTGGTGGTGTCCACGTACCAGGCGGTCTCCGGCAGCGGGCTGGCCGGTGTGGCGGAGCTGCACGACCAGGCGAGCAAGGTCGTCGAGGGCGCGGACCGGCTGACCCACGACGGGCGGGCCGTGGAGTTCCCCGAGCCCCGGGTGTACGTCCGGCCGATCGCGTTCAACGTGGTCCCGATGGCCGGTTCGATCGTCGAGGACGGGCTGGCGGAGACCGACGAGGAGCAGAAGCTCCGCAACGAGAGCCGCAAGATCCTGGAGATCCCCGATCTGAAGGTCTCCGGCACCTGCGTGCGCGTCCCCGTGTTCACCGGCCACTCGCTGCAGATCAACGCCAGGTTCGAGCGGCCGATCGGCCCGGAGCGCGCCGCCGAGCTGCTGTCGGGCGCCGCGGGCGTGGTGCTGTCGGACGTGCCGACGCCGTTGCAGGCCGCCGGCCAGGACCCGACCTATGTGGGACGGATCCGGCGGGACGAGACCGTCGAGAACGGGCTCGCCCTGTTCTGCTCGGGCGACAACCTGCGCAAGGGCGCGGCGCTCAACGCCGTCCAGATCGCCGAGCTGGTGGCCGCCGCCGGCTGACCGCGACCGAGCCGCGTCCGATCCGCGACCGGCCGCCCCGGCGGTCGGCGCCTCGCCGTTCAGCTACGGGCGCCCCTGATCTCCAGGGATTCCAGGAGGACGGCGGACGCCCGTGTGATCTCCTCGACGGCCCGGTCGAACGCCTCGGCGTTGTGGGCGGCCGGGGCGCGGAACCCGGAGATCTTGCGGACGTACTGGAGCGCGGCGGCCCGCACGTCCTCCTCGGTGACGCCCTCGGTGAACGGTGGCCTGAGGGTCTTGATGCTGCGGCACATGCCCCCATTGTGGCCAACGCCTCGGACGGTCCGGCCCCCGCCGATGAGCGGAGGGGGCCGGGACGGAGATCACGGCGCCGTGGGGGCGATGCGTTCGCAGAGCCAGGCGAGGGCGAGCGGGTAGCGGTACTCGATGCCGCCGTGCTGGGCGTCGAACAGCTCGAAGTAGATGTTCTTCTCGTCCACGCCGTTGTCGAGCAGGGCCTGGTGGAACGCCTGCGCGCCGATGTCCAGGTACCACTCGTCGCGGGTGCCGCCGTCGATCCAGATGGCCCGCTGGGAGCGCATCGCCTCGGCGTGCCGCGGGACCATCCGCACCGGGTCGAGGTCCAGCCAGCGCTGCCAGACGTCCGGCTTGAGCACGCCGGTGACGGTGTCGAAGGGCAGCTCGGGGGTGCCGTCCTCGCGGGCGGAGTAGCACGCCGTGTAGCCGAGAAGCTCCAGCAGCTTGGCGTCGGCCGGCTTGGTGAACGACACCCGCGCGTTGAAGTCGTCCCACCAGCGGCCGATGTCGCCGTCATAGTCGCGCAGGGAACGGACCGCGTCCGGGAAATCGGAAAGGTAGCAGTATTCGAAAAGCGCGTCACCCGCGTGGGTGGCGAGCGCGCCGAAGAGATCCGGCCGGAGCATTGGCGTGATCATGGCGCCGTAGCCGCCGGACGATTTCCCGGAAATGGCGCGATGCCGGGCCTCCGGCAACGTCCGGTAATGCGCGTCCACCCAGGGGACGATTTCGTCGCAGAGGTAGGAGTGGTAGCGGCCCGTCCCGGGCGAGTCGAGGTACTGGCTGCCGCCGTAGGACGTCCAGGTGTCGACGTACACCACGATCGCGGGGGGCGCCTCGCCGCGGGCGAACACGGCGTCGGCGGTCTCGGGAAACGGCCGCCGGAACGCGGTCCGGTTCCGCCACATCGCGATATGCCCGGTGAACCCCATGATCACGTACACGGACGGGTAGCGCCTGAGGGGGTCGTCGTCGTAGCCGGGCGGCACGTACACCCACAGCGGGCGCTCGTGCGGGTCGTCCAGCGGGTTGCCGCGCAGCAGCTCGCTCGTGACGACGTGCTCGTCGATGCGTCCCGCGAGGTCGGCGGACCAGGGCAGCATGGCCACTCCTTCGTGGAGGTCGTCCGTTGTCCGTACCCGGCGACGCTATCCCATGCGCGTGTTTCGTGCTCTCACGTTCCCGTTATGGCAATTATTCCGAACGTTAATCGCGGCAAGCGTTTAAGACGCGATTGTCGTTGTCTGCTAGCCTTCCGGGCCATTGGCGCCACGCCCGGTGCCCGGCCGAGCGGTCGGCCGGGCGGCCGGCAGAGCAGCCGACAGAGCGGTACGAGACCCAGCAGAGGGATGCCCCATGAGCCGAGAGAGCACCGTCGCCCACGTGGAGAAGATCCTCCGGGCGTACCTGGAGACCGACGAGCTGGTCCGCGACGAGGAGGGGGACGTCCCGATCCGGCGGGGCAGCGCCCTGTACTACGTCCGCGTCGGCCGCCATGAGCCGTACCGCGTCGAGGTCGTGTCCTCGGTGCTGAGCGAGGTCGAGGAGAGCTACGAGCTGCTGCGCGCCCTCAACGAGATCAACGCCGGGATCTACGGCATCCAGGCGTACTACCGCAAGGGCCGGGTGATCTTCAGCGCCGACCTGCTCGCGGAGACCCTGAGGGCCGAGGAGCTGGAGCGGGCCTGCGCGCTGATCAGCGGTGCCGCGGACAAGTACGACGACGAGCTCCAGGCCAAGTTCGGCGGGAAGAAGACCTTCGAGGACGGCGAGTAGCGCCCCCCGGCCGTTCACCGTCCGACCCATCGGGGGAGAGCATGACCGACCACAACGAGAAGGCCGCCCTGCTTCGGGAGCTGCACCGTCCGGGCGACCCGCTGATCCTGCCGAACGTCTGGGACGCCGGGAGCGCGGCGATCGTCGAGCAGGCGGGCTTCCCGGCGCTGGCGACCGCCAGTGCCGCCATCGCGGCCATGCTCGGGTACCCCGACCACGAGGGCGCCCCGGTGGACGAGATGTTCGCCGCCGCGTCCCGCGTGATCCGCGCCGCGACCGTCCCGGTGACGGTGGACGCCGAGGCCGGGTACGGGCTGCCGGCGGCCGAGCTCGTCGAGCGGCTGGCCGGCATCGGCGCGGTCGGCTGCAACCTGGAGGACACCGACCACGAGACGGGCGAGCTCGTCCCCGCCGCCCGCCAGGCCGACTACATCGCCGCGGTGCGGGCGGCGGCCACGGCCGCGGGCACCGACCTGGTCATCAACGCCCGCGCCGACACGTTCATCACCAGATCGCCGGAGCCGGTCCGCGGCGCCATCGAACGGGGCCGCCTCTACCTGGAGGCGGGCGCCGATTGCGTGTACCCCATCATGGCGTCGGCCGAGGACGACATCGCCGCCCTCACCAAGGGCATCCCGGGCCCGGTCAACGCCAACGCCATCAGCGTGACGCCCGGCCGCCTGGCCGAGCTGGGCGTCGCGCGCATCTCGTACGGCCCCATGCCGTATCTGCACGCCTTGGACGCCCTGAAGTCCTTCGTCACCGGCCTCCGGGAAGGGGATTCCTCCGAGGGTTCCTGAAAATGGCCCACGGTGGCCGTGCCAGTCTGGGTTTCGGACGGACATTCCGTCCTTTTGTAGCGTTCAATTGGGGTGTCACTCAGACCTCGGAGAACGCAGATGGCACCTTCCCCTCCTCCGTCCCCGCGGCCCTCGCCTTACCCGCCTCCGCAGCGGTCGCATGCGGCGCCGAAACAGCACCGCAAAGGGATCTGGTTGGCAGGTGCCGCCGTCTTCCTGGCGGGGCTCGTCCTCGGGGCGGTCGTCCTCGCCGACGACCCGGAACCGGAACCCCTCGCGGGCCTCGGCACGCCGACCGCGCCGGTGACGGTGACCGAGTCCGTGACCGTCACGGCCAGTCCGGTCGTGACGGCCACGGCGACCGCCACCGCAACGGTCACCGCCTCGCCGTCCCCGACCCGTACGCCCAGCCCGACGCCGGGGGACAGGGACCGCGACCCCTGGGGGCCGCCACGGGACGACGCCAGGCGGCCTCGCGCGGTCGACCCGGGCGACTACTGCGACCAAGCGGGCGCGATCGGTTTCGCCTACGGCCGCATCTACACTTGCAAGGGACCTGGCCCGCTCAGGTGGCGCCGCTAGGGAAGGACGCGGACATGGCGGTGACCAACTGGTCCGGCAGCGTCACCTACGGGGCGGCGCGGACGCACCGCCCGCGATCGGTCGACGAGCTGCGCCGGATCGTCGCCGGGGCACGGCGCGTCCGGGCGCTGGGCAGCCGCCATTCCTTCAGCCTCGTCGCGGACACCGTCGATGACCTCGTGCGCCTCGACGGGCTGCCTCCCGAGGTGGAGGTCGGCGAGGGTCGTTCGACGGCGACGGTGAGCGCCGGCATGCGGTACGCGGAGGTCGCCGCGGACCTGCACCGGCGGGGGCTCGCGCTGGCGAACATGGCCTCCCTGCCGCACATCTCGGTCGCCGGGTCGTGCGCGACGGGCACCCACGGCTCGGGGGACGGGCAGCGCTCCCTGTCGGCGTCGGTCGTCGCGCTCCAGCTCGTCGGCCCGGACGGCGACCTGCTCGAACTGCGCCGCGACACCGATCCCGGGACCTTCCCCGGCGCGGTCGTGGCGCTGGGCGCGCTGGGCATCGTCACCCGCCTCACGTTACGGGTGGAGCCCGCGTTCGAGGTGGCGCAGCAGGTCCGCGTGAACGTCCCGCTGGACGAGATCGCGTCCCGGTTCGGCGAGGTCTTCGGCGCCGCGTACAGCGTCAGCGCGTTCACCGACTGGCGGAGCGGCGAGGCGAACGTGTGGCTCAAACGCCGCACCGACCGGCCCGAACACGATGGCGGGGCCGAGCGCAGGGTGTGGAACGGCGGGCGTCCGGCTTCGGAGCCGCTGCATCCCGTGCCGGGCATGCCCCCGGCCGCCTGCACCGTCCAGATGGGCGTTCCCGGGCCGTGGCACGAGCGCCTGCCGCATTTCCGTCCCGAGTTCACGCCGAGCGCGGGCGAGGAGCTGCAATCGGAATGGCTGCTGCCCCGCGAGACCGCGCCCGAGGTCATCGCCGCGATCCGGGACCTCGGCGACCTGGTCGCGCCCGTCCTCCACATCTCCGAGATCCGTACCGTCCGCGCCGACGACCTGTGGCTGAGCCCGGCGCAGGGACGGGACTCGGTGGCGTTCCACTTCACCTGGATCAGGGACCCGGACGGCGTCCTTCCGGTGGTCGCCGAGCTGGACGCGCGGCTCCTCCCGCTGGGCGCCCGCCCCCACTGGGGCAAGCTCACCACGGCGGCGCCGTCCGAGATCGTCGCCGCCTACGGCCATGCTCCCGACTTCGCGCGGCTGATGCGCACCCTCGACCCCGAGGGCAAGTTCCGCAACGCCTACGTGGACGGACTGTTCCCGCCCGCCTGAACCGGCCGCCCGTACCGCCCACCACCGCCCCGAGAGCGGAGGGACGGGCTCTCGGGGCGGTGGTGCGCCGGTCACCAGGTGATGGAGTGCGGCTCGGTGTAGGCGAGCAGGCCGTCCGGGCCCATCTCGCGGCCCAGCCCGCTCTGCCGGAAGCCGCCGAACGGAACGCGGTCGTCGCAGGCGACGGCGTTGGCGTTGTTGATCCAGGTGGTGCCCGTCCGCAGCCGCCGCGCGACCTCGGCGGCGCGGGACGGGTCGGCGCTCCACACCGAGGAGCACAGCCCCGACCAGCCGGTGTTCACCTCGGTGAGGACGGCGTCGAGGTCGTCGAACGGCAGGATCGGCAGCGCCGGGCCGAACTGTTCCTCGGTGACGATGCGCAGCGACGGGTCGGGGTCGAGCACCAGCGAGGGACGCAGGTAGTGGCCTCCGGAGGACGCCGCCTCGGGGGCGAGCGTGCCCAGCTCGCGGATCTCGGCGCCCGCGTCGCTCGCCTCCTGGAGCATCGAGGTCACGATGTCGCGCTGGGCCGCGCTGTTGAGCGGGCCGAGGGTGGTGGACGGGTCCTGGCCGGGCCCCACCCGGTGGGCGTTCAGCGCGCCCGTCATGGCCTCGACGAGCTCGTCGTACCGGGACCGGTGCACGTAGACCCGCTTGACGGCCATGCAGACCTGGCCGGTGGTGAGGAAGGCGCCGAGCGTGAGGCGGCCGATGTTCTCCTCACCGAGGTCGGCGTCGTCCAGCACGATCGCGGGGTCGTTGCCGCCCAGCTCCAGGGTGACGGAGGTGAGGTTCGGCGCCGCCGCCGCCATGATCCGCTTGCCCGCCGCGGTGCTCCCGGTGAAGACGATCTTGGCGACCCGCGGGTCGGAGACCACCGGGGACACCGCCTCGTTGCTGCCGGTCACCACGTTCACCACGCCCGCGGGCAGCCCGGAGGCGAAGCGCTCGATGGTGCGCACCAGCGACAGCGGCACGCTGGGCGGCGGCTTGATCACGACGGTGTTGCCGGCCGCCAGCGCGTACGGCAGGCTCGCCGCCAGGATCGCGATCGGCCAGTTGAACGGCACGATGATGGTGACGACGCCCATCGGCAGTGTGTGCAGTTCGGAGGTGAGCGGCGGGCCGTCGAAGCGCCGCACCTCACCGAGCGTGTCGACCAGGCTGAGCGCGTGCCGGGTGCGGATGCCGAACACGTCCATCTCGACGCTCGACTCGAAGGCGATCTTGCCGTTCTCGCGGGTCATCAGCTCCGCGCGTTCCTCGGCCGTGCCGTCCAGCAGGCCGAGCGCCGCTTCGATGATCTCCGCGCGCCGCTTGGCGGGCGTCGCCGCCCATGCGGGGAAGGCGTCGTAGGCGGCGGTGACCGCGTCCCGGGCCTGCTCCTGCGTCGCGGCCGCGGCGTAGCCGACGACCTCGTCGGGGGACGCGGGGTTGTGGATGGCCGTGTGGTCGTCGGTCTCCACGGTCGTGCCATTGACGATCAGGCCCGTGTGGACGGCGGGCCGGTCGGCGAGTTCGGTCATGGTGAAGCCTCCAGGGCGAGGTGGTGACCGAAGTCTTGCCCTTCGGCCCGTCCCCGTCCAGATCGTCTGCCGGCAGGCGAAAGAGGGGTTTGCGCACCTCTCGCCGTTCGTTTATAGGAGTGGCCGGGGACGGTCAGGAATTCTCGTCCCAGATGCGCTCGGCCCCTTCGGGCGCAGGTCCCTCGATCCGTCCTCGAACATCACGGGCCTGGACGACAGGGCCGTGCACGACGCCGCTGATCGAGTTCCGGAATCCCGCCGCGTCGTCACCGCGCCGAGCCACCCTCAGCCCGTGAACCGCCACCGCGAGCCCGCCGATCCCGATGAACGCGCCGAACACGCTGGCCATCTTGTCCGCCCTGTCGAGCCCGGCCGAGGCGAAGACGATCCCCAGCGCGACAACGCTTCCCACCCCGGCGACGACCGCGCACCACACGAGAACCCTCTTCGCCATACCGCCATCCTCGACCGGCTCCGCTCCGCGCGAAAGGCGCGGGCGTAGGGTGAAACCGGATTCCGGCTCCGTCAACCGTGCGCGAGGTGACCCATGGCCGACGCGGAGGCCGGCACCGTCGCGGGCGGACGTCCCGTCGCGGAGACGCCCGTGGCGGAGATGCCGGGCTGGCAGGCCGCGCGGCGCAACCGGATCGTCGAGGCGGCGCTCGAAGCCCTGGAGCGCCAGGAGTACGAGCGAATCCGCATCGGCGAGGTCGCGCGTGCGGCGGGCGTGGCGCTGGGGACGCTCTACCGCTACTTCTCGTCCAAGGAGCACCTGTACGCCGCGGTGCTCCAGGCATGGCTCGACTCCGGGCGGCGGCTGCGCGGGCGCACCGCCTCGCGTACCCCGGAAGAGCGGGTCAGGGCGCGGGTGCGCGCCGCCATCTCCGCCTTCGAGCGCCGTCCCCAGTTCTTCAAGGTGACCGTGCTGCTCCAGGGGAGCACCGACCCGAACGCCAGGCTGCTGCTCGCCGAGTTCGCGACGTCGGCGCGGGCGATGCTGGCGGAGGAGGTCGCGGTGCTGGGCCCGGACGCCGACGACGCCGCGACCATGCTGTGGTCGATCATCCACTCCAACCTCACGGCGGCGCTCTACCACGGCCACGACATGAGCGAGGTCTACCGGATCGCCGACCGCTTCATCGATCTCCTCGCCGACCGGCTCGCCGCGCCCGGACCCGGCCACGTTCCCTGAACCCGTGAGCCCACCGGAGGCCCCACCGGCGCCGCGCCCGGCGCTTAGGATGGGCGTGATCGGTGCGGGACCGACCATTTCCGGATGCGGGGAGCGGGCGATGGAACTGACCGTCCATACCGGCGGCGAGGACGTGGGCCGGGACCTGTACGACTGGCTGGTCAACGACGCCGAGGTCGTCCGCGACGTCCGCGTCACCGCGGCGGGCCACACGTCCGAGGGGACGATGGGGTCCGGGTTCGAGCTGCTGAACCTCATCATCCCCAACGTGATCGCGCTCAGCAGCCTGGGCGTGTCCATCGCCACCTACCTCCAGCAGCGGCGCGCCGGAGGCGGCCCGGAACCGAAGATCCAGGTGCGGGTCGACGGGGATCTCGTCCTTCTCGGCACCGACGCCGAAGAGGTGCTCCGGCGGCTGTTCCGGGACGAGCTGGAGCGTGCCCGCCAGGCCGAGACGGCCGACGATCGGTGATGGGCGATCGGTGATGCCCGCCCCGGCCCTCCCGGACCCACGCGCGTCCCGGGCGGTGCTCGTCGGGGTGTCGCACTATCCGAAGCTGGGGGACGAGCGGCAACTGCCGGCCGTCCAGAACAACCTGGAACGCCTGGCGGCCGTCCTGCGCGACGAACGGGTCTGGGGACTGCCGGACGGGAACTGCACGGTGCTGCACCAGCCCGACGACGAGGACGCCGTCATCACGGCGCTGCGCCGGGAGGCGGAGGCCGCCGAGGACACGTTGCTGTTCTATTACGCCGGGCACGGGTTCGTCGATCCCGCGGTGAGGAGCGATCTGTGCCTGGCGCTTCCCGGCGCGTACGAGCCCGGCGGCGCCCATGTCTCCATCTCCTACCGGCTCGTGCGTCACGAACTACGGCTGACCGCCGCCCGGGTCCCGCACAGGATCGTGATCCTGGACTGCTGCTGGAGCGGCCTGGCGCTGGACGGCGGGCTGGGCGAGACCGGCATGCCGGCGACCGCGATCGAGGGCAGCGCCGTGCTCACCGCCGCGGCCTCGACCAGGCAGGCGCTGTCGCCTCCCGGCATGACGTACACCGCGTTCACCGGCGCGCTGCTCGGCATCCTCGAAGGCGGCGTCCGGAACGGCGAGCCGCTGCTGGACGTCGGCACCGTCTTCACCGCGCTCAAGAGCGAACTGGAGGACCGCGCGAAGAAGGACAGGCGCATCCCGATGCCGCAGCTCGCGAGCACGGGCGACGGATCGCGGCTCATCCTGGCTCGCAACCCGGCCGCCGCACGTCCCCCGGAGACGCCTCCCTCAGAGCCGCCGCCTCCCGAGGCTCCGGCCCTCACCGGGCGGGCACTGGCCGACCGGGTCCTGGAGCTGCGGCGCAACGGCCGCTACGAGGAGGCGCACCGTCTCCAGCGGCAGGCCGCCCGTGCCGGCGACGCCCAGTCGGTACGGGGCGTCGCCGCCGAACTGCGGCGCAGCGGCCACTACTCCCAAGCGGCGGAACTCGAAAAAGGCGCGAACTGAGGTCGGCCCCCGCCCAGGGTTCGGCCGTCGCCCGAAGTTCAGCCTTCGCCCAGGGTCAGGACGTGCCGCCCGAACTCACGGGAGAAGAGGCTGAGCCCGCCCTCCGGTGTCCGGGAGACCACCCCCATCTGGATCAGCCGGGACAGGTCCGCCGACGGCTGGATCCCGGGGGCTCCCGCGGCGATCCGGCGCAGCAGCGCGGAACCGTTGCCGCCGGTGTCGGCGTCGATGTTGCCGATCAGCCGGTCGAACTGGGCGTGGAACTCGATGGCCTCGCTCTCGTAGCAGGCCGCCACGTCCACCTTGCCGGTCTCCGCGTACGCCTGCACGACGCGGTTGCACATCAGCTCCAGCAGGAACGGGTGCAGCCCGGTGCGGTCGACGATCTCGTCCCGTACCGAGGCCAGGCCGATCCCGGCGGACGCCGCCCGCGCCAGCATCAGGTCGGCCTCCTCGTCGGTGAACATCCCGACGTACAGCGGGTTGATCACCACGGCGCCGAGGATGGAGCCCGCCTGGGACGCCGCCTCGGCCGACTCGATCACCTCGATCGGCCGCCGGGAGATCGTGATCAGGCCGAGCGGGAACTCCGGCTCGCTGGCCAGGTCGCGCAGCAACTGGAAGTCGGGGGGCTTGGCGACGCCCGCCGCGCGGTCGAACTCGTCCAGCACCAGGAGCACGTGGCGGCCCGCCTTGCGTACCGCCTTGAAGAACGCGCGCACCCCTTCCTTGAGGTCGTACCAGCCGTCGGCCATCTGCACGCCCGACCCGATCGCGGCCAGGGCGCCGTCCACGCCCGGGGCGTCCTCAAGCTGCTCCATCACCGACCTGACCATCGAGCGGAACATGTCGTCGCCGCTCGCGCAGGTGCCCACGTTGATCACGACGGCGGTCAGGTCCGGGCGGTCGGCGGCCGTGCCGAGCGCGCGCCGGACCAGGCTGGTCTTGCCGACCCTGTGGTGGCCGAGCACCCGGAGGTTCGCGGGCCGGCCCGGCTCGGCCCAGGTCGCCCGCACCCGGCGCAGCAGATGGGCGCGCCCGATGAACCGGTCGCCCTCGGCGACCTGGCCGACCAGCCGGTACGGGTTGACGTGGACCGTGCCGCCGGAGGGCTCGCCGGACGGCGCCATCAGCCCCGTCCCCCGGACTTCTCACCGAAGTGCTGCAACAGCCAGTCCTGGTAGATGCGCACCACGATCCGGTACGAGCCCGCGTCCCTGCGGATGACGTCGCGCAGCACCAGGTCGGCGAGGATCTCGTCCAGCCGCGGCCCCTGGTACTCGGCCCTGATCGCCGCGATGGTCGCCGCCTGGTGCCGGGACGCCCGCGCGATCGCCAGCAGGACCTGCTGGTAGTCCTGCGGCGTGAACTCCGGATCGGTGTACCCGGGCGACTCCAGGTTGTCGAAGTCGTTGGCGCCCAGCCCGCTGATGAACTCGTCCCTGACCCGCTCGATGTCGGCCTCGGTGACCACCGGCGCGTGCTCGGCGTTCATGTAGTTGACGAGCTGGTAGCAGAAGCGCTGGATGTAGAAGGCGCTGCCGCCGGTCAGCTCCAGGATCCGGTCGACGGCACGCTCCTGGTAGCGGCTGATCTGCTTCTCGGCCCCGCCGATCCAGATCGGCTCGACGATGAGCCGCCTGGCGTCGGAGTCGGCCAGGTAGGTGACCCGCTCGATGGCGAACACCCCGAACACGTTCGGGTCGGCCTGGATCAGCCGGTCCAGCGCGTCCTGCCCGACGATCACCAGGTGGAACAGCCGGCGCTCGATCAGCGCCTTGAACGCCTGCATGAACGAGGGGGACAGCCGCCCCTCCCGGATCCACTGGTCGATGTACTGGAACTCGTCGATCAGCACGACCAGCGGAGGCTGGCGGCCCCCGGTCCGCTCCCGGTACCGCTCGATCAGCATCGCGCAGTCGTACACCGGTTCCGGGCTCTCCAGGAACCGGGCCCGGTCGAGGTCGGGCGGCAGCAGCGGCTCGACGCCGCCACCGGGGTCGAGCTTGCGCAGCGCCGTGTCCGCCTGCTCCAGGATCCGCCACATCAGCAGCGCCAGCAGCCGGCTGTTCATCGTCTGCCGGGTCTCGGCGGGCAGCTCCTCGATGTCGGTGATGTTGCCCACCGGCAGGTCGCCGATGTTGCCGACGTCCACGACCGGAAGCCCGTCGTCCTGTTCGAGCTGCCCCTTCAGGTGGTGCCTGATGGAGGTCTTGCCGGCCCGCTTCTGGCCGAACACCGCGATGCCGATCCCGGGCGAGTGCGCGTCCCGGAGCTTGGCGCGGATCCTGGAGATCAGCTCGTCCCGGCCGAAGAACATGTTCTCGTCGATCACCGGGCGGCCGCTCGCGCCGTCCTGGAACGGGTTGGGGATCGCCTGGAACTCCTCCTGCCGGGCCAGCCGCACCGGCAGCGTCGCCTCGAAGACGACCGTCGTGTCGCTGGACCGCGGCTGGTAGCGCAGCTCCACCGGCAGGGAGAACGCGCCCGCCTCCACGCCCTGCTCGGTCACCCGCAGCCGCACCTGCTCGATCCGGTGGTCGCCGCCGCGCACCGCCGCGGGAAGCTGGATCCTCGGCTGGTCCACCTTGAACAGCAGCGGATCGGAATTGATCGTCAGCTCCGGCGACTCCAGCGGCGCGTGGCCGAACGCGTTGGCCACCTTGATCTGGACGGTCACGATGCCCTTCTGCGGCCCGCTGCTCTGCTCCAGCGCCAGCGTCAGGCCGGGCAGCGGCGGCTGGCTCTCCACGAGCTGCTGCTGGGTGTCCTTCACCAGGTGCTCGACCCGCTCGGCGATCGGCTCGACCAGTTCCACGGTCAGGCTGGTCGGCCCGCGCTCGACCTCGGCGCGCAGCCCGCGCGCCGTCTGCCCGGCGCGGCGCAGGCAGTTCTCGCGTTCCTCGAACGACTGCTCGTTGCCGTACCGGCGCAGCTCCAGCAGCGCCTCGCGGATCTGGCTGAGCGCGACCCGCAGCGGCTCGGACGCGGGCTGCTCGTGGTCGCCGAGCCGGTTCAGCGCCGCTTCCAGGTCCACTTCCGAGATCGTCAGGTTCCGCAGCTCGGCCAGCCCGTGCACGATCCTGCGGCGGCTGCGGCTCCACTGCTCACCGGCCTGCTGCCAGCCCTGGCGCACCTGCTGGCCGACCGGCTCGACCTCGATGCCGTACTCGTCCCGCAGGAAGCCCACGCTGGCCTCCATCAGCTCGGGACGCGAGGTCACCGCCGTCAGCACCAGGTCCCTGGCCAGGCTGGTGTCGGCGATGAGCTGCGGCATCAGCAGGAACGAGTCCCGCCCGTGCCGCCGCTCGTCGGAGAGGATCTTGCCGACCGCCTCGGTCAGCGGCGCCGTGCTCTCCCGGTCCCGCCGCCGGTTCTGCTTGGTCGTCCGGCCGCGCAGCGAGCGCAGATAGCCGATCAGGGCCCACCGCACGTCCGGGACCCCGTCGCTGTCCTCGCGCTCGTCGGCCGCGGCGAGCGCCGCGCAGTACAGGTCGCGCGCCGACTCGTGCTCCTGCCGGTCCAGGACGATGTCGGCCAGGGTCGTCAGGCCCAGGTAGAGGAACTCCTGCGCCCTGCGGTCGCCGAGGTCCTTGGCGATGCTCGCGGCGGTGATGTAGAACCGGGCGCTGTTCTCCGGGTGGGTCAGCGCGAACTGGCGGGCCGACTCGGCGATGACGTTCAGGTCGCGCTGGCTGAACGGCTTGCCGCCCTTCCCGGTACGGGCCTCGTCGGAGAACTTCCCCATGACGTAGGCGACCAGCGGGGGAGTCGGGTCGCCGAGGCCGGGCATCTCCGACTGCAACAGGTGCTGGACCAGGCTGGTCGTTCCCGAGCCCGGGTCCTCGCCCTGGAGCAGCGCCTCGATCTGCATCCGGATGTTCGCGGCCCGGTCGTCGGTGAGCCCTTCGATCGCCTGCTCGGCCTCGACCAGGTCCGCCGGGTTGCCGCGCTGGATCAGGGCCAGCGCCAGGCCGCGCTGCGCCGCCGGGTTGTCCGGCGCCTGGTCGAGGAGCTGCCGCCACTCCGTCGAGGAGTCGACGCCGGCGGCCAGCTTGACGTAGGCGATCTGGTGGCGGAGGTGGTACCGCTTGCTGCTGGTCAGGTCGCTGCGGCGGAACTGGCGGTCGAGGACCTTCAGCGCCTCGGTGTACCGGCGCGCCCCGGTCAGGAAGTCGATGAGGATGTTGTCCAGGCTGTCGCCGGGACGGACCATCCCCTCGCACTCCTCCTCGATGATGCGCAGCGCCGCCTCCGCGCCCTCGGTGCGCTTGGTCAGCCAGGCCAGGTCCTTGACGGCGCTCTCCCGCTTGGGCCCTCCCTTGCGGATGGCCTCGCGGTACGCCTTCTTCGCGGCGTCCAGGTCCTTCACCTGGTGTTCGAGGAACTTGGCGCGCTGGTACGGGTCCTCTCTGCGGCGGGCGTGTTCGGAGAGGCGCCGCGTCCCCTGCCGTGAGTTCCCGGTGTGCGTGGCTTGGGCGGTGTCCCGTGCGGGAGGGGGCGGGGTCTTGAAGACGGCCGCCTTCGGTACGGCACCGGCCGGCTTCGGCATCGGCGTCGTGACGGGCTGTTTGCCGGACAGCGCCCGCCGGACGACTTCCTCGGCGGCCTCGTCATAGGCGGAGGAGCCGAGCAGTTCCCCGAGCTGGTCGCGGTTGCCCTGCGCGTCCAGAAGGTCCAGCAGCGCGTCCCAGGCGGGCACGTCATAGTCGGGAGCGACCGCGTGGAAGTACTGGAGCAGCGAGTACTTCGCGGTCTCCCCGTCGCCGAGGCGTGCCGCCGCGATGGCCAGCAGCCTGTGCGCCGGAACGTCCCCCGCGTCGGCGGCGAACGCCAGGCGGCGCTGCGCCGTTTCCTCGTCCCCTTTGAGCAGCGCCAGGGCACCGAGCAGGCGGGTCAGCTCCGCATTCGTCTGGTCCCCGTTCCAAAGGTGCAGAGCGCGCATGTAGAAATGACCGACCCGGTTGAACTTGGGGTCCAGCTCATTGATCCGTTCCGCGTATTCGTAGGAATTGCGGATCTGCTGGAGGGCGGGGCGCGCGTCCGGCCTCACATAAACGTCGAAGTCGACCGGGACGGTATCCAGGGCCGCCACTTCGGCGAGTGCGTCCCGCAGATCCGGGGTGTCGCGCGCGGGCTTTCCTTCGGGCGCGGGACGTGCGGGCGGCACCGGAGCCAGGGGCTCTTCGGCGGCTGGTGGCGGCGGAGAGGGCTCCTCGGCCGGGACGGCGGCGGGGGCGGGTTGCGGGGCCGGCGGCTCGGGCGCGGCGGAAGGCTCAGGAGCGGGCGGCTCAGGAGCGGGCGGCTCAGGAGCGGGCGGCGCGGGTGCTGGCCCTACGGGTGCCGGAGGTGCCACAGGCGCCGAGGCCGTTACGGGCGATGCCGCTGCCGGCTCGGCGGCGGGCGGGGTCTTCGGCGTCGCCATCACCACGGACGGGAGGGCGATGACCACCGGCTGCTGATCAGGTTGGCGGAGTTTCAACCGGACGAGAGTGAGCTCTTCCAGTACGCCCTCGAAAGTCGCCCCGTTCATGAGGGACAGTTCGACGTAGTCGCCGACCCGAGCCACCGACTGGATGAACTCAGCGTCCACCGCGCCCCCATTCGACAACCGCGCCGCGCGGCCCCGGACCGGCCTCCAGCGCATGGCACGCTAGCCGCGCATACACACCTTAGTACCGCATCACCCCTTATATGGGGAGTGGAGCGGGTGCCGGTCGGCCGCCCGCGCACCCCTTCGTCGCCCTATGCTGCGGCCCCATGACCGAACCCTTCGCGACGGCGCGAGTCGACCAGGCCCCCAAGGTCACCGCGCCCGACGGTTCCACCGTCCGGCCGCTGTGCGTGCTCCCGGGAGCGGCCAGCTTCGCCCGGTTCGAGCTTCGACCGGGGCAGACGGCGAAGGCGGTGTCGCATGCCACCGTCGAGGAGATCTGGTTCGTCACCGACGGCGCGGGCGAGATGTGGCGCAGCCAGGACGGCCGAGAGGAGATCACGACGCTGGAGCCGGGCGTGTGCCTGACCATCCCGCTGGGCACGACGTTCCAGTTCCGCGCGGGCGAGCAGGGCCTGGGTGTGGTGGCGGCGACCGTCCCGCCCTGGCCGGTGGACAGCCCCGACGAGGCCACCGTCCGGCCCGGCCGCTGGTGAGCGGCGCTCAGCGGCGGGCAGCCGGGGGCGCCTGAGGTCTGTCGCGGCCTCGTCGGCGATGGACGAGGTCGAAGGCGGAGGCAAGCGCGAGCCAGGTTCCGCCGAGGATGTAGCCGCCGAGCACGTCGGTGGGCCAATGCGCGCCGAGATAGACCTGTGAGATTCCCACCAGCAGGATCACGGCCGCGGCGCCACCGAGAAGAGCGGCGCGGACGCGGGGCGGGCGACCGCGCGCCAGCACCAGGGCCAGGACGCCCCAGGCGGCGATGCTCATGGCGGCGTGGCCGGAGGGGTAGGCGGGACGCTGCGCGAGCATGTCCGCCACCGGAGGCGGCGGCCTCCCGACAAGGACGCGGACACTCTCGTTGAGGAGCCCGGCGCCCGCGAACGCCACCCACAGCTCGGCCGTACCGAGCCGGTCACGGCGGCGAAGCAGCGCCACGGACGCCACGACCAGGACGAACGTGAGAACGCCCCAGGAGCCGAACCACTGGATGACGTCCATGGCCACGGTGACTCCGCCGACGCGATGGTCCTGGGCGAACTGCATGATCCGCGGGTCCGGCCGAGCGATCTCCTCGTCCTCCCGGACGTCCTGGGCCAGCGCGGCGAACGTCCAGGCGCCGAGCGCCGCGACCGCCACAGCGGTGGTGAGGGGAAGCCCGGTCGGCTCGGCCGGGTCGAGCCGCCGCTCGACCCAGGCCGCCTGACGGGGGAGGCGACGGCGCAGGCGGCTGTCGCGCCACCGGCCCGCGATCGCGAACGGCCGGCGGTCCGACCGCCGCAGCCGCCTGACCAGCGCGCCCGTGGCGACGAACACCAGCACCAGGCCGAGGACGGCCAGACCGGTACGAGTGGCCAGGTGCTCGGCACGCTCCAGGCTCGCCCCCGCGAGGTACCCGATCGATGTGGTCGTGACCGCCCAGGCGATCCCGCCGGTGAAGTTGTAGAGGGCGAACGTCCGGTACGGCATGCGGGCCGTCCCCGCCAGGCCGGGAACCAGCACCCGGAGCGCGGCCGTGAACCGCGCGGCGAAGACCGCCTTTCCGCCGCGCTCGGCGAGGTACCGTTCGCCGCGGTCCAGATGCCGCCGTCTGACGAGGCGTCCCGCCGTCATGTGGATCAGGCGCCGCCCCCACCGCCTCCCGACCTCGTACCCGATGGTGTCGCCGACGATGGCCCCGGCCGAGGCGGCGGCCATCGCGGCCGCGAGAGAGACCCGATGCTGGGACGCCAGCACACCGCCGAGCAGGACCGCGATCTCCCCCGGGAAGACGAACCCGGCGAACACCGCCGACTCCAGCAACGGGAAGGCGAAGATGACGGCGAGCGCCGCGACGCCGTGCAGCATGAGGATGTAGTGGACGACATCACCGATCACCGCGTCCCCCCGGACCACCGACGCGCCCGCTCAGTAACCGCAACCCTACTGGTAGTGATCCGCTCGGCCGGCTCGGCTACGGCGTTTCGGGGGCCGTGTAGATCCTGAGCATGCGGTTCGCGCCGCGTTGGAGCTCGTACGGTACGGTCGGGCACTCGCTGTGCGCGCCGGTCGCCGCTTCGATGTCGGCGCGGAGCGCGTCGAGGAACCCGACCGGTTCGCCATGGCCCATGTGGACGAGCGGGAAGATCCTCACCTCGCGCCGGCTGACCCGGCACATCTCCAGGATCGCCCTGCGGTGCCAGTCCCGATCGTGGTCGCGGGCCCAGGTGAACAACAGGTGCGAGCACAGGACGAGGTCGGCGCTCGCGTCCGCCAGCGGCAGGCGGGGGAGGCCGGCGGCGACGTAGCGGCCCGGGTGCCGCCGCAGGTCGGCGAGGAACTCGGAAGCGGCCGCCCGGCGCATCTCCTTGTGCCGGTCAGGCGAGCCGTACCAGTCCCATACGAAACGCCTCCTCTCGGCCCGGAACATCTCCTCGCACCGGGCCAGATCGGCGGGCAGCCGACCGGCCACCGCCCTGGCCCCCTGCGCGTAGAGCGGGTCCATGGCGATCGCGCGGGCGCCGTCGCCGGCGGACTTGGCGGCGAAGCTCGACCCACCGGCCGCGCAGTCGAGCGTGACACCCGTCAGATCCGCGTCGGTGAGATCGAACATCGCACGGTATTCGGCATAGGAGCGCGACGTGAGCAGCATGCGCGGCTAGAGCCCCGCCTTCGCGCCGTCCAGGCCGAGGACGCCCGCCACCGCGCGGGCGCTCAGTTCCTCGTCATGGGGCGCGTGCCCGGCGACCGCGATGGCGGTGCCCTCCAGCGCCCCCATGTACGCCAGCGCGACCGCCCGGGCGGGCGGGCCGGACGGGATCGTCCCGTCCTTGCGTCCCGCGTTCACCAGGCGGGTGATGCGCTTGACGGCCGTCTCGACGGCCCGTTCGATCTTCTGGCCGACCGGATGGTCCTGGCCGCTGAACTCGACCCTGAGCGCCATGATCACCCGGGCGATGTCCCGCCGGCAGAAGACGGCGTGCCCGCGCGCCATCGCGAGGAGCTCGGCGACCGGCGTGGGTTCCCGCCGGGCCGGTTCGCCGACCTCGCGCAGCCAGTTCTCGTGCACCCAGTCGATCACGGCGAGCGCCAGGTCCTGCTTGTCCTTGAACTGGTGGTACAGGGCGCCGCGCGTGTATCCGGCATCGCGGGCGACCTCTTCGAGCACGAGGTGGCCGTAGCCGTAGCGGGACAGCCCTCTGGCGGCGGACTCGAGCAGGGCGGATCGCGTACGGGCGCTGCGCTCCGCCTGTGTCGGCCGGCGGCCCGCCACCCGGGCCGACTCACCTACGTTCATGTACGTACGTTATCCCGCGTCAGATGATCAGCCCGGCCACGATGTACGGGAGGGCGCCGGCGGCGATGCCCCCGAACACCGCGGCGGGCAAGGTGATACCCCGCCCGGCGATCACTGCGGCACCGAACCCCAGGGCGCCGATCAGCGCGGCGAAGATCGCCGTGATGGGTGACAGGAGCAGGGACAGCACGGCGCTCAGGCCGAACGCGAGCCCGCGCTTCCGAAGGGAGCCCGCCTGCTGGGACGGTGAGGGCGGCATGGTCACGTTCCTCCGTCATCGGGTCGGGTGGCGAGTTCGGCGAGTACGGCGGCGTGGTCGGAGGGCCAGACGCCGTTGACCGGGCCGTCGCCCACCCGGCGTACGGACAGGACACGGCCAATTCCGCCAGGACCGGCGGCGCCGACGTGGATGTAGTCGATACGTCCCGACGGCTCGTGGACGCGGGCGGCGTAGGGATTGGCCCTGTCCCAAGTATCGCCCGGCGCGGAAGGATCGGCGTACTCCCAGGCGTCCATCAGGGCCTGGCCGGGCACGACGGGGGCGGTCTTGTAGCCGCCCAGCAACCGGATCTCGTCGGAATCGGGCAGGGCGTTGTAGTCACCGGTGAGGACGACGGGGAAAGGGGTGTGCTTCCCGTGCTCGGCGACGAACCGGGCCAGGGCGGTGACCTGGGCGCAGCGGACCGCCGATTCGTGGAGTGCGGAGTTGAGGTGGGTCGTGAAGAACGCGATGGGATGGCCGGGGGCGTCCACGCGGACGTGAAGCGCCTGGTGGCCGTCGTCCCGGCCGCCCGCGGTGGGAAGCCGCAAGGTGGCGCGGTCGCCGATCGGCCACCGGGTCAGGACGGCGTCGCCGACATCGATCCCGTCCTCGCCCAACCGCTTGTGCCAGCGTCCGGGACGATCGGAGGCCGCCCACGTCCAGTGCATCCCGAGCCGGTCGGCGAGCCATCCGGCCAGATTCTCCTGGCCGTCGTCCCAGACCTCCTGCAGACCGATGAGGTCGCAGTCGAGCCGTTCAAGGGTGTCGGCGATCGCCTGCCGGCGAGCCTGCCAGGGCCCGAAACGCCACCACACGTTCCAGGTGAGTACCCGCATCCCGCACTCCCTTCCCACATACATACACGAGTGTATGTTACCGCCCGGTCGGGGGGTGCGACCCGACCGGGGGTCGCGAATTTATACAACAGGAGCTTGTGTAAACTCGGCCTCGTGACGTACGTGATCGCCGAGCCGTGCGTGGACGTGATGGACCGGGCGTGCGTGGACGAGTGCCCGGTCGACTGCATCTACGAGGGGGCGCGCAGCCTGTACATCCATCCGGACGAGTGCGTCGACTGCGGCGCCTGCGAACCGGTGTGTCCCGTCGAGGCCATCTACTACGAGGACGACCTCCCCCAGAAGTGGAGGCCCTACCTGGAGGACAACGCCAGGTTCTTCACGCTGACGCTGCCCGGCCGGGACGCGCCGCTCGGCTCACCCGGCGGGGCGTCCCGGCTCGGCCCTGTCGGCGTGGACGCCCCTCTGGTGGCGGAGCAGCCGAGGCCAGCGTCATGAAGGCACGCGGCGCGGGAACGTCCGAGCGGCGACCGCACGGGCGGCGCCAGGAGGTCCTCGCGACCGTCCGCGCGTCGGCGTCCCCGCTCAGCATCCTCGACATCGCCGGGCGCCTCGGCGTCCATCCGAACACCGTCCGCTTCCACCTCAACGCCCTGCTGGAGAACGGCCAGGTGGAAGAGGCCCGGCCGGAATCGGCCGGGCCGGGGCGACCGCCGCTGATGGTCCGCGCCCCCGCCGGCATGGATCGGGCGGGGCCGCGCAATTACCGGCTGCTCGCCGGGATCCTGGCGGACGCCTTCGCCTCCGAGCCCGACCCGGTGGAGAAGGCCACCGAGGTCGGGCGCGCTTGGGCACGGCGCACGGCCGCGCCGTCCACGCTGTCCGCGCCGTCCGGCCCGGCGCGCACCGGGACGTGTACCGAAGACGGGTTTACCGACCAGGGCGAGGCGATCGGCCATCTCATGACGATGCTGGACGACCTGGGCTTCGCCCCCGAGCACGAGCCGGAGCGCCGTCCCGGCCAGATCGGCCTGCGCCACTGCCCGTTCCTCGAACTGGCCTCGGACAGGCCGCAGGTGATCTGTTCCCTCCACCTTGGCCTGATGCAGGGGACGATGGCCGCCCTGAACACACCGATCACCGTCGAACGGCTCACGCCGTACGCCGAGCCGGATCTGTGCCTGGTCCACCTCGGCACGGCCCCCGACACTCCAGGCAAGGCCGACGACCCAAGCAGTGAAGGAGGGCGCCGATGATCTCGCTGGCCGCCGCCGCGACGTTCACCTGGCTCGGGATGGTTGTGGCCATCTCCTTCATGGAGGCGCCGCTGAAGTTCCGCGCCCCCGGAGTGACGATCCCCCTGGGACTGGGCATCGGGCGGCTGGTGTTCCGGGCGCTCAACGCCGCCGAGACCGTGCTGGCGGTGGTGGTCGTGGCCGGGCTCCTGCTCGGCGACCCGTCCACGACCGGTGTGGCCGCCCTGGCCGTCGCCATCGTGACGCTGGTGGCGCAGTTCGCGCTGGTACGCCCGCGCCTGACCCGCCGGTCGGACCGGATCCTGGCCGGTGAGGAGGCGCCGCGCTCACACGCCCACCACGCCTACGTCGCGCTGGAGGTGGTCAAGGTCGTCGCCCTCGTCACCGGGGGCGCCGCGGTCCTGGCCGCCTCCTGACCTCAGAAGTACCGGCGGATCTGGTCGATGAGGCCCGGAGTGGACGAACACGGGTTGTAACGTCACATGTCCGCGTCGTGATGGCCAGACCCAATCTCGCGACGGTTCCTTACCGCCGGATGACCTCCCTTTGGGCTTCCGGGTCCGCCCGGCGCCGGGCCTCCGTGTGGGCGCGTACGTCGGATGCACGCGTCGGCGCATGGCGGGGCACTCGGGGGGAAGCCCGGTGCTATGGGGGATTACCGTGCGCTGGTGCTCACCGGCCACTTTCCACCCGAGGTGGGCGGTGTCCAGACGTTCACCTGGGAACTGGTGCGCCGGTTGCCCGCCGACCGGCTGCTGGTGGTGGCGCCCGCGTGGCCCGGGGCGGCGGAGTTCGACGCCGGGCTGGACTTCCCGGTGGTGAGGCGGCACGGTTACCTGCTGTTCAAGGGGCTGCGGCGGCTGATCGCGCGGCATCGCGCCAAGGTCGGCTGGATCACCGCCGCCGCGCCGTTCGGCCTGTACGCGCCGCTGATACGGGCGGCGGGCGTGGAGCGCCTGATCTGCTCGACCCACGGGCAGGAGCTGGGCTGGTGCCGGGTGGCGCCCACCCGGGCGGCGCTCGGCGTGGCCGCCCGCCAGTTCGACGTCCTCACCTATCTCAGCGCGTCCACGCGGCAGGTCCTCGAACGGGTGGTCGGCGATCGGACGCGTCTGGTGCAGCTCGCGGGCGGCGTGGACACCGACCGGTTCCGTCCCGGCCTGGACGGCGGCACGATCCGCGCACGGCATGGGCTGGGCGACGGCCCCGTGGTGCTCAGCATCGCGCGCCTCGTCCACAGGAAGGGGCACGACGTCCTGATACGGGCCTGGCCCGAGGTCGTCCGGCGCTTCCCCGACGCGCGGCTGGTCATCGTCGGCGACGGCCCCATGCGGCCCCGCCTCAACGCCCTGGCGGACGAGCTGTCCCCCGGCGAGGTCACCCTCACCGGGGAGGTGCCGTCCGAAGACCTGCCCGCCTACTACGCCGCCGCCGACGTCTTCGTCCTGCCGTGCCGGGACGACCGCCGCGGGCTCCAGACCGAGGGGCTCGGGCTGTCCACGCTGGAGGCGTCGGCGTGCGGGCTTCCGGTCGTGGTGGGACGTTCCGGGGGCAGCCCTGAGTCGGTCGTGCCGGGGGAGACCGGCGTCCTGCTGGACGTGGAGCGCCCCGGCGCCCTGGTGGACGCGCTGAACGACCTGCTGTCCCATCCGGACCGGGCGCGGGCGATGGGCAGGTCCGGCAGCGCGTGGGTTCGCGAGCACTGGAGCTGGCGGCGGGCGGCCGATCGGCTGGACGCCCTCCTGAGCGGCGACCCGGTGGGGAAGACGTCCGGATGGGCCTCAAGGAGCAGCTGAACCGCCGGGACTTCCGCCGGCTCATGATCGGCCAGACGATCTCCGTGCTGGGCGACTGGATGGGCACCCTCGCCCTGATGTACCTCGTGCTGGAGCTGAGCGGCTCCACGACCGCGGTGGGCGGGGTGCTGGTGCTGCGGCTGCTGCCCTCGGCGCTGGGCGCGCCGCTCGCCGCGCGGGTGGTGACGCGGTGGCGGCGCCGGGACGTGATGCTGACCTCCGACCTGATCCGCGTCGGGATGGCGGTGCTGCTGCCCCTCCTGCCATGGCTGGGCTGGGTGTACTTCTGGGCGTTCGCCATCGAGGTGGTGAGCCTGTGCTTCCTGCCCGCCCGGGACGCCGCCATCCCGTTCCTCATCGAGGACGGCGAGAAGGAGCACGAGACCGGCACGCTGGAGGTCGCCAACGGGATCACCATGGCGACGTCCTACGGCATGATCCCCGTGGCGGCGGGGGCGCTGGGGCTCGTCCTGTGGTTCTCCGACAGCGTGGGCTGGGGCGGCCACTGGCGCTACGTGATCGTGTTCTGGATCAACGCCCTCACGTATCTGGTCTCCTACTTCGTGGTGAGGTCGATCCCGGACCTCGGCCCGGGTCCCGGAGAGCGGAGGGGGCCCGGAGAGCGACGGCCGGCCGCGGAGAAGGAGCCGTCCGGCGGCTTCGCCGCGGCGCTCCGGCTGCCCGTGGTCCGCGCCGTCCTCCCGGGGATGGCCCTTGTCGCGCTCGGACTGGGCGCGCTGTTCTCGATCGGCGTGGAGTTCGTCCGCAACGTCCTGGACGCGGGACCGATCGGGTTCGGTCTGCTGGTGATGCTGTTCGGCATCGGCGCGCTGGTCGGCCTGATCGCGCTGCGCAGGCGCAAGGGGCGGAACCTCCTCGCCCAGGTCCGGTTGGGGACGGCCACCCAGGGCGTGGTGATCGCCGCGATGGGCGGGCTCGGCTCGGCGGCCTGGGCCTACCCGGGAGCGGTGCTGTTCGGCGCGTCGGCCGCCGCGGCGCTGATCGGCGGGATCACCTACCTCCAGGAAAGCCTGGAGGGCGCCCGGCGCAACCTGGCGCTGACCGCCTTCCACGCCGTCCTGCGGTTCGGCCTGGCCCTCGCCGCGCTGGTCTCCGGGCTCGTGGCCGACCTGCTGAACCGTTCACACGTCGTCCTGTTCGGCCTGGAACCGTCGCAGGTCGTCCTGGTGGGGTCCGGCGCCGTCGTCCTCGCGGGCACCCTGCTGATCCGGCGCCCTCCCGCCGGTGCCATCGCTGGTCATCCGCAGTGAACGGGATGACAACCGGGTGGCCGGGCTGCAAGGCTTTCGTCGCACCCTGTTCGCCTTTGTGGTGATCGGGATGACGCGGCCGGCGCGCTCTCGGGGAGCGGCGCGGCACCTGGGACACGAGGAGGCGACGGGTTGTGACGGTCTCGATGGTGAAGGGCCAGCGGATCTCGCTGGACAAGGCGGGCGGGGCGTTGCGCATGGTCCGGATGGGCCTGGGCTGGGACGCGGTGCGCAAGAAGGGCTTCTTCGGCTCCCGGCAGCGGGAGATCGACCTGGACGCCTCCTGCGTGCTCTTCGCCGACGGCCGCATCGCCGACGTGGTCTTCTTCGGCAAGCTGGTCAGCGACGACGGCTCGGTCCGGCACACCGGGGACAACCTGACCGGTGCGGGGGACGGCGACGACGAGTCGGTGATCGTGGACCTGGCGCGGCTGCCGGTGCACGTCAGCTCGCTGGTGTTCACCGTCAGCTCGTTCAACGGGCAGACCTTCGACGAGGTGGAGAACGCGTTCTGCCGGCTGGTCAACGAGGTGGACGGCGGTGAGCTGGCCCGGTACACGCTGACCGGCGGCGGCGCGCACACCGCGATGGTGATGGCCCGGCTGTACCGGCACGGCCAGGAATGGAAGATGAACGCGATCGGCGAGCCGTGCCACGGCCGCACCTTCGAGGACATGCTGCCGACCATCGCCGGCCTGGCCTGAACGGCGATGCTCGAACTCGCGCGGGGCGCCAACACCCCGCTGCCCGCACGGCGGGTGACCGCCACCGTGTCCTGTGCCGTTCCCGTGGACGTCAGCGCCCTGCTGGTGGGCGGTGACCTGCGGGTGCGTTCCGACGCCGACCTGGTGTTCTACAACGCCCCCGAGGCGCCGGGCGTGCGCTGGAGCGACGGCGGTGCCCGCCAGCGCGTCGACCTCGACCTGGACGCCGTCCCGGCGGACGTGCAGGCGGTGCTGATCGCGGTCAGCCTGGCCGGGGGCGGCGTCTCGTTCGGGGCGGTGCCGCCGCCGCAGGTGCAGCTCACCACCGCGAACGGCGACCCGATGGCGCTGTTCACCGTCGCGGGCCTGGGCCCGGAGAAGGCGATCATCGGGCTGGAGGTCTACCGCAGGGCCGACCGGTGGAAGGTGCGCGCGGTCGGGCAGGGTTACGCGGGCGGGCTGGCCGAGCTGGTCGAGACGCACGGCGTCGAGGTGGACGACCCGGGCGACGCCGAGGCCGGCATGGGCGCGCCGCCGCCCGGCCCCGCCGTCGGGGCGCCGCCGGGCCCGCGGGTCCCGCCGCAGCCGGGACCACCGCACGCGACTCCCCCGCCCCAGCAGGCGCCGTCCTCCTCGGAGGTCGGGTACCTCGAACGGTGCTGGCTGGTCTGGGAGGACGCGAGCCGGTCGATGGCCGCGTTCCGCTCGTCCACCGAGCACGCGCTCAACATCCGCAACGAGGAGGTCGCGGGGCGGGCGCCGCGCGGGCGCTTCGACGAGCTGATGGCGGCGGCGAACCAGCGGCTCCGGGCCGACGCCGCGCAGCTCCGCGACGAGCTGGCCCGGGTGGAGCCGCACGTCGGCGCCGAGGCGGCGCCGTTCGACGCGCCGTCCTGGCTGACCTGGCGGCCCCGCGCCGACCTGGCCGAGGGCATCCTGCTGGGACGGCTGTCCACCGCGGAGCTGCCCGATCTGCGGGTGCCGCTCGTCCTGCCGGTGCCGTGGCGGCGCGGCGTGTGGATCTCGCGCGGCACGGTGCCGGGGGACGCCGCCGCCTACGCGTGGTCGCTGGTGACTCGGTTCCTGGCCGCCGTACCGCCGGGACTGGCCGGGCTCGAGGTGATCGACGCGGCCCGGCTGTCGGGCGCGGGCTGGCTGAACACCCTGGACCCGGTCATCGGCGGCATGCTGCTGGGCGGCGGGGTGGCGACCGGGCCGGCGGCGGCCGAGCGGCTCCGGCGGCTGCTCGACCTGGTGGACCTGCGCCGCATCGGCGGCCCCGAGGGCGACGCGCCGTCCGGTCCGGGCGGCGGCCCACCGGTGCGGCTTGTGGTGATCATGGACGCGGGGGCCGCCCTGGACGGCGACGACGCGCACCACCTGCTGCGCCTGGTGGAGGACGGACCGCTGGTCGGCGTCCCGGTGATGCTGGTGGAGACCGACACACCGGCCGCCGAGTCCGTGCGCGCCCTCCGAATCCGGCAGTCGTGCAACAACCTGCCGTCCAGCGAGGGCACCGTCGGCGACTCGTGGGTGGGCATCGACTGGACGCTCACCCCCGAGGTGCTGCCGGACGGCGGCGACGGCACACGTCCGCCGGCGCTGCTCACGCACGTCCTCGACGCCCACGCCCGCACCATCGCCTCCTACGACTAGGCCACGGCCCCGGCGTCCGCGGGCGCTCGCGCGAGTTGGCGGTGGTCGATGACGGCGATCACGACGAGGACGGCGGCGACGGCGCACAGGGCGGCCCAGCCGGTCCAGGACGCCACCGCGCCCAGGAGCACCGCGGCCGCCGCTCCGACGAGGCGGTCGATGGTGCGTCCGCTTTTGAGCAGGGCGCGGTAGCCGGCGTGCCCGAGCAGGTAGACGGCGGTGCCGCAGCCCAGCCACCACCGGTTCACGTGCTCGTGGAAGTGGTGGACGGCGTCGGTGATACCGGCCGCGACGAGGATGACGCCGATGGTCATCACCAGGTGGGCGCCGGTGAAGGCGTAGTAGGCCAGCATCTGGCGCCGGTGCTCGGAGGTCTTCTCGAACTGCGACTCGGCCCTGACCTCGTCCCCGTCGAAGTACGCCCACCACAGTCCGGCCGCCACCGCGATGCCGAGCGCGACCCCGACCGCGAGGGTCGCGTCGACCGCGTGGCTCTCCGGGCTCCCGGCACCGATCCCGATGGCCACCACCGACTCGCCCAGCACCACGATGAGGATCAGCGCGTGCCGCTCCACGAAATGGTGCGGCTCGATGACGAACCCCCGGATGCGTCCCAGGAGCGGGGAGAGGTAGAGCACCGGCACTGCCGCCACCCAGCAGACCCAGCCCCACTCCTCGGGCAGGTGCGGCGCGATGAGCACGAGCACGCCGGCCATGGCGTTGAACGGCAGGTTGCGCAGGATCGCCCGCCGTGCGGACGGGACGCTGGTCGTCAGGTACAGCACGCCGTGGATCGCGACCGCGGCCAGGTAGGCCACGGGGAACGCCCAGCCCTCGGGCTCGAACGCGTGCGGGACGTCCAGGCCCATGATGAAGAACGCCGTCATCGCGAGCAGCAGGAGCAGCCGTACGGGCACGGCGTCGGGCCGTACCGCGTTGGTGAGCCACCCGAACGCGCTGAACATCCACCACATGACGACCATGGGGAGCAGGCCCTTGAACAACCCCTCCCAACCGGGATGCGACTCCACGGCGTGGGTCACCTGGGTCACCACGAAGACGAACACCAGGTCGAAGAACAGTTCGGTCGGCGTCACACGGCCGCTGGTGCCCTCGGAGACCCACCGGCGTCGACGTGGTGCTGAGGTCATCCGCTCATGCTTCCAGAGCAGGTGACGCCGTCGGGACGGTGGGTAGGGCGCCCCCATGAAGAACTTGGTGGACGGAATCATCGCCGGGGCCGTCGGGACGACCGCGCTCAACGTCGCGTCGTACCTGGACATGGCCGTGCGGGGCCGGCCGGCGAGCAGCACGCCGGAGCAGAGCGTGGAGCGGCTGGCCGGCGCGGGCGGTATCGGCCTCGGGACGGGCGAGCAGGCCGAGAACCGCAAGTCGGGGCTGGGCGCGCTGCTCGGCTACGGCACCGGCGTGGGCGCGGGCGCGGTGTACGGGCTGCTGGCCCGCGGCAGGCACGTCCCCTGGCCGGCCTGCGCGCTCGCCCTCACCGCCCTGGCGATGGTCGGGTCCAACGCGCCGCTGACCCTGCTCGGCCTGACGGACCCCCGCCGGTGGACCGCCACGGAGTGGATCAGTGACGTGCTTCCCCATCTCGCCTATGGCATGGCCGCCGCCGGCGTGTACGAGCGCACCTGACGGGGCCGGGCCATGTGGCGCGACGTGTACCTCCTCCAAATTCCCGTGCTCGACAAGATCCTCCGCACGATCGTGGTGTACGCGCTGATCGTGCTGCTGTTCCGGCTCACCGGCAAGCGGGGGCTCTCACAGCTCAACACCTTCGACTTCGTCGTCATCTTCCTGCTGTCGAACGTCGTCCAGAACGCGGTCATCGGCCCTGACGACAGCCTCACCGGCGGGCTGATCGGCGCGGTGACCCTGGTGGCGGTCAGCAGCCTGCTGGACGCCGTGATCGCGCGCAGCCCCACCGCGGCACGGGTGCTGGAGGGCGCGCCGACCACGGTGATCGCGGACGGCAGGCCGCTCCGGCAACAGATCCGCCGGCTCTCCCTGCGGCGGCAGGATCTCGACCAGGCGGTGCGGGTGCAGAACGGCGAGTCGGTCGACCAGGTGGCCATCGGGGTCCTGGAGCCGAGCGGCCATCTGTCCGTGCGGCTCAAGCCCGAGTACCAGAACGCGACCAAGCATGACATCCAGGTGGTGCTGGCCCGACTCACCAGCATCGAGGAGCGGCTGGCACGCGACGGCCGCTAGCGCGGCGCCCGAGGGTGGTCAGCCGTTCTCGTCCACGAGCGTGGTCTCCAGCCGGCCGAGGCCGCCGACCTCGCAGACGACCTGGTCGCCCGCCTTCAGCCACACCTTCTCCTCCATGCCGAGGACGACGCCTTCCGGTGTGCCGGTGTAGATGAGGTCGCCCGGCTCCAGCGTCATGACGCGGGAGAGGTCGGCGACGAGCTCGGCGACCGAGAACACCATGTCGCGGGTGCTGGACTTCTGCCGCAGCTCCCCGTTGACCCAGGTCCGCAGGTCCAGGTCCTGCGGGTCGGGCACCTCGTCCGCGGTCACCAGGTAGGGGCCGAGCGGGGCGAAGCCGTCCAGGGCCTTCCCGTACGTCCACTGGCTCGACCGCATCTGGAGCTCGCGCGCCGACAGGTCGTTGCCCGTCGCGTACCCGAAGACGTGGTCGAGTGCCCGCGCCGCGGTGACATTGCGGACGGGGCCGCCCATCACGGCCACCAGCTCGACCTCGTAGTCGACCTGCGAGGTCGCCGCGGGGATGGCGACCTTGCCGCCGTGGCCCGCCAGGCCGTTGCGGTACTTGGGGAAGTAGACGGGGTGCTCGGGCACGGGGATGCCGGACTCCTCGGCGTGCCGCCGGTAGTTGAGGCCCACGCAGATGATCTTTGGTGGCTCGGGGACGCACGGCGCCAGCTCCAGCCCGTCCAGAGGCAGCGTCGGCGCCCCGGCCGCGAGCCTCGCGCGCACCCGTGCGAGGGCGTCCCCGCCACCGGAGACCAGCTCGCGAGCCGACCGGGGGACGCCGTCCCCGCCCGCGGCGGTCAGGTCGGCCACCACCCCGCTCTCCGTCTCGACCCCGAGGTGGACGCCGTCCCCGGCGAAGAAGGACACGAAACGCATAGGTCACCCGCCTGCCGTGTGTGATCGAACCGGACCTTCCCCAGTAATGCACAACGCCTTTGATAAAGGAACGCAAACGCCACGCCGCCCACAGCGCGCCGTGTCACAGTCGGAAGCGTCCATCTCGTCCATACGGCATGAGTCGAAGCAGCCGGAACTGGAAGACGATCCCGCCCGAGCGGACCCGTCACGGGCTCGCGTACGTCAAGGTCGGCGACGGCCCCCCGCTCGTGCTCGTACACGGCATCGGGGGCTCGCACCACGCGTGGGGGCCGGTGATCGACCGGCTCGCCGACTCGCACACCGTGTACGCGGTGGACCTGCCGGGCCACGGCGACTCCCGAGGGCTGGACGGCGACCGGCCGTGGACGCCGCGCCGTCATGCCGAGGCCCTGGCGACCGCCCTGGACGACTTGGACATCGACAACCCGCACGTGGCCGGGAACTCCCTCGGCGGCTGGGTGGGGCTGGAACTGGCCAACCTGAGACCGGTCGCCTCGCTCACCCTGCTCTCCCCCGCCGGTCTGTGGAAGCGGCGCCAGCCCGTGTACTGCGCCGTGAGCCTGTTCGCGACCTGGTTCGGGTGCCGGTACAACAGGCGGCCGCTCGCCGCGCTGTCCCGCCGGGCCTGGGGACGCAGGCTGGTGTTCTGGCAGGTCTACACCCATCCCGAGAACCTCACCCCCGAGCACGCGATCCGCGACCTCACCGTCATGGCGGGCAGCTCGGGCTTCCGGCCGACGATGCGGGCCTGCAAGCCCATCCGCTACCAGGCGGGGCGGGAGCTGATCGAGCCGGTGACGCTCGCCTTCGGGGAGTCGGACCGCATCCTGCTGCCCCGGCAGTCCCGCCACACCGACCAGCTTCCACCGCACACCCGGCGTCTCGACCTGCCCGATGCCGGTCACGTCCCGATGAGCGACAATCCCGAGCAGGTCTGTCGCGTCATCCTCGCGACCACGGGGAAGGCGGTGTCCTGATGAACGGCGACCGGGCGGGCGCGCTGTCGGCGGACTACGCTGCGGCGCGCCCCCGCCTGGTCCGGGTGGCGTACGCGATCCTCGGCTCGCTGTCCGAGGCCGAGGACGTGGTCTCGGACTGCTGGTTCAAGCTCGTCCGGGCCGACCGGCAGAGCCGCGTCCAGGACGTCGAGGGCTGGTCGCTCGTGGTCGTCGCGCGGGAGGCCATGGACGTGCTGAGGTCGGCGCGGGTGCGCCGCGAGACCTACCCGGGCCCGTGGCTGCCCGAGCCCGTCCTGAGTCCCGTGGAGGACCCGGCCGACCGGGTGACGCTGGACGAGTCCGTCAGCTTCGCGCTGCTGGTCGTGCTGGAGTCGCTCACCCCGGCCGAACGCACCGCCTGGGTGCTGCACGACCTGTTCGGCATGACCTTCGAGGACGTCGCCGCGACCGTCGGCCGCTCCCCGGCGGCGGTACGCCAGCTCGCCGCCCGCGCCCGCAGGCACGTCGGCCAGGGCGCGCCGCGCATCGACGTCGACCGCGACCAGCACCGCCAGGTCGTGGAACGGTTCCTGGCCGCGGCGGCGGGCGGCGACCTGCGGGCGCTCGTCGCGATGCTCGACCCCGCCGCCGTCCTCACCAGCGACGGAGGCGGGAAGGCCAACGCCGCCCGCCGCCCGGTGCGCGGAGCCGAGCAGGTCGCCCGGTTCATGCTCGGCGTCATGAACCGGATGGAGCCCGGCCACGTCCTGACCCCGATGGCCGTCAACGGGGTGCTCGGCGTGGCCGTCTACCACCACGGCAGGATCGACACCGTGGTGTCCTTCACCGTGTCGGGCGGCCTCCTGCATCGGATCGACTTCGTCCGCACCCCCGACAAACTGCGCTGACGTGGGCCAACGTGCCGCGTTTCCGCCCTCCGTCAGGGGAGTTGTTGGTTGATGTGGTCGGCTGTGGTGCGGAGGTGTTTGAGGATGGTGGTGCGGGTGGTGGGGGTCATGCGGGACAGGGGTGCTGAGGCGGTGATGGCGTGGGGTCCTGCGG
>NZ_BSTM01000039.1 GCF_030269515.1 Actinomadura sp. NBRC 104412 | reverse complement strand
AACGCCCCACCCGCCGTCACCGACCCCTCGAACACCAACGGCCGCAACTCACCCCGAGCCGCATAGATCGCAGCGGTGTACCCCGCAGGCCCCGACCCGATCACGATGACGTCCCGAACGTCGCTCAATGTTCTGCGCCTCTCCCTGTGCTCGCCTTCGGTGTCCCGACGACCTCACTCGCCGCCCGGCGCGTCCAGTGTCCCTGGGCCCGACGTGGCTTGGCAGTCGCGTCAACCGATCCTAGGGCCCGCTGATTCCCGCCCCGGGGTATGAGTTCCTTCACCGGCCATCGCCGTCCGACATGCCCGTATGCGGGCACGTTCGGGTTGCCGGCTGGCCCTCTGTAAGACAGATTCCCTAACGCACCAGCTCTACCGCCCCGCCTCTCGTTCATCATGAGCAGGCCAGGCGGACACCGCCACCAAAGCGGCCGTACCGGACGGTACGCGGCCCCACGAGGGCTGGGCCTACCGCATGCTGTGCCCAACCGTCGAGGTGATGAGCGACATCGCCGCCGGCCCGGGCGCAGCCCAGCGGCACACCGTACTCCCCCGAGCCCATCAGCACCGACCCCGGGGCGGCCCGGCTGCTTGGCGCTGCTCACCGTTCGGGCGAGGACGGTGGCAGCGCGCCCAGCACGTGTCTTCCCCGAGCCGATCAGCACCGACCCCGGGGTGGCCCGGCTGTTGCGCGTCGCTCGCCGTTCGGGCGAGCGCGGTGGCAGCGTGCCCAGGCGCGTGGACTCTCCCGAGCCGATCAGCACCGGCCTCGGGGCGGGCCGGCTGCTGGGCGTCGTGCCGTTCGGGAGAGGACGGTGGCAGCGTGCCCAGGTGCGTGATTTGGTGAAAGCCCTGGTGCACAAGGGCAAGAGGGAGACGAGCGCCCATAAGCTGAAGGGATGGCGCGGATTCTGCTCTTCCACTCGATGTACGGGTTGCGGCCTGCCGTTCTCGACGCGGCCGAGATGCTGCGGTCGGCGGGGCACGAGGTGTACGCACCGGACCTCTACGACGGGCGGGTGGTCGACGAGCCCGAGGCCGGGATCGAGATCAAGGATGAGATCGGGCAGGAAGAGTTGCTTCGCCGTGCCGTGGCCGCCGCCGCGCCGCATACGGACGACGGCCTGGTCTATGCGGGCCTGTCGCTGGGCGGCGCGCTGGCCCAAAACCTCGCGCTCGCCGACACCAAGGCCAGGGGCCTGCTCCTCATGCATGGGACGTCCGACCTGCCGGATGACGCCGCCACGGAGATCCCGGTGCAGCTACACGTGGCCGATCCCGACACCTGGGAGCCGGTCGACTGGCAGAACGCCTGGTACCTGCGCATGCGCCGTGCCGGTGCCGACGTGGAGGTGTTCCGGTACCGGGGCGCCGGCCATCTGTTCACCGACCCCGACCTGCCCGACTATGACCCGGAAGCCGCCGAACGCGCCTGGGCGATCGCCATGGACTTCCTCGCCGACTTCTAGCTGTATTGACCCTCAGACGCGGGCCTCTCGGTGCGTCCCGAAGGACGGTTCCTGCTCGTCGAGTCCATCTACGGCCGAGCTGGAGCTGCGGCTGATCCGCATGGAACAGTGCAGGCACCGCATCGAGGAGGTCTTCGCCACCGGGCCGCCCGGCCGCAGGGCGGGGGCGCGCCGCCGCCTTCCATTGACTACGCGTTGTCAGCGATGCTGGAGCGCGCCTCACCCGCCAGATGATCAAGCGTGTGTCGGCTGGATTCGCGATGGATGCCCGGAGGCGCGCTCGGCCGCCCTGCCCCTGCCTGGCGGAGGCCGCGCGACGCCGCCTTCGGCCTGCCCTACGCTGTGCCACTCGCCCGTGAGGCCGTTGGTCAGCTTCCGGTCGGCGCCGCCACGACCCGGTTCCCGGGCCGAGGCTGTGCGCCACGATAAGCAGAGCATCTGGGACGTCACATACTTCTCGGCAGTGGTTGGCCCGTACTCCAACCGGTAGGGAAGCGGGGGCGCGGGGATCGCGTGTGTAGAGCTCACAGGGGGGTGGCTGGCGGCCGAGGGTGTGGCCATCGTCGGTTCAGCTCGCCTGCCCTTTTCCGCTGGTGGATACGCCCTTGGTGCGCTTGGCGGAATGTCCGACCTGCCAGGGCTCCTGGCGTTTGACGCTCTGTCCTACGCCCACAGCGGACCGCAACGTCACCACGTGATTTCTCCCTGACCGGCGACGGGCCAGCCCCGTACCCCGCTTGCGCAAAATCGCGCGCAGAAGACCGCTGCCCGCTGGCGACGGAGGGTGCTCGGCGATGGCGGGCCGGACACCGGCGCCCGGGGACGCGCCTGTTTCCGCCGAATGGAGGCAGTGCGAAGCCGCCTTCAGCCTGCCTCTGGATGTGCCGCTCGCCCGCGAGGCCGTTGGTCAACTGCTGGTCGGCGCCGCCACGACCCGGTTTCCGGGTCGATGCCGTGCGCCACGATAAGCAGAGCATCTAGGACGTCACATGATCGTCGGCGGTGGTCGCCTCGTACTCCAGTCGGTGGAAGCGGGGACGCAGAGATCGCGTATGTGGAGCTCGCGGAGGGTTGGCTGACGGCCGAGGGTGTGGCCATCGTCGGTTCAGCTCACTCGCCTGTATGCGCCTGTGGATACGCCTGGGTGGGCGCCCTGGCGGGACGTCCGGCCTGCCAGGGCTCCTGGCGGTTGAGGCTTTGTTCTGTTGCTCGCCGCGTTATGCCGCCTTGTTGTTTGGTCTGCTTGGAGAGGGGGCGGGGGCTGCGGGGTGGCGCCTGGGGGTGGTCAGGTTGGAGTGGCCACTGTTACATCGGCTGCGGGGTCTCCGGTGGTTGGTTTTCTTGTGTGGTGAACCGCTTGCCGGAGACCCCGTTGCCTGGTAACCGGGACATGTCGGCGTCGAGGCGCCTCGGTGTGTGCGTTAGTTGCGGTTGGTCGTCATGCGTTTGACGAGCATGGTGTTCTGGGCGGAGCAGTTCGGTCCCACGACCCAGATGGTCAGGCTGTCCGGGGAGGCGCCGGGGGCGGCGATGACGGTGGCGGGCTTGCCTTCGTAGGTTGCCGAGTCGACCAGTGACGGGGGTTTGCCGCCCGTGACGCGAGTGACGCAGCCGATGAGGCGCTGGTCGGGTGGCCCTCCTGCCGACCGTTGCTGCGCGTTACCGTCCAACGCGGTGTTCACCTGCCTGCCGAGCGTGTCGGCACGGTAGTCGGTGCCGCTCCGGGAGTACTCGAAGCGGCCACCGGCCGCGGCGTCCGGGGCTTCGGCCATCTTGCTCGGGGCCGGGGCCGCCGGGGCTCCGCCGCCCTCGGAACGCGGCTGCGGGTCGGTCATCCTGGCCGTGCCGGTGCTGTCGTTCGAGGTGCCGCCGTTCAGGGTCAGGGTCCCGACCAGGGCTCCGCCACCGAGCACGATGACCGTCGCGGCCGCGGCCGACAGGATCCGCCAGGGCCGGGCACGGCGCCTTCGCTCCATGCTCACCACGGTGGCGGAGTTCAACGACTCGGCGGCGATCGCCGAGTCGATGCGGGACGCCAGCTCGGGGGGCATGGAGGGGACGGGGGCCTCGGCCAGGATCCGGGACACGTCCGCAAGGTCGGCGGATCGTTCCCTGCATTCGGCGCAGGTATCGAGGTGCGCGTTGACGGAGGCGGCACGATCGTCTTCGAGGAGACCCTCGGCCAGGTCGGCCAAGGTGTCGTAGTCATAATGCGCGGGGTTCATTAAGGCAGGCCACCTCCTTCCACACCTCCGACGTTTCTGCTGTCCCGACGGTTCCTATGGTGCAGCAGAAGGGGGGCGAGCCTGGCGCGGCCCCGGGCACAGCGGCTCTTGATCGTTCCAGGTGGTACTTCCAGCACCTGAGCCGCGTCGTCGACCGAGTAGCCCATCATGTCGACCAGGACGAGCGCCGCCCGCTGCTCGAACGGCAGCATGGCGAGTGCGGAGTGGACGTCCAGGGCCACGCCATGGGCGTCGGTCGGGTCGGGCATCTTCGGCGCGACCGCGTCGAAGGTGGCGTCGTCCCCCATGGGCGTGGCGGGCCGTACCGACTTGCGGCGGATCCGGTCGAGGCAGGCGTTCACCACGATGCGGTGCAGCCAGGTGGTCACGGCGGCGTCGCCGCGGAACCGCCCGGCCGCGCGGAACGCCGACAGGCAGGCGTCCTGCAGTGCGTCCGCGGCCTCCTCGGGGTCACCGAGCGTGCGCAGCGCGACGGCCCACATCCGGTCGCGGTGCCGGTGCACCAGCGTGGCGAACGCGTGCGGATCCCCCTGCGAGTGCCGAGCCAGCAGTTCCTTGTCCGGCACCTCGTCCACATGCCGCGTGCGCACCGACGTCATGAGCGACCCCTCTCACGGGCGCCCGCGCCGATCCGCGCCGGGTAACTGCGATCGATCCTGCCTGGTCGGGTCGACACCGCTGAAATCCTGAGGGGAGGGGACATTCTGCTTCCAGGAACGATACCGAGAAGCGATGCGCTGTGGCACGAATCGTGACGGGCTGCGCCCCGCCCAGGTCGGCTCAGGCGCGCGGGGAACCCAGGACGGTGATCTCGCTGATCTTGCCCTTGCGGGACGGCGGAAGCTTGGTGAACCAGACCAGGACGTAGCGGCCGCTGGACCGGCCCGTGGTGGTGATCGTGGTCTCGCCGGGGGTGGTGACCTCGCGGCCCGCGGAGGTGAGGGAGCCCGGGCTCTGCCCGTCGCCGATCTTGACCTGGAGGGTGCCGCCGCCCTCGGGCACGTTGACCTTGACGCTGCTGACCTGGACGGGACGTCCCATGTCGAGCAGGACGCCGAGGCCCTTGGCCAGGTTGCCGAAGTTGACGTCGGCGTAGGTCTGGGTCTCCCACTCGCGGCGCGTGTCGCCGTCGGTGACGAGGCCGAGGCGTTCGCCGATGGACTCGTCGTGGCGGCCGTTCATCGACTCCTCGGCCGGCGAGACGTCCTCGACGTTCAGCTTGGTCACCTGCGGCGTGGACGGCTGGGACTGCCGGGCGGTGTCCTTGGCGCTGGGGGGCGCGCCGCCGTCCGGGCCGTCGCCGCGGGAGATCGCCCAGGCGCCCAGGCCGACGATGACGGTGAGCGCCGCGGCGGCTATGCCCAGCAGGGCGCGGTTGCCGCCGGGGAGGCCGCCGGTCCCGCCGGAGAGTGGACGGCCCGAGCCGAGCGACCCGGCCTGGGTGGTGCGGCCGCCGGCACCGGAATGCCTTCCCTGGGAGTGGCGCGCGGGGCGGCGTCCACCGGGAGGGTCCGGGACGGTCCGCTGCGGTGACCCGGCCGTGGGAGGGCGCCGGGTGTGGCGGTTGACCTGCCGGGGACGGGTCGGCGGCGGCTGCTCGTGCTGCCGGGACGACGAGGACGGCCGCTGAGCCTGGCCCGAGGCGGGCCTCTGGGGCGGCGCCGGATGGGTGTTGAGTCCCGCGAACAGCGGCAGTGGGGTGCGCGGGACGCCGCGCAGGGCCTTGGCGAGCGCGGCGGGGTCGGTCAGCGGTTCCTGGCCGGGGACCTCGATGCCCAGGCAGCGGCACACGATCGAGTCCACGGCGAGGGGCACACCGGCGCGTACCTGCCGCGGTGGCAGGGGTACGCCCTCGGCGTCGTTCGACGGGGCGGCCGGCAGGGACGAGCGGTCGGGGTCGAGGGGCCAGTGCGCGGTCAGCGCGGCGTAGAGCAGGCCGCCCAGGGACCGGACGTCCTGCTGCGCGGGGTCCTCGGCGTAGCGGTCCCCGAGGACGGCGTCGGTGGCGACGCCGAGCAGCTTGACCGTGCCGCCGTTCGTCCACACCAGGTCTCGCGGGGACAGGCACAGGTGGGCCAGGCCGCCCTCGTGCGCGGCGGCGATCGCCTCGGCGGCCTCGTACAGGAGGGTGGTGGCGCGGCCCGGCTCCAGCGGTCCCTTGCCGAGCATCTGCTCCAGGGTCTCGCCCACGACCCACTCGCTCACGACATAGGCGTTCTCGCCGCTGTCGTCGGCGTCGAACACCTGGGTCAGGCGGGGGTCGGTGAGCCGGCTGGCGGCGCGGGCGGAGGTGACCACCTCGTGGACGCGGGGGAAGTCGGGGTCGAAGGTCCGGACGGCCACGGCACGCGCGAGGATCTCGTCGATGGCCTTCCAGAGGGCGGAGCCACCCGCGTCGCTGATGCGCTCCTCGAGGCGGTAGCGTCCGGCGAGGCGGGTGCCGGGCTCGATGACGGACGTGCTCACAGCGTCCTGCACAGGTGGTCAGATCCCATGTTCGTGGCGTGGCAGCTTACGCCTCCGACCCTCCTTTTGTTTTTCCCAGGGTGTCGCCCCGCAAGCCGTAGTCCCCAACATGGTAGTGCTTACTCAGTTGGGGAACCGACTTATCGGCGCGCGTCTCAAGTACTTTGTCACGCCTGTCTCACGGCGGCGAGAGATCCCATGGTTCAGGCGCTTCGCGCGCCGACTTTCCGTGCCGCGAGGGTGGTGCGGTCGCCGTTCCGGCGGGTGGTGTCAGCCCCTTCCGGGAAGCCTTCGGGTCACCGTCGAAAGCATGGAACCGATCTCCTCGACCCTCATCATCCGCGCGAAGGCCAGGTAGAGCAGCCCGCCGCCGGCGCTGCCGACGACCAGGGCCAGCAGCCCGGAGTCGAGGCCGGTGCCGAGCGCCGCGTCCACGACAGCGTGCGTCGCGTACGCGAAGCCGATCAGCGGCCACAGCGCCACCACCAGCTTCAGGTACGCGACGAAGATACGGCGGCCGTCCATCCCGCCCAGCCGGCGCCGCAGGACCAGCCAGCCGAGCGCCGCGCCGACCGTCTGCGCCAGAGCGAACCCGCCCGCGATCCCGACGATGATCTTGTCGGTGGGCAGGAGCGCGTACGACAGCACCGCCATCGCGATGTTGGTGACGACCACGCCGACGCTGATGAACGCGGGCGTCCGGGTGTCCTGCATCGCATAGAACACGCGGAGCATCAGCTGGTACGCGGCGAACGGCACCAGCGCCACCGCGAACATCCGGAGCACGTCCGCGATCACCTGCGCGTTGGCCACGGTGGTCTGCCCGTGCGCGAACAGCACGACGGTGATCTCCGAGGCGAGCACGCCCATCAGCCCCGCCGCGGGAAGGATCACCACCGAGCACAGGCGCAGGCCGTTGGAGAAGTCGTCGCGGACGTCCCGCATCCGGCCGCCCGCCGCGTGCTCGCTCATCCGCGGCAGCAGCGCCGTGATCACCGAGACGCCGATGATCGCGTACGGGAGCTGGAAGAGCTGGTAGGCGTTGAAGTACGGGGTGTACCCGACGTCGCCGAGCCCGTCCTTGCGGCCCAGCACGCCCGCCGCGTTGGCCAGCCGGGTGGTCACCGCGAAGCCGATCTGCGTGATCACGACGTAGGTCAGCGTCCAGACCGCCATCCTGCCGATCCGGCCGAGCTCGCCCTTCTTGAAGTCGAGCCGCGGACGCCAGCGGAAGCCCGAGCCGCGCAGCGACGGCCAGAGCGCGAGGGTCTGGAGCGTCATCCCGCCGATCGTTCCGGCGGCCAGCAGCGCCACCTGCCCGTTGGAGATCGACTCGGGTGTCACCCGTCCGCTGGCCACCACCAGGAACGTGGCGGCCGTGGCGCAGATGACGATGTTGTTGAGCACGGGCGCCCACATCGGCGCGCCGAACCGTTTGCGCGTGTTGAGGATCGCGCCGGAGAACGCGCTGACCCCCAGGAAGAAGATCTGTACCGCGAACAGCCGGGCGAACAGCACCGCCAGGTCCCGCTGCGCGCCCTCCATCGCGCCGCCGTAGATCGTGATGAAGACGGGGCCGAGGAGGACCGCCGCGGCCGTCATCGTCGCGAGCCCGAGGACGGCCAGGGTGAACAGGCGCTGTTCGTAGCGCGCCCCGTACTCGGGGTCCTGCTCCCTCGCCCGGACGATCAGCGGGACGACGACGGCGGTGAGGATCCCGCCGAGCAGCAGGTCGTAGATGATGAACGGGACGGTGTTGGCGGTGTTGTAGGCGTCCGCGAGCGCGCCGGTGCCGAGCGCGGCGACCAGCATCGCGGTGCGCAGGAAGCCGGTGATCCGGGACGCCAGGGTGCCGAGCGCCATGATCGCGCTGGACCGCAGCACTCCGGAGACGCCGCCCCGCCTCTCCCCTCCGCCGCCTTCGGGCATGGGGGTCTGCGGGGTCTCCAGCTCGGCCGTCGCCTCCGGGGCTCCCGCCCCCGGCGCCACGCCGGGGTAAGCGCCGGGAGGCACGCCCACACCCGGCGGCTGGTTCGCCCCGGGCTGACCCGTGCCCGCGTAACCCGCGACCGTCGGCTGGCCCGGACCCGCACCCGGCTGGCCCGGACCCGCACCCGGATGACCCGGACCCGCACCCGGGTAACCCGCACCCGGGTGACCCGCGCCCGCACCCGGGTAACCCGTGCCCGATCGGGCGACGCCGGGCTGACCCGATTGGGGCTGTCCAGGGGACGGCTGCTGTCGTGCAGGCGGATGGCCCATGCCCGGCTGGGGCGGAGCCGCCTGCGGCCCCGGGTAGCCCGTCCCGGAGTAGCCCGCGCCAGGTTGGCCTGGACGAGGAAGGTCGCGTCTAGTCGGGGTCTCGGGGCTGGGCGCCTGGGGTGGTGTCGGGGCCGGAGGGTAGCCCGGTGTCGCCTGCGCGGCCGGGCCGCGGCCCTGGCTCGGGGTCTGGTTGCCCCACCCCTGGTTGTTCCAGTCCTGCCCCTGGGTCGGCCCAGGGGGCGGCGGTGGCTGGGGTCGGCCCGGTGGTGGGGTGTACGGGGGCGGACCGGTCGGCGCCTGTTCCGGGTACCACTGCCGGCCGGGCGGCACCGCGGGCGGTCGGCGGGGGGAACGCGGCGGCATGGAACCCCGCCCCGGCTCCTCCGGCACGCCCGTCTCCGCCGCCGTTGGCCTGCCCGTCGCCGGGGGCGGGTCCGAGCCCGGCGGGGTCCCCGGCGAAGGGGGCTCCTGGTTCGGGGGTTCCGGCCGCCGCCGGTCCCGTTCCGGTCGATCCGTCACCGGCTGCCTCCGAATTCCGGCGGCGCCTCGCTCGCATGGCCCGCACTCCGACGCCCACGAAGAGTACGGCAAGTCCGCCACCGGTGATGAGCAAGGCCAGCCGCCCGTACCCGGTGGTGCGCACGGTGATGGTGGTGGTCGGGCCGAACGCCCGGTTGTCGGCGGTCCGCAGCCGCAGGTGCACCTGGACGTTGCCGTTGCCCGCCGACCTGATCGGGATCGGGCGGGTCACCTTCTGTTCGGGACCGAGCTCGATCACCTCGTCCTCGACCCGCCCGACCTGGAGCCGCGTGGTGTTCTCCGGGACGACCACGAGCCGCACCCTGATCGTCTGGTCGGGGAGGTCGTTGACGATGGTGATGGGGATGCGGCCGGAGTTGCCGGCGAGCGAGACCCTGCTGTTCTGGGACGTGATGATGCGGACCCGTCCCATGTCCCTGGCGATCCGGTCGGCCAGCACCTGCCGGGTCGCCACGGCCCGCCTCTTGTGGCGGGCGCTCCCGCGCCAGTAGGACGACTCCATGCGCAGCACGGCGCGCGTGTAGTTCATCGTGACGGGGCTGACCATGATCCGGGTGAAGCGCGCGGCCGAGCCGGCGATGTCGTCGACCCCTTCAAGGTAGGTCGCGTCCAGTTCGGCGGCCTCCAGCTCGTCCGGGTAGCCGCGGTAGTCCCGCTTCTGCGGCGGGGCGTTCACGATCTGCTCCAGCCGGGTCCGCTGCATCCAGACCGCGCCGGAGGTGTAGGTCAGCAGGCTCTTGGCGAACGCGGGGGACGGGTTCCAGCGGCGGTCGGGCACGATCACCAGCGAGCGGGCGATCTCCGGCGCCTCCGCGGCGATCATCGCGGTCTCGGCCAGGAAGCGCTGCTCGGCCAGCACCGCCGCGCCCGGCGCGCGGGTGTTGCCACTGACGATCTTGTTGAGGGTCTCGTCGTACACGATGGCGCGCCTCGGCCCGTCCCTGGTCGGCACCTGGGTGGTCGCGCTGGGCGTGTATCCCTGCGGGGGGTCGGCGAACGCGGCGCTGCTCATCACGAAGGCGCCGTTGCCGTCCAGCCGGCCGTGCGCGGCGAGCTGGTTCAGCGTTTCCTGGCCCGCCATCCCGGACGGCGGCCACGCGGCGCGGACGGTGGGCTGCCGCCCGAGCACCTGCCCGGCCACGCCGGTGCTGGCGTACGCGTCCGCCAGATGGCCGGACATGTTGTGGCGGACGAGCGCGACGGCGTCCGGGTCGGCGTACGGGACGACGAAGTAGGGGTCGCTCTTGGACGCCGTCTTCAGCGCGTTCAGCCACTGCGCGGCGATGGTGCTCTTGGGTTTGCGGGCGCTTTCCTTGGCGCGCGGTGCCCGCACCGTGTACGACCCGTTCGCCATGGTCTGGACGTCGTCCAGCAGGGCGGGGTCGATCGACCAGGTGATGGGTGTGCCGGTCGAGGCGGCGGCCTGGACCAGGCCGTGCAGCCTGCCGCCGGGGGACATGTCGGTGGTGAGCCGGTCGTCGGTGAAGGTGTCGTCGGTGGTGCGGTGCTGCCGGTCGATGAGCGGCCAGATCCAGCCCACCGACAGCCGCTTGAAGTCGCGCCGCTCCGGAACGAAGGTGATGAACGTGTTGACCCCGGCGAGGACCTGCCCGTACTGGTTCACCACCTCGACGCCGATGGGGTAGACGCCGAACTCGCCGAACCCGACCGTCGCGGTGTTGGTGCTGAGCGAGAACGGCGCCGAGCCGCCCGCGGCGTCCACGGCGGGAAGCCGGCGCTGGTCGCCGATCCCGCGGAGCCAGGACGGCTGACCGGCGGCGTACTGGGCGAGTTGGGTGCGGCTGGTCATCCGCGTGGCGGAGGTGCGCAGCCGTACCGAGACGCCCGGGAGGTCGCGGCCGGCGCGGTTCTGGACCGTGCCGGTGATGGTGATCTTGGACTTGGCGCCGGACGGCCCCGCGGTCTTCGGGCTGACCGTGCCCAGCACCAGCGACACCGGGGACTTGACGCGCGACACGGATTGTGCGGCCGGTTCGCGGGCGGCGCCGGCCGTGCCCGGTGTGGCGCAGGTGAGCAGGGCGGCCAGCGCGACCGCGCGGATGACCGTTCTCACGCGCTGCCCACCGGGAAGCGGTCCACCGGGTCGTCCGCCGGTTCCGGTACGGCCGCCCGAGGACGGCGGGCGTCGGCTCCCCGGGTCGGTGCCGGGCGCGGCCCCCCGGACACCCCGGGCTTCGCCCACGTCGGAATCACGGGCTTGATGGTAGTCCCGGCGCCGCCGGACTCAGGCCGGACCGCCCATCCGCGACGAAGGATCGGGCCGCCGCGCGGGCGATCCGTCCCCTGCATGGGCCACCCCCAGATCGTCGGTGTCCTCCTCCATGTGCCGGCCTGCGTGCCGGCCTGCGTGCCGTCGTGCCCTGCCGCCGGGCATGCCCCCTACCCTGCCGCCTGGCATCTCACGTTTCCGTAAAAAGTTGGTGGTTCGTCAGTTCTCCGATGATTGCGCGGGTCCGTCCGGTGGGATCAGCGCCGTGCCGGGACGGCTCCGTCCGGAGGAGGGCGCGGGCGTTCCGGAGGGCAGGGAAGGCATGTAGGCCAGCGGCACGGCCGAGGCGCGGGGCGCGGACCAGTCGCACAGGTGGACGGGTTCGGCGCGGCTCAGCGCGAACAGATCGAGCGCGCGGATCCCCAGTGCCGTCGAGGGCTCGCCGGTGGCGGTGTAGACGACATCGTCCACAGGAAGGCTCTCCACGAGCGTCCGGTCGATCAGCACCCGCACGCTCTCCGGAAGCAGCAGCGGGCACACCAGGTCCGCCGCGTACTCCGTCACCGTGTTGATCAGGTCGGCGCGGGCGGGACGGATCAGCCGCGCCGACACCGCCAGCCGCGCCGCCTCCGCCGACGGCTCGCTTCCCGCCGGGACGATCGCCGCGGTGAGGAAGCGCCGGCTCCGGTACACGTCGTTGCAGGCGAAGACCCGGGTGGCCAGGCACCGCTCCGGGGGCAGGCCGAGGGCCCCCGGCAGCTCGCCGGAACGGGAGATCGCGATGGGCAGCCTGACGATCTCGTGCTGGATCTCGCGTTCCAGGAGCGCGCGATGGATCGTGAGTGCGTCCTTCATCTTCAGCTCCGTCCCGCGGGGATCCTCCCCGCACACTCCGGTTCAGGTCACTCCCCGGCGCGCCCCGGATGCCCTTCCGGAGCGCGTCCTCGTGCCGTGCCGATGTACCGGTGCGCCCGATGGGCCGTCATGCCGTCGTGCCGTCGTGCCGGCCACAGGGATCCCCACATACCCTCGGAGCCTGGCTTCATCCCTCCCGCACCTCCCGCTCCTCCGCCGCCGGAGACGTTCTCCGCGCACTGGAGACGCGGTGAAGCGCGCCGCCGTGTTCCCCGCTACCGTTGACCGTCTTACGAGAGCGCGGGCCGGTCCGATCGCGCGGGAGCCCATCCGGGTGCCCAGAACGTAACCCCGGGGATGGCGCCGTGGGAAGGGCTCGCTCACCCTTCCACGGAGCCGGGTGCGCGGGTCTGCCCGAGTGGCCGGAGGATCCCGCTCCGCCGCCCCTCGTAACCCTTTTGTCAGCCGCTTAACGAGGAAATACGCTGGATGGCCGTGCCTCATCGCAACACTCAGCCCCAGTCGCAGCCGTCCCCCGCACAGCGCGTCGCGCTCGCCGACCTGCTGCGCGGGATCGCCCCGGTCGCGGACGAGCTCGGCGCCAGGTTCGAGGCCGCGGGGCATGAGCTCGCGCTGGTCGGCGGGCCGGTCAGGGACGCGCTGCTGCGCCGTCCCGGCACGGACGTCGACCTGGCCACCGACGCGCCGCCCGACAAGGTCCTGCGGATCGTCGACGGCTGGGCCGACGCCCTGTGGACGATCGGGATCGAGTTCGGCACGGTCGGGCTGCGCAAGGGCGGGCACCAGTTGGAGATCACCACCTACCGCAGCGAGTCCTACGACCCGCGCTCGCGCAAGCCGCAGGTGAAGTACGGCACGTCCCTCCACGAGGATCTGCGGCGCCGTGACTTCGCCGTGAACGCGATGGCGGCACGGCTTCCCGGGCACGAGTTCGTCGACCCGTTCGGCGGGCTCTCCGACCTCCGGAAGAAGGTGCTGCGGACCCCCGGCCGCCCCGAGGACTCCTTCGGCGACGACCCGCTGCGGATGCTGCGCGCCGCCCGGTTCGCGTCCCAGCTCGGGTTCACCGTCGCGCCCGACGTGGTGAGCGCGATGACGGACATGGCGGAGCGGATCGAGATCGTGTCCGCCGAGCGGATCCGGGACGAGCTGTCCAAGCTGATCTGCGGCGAGCACCCGCGCAAGGGCCTGACGCTGCTCGTCGACACCCGGCTGGCCGACCACGTGCTGCCGGAGCTGCCCAAGTTGCGGCTGGAGATCGACGAGCATCACCGGCACAAGGACGTCTACGAGCACTCGCTGATCGTCCTGGAGCAGTCGATCGCGCAGGAGGAAGAGGGGCCCGATCTGGTGCTGCGGCTGGCCGCGCTGCTGCACGACATCGGCAAGCCCAAGACCCGCCGGTTCGAGCCGGGCGGCCGGGTGTCGTTCCACCACCACGAGGTGGTCGGCGCGAAGATGGCGCGCAAGCGGCTCACCGAGTTGCGCTACCCGAAGGACGTCGTCTCCGACGTGTCCCGGCTCGTCGAGCTGCACCTGCGTTTCCACGGCTACGGCACCGGCGAGTGGACGGACTCCGCCGTGCGCCGGTACGTGCGGGACGCGGGCCCGCTGCTGCCCCGCCTGCACAAGCTGACCCGTGCCGACTGCACCACCCGCAACAGGCGGAAGGCCGAACGGCTGCGCCGCTCGTACGACGACCTGGAGGCGCGGATCGAGCGGCTGGCCGAGGAGGAGGAGCTGGCCGCGATCCGTCCCGAGATCGACGGCAACGAGATCCAGGAGATCCTCGGCATCAAGCCGGGCCCGACGGTCGGCAGGGCCTACCGTTTCCTGCTGGATCTGCGCCTGGACCGGGGCCCCATCGGCAAGGAGGCCGCCGCCGAGGAACTGCGCCGCTGGGCCGCCGAGGAGGGCCTGCTTCCTTCCGGCCCTCCGTCGGACTCCGCGAACGACGCTTCCGCGGAGGACAAGGACGCGGCGACCCCCGACGACGGCCGGGGCACGTGATCGTGGAGCTCAGGCTCGGGCGGATGAGCCCTTTGGAGATCGAGCGGCTGCTCGCCTTCGATCGCGATCACATTTGGCATCCGTACGGGCCGATGCCCGCGACCGCGCCCGTGTTCCCGGTGGTGTCGGCGTCCGGGGTGCGGATCACCCTGGCGGACGGTACGGAGCTGATCGACGGGATGTCGTCGTGGTGGGCGGCCGTGCACGGCTACAACCACCCCGCGCTGAACGCCGCCGTGACCGGGCAGCTCGGCAGGATGGCGCACGTGATGTTCGGCGGGCTGACGCACCCGCCCGCCGTGCGGCTGGCCGAACGGCTCGTCGAGCTCACCCCCGAACCGCTGACCAAGGTGTTCTTCGCCGACTCCGGCTCGGTGTCGGTCGAGGTCGCGATCAAGATGGCGTTGCAGTACTGGCGGTCGCGGGGACGGCCCGAACGGCACCGGTTGCTGACGGTGCGCGGCGGCTACCACGGCGACACCTTCGGCGACATGGCCGTGTGCGACCCGGTGAACGGCATGCACCATCTGTTCGCCGACGTCCTCGCGCGGCACGTCTTCGCGCCCGCGCCGCCGCTCGGCTACTCCGCCGAGCCGGACGAGACGTACCTCGCGGAGCTGAGCGAGCTGGCCGCCGCGCACGCGCATGAACTCGCCGGGATCATCGTCGAGCCGATCGTCCAGGGCGCGGGCGGCATGCGCTTCTACGCGCCCGAATATCTGCGCGCGCTCCGCGACCTCGCGGACGAGCACGGGCTGCTGCTGATCCTGGACGAGATCGCCACCGGCTTCGGCCGCACCGGTGAGCTGTGGGGCTGCGACCACGCCGAGGTCGCGCCGGACATCATGTGCCTCGGCAAGGCGCTCACGGGCGGGTACATGACGATGGCCGCGACGCTCTGCACCGACCGCGTGGCGCATGGGATCTCCACCGGCGAGGCGGGCGCGCTCATGCACGGCCCCACGTACATGGCCAACCCGCTCGCCGCGTCCGTCGCGAGCGCGTCGATCGACCTGCTGCTGTCCCGGGACTGGCGGGACGAGGTCGACACGATCGAGGCGATCCTGACCGCCGGGCTGGAGCCGGCGAAGGACCTTCCCGGCGTGGCCGACGCCCGCGTCCTGGGCGCCATCGGCGTGATCGAAACACGCGATCCTGTCGATGTCGCCAACGCGCAGAAAATCGCGATGGATCACGGCGTGTGGCTGCGTCCGTTCGGGCGGCTGGTGTACACGATGCCGCCGTACGTCTGCACGGAGGACGAGACCGAGCACATCGTCGACGCGATGTACGCCATCGCCGAGTCCCTCTGAGCGCATCCCCGGAAAAAATCCGGGGAACCGGCTACGCAACGGTGGTGGCGGCGCGTGACGTCAGGCCCCGATAAATCAGGGCGCCGATCCCGTACGCAACGACGACGGCGCCCAGCGTCGGGTACGAGACGCCGTCCACCGGCAGCCACCCCGCCGCCACTGCCGCACCCGCAGCGAACGTCGCGTTGAAAAGCATGTCGTACACCGCGAAAACCCGGCCGCGGTACGCGTCATCGATCGTCTCTTGCAGGATCGTGTCGACGCACAATTTCACTCCTTGGGACACCACTCCGAGCGCGAACGCACCGGCCGCCCAGGGCGCCTCCGCGAACGGTGTGCCGAGCACGAGCAGCGACACCGCGCCGCCGCCCAGCAGCCACGCGATCCACGCCTGCTTGCTGATCCGGCGCACCACGATCGGCGTCACCAGCGCCGCCGCGAAGAAGCCCGCGCCGGACACGCCCAGCATCAGCGCGAACGTCGCCAGCCCGTTCTCGGGATCGGAGTTGAAATGGTTCCGGCACAGCAGCAACGTCGTGATCAGGACGATGCCGTACAGGAACCGGTGGAAGGAGATCGCGGCGAGCGCCAGCGCGGCCGGCCGGCGCCGCACGATATGCCGGCCGCCGTCCACCAGGCCGTGCAGGACGTTCCCCAGCGCCTCCCGCGTCTGCACGGGCGCCTCGTCGAGCTGCGGGCCGAGCACCCGTCGCGGAAGCAGCGTCGCGACCAGGCCCGCGAGCAGGTACAGCCCGGCCGCCACGAGAAGGATGAGCGCCGTCCCCCGGTCGCCCGCCCCGGAGACGTCCCGGAGCAGGTAACCGAGGCCCGCGCCGACGAACGCGATGACCGTGCCCGAGGTCACCGAGAACGCGTTCGCCGTCACCAGATGCTCGCGCCGAACCACATGCGGGAGGCCCGCCGACAGCGACGCGAGGAAGAACCGGTTGACGCCGAGCACCACCAGCACGCCGGCGAAGAACACGACACCGTCCTCGCCCGCCGCCACCAGCGCCGCGATCAGCGCGACCAGCACGGCCCGGGTCACCGGCGTCCACACCAATATCTGCCGGCGCTGCCACCGGTCGATGAGGACCCCCGCGAACGGTCCCAGCACCGAGTACGGCAGCAGCGTCACCGCGAACGCCGCGGCCGCCTTCCCCGCCGAGGTCTGCCGCTCCGGGGAGAAGAACACGTAACCCGCCAGGGCGACCTGGAAGACCCCGTCCGTGAGCTGCGACGTGAGCCGCGTGGCGTACAGCCGGCGGAAGTCGCGCCCGCGAAGAATCTCCCTCAGCACGGCCTCACCCTACGTCCGCGCCCGGCACGCCCACCGTCAGAACCCGTCCCGAACCCGTATCACGCGGCGCAAAGGGGCGGGTTCTAGCGGGACAGGTACAGCATCGTGTAGTCGTAGCCCGCGGCGGCGGGGAGGAAGAAGGCATTGCCCACGCGGCTGCTGTGGAAGAGGGGCACGGCGCGGGCGAGCAGGGGGACGATGGCGGCGTCCTCCATGATCTTCTGGTCGGTCAGGCGCCAGAAGCCCCCGGCGCGTTCGGCGTCGCGAGCGGTGAGCGCCGCGTCGATGAGCCCGTTGACCTCGGCGTTGTCGTAGCCGCCGTAATTGGTGGAGCCGGGTCCGTAGGTGCGGCCGTCGAACAGCGGCTGGATGATCGAACGGCCGTTGTTGCCGTACCAGTCGGGGGTCCAGCCGGGAGCGGCGATGTCCCAGGCGCCTTGGAGGGCCCGCGACGGGGTGGAGATCGTCTTGCCGTAGAAGGTGCCGCCCGAGTCGGCGGACAGTTCGGCCTCGACGCCGCACGCCCTGAGGTTCGCCTTGAGGGACTCGGCGATCAGCTTGTGCACGCTGTTGGTGCGGTACGGGAACCTCAGCTTCAGCCCGTTCGGATACCCGGCCTCGGCGAGGAGCCTCCGGCAGCGGGCCGGGTCACCGGCCTCGCCCGGGGTGGCGTACCTGGTGGACGGCGCGTACCCGGAGTTGCCCGGCGGGATCACGGTGTGCAGCGGCTGGGCGACCTCCGGGCCGCCGACGAGCTTGATGAGGGCGGTGCGGTCGACCGCGTACTGGAGGGCCTGGCGGACGGCGCGTTTGCCGAGCGCGCCGCCGTTGTTGGGACTGCGGATGTTGAAGACCAGGTACGGGCTGTTGGACGGGGTTCGCCGGATGGCGAAGCGCGGGTCGCGGTCGCGGCGCAGGCGCGGCATGGCGGAGGTGGGCACGGGCTGGTCCCAGGACAGGTCGGCGGTGCCGGTCTCCAGTTGCTGCTGGACGGCCTGGGGCGAGTCCTGGCCCAGGGTGATCTGGATCCTGTCCACATGGCCGGCCCGCAGCGGGTCGGTGTCGCGGCGCCACACCGGGTTGCGGCTCAGCACGTACGAGCCGCCCGGCCGGTACTCGGTGATCTGGTACGGGCCGTTGGAGATGGTGTGCTGCCGGAACTCGGCGCTGTCGGGGACGTACCGGTCGTACTCCCTGGGCGCGGGGGCGGCGAACTGTAGCGAGATGAGGTTGAGGAAGTCGCTGGCGGGTTCCTTCAGCCGGAACCTCAGCGTGTGGTCGCCCCTGGCGGAGATGCCCTCGATGTGGTGGCCGTTCTGGTAGGCGGCGATGGCCTTGGCGCTCTTGGCGTCGACGTTGGCGAAGCCGTCGCAGTAGGCGGCCATCCCCTTGATGGTGGAGGTGTAGTAGACCTTGCCGCCGGACGGGGACGCCGGATTGCACAGGCGCTTGAATCCGCGCACGAAGTCGGCCGCCACCACGGGACGGGGCGGCTTGGTGTTCCACAGGACGCCTCGACGCAGCTTGATGGTGTACGTGCGGTGGTCCCTGCTGATGCCGCCGTTCTCGCGGGTGGGGAGTTCGGCGGCGAGGTCGGGACGCAGCGGGATGGTCTCGGAGAAGTTGTTGGACGCCTTGTTGCCGAAGAGGGTGCGCGCGAACGTCCGGGTGAGGCCGTACGCGCCGACGCTGTTGGCGCTCGCGGTGTCGAGATGCTCGACGTCGGAGGAGCCGACGATCCGCAGCGTCCCCCCCGGCTTGGGCGGACCGGTGGGGATCCCGACAGGGTCACCCGAGCCGCCGCAGCCGGCGAGGCCGAGCCCGAGGCCGAACCCGGCGCACACCGCCGTCGCCTTGAGCGTTCCGCGTGCCATGACCGTCCTCCGCTCGGGCCCGTACCGTCCCCGTCATCACCCGTCCGCATCATCACTTTGGGTGCCAGGTTAGAGCCAGAGCGTGACAAAAATGTCCCACATCGGTGTTTTCCTTTGAGGTTTCTCCGGAGACGGCAAGGCGCCCCGGCGATGGAGTCCATCGCCGGGGCGCCTGACACGCCGCCATCCGAAGCCTGCTGAGGCCCCGGTGAGCCTCTGTTAAGGCCCTGCTGAGGCCGTGCGAGGCCCTGTGAAGGGCTCTCAGCGAGCGACCTCGCCGCGGATGAACTTCTCCACGGCCTCGCGGGCGTCGTCGTCGCTGTACTGCTCGGGCGGCGACTTCATGAAGTAGGAGCTGGCCGACAGGATCGGGCCGCCGATGCCGCGGTCCTTGGCGATCTTCGCGGCGCGGACGGCGTCGATGATGACGCCGGCCGAGTTCGGCGAGTCCCAGACCTCGAGCTTGTACTCCAGGTTGAGCGGCGTGTCACCGAACGACCGGCCCTCCAGCCGCACGTAGGCCCACTTGCGGTCGTCCAGCCACGGCACGTGGTCGGACGGGCCGATGTGCACGTCGGCCTTGGCCATCTCGTGCGGGATCTGGGACGTCACCGACTGCGTCTTGGAGATCTTCTTGGACTGGAGCCGCTGGCGCTCCAGCATGTTCATGAAGTCCATGTTGCCGCCGAAGTTGAGCTGGTACGTGCGCAGCAGCTCGACGCCTCGGTCCTCGAACAGCCGGGCCATCACCCGGTGCGTGATGGTCGCGCCGACCTGGGACTTGATGTCGTCCCCGACGATCGGGACCCCCGCCTGGGTGAACTTCTCGGCCCACTCGGGGTCGGAGGCGATGAACACCGGCAGCGCGTTGACGAACGCCACGCCCGCGTCGATGGCGCACTGGGCGTAGAAGCGGTCGGCCTCCTCCGAGCCCACCGGCAGGTACGACACCAGGACGTCGGCCTCCGCGTCCCGCAGCGCCTGTACCACGTCGACCGGCTCGGCGGCGGACTCCTCGATGATCTCGCGGTAGTACTGGCCGAGGCCGTCGAAGGTGTGGCCGCGCTGGACGGTCACGCCGGTCGGCGGGACGTCACAGATCTTGATCGTGTTGTTCTCGCTCGCGCCGATGGCCTCGGACAGGTCCATGCCGACCTTCTTCGCGTCCACGTCGAACGCCGCGACGAACTCCACGTCACCGACGTGGTAGTCGCCGAACTGGACGTGCATCAGACCCGGGACGCGCGTCTCGGGGTCGGCATCCTTGTAGTACTCGACGCCCTGGACGAGCGACGCGGCGCAGTTGCCCACACCGACGATGGCGACGCGCACCGAACCCATCCGGTTGCTCCTTCTCCTGTAGCGGGAACATGGGGTGTCCATCACCCGGCCCTCGCGGCGGGCCGCGGACGGCTGACCGCTCAGCGGCGCTGCTCGCGAGGCATGTTCCGGTCCTTGTTGGTGTTGTCGGGTGACTCTGGGGAGGTCCTGCCGTGAGCGGCCTCGCGGGCGGGACGGCCGGTCTTCCCGGTGTCCTCGACCCGCGCTTGCTCGGCCTGCTCGGCCCGCTCCCGTCCGATCAGCTCGTTGAGCCAGCGGACCTCGCGCTCGACGGATTCGAGCCCGTGGTTCTGCAGCTCAAGGGTGTAGCTGTCGACTCGTTCGCGGGTACGGGCCAGCGCGGCCCGCACGCTCTCCAGCCGTTCCTCCAGCCGGCTGCGCCGCCCTTCGAGGATGCGCAGCCGTACGTCGGCCCGGGTGTGCGAGAAGAAGGCGAAGTGGACGCCGAACCCCTCGTCCTCCCAGGCCGCCGGGCCGGCCTCGGCGAGCAGCTGCTGGAGCCGCTCCTTGCCGTCGGCGGTCAGCTTGTAAACGATCTTCGAGCGGCGGCTCTGCAGGGCCAGCGCGACGTTCGGGCCCTCCGGCCGGTCCTCCACGATCAGCCCTTTGGCGAGGAGCTGCTTGAGGCACGGGTACAGGGAGCCGTACGAGAACGCGCGGAACATGCCGAGCAGTGCGTTGAGCCGCTTCCGCAGCTCGTACCCGTGCATGGGGGATTCGTGCAGAAGGCCGAGCACGGCGAGCTCCAGCACTCCCGCGCCCTTCCGGCCGCCCATGCGCTCTCCCCTTCCGCGGAGCCGTGACCCTCGGGATCGCCGGGCCGCCGGAGCGGCCCGTTAGGATTCTCTGATGTATCAGCGGTACGTATCGACCTAATGTATCGAGTCGATACATCGCCAAGATACGTACCCGGCCGGCGATCTGGCAAGTGCGTGCTTCATCACATCCGTGACGTCCGGCGCACGGTCGGTGACGTGACATCCGCCGCACCCTCGCCCGGCCTGGGTTTCCGCGCCCCCGGTGATCTCCACAATCGCCGGGGCGGGTCGTACCCTGCTGCCATGAGGCGGCGGCCGAGGCAGATCGTCGACTATGGCCTGGCCCGCAGGGCGGCGCTGGCCGGGCTGCGTTCCGGCCATCTGACCAGGGCCGACGCCTGCGACGCCCATCCGTACCTGCTACGCGCGGCGCGCTACCACGGGGAGGCCACGGACGAGCGTTGCCCGGTCTGCCGGAAAACCCGGCTGACGCACGTCACCTACGTCTACGGTGATGAGCTGGGACGCTACGCGGGACGCGTCAAGGCGACCGCCGAGCTTGCGGAGATGGCGGGTAAATACGGAGAATTCAGGGTTTATGTGGTCGAAGTGTGCCAGAGTTGCGCATGGAACCACCTGACGGTGTCGTACGTTCTCGGCCACGGAGACGAGCCCCGCAGCCGGCGGGGGTGACGTCATGGCGGTCCCGCGGCCAGCGGGAGTCCGCGGGTCGAGAAAGCGTTCGACGAGCTTGGCGGTCTCCCGCTCACCCGCCTGCACAGTACTCTTCGGACGACGCACCAGCCGTTAACCCCGTTGATGAGGTCGCGTGAGTAATCCAAGCCAGCCCCGACCAGTACCGAGGTCGCCGCGGCCGGGCGGGCAGAACGTTCCCCGCCCCGGTCGATCCGGCGCAAGCAGCAGGCAGGGGGCCGCGTCCGGCTCCCAGATGCCCGGCCGTCCCTCGGCCCGCCGTCTGGGCGGACCTGGCCGCCCAGGTGGACCGCGCGGCGGGGCACCCGGCGGACGTCGCGGCATGGGCCCACCCGGGCCGCCCGGCCCGCCCGGCGGTGGCGGCTACGGCGGTCGCGGTGGCGGTGGCGGCGGTGGACGCGGCGGCGGTGGCGGCGGCTCCCACGGGTTCTGGGAGGGCGCCCCCGGCGACGACGACCGCAGAGGCATGGGCCGCCTGCGTCGTGGCGCCGGCGGCGGCTCCGGCGGGCGCTCCGGATCCGGTGACGACGAACGCACCGGCTGGCGTCGTTACATCCCCAACTGGAAGGTCGTCACCGGGGTCTTCGGTCTGGCCTTCCTCGGTCTGCTCACCCTCATCGGCGTCGCGTACGCGCAGACGCCCGTCCCGTCGGTCGGCAACTCCGACGCGACCAAGACGGCCGCGATCTTCTACTACTCCGACGGCAAGACCGAGATCGGCCGCATCGGCAAGAACCGCGAGCTGGTCACCCTCGACAAGGTGCCCAAGCACGTGCAGGAGGCGGTGATCGCCGCCGAGAACCGCAGCTTCTGGACCGACAGCGGGTTCTCCCCCAAGGGCCTGTCGCGCGCGATCTGGGTCAACCTCACCGGCGGCGAGACGCAGGGCGGCTCGACCATCACGCAGCAGCTCGCCAAGAACTACTACCTCACGAACGAGCGGACGATGAGCCGCAAGTTCAAGGAGATGTTCATCTCCCTGAAGCTCGAGGACCAGCTCGGCAGCAAGGAGAAGATCCTCGAGCAGTACCTCAACACCGTGTACTTCGGCCGCAACGCCTACGGGATCCAGGCCGCGTCCAAGGCGTTCTACCGCAAGGACGTCTCGAAGCTGAACCCGGGTGAGGGCGCGCTGCTCGCCGCCATCATCCAGCAGCCGGGCCGGTTCGACCCCGCCAGCGACGACCCGGACCTGGTGCGCCAGACCAAGGCCCGGTACCAGTACGTGCTGGACGGCATGCGCAAGACCGGCCAGATCAGTCAGGCCGACTACCAGAAGTACTACGGCGAGATGCCGCAGACCGCGACCAACTCCATCGAGACCTACGGCGGCCAGCGCGGCTACATGATCAAGCGGGCCATCCTGGAGCTCCAGCGCGACCAGGGCATCACCGAGAAGCAACTGCTCGACCAGGGCCTGCGCGTCACGACGACGTTCAACAAGACGAAGATGGCCTACGCCAAGCAGGCCGTGGAGAGCGTTCTGCCCACCAAGCCGTCCAAGCTGCTCAAGCAGAGCATCCGGACGGGGCTGGCGTCGGTCAACACCACCAACGGCGAGGTCGAGGCCATCTACGGTGGCCCCAACTATCTGAAGCAGAGCTTCGACAACGTCTGGCGGGGCTCCGCGCAGGCCGGTTCGGCGATGAAGCCGTACGTGCTCGCCACCGCGCTGGAGAAGGGGTACAGCCTCAAGAGCACCGTCGAAGGCCGCTCGGGCGTGCAGTTCAACGGGGCGGGCGACGTGGTGCCGCGCGGCACGCCCGGCGCGCTGGACCCGATCCGCAACAGCCACAACAGCCCCGGCGCCGTCGACCTGGTCACGGCCACCCGGGAATCGACCAACACCGCGTTCGTGCAGCTCGCGCTGAAACTCGGCGTGCCCGAGGTCGTGAAGAGCGCGGAGAAGGCGGGGATCTCCCCCGACATGGTCGAGCCCTACAAGAGGCAGGCCGGTCTCGCGCTGGGCATCAACGACATCCGGCCCATCGAGCAGGCGGCGGGGTACGCGGTCTTCGCCAACGGCGGCACCTACTACCAGCCGCACGTGGTGAAGAAGGTCCGACCCAGGGACAGCGACGCCGACTACAAGAAGCTGACGTGGAAGAAGACCGAGAGCGTCTTCAGCACCAACGTCACGCGGGACGTCACCTACGCCCTGCAGCAGGTCGTGGGTCCGGGCGGCACCGCGCCGTCCGCCAAGCTCGCCGACCGTCCGGTGGCCGGCAAGACCGGTACGACCGAGAAGAACGTCGCCACCTGGTTCGTCGGCTACGTCCCGAAGATCTCCACCTCGGTGACGCTGTTCAACGACAAGAAGAAGACGCTGTCGCTGGACGGGCAGTCCGAGATCGTCGGTGGTGGGCTCACCGCCAAGATCTGGAACGCCTACATGACCAGGGCCACCCGTGGCACGCCGCCGGAGCAGTTCGCCCCGCCGGCCTTCGGAGGCAGGATCGAGCAGTGGGCGAAGCCGCCGAAGCAGGAGGAGGACGAGGAGAAGGACGAGCGCGACGACGGGCGCCCGCCCTACTGCAACAACCCGCGCTTCCAGAACCTCCCGCAGTGCCAGGACCCCAACCGGCCGGGCGATGACGGCCAGAACGGCGACCTGCCGCCCTGCGTCAACTACCCGATCGTCTCCAACTGCGACCCGAACAAGCCGCCGCAGGACGACCCGCGGGACGACAGCCTGTGGTGCCAGCACCACCCCAACGAGCAGGTCTGCAAGAACGACGATGACGACGACGACGGTGGGAATAACGATCCCCGGCCTCCATTCCCGCAGACGCAGTCGCTGAGCCGACGAGAATGAGAGGCGGACGGCGTTAGGCCGCCAAGTCGCTCCATCGGCACACGGCCGGTCCCGTCCCTCCGTGGGACGGGACCGGCCGTCTTTTCGTGACTGGTACGTCTTTCGTGACGAGTTCCGTGACGAGCGCGGTGTGTTCGTGCGCGTCCAGGTCAGGCTGTTGTGGCGTTCGATCCGGACAAACGCGCTTCCGCGGACCTCGCCTCCGCCCGCCCTGGGGTTACGCTCGAAGCGACGCACAGCCCTGACCAGGTGGCGAGGTCGCGCGTGAGGTACCGAGGCCCGGACGGGCAGGATCACCCCGCTGAGTCCGAACCGACGGAACTCACCAGAGCCGCCATCGGCGTCAGGCTTGCGAAGCTCGCCAGGCTCGCCGGGGCCGCCGCTGCCGCCCGGGACTCGGGGAGCCGCGGGTGTGCGGCCGCCCGCGACCTCCTCACGCGGACACGTTTCTGGATTCACTGTGCGTTCACGCGCACGCGCTTTGGAACACGCAACGTGCTAAGGCACCTTCGTTCGCGGGCTCGCATCGTTCCGAGGAGGCGGCCTCGTCCTCCCAAGGAGCGTTCGGCTCGTCCGGTGCCTGTTCCAGGACGTCAGGTGTGGCCGCCGCCCGGGCCTCCGGTGATGCCTCAACGTCCACCAGTACCGGCACGGCCACAGCGTCCACCACCCCTGCGGGGACGGAAGCGCCCGAAGAGACCGAAGGGCCGGGAACGGCGGTCCGGGCGTGGCAGGCGCCGCCGCATCCTGCCGTCAGGGAAGTCGATCCTGGCCGTGATGAGCGGCCTGATGGTCGCCGGCGCCACGCTGATCGCCGTCGCGTACGTCCACACCCCGATCCCGTCCGAGGCGCAGGCCGCGGCGGTCGCCCAGGAGTCGGTCATCTACTACCGGGACGGCAGGACCCCGATCGCCCGGATCGGGATGCATCGCGAGAGCGTGCCGATCGAGCGGATCCCGAAGGTCGTCCAGCACGCCGTGCTCGCCGCCGAGGACCGCGACTTCGAGAACGGGCACGGCGTCTCCCCGACCGGCCTCGCCCGCGCCCTGTTCAGGACCCTCACCGGCGGCGAGGTGCAGGGCGGCTCCACCATCACCCAGCAACTCGCCCGCAACTACTACCAGGGCCTCAGCCAGGAACGGACCGTCGCGCGCAAGCTCAAGGAGATCCTGATCTCGGTTCGGCTGGACAACGAGCGCAAGAAAGAGGAGATCCTTGAGCTCTACCTCAACACGGTCGGGTTCGGCCGCCAGGCGTACGGGATCCAGGCCGCCGCGCGGGCGTACTTCCACAAGAGCGTCAGGGAGCTGAGCGTCAGCGAGGCGGCGATGCTGGCCGCGCTCATCCAGCGGCCCGGCTACTTCGTCACCACGGGCCCCGCCACCCGGCCCGCCAAGCGCGCCCTCATCGCCCGCTGGAACTACGTCCTGGACGGCATGGTGGAGAAGGCGTGGCTGTCGCGGTCGGAGCGCGCCCGGCAGCGCTTCCCGACCACGCAGCGCAGATGGAGCGACATCCCCGACTCCCCGCAGGCCGGGTACGTCCGGGAACGCGTGCTCAACGAGCTGGCGAGGCTCGGCATCACCGAGAGGACGCTGGAACTGGGCGGGCTGCGCGTCACCACCACCTTCGACAAGGAGCTACAGGACTACACCGCCACGGCCGTCCGGCAGCAGAGGGAACGGAACGGCCTGGGGGACGACGTCCACTTCGGACTGGCCGCCGTGGACCCGGAGACCGGCGGGGTCGTGGCGGCCTACGGCGGGCCAGGCTATGGCGAGCAGCAGTTCGACGACTCCTTCGACGGCCTCGTCCAGCCGGGTTCGGCGTTCAAGCCGATCGTCCTGGCGGCCGCGCTCGACCAGGGGATCAGCCTGGAGACCACGATGGACGGCGCGTACCGGCGGACCATCCGCGGCGACACCTTCACCAACGACTCACGAGCCGAGAACGGCGTCTACACGCTGACCGAGATGACCGCCAAGTCGATCAACACGGCGTATGTGGAGCTCGGGCAGCGGGTCGGGCTGGACAAGGTCGCGTCGATGGCGGTGAAGATGGGGGTCCCGGCGTGGACCGGGGAGCTGAACTCGGGCTACACCAGCCTGCCGCTCGGCACCGTGTCCGTCAGCCCGGTCACCATGGCCTCGGTCTACGCCACCTTCGCCGCCGGGGGACGGCACTTCCCCGTCCATGTGATCAGCGAGATCACCGACAAGGACGGCGATCCCGTGTGGACCCGGATCGGCACCGTCACCAAGGTGCCGCACGAACCCGGGCGGGCGTTCTCCGAGGCCGTTGCCGGGGACGCCACCGTCGCCCTGCGGGCGGTCGTCCGGTCCGGGACCGGGACACGCGCCGACCTGGGCGTACGTCCCGTCGCCGGGAAGACGGGGACGACGGAGGAGAACAGGTCGGCCTGGTTCGTGGGGTACACCCCGCAGCTCGCCACGGCCGCGGCGATGTGGCGGGAGGGGAAGGACGGGTCGCTCCGATCGCTCCAGGGCATCGGCGGCCACGACGAGATCTACGGTGGCACGATCCCCGCCGACCTGTTCCGGCGGTTCATGGTCAGGGCGCTGGTGAACGAGGAGATCGAGCAGTTCGGCCCGCCCGGTGATGTGGGGTCCGTCCCGTCATGGGCCGTTTCGAAACCGGATCCGTCGCCGGCCGCACCCGACCCCTCGCCATCCCCGCTGCTCACGTGCCCGCCCGGTTTCCTTCAAGGACCTGATGGGGAGCCATGTGCCCCGCCTGTTCCACCGAGCGACCCGCCTCCGGCCTGGTGGTGCGACAGGAACTCAGGGCACCCCGCGTGCCACCCCGCGGACGACCTCAACCGGCCTCGCGGGCTGCTGAGAGGCTTCGTCCGCTGAGGCCCCGGGGGCCTTTGGGGGTCTTTCCGGGGGCGTTTCGGGTGGCGCGGTGTCACCGGTTGACCAATAGTCTGCTGGCATGTCGTCGTCTTCCTCCGATGCCGATCCCGATGCCGATGGGAATTCCGCGCGTCCCGCCGTGGACGCTGGTGTGAAGGCCGGGGAGCCCGTCGGCCGACAGGCCGGCGACGACCACGGGCGGCCGGTGCGCCTGGTGCCGGTGGTGGCGGGCCTCACCGCGTTCGTGGCCCTGCTCGCCTGGGTGCAGAAGCAACCGTGCGCGTCCGCCTCGTTCGACTTCGTGAAGACGACGACGAGGGCCTGCTACACCGACATTTACCCGCTGTACTTCGTGCGGGGCCTGAACGACAACCTCGTCCCGTACTTCGACAGGCTCCCCGGCGTCGACATGGAGTACGTGGAGTACCCGGTGCTGAGCGGCGCCCTGATGCACGTGGTGAACCTGCTCGTCCAGCCGTTCGGGGACGACGCGCGCGGGATGGCGTTCTTCAACGTGACCGCGCTGCTGCTCGGGCTGCTCGCCGTCGTGACGGCCCTCGCCACGGCGTATGTCGCGGGACGGCGCTCGCTCCGGGCCGGCCTCATGGTCGCCCTGTCCCCGGCGCTCCTTCTCACCGCGTACATCAACTGGGACCTTCTCGCCGTGGCGCTGTCCGCGTTGGCCCTTTTCGCCTGGGCGTCCCGCCGTCCCGCCTGGGCCGGGGTACTGCTGGGCCTGGCGATCGCAGCGAAGTTCTACCCGCTCCTCTTCCTGGGGCCGTTCGTCCTTCTGTGCGTGCGGGCCGGTCAGTGGCGTGCCATGGGTCGGCTCCTTGCCGGTACGGCCTGTGCGTGGGCCGCTGTGAACGTCCCCATCATGGTGCTCGCCTGGGACGGGTGGCTGAAGTTCTACAGCTTCAGCCAGGAACGCGGGGTCGACTGGGGATCCATCTTCTTCTTCCTCCAGGACCACGGCATCTCAGGGCTGGACGACAACACCAAGCTCAACACGCTCGGCACGGGGACGTTCCTTGTGCTCGCCTTGGGCATCGCCGTCCTGGCCTTGGCCGCGCCCCGCCGTCCCCGGCTGCCGCAGCTGATGTTCCTGGTGCTGGTCGCGTTCATGCTGCCGAACAAGGTCTGGTCGCCGCAGTACGTGCTGTGGCTGCTTCCCCTGGTCGCCCTGGCCCGTCCCAAGCTGCCGGCCTTCATCGTGTGGCAGCTCGGCGAGATCGTGTACTTCTTCGGCATCTGGTGGTACCTGCTGTCGGTGACCCTCAAGACGGAGGGCACCGACCTGCCCGGCCTGATCTCCACCCTGCTCGGCTTCGGCCTTCCGGTGGAGGGCATCAGCCAGAACACCTACTTCGCCGCTCTGCTGACCCGGTTCTTCGCCGTCGTCCTGCTGGCGGTCCTGGTGGTCGTGGACATCCTGCGTCCATCGGGGGACGTGGTGCGGGACGAGGACCAGGACGACCCGGCCGGAGGCGTGCTCGACGGCGCGCCCGACGTCTTTTCGCTGGGTGTCCTGCGTACCCGGTACCGCCGCCCGCTGGCCGTCGCGGAAGCCGCGAGATCCGCGACGGCCTGACCGCCAGGTTGAGGCGTCCCCGTCAGGAGTGGGCGCGGAGGGCGGTGATGAACCACTCGAACAGCGGTGTCGTCGGCTGCCACGACGGCCAGCCGTTGATGATCGCGAGAAGCCTCCAGTACCGCTCGGCACGCGGATCGTTGCCGATCTCCAGACGTTCCAGCAGCTCGCGCCGGAAATCCGGGTCGTCGGTGGCGCCGAGCGCGGCGGCGTACTCCGCCACCAGCCCGTCCAGCACGGGCGCCGCCTCCGGGGACTCGGGCGCGATGCCGTCGGCCAGCGCCGCCTCCACCCGCCGCCTGGTCGCCTCGCCGAGGTCGGCGGAGGCGAACCGCGCGGTCTCCTCGGCATGGGATGCCTGGTACTCCACCATCTGCCGGATCCTGGCCTTGAAATCCGGGTCCTGGACGAGTTCCGCCAGCTCCACCCAGGCGTCCACCTGCTCGGGCTCAGGGTCGTCGGGGAGTTCGGGCATCGCGGAACGCAGCTTGGCCTCGAAGTCCTGGTCGGCGTCGAGCCCCGCGTACACCTCGTCGATGAAGCCGGTGATGATGCGCTTGCGCTCCTCGTCGGAGAGCCGGGCGAGTTTGTGCATGAGGTCCATCTCCTCGGGACTGGATCCGCGTTTGGCCACCGCGCGCAGCACGGCCCGCCGCAGCCGCAGCGTCTGGATCTGGACGTCCAGCGCCTGGGCGTGCGCGGCCGCGACCTCCGAGATCGTGATCTCGCGTGCCAGCACGCGCCGCACCGTCGGCAGATCGACGCCCAGCTCACGCAGCGTCCTGACCATGTCGAGGCGCGCGACGGCGTCCAGGTCGTACAGGCGGTAGCCCGCGTGGGTGCGATCGGTCGGCGGCACCAGCCCCGCGTCGGAATAGAACCGGATGGTCCGGACCGGCAGGCCGGTCCGGCGTGCCAGTTCCCCGATCGTGTAGAGGCCGGTGTCGCCGTCCATGCCCATCACCCTTCAGGCTCCAGTCGGTGGAGACTCAAGCGCATTCACGCGCCGCGGCGGCGGAATGCCTCCCTCTCAGGATCGTCGTGCCCGCGTACCGGGAGGTCACCGCGTCAGGACGGCGACGCCGGACGAGAGGCGCCGCGCGGGGGACTGGATGCGGCGCACGGGTCGTGGTGGACTCGGTCGGCGTCCGCATGTTCCCCTGCGGGATGGGCAGATGATCCTGATCCCGCGGACGGGAACGAGTCGGTATCACGAGTCCGTACCAGAGGAGAGACAGTGCCGGGAGATGACGTGGACGCGAACCGGGCTCTGGAAGATCTGGTTGAGGGACGCCTGAAGCCGGGCGTCTACCAGTGGCGTGCCCCCGCGGCTCCGGGTGCCGGCGTGTCGGGAGCGGCCTGGCCGGAGCGCGCGACCGCGGCGGGCTGGAAGACCTTCTACCTGAACGGCCGCCGCGCCAGGGACACGGAGTCGTTCCTGAGGCTGTGCGCCGAGGTCTTCGAGTTCCCCGAGGGGACGGGCGGTGACTGGGACGCCCTGCGGGACCGCCTGACGGACCTGTCCTGGGTGCCGTCGACCGGCGGTTACCTGATCATGTACGAGGCGTGGGCGGAACTGGCCGAGGCGGACCAGCGCGCGTTCCGAACGGCGCTCGACGTGTTCACGCATGCCGTGGAAACGTGGCAGGACACCGCCACGCCCATGACCGTCCTGCTGTCGAGCATCGGCGTGGAAGTGGCCGGGGTCCCCAAGCTCGGCTGATCCCCGCTCTACCCCGTGGCTCCCCCGTGGGCACCCGTACCCCCGTTGGCATGAAGGGCCCGCCGGACGTGCGGCGACCCCTGGGCCACACGTTCGGAACCCCTCCCGCACCGAAGCTGGACGCCGGGTGACCGACGGCCGGCCGGTCCGTGGCCGGCGGCCGGTGCGGGGCCCGCGGTCAGTAGACGGTGGCGCTCGATCCGACGAGCGCGGCCCACAGACCGAGGTAGAAGATCCAGATGACGATCCAGATGGCGGTGACGATGTAGCCCATCACCAGGCCGGCGGTGGCCATGCCCGCGCCGCCCTCGCCGGTCCGCTTGATCTGGCTCTGCGCGACATGCCCGAAGATGATCGCCAGAATGGAGGTGAACCCGCAGAAGACGATGCCGATGATCCCCAGCACCATGGACGCGGTCGCCAGCCCGTTATTGGGCGGAGGCGCCGCACCGTAGTAGTGGTGCTGCACCTGTGGGGGCTGCTGGTACGACTGGCCGTAGGGGTCGGAGCCGTATCCGCCGCCGTACGGGTCGTAAGGGGGTTGGGCCATTGACTTCCCGATCGTTCGGCGCGCCCGTCATCAAATGATCACGCGCGTGCGCTGGGGCTGAGGTCGTGTTCCGGATTATGCCAGTGAGGGGTGATCTCGTGCTTCGCCGTGTCGTGACAGATTAGATGCCGTATTTGCGGGCGCGGTTCCTGCGACCTCAGGGGAATCCGGGACGGCGCGCGGCCCCGGCCACAGGCGGCCACCCGCCCCGGTCAGCCGCCCTCGTCAGCCCAGGTTGGCGCGCAGCCAGGCGATGTCGGCCGCCTGCCCCTCGCTCGGCGTCTCCACCACGACCGGTGCGCCCGCCGCCCGGACGACCCCCAGGATCAGCTCCGCGTCGATCGTGCCGGAGCCCAGGTTGGCGTGCCGGTCGGCGCCGGACCCGAACGCGTCGCGGCTGTCGTTGCAGTGGACCAGGTCGATCCTGCCGGTGATGGCCTTGATCCGGTCCACCGCGTCGATCAGATCCTCGCCGGCGGCGTGCGCGTGGCAGGTGTCGAGGCAGAAGCCCAGCTTTGAGTCGAGCCCGTCCACCCCGGAGAGGACCTCCCACAGCCGGGCGATCCGGTCGAACCTCCGCGCCATGGCGTTGTCGCCACCCGCGGTGTTCTCGATGTAGACCGGAATCGGACAGTCAAGGCGTTCGAAGACCTTGCGCCAGTTCTCGTAGCCGATCTCGGGGTCGTCGGCCTTCAGGACGTGCCCGCCATGGACGATCAGCGCCTTCGCCCCGATCGAGGCCGCCGCCTCCAGTTGCTGCTGGAGGATCTTGCGGCTCGGGATGCGGATCCGGTTGTTGGACGTCGCCACGTTGACCACGTACGGCGCGTGGATATAGACGTCCACGTCGGAGTCACGGACCGCCTCGACGCCCTCCGGCATGACGGGCTTCTTCCAGCCCTGCGGGTCGCCGAGGAAGAACTGGACGACGTCCGCCTCGCGGGCGCGCGCGTTGTCGAGCGGGTTGGTCTGGTCGACGTGGGCTCCGATGCGCATGCCTACGAGGGTATCCGCGCGCCGTTCAAGCCGAACCCGATAGTGTGCGGTGGATGCTCAGTGGCCGAAGCCCCGGTGTCTAGAGAGCGAACCCTCCGTGGCTGAGGGCGAACCCGGCCCCCACGAAGGACGACACCATTCCGATGACGTTGAGCCAGCGTTCACCCGTCGTGGCCGACACGAGCTGTGAGTAGAGGGCGAGCGGAAGCCCGATCACGCCGGCCAGGGCCCCAAGGAAGTGGGTCGGGGGGATGAACCCAAGGACGAGTGCGGTCAACCCGATGATGAGCGAGGCCACGGCCAGCGAGTTCTCCACAGGGTGGCGCTCACCGTCGGTGTTGAGGGTGAGGGCGGACCGTTTCTTCCCGGCTGCTTCCTGCGACATCGGGACACCCCCTTCGGGCGCGCGAGTGCTCGTGATCACCGGCTCGGGACGCGAGGCACCGGGCGGACGGTACGCGCGTCCGTATCGAGGATTCCCAGGAGCGCGAGCGACCATGCCGTGCGGGCGCGTCGGATTGTCGGTGGCACCCGGTACGGTCGAACATGGATTCGAGAACGCCGGAGCCGAGGACAGCGGGAGAGGACAGGAGGTGCCGGGATGAGGCAGAGCGAGCTCGCCGTCATCGGCGACGCGGAGCTGGTGGAGGAACTGTCGGTGCTGACGACCCAGACCGCCCGCATGCGCGCCCGGATGGCCGACATCATGGAGGAGCTGGAGCGCCGGCGCCGCGCCAAGGCATCCGCTTCCGGAGCCCGCCGATGAGGCCGGTTCGCGACGGCCGGCGCCGCCCGGTGTCCCCCACCATGACCCGGATCTGGCTCTTACGCTGCCGACAGTTGGTAGCCTGGATCGGTCTCGCGGCCAGGGCACGGCCACCTGGGCGGTGCCGAGCGGCCCCGGGAGACGCAAGAGCCCTCCTGTCACGGAGAGACCGTGACCGCATCAGTCCAGAGGAGGTAGGGACACAGCATGCGTCGTTACGAACTCATGGCCATCCTCGACCCCGCCATCGACGAGCGGACGGCGGCGGCTGCGCTGGATCCGTTCCTGAAGGTCGTCAAGGACGGCGGCGGCAGCGTCGAGAAGGTCGACATCTGGGGTCGCAGGCGGCTTGCCTACGACATCCAGAAGAAGTCCGAAGGCATCTACGCGGTGATCGATCTCGCGGCCGAGCCCGTCACGGTCAAGGAGCTCGACCGGCAGCTCAACCTGAGCGAGTCGATCCTGCGCACGAAGGTCATCCGCCCCGAGGTCCACTGAGCCAGGCTCAGGCCCTCACACAAGCCGGAGCGAGCCCATGGCAGGCGACACCGTCATCACGATCGTCGGGAACCTCGTGGAGGACCCGAACCTACGCTTCACCGCCAGCGGCCAGGCGGTCGCGTCGTTTCGCATCGCCTCGACCCCGCGGTACTTCGACCGCCAGTCGGGCGAGTGGAAGGACCGCGAGGCGCTGTTCCTGACCTGCAACGTCTGGCGGCAGGCGGCCGAGAACGTGGCCGAGACCCTGCAGCGCGGCATGCGCGTGATCGTCCAGGGCCGTCTCCAGCAGCGCTCGTATGAGACCCAGCAGGGTGAGAAGCGGACCGTCTTCGAGATCGAGGTCGAGGAGGTCGGTCCCTCGCTGCGCAACGCCACCGCGAAGGTCAACAAGACCCAGCGGCAGGGCGGTGGCGGCTTCGGCGGCTCCGGCGGAGGCGGGTTCGGCGGCTCCGGCGGAGGCGGCGGTTTCGGCGGCGGCCAGCAGGGCGGCGGCTCCGGCGGCCCCCAGGTCGACGACCCGTGGGCGACCGGCGGCTCCGGCGGTGGCGGCTTCTCCGACGACCCGCCCTTCTAGCGGCCCCGTCCACCACCACGACGAACAGTCCTCATCCACGGCGGTCGATCCGCCGGATGACATCGAACCCAGTCCATTCCCGCGCAAGCGGGGCTCTCACCAAGGAGCACCACGATGGCGAAGCCACCTCCCCGCAAGCCGAAGAAGAAGGTTTGCGTTTTCTGCCAGGAGAAGATCTCCTACGTCGACTACAAGGACACGGTCCTGCTGCGGAAGTTCATCTCCGACCGCGGCAAGATCCGGGCCCGTCGCGTGACCGGCAACTGCACGCAGCACCAGCGGGACGTCGCCACGGCGATCAAGAACGCCCGCGAGATGGCGCTGCTGCCGTACACCAGCACCGCGCGCTGAGCGAGGAGGACACCAGATCATGAAGCTCATCCTCACTCAGCAGGTCTCCGGGCTCGGTGAGCCCGGCGACGTCATCGAGGTCCGCGACGGCTACGGCCGCAACTACCTCGTCCCGCGCGGATTCGCGATCAAGTGGACGCGGGGCGCGGAGCGCGAGATCGAGTCGATCAAGAAGGCCCGCGCGGCCCGCGAGATCGCGACCGTCGAGCACGCCAAGGATGTCGCGGGGGCGCTGAAGTCCCTCAAGGTCACCCTGCGCACCCGCACCGGCCGCAACGGCCGGCTGTTCGGCGCGGTGACCGCGGCGGACATCGCCGAGGCCGTCAAGGCCGCCGACGGCCCCGAACTGGACCGCCGCCGCATCGAGATCGGCAACCCGATCAAGACCGTCGGCACCCACCGCGTCAGCGTCCGCCTGCACTCCGACGTCAGCGCCACCATCGACGTCGACGTAGTCGAAGCCTGACCACCCGGCCCATACCGCCAAAGAACGGCCCGCCTGCCCACCAGGCGGGCCGTTCGCACGCCCGCAACCCCCAAACCGACCAGCCCCTACGGCGAGGAGCCGCAGTCCCGGCCGCGCCGGGACTACAAGACACAGAAGCCGCTGCACAAGCTAAAGCGGACCCGACAGCGGGCCGGTTGGGCGCGCCCTAGCGGCATCTCCCAGGAATGCCACGGCTTGCTTGATCTTCAACCTGTGGAGCCCGGGTTGATCACGGCGAAGCCCTTGGTCGAACAGACGCAAGATCACAACCAAGAACTTGGATGATCAGTGTGCACGATGCTGGCGGTGCCGGTGCGCTCGGAAAGCTGTCGGGGTTCCGCGGATGCGTTGTCCGAGCCGGCCGACGCGGTGTTGTGCGCGGACGGGCCGGTCGGCTCGCTGGTGGAGTTGTCGCTGGTCGGTGAGCATCGCTGGCAGGAGTCTTCTCTGGGCGTGCGGTGATTGGTGGGGGGTGTTTGGGTTTCATGTGAAACGAGGGTGAACCGCCGTGGCTTTGGTGGCTAAGACGAACCGTCGCTACCGTCCGTAAGCGAACCAACACGCGAAGGGGGCGGAATGTCCGGGGGCTCGTATGCGAGGTTCACCCGTCGGGGGCTGGCCGGGATGCTGGGGGCCGGGCTGCTCCAGATGACCATGGGCGGTCGGGCGTTCGCGATCGACGACCTGTCGCCGCACGTCCATACCAGGAGGGATTGGAAGGCGCTGCCGCCTCGCAGAGCGGCCAGGGTGATCAGGGCGGCTCCGGATCGCATCGTCGTGCACCACACCGAGACCGCGAACTCCAAGGACACCTCACTCGCCCACGCCTATGCGCTGTCCCGGAGCATCCAGCGGTTCCATCTGAGGCGCGGCTGGGACGACACGGGACAGCAGCTCACCATCAGCCGTGGCGGGCATGTGATGGAGGGGCGCAACCGTAGCCTCGCCGCGATCCGGGCGGGTCGGCATGTGGTCGGCGCCCAGGCCAAGGGGCACAACGAGCACACGATCGGGATCGAGAACGAGGGCGACTACAGCCGGTCACGGGTTCCCGGGAGGCTCTGGTCCTCCCTTGTCGACACGTGCGCCTGGCTGTGCGACGAGTACCGCCTGGACCCGTTCCACGCCATCGTGGGCCACCGCGATCTGGTGACGACCGACTGCCCCGGCGACGTCCTGTACGGGAGGCTCCCCGAGCTTCGCGCCCAGGTGGCCGAAGCTTTGAACGGTGACGTTCTCCTGCGTGCCCGCGCGTGGCGCTCCGGGTGAACCGTCAGGATTCCGGGGTCGTGTAACGCGTGCGGCGGCGGGCGATCTCCGGGTCGATGCCCTCGATCAGCGACCAGATCCCCGCGACCCGTTCGACCAGGGTCTCCGGCGGCAACCCGGCCAGGCCCTCGGCGGCCAGGTCGTCGATCGCCTGCGTCAACCGGGCCATCCGCTCGCCATGCGTGGAACACATGTTCGAATCCTATCCAGAGTGGCCACTGAGGCGGATGCGCTTCAAGCATTCTTTTCCAACGTCCGGCTTGCGGGTAGCAAACTCCGCGGGGGCATGGGTCGGTCGGCTCGCGGCTGTCATAAGACCTTTCGCACCCGCCTCACCCGTCACCCCAGCCCCGAACGATCGCTCAAGCGTTGCGATCGCGCGCCACTTGCACATCGTCACAGCCGGCGAGATAGCCCGACCACCCCCGGTGCGCCTCGTAGAAGGCCCAGGAGTCTCCCGCAGTGGCCCGCACATTGACCACCATCTGGCCCGCCTCGCCCGCGCCGTAGATCCACAGCAGCGGCACCAGCCCCGGTGCTCGACCACCAGGGCCGGCACATCCAGGTACCGCACGGCCGTGGCGCGCCCCAAGCGGGTACGCCACCCCAACACGATGCGATCGACCAAGCCGCCTAGAGAGCGCACTTGGTCCATACGATCTTCCCGCCTTCCGTTGTCCGCCGGGTACCCCAGTCCCGAACCAGCCGGGACATCATCAACAGCCCCCGTCCCGAAGTGGAGTCATGATCTCCGGACCCCACGACCGGCAGTCCCGGCCCGTGATCCCAGACCTCGATCACCGCCAGGCCATCGCGTTCGTCCCGGAACACCCGCACCACGATGAACCCCGCCCCGTGCCGGTAGGCGTTGGTCACCAGCTCAGTGACCACCACACGGCCGATGTAGTCGTCTCGGTGGCCCCATGCACGCAACCGCTCAGCAACAAACCTCCGAGCCAACGCGGGAGCGCGGTCGGTGGGGTTGAGCACAAGCGTCGGAACCTCAGGGGCAAGGATGGTAGGCATCGGACTCGACCTCGGATACGTCTGGGGTTGCTGTGAATGCGATCCTGAGGGCGGCCGACATGGGAGAGGACGCGCTACCACTCACGCGACTAAGGACCAGTCCCGTCACGACTAAGACAGCCGTGATGGGCGCCCGTAACCTAAATTCATGGATCAGACAGGACAGAGCACCTCACCGGCGTTCTGGTCCACACCTGCGGTCGCGGCAGCACTAGCGAGCTGCGACTTCCCCACGCTCCTAGACGAGATTCGCCATGCGCGCGGATGGACGCAGGCGGACTTGGCCACGGCGGTGGGCTACTCCCAGAGCTGGGTCTCGAAGGTGCTCCGGCGCACGCAGCCGCTCACCATCGACCAAGTCCGGGAGATATCGCGCCGACTCGGAGTGCCGCTCGCACTACTCCGATTCGGTGATGTTGGAGGTGACGATCCCACGAACCGCCGAGAGTTCAGCAAGACCGTTGCACTGGCCTTGCTGCCCATCCCCGCACGCGCCGAGTTCGATGAGACGACGGCGCCTACTTTGACCGCTATCACCGGCAGTCAGCGTCGCTTGGACGCGACGACACCCGCCCGTGATCTCGCTCGCGGTGTGATCGCTCATGTCGAGATGGCCGACCGCCGTTACGCACGGACCGAGCGCTCCCCGTTCTCTGCTGACATCGCGGCAGCCGTCAGCGAGGCTGCTGGATTCGCTGCATGGCTGCACGCGGACATGCACGATATCGGGACTGCGCGCACGTACTACCGCATGGCGATCGACCGGGCCCGCCGCGCCGGTCATGATCTGCTCACCGCCTATATGATCGGGAGCCTCGCGGCGTTCGAGATCGAGGGCAACGACCCTGATCTTGGACTCGCCCTGATCGACAAGGCGCGCGGGCAAATCGAACCACGGGCCCATCCCACACCGCGCGCTTGGCTCGCATCAATCGAAGCTCTTGCACACGCCAGCGCGCACAGGCAAGACCGTGAAGCACGCAGCACGCAAGCGCTGCTCACGGCTGAGAGAGCCATTGAGCATGACCGCGCATCCGTGCCCCCATGGCCGTGGGTGTTCCCTTTTGACGATGCCAAGCTGGCCGGATACCGGGCGCTTGTAGCGGTCCGGCTCAACCAGCCCAGCCACGCGCTCGCAGCGTTCGCCGAGTCTGCCGCCAGTGCCCAGCCAGCACCCAAGCAGCGAGCCGCCGTCATGCTGGAAGTTGCTACAGCCGTGCGGCAAGGCGGAGAGCTAAGCCACGACACCAGCCAGGTGGACGAGGCATTCCGCCTCGGAAGCGACGCGCTCAAGATCGGAACCGCATATGCATCCGAACGGGTCATCCAGCGAGCCCGACGCTTCCGCCGAGAGTACTCAGGCCCGATCACACCCAAGGTTCGCCAGTTCGACCGACACCTACAAGCCACCCTTGTCTGAAGGAACCGCCTTGCGGCGCATCGCCATATCCGGTCACCGAGGCATGCCATCGGAGACCGAGCAGCTAGTCGACCAGGCCATCCGGAAACTGCTCGCCACAACGACCGGCGACATCACCGGCTTGTCCTGTCTTGCGGATGGAGCCGATCAGATCTTCGCCCGCGCCGTCCTTGACCACGGTGGCACCATCGAGGCCATCGTGCCCGCACGGCAATATCGTGATGGTCTACCAGAAGCAGCGCATGCTGAGTACGACCGGCTCTTCTCCGCAGCCAGCGGCGTTCACACCATGGATTTCACCGAGTCCGACTCCGAGGCTCACATGGCGGCCAGCGCCTACATGATCGACCATGCGGACGAGCTGTGGGCGGTGTGGGACGGGCAGCCCGCACGCGGCTACGGAGGCACCGCCGACGTGGTCGCCCACGCGCATGAGCATCGCGTGCCCATCCGAATCATCTGGCCCGACGGGGCACAACGCGACTGAGGCTAGCCTCCCGCCCACCCGCCCAGGACAGGCGCGCCCAACAGTCATTGGCCAGACTGGAGGTATCCAGCCCAGCAGGGGGAGTCGGCCCCGGACGGTCGCTCAGGCGTTGCGATCGCGTCCGGAGGCAGGGGCGAGCGTCAGCGAGACCCTGATCGCGGAGCGAGCCCCTGGGCGAGTCGGAGCGATGCAGCGATCGCACGCGGTGCCGGAGAAGGAGGGCGCCCAGCGCCCGACGCCGCAGGCACCGCCAATGAACACAGCGCAGCTCGTGCCTGCCATAAGCACCTCAGCGGGTGGCGCCGGTGACGAGCCAGGCTTCGCTGCGGGCGCGCAGACCCAGGGTGACGAAGCGGGCGGCCATCCATACGCCGATGGCGAGCCACAGGCCGATGAGGCCGGCGCCGAGCTGGTAGGCGGCCAGGACGGGAGGCAGGAAGGCCACCGTCGAGATCAGCGAGGTGACCGCCAGGTATGGGCCGTCGCCCGCGCCGATCAGGATCCCGTCCAGCACGAACACCACGCCGGCGATCGGCTGGAGGAGCGCGACCACGATCAGTGAGGCGAGCAGCAGGCCGCGTACCTGGTCGTCGGTCGTGAACAGGGCGGGCAGCCAGGGCCGCACCACGAGGATCGCGATGCCGAAGATCACCCCGCACACCACGCCCCAGAGGACCATCCGCCGGGTGGCCGAGCGGGTCGCGGCGACGTCCTCGGCGCCCAGATGGCGGCCGGTGATGGCCTGGCCCGCGATCGCGATGGAGTCCAGGGCGAGCGCCAGCAGCGTCCAGACCTGGAAGCCGACCTGGTACGCGGCGATCTCCGCGTCCCCCATCCGCGCGGCGACCGATGTGCCGACGATCAGCACGACGCGCAGGGCCGCCGTCCGGACGAGCAGGTGGACTCCCGCGGACGCCGCCGCGCGCAGCCCCGGGAGGTCGGGACGCACCGGGGCGCCATGGCGGCGTGCCCCGCGCAGAACCATGATCACGTAGACGGCGGCGCCGAGGGTCTGCGCGATGACCGTCCCCCATGCCGAACCGGCGATGCCCCAGTCCAGAACGAGGACGAACACCACGTTCAGGATCAGGTTGCCGCCGAACCCGCCGATCGAGACCAGCAGCGGCGTGCGGGTGTCCTGGAGGCCGCGGAGCACTCCGGTGCCCGCCAGGACGACCAGCATTCCGGGAACGCCGAGCAGGCTGATCGTGAGGTAGGTGCGGGCGTACGGATCGACCACCGGTGAGGCGCCGAACAGGTCCACCAGCCACGGGACCAGTGGCCGGCATCCCACGGCCAGCACGACACCGATCGCCAGCGCCAGCCACATCCCGTCGATGCCCTGCCGGATCGCCGCGCGCAGATCACCGGCGCCGACCTGCCTGGCCACGCCGGCGGTCGTCCCGTACGCCAGGAACACGCACAGGTAGACGAGCAGGGACAGCGCCTGGCCGGCCACACCGAGCCCGCCGAGCTGGGCGGTGCCGAGATGCCCGATGATCGCCGAGTCGGAGAGCAGGAACAGCGGCTCGGCGACGAGTGCGCCGAACGCGGGCACCGCGAGCCGGAGGATCTCGCGGTCGTGCGGGTTGACCCGCCGCCGCCATGCTGAGCCGACCATGACGATCAGCACGTTAGCAGCATGTAAGGTATATATGCCAATTGATCATTACAGCCCGCCTCGGCGCCGTACTGGAGGCGTGTGACGTGGGACGGTCGAGTCCGAAGTTTTTCTCGTTCACATGTGGTGGACGGGATCGCCGCAGGTCAGAGTGGCTGTGGCCGCGGGGCGGGAGGGTTGTCCCCAGGGTTTTCCCCAACGTTGTGCACAACGAGTGCGGCGTGTCTGCACAGGGGCTCCACAGGCCGTCCACAGGGGTCTTTGCTTCGGGTGGCAGCGCGCCCCGAAAATGTCAGACGCACTTGAGATGAAGGATCCGGAACAGGACGCGCGGGGCTTCCGCTACAGCGGAAGCGCAGGGGGTGCCAGGGATGAGCGTGACCGAACTCGGCGCGCACGAGCCTGGGTTCGAGCGCACCCCACCGAACGACATCGCCGCCGAGCAGGGCGTGATCGGCGGGATGCTGCTCTCCCAGGACGCCATCGCCGAGGTCATCGAGGTGCTGCGTACCCAGGACTTCTACCGTCCCGCACACCAGATCATCTTCGACACCATCCTGGAGTTGTACGGCCGCGGCGACCCGGCCGACGCCGTCACCATCGCCGGTGAGCTGACCAAGCGAGGCGAGATCGGGCGCATCGGCGGCGCCCCGTACCTGCACACGCTGATCTCGTCGGTGCCCACGGCCGCCAACGCCGGTTACTACGCCAAGATCGTGCGCGAGCGCGCGGTGCTGCGGAAGCTGGTGGAGACCGGAACGCGCATCGTGCAGATGGGGTACGCGGCCGATGGCGCCGACGCCGACGAGGTCCTCGACCGGGCCCAGGCCGAGGTCTTCGCGATCGCCGACAAGCGCACCTCCGAGGACTACGTCCCGCTCAGCGAGATCATGCCGGGGGCGCTGGACGAGATCGAGGCGATCGGCAGCCGGGGCGGCCAGATGGTCGGCGTCCCCACCGGCTTCGCCGACCTCGACGCCCTGACCAACGGCCTCCATCCGGGCCAGATGGTGGTGATCGCGGCCAGGCCCGCGATGGGCAAGGCGGTCAGGTGCGACACGCCCCTGCCGACCCCGGACGGCTGGACGACGATGGGCGAGGTCGAGGTCGGCGACCTGCTGATCGGGGCGGACGGGAGACCCACCCGTGTCGTCGCCGCCACTGAGGTGATGTACGGGCGTCCCTGCTACGAGATCGAGTTCTCGGACGGCGCAGTGATCGTCGCCGACGCCGAGCACCAGTGGAGGACCACGACCCGCGCCGGAGGTCAGGAGCACGGGCGGCCCCGGTTCGGACACGGCAACGCAGGCCTTGCCGCGCGGGCGGTGGCCGGTGGGGGGTCTCCTCGCCGGATGCCTCATGCTCGGGCGCTGGCGGAGGCGAGCGTAGGAGCGGTCCGCCTGGCCGAACGGGGAGCGCGGCGAGCTCGGATGGGGTCGGATGGCGCCCGGCATGGGAGGTCGCTGCACCGTGTCGGCTTGCCGCCGCACCGGCCGATCAAGACGACCCGGGAGATCGCGGCGACCCTGCGCTGTGGCTTCGACGGCCGTTCCAACCACGCGGTCGAGCTGGCGGCGCCCTTCCAACTCGCGGAGGCCGACCTGCCACTCGACCCCTACGTGCTGGGGGCATGGCTCGCCGGCGGGCGAAGCCGGGAGGGGGTCGCGGGCCGTCTCGACGATGACATCGCGCTCCAGGAACGGATCGAAGCGGCCGGGGTGCCCGCGCCTGACCTCTCTGGGCTCAGCCGGACGATCAGAGAGCTGGGGCTGCGTGAGAGCAGGCGTATCCCACGCGAATACCTGCGGGCCTCGCGGGAGCAGCGGCGCGCGCTCCTGGCCGGAATGCTGGACGTCGACGGCCACGTCACCGAGTCGGGCCAGGTGCGGTTGGCGTTCGACGATCGGCGGCTGGCCGAGGACGCGCGCGAGCTGATCCTGACCCTTGGGCACCGGGCGACGATGACGGTCGAGCCGGAGGCGGGGCCTTCCGCGATCTACCGGATCGGCTTCGTTCCGGCTGAGCAGGTGTTCCGGTCGTCGCGCAAGGCGGCGCGCCAGCGTGAGCTCGTCCGTCCGGACGCGAGCGACCGGGTGCGGTACATCGTGGACGTGCGTCCCGTGAAGAGCGTGCCGGTGCGGTGCGTGCAGGTCGACAACGCCGATCACATGTATCTGGTGGGGCGTTCCTGCATTCCGACGCACAACTCGACGCTGGCGCTTGACTTCGCGCGGGCCGCGTCCATCAAGCACGGCTTGACCTCGGCGTTCTTCAGCCTGGAGATGGGCCGCAACGAGATCACCATGCGGCTGCTGTCGGCCGAGTCCCGGGTGGCGCTGCACGCCATGCGTTCGGGCACCATGCAGGACGAGGACTGGACGCGGCTGGCGCGGCGGATGAGCGAGGTCGCCGAGGCGCCGCTGTTCATCGACGATTCGCCGAACATGTCGATGATGGAGATCCGGGCCAAGTGCCGCCGCCTCAAACAGCAGCACGACCTGCGCTTGGTCATCGTCGACTACCTGCAGTTGATGTCGTCCGGGAAGCGGGTGGAGAGCCGACAGGTCGAGGTGTCGGAGTTCTCCCGTTCGCTCAAGCTGCTGGCCAAGGAGCTCGGTGTTCCCGTCGTCGCGCTCTCCCAGCTCAACCGGGGTCCCGAGCAGCGAACCGACAAGAAGCCCATGGTCTCGGACCTTCGCGAGTCCGGGTCCATCGAGCAGGACGCGGACATGGTGATCCTGCTGCATCGCGAGGACGCCTACGAGAAGGAGTCACCGCGGGCCGGTGAGGCCGACCTGATCGTGGCCAAGCACCGTAACGGCCCGACCGCGACCGTGACGGTCGCCTTCCAGGGTCACTACAGCCGCTTCGTCGACATGGCGCAATAGGCGCCGTCCAGCAGGTCAGGAGCCTTGAGGCGGCCGGGAAAAGGGTTGGACGGGATGAGGCCCGGCCTTGTAGCGTGCGGTGGACCGTGACACCGCCTGAGGGGGTGAGACCCATGAACGCTGTATCGACGTGGGTGCTCCGCCTCCCCGTCACGGTCGGGCGATTGACGTAGGTGTCGCCGGGAGCGCCTCGCCAACAAGGCACTCCCAAAAGGCAACACCTATGCGTTCTCTGACTGTCGGCCGCCCGCCCCTCAAGTTCGACGTGATCATCGCCGGGTGCGGGCCCACCGGCGCGATGCTGGCCGCCGAGCTGCGGCTGCACGATGTGCGGGTGCTCGTCCTGGAGCAGGAGACCGAGCCCGTATCGTTCACCCGCATCGTCGGTCTGCATGCTCGCAGTCTCGAACTGATGGCGATGCGCGGGCTGCTCGACCGCATCGTCCAGCACGGAAGACGGCGTCCGGCCGGGGGCTTCTTCGCCGCCATCGCCAAACCCGCGCCCCGGAACCTGGATTCCGCGCACGCCTACCTGGTGGGCATCCCGCAGCCCGTCATCGTCCGGCTTCTCGAAGACCACGCGATCGAGCTGGGCGCGGAGGTCGAGCACGGTTGCGCGGTGGCGGGTTTCGAGCAGGACGACGAGGGAGTGACCGTCGAGTCGGCGCGCGGAGAACGGCTGCGTGCGCGCTATCTCATCGGCTGTGACGGCGCGCGCAGCACGGTGCGCAAACTGCTCGGCGTCGGCTTTCCCGGGGAGCCCTCGCGCACCGAGACGCTGATGGGCGAGATGGAAGTGGGCGTGCCGCAGGAGGAGATCGCCGCCAGGGTCCGCGAGATCGGCGAAACCCACAGGCCGTTCTGGCTCAGGCCCTTCGGCGGCGGGATTTACAGCGTCGTCGTGCCTGCCGCGGGAGTCGGTGATCGCTCGGAACCGCCCACCCTTGAGGAGTTCCAACAGCGGTTGCGCGCCATCGCCGGAACCGATTTCGGTGTGCATTCCCCGCGCTGGACGTCCCGCTTCGGGGACGCCACCCGGCTGGCCGAACGCTATCGGGTCGGCCGGGTGCTGCTGGCCGGCGACGCCGCGCACATCCATCCGCCCATCGGCGGACAGGGCCTCAACCTGGGCGTCCAGGACGCGTTCAACCTCGGCTGGAAACTGGCCGCGCAGATCCGCGGCTGTGCGCCGGAACCACTGCTGGACACCTACCAGGCGGAACGCCGTCCGGTCGCCGAGGACGTGCTGGACAACACCCGCGCCCAGATGGAACTGCTGTCTCCCGAACCGGGTCCGCGGGCCGTGCGCAGACTGCTCGCCGAGCTGATGGACTTCGACGAGGTGAACCGCCATTTGATCGAGAAGATCACCGCGATCGGCGTCCGGTACGACCTCGGCGACGGCCCCGACCTGCTGGGCCGCCGCCTGCGCGACATCGACGTGCGGCAGGGCCGCCTCTACGATCTGCTACACCACGGCCGCGGCCTGCTACTGGACCGCACCGGACGCCTGACCACCGACGGCTGGTCGGACCGAGTCGACCACGTCGCAGACCCGACCGCGGCACTGGACGTTCCGTGCGTCCTGCTCCGTCCCGACGGCCACGTGGCCTGGATCGGCGACGACCAGCAGGACTTGGACGGCCATCTGTCCCGCTGGTTCGGCGAGCCCGCCGCCTGATCCGGCCGGGGCGACCGATGCGAGCGGGCCGGATCGAGTCGGCCATGTGTGACGGGTCCCGCTGCGCCACCGGATGTTCCGTGCGTTCTGTTCCGTCCTGACGGTCATGTGGCGTGGGCCGGCGACGATCAGCGGAAGTTGGACGGCCGTTCGTCCCGCCGGTTCGGCGTCCCCGCTGGCTGACCCCCGCCGGGGCGATGGCCGGACCGGGTCGATCACGTCGCTGATCCTGCTGCGGCTCTGGACGTTCCTGCGTTGTGCTCCGCCTGGACGGGCGCGTGGCAGGGATCGGTGACGATCAGAAGGGACCTGGATAGCCACCTGTCCGGCTGGTTTGGCGAGCCTGCCGCCTGATCTCACCCCACCCAGGCCGACCAATGCGAGCGGGCCGGATCGAGTCGACCATGTGTGACGGGTCCCGCTGCGCCACCGGATGTTCCGTGCGTTCTGTTCCTTTCGGACGGGCGCGTGGCGTGGATTGACGGCGATCAGCGGGATGCGGACGGACATCTGTCTCGTGGTTTGGTCGTGCCTGCCGGCTGATCCGGTCAGGGCGACCATGCAAGCTGGTCGGGGTCGGGTTGGCCATGGGGCGGGTCCCGCTGCGGTTCTGGAGGTTCGTGCGTTCTGTTCCGTCCTGACGGTCATGTGGCGTGGGTTGGCGACGATCAGCGGAAGTTGGACGGCCGTTCGTCCCGCTGGTCCGGCGTCCCCGCTGGCTGACCCCCGCCATGGGGGCGATGCGAGTCGGTCGGATCGGGTCGATCACGTCGCGGATTCTGCTGCGGCTCTGGACGTTCCTGCGTTGTGCTCCGCCTGGACGGGCGCGTGGCGTGGGCGGGCGACGATTAGCAGGGCTTGGACGGCCACCTGTCCCGCTGGTCCGGTGGGCCTGTTGGCTGATTTCAGGGCGGGGTTCGGTTAGGGGTGGGGGTTGCGGAGGTCGGTGATGATGATCCTGGTCACGATCTTGCGGACGGTCTCGCTGTCGGGTGGGGTGCTGTCGCGGTCGGCGTACAGCAGGTGGACGGAGCCGATGAGCATGGCGGCGAGGGTGTCGACGTCGGCGTCGGCGGCGATGCGGCCCCGGTCGCGTTCCAGGGCGAGGTATTCGGCGATGAGGATCGCCGCCTCGGTCAGGACGGGAACGCCGACCGGCCAGGTCTCGCGCAGCCGGGCGCGCAGGCCGTCCCGTGAGGTGACGAGGGCGACGATCGCCACGGCGGCCGACTCGAACAGGGCTGTGAGAGCCCTGGTGAGGTTGTCGGAGACGGTGCCGGTGCCGGCGGAGTCGCTCAGGGACGCGGTCTGCTCGTCGAGGCGATGGACGCGGTCCAGCACGAACTCGGCGAGGAAGCCGTCGAAGTCGGGGAAGTGGCGGTGCAGGACGCCCTTGGCACAGCCCGCCTCGGTGGTGACCGCCCTGCTGGTGAGAGCGCTCGGGCCGTCGCGTAAGAGGACGCGTTCGGCGGCGTCGAACAGTTGCCGGCGTACGTCGCGGAGGGCGATCCCAGTGGGCACCGTGCGTCTCTTCCTCGCGGGTTGCTGAAGGTATAGCCAAGTGGGCATTTGCCCACTATGGTGGGCGCATGCCCACTCTACAGTCTGATTCCTCCCAACCTCCGCTGCCCGACATCCACCGGGCCCGGGAGATGGCGGAGTCGTTCGGTGTGGACGCCGAACGCTACGACCGGACGCGACCCCCGTACCCCGACGCCATGGTGGAACGGATCGTCGCCGCCATGCCCGGGGCGGAGGTCCTGGACGTCGGCTGCGGCACCGGCATCGAGGCCCGGCAGTTCCAGGCGGCGGGCTGCACGGTCCTCGGTGTCGAACCGGACCCGCGCATGGCCGAGGTCGCACGCCGCAGGGGACTGGACGTGGAGGTGGCGACCTTCGAGTCCTGGGACCCCGCCGGCCGCACGTTCGACGCGGTCATCGCCGGAACGGCCTGGCACTGGGTCGATCCGGTCGCGGGCGCGGTCAGGGCCGCGGAGGTGCTGCGCCCCCGTGGACGGCTGGCGGTGTTCTGGCACGTGTTCCAGCCTCCGCGGGCGCTGGAGGAAGCCTCCGCCGCCACCTTCAAGCGAGTGGTGCCCGACTCGCCGATCAACCTCCATGTGCGGGGCGGGGCCGGGGAGACCAGGTCGGCCTGGGAGCTCTACCAGCCGATCCTCACCAAGGCCGCCGACGGGATCCGCGGGACGGGCGCGTTCTCCGACCCGGAGAGGGGGCGGTTCGACTGGGAACGGGACTACACGCGGGACGAGTGGCTGGACCAGCTTCCCACGACCGGGGCGCTGACCAGACTTCCGCCGGACAAGCTGGCGGAGGTCTTGGAGGGCGTCGGCGCCGCGATCGACGAGCTGGGCGGACGATTCACGATGTCCTACACCACGGGCGTGGTCACGGCGGAGCGCGTCGCCGGTGATTGAGCGCGTGTGCCCGGTCAGCGGCGTGAGGAGTGGTAGTTCACGATCTTGGTGAGCAGCTCGGTCAGTTGCTCGCGTTCCGAGTCGGACAGGGGCGCGAGGAACTCGTCCTGGATCTCGTCCAGGACGGGGTCGATCCGCTTGAGGTGGTTCCGTCCCTCCTCGGTGAGCGTGATGATGTTCCGCCGCCGGTCGGCCGGGTCGGGGGCGCGTTCGACCAGCTTGGCGGCGGTGAGCTCGTTCAGCGCGGCCACGACGTCGCTGCGGTCGATGCCCGTCCTGCGTCCCAGGGTGGCCTGGCTGGCGGGTCCGAACTCCGCTAACGCGGAGAGCAGGCGGTAGTGGTAGCCGCGGGTGCCGGCGGCCGCCAGTCGTTCGGTGACCAGCCGGTGGCCGTAGTTGGACGCCTGTCCGGTCAGCCAGGTCGGCGTGCGCTGGATGCGTGTGAGGTGGGAGCCCTCGCCCGTCGCCATGGGCGGAGTCTAGCAACTTGTTGGGCTTACCCACGTTCCGCTCAGAGGCGGCGCTGCAGGTGAACGGCGCGATAGAGGCGGAGCCGTAAACAATCGCCGCCAGGATGGCGCGACGACTTTCACACCTGACGGTTCGAGGTTTATGGCGAGATGGACTGGCTGAAGCACCCGTGGGGCGGCACGCTCGTGCGCGACCTGATCGCCGGGGCGGCTCGGGGCTGCCGGTGTTCCGCGGCCTCGGCGCCCCGCGGCGGTTCCGGTTCGTGACGTCCACCCCGTTTGAGTGCGGGATCGCCGCGCTCCACCTCCAGCCCGAGCGGTCCTGATCGCCGGGGCGGCTTTGATCATGATGTGGAGGGGATGAGGCGCCACAGGGAGGTCACCTCAGCCGCCCGCGCGGCGTGCAGGCGGTCGGAGGTGTCGGACGCTCGCGGATGCCGGGGCTTGGCGTCCAGGCGTCCCGCCACCTTCAGGCCCGCGGCCTCGAAGCGGGCGAGCAGGTCGGAGCGGGTCCGGAGCCCCAGATGCTCGGCGAGATCGGAAAGGATCAACCACCCTTCCCCGTCCGGGGCGAGGTGGCGGGGGAGCCCGTCCAGGAAGGCGCGCAGCATACGGCCGTCCGGGTCGTACACGGAGTGCTCAAGGGGCGAACTGGGACGGGCGGGGATCCACGGGGGATTGCACACCACCAGTGACGCAGGTGGATCCGGGGGCGGTGGCCACAGGTCGGCCTCTACTACCTGTACCCGGTCCGATAGCCCGAGGCGGCTGAGGTTCTCCCGGGCGCAGGCAAGCGCGCGCGGATCGTGGTCGGTGGCGACGACGCGCTCAACGCCGCGCTTGGCGAGGACGGCGCTCAGTACACCCGTCCCAGTCCCGATGTCGTACGCCAGCGCGGCAACGACCGGTAGCGGGGCCTGAGCGACCAGGTCGACGTACTCGCCGCGTACCGGGGAGAAAACTCCGTAGTGGGGATGGATACGTTCGCCCCCGAGGGCGGGGATCTCAACCCCCTTCACACGCCATTCGTGCGCGCCGATGACCCCTAGCAACTCGCGCAGGGACACCACATACGGCTCGTCGGCCTCCCCGTATGCCTCGACGCACGCCTGCCTTACGTCAGGTGCGCGCCGCAGTGGGATGACATGGCCCGGCTCCACAGGAATCAGCAGCATGCCTAGCGTGCGGGCTCGCTGGCCCTGCGCGAGGCGGTGGAGATGGAACTGCTGTGCGGGCGGCGGGTCGCCTGAGGACTTGGCGCGTCTGCGTTGCGCGCGCTTGGGTGGCCGGTCAGCTCGCCGCCTCATCGCGTTGAGGAGTTGGCGGGCGTTCTGGAAGTCGCCACGCCACAGCAGCCCCGTTCCTTCGCAGGCCATTCGGTACGCGTCGTCGGCCTTCGTCCGGTCGTCCGCTGTGACGACGCGGCAGGGCGGGGTGGCGTGGCTCTCAGACCGCCAGCGAAACCCGCTCAGCTCGCTGGGCAGCCCCATGTCGGAAGCCTATCCGTACGGGGGTTTCCCCGCTCGGCCCATAAGACCGCGCGCCGCGTCCGTTCCGAGCGGCGCGCGGCGGGGCGGGTCAGACATCCCTGGAGGTTGAATGTCAAGCGGCGAGGTCGTGGTCACGGTGTGACCAGGCGGTTGCTCGGTCGTAGGGGGTGTGGGTTTTGAGGCAGCCGTGCAAGATGCCGACCAGGCGGTTGCCGACCTGGCGGAGGGCGGCGTTGTGGCCGACGTCGCGGGCTCTGATCTGGTCGTAGTAGGCGCGGACGTGCGGGTCGTGCAGGATCGCGCAGGAGGCTTGCAGGTGGAGGGCGTCCACCAGTCGGTCGTTGTGGACGAACCGGGCATGGACGGTCCGCATCTTGCCGGGCTGGCGGGTGATGGGGCTGGTTCCGGCGTAGTTCTTGCGGGCCTTGGCGCTGGCGTAGCGTCCGGGGGCATCCCCGAACTCGGCGAGCACCCGGGCGCCGAGGACGACGCCGAGGCCGGGCTGGCTGAGGATGACCTCAGCGTCCGGGTGCCGGCCAAAATGCGCTTCGACCTCGCCCTCCAGGGTCTTGATCTGCTCGTTGAGGGTGGTGATGACCGCGGCCAGCGCCCGGACGGTGGCCGCGTAGGCGGCGGTGACCGGCTCGGCCTGGCCCAGGTGGCCGGCGCGCAGCGCCCGCTGGATCGTCGCGGCCTTGCCGCCGATGTCGCGGCAGCCCTTGAGCGCCGCGCTGATCTGGCCGATGGTCAGCTTGGCCGCCGTGGCCGGGGTGGGTGCCTTGACCAGCAGCCGCAGCACCGCCTGGCTGGTCAGGCCGAGAGGCTTGTAGGCATCCAACGCGGCGGGGAAGTAGTCGCGCAGCGCCACCCGCAGCCGGAGCATGTGCCGGGTGCGTTCCCACAGCAGAGTCTGGTGCGCCCGGGTGACGACCTTCACAGCCTCGGCGACGTCGGAATCGGCGGCCACTTCCCGCAGCTGGTGACGGCGGGTGCGGACCATGTCGGCCAGGGCGTGGGCGTCGCCCTTGTCGCTCTTGGCCCCCGAGGAGCCCAGGATCTCCCGATGCCGGGCGGCCTGTTTGGGATCCACCCCGAACACCCGGTATCCCGCAGCCCGCAGCGCCCGCACCCACGGCCCCCGGTCGGTCTCGATGCACACCAGCACATCGCCGGTCTCGGCGTCCTCGGGCACAACCGTGCCACCAGCTCGTGGAACCGGGACATCCCGGCCATCCCCTCGGGCAACCGGGCACGCTTGAGGACCTTGCCCGTCTCGTCCTGGACCTCCACGTCATGGTGATCCTCAGCCCAGTCATCACCGACGAACAGCACATCACCCTCCACGATCGACGACCGCAACAGCAGCCCGCAGGAGCCGGTCAGCGACCTGATGGACCAGTGCTCACGCCCCACCGGGCAGGCACGACATCCCATCAGCGATCAAAACCCCTGACCACCGGCGAGGGCACGATCTGACCCCAGGACTCACCTGCTCCAGGCGGCGAGAGTGCTCACCCGCCAGCGGCTACCAGGCACCGAGTCTGCCAGCGGCCGACCCGGCACCTCCCATTAGGCGGCCGGGACCTTGTCCAGGAAACCGTGGACCTTGGCGATGCGCCCGTCGCCGGACAGGACGGCGACGTCGAAGCCGACCACTGTGGCCTCGCCGCCTTCCGGGCCGAGTTCCCAGGTGAAACGGGCGAGGTCGTGGTGGGCGTCCACCTCGCCGGCGGGCCGGAACGCGAAGTCGGGGAACTGCTGCTGCACCGCGCCGACCATGGCGTCGATCGCCTCGCGCCCCTCGACGGCCGAGAGCGGGTCGGTGTAGGTGGCGTCCTCGGTGAAGAGGTCGTCGACGGCGGCGCGCCGGCCGCCGCGTCCCGCTCGTTCCAGATCGCCAGGTATCGTTCGACCAGGTGCTGGACGTCGCTCATCGTGGGTCCCTCCGTGTGTGTGCGTGTGCGCCGGATCCGGACCGTCTCGTTCCGGCGGGCACCACGCTTCCAAGCCGGGGCGGGAGATTCGATTACTTGAGGGGGCATCAGCCGGCGGGCATCACCAGGTTGATGTCGGATTCTCGCTAGTGAAACCCGATGACCTCGGCGATGCTGAAACCATGCATGAGGACGTGGAGCGGTGCGTACGAGCGGTGCAGTCCAAGGACGCCCGCTTCGACGGTTGGTTCTACACCGGGGTCGTCACGACGGGGATCTACTGCCGGCCGAGCTGCCCCGCCGTACCGCCCAAACCCGAGAACATGCGGTTCTACCCCAGCGCGGCGGCGGCCCAGCAGGCCGGGTTCCGGGCGTGCAAGCGGTGCCGTCCCGACGCCAGCCCCGGCTCTCCCGAGTGGAACCACCGAGCCGACGTCGTGGCCCGCGCCATGCGGCTGATCGCCGAAGGGGTGGTGGACCGTGAAGGCGTGCCCGGCCTGGCCGCGCGCCTCGGGTACAGCACCCGGCAGATCGAACGGCAGCTCGGCGCGGAGCTGGGCGCCGGGCCGCTGGCCCTCGCCCGCGCCCAGCGCGCCCAGACCGCCCGGCTGCTGATCGAGACCAGCGCCCTGCCGATGAGCGAGGTCGCGTTCGCGGCGGGGTTCGCCAGCATCCGCGCGTTCAACGACACCGTCCGCGAGGTCTTCGCGCTCACCCCCACCGAGCTGCGCGACCGCGTCGCCAAGGGGCGTCCGCCGGCCGGTTCCGGGACGCTGTCGCTGCGGCTGCCGTTCCGCACCCCGCTGTGCCCCGACAACCTCTTCGGGCACCTGGCGGCCACGGCCGTGCCTGGCGTCGAGGAGTGGCGGGACGGCGCTTACCGGCGGACGATGCGCCTCCCGCACGGGCACGCCGTGGTCGCGCTGCGCCCCCACCCCGACCATGTCGCGTGCGCGCTCACCCTCACCGACCTGCGGGATCTCACCACCGCGATCAGCCGCTGCCGCCGGCTGCTCGATCTGGACGCCGACCCGGCGGCCGTCGACGACCTGCTCCGCGCCGATCCCGTCTTGGCGCCGCTGGTGGACAAGGCGCCGGGACGCCGCGTCCCCCGTACCGTCGACCCGGCCGAGTTCGCGGTACGGGCGGTGCTGGGCCAGCAGGTGTCCACGGCGGCGGCCCGCACGCACGCCGCCCGCCTGGTGGTCGCGCACGGGGAACCGGTCACCGACCCCGGCACCGGCCTCGCCGCACCAGATCACGGGCACGGGGGGCTGACCCACCTGTTCCCCACGGCGGCGGCGCTCGCGGAAACGGACCCGCTGACGCTGGCGTTCCCGCGAACCCGCCGTGTGACGTTCGCCGCCCTCGTGACCGCGCTGGCCGCGGGCGAGATCGACCTCGGCGCCGGCGGTGACTGGGACGAAGCCAGGGCCAAGCTCGCCGCCCTCCCAGGGATCGGGCCCTGGACGGTCGAGACGATCGCCATGCGCGCCTTGGGCGACCCGGACGCCTTCGTCCCGACCGACCTGGGCATCCGGGCGGCGGCCCACGAGCTCGGCCTGCCGTCCACCCCCGCCGCGCTCACCCGCCGCGCCGCCGCGTGGCGTCCCTGGCGGGCGTACGCGGTGCAGTACCTGTGGGCGACCGGTGACCACGCCATCAACCGGCTGCCCGCCGCCTGACCATCGACCAGACCCGCGAACCTCCGCGGATCCGAAAAGGGAGATCATGAGCATCGGCACGATGAACGGGGACCGGACCCACGTCGTCCTCGACAGCCCTCTCGGGCCGCTCACGGCGGTCGCCGTCGACGGCGCCCTCTGCGGCCTCTACATGGAGCTGCAACGCCACCGCCCCCCGCAGGAGACCTTCGGCAAGCCCGTGGAGGACCCGCTCGCCGCACCGTTCGGCGCGGTGGCGGAGCAGCTCAAGGCTTACTTCGACGGCGAACTGACCCGGTTCGACCTGCCACTCACCCTGCTCGGCACGCCGTTCCAGAGGCGGGTCTGGGCGGCGTTGCAGGAGATCCCGTACGGGGAGACCCTCTCGTACGGGGAACTCGCACGGGAGATCGGGAGCCCCAACGCGTCCCGCGCCGTCGGCCTGGCCAACGGCCGCAACCCCATCGGCGTCATCGTCCCCTGCCATCGGGTCGTCGGCTCCAGCGGCGACCTGACCGGCTACGGCGGCGGCCTGGAACGCAAGCGGTACCTGCTCGACTTCGAGCGCCGCGTCAAGACCGACGCCACCGTGAACGCCACCGCCACCCTCTTCTGATCGCCGGGTCGTTCTGTCGGCGGGGATGGTTAGTGTGCGAAGTGCGCGATCCTCGCCGGCCGAAGGGGGCACGACACGATGCGGTTCAGGGTCGAACGGCAGCCGCTCGCGGACGCGGTCGCCTGGGCGGCGCGCACCCTGCCCGCGCGTCCGGCGCTGCCGGTGCTGGCGGGCATGCTCGTCGAGGCGACCGGCGAGGGCGCGCTGAGGTTCGCGGCGTTCGACTACGAGGTGTCGGCCGAGGCCACCGTCACGGCCGATGACGGTGCCGTCGCCGTGGCCGAGCCGGGACGGGCGCTGGTGTCGGGACGGCTGCTCGCGGAGATCGTACGGAACCTTCCGCCGCACCCCGTCGACGTGCTGCTCAAAGGCAGCGAGGTCGTGGTGACCTGCGGCAGCGCGGAGTTCGGCCTGCTCGCGCTGCCCGTCGAGGACTACCCCACGCTGCCCGACCCGCCCGGCTCCGCCGGAACGGTCCCGGCGGACGTGTTCGCCGCGGCCGTCGCCCAGGTGACCCCGGCCGCCGGACGCGACGAGATCCTGCCGATGCTGACCGGCGTGCGCGTCGACATTGACGGCTCCACGATGCGGCTGGCCTGCACGGACCGCTACCGGATCGCCGTCCGCGAGCTGACCTGGAGCCCTGTCAGGGACGACTTCGCCACCGGCGTGGTCGTGCCCGCCCGCACCCTTGGCGACACGGCGAAGGCGATCAAGGCGGGCGCCGAGGTCTCGCTCGGCCTCTCCGGCACGGGCGACACCCTGATCGGCATCTCCGGCGGCGGCCGCAGCATGACCGCCCGGCTGCTGGACGACCAGTTCATCGACTACCGGTCCCGGTTCACCGGCGCGTGGACCTCCACGGCCCGTGTCCGCACCGCCCCGTTCATCGAGGCCATCAAGCGGGTCGCGCTGGTGACCGAACGCAACACGCCGGTCCGGCTGGCCTTCGCGTCCGGCGAGGTCCGCATCCGGGGCGCCTCGGGCGACTCCGCCCGCGCCAACGAGAGCCTGCTCGCGGCCCTGGACGGCGACGAGATCGACATCGCCTTCAGCCCGCAGTACCTGCTGGACGGCCTCGCCGGCGTGGACACCGAGGTCACCCGGCTCCAATGCACCGGCCCCACCAAGGCCGCCCTCCTCACCGCCGTCCCGGACCGCGCGGACGGAGACGGCGAGGGCACCGGCCCGGGGGACCCCGGAGGAGACACCGGCTTCCGCTACCTGGTGATGCCGGTCCGCCTCACGTCGTGACCGTCCGCCGGGCCCTCCGCCTCGTCACTCCTGGGCGAAGTCCCATTTCGTCGCGCCGTAGGGTTCGGCGGTGGCCACACCGACAGCCTTGTGGATGGTGAAGAGGTAGAGATGCCACGGCGGCGGGCCGGCGCTCGGGGCGCTGAAGGAGCGGTCAGGGCCTCGCCGTTCGACTCGGCGGGCCAGCCGCCCTGACGGTAGAGGGCCGCCACCTCGTCCAGTTCCTTCTCGTCGGTGACCCGGTGGGCTTCGCCTTCCAGGACGAGGTCGATGCCGTCCAGTCGCCCTGAGATCGTGCAGTACGGGCTGGACGCCAGGTTGCGGGACTTGAGCGTCCGCGGCCCGCTGACGAAGTAGAGGCGGCCTTCGTTCCAGACGCAGCCGAGGCCCGCGGCCCGGGGACGTCCGTCCGGGCCGATCGTTCCCAGGAACATGGTCGTCTCACGGGACGGCAGCCCGGCCCTCAAAGCGTCGAGCGCCCGGCTCCACAGCAGCGGCGCGCTTCCGTAGTTGTCGAGATTGGTGGTGTTGGTAGGTTCGATGCCGGCCATGCCTCTCCTTCCGCCGTCGCCCTGTGCGCCGGTCTCGGAGTAAGGACCGGCGTGCGGGGCCGAATTCATCGCCGGCGGCGGTATGTGCCTGGATGCGGCCGTTACAGGTCCAGGACGGCGAGGATGAAGCGCAGGTCGGTGCGTCCGTCGTTGCCGTAGGAGTGCGGGCGGTCGCCTACGAAGACCGCCGCCGTCCCGGCCTCGATGAGGTCCCTGCGGCCGTCCACCGTCAGGGTGAGCGTTCCCTCCTCGACGTACACGATCTCTTTGGTCCCGGGTACGTGCGCGTCGCTCTCGTTGACCTCTCCCGGCCGCAGTTCCCAGCGCCAGAGTTCCAGGGACGGCCGCGGGTCGCTGCCGCCCAGCAGCGTGCCGGTGCCCCCGGACGAGCCATGCCACAGCACGACATGCCGTTCGGGCGGGAAGACGCGCACCGGAGGCTGCTCCTCCACCTGGACGAGGCGGGTCAGCGGGACGCCGAGCGCGTCCGAGATCCGGATGAGCGTGGCGAGGTTGGGGTTGCCGCGGCCCTGTTCGAGGCCGACCAGCACGCCCTTGCTCACCCCGGCCCGTCCGGCGAGCTCGTCCAGGCTCCAGCCGTGCCCGGCCCGCAGCGCACGCACGGCCCTGGCCACGGCCTCGCCGATGGCTGCCTGATCGCTCACGCTTCCCTCCCCCGGACACCTTAGAACTCGCGCGCCGGTGGACAGGTACGGTCGTTATGGTGGTATCAATGGTTCACTAAAATGACCGCGCGTCGAGGGACGCCGAGAACGCCGTGGAAGGGATCCGGGATGTTGGAGCGGATCGTCATCGACGAGGCCGTGCGGGAGCTGCGCCCGGACGTCGCCGTGCTCGCCATGACCGCCGAGGGCCTGGTCAACGGGCCGAGCGACGACCGGACCCGCGAGTGGCTGTCGGAGGCGGCCCGAGCCTCGAAGGCGTCCGAGGCCGAGGCGGACCCGCATCTCGACGCCTGGCGTGACGCGTACCGAGCCTTCGGATCCAAGCCGCAGCGTACCCGGCCGTCCGTGGACGCCCTGCTGCGCCGTGTGGACGCCCTGCCCGCCATCAACAGGGTGGTGGACGCCTACAACGCGATCAGCGTCCAGTACGTCCTGCCGGTCGGCGGCGAGGACCTGGACGCCTACCAGGGCGCGGCCAGGCTGGTCCGCGCGACCGGGGACGAGCCGTTCGACACCGTGGCGGGCGGCGAGGCGGCCGTCGACCACCCGGACGCCGGCGAGGTCGTGTGGCGGGACGACGCCGGGGTGACCTGCCGTCGCTGGAACTGGCGGCAGTGCGTCCGCACCCGCATCACCGAGTCGACCACCAACACGCTCTTCCTGCTCGAACGGCTCGCCCCGTATCCGCTGGACCGCCTCCAGGAGGCGGGGGACGACCTGGCCGCGCGGCTGCGCGTCATCAGCCCGGACGTGCGGATCTCAAGCCGGTTGATCGGTGAGGCCCCATGGTGACGGTCCTCGCGCTGGGGGCCGCCCTCGCGTACGGCGCGGCGGATTTCCTCGGCGGCGCGGTGGCCCGCAAATCCACCGCGCTCAAGGCGCTGGCCTGGTGCGTTCCGGTGGGCCTCGGGGTGGTGCTGACCTCGGCCGTGTTCGTCGGGGGCCGCTTCACCGGGGACTCGCTCGCCTGGGGATTCGGCGGCGGCGTCGCGGGCGGCACCGGCCTGGTCACCTTCTACCGCGCGCTGGCCCGGGGGCCGATGAGCGTGGTCGCCCCGATCTCCGCGCTCGCCTCGTCCGTCCTCCCGGTCGCCGTCGGGGCGCTGCGCGGCGAACGCCTGGACTCCACCGTCCTCGCCGGTGTGCTCCTGTGCCTGGTGGCCATCGGCCTGGTCAGCATGGAGAACAACGATCCGGGCGCGGGCTCGCATGCGCCGCGCGACGCCGGCCGGGGGAGGTGGCCCCGATGGCTGGACGGCGGCCCGCTGATGGCCGGGGTGTCCGGGGGCTGCTTCGGGGTGTTCTTCATCATGCTGAAGGCGGCAGGTGACGGGGGCGGGCTCTGGCCTCTGGTCGCCGCCCGCATCGGGACCCTGCTCGTGATCGGCGTGGCGATGCTCGCCGTCCTCCGCGTGCGCGGACGCGACACGGCCCCACCCGTGCGGGGACGCCTGCTGGTCGGCCTGGCGTTACTGTCCGGAACCCTGGACGCGGGCGCGAACGTGCTGTTCTTCGTCGCCGCCCAACAGGGAATGCTCAGCCTCGCGGCCGTCCTGACCTCGCTGTACCCGGCCATCACGGTCCTGCTGGCCAGAATCGCCTACAGCGAGCGGCTGCGCGTCGTCCAGCGCCTGGGCCTCGCCGTGGCGGTGGCGGGCGTGGCCCTGGTCACCATCGGCTGACACCCCGCCACAGGGACGCGCGTCAACGCAGCCGGATCTCCAGCACGCCATGGCCGGCACCTCGTAGGCCGCCGGTGGCAGGAGCCATCGGATGATGAATCCCGGCTGGCTCGGGACACGGGCAATACGCGGGCAATCTGCATACATGCCAATCACCGCGGTGCCGGGTGAACGTTTGCCTCTGGCTGCAAATCAGCAGGAAATGCACGGGATTTGTCGCGGTTCCGGGGCCTGGAGGCTCGATGCGCTGCCGACTCTTCGGGTGCTATTTTTGTTCTTCAGTTTATATTGGCATATTATTCGGGTAGGATCAAAGTATCCGGCAAACGACGACTCACCCCGATTTGAGGGCCAGGGCTAATGCGTTCTCAGATCGCGAGACCGAGTAGTTGAAGGGCGTGGTCAGGGCGGTCGCGGTAGTGGTCGCAGGCCGCGGCGTGGTTGGTCCAGCCCATGGCTTGCTGGAGGGCGATGACCAGGTTGCGGAGGCTGGCCATCACACGGGGTGCGGTGCCGGTGCGGACGCGGGAGGCGTCCTCGGCGAAGGTGACGTCGCGGATGTGGTGCAGGGCCTCCAGCCGCCAATGGCCGCGGATGTGCGCGGCGAGCTGGGCGGGCTGGGTGCGTTCAGCGGTCAGGCTGGTGACGGCGTACACGGTGGTGATCGTGGTCTTGCCGGTCACCTGATCGGTGCGGCGCCGTTTGACCTGGACTGCTTGGGCGGCGTGCGGGAACAGCAGCCCGTCGAGGGTGCAGACCTTCAGGCGGCGGATCTCATCGCGGCCATGGGCGCGGTCGCGGGTCGACCCGCCCAGCGGCACCTGCGACCAGGGCAGGTGCTTGAGCTGGCGGTGCAGGTACTTCTGGTTCCCCTTGACGATCATGATGTAGCCGGCGTTCTTGGCGGTGACCAGCCAATCAGCGTGCTCGCGGACGGTGTGCAGCGCGTCTGCGGTGACGATGGCGCCGTGCAGGTTCAGCGGTTCCAGCAGGTCGGTGAAGCAGGCGGTCTCACCGCTCTTGGCAGCGACCTGCCGCTGGCCGAGCACGATCCCGGCGTGCGTGGCGGCGGCCACCAGGTGCGGACGGCTGCCGTCGGTTCGGCGGGCCCCGCGTACGGTCTTGCCGCCCACCGCCAGTCCCGGAGCCAGGCCCCGGTGCTCGCGAGCACCGGGGCCATCGCCGCCGGTCAGCGCATCGCCGCCGGTCAGCGCGGCCAGATAGCTGCCCAGGACGTCATCCAGGGCGTCACCGTCCACCCCGGCCAGGATCCGGCCCAGCGTGGTGGCCGCCGGCAGCACGGCTTCGCCGTCACCGGTGAGCAGGAAGCCCGCGGTGGCCCGCACCTGCGGATCTACCGCACGAGCGCGGCGGCAGATCTGTGCCAGCGACCGCGCCCCACCCAGCACCGTGACCACGCACAACGCCAGCACCGGGCCGAGCCGGTAGCGGCGTCCCCGGCGATCGCGCTGGTCAGGTACCCGATCCAGCACCACGGCCAGAGCCGGCAGATCTACAACCTCGGGCGCATCGGCGCTGGGCACGTCCTCGCAGTGGCGCGTGAGCGCGTCGAGTAGAGAAGATGGCATGTGAGCGCGGCTCCGTGGTGATCAATCGGTCTAGGCAACCTTGATCATCTGGAGTCGCGCTCGTTCGTTACGGCCTGCCCGCCGTCCTGCGCCCACACCCCGCGAGCGCTGCAGGTCACCCACCGATCATCTCGCCATCCGAGAACGCATCAGCCCTGCCGAACGCCCTGGAGTATGCCTCTGCCCAGTCGCGGGGAAAGTGCTTGCCCTTCTTCCAGTCCAGAATTTGTCGGGCAAGGTTCTTCACCTTGGCTTGGGTGGGTTCGATGTTCAGGGAGCCCAGCAGGCGACGGGCCATCTCCCACTTCCCCCACTGGCGCGCCTCACGCTCGAAACTGATGCGCGTTGCCCATGCCGGGAGATGCCGGTCGGCCATGGCGGAGCCCTTCCGCTGTGATCAGGGGGATACTCTGCGTCTCCCTCCCCTCTCCGGCATTCTCCTATTTCTTCGTGTCCCGTGAGGTGGATTCACTGTCGATACCGGGGCGGACACCGAGAGTCAGGAAGGTGAACGGTCTTGCCCTGGCCACAAGACGAAGACGGCCCCGGGCGCGGTGATTTCGCCACCGGCCGGGGCCTCGGCCGGAACGGAGGTCCGACCTGTGAGGTGATCTCACCGAGTTTCGGGTAGGTGGCCATGCTCGAAATGGGTGAGGACGAGTGCTGCGCGGGTGATGTCGCCGATTCTGCTGGGGCTGGTGGTGATGTGCTGGAGGATGCGCCAGCGGCC
>NZ_BSTM01000038.1 GCF_030269515.1 Actinomadura sp. NBRC 104412 | reverse complement strand
AACCGGCTCAAGCAATGGCGCGCCATCGCCACCCGCTACGACAAACTCGCCCGCCACTACCAAGCGGCCGTCACCCTGGTCAGCGCCCTGCTCTGGATCAACACATGATCCACCGGACAGACCCTAGGACGGCCTTACGTAGGCGGGGCCACTGTGGGGGTAGGGGGGTGCGTCTCCAAGGGCCTGAGGGCTTGCTGGCGTACGGCATGGCGCTACCTCTCTCGTGCCCGTCTGGTGACACATCGTCGCCCTCGGCTTCGCGTGGTGCACGTGTCGTGCCCGCGCATGTGCCAGGTTCCGGCCCGGCGTCCCGTGTGCACGGTCCCGCCGTCGCGGGTGTGCACTGGCCTTCGCTTGGCGCGCGTGGTGCCCGTGTCGGGCGTCCGCTCGGCCGAGGGCGGCGGTGTGGGCTTCATGCCGTGGGGGGTGGCTGTGTGGTGGGTGTGCATCGCCGGCAGCGGGGTTGGTCGGGCATGTGGTCGGCGTGGCCGTAGTAGGTGCCCAGGTGGGTGCCGCACCCGGTGCAGTTGACCGGGCGCAGCACGTACGGGGATGGTCCGGCCGCGGCGGCGCGCTGGTAGTGCATGGTGGTGCGTACGTCGGCGCCGGGTGGTGGTTCCGGCGTGGTGTAGATGCCGGCGTCGGACACGTCGCCGGGGTGGGAGTCGACGCGCATCCCGCCGGGCATGCCGGTCGCGGCCCACCTGCGGGCGTAGGAGTAGGGGTCTTCCCGCGGCTTCGGGGGTGTCCAGTCGGGCGGCATGGCGCCGGAGGTGAGCACTTCCCCGCTGGGTGCGCGGTGCTCAGCCATCGAGCTTGACGCCGAGCTGGCGCAGGCGTTCGCGTTCGGCGTCGCGTTCGCGGCGGCGGGTGCGCTGCTCGTCGGTCTCGCCGGGGTGGCTGATCTGGTCGGCCAGGTCGGCGGCCTGCCGTTCGGCCTGGGCCTGGGCCTGCCGGGCGGCGGCGCGGCGTTCGGCGTTGCCGTGCAGGATCTCGGTCAGCTCGTCCATTACGCGGCTCCCCTGGCGCGGTTCATGACCTGGTCGGCGAGTCGTTCGGCGGCGTCCTGGCGGGCCTTGACGTTGGCCAGGGCCTGGGCGTCGCCCTCTTGGGCGCGGCGTTCCTCGTGCTGGAGGCGGGTCTCGTGCTCGGGCGGGAGCGCGGTGACGAGTTCGCGGGCGTAGTAGTCGACGCCGGTCCCGGTCCAGCCGGTGACGTTCTCGCCGGCGGCGGCGCGCTCGGCCAGGTGCGCGGCGGCCTGCCGGAACCCCTTCTCGATCTTGTCGGGGAGGCGGAGGTCGGCGATCTGGTCGTCGTAGATGTGCTGTCCGGCGGCGGCGCGGCTGAGCAGGTCCCGGATGGGGTGGTTCTTCCATCTCTTGTCGTCGGCCATGTGGTGCTCCTGTCTGCTCGTCGGGTTGGTCTGCCCGGTGTCCCCGCCCGGGGGTCCCAGGGGTCCCGGGCGGGGAGTCGTCGCCGAGCAGACGTAACGACACATCTCGATGGTACGCCGTCACTCGACGATAGGTCGCTAAGCGCCGAGTAACCGCAGGTCAGCCTGCCGTAAGGTTGTTTACGGTATCCCGACCTGCGGAAACGTGAGAGACCCGCGGGGGCCGGCCGCGGAAGAGATATCAGCTGATATCTCTCAGCCCGCCCCCGCGCGCACGGGCCGGACTGTCCATCCGCGCCATTGCGGCCGCCACCGGCAGCAGCGTCAGCAAGACTCACCGGGATCTGGCAGGTGTTCCAACCCCCCAGGGAATTGGAACACCTGCCACACAGAGCGTCATCGGCATTGACGGCAAGGTCTACGCACCGTCACCGCGCGCGGGCCGGACTGTCCACGCGTGCCATCGCTGCCGCGACGGGAGCCAGCCAACCCACTGTGCGCAGGGACTTGGAGGCCGCAGGTGCGTCGTTTTCCCAAAGAAATGACGCACCTGATGCACGCACAGTAACCGGCGTAGACCTTCCCGTCGATACCGGTCACGCTGCGTAGATCTACTGGGGAATTTCCTGGGCTTGATTCCCCAGCAGCCCGGATGTCGTTGCGGACCGTCCTCCCGCCCCCGCGCGTGCGGGCGGCTTGTCGATTCGCGCTATCGCGGCCACGACCGGCACCAGCGTGGGACAGACCCACGCCGATCTAGCAGGTGTTCAGTCCGGCCCGGGAAAACGAACACCTGGCACACAGAGCGTGACCGGCCTTGACGGAAAGGTGTACGCGCCGCGCGACGCAACTTCGAGCGCTCACGTGCTCCCCGACTACCGTCCCCGCGCGCACGGGCCGGACGGTCCGCCAGGGGTACCCACGATCCGGGTACCCACACCGCCCCCGCGCGTACGGGCCGGACCGCTCAGCTCAATACCCTCCCGCAGGGTATTGCAGCCCGCCCCCGCGCGTACGGGCCGGACTGAGTCAGAATGTCGTCGTTAACATCGCGACTCAGCCCGCCCCCGCGCGTACGGGCCGGACCCTGCGTGACGTGCGGGAGCCGGGTGGGGACCGTCCCCAGGGTGTTCAGTTCGGGCGTTCACGTCCGGGGCGGTTCTGAACGGCGGTTCTGAACGCTGAGAGCCCCGCCGACCGGCAGGCCGTGCGGGGCTCCCGTGGTGAACTTCCCCGGGCTACTCGTCCTTCACCGGGTGCAGGTGACGGCGCTCCCGGCGCTGACCGGCCGTGCCGCCGGCACTGGGCAGCACCCCGACCTCCTCGGCGAGCTCGACCGTGACGATCATCTGCTTGGCGATCAGCGCGAGCTGCCGGGCCGTCTCGGCGAGCAGCCGGGCCACGTCCTCGTCCATGCCGCTCATCGCTCGTCGTCCTGGCCCTCGTACGCCTTGACGAGCTGGCCGAGCAGGCCGACCGCCCGGCCGATGGCCATGTGCCGCTCGTCGTCGGGGCCGTCGGGCCGGTGGTAGCCGTGGGACTCCAGCGCGGAGAACACCGCGTCGATCAGGCCGATGTTGAACCGGGCGTCCAGCTGGTCAGGGCTAGGGTTGTGGGTCATGGTGCTGCGCCTCCTGGGGCGTAGTGCCTAGGCCCCGGCCGGTGATTCCACCACCGGTTCGGGGCCGTCTTGTGTGTGGTGGCCGGTCCGCATGGAGTCCGCACGGAGTCCGCGAAACAGCCGTCTCCCGTTGTCATCGATCAACGGTCGTCAACGGTCAAAGAACCTGGTCAGAAGCGGTATCGAGCGTCGCTGCGCAGGTCACACCGGAGCGGCGATACGTTCCGCTTCAACGTGTGACGTCCCGCCGGAACGCGCGGAGCCCGCGTGCGACGACGCGTGCGCGGCGGGTGCGCGGCGGGTGATGCGTCACGAGCGCCGGCGTGTCGCGAAGTGGACACGATGCCGGATTCCCAGGAAACAAATTGCGCGCCACTCCGACACGTGGTCATCAAGCAACTTGCGGCTCAAGGTGCTTGTCCGAAACGTGCATCCGCACGTGGTTCGGAGCCTTGGATAGGTGATCGTCACCGTTTGGCGCTCTCCTCCGTCGTCACCGGGATCGATCGCGTTATCCACAACCGCGTGCCGGGACTGTGCTTCACTCGGATGCGCTGGAACAATTGACGCTCGTGGTTACGCTGGGCCCGAGGTGGGTTCAGGAAAGACCACCCGCAAGGACACCCGACCAGACGCATAGATGACCGCGCCGACCGGGGGCGAGGCGCGAGCGGAGGCAGGATGGCTCGCAGATCGGCCGTGGGACACGGCCGTGGGACCGCTGTGGTCGACGACGAGTCCGCGCCCGGCATGCGCGCGTTCGACCCGTCCGCCGACCCCTGGCGCGCGAGCGAGACCGGCAGGGGCCGCGGACGCGGCGGCCCGCGCCCCGGGCGCTGGGGAGGCTCCGGCGGCCGCTGGTGGATCTGGGTGGGGCGCGCCGTGCTGTGGGCGCTCATCGTCGTCATCCTCGTCAACGGCATCCGCGCGCCGTTCGAACGCTTCACCGAGTCCGGCGGCACCCAGGCGCCGACCGGCCCCTCCCAAGCGCGCGGCACCGGCTTCCCCACCAGCGCCGCCGGCGCCTTCGCCCTCCAGTTCGCCAACGTGTACCTCAACTACGACCAGCAGAACGCCGCGGCGCGCGAGGCGCAGCTCCGCACGTTCATCCCCGACAGCGCCGACGGCCAGTTCGGCTGGAACGGCCTCGGCGAGCTCAGGGTGCAGTCAGTCCACGTCGCGGGGGTGGACGCGCGCGACGCCAACAACGGTGTCGTCACCGTCCTCGCCCGCACCCAGGACCGCTGGCTCCGCCTCGCCGTACCCGTCTACGCCAAGGACGGCGCGCTCGTCATCAAGGCACGTCCCGCGCTGCTGCCACCACCGGCCAAGGCCACGCTGCCGCAAAGCGGACTTCAGGAACGCGACACCGCCCTGGAGGGCGAGCTCGCACCCGTCCTCGGTACCTTCTTCAAGGCGTACGCCAGCAGCGACCAGGCGACGCTGGCGCGGTTCGCCGAGCGCGGCGCCATCGCGGGGCTCGGCGACTCGGTCACCTTCGTCCAGGTCAGGGAGGTCAACGCGCCCAGAGGAGACGCCGGCGAGCGCACGGTCACCGCGACCGTCGCCTGGCAGGTCCCCGGCAACGCCGGCGGCGCCGAGCTGGAGCAGACCTACGAGCTCGACATGGTGAAGAAGGGCACGGCCTGGTACGTGCGAGACATCCGCGGCACCACAGAGCCGGGTGCGTCATGACGGGGCCCGCCAGGGGTGCCTCCGCCCGCCCCGTACCCGACCCGCCCGCCGACCCAGGAAGGTAGTCAGTCGATGCTGCACCAGTGGATGGCGTCGATTCCGTACGAGGCCTTGGCGCCGAGTGACGATCTTCAGACCGACCAGCTCGCCGACTGGCTGCGGCAGATCTTCGGCCCGCTGTTCCTCGTCATCGTCTCGATCGTGGCGATCTTCTTCTTGTTCACCCGGGAGATCACGCGTTTCGTCCAGTTCATCCTGCTCGCCATCGGAATCGGGGTGGTCTTCTACGTACCCAACATCATCGAGACCACGGCCAGGGCCATCGCCCGGGCGCTGGGAGTGGACCTGACCTGATCCGCGGCGCCCGGAACCGGGCGCGTGGCCGCCCCGCACGGGGCAGGCAGGCGACACTGTGCTCGCACAGTTAGGGGAGTAGGGGCGTGGATCTACCCACGTACACGAACATCTGGCGCATTGAGAAGCGGCTGTACAAGCTGTACGACCTGCGGCTCCCGATGCCGCTGCCGCTGGTCCAGATCGGCGTGTTCGCGGGCGTGTTCGTGCCGTGGATCCTGCTGCTGCGCTTCGTCGGCGTCCCGTTCGAGTCGCCGTGGCACGTGCTGTACATCGTCCCGCCCGGCATCCTCACCTGGATGGCGACCCGTCCCGTCATCGAGGGCAAACGCCTGACCGAACTGCTCATCTCGCAGACCCGCTACCTCACCGAGCCCCGCACCTGGTGCCGCCTCACCCCCATCCGCGAGCCCCGCGAGGTCGTCGTCGTGGCCCGCGTCTGGCGCCGCCCCCAGGCCGCCGCCCCCGAACGCGCCGCCCTCAAGGCCCACCGCAAGACCCGCAAGCGCCGCCCCGTCGTGGAGGAGGCCCCCGCCCGTCCCGCCTTCGCCCCGAGCCCCGCGGTCGCGTCCACCCCCCAGCCCCTCGCCCAAGTGGCCGCCGCACGGCAACCCGACCCCCAACCCTGGCGCCGCACCACCCGCGACACCTCCCACGAAGAGGAAGCCCCCGCCACCCTCGACAACCCCCCGGCCACCCCCCAACTGGAACTGGCCCGGGAAGCCCACCCCTGGAAGCCCCCCACCAGAACACCCACCCCTGAACCAGCGAGCGCCCACGCGCCCAACACCGAACGAACCCCCGCCCCCGGCGACCGCCGCGTCGCGGGCACGGCTGGCCCGAACGCGCCCGGTGTCGAGCGGACGCCTGTCGCCGACGCAACACAGGGCGATGGCCATGCCGAGCCGAGCACAACACCCGCGCCTGGTGACAGGCGTGTCGCGGGTGCCGCCGGTGGCGCACCGGGCGCCGAGCGCTCGCCTGTCGCAGACGCGGCGTACGCCGACGGCACCAATGAGCCGGGCACAACACCCGCCCCCGGTGACCGCCGTGTTGCGGGCGCGCGTGGTGGCGCGGCTGGCCCAAGTGCGCCCTCCGTCGAGGGAACACCCGTCGCGGACCCAGCGCACGCCGATGGCGCTAATAAGCCGAAGACAACGTCCGCCCCCAGTGACCGTCGTGTTGCGGGTGCCGCTGGCGCTGGCAGGCGCGGTGGTGGCGCGCCCGGTGTTGAGCGGACGCCCGTCGTTGGCGCAACGCGCGGCGACAATGCTGCCGAGCCGAACACAACACCAGCCCCCGCGGGCGCGCGCGGTGTCGTGGCTGGCCCAAGTGCGCCCTCTGCCGAGGGAACACCCGTTGCGGACCCAGCGCACGCCGATGGCGCTAATAAGCCGGGCACAACGCCCGCCCCCGGTGACCGTCGTGTTGCGGGTGCCGCTGGTACTGGCAGGCGCGGTGGTGGCGCGCGTGGTGGCGCGGCTGGCCCAAGTGCGCCCTCTGCCGGGGGAACGCCTGTGGCGGACCCAGCGCACGCCGATGGCGCTAATAAGCCGGGCACAACGCCCGCCCCTGGTGACCGTCGCGTGGCGGGCGCGCGTGGTGGCGCGGCAGACCCGGGCGCACCCTTTGTCGAGGGAACGCCGGTTGCAGGTGAGGTGTATGGCGATGGGGCCGCCGAGCCGGGCACGATGCCTGCGCCTGGTGATAGGCGTGTCGCGGGTGCGGCTGGTCCTGGGAGACGTGGCGATGGCGCGTCCGGTCCTGGCGCATCGGGCTCTGAGCGGAGGCCCGCTGTAGGTGCAACGCACGGCGATGCGGCTGGCGAGCCGGGCGAAACGCCCGCCCCTGGTGACGGTCGTGTTGCGGGTGCGCGTGGTGGCGTGGCTGCCGCAGGTGCGCCCTCTGTCGAGGGGATACCGGTTGCGGGCGCAGCGCGGGGTGATGGGGTTGCCGAGTCGGGCGCAACGCCCGCTGCTGGCGACCAGCATGTTGCGGGTGCGACCGGTACTGGTGGGCGCGGCGATGGCGTGTCCGGTCCTCATGCGCCTGGTGTTGAGCGGACGCCCGCTGTAGGTGCGGCGCACGGCAATGGAGCTGGCGAGCCGGGCACGGCGTCCGCGCCTGGTGACCGTCGTGTTGCGGGTGCGCCTGGTTCCGGCACGCGGGACGGTAGCGCAGTCGGTGCAGGCGTAGCGGGTGCCGAGGGGACGCCCATCGCGGGTGCGGAGCATGGTGATGCGGACGCCGAGTCGCGTACGCCCGTTGCTGGAGACGGACGTGTCGCGGGTACGGCTGAGTCCGAGGTGCGCGACAGCGGCGCGCCCGGTGATGTCGAGGGGACGCCGGGCGACTCGGAGGACGCGCTGGTTGGAGCCGAGGAGTGGGACGCGGCGTACCTCCCGAATGGGGAGGGCGCAGGCTCTGCTCCCGTGACGCGGCCGGACATTCCGATGCAGCGGCATGGGGGCGGCGCGCCGGTGACGCGGCCGGACATTCCGATGGTCCCTGGGGCGTTCGGGCGTGAGGCGGAGCAGGAGCCGGAGACTCCGCGGGTGCCCAAGCCATGGTCGGACGGGTTGTCGAGGCCGTTGCGTCCGGCGAGCACCGATGCGATGGTGTGGCCTCCCGTTCCCGAGCCTCGGGCGGAGCCTGAGCCACCGCCGCCGCCCGTTCAGGAGGAGCCGCCTCCTCCGGCGCCGTCGCGGGAGGTGCGGTCGGGGCCGGCCTCACCGGTGCGACCGGCTGCGCCGAGGAGGCCGTTGCCGCCGCCACCGCCCGCGCCGCCGTCCGAGCCGGCGATCACGCCGCCTGGACCCGAGCACCAGCATGGCGGGGGCGGGCTGCGCCGGCTGATCCAGGCGGTGGGCGGCGGGCACAGTGAGGCCGACGCCGAGTACCAGCAGAGGTTGCAGCAGCCGTTCCAGGGCACCCGGCACATCGTGGTGCTGGGCTGCACGGGAGGCGCCGGGCAGACCGTGACCGGGCTGATGCTGGGGCACACGTTCGCCCAGCACAACGGGGAGCCGGTCGTCGCGATCGACATCAACCCCGGCCCCGGTGCGCTGGCGCGGCGGACGCGCAGCGAGACCAACGAGACGCTGACCGGGCTCATCACGCGCGCCGACCAGATCGGCAGCCTGACCGCGATGCGCCGGTACACCTCGCAGGCCAAGTCCGGGCTCGAAGTCATCGCAGCGGGCAAGAATCCGCTACAGGCGCTGGACGACCGCGACTACGCGCTCGCGATCCGCACGCTGGACCGGTTCTACTCGATCACCCTGCTGGACGCGGCGGCGGCCGTGGTCGCGCGGGTGCTGCCGTACGCCGACCAGATCGTGCTGGTCGCCCCGGCCAGCGCGGACGCACCCCGCGCGGTGGCGATGACGTTCGAGTGGCTGGACGGCCACGGCTACGAGGAACTGCGCACCCGCGCCGTGACCGTGATCAACGGGGTGAGCCGCCGCAGCATGGACGATGTCGAGCAGGCCGAGGCGGTCGCCCGCGGGCGTTGCCGCGCCTTGGTGCGGATCCCGTGGGACGATCATCTGAGCATGGACCGGGCCCCGCGCAACGAGCTGAAGTCCCTGCGGGCGCCGACCCGGCGCGCCTACCTCGCGCTCGCCGGCGTGGTCGCCGGAGGCTTCACCGTCATCCCTGAGCGTTACCAGGATGTTCAGCAGGAGCAGGAGGCTTCTCGATGAACGCGCGCAGCGACGAAGGAGCGAGCACGTTCATCGCGTCTTGTCCGCTGTGCGCAGAAACGCTGCACGCGCGCAGCGACGAAGGAGCGAGCACGTTCATCGCGTCTTGTCCGCCTTGCGAAGAGACGCTGCACGTGTGCGGCGACGAAGGAGCGAGCACGTTCATCGCGTCTTGTCCGCCTTGCGAAGAGACGCTGCACGTGTGCGGCGACGAAGGGGCGGGCGGGTCCGTCGTGTCTTGTGCGTCTTGCGTAGAGACGTTGTGCGTGTGCGGTGGTGAGGGGGCGGGCGCGTACGGCGTGCTTGGTCCGTTGGGTGTGTCTGTGCTGGGCGCCTGTGGCGATGGGGGAGTGGGGGCGTTCGTCGGGGTGTTGGGTGTGTGTAGTGATGAAGCGGTGGGTGTGTTTGCCGGCGTGCGGGTGGATGTTGGGCTTCGGGGTGTTTGCGGGGTGGGGGCATGAGTAAGACGAAGGCGCGGGCCAGCCGGCTGGCGGTGCGGTACTTCGACGATCGGGTGTTGCTCACCGACAACGCCGCGTGGGCGTACTTTCGGTTGCCGACGGTGTCGTACGAGTTCACCACCGGCGAGGAGCGGGAGGCGCTGGCCACCAACATCACCATCGCGCTGGCCGGGATCCGGATGCAGGACGCGGAGATCCATCTGCGGATCGCGCATCGTACGTACCCGGCGGCCGACTGGGCGCTGGCGCTGGACCGTACGTCCGACGGCGGGCCGGGGTGGCGTGAGTACTTGGAGGAGACGTACGCGCACGTCTGGGCGAAGGACTTCTGGACGAAGGAGGTCTACCTGGGGGTGCGGCTCGGCCCTCGTGGGGTGGGCGCGCAGTTGTCCGGTGGTGTGCTGTCGCAGTGGCTCGGGTTCTACAAGCGCAGTGAGCAGGTTCTGGGGATCTCCGACGACGCGATCGACAAGCGGGAGATCGCGCGGTGGACGGAGCAGGCCGAGCGGGTGGGCCGCGCGCTGGGCGGGTCGGCGCTGTACGCGCGGCACGCCGCGTCCACGGAGCTGGCGTGGCTGTTCCAGCACGCGGTGACGGCGTCGCTGGCCGATCCGCCGCCGTCGGCGGTGCCGCGCCGCACCTGGGGCAAGGGTGAGATCGAGGCGCTGGTGGAGGGCGCGATCCACAACGGCCGCTCGTATCTGCGGGTGGAGCAGCCCAACTTCACCGGTGTCGGGACGAGCGCGACAGCGCAGTCGTACGTGGCGTACCTGTCGTTCGCGCGGTTCCCCGACATGATGCCGTTCCCCGATGGCGAGCCGTGGTTCCACTATGCCGACGCGCTGCCGTTCCCGGTCGAGATCAGTTCGCGGATGAAGCTGATCCCGCCGGCGAAGGCGTCCAAGGACGTGTCGCGCAAGCTGGCGCACGCCCGCGACATGGACCAGCACATCCGTGAGGCGGGCGCGGAGGCGCCGATCGCGCTGGCCGAGCAGATCGACGCGGCGCGGATGCTGGAGCACGGCATCACCAAGGAACGGCTGCCGTTCGTGTACGGGTGGCACCGGCTGATCGTGTCGGCGCCGTCCGAGGAGCTGCTGGCGCAGCGGGTGGACGCGGTCGTCGAGCACTACCGCGACATCGGCATCGACGTGGTGAACTCCACCGGTGACCAGTTCTCGCTGTTCCTGGAAAGCCTGCCGGGTGACCGGATCCGGCTGAACGCGTACGCGCAGCGGCAGCCGCTGCGCACGATCGCGGGTGGCATGCCGACCGCGACCGTCGACCTGGGTGACCGTCCCGACCAGGAGAACGAGGGATGGGTGGGCCCGTACATCGGGGAGACGCTGGGCCGCGCCCGGTCCATCGTGCATTTCGACCCGCTGGTGGCCGCGGCACGCAACCGTCCCACCGCGGTGGCGATCACCGGTGAGCCGGGCGGTGGCAAGACCACGCTCGCGCTGCTGCTGATCTACCAGATGGCGTTGCGCGGGGTGACGGTCGCCGCGATCGACCCCAAGGGGGACGCCGAGTCCCTGGTGGAGCTGCTCAAGTCCCGTGGGCGCAAGGCCCGCATCCTGCCGCTGGGGTCGGCGGCGCCGGGCCTGCTCGACCCGTTCTCGTTCGGGGACGACCTGGCGGCGAAGAAGACGATGGCCACCGAGACGCTGCGGCTGCTGCTGCCCCGCATGTCGGAGGAACGCGAGTCCGCGATGATCCAGGCGGTCGGCGCGGTCGCCAACGCCGAGCGTCCCTCGCTGGGGCGCGTCGTCTCCTATCTGGAGTCGTCGGACGACCCGGCGTCCAAGAACCTCGGCGCGGTGCTGCGTTCGATGTCGGAGATGCGGCTGGCGCGGCTGTGCTTCGACCCGTACGGGGGCGAGCGCATCGACACCGAGGGCTGGACCACCGTGTTCACCCTCGGCGGCCTCACCCTGCCGGACGTGGCGATCTCCCGCGACGACTACTCCTACGAGCAGCGGCTGTCGGTCGCGCTGATGTACCTGGTGTCGCAGTTCGCGCGGCGGCTGATGCACGGGCTCGACCGCCGGCTGCCGAAGGCGATCTTCCTGGACGAGGCGTGGGCCATCACATCGACACCGGAGGGCGCCAAGCTGGTGCCGGAAGTTTCGCGGATGGGCCGTTCTCGCAACACTGCGTTGATCCTGGTGTCCCAGAACGCCGGGGACCTCTTGAATGAACAGGTGACCAACTGCCTCTCGTCGGTGTTCTCGTTCCGTTCCACCGAGCGGGTCGAGGTCGGCAACGTGATGTCTCTCCTGGGGGTGGAGACCTCCGACGAGCACAAGGCCGTGCTGCGCAACCTCGGCAACGGCGAGTGCATCTTCCGCGACCTGGACGGCCGCGCGGGACGCATCGGCGTGGACCTGATCTCCGAGGAGCTGCGGCGCTGGCTGGACACCAACCCGACCCGGTCCCGTCCGGGCTCGGCCGAACTCACGATCACGGGGGCCGAAGCCGCACAGGGACAAGGTGGGGTTACGTGATTTCAAGAGCTCAGCCCAAGAGCCGTGCGTCCACGCGGCGGTTGCAGCGTTCCCCCGCGGAGGGCCTGGACGCGTCGTCGCTCGGGGTGCGGAGAAGGGCGCGCCGCGGGCTGAGGGGACGCCGTTCCGTCCTGCTGATGCTGATCGCGGCGTTCTTCGTGGTGGGCCTGTCGCCGATGGCGGGCGCGGGCCCGTTCGGCGGCGACCCGTGCCGTCCCGCCGACAACCCGGCGCCCGAGCAGTACGGCTCCGGCACGGACGGGATGATCAAACCGCCCGACTACCCGAGCGAGGAGCTGAAGCGGACCCCGGCCGACCGGATGACGTACTACGACCGGTACGGCACCGCCGGGCAGAACTGGTACGCGGTCGACATGGGCTGCTCGGACGCCATGGCGATGATGGGCAACGCCTTGGCCAACACCACCTTCACGCTGGTGCGGGCCATCGACAGGACCACCATCAGCGTCTACCAGGCGGCCGCGTCCGAGTCGCTGCTGGGCTGGCTGAAGAACACCGTGGACGATGTGATCAGCGACATCGGGTCCACGTTCAACGCCCGGTACTGGTCCTGGGTGGTGATCCTCGGCGCGATGTGGCTGGCCTGGTGGGGGCTGGTGCGCAAGCGGGCCAGCAAGGTCACCGAGGGCGTGATCTGGATGGTCGCGGCGATGGTGGCGCTGATCTGGCTGGTGGCGCGGCCCGCCGACTTCACCACGCTGGGGACGAAGGTGTCGGAGGCGACCAGCGCGGCGTTCAACGCGGCGCTGCCGCAGAGCGACACCAAGGGGTCGTCGTGCATCCCGCCGCCCGCGGGCAAGCCCGATCCGACGCGCCAGGCGAACATGGACTCGACCACGCGCAACGCCAACGGCCTGTGGGTGGCGCTGGTCTGCAAGCCGTGGCTGATGGGCGAGTTCGGCACCACCGACCCCAACGCCAAGATCGTCAAGGACAACGCCGACAAGCTGCTGTGGTCGCAGGCGGTGGACCTGACCGAGACCTACGGCGGGCAGAAGGTCGACCTGGCGAAGAAGGCCGACGCCTACAAGGACGTGGCCAGCGACATCAAGGAGAACCACGCCGGGACCTACCCGCTGTTCCAGGGCAAGAACTGGGAGAACAGGCTGGCCGTGGCGTTCGGCGGGCTGTTCGCCGCGCTGGTGGCCGGGCTGCTGATCATGGTGATCGCGATCGCGCTGATCGTGGTGAAGATCGCGTTCCTGCTGCTGCTGGTGGCCGGGCCGATCTTCCTGGGCATCGGGATCCATCCGGGCATCGGCCGGGTGATCGCGGTGCGCTGGCTGGAGCTGCTGCTGTCCATGCTGCTCAAGCAGGCCGCGCTGATCGGCGTGCTGTCGCTGCTGCTGTGGGCGTACGGGCTGATCCTCGGGGAGACGCTGCCGTGGGGCCTGCAGATCCTGCTGATCGCGCTGGTGACGTTCGCGGCGTTCGTCTACCGCAAGCCGTTCCAGCACCTGTTCTCGGCCGTCGGGTACTCGGCCATGGGCGAGCGGACCAAGAGCGAGCGCCAGCTCGACAAGTCGGTCGCGGTGGCGCGTACCAACACGGCGGCGGTGGCGGGCGCGCTGGTCCCGGGCATGGGCAACCGGCTCGGCCGCGTCGGCAGGAACGAGGGAACGGTGGAGCCCGGCACGGTGCCCGGAGAGGGGCCGGCCGCCGGGGCGGGCATCGATCGGCGGGCCGCCGGGGCGGGGGCGGGCGACGGCTCGTCGCCGGAGGCGGCGCCCGTGCTGGCGGCCAAGCCGCGCGGCGGGGGAGTGGCGGCGGCGGCCCAGGGGCGGTCACGCCGTGGCGCCCCGCCGCTCAACCTGCCGACGCGCGGCGGGTCCGGTGACGGTGGCGCGGCCGGTTCCGACCGGCCCTCCGGTGACGGCGGCGGAGGCGGGCTCGCGGGTGCGTTCGGGCGCGGATCGTCCGGTGGTACGGGCGGCTCCGGTGGAGGGAAGCGTTCCGGCGGCTCCGGTAAGGGGTCGGGCACACCGCGTCCCACGTCGTGGACGGCGCGTCCCGGCAGCGGGGGATCGAACGGTGGTTCCGGCGGGAACGGCTCCGGCGGCGGCAACGGCTCCTCGCGAGGCGGCGGCTGGTTCGGCGGCGGCCGTGGACGTGAACGCGGCGGCGGGTCCGGGTCGGGCGGCGGCTCGTCCCCGTCCCGCGGCAGGGGCGGTGGCGCGCCCGCGCCGAGCAGGCCCGGTGAGCCCGCGGCCGGGGTGCCGAAGCCGCGCGGCGCGTCGAGCTCGGACAGGGGCGCCGGTGGCAGGCCGCAGCCCCCGCCGCTGTGGGGGCGGCGCGACTCCGGTGAAGGACCCCCGCTCCCGTTCTGGCTGCGTCCCGTGGAGGACGGGGATGCGGAGCGGAACGACTAGATGAACCTGACGGACAGGCAGCGCAAGTTGTTGTTCGCGGGGCTGGTGGTGGTGCTGGCCGTCGTCGGGATCTACCTGACGCTGGCCGCCCCCGACACCGGCGGCTCGGGTGACGGGGACGGCGACGTGAGCGGGCCCCGCGCCGCGACCACCGGTCCGGCCGGTCCTGCCACGCCGCCGCCGGGGATCAGCGGGCCGGTGTCGTCGAACGAGTTCGACGTGTACCGGTTGCTGCCGTTCTCCCGCCAGGAGTTCGCGACGGCCGCGGGCCTGGCGCAGCGCTTCACCGCCGCGTACGGGACGTACCGGTACGACGAGGACCCGCAGGCGTACACGGACCGGCTGGCGCCCATGGTCACCGAGGACCTGCTGGTCGAGTTGCGGCGGTCGTCCGCCTCGCCCGGCATCCTGGACGAGCGGCGGCGCCGGCAGGTGGTGGCGCAGGGCAGCGCCACCCTCGACCGGGTCCGCGACATCGAGGACAACTCGATCATCTTCCTGGTCACCGGCAAGCAGCAGGTGACCAGGGACGGCAGGCAGGCCCAGGAAAGCGAGCAGTACGCGGTGACGGTGGCGCGCAGCGGCAGCACGCTGCGGGTGTACGCGTTCGCTCCCGCGGACACGGGCCAGGCGGGTGACACGGGCGGCACGGGCGACACCGGGCAGGAAGGCGGCACGGGATGACCCGGCGCCGGTTGCTGCTCGCGGCGGCGCTGGGCGCGGCCGGGACGCTGTTCGCCGCGCTGATGATCGTCCCGGTGCTGTTCGGCGCCAGCCAGTTCATGTTCGGCGGTGGCGGGGCGGGCGCCGCGAACTGCGTCGATACCTCGCAGGCCGGAGCGCAGCCGGCCGAGGCGCAGGACGCCCGCGCGATCCCGGCGAACTACCTGGAGCTCTACAAGAAGGCGGGCGAGGACTACGGCATTCCGTGGAACGTGCTCGCCGGGATCGGCAAGGTCGAGACCAGCCACGGCACGTCGCGGCTGCCGGGCGTGAGCAGCGGCGAGAACTACGCGGGCGCGGGCGGCCCCATGCAGTTCCTTGAGGCGACGTTCCAATCGTTCGGTGTGGACGGCGACGGGGACGGCAAGAAGGACCGCTACGACCCGGACGACGCGATCCCGTCCGCCGCCCGCTACCTCAAGCACAACGGTGCTCCGGAGCGGATGCGCACGGCCCTGTTCATGTACAACCACTCGTGGGACTACGTGAACCTGGTGCTCGACTGGGCGAAGCGGTACGTCGGCGGCGACTTCACGATCGTCCAGTCCAACGGCATCGACTGCGAGGACGACCGGCTACCGGCGAACGCGAGCGAGCTCGTCCAGCGGATCATCTCGTTCGCGATGGCGCAGCGCGGCAAGCGGTACGTGTTCGGCGCCAACGGCCCGGACGCCTGGGACTGCTCCAGCCTCTTGCAGGGCGCGTACCGCAGCGTCGGCCTGTCCATCCCGCGTACGACGTTCGAGCAGTGGCCGTTCGGAGTGAAGATCGCCAAGGGTCAGGAGCAGCCGGGGGACCTGGTGTTCTTCAACTCGGGTCCGGGCACCGGGCCGGGCCGTCCGGGCCATGTCGGCATGGTGATCGACAAGAACAAGATGATCGTGGCGAGCTGCGCGACGTGCTCGCCCAACATCGGCGTCAAGCCGTACCAGCGCCCGGACTGGGTGGGCACGACGCGCCCGCTCGCCAGGCCCGACCTGCGCCGCCGGGTGGAGGAGCTGGCCGCCCAACCCCAGACCGGAGGCTGACCGGGCCCCGCGGCCGGTCAGCCGGGGGTGAGGCGCCGCGGGCCGAGCAGCCGTTCGATCAGCCGGGGTTCGCCGGGCCAGGCGGCGAGGAGCACCTCCCTGGGCACCCGACGGGCGGCGTACCGCAGCGCCAGCGCGACCACGACGATGTCGTCCAGCGGGCCGATGACCGGCAGGAACTCGGGGCTGAGATCGATGGGGCTGGCCACCCACAGCCCAGCGAACACGATGGCGAACCTGGCCCGCCTCGGCACGCTGGGGTCGCGCCGCAGCCTCCGGATGGTGGTGGCGCAGTCGGGCAGGAACGCCGCCAGGTCGCGGGCCAGGCCGGGCGGCAGCGTCCGGGCCAGCAGGATCAGCGCGCCCCAGGAGAGGACGATCAGCGCCGCCGCCGCGCCGAGCCCGATGAGCCAGTCGCGCACCACACCCCTCCTCCGGGAACGGTGGTTCAACCGTACCGACGCCCGCCATGACCAGGAACGCCGACGTCAGGTGGCCGCCATGCGGAACGCCGCCCGCGACGACCGCGCGGCGATATGCCGTGGAACGGCCTGTTAATCCGAACGATCGCGTGCTCCGGCATGGCATGCTGGGCCGCGTGGAATCCGAGATCAGTGTCCGGGTCGCGAGCGACCTGCTGATGTTCCTTCCCGCCGCGCGGCGGCAGGAACGGCAGACGGTCGCGCACGACGGCACGTCGACCGTGGGCCACATCGTGGAATCGCTGGGCGTGCCGCTGACCGAGATCGGCTCGCTCACGGCCGACGGCGAGCCGGTCGGTCCCGCGCACCAGCCCGCCCCGGGCACCGAGGTGGGCGTCGAGGTGGTGCCCAGGCCGCAACCCGTCCCGCTGGACGAGGGCCAGACCGCGCCCCGCTTCCTGCTGGACGTCCACCTCGGCACGCTGGCCCGCCGCATGCGCCTGCTCGGACTCGACACCGCGTACCACAACGACATGGACGACCCCGCGCTCGTGGTGCAGGCGAACGAGGAGCGCCGTGTCCTGCTCACCCAGGACCGTGGGCTCCTGCGCCGCCGCGCCCTGTGGTTCGGCGCGTACGTGCGCGGGTCCCGCCCCGACGACCAACTGCACGACCTGCTGGAACGGTTCGCGCCCCCGCTTGCTCCCTGGACGCGCTGCACCGCGTGCAACGGCGTGCTGGTCGCGGTCGACAAGGAAGAGGTCGAGCGCGACCTGGCGGACGGTACGCGCCGCAGCTACGACGTGTACGGCCGCTGCACCGAATGCGGCCAGGTCTACTGGAGGGGCGCCCACGGGGGTCACCTGGAACAGATCGTCCAGGACGCGATCCGGGTCGTCGGCGCCGTCCAGCCCGCCCCCATGGCCGGGTACCGGGAAGGGGCGGCATCCTGAGCGGCGACCCCGGCATCGACGCCATGGACACCCGGGGGTCGGCGCCGTGAACACCGTGGTCGGGGCGGCGATCATCGCCGGTGGACGGTTGCTCGCGGCGCAGCGGGCGGAGCCGGAGGAGCTGGCGGGCGGCTGGGAGTTCCCCGGCGGCAAGGTCGATCCCGGAGAGTCGGACGAGGACGCGCTGCTCCGCGAGTGCGCCGAGGAGCTGGGCATCCGGATCGCGCTGACCGCCCGGATCGGCGCGGACTGGCCGCTGAGCCTGGGCGGCGTGCTGCGGGTGTGGACGGCCGCGATCGTCGAGGGCGAGCCGCGTCCGCTGGAGCATCTGGCACTGCGGTGGCTCGGCCCCGACGATCTCTACTCGGTGGACTGGCTGCCCGGCGACCTCCCGGTGGTGGGGGCCGTCCGCCCCCACCTGCTGAACGCCGCGCCCTGAGGGATCACTCGATGCGGTTGGCGGCGGCGAAGTCGGAACGGTCCGACAGCTTCGAGATCTTGACCACGTCGCCGGTCTGCGGGGCGTGCAGGAACATGCCGTCGCCCAGGTAGATGCCCATGTGGTGGAGGCTCGCGCCGAAGTAGACCAGGTCACCGGAGCGCAGCCGGTCCCGGCTCACCTTCGTGCCCTCGTTGACCAGGGCGCCCGTGTAGTGGGGGAGGCCGCTCCTGCCGACCTGCGCGTACGCCCAGACGACCAGTCCCGAGCAGTCGAAGCTGTTCGGCCCGGCGGCGGCCCAGACATAGGGGCTGCCGAGCTTGGTGAGCGCCTTGCGGGCCATCCTGGCGGGCAGACCGGAGCCCTTGACGGTGGCCTTGAGACCGGTGCGGGGGTCCTTGGCGATGGTGGTGGTCAGCTTGTCGAGCTGCTTGGTGACCTCGTCCACCTTGGCCTTGGCGGCGGCGCGGGCGGTCTCGGCCTGTGCCGCCGCCCGCCGGACCTGGGCGGTGTGCGCGGCGGCGGCGCGGCGGGCGGCGTTGGCCCGGTCGATCTGCGCCTGGAGCCGGTTGACGACGGCGGCCTGGTTCCGGGCCAGGTAGGCCGAGGCGGCGAGGCCGCCGGTGTCGCCGCCGCTGAACAGCATGTCGGGGCCGCCGGTCATGTAGTCGGCGGCGGCGAGCCTGGCGAGCTCCCGCCGCGCCGGGGCGACCTGGGCCTCCAGCGCGGCGGCCGTCTTCGCGGCGTCCTGCTCGGCGCGCCGGGCCCTGTCCAGGTCGACCCGGGCCTTGTTGTAGCGCTCGGTGAGCTTCTCGGCCTCGGTGTTGAGCGCGTCCAGCCGCTTGCGCAGCTCGCCCTCGGTGGGCTTCCTGGACGGCCGGGCCGAGGACGGGGCCGAGGGCGAGGGCGACGCGGCGGCGAGCGCGGCGGCGGAGGCGGCGGTCGGCGCGTGCGCGGGACGGACGGCCGCCTGGGCGGCGATGGGGGCTCCGGCGCCGAACACGACGACGGCGGCGGAGGCGATGGCGGGCATGGCGAAGCGGCGTTCACGGGGTGCCGGTGTCAAACCGGTGCTCTCCTCTCCTTCACCGCCTACCGGGTTAGCTGACGGGTTCGGGCCAGGAGTCGCCCTACGGCGCGCGTCACGGGCGCACGCGCCGATTCACCCCGGGGGGAGCCTTGGGTCCCCGGTTCCCTTGCGGGACTCGGCGGTCCGGCCGTCGTCCCGGGGGGGCGGGACGCCGAACGACCGGATCTGCAGGACTGTACAGAGAACCGGCAAAGATGGCCAAATAGAGCAAATCCACCGGACGGGACGAAAGGGCAACCAGTGACCGCGCAGGACCCCGTCCGGCCAAGTAGACTGAGAAGGCCGCGCGTCTGCGGCCGTCCCCGAACCTGACCCCAAGGCGAGCCCGCATGCCCATCTCCACGCGCGATGACCTCCGGAACGTCGCGATCGTCGCCCATGTCGACCACGGCAAGACGACGCTGGTCGACGCCATGCTCTGGCAGTCCGGCGCGTTCCGCGAGAACCAGGACGTGGACGACCGCGTCCTGGACTCCGGCGACCTGGAGCGCGAGAAGGGCATCACGATCCTGGCCAAGAACACCGCCGTCCGGCACGCCGGGATGACCATCAACATCATCGACACCCCCGGCCACGCCGACTTCGGCGGCGAGGTGGAGCGCGGGCTGTCCATGGTGGACGGCGTGGTGCTGCTGGTGGACGCCAGCGAGGGCCCGCTGCCGCAGACCAGGTTCGTGCTGCGCAAGGCGCTGGCCGCGCGGCTCCCGGTGATCCTGGTCGTCAACAAGACCGACCGGGCCGACGCCCGCATCGACGAGGTCGTGGACGAGACCTACGAGCTGTTCATGGACCTCGACGCCGACGAGGACCAGATCGACTTCCCGATCGTCTACGCCTCCGGCCGGGCCGGCCGCGCGTCCCTCACCAAGCCCGGCAACGGCGAGCTGCCCGACAGCGCCGACCTGGAGCCGCTGTTCGAGGTGATCAAGACCGCCATCCCCGCGCCGTCCTACGACCCCGACGCCCCGCTCCAGGCGCACGTCACCAACCTGGACGCCTCCAGCTACCTGGGCCGGATCGCGCTGTGCCGCGTCCACTCCGGGACGATCAAGAAGGGCCAGCAGGTCGCCTGGTGCCGGCGTGACGGCAGCGTGGAACGGGTCCGGATCAGCGAGCTGCTGATGACCGAGGCGCTCACCCGCAGGCCCGCCGACGAGGCCGGGCCCGGCGACATCATCGCGCTGGCCGGCATCCCCGAAATCATGATCGGCGAGACCCTGGCCGATCCGGACGACCCGCGCCCGCTGCCGCTGATCACGGTGGACGAGCCGGCCATCTCGATGACCATCGGCATCAACACCAGCCCCCTCGCGGGCCGGGAGAAGGGCACCAAGGTCACCGCCCGGCTGGTCAAGGAACGGCTCGACCGGGAGCTGGTGGGCAACGTCTCCCTGCGCGTCCTGCCGACCGAGCGTCCCGACACCTGGGAGGTGCAGGGCCGTGGCGAGCTCGCGCTGGCGATCCTGGTGGAGAACATGCGCCGCGAGGGCTACGAGCTGACCGTCGGCAAGCCGCAGGTCGTCGCCAAGGACATCGACGGCAAGCGGCACGAGCCGGTGGAGCGGCTGACCGTCGACATCCCCGAGGAGCACTTGGGCGCGGTCACCCAGCTCATGGCCGTCCGCAAGGGACGTATGGAGCAGATGACGAACTACGGGAACATCGGGGGGTCGGGGGGGTCGTCCCCCACGAGGCGGCAGAGCACTGGCTGGATCCGGATGGAGTTCTTGATCCCGGCGCGCGGCCTGATCGGGTTCCGCACCGAGTTCATGACCGAGACCCGCGGCACCGGGATCGCGCACCATGTCTTCGAGGGCTACGAGCCCTGGTTCGGCGAGCTGCGCACCCGCCCGACCGGCTCCCTGGTCGCCGACCGGCACGGCGCCGCCACCGCGTACGCGATCATCAACCTCCAGGAGCGCGGGACGTTCTTCGTCGGCCCCACCACCGAGGTCTACGAAGGCATGATCGTCGGCGAGAACTCCCGGTCCGACGACATGGACGTCAACATCACCAAGGAGAAGCAGAAGACCAACATCCGCTCCTCCACCGCCGAGGCCACCGAGTCGCTGACGCCGCCCCGGCCGCTGTCCCTGGAGGAGGCGCTGGAGTTCGTGCGCGAGGACGAGTGCGTCGAGGTCACGCCGTCCGCCGTCCGCCTGCGCAAGGTCGTCCTGGACGCCAAGGAACGCGAACGCGCCCGCGCCCGCGCGAAGAGGGCGGCCAACGCCTAGCCGCCGCCGACGCCCGCTCGGCCGACGCGTAAGACGCGGAAGGGCCGCCCCGGACTGCCCGGAGCGGCCCTTGCGCGTTCGTGCTTACGCGGTTCGTGCTTACGCGTTCCTGCCCGCCGCCTAGTTCAACTGGACGGTTCCCGTGACGTCGGCGGCCAGGCGGAGCTGGTCACCGTCGCGGAGGGGGGCCTCCACGCCGCGGGGGAGCCGTTCACCGTTGACGAACGTGCCGTTGGTGGAGCCCTCGTCTCGGACCCAGGCGGCGCCGGACGGGTCGAGCCACACCGTCGAGTGACGCCGCGACACGTTGTCGTACTGCGTGAACGTGGACGCCACCGGGGACTGCCCCGCGTCGCGGCCCAGCACGAGATGCTGCCCGACCGACACCTTCAGCTCCCCGGAGGGGAACTGCACCCGCAGGACGGGCGTGCCCTGCTGCGGCAGAGGGCGCAGGCAGGAGTCGCACTGCGCCTGGTTCGGGTTGGTCAGCACCGCCTCGCAGTACGGGCACATGAACGCCGTGCTGTCGGGGCCCGGACGCTGCTGGCCCTGCGGACCCGGCGGGACGTCCGGCGGCAGCAGCGTCGCCTCCCTGCCGTGCGGTGGCGGCGGCATGGGCGGCCGCTGCTCGGCCTGGTGGGACGGCCCCCCGTACGGAGGGTTGTCCCCTGGCTGGCCATAGGGCGGCGGGGGTGCGTACTGCTGCTGTTGCTGGTCGGGCATCCGCCCCTGCTGCTGGCCCCATTGGTCCTGGGACGGCGGCGGGGGAGGGGGAGCGGCCCACGGGTCCTGCTGCCCCTGCTGCCCGCCCTGTGGCGGCGGAGGCGGGGGCGCGTACTGCTGCTGGCCGCCGCCCTGTGGCGGTTGCTGCCCGCCCTGGGGCTGCTGCTGGTACGGCGGGGGAGCAGCCCAGCCACCCTCCTGCCCCTGGCCGCCTTGCTGCCCGGCTCCGGGACCCGGCTGGGGCGCGCCCCATGGGTCCTGCGACATCGGCGGGGGCTGTTGCTGCTGCGCCGCCTCACCGTACTGCTGCTGGGGGTCGCCGTACGAAGGTTGCTGAGGCTGGCCACCGTACTGCGGCTCGGGGGCACCGTACTGGGGCTCCGGCGCCGCGTGCTGCCCGCCCGGCTGGCGCTGGCCCTGACCGTACTGCCCCTGCTGGGCCTGCTGCTGGCCCTGCTGCTGGCCGTAGGGGGAGTCGCCGAACTGGGGCATGTCCGGGTAGGGCATCTGCTGGTAGCCGGGCTGCTGGCCCTGCTGCCCCTGCCCTTGGCGGTAGGGGTCGTAGGGCTGCTGCCCGGGCGGCTGCGGCGGCCCGGGGGGAGGCTGGTTCCGCGGCTGGCCTCCGGCGCGCGCCAGATTGGCCCCGCAGCTCAAGCAGACGAGATCTCCCTGCTGGAAGGGCTCGTCACAGACAGGGCATTTCAAGGTCGCCATGACACTTCCCCCGCTCGTACCCCGGCGCGCTCCAGCGTCGATGTGAGGTGTTGCATGTCACCTCTCCGCGGGATCCCGATGTAGTACACCCGCCTTCCCTCCGGCCCCTCGTCCACGGAAACCTGCACTCGAGGCCCTGTGTCTTCCTGTTCGTCGTCGGTGCCGGCATCCGCCCCGTAGCGCTCCTCCCCCAGCGGGGACAGCGGCACGAGACGCTGGTTGGCCGACCCCCTCCAGAGTAGAGAGCCGCTGGGGACCTGTCGCCTCTTCGGGTTGAGCCGGTCGATGTACGGCCCCGCGACGATCGCGTCACACCCCTCCAGGATCTCGCGCGCCTCGGCGGAACGCGAGAGCCGAGAGTAGACATATCCGCTGTAGACCAGAATGTCCAATGGAATCGTCTCATGGTGCGACTCGTCCCGCCACCTGCGGATACCGCGCACCAGCGCGGCCACCGCCTCGGGCTGCTGGAAGGGCTCCCCGCCGGAGATGGTCACGCCCTCCACCGGGCCGGGCAACGACGCCAGCCATCCCAGCACCGCCTCCACCGGCACCGCCTTGCCGGGATCGGCCTCCCACGTGTCCCGTGACAGGCACCCGGGACAGTGCAGCGTGCACCCCTGCGTCCAGATGCCCGCCCGGATCCCCGGGCCGAGCGTGGTCACCGGGTAGTGCGCCTTGGCCAGCAGCAGCCCCGTCCCGCTCACTGAAGGTCCAGGTGAACGATGCTGCCCTCCCGCCTGATGGCGGTGACGGAGATCTCCTCGTCCGGCTTCAGCTCGCGGTCGAACAGCGCGCGCGCCAAGGGGTTGACGAAGTACGACTCCAGGGCCATCCCGATCCCGCGCCCGCCCTTGTCCAGCTCGGCCGTGCACCACTCGCGCAGCGTCGCCAGCGGCTCGCTCTTCACCGTCAGCACCAGCCGGTGCTCCTCGTTGACCCGGCGGCAGATGTTGGCCAGTTGCAGGTCGAAGATCTTCTGCGCCGCCTCCGGGCCGATGAAGTCGAACACCACGATGTTGTCACCGAACCGGTTGAGCAGCTCGGGCCGGTTCAGCACCTCGGTGAAGTGGTCGGCCACCGCGCCCTTGATGCGCTGCTCGATCTCGTCGTAGGGCATCCCGGGGGCGATGTTCCGGATCCGCAGGGGCGCCACGCCGGTGCCCGGGTCGGGGCGCGCCGTGATGTCGTCGCCGAGCACGTACATCCCCAGGTTCGAGGTGAAGATGAGGATCGACTCGGAGAAGTGCACGGTGTTGCCGCGCCCGTCGGTCAGCCGGCCGTCCTCCAGGATCTGGAGGAACTTGTCCAGGATCCGCGGATGCGCCTTCTCGATCTCGTCGAACAGGATCACCCGGAACGGGTCCTCGCGCACCGCGTTGGTCAGCTCGCCGCCCGCCTCGTGCCCCACGTACCCGGGCGGCGACCCGATGAGCCGGTCGCCGGACCCCTCGCCGGAGAACTCGCTCATGTCGAACCGCAGGTACGCGCCCTCGTCCCCGAACACCAGCTCGGTGATCGCCTTGGCCAGCTCGGTCTTGCCGGTGCCGGTCGGGCCGGCGAAGAACAGCACCCCGCGCGGCCGGCTGCCCGACCGGGTCGCCTGCGCCCCGGACAGGCCCAGCACCGCCCGCTTGAGGATGTCCAGGGTCTTGGTCACCGCCTGCGGCTGGCCGATCACCCGTTCGGGGACGCGGCGCTCGCCCTCCAGCACCCGCCGCCGCAGGTGGCCGCGGCTCCAGGGGTTGTCGAGGACGCCCAGCTTGTAGGTGCGCACCGCGTCCGGCAGGTCGGCCAGGTCGACGTTGCGCTCCTTCGCCAGCCGGGTCACCTCGATCATCGATTGCAGGGTGAGCCCGTCGGCCTGCTCGGCGAAGGCGTCGCAGGCCGCGGCGGCGACCTGGTCGTCGCCCACGTCGCTCACCCCGAACGCCCTGGCCAGCAGCCGCGCCGTCTCCTGCCGGTCGCCCAGGTGCGGCCGCGGGATCGTGATCTCCCGGATGTTCTCGTTGTCGGCGGTCAGCCAGGGCGGCAGGTCGCCGGGCCGCTCGACCAGCCAGACGATCGGGTTGTAGAGCGGCTTGGGACGCGCGCCCACCACCCGTACCGGACGGGCGGTGCGCGACAGCTTCGCGCAGAACCGGAAGAAGTCGCGCTCGGCCGGCTCCAGGTCGGTCGGCGTCCGCGCGATCCTGGACGCGGAGTCGATGACGAACGCGGCGCGCACGTTCTCCGAGGGACGCGCGACCGACGCCAGGTGCCGCGTCAACGCCTCCAGCGACGGCTTGTCTGTATATCCCTGGGGGGACGACCCCCCAGACCCCCGGGCAGAATGAGAACCGGCATTCCTCGCTTCGCTGCGGATGCCGGTCCGCTTCCCCAGCAGCCGTTCCGCCGCCCGCGCCGCCTCCTCGGAGATCTCGTCGCCGTTGTCGGGGTAGATCTGCAAGCCGTCGACCGGGTCGTACACCACCATGCAGGAGAACCCGCTGGACCGCAGCGACTCCCAGAGCAGGTCGCGCAGCGTCAGCAGCCGGGCCGGGCCCGTGCCCTCAAGGGGAGGGGCGAGGAAGCTGTCGTACAGATTGCCCGACAGCACGTACTGGGAGTGAACGGACAGCGTGGCGTCCAGCTCCCGGATGAACGGCGGCCAGCCGGGCAACCGGCCCCCCAGGGTCGGCGACTCGACGCTCACACGCTCGTCCCCCTCGGCACTCTCGTCTCATGGCCGGCCCCCGTCTGGCTGGCAGTCACTTGTCACGCTCCCGGCGCCGCTCGCGTTGTTCGGTACGCGTCCTGGCCTGTGCGCTACCAGTGTGCCGTGACCTGTCGCTGACCGGCAGCTCCCGTACCCCCGGCGCCTGCCGCCAGGTGACCTGCGAGCGTATCCCCGCTTCCTCCAGCCGTGCCCTGGCGGCCTCGAACGCCTCGCACCACTCCTGCTCGCGCTCGACGTCCAGCCGCCGGTCGTCCTCGCTGAGCGCGGGGCTGGTCCGCACCATCGCCGCCCGCACGGCGCCCTCGTCCACCCGCATGCGGACGCTGTGGTCGGGCCACGAGCCCCGGGACAGCACGACCTCCCCGTCTCCCGCGGTCAGCGTCTCGAACCCGCTCTGCACCTCATATCCCATCTCCTGGAACGCGGAGGTGATGGAGTCGAGGACGTACCGCCGCTCGGCCTCGGCCTGCTCGGCGGCGTCCCGCTCCGCCGCGCGGCGCCGCATCTCCTCACGCAGTTCGGCGGCGCGGCGGTTCGCGGATTGGACGCGCAGCCGCACCTCGGTCAGCGCGCCCTCCGCCTCTTCCGTGGACAAGGCGGAGGAGAGCAGCCGCGCGGCCTCCACCACGTCCTTGCGCTCCTCTTCCGGGACGTCGGGCAGCAGCCGTCCCAGGACGCGTTCGAGCGTCCGCAGCGCCTCCTGGCGCGTCTCCTCGTCGGCCTGCGGGGACACCGGGGCGCCCAGGTCCGAGCGCAGCCCCTCGCCCTGCCCGGGGACGGCGAAGATCTCGTCGGCGACCTGCGCCGCGAGGTGCTCCGACAGCGCGCGCTCGGCCCGGTCGAGCTCCTTGTCCGTCGCGGTGCACCAGGCGGTCAGCTCGCCGACGGGCCGCTCGTCGTCCAGCCGCAGCGGCGCGGGCAGCTCCACCTCGGCGCCGAGCTTGGCGCGCGTCTCGGCCATGGCGGCGATCCGCGCGTTGCGTTCCACCGCCTGGCGCAGCGCTTGCTCGTACGACTCCGCCTCGGCCAGCGCCGCCGCCCGCGCCTCGGCACGCCCGGCCGCGAGCGCCGCCAGCGCCTCCGCGCCGCGTCCAGCCAGCCCGGCGGTGCGCCCCAGCACCCGGTTCAGGCCCAGGGTGAGGACGACCGCGGCGTCCAGCGCGATGTCGGCCTCCACGCCGCTGCTCATGACGTCCCCTCCAATGCCCGCCGCCGCGTCTCCGTATGCCCCTGCCTCCACCGATGAAGCCGGACGCCCGCCGCCACCGCGTGCGCCGCCGCGGCGGCGACCATCAGGAGCAGCCACAGCAGGCTCCCCACCGAGGTCACCGCCGCCATCAGCATCAGGATCAGCAGCAGCGGCACCGTCCCGGCGAGCAGCAGCAGGCCGCAGCCGCGCCGTCCCGTCCGCTGCGCCGCTCCGGACACCGTCTGGGACGCCTTGGCCAGCCCGCGGCCACTCGCACCCAGCAAACGCGACAGCCACGTCCAGGGTCCATACGGCAAGTAGTCACGTCCTTGCGTGCGAGCGAGCATCACTTCACTCGCGCACTGCACACCCCAGGTGAGGAGCGAGAACACCACCAGGACACCCAGCGGCACGCCCGACGCCCCTTGGAAGCCGCCCACCGCACTCGTGCCGTCGCCGTCGCCGCCCCCGAAGAGCGCTCCGACGACCCAGCTTCCGAAGAGCCAGAAGGCCAGGAGCGGAAGGGACCAGGCCACCGCCCGAGCCAAGGACTTGCCGCGCCCGGCCAGGCGCTGCCGTTCGCGCTCCTCCCATTGGACGCGCAGCTCCTGCGCACGCTGCTCGGCGGCGCGGCGGTCCCGTACCGAAGCCTCGACTTCGATGACCGCTTCTGGGGCGGACCTGGCGACGGCGAGAAGACGCAGAGGGTCGTCCCCAGCTCCGTCCGCGATCCACTCGAACCAGTCCACTCGTTGCGTCACCGACGCGCGTGCGCGTGCCGCCGCCTCCGCGATGCGTTCCCGCGTCTCCGCCGGACGTGCGGCCAGGGCCAGCAGGGTCAGCAACAGGGTCGGCGGATCGTCTGCAGGAGGGGGAGGGCCGCCCGCAACGGCGGCCCCGCCCGCGCGCGTACCCGCCTCTGGCAGACGCGCGGCGAGCCCTGGAGGCGTGGCCTCGTGCTCGCGCAGCCAGCGCACGAGCACATTCCACGCCTCCACGTGGGCACGCCACTGGTCGTCGATGCGCGCCAGGTCATGGCCGCCCTCGGAACCGGCCAGGACGTGCAGCAGATGCTCGTCCCACAGGTCCCGGCCGATGAGGCAGGCGGTGCGGTGGTCGGGGTGGCGGGGATCACCGGCCAGGGCGGCCAGGGTGGGCAGGTCGTCGGCGGTGACGCGGCGGCCCAGATGGTGCGGGGGCAGGGTGGGATCGAGCCACCGCACCAGATGCATCAGCTTCACATCGGGCTTCAACGAGGTGGCGAGGTAGCCGTCGATCAGGCCGATGCGGGTGTCGTCCGGTATCTCGGCGAGCCATTCGCGCAGGGTGCGCCATGCCTCCCCGGACTCGCCGCGGCCGAAGAAGTACATGGCCGCGTGGTCCCAGTGCTCGATGAGCGCGCGGGCCAGCTCGGCACGGTCGTTGTAACGGTGGCCGTTGAAAGGCAGCCCCGCGCCGGGGGGCGCGCTCGCGGTGCTCGCGCTCGCGGCCCCCGATTCCTCGGCCACCGCAGGGGTTCCGCCGCGCAGCCATTCCGTCACCTGCTCGCCCGTCCACCGGCGGCGCGGGTCCCGGGTGAGCAGGCCCCGGCACAGCAGCCGCACCCGCGGATCGGCGACATCGTCGGACGGCACCGCCCTGGTCGCCAGGTGGTCGACCACCGTCGTCTCGCTCAGCCCCGCGAACGGCGGCCGTCCCGTGGCCAGCTCCCGGACGATCATCCCCAGCGACCACCAGTCGCGCGCCGGCGACACCTGCCCCGACAGCGACTCCGGCGCCGCGTACGCCAGCGTCCGGGACGACGAGGCGAACACCACGCTCTGGTCGAGCACCTTGCTCAAGCCGAAGTCGGCGATCGCCAGATGCAGCGGATCCGCGCCGAGCACCAGCACGTTCTCCGGTTTCAGGTCGCGGTGCACGATCCCGGCCCGGTGCAGAGCGACCAGCCCGTCCGCGAGCTGCTCCACGACACGGGTCACGTCCAGCTCGGTTCGGGCCATCAGCGCGCGCAGGTTGCCTCCGGCCGCGTACTCCGAGACCTCGTAGTCGCGCCCCTCCGCCTGCCCCGTCTCCAGGATCCGCAGGACGTGCGGCGACCCCAGCTCCGGCAGCTTGGCCCATACGTCCCGGTCGGCCCGGTAGCCCTGCCGGAACACCTTCACGACGTACTCGCCGCCCGCCGCGTCCCGCACCAGCAGCAGGTCGGATTCGGCACCCTGCACCGGCAGCTCGGCCACCACCGCGAACCGTTCCGCCAGCGCTCCCGGCAGCCGCAGCAGGGGTCCGCCGCTTCCGGCGCCGCCGTCCCGCCGCGTCCGCCCGGGGTCCTCGCGCGGCCCGGGTACGTACGGATCGCGGCGCGTCACCCCGGGCTCGCGCCGGGTCGCCCGCGGCGGAACCCCCGGCTCCTCGAAGTCGCTCACAGCACTGCCCGCCCGTGTGTCGCCGCCGCTAGCTCTTGTCCTTGATGGCCCGCAGGTAGTCGGCCTGCTTGAACCGCACCACCACGGCCTCCATGAAGATCCGGACCAGCAGCAGCTCGAACAGCCAGACCAGCGGGCTCGCCACCGCCAGGATCAGCCCCCAGGCCCACCAGTCGTCCCAGGTCGCGACCCACAGCCCGAAACCCATGAGGATCACGCACTGCAAGGTGATCAGGAGCAGGCCCAGCACGTACCACAGCTTGACCAGCTTCGGCGTGATCAGATGGTCGAAGTCGGCGTCGAACAGCGCCCCGAACAGCCCCTTGTCCGTCCGTGGCGGTGGCGGCGCCCACTCCTCCCGCCGTGGTGCCCACTCGCCCTGCTGTGGCGTCCGCTCCTCCTGGCCCGGCCCGCCGCTCAGCGGTCCCGCGCCGGCGTCCGGTACGGGACCGGGCGCCCGCGGCTCCGGGACGCGCCCGGGATGCGGCCGGGGCGGCGGCCCGAAGGAACCGGGGCCCTGACCATGATCCGGAGGGTTAGCCATAGCCGTCGTCTCCTGGCACTAGAACGGACCTATCCCCAGACTCTAGAACCTGGCGTCCCCCGGCACCCGGCATGACCATCGGCGAGCGTCTCCGGTCGCGCGGGGCGACGGGCGCCGTCGATCACCCGCCGCGAGGCGGTCGCCGCCCGGGTTAACGGGTTTCGGGTGCATATCGCCTCCGCGCTCGGACGATTATCTGGCGGTTTTGGAAGGTCATCCGGGAATGGGTGGCATGCGGCATGGGCGAGTGGATGGCGGGTGACCTGGCGCCGTCCCGCGCGGGATCCGTGCGTTAGAGACGTTCTCCCGGCGCGATAGTGGACGATTCAACCACCGTTATTCACTGATCAAGATCGTTTGACTCGGAGGTCATCACGCTCGTCAGCGCACGCTTATTGTGTGATCACAGAATGATGGTCGTGTGGTGGCGGTGCGTGGCCCGGGGCGAGGGCGCAAGATCGGCAGCGACCGCCCGACTTCCGCCTTAGGTTCTGCGTCTCCCCAGATCAGAAGCCAGGTGCGCGGCAGATCAAAGAGCGCGAACTTTGTGTGAACTCAATGCGCGCCGGATGCGTCGGATCTTTATGATTCGGCCGGCCCGGCCATCACGGGGGATCCGATCGAAATTGGATCTTGAACGGGAGTGCGACGGCCGGCCGCCGGCCGGCGCGTTCTCCTAAGGGGGCCGCGCTGTGCCGAAAGCACGCCGTGACTCGTGGGGACATGGAGAGGATCGGCCCGTTGAGGCCCAGGCATCGTGTGGAGCGCCCGTGACGATGGTCCTGCTCGCCGGCGATATCCCGGGCACCGGAATCTGCCGCGATATCGCCGCTCACCGCATCGCTGTCGACGCGCCGAATTCCGAGGTCACCGGGACTTTCCTCGACCTCGTCGCGCACGGGCTCGAGCACGGCGGCGCCGTCGTGGTGCTCTACCCGTCCTGGGCCGGGGACGGCCCGCGCAGGCTGGTCCGCCTCGCCCGCGGGGCGATGCTCACCGACCGGATCGCCGCGCTGCCCCTGGACCTCCCGCCGCTCGCGCTCTCGGTGGTCGCCGACCAGCTCGCGTTCGTGGCGCCGCACGTCGACCCCGGAACGCTGGCGAGCCTGGGCCACACGCTGCGCCAGGAGATCTGCGCGGGAGCGTGGGTCAACAGCGTCTCCCGGCTGGAGAACGTCCCGGCGGGGCTCGGCGCCCACCTCTCCTCCTACCTTCCGGGGCAGGGCTTCTCGGTGTGCGCGGTGCCCGTGCCCGAGGTGCACCGGATCACCTCGTCCAAGCCCGTCCAGGACATCGGCCGCCTGCCGCCCGGCCCCGTGCTCGTCGTGGCCAGCCAGGCCGGGGGCGACGTCGACTGGTTGCGGCGCGGCCTCCAGCCCGCGGTCGGCGCGGCATCGGTCATGCTCACCGGTGAGCAGCCGCTCGGCGCCACGTACTGGGGCACGAAGAAGTACGTCGAGTACGTCGCCTTCAGCGCTCATGCCCAGGCGCTGCACATGACGTTGCGGCGGCTGCCGCGCGACCGCTGCTCATGGTGCGGGGCCTCGGCGATCCTCGAGACGTGCTTCTTCTGCGGCATGACCCCGCCGAAGCAGGCACCCCCGCCGCCCACGCCACCGGCACCGGCCGCCCCGCCGCCCGTGGCGGCTCCAGGCCCGCACCGGGTCAACGGCCGTTTCGTCCAGGCGAACGGCGGGGCACCGGTGCGCGAGGTCGTGCCGCCGGCCGCCCCCGTCCCGCTCCCCCCGCCGCAGGCCCGTCCGCCGGACGGGGTGGCCCGATCGCCCGGCGAGCGCCTGTCGCGTGAACGGGATCCCACCGGGGCCGCCGCTCCACCGGGTCCCGTTCCACCGGGTCCCGTTCCACCGGGTCCCGTTCCACCGCCCGCTCCCGCGCAGCCGCTCCCCGCACTGTCACCGGCTCCCGCACCGCCACCCGCCCCGAGATCACCGGACGGCCGCAATGACAAGCCTCCCATCACCCGCCCGGCGAACGACCGATCTCCCGAGGTCCTGTTCGCGCCCACCCCGCCGCCTGTCCCCGGACGGCCCGGCCGTCTCCCTGACCGGCGTGACCCCTGAAACCCCCACGTCCGTGAGTCGAGAGGTGGAGTCACCATGAACCCGCGCCAGCGACGCGGAGTGTTGCTCATGATCCTGGCCGCACTCGGCGCGGTCTTCGTCTTCGTCAGCGTGGTCGGCTATGTCGGTTCGGTCCGGGCCGAGGTCGGGCAGATGACCGAGGTCCTCCAGTTCAGCCGGCCGGTCAAGGCGTTCACGCCGATCGACGCGAGCATGCTCCGCAAGACCAGGATCCCGGTGAAGTGGGCGACCGGCTCGATGCTGACCGACCCCAAGCAGGCCACCGGGAAGAACACCGTCACCGACGTCGCGGCGAACGCCTACGTCGACCGGGGCATGCTCGTGGACCGGCCGGTCCTGCGTCCCGGGCAGCGCGAGATCGCGAGCCTGATCAACGCGGAGACCGGGGTCGCGGGCCAGGTGCGGCCCGGGATGAGGGTCGACATCTACGCCGCGTTCCAGGAGCAGCAGCAGAACCGGCAGCAGGCATGCGCCCTGCGGATCATCAGCAACGCCCTGGTCAAGGAGGTCGGCCGGCTCAGGAGCCAGCGGGGCGACAACGCCAACGAGGTCGACCAGGTCGTGCCGATCACGTTCGTGCTCAGCGCCGAGGACAGCCTGAAGCTGACCCACGCCGAGAGCTTCGCCGAAGAGGTGCGGCTCGCGCTGATCGGCCGGCAGGGCGAGCCCGTCAGCCCGCGGCTCGGCCCGATCTGCAAGGCGAACCCGTCGAATCCCGCGGCCTAGTCGAACCAGGTGGTCTCATGACTGTCCGAATCCTGCTGGGGGTGAGCGACCCGCGGCTGGTCGCCCATCTGCGGGCCAAGCTCGACGAGATCGCCGACATCGAGGTGGTCGCGGTCGAGCGGTCGTCCAGCGACGTGATGGGCGCGGTCGCCGGCATCCCCGGCATCGACGTCCTGCTGATCGACCAGGAGATCGCCGGGCTGCCGGCCCCGGACCTCGTCCGCGACCTCACCCGGCGCCACCCGCAGTTGGGGCTGATCCTGATCAGCGCCGACCAGTCCGCCGAAACCTACGACCAGGCGATGTCGGCCGGTGCCCGCGGGGTGATCACCCGCGAGCCGTCGCTGTCGGAACTGCAGAACCGGATCGAGGCCGCGGCCGAGTGGTCGGTCAGCGTGCGGCGGCACATCGATCCCGCGCGGCTGTCGGCCTCGCCGGACCGGCTCGGCCGGCTGGTGGCGGTGGCCGGGGCCAAGGGCGGCACCGGCACCACGACGCTCGCCGTCCACCTGGCCAACGCGGCGCTGTCCGCCCGGCAGACCGTCTGCCTGGTCGACATGGACCTGCAGAAGGGCGACATCCCGAGCTTCCTGGACGTCACGCACCGGCGCAGCATCGCCGACCTGGTCGGCGCGGCCGACGAGCTGGACGGCTCGATCCTGGCCGAGGCGCTGTACATCCATCCGGACGGGCTGCACGCGCTGCTCGCCCCCGCCGAAGGCGAGCGGTCGGACGAGATCACGGCCAAGGCGGCGCGGCAGATCCTGGCGGCCCTGCGGTCCCGGTACGACCTGGTCGTCGTCGACTGCGGCGCGTTCCTCACCGACGGCAGCGCGATGTCCCTGGAGATCGCCGACCAGGTGCTGGTGACCGCCACGCCCGACCTGCCGTCGCTGCGCGCCGTCAAGCGGTTCGCCGCGCTGTGCGAGCGGCTCAACCTGCGCAAGTCCGACGACCTGGCGGTGGTCCTCGTCCGGCACGACCGCAGGAACGAGGTGCAGCCCGACTTCGCGCGCAAGGTGCTGGGCCTGCGCCTGCTCAGGACCGGGATCCCCGCGGCGTTCCGGGGCCTGGAGGAGGCCGCCAACACCGGCTCCCCGAAGGCCGTGGACCACTCCGCGTTCCGCAAGGCGATCGGACAGGTGGCGCTCGAGACGGGGATCATCGACCAGCAGGCGTTCGCCGTGACGGGCGGGCGCAAGGCCGGCAGGGCCAAGGGGGACAGGGGCGACCGGGGCGTCGCGCTCACCGAGTTCGCCGGGATCTTCCCGATGATCGTGTTCCTGATCCTGCTGGTGTGGGAGATCGCCCTGGTCGGCCTCACATCCATGTTCACCAGCCATGCCGCCAACGAGGCCGCGCGCGCCGTGGCCGTGCTGGGCTACGACACCCCGCAGGCGCGGGCCGAGGTCCGGCGCAGGACGGTGCAGCGCGTCCCGTCGCCGTGGAAGCCCGACAGGCACCTGCGTATCAAGGTCGTCGACGGCTACGCCAGGGTCAGCATCGACACCCCGGCCATCCTCGCGTCCTGGCACGTCCCGTACGAGCTGAGCGCGGAGTCGAAGATCGTATGGGAGGGCCGGTCATGAGCCGCGGCGCCGGGACGGGCCGCCGCGCGGCCGACCGCGGGAGCGTCAGCCTGGAGTTCGCCGGGATCCTGCCGAGCGTGCTGACGGTCATCTTCGTCTGCCTGGAGTTCCTGCTGGTCGCGTACACCGTCGAGCGGGTGGAGAACGCCGCGCGGACGGGGGCGCGCGTCGCCGCCCAGCGGCAGGACGCCGGGGCGTGCCGCAGCGCCGCGATGCAGGCCATGCCGGGCTGGCTGAACGAGAAGAAGGTCTACGCCTCCACCGAGGACGGCGGGGTGGTGTGCCGCGTGCACGCCCGCGTGCCCGTCCTCGCCAAGGGCATTCCGCTGGATTTCGCCATGGACCGCACGGTCACGATGCCGATGGGATGAGGGATGGGACTCAGGGATCGGCTTGAGCAGGACCGCGCCGTTCAGCGCCGCGACACGGCGCAGGGCGTGTCGCAGTGGCGCGCGCGGCTGCTGGAGGAGGTCAATCTCGACGAGATGGCCGCGCTCGACCTGCCGCAGCGCCGGGCCCGGCTGGAGAAGGTCACCGACCACATCATCAGCCGCGAGGGCCCGGTCCTGTCGGCCCGCGAGCGCGCGGCGCTGATCCGCCGGGTCGTGGACGAGGCGCTGGGACTGGGCGTCCTGGAGCCGCTGCTGGCCGACCCGAGCGTCACCGAGATCATGGTGAACGGCCCGGACGACATCTACGTGGAGCGGGCCGGCCGGGTGCACCGGATCGACACCACCTTCGCCAGCGACGAGCAGCTCTACCAGACCATCGACCGGATCGTCGCGCAGGTGAACCGGCGGGTGGACGAGTCCAGCCCGATGGTGGACGCCCGGCTGCCCAGCGGGGAGCGGGTGAACGTCATCATCCCGCCGCTGTCGCTGGTCGGGCCCGTGCTGACGATCCGCCGGTTCCCGCGTTCGTTCACCATCGCCGAGCTGGTGCGGATGGGCAGCGTGGACCCCGCCGCCGGCCTGCTGCTGGAGGAGTTCGTCAAGGCCAGGCTGAACGTGGTGATCTCCGGCGGCACGGGCACCGGCAAGACCACGATGCTGAACGCCCTGTCGGCGTTCGTGCCGAGCTGGGAGCGCATCATCACGATCGAGGACTCGGCCGAGCTGCGGCTCCAGCAGGAGCATGTGATCTCACTGGAGTCCCGGCCGCCCAACATCGAGGGCAGCGGCCAGATCACCATCCGCGACCTGGTGCGCAACTCGCTGCGGATGCGTCCCGACCGGATCATCGTCGGCGAGGTCAGGGGGCCCGAGACCGTCGACATGCTCCAGGCGATGAACACCGGTCACGAGGGGTCCATGGTCACCGTGCACGCCAACTCGGCCGACGACGCGATCTACCGGTTGCAGACCCTCGCCAGCATGAGCGAGGTCAAGCTGCCCTTCGAGACCATCCGCGACCAGATCAACAGCGCGATCGACGTGATCGTCCATCTGAACCGGGGGGCGGACGGCTCCCGCAGGATCGGGGAGATCGCCGTGGTCGCGTCCCAGCGGCAGGAGGAGTTCCGGCTCCAGCCGGTCTACCTGTTCGAACCCGAGCCGCTGACCGCCGACCGCGTCGTCCGGGGCCGCGGCCTGCGCTTCGGGCTTCCGGACAAGCTCCGCCACCGCCTCTTCGCCGCCGGGCTCGACGTGCCCGAGGCGTTCCGGACGCGGGAGGCGCCGACGACCGCCGAGGGGGCTTCACGATGACCATCCCGTTGCAAATCATCCTGGTCTGCCTGGCCGCCGTGCTCGCCCTGGGGACCTGGGGCCTGTACGAGTACGTCCGCGGCCTGGCGCAGCGCAGGGTGCTCACCGCACGCGGCGCGCTGGACGACACCGAGCGGGCCGCGAACAGCGTCATGACCAGGATGGACGCCGCCCTGCGCAAAACCGAGCTGGGCAAGGCCGTCAACCGGCGGATCGTGGCGTCCGGATCGCGGATGAAGGTCTCCACGTTCCTGCTGCTGGCGGTCTGCGGCGGCGGCGCCGCGGTGTTCGTCATCGGCTCCTGGATGGCGCCGGTCTTCGGCGTCGCGGCGGCGGGCGGCGTGGTGTTCCTGCTGCTGGCGTACCTGCGCCGCAAGGAGGACCGCCGAAGGGAGGAGTTCGTGGCCCAGCTACCCGAGCTGGCCCGCGTCCTGTCCAACGCGACCAGCGCGGGGCTGGTGATGCGGACCGCGCTGGCGCTGGCCGCCGAGGAGCTGGACGACCCGGCGCGCGGCGAGCTCAAGCGCACGGCCGACGCGCTGAGGCTGGGCCAGCCGATCGACCAGGCCCTGCACGAGCTGGGGGAGCGGATGCCCTCCAGGGAGCTCGCGGTGCTGGTGTCCACGCTCATCGTCTCCGCGAGGGCGGGCGGCTCGCTGGTCACCGCGCTGCGGACGATCGCCGGGACCCTTGAGGAGCGCAAGGAGATCAACCGGCAGGTCAAAACGATCATGGGCGAGGTCGTCGTCACCAACTACGCGGTCGGCGCGATGGGCGTGGGCGGCCTGGTGATGCTGAACATGATTCTTCCCGGCTCGCTGCGGGCGATGAGCGAGAACCTGGTCGGCCAGGTCATCCTCGGGCTGGCCGCGGTCGCCTTCACGCTCAGCGTGGTCATCATCCGCCGGCTGACGAGGGTGGAGGTCTGAGCATGCTTCCCGTCTACCTCATGGGGTCCGGTGCCGCGCTGTGCGTCGTGCTCGGGATGTGGGGCCTGCGGCTGGCCCGCGCCGAGGAGCAGGTCGCCGCGTCCGCGGTCACCGTCGTGCCCAAGCGCAAGAGCGACCTGTCGGTGTTCATCCGGCTCGCCGACCGGCTCGGCGCGCCGCTGGCCAGGGCGGTGCGGGAGCTGCTCGCCCCGCAGCGCGAGAAGATCGTCAAGCGGATCGAGGCGGCGGGCGCCCCCGGCGGGATGACCTACGAGTCCTACTGCCGGCAGTCCGCCGGGTTCGTGGTGATGTTCGGGATCCCCAGCGCGCTGCTGCTCCTCCAGGGACAGATCCTGTTCGGCGCCGTCTGCATGCTCGGCGCGCTCCAGCACGAGGGCGTGATCCGGGCGCGGGTGCGCAAGCGGCAGGACGAGATCCAGCGCAGCATGCCCGACTTCCTGGACGTCCTGTCGGTGACCGTGGCGGCCGGGCTGAGCTTCCGGCACGCGCTCGAACGGGTCGCCGACAGCATGCCGGGTGCGCTGGCCGCGGAGTTCATGACCGCGCTGCGGCAGATGGACCTGGGGACGCCGCGCCGCCAGGCGTTCGAGGACCTGCGCGCCCGCAACGACTCCGAGGCCGTCAGCCAGTTCGTCACCGCGATCCTCCAGGCCGAGGAACTGGGCGCGCCGCTGTCCAGCACGCTGAACGACATCGCCACGGACATGCGGCGCGAGGCGGCGCAGTGGGCCAAGCAGCGGGCGCAGAAGGTCTCGCCCCAGATCACGGCGGTGACCGCGTTCCTGGTGCTGCCCGCGCTGCTGGCGGTCATGGCGGGGGCGATGTTCATCGGCACGAACGGAGGGGGTCTGGGTGGGTTCACCGGTCCATGACGGTCTTCCGCCATACGAGCGGATGCTCGAGGAGCGCATCGGGGGCGCGTTCTCTCTGCTGATGCAGGTGCGGATGCTGATCGCGGCCATCACCCTGGGCCTGGTCCCATCCAGCAGCCTGGAGCTCAAGCTGGTCGTCCTGGTCGCGATCGTCCTGCTCGTCTCGTGGCAGGCCGCCAGGCGCCGGCGCACCATCGTGCCCTGGCTGCTGCGCAGCCCCGGCTGGCTGATCATCGATGTCGGGCTGTCGTTCGTCGTCCTGGCCATCGGCGGCAGCTCCGGCCCGTTCCTGCTGGCCACCGTGGTCACCGCGGCCATCGCCGGGCTGCTGTACGGATGGCGGGGAATGATGATCTCCGCCGTGCAGGTGGCCGGCTACTACACGGCATTCCTGCTGACCGTGGACCGGGTCGGCACCGACCTGGCCACGTTCCAGACCGTGCTCGGGCAGCCGGTCTACTACCCCCTGGTCGGCTACGCGGGGGTGGCGCTGCGGCGCCTGTTCGAGCAGCAGGTGGCCGAGGCGCGCGCCCGGACCCGCGCCGAGGCGATGGCGGCCGCCGCCGAGGAGCGGGGACGCCTGGCCAGGGAGATGCACGACTCGCTCGCCAAGACCTTGAGCGGCATCGCGATGGCGGCGACGGCCCTGCCCCTGTGGGTCACCAAGGACACCGACCGCGCCGCCCGGGAGGCCGCCGAGCTGGCGGCCGCCACCGCGATCGCGTCCAGGGAGGCCCGCAGCCTGCTGAACGAGATGCGTTCCGACAACCTCACCCGGCCGCTGCCCGAGGCGCTGCGCGAGGTCGTCGACCGCTGGGCGGAGTCCAGCGGCCTGCGCGTGGAGTGCGAGCTCCGCCAGGACGTCGACATGTCCCTGCGCGCCCGTTACGAGGTGCTGTCGATCCTGTCCGAGGTGCTGTCCAACGTCGAACGGCACGCGGAGGCGAGCGCCGTGGAGGTGCGGCTCGACAGGCAAGACGACACAGACGGCGGCATGGCCGTCCTCACCATCCGGGACGACGGCAGGGGCTTCCGGGTGGAGAGCCTCGAACACCTCGTCCGCGCGGGCCACTACGGCCTCGTCGGCCTGCACGAGCGCGCCGAGCGGGTCGGCGGCACGGTCGAGGTCGGCTCGGTGCCGGGCGCGGGCACCACCGTGCGGGTCCGGCTGCCCGTCCGGGAACTCGACAGCACATCCGGATCCACGCTCGCGGAGGTGGGTTGAGATGACCGAACTCAGAGTCCTCATCGCCGACGACAACCCGGTGGTCCGCGCCGGCCTGTGCTCCATGCTGGAGGCCGCCGGCATCCGGGTCGTGGCGCAGGTCGGCGACGGCCGCAGCGCGATCGAGACCGCCGAGCGGCTGCGTCCCGACCTGGCGCTGCTGGACGTGCGGATGCCGCTGGTCAACGGGATGGACGCGGCCGCCGAGATCTCCCGGCACACCCGGGTGCTGATGCTGACCTACACCGACGCCCCCGACGTGATCCGCACGGCGCTCGCCAACGGGGCCTCGGGCTATCTCGTCCACGACACGTTCTCGCCCGAGGAGCTGCTGAACGCGGTGAACGAGGTGGCCAACGGCGGCAATCCGCTCTCGCCGGCCGTCGCCAGTTTCCTGGTGGCCGCACTCCGGCAGCAGGGCGCGCCATCGGGGAACGGGGACGCGAACGGCGGGACGGGCGGTTCCAAGCACGAGCGGGAGCACGTGCCGGCCGTGCGCGGCATGCCGTCCGAGGTGGTCCCGGAAGGGTACGTGACGCCACGGCGGCCCGGAGGCCCCGGAGGGACGGCGGCCGAGGTGGCGGGGGCCCAATGGCTGTCGGCCCGTGAGCACGAGGTCATGGAACTGGTCAGCCAGGGATGCTCCAACGGTGAGATCGCCAAGCGCCTCTTCCTGGCCGAGAAGACCGTGAAGAACCACATCAACCGCATCTACGCCAAGCTGGCGGTCACCAACCGCGGCGCGGCCATCGCGCGCTGGCTGGGCACCGCGCGGGACGCCGAGGGCCCGGCGGCGGGCCCAGGGCCGGGTCCGGCGGCGGGCCCAACGGCAGGGCCCCAGGCCCCAACGAGGAATGGCCGCTGAATTGGGTTTGTGGACCCTGTGCGGTCCGGTCGCCTCTCCGTACATTTTCGTTGAACCGAGAAACGGGAGGCACCGAAATGAATAAGCTCATCCCCCTGTACGTGACCGCTTCGCTGTTCCTGCAGGACCGCGTCGAGACCTACGTCGAGAAGCGCAAGGACTTCGACCGCGGCGCCAGCTTCTTCGAGTACGCCGCCCTGATCGCCGTGATCGCCGGCATGATCGGCGTGTGGCACAACTTCAACCTGGGCGAGAAGATCACCTCGAAGCTCGGCCCGATTCTCGACAAGCTCAAGTAATCGGTCCCGGGCAGCGCACGAGCAAGATCAACGGAAGGGCGGCCGCGCGGCCGCCCTTCGTTGATTCCTCCACCATGACACAGATTTCTCCGGTTGGGTCCGTGGACCCTTCCGCGTGCGCCGCTTCCGGGCACTACGCTCGTACCGTCCACGTGTTCGGACGATGGAGTGGAGATCTACGTGCGAACGAGTCCGGTGGTGCTGACGCTCGGTGCGTTCTCGATGCTCGCGGCCGGCTGCATCGCTCCGAGTGAAGGGGACGACCCCCAAGGGTCCTCAAAAGCAACGCAGATTCCGGCGGGCAGGCCAGGTAAGGACGACAGGCGCGCCATCGCCTCGACGACGAGCTTTCTCGATCCGAAGGTCCGGGTCGATCTGGTCGGGCTCAACCGCTTCGGTGGAGAACATGTGGTCGTCCAGTTGAGGCTCACCAACGGCGGCTCGGAGTCGTTCACGGCCGATCGCGCGGTACAGGACATCGCCGTGCCCAGGGATTCCCCCGAAGGCCGGAACCAGGCGTCCGGAATAGGGCTCATCGACGCCCCCGCGCGCCGGGTCCTGCTGCCCTATCGGGGCGGCGGCAAATGCGCCTGCACATCCAATCTCTTCGCCGGTGAGAGCGCCGTGCTCACCGCGGGCGAGACGGCGACCTACTACGCGGTGGTCCCGGCCCCCTCGGGCAACGCCAGGACCACCACGGTCTTCACCACCGACACCGCCCCCATGGCGAACGTCCCGATCAGCGACGAACCTCCGGTGGCGCCGCCCGGCCAGGCGATCCCCGTCCCCACACCGGACCTCAAGGCGGTGAGCCACGCCATCACCTCGTCCACCGAGGCACTGGACGACACCGACGAGACCCACGACGACGGCAGGAACCTGCGGGTCAACCTCCGCTCGGACGTGCTGTTCGCGTTGAACAAGGCCGAGCTGACCCCCAAGGCGCAGTCGATCCTCAAGGCCACCGCCCGGCGGATCGACGCCTCGCCCGCCACCACGGTCAAGGTCGAGGGGCACGCCGACAACTCCGGCAACGACGCCATCAACGACCCGCTCTCGCAGCGGCGCGCCGACACGGTCGCCAAGGCCCTGCAAGGGATGGTCACCCGTTCCGGGGTCGGCTTCCAGCCGAAGGGGTACGGCTCCAAACGTCCCGAGTACAACAACGAGTCCGCGGAGGGACGGCGCCGCAACCGCCGGGTGACGGTCATCTTCGCGCGGCCGAAGCCGCCCGAGCGGGCCCCGGCCCCCGCCGCCCCCGCGGGACGGTCCGGCCCGGTCAGCCAGAACGTGGGAGGGCAGCCGTTCACCGCGCAGGTCACCGGCCTCAAGCCCCTCGGCAACGGGCTGGGCCTGCTCACCTACCGCGTGACCAACAACGGCACCACGGCCGCGGCCGCCGGCGACCTGAAGTACGGCGAGGGCTGGCTGAACCTCGTCCAGTTCTTCGCCAACAACGCCCATGTCATCGACACGACGGCCGGTCGCCGCTACCAGGCCGCGACCTACCCCATCGACGTCCCGGGCGACAACTCGGTCGCGTGCCTGTGCTCACCGACCGCGGGCACCTGGGCCGGCGAGGACAGCATCCAGCCCCGCGCCAGCCTCGACTACTGGGCGGTCGTGCAGCTCCCCACCGGCACCGCGCCGCTCAGCGTGCAACTGGGCAAGTTCCCGCGCATCCAGGGCGTGGGCGCGGGCTGACCCCCGCCTCGCCGCTCCACCCTCGCGATGACCGGTGCCGGGCCACCCGCCCGCCACCGGCCATCGATGTCAGCGGGGAAAGCGCCACCCGTAGAAAACGCTCGTGAGACGCGGCACCACCCGAGGCCCGCCGCCACGACACGGCCGACCTCGCGCGCCACCAGCTCCGCGGACGCACCCCCACCGCGCGCCGACAGAGGGCACTGGGACCCGGCCGTCACCGGCCCTTGAATGGCAGTTTGCCGGTCGGATTGGCGCGCAGCTTGTCGATGGTGAGCAGCCTGCTGTAGACGCGGTGTCACGTGGGGCTCGTCGTCGCGACACGGCTGGCCTCGTGCGCCGCGAGCTTCGCGGACGCGTGCCCACCGCGTCCCTGCGGTGACAGAAGGCGCTCGGGCGCGGCGAGCCGGACGCGGCCGTCACCGGCCCTTAAATGGCAGCTCGCCGGTCGGATAGGCGCGCAGCTCGTTGATGGTGAATAGCTGGCCGTAGACGCGGTGTCACGCGGGGTCCGTCGCCGTGACACGGCTGGCTTCGTGCGCCCACAGCTTCGCGGACGCGCCCTCACTGCGCGCCGACAGGGGGCGCTGGGATGCGGCTGTCACCGGCCCTTGAACGGCAGCTTGCTGGGTGGATAGGCGCGCAGCTCGTTGATGGTGAATAGCTGGCCGTAGACGCGGTGTCACGCGGGGTCCGTCGCCGTGACACGGCTGGCCTCGCGCTTCATGAGCTTCGCGGACGTGCCCCACCGCGTCCCGGCGAATAGGGCGCTCGGGCGCGGCGAGCCGGACGCGGCCGTCACCGGCCCTTGAATGGCAGCTTGCTGGGTGGATAGGCGCGCAGCTCGTCGATGGTGAACAGTCGGCCGTGGTCGTCGTCGACGATCAGATGCCAGTGTTCCGAGGCGGCCTCGACGACCTCCATCGCCAGCGCCTCGCTGGGACCGGCCAGCTCCAGGGCGACCAGGCTGCGCGCCGTCGCGCCCAGCTTCTCGTCGTACCGCACCCACTGCTCGACGTCGACGTCGGGCACCAGATCGGGATCCACCAGGACGGAGACATGGGCCTGGCCGCGGCTGAGCTGCCCGTTGTACCACTCGGTGGGGCGGCGCAGCCCGCCCATCCGCTCGATCACGTCCAGGAACCGCTCGGGATCGATGACCGTGTCGGACACCAGCAGAATCTTGGAACCCATCGCTCCTCCGGCACGCCGCCGTCCCCGCTCAGATGTTCTCTCCCAGGCCCCGAAGGTAGCGTTTGAGCTCGCCCTCGTTGCGGACCACCGTGATGCCCTGCGACGCGTACTCCTTCACCTGCGCGTAGGTCCATTTCGGCGCGTACACGACGATGGACTTGCCGGAGGGGTTGATCCGCGGATCGGACAGGCGGCTTTTCACCTGGGTCGCCTTGTTGGCGTTCGTGCCGTTGGACACCTCGATGATCGCCTTGTTGGTCTCGATGTCGATCTGGCCCAGGCGGCCGCCGGCGGGGTTGTCGATCCCCCGGTCGAAGTCGCGCACGATGCCGCGGATCGCCTTGGCGGTCTTGGCCTCCAGCCGGTCGTCGGGGCTGGACGAGCGCGCCTTGTGGTCGATCTTGTCGTCGACGAGCTTGTTGCGGATCGCGTCCACCTCGCGCTGGGCCTGGTTCGCGGCGTCCTTGTTGGCCTGCGTCGGGTTCTTGCGCGCGGCCTCGCGGGCGGCGTCGGCGTTGGCCTGGAGCCGTTGGACGAGCCGGTCGGCGTCGTCGAACCTGCCCGCCTTACTGGCGGCCTCGATGTCCTTCTTGAGCTGCGCGCGCTCCACCGCGCGCTGGGCGGCGTCGCGGGCCTGCTGCGCGTCGGAGGCGTTCTTGCACGGCTCCTCGGGCGCGGTGGCCGCGGCACCGGCGGCCACGGCCACACCGCCGAGCCTGCCGAAGAGCGCACCGCCGCCGGTAGGCCGCGGCGGGCCGAGCGAGATGGCCTTGCACCCCGCGCGCCTGGCCTCCTCCCGTGCCTCGTCGGCCTTGCGGCGAGCCTCCTCGGCCGCCTTGCGGGCGCCGTCGAGGTCGCCGGAGTCCGCCAGCCGTTTCGCCTTGGCCGCGGCCTCCTGGGCCTCTCTGGCGAGCTTGCTCACCTTGCCGGCGGAACCGGCGATCTTGCCTAGCTTGCCGAGTTTGCCGACCTTGCCGGCGGCCTTGCCGATGTTGACGTACGGGATCGCCCAGGAGCCGATGTTCCAGATGAGGCGTCCGCCGACGCCCCAGTAGTCGCCCTTGTCCCAGAGGTCCTGGGTCTCGTCGTCCCAGACCAGTTGCTTGGCGGCGTCGATCGGGTTCTCGACGATGTACGTGACCGCGTCGACGATGGCGGACGGGTCCTTGACGAGGTCGATGATGCCGGTGACGTCGTCCACGACGGCGTCGCCGATCTGGTAGACGGTGCTCCACGGTCCCTTGAGGAAGTTGAACGGGCCCCAGTCGGAGCCGTCGTCCCCGTCACCGTCCCCGTCGTCGCCGCCCTGCTCGTTCCCGGTCCGGTCGTCCCCTGCCCGGGGGTCGCCGCCGTCGCCGCCGCAGTCGGAGCCGCCGAACGCCTTGCAGATGATGGCGCCGGTTTTGGCCGTGACCGTCTGCGGGATATTGGCGAGGAACATCGCCGTGATGATGCCGCTGACCACCGCGAGCAGCGCCGCATATTCATAGAATGACGCACCGCGGTCGCCCCGCCCTTGGGCGGCTCTCGTCCAAAAGCCCACCACGCCGGTCAACCTCCGCGTCGATCCCCCCGACCGTGCGAGAGTAAGGGGCGGCGACTAACGAAGGGATGGGTCCAGGGGCCTAACAAGGGGGCCTAGTGCGGGCCTAATTCGAGAAGGCCGCCGTAATTCCCGACCATCGCGGTGTACGGTTGGGCCAAAGGGCAACGACGCGGATTCCGTGATCCGCTGACAGTGGCCGAGGAGCCGGGGAGGGCGTGATGCCGAAAAGCGTGCGGACCACCCGGACTTTGATGTTCGTGGTCGCCGGGCTCACCTTTCTGACCACGCTGGGATTCCTGGCGGCGGTGGGGATGAGCGCCGAGACCCTCGGAACGGCGATCTGGTACACGCTCCCGGGCGTGCTGAGCCTGGTGCTGGCGCTGAGGATCCCCGGCGGCGGCACGCGGCTGCGCAGGGGGATCATCGCTCTGGAAATCTTTTACATCCTGCTGTCCTTGGGCCGGATCGGCCAGGGCGATCCGCAGGGCGTCGTCAACCTGATCATCCCGATCGTGCTGCTCGTGCTGCTCTTCCGGCCCGAGAGCAAGAGCCATTTCGCGGGGAGCGCTCCCGTGGGCGGCGCGGGCGGCTACTTCTGAGCCGCCTTCCCCTGGCCTGGGCCCCTGGTTGAGCCCGCGGACCCTGGGCGGACGGCCGGAGCGGGCCTACCTTTCCGGCATGAACGATTCCAGGGGCGGCCAGGCCGGCGTCCCGCCCGCGTGGGGGCCGGGCGGCGAGGCGGATGCCGCCGAGCGGCGGCGCGGCTGGCAGGACGAGCGCGCGGGCTCACTGGGGACGGGCTCGGCCTACCGGCCCGCCGTGCGTCCCCGAGCGGTGCGGGGCGCGGAGACGAAACTGGCGTGGGTTCCGCGCCCGGACGGCCGTTCCGCCCGGCCGGGAGCCCCGGCGGCGCGGCTGGTCACTTCCTGGGCGGCGGCACTGGCGGTCTGGTTCCTCGGGGTTCTGGTGACGGCGCGGCTGACGCCGCCCCCCGGAGTCGGCGGTGTCCCGGTCAGCGAGCTGGGGGACGCGCTCCGGGTCCACGTCCCCTGCCTTGTGACCAGCGTCCTCTGCGTTGTGGTCGCCGGCTTTTATCAAAGGGGTACCGGGCCGTTCCGGATGATCGCGCCGGCGTCCGTTCCGCCGCTGGCCGCGTCGGGCGGAGTGATCATTGGATTTCCGGTGGCGGCCCCCGGGCCGGCGGCGCTGGTGTACGTGACCGGGTCGGTACTGGGCGCGGCGCTGGGCCTGCTCATCGCCAATTGGTTCGGTGACGGCGACGGGAATCGGTGAGCGATTGGGCCCATGGGCCCTGTTCCAGATGATCGCCCAATTCTAGTCTTCCCGAAAGCGTTTGCGATCGTACCGGGGCGTCTCGACGGGGTTGGACGGATGTTTCAGTGGCGCAGGGCCGCGGGGTGTAGGGAGCACCGCGACAAAGGCGCGGGAACGACCATCATGGTGGCCGGAATCGCCCTGGTGATGAGTTTCGGCTCGGTGATGCTCTTCCGTGTCACGCACCTGAACGACCTGCGGACGCGGGCGCAGACGGGTGCGGACGCCGCGGCGCTCGGGGCCGTCGCGCCGCTCCGCGAGCACGCGGTCGACCTGGCGGTGCGGGGCATCCCGCCCGACTGGATCGGTTACTGGGCGACCGGCGCCGACGCCGGCGACGAGGCGCGGAAGTACGCCGCCAAGAACGACACGACGGTGGTCGGCGACGTCCGCCAGTCCCACATGCTGGGCCTCGTCGCGAAGGTGACCGTCGATACCACGGAGTGCCAGCTCAAGGACGACCGGGAGCTGACCCCTCAGGAGCGCAGGGACAAGGCGGCGGGCCGCGGCCTGTGCACCGACTCCTCCGGAGAGAAGGGCATCGGCCGCCGGGGCAGGGCCACCGCGATCGCCAAGGCGATCATTCCGGCCTGCACCTACGTCTGGATGCCGGGCGCCGGGACGCCCGACGGCGGCGGCTCGCCGATCCCGGCCGAGCTTCGCTGCGGCGGCAGCAAGGTGTGGCCCAACGTGAGCCGCGAGCGGGTCGGCAGGGTCTTCAAGCTCCGGCTGGTCGACAAGGAGGACCCCAACCCGTACACGGGCATGCCCTACGGGATGGGCCCCGCCGGGCCGCTGCCTCCGCCGGGCCCGCTGCCGCCGGGCACGCCCGAGCAGGTCAAGAGGGCGATCGCCTTCGCCATGGCGCAGCTCGGCACCTGGTACCAGTGGGGAGGCACCTGCACGGCGCCGAGCCGGGCGAGCGCCACCCCGTACAACTGCGACTGTTCCTCGCTGGTGCAGATGGCGTACCGGGCGGCGGGCATCGCGATCCCGCGTACGACCTACACGCAGTGGCCGTTCGTCCGCCACGTGTCCCCGGGTGCCGTGAAGGAGGGCGACCTGGTGTTCTTCGGGATGCCGCCACACCATGTGGGCCTGGTGGTGGACGCGAAGCGGCAGATCATGATCGAGGCGCCGCGCACGGGGCTGCGCGTGAGGTACGCCAACTACGCTGGCCGCAATCCGTCCGGGTTCGGGCGGCCGTACGACGACAGCAGGTGAGCCCGCCGTCAGCCGGGACGCGCGCGCCTGACCTCGACGGGATGGCAGAGACGTGAACAGCATGCTCGTCGCCTCGATCGCGGCGGTGGCCGGCCTGGCCGCCGGCTGGGCGCTGGCCCCGCAGGCCGAGCGGTACTGCGACGAGCTCACCACCGCGCGCCGGTGGACGGTCGCGGGTACCACGGCCGCCGTCTTCGCCGCGTTCGGGTGGCGGTTCGGCGCCTCGGCGGTGCTGCCCGCCTACCTCTACCTCGGCGCGGTCGGGACGCTGCTGGCGTTCATCGACCTTGAGGTGAAGCGCCTGCCCGACCGGTTCACGCTGACGTCCTACGTGGTGGGGCCCGTTCTCCTGGCCGGCGCGGCGCCTTTCGCCGACGACGGCGTCCAGCGTCTGGTGTACGCGCTCATCGGGATGGGCGTGCTGTGGGTCATCTACTTTCTCCAGCACTTCCTCCTGCCGCAGGCGATCGGCCGCGGCGACATGAAGCTGTCCGGCGTTTTGGGCCTCTACCTCGGCTGGCTCGGCGCGGACGCGTGGGTGACCGGCGTGGTCGCCGGTGCGATCCTCGGCGGGATCGTCGCCGTGGCGCTGGTCCTGGCCCGCCGTAGCTCCTGGAAGTCCGAGCTTCCCTACGGGCCGTTCATGCTGGCCGGCACCCTGATCGGCATCCTCTGGCCGGCCACCTGACGTCCGGCGCGGTCGCGGTCTCCCGTCCGGTCGCGTATCGGGCGGGGCCCAGGACCGGGGCACCACCGCACCGAGGTGTCTGGGCCCCCTGAGTGGGCCTCTGGGCTCTGTCGCGTGGGTCGTCGCGCGGTCACGCTGAGGCGATGAACGATGGACACCGCCGGGGCCGCGACACGGGGGCCTCGTTCTACGAGTACGTCGCCTTACTCGGGATCGTCGCGGGTGTCGCGGCCGTCGCGCTGACGGGCCTGCCCACGGCGGTGACCGACAGCGTGGCCCGGTCGATCTGCAAGATCTTCTCGCTGGATCCGTGTCCGTGGCAGCCCCATCCCAGGAACCCCCGCCGGAGGCGCTGCCGTGCAACACCGAGGAGATGATCTCCGAGCACAACAACAACGTGCAGATCATCTTCTACAGCGACAAGGACAAGCGGCGTTCCATCCTGACGCGGCGGTCCAACGGGGAGATCTGGGAGACCACCGGCACCGACTCCAAGAACGGGTTCGTCATCGAGGCCGGCATCGGGTTCACCCTCAAGGGCAAGGGCGCCGGCATCGCGGGCGGCGGCGGGATGGACTGGGGCGCGCACTCGTCCACCACCTGGAAGTTCAAGAACGCCGCGCAGCGCGACGCCTTCAACGAGGCCGTGACCGCGGAGGGCAGGCGGCTGCTGTCGACCAAGGGCATCGACGCGCTGGGCGAGCTGAAGGAACTGCCCTTCAAGGTCGCCGACCGGATGGGGATCCCGTACTCGACGTACTACGGCGAGAGCACCGCCGGATACGTGAAGGTGGACGGCTCGTTCGCCATCGTGTCGGGCGGCGGCAAGTACGAGAACGCGTCGGAGATCGGCACGACCCGCAACAGCGACGGCACGTCCATCAAGAGCTACAAGACCAACGAGACCTACGGCATCAACGGCGCGGTCGGCATCGTGATCGCCGAGGCGGGTGCGCAGAAGGACTGGGCCAACGGGACGATCATCTCGATCGTCTACGACAGGAACGGCCGTCCGACCAAGGCGATCCTCACCTCCGACACGGGCAGTAGCTGGGACGCCAGCGTGGACGTGGGCAAGACCTGGTCCCCCGACCGCAAGAAGAACGGCCCGCCCGATCCCGACGGCAACCCCACCGACGACGGGGGACCGCAGGGCACCAAGGGCGGCGGCGGCAAGTGGACCTTGTGGAAGGACGGGGGCGGCGGCCAGTCCACGACCCAGATCCACATCCCGCTGGCCAACGACCCGTTCGCCCAGCGCGTCGTGGACGGGCTGCTCAACCCGTCCAAGGCGGTCGACGGGACCTATCCCGGCGGCATGCAAGGGCTCGCCGACGACTTCGGCGACCTGGTGACGGACAAGGGCACGATCTACAACATGAACTACGACCGTGAGTACTCCAAGGACGGCTTCGACGTGTCCGGATCGTTCGGGGTGAAGCTGGGGGCCTTCGAGGTCTCCTCCGAGCAGACCCAGCTGACCCTCCGCGACGCGGCGATCGTCGATGCCAGAACGGGGGAGCGGAAACCATGGAGCGGGTGCAGGCCGTGACCTCCTTCCCGCGCGGAACGGCGCGCCCCTGCTCCCGGCCGATGAGGGCGATACGGGGCGTAAGGCGGGTCCGGGTCCTCGCCTGCGGTGCCGCATTGCTGGCGGTCACGGCGCTGACGGTCGCGGGCTGCGGAGGCGAAGGCGGCGGGGGCGACGAGCCCGGGGCCGGCGCGGGCTCCCACAGGGCGTCCCAGACCTCCCCGGCCAGTCCGGAGGCGGGCGTGCGGCTCGCGACCTACCGGGGCCAGGGGTTCACCGTCGGCTACCCGGAGGGCTGGACGAAGGTCCCCGGCCACACCGTGGTGCCGAAGGCGGCGTTCGAGGTGGGCGTGAGCAGCCGGGACGGCACGACGATGCAGTCGTCCTTCGACGTGCTCGTGAACGAGGACCTCCCGTTCCCGCTCGCCCGGATCACCGACGACTTCGTGGCGTTCAGCCGCGCGTCCGATGCGTTCCGGCTGCTGGGCAGGCAGCGGATCGAGCTGGACGGCGCCGAGGGCTGGGAGGTCCGCAAGGCGTACCGGAGTCCGGAAGGGCTGGACCTGCGCCAGGTCGACCTGTTCACCAAGACGCCCCAGGGCCGGGTGGTCGACATCCGGATGATCTTCACCGCCTCCCGGTACGAGGCATCGCAGGGGCTGGTCTCGTCCGTCCGCTCGTCCTTCAGGTTCGTGTGATGAACGCCTACGGCCTGCCCACGGGCGTCCGCCGCCACGGGCGGATCACGACCGTGCCGGGCGGCCCGCTGCCGGGCTGCCTGGCCGCCCTCGCCCTGCTGTTCAGCGCGCAGGCGGGGATCCGATGGGGGCTGGGCATCCCCGGCCTGGGCGGGATCCGGACCGTGAACGACGAGGTGATCGCCGCCACCGCGCCGCTGCTGCTCCAGGCCGTCCTGCTGGCCACCGCGGTCGGCGCGTACCTGGCGGTGAGCGCGGACGACCGCCGGGACGGCGTGGTCACCGAGACGAGCCAGCGGGCGGTGGTCGCGACGGTGCTGGTCTGCGTGGTGCTGCTGCCGTTGCTGGCCGGGCGCCCGATGCTCGGCGTCCCGCGCTCGACCGGCCTGCTCCTGCCCGTCCTGGCGGCGGAGGTCGCGGTCGGAGCCGGTGTCGCCCTCGGCTACGCCGCCGTCCGCCGCTCCGTCCTGGTGCCGCCGATGGTGGCGGCGGCGCTGGCGCTGCTGTTCGCCCTGTCGGCGCGGACGGTCCTGGCCCAGGCGCTGCTGTCGGACGCGGCCGTCACCTCCTCGCAGATCGGGCTGGCCGGCGCCGCGCGCGCCGCCGCCGACCTGCGGACCTGGACGCCCCGCGCGCACGCGGTCGCCGCCATGGCGGCCGTCGCGGCGACCATCGCGTTCCTGCCGTCCATGGCGAACCGGCCGTCGGCCTGGGCGGCCGCCGCCTGCGGGCCGCCGCTCCTGGCGGCGGTGGCGCTGCCGTCCGTGCTGTTCGGCGGGGGCTTCGACCGGGTGGTGCCGGACGGTGCCGGTCTTGTGCTCTGGACACTGGGAGGTGCCGCGGCCGGGTGTGTGCTCGCCCTGCCCCTTGCCCACGTTCTCAATCGGAGGTGGTCTCGCTGAACGCCTACGTGGAGCGCTATCGGGGATCGCTGCCGGCGCGGCTGCTGCTGGCCGGGGGCCTGCTGGTGGTCCTGCCCTGGGGCAACTGGGAACGGCTGAACGCGTCCGATGAGACGTCCGTGCTCGGTGGGCCGGAGCGCGGTCCGCTCGACACGCTGTCAGCGGTGCTGTCGGTTCCGGCCGTGGTGCTCGGTGTCCTGCTGATCATCGGCGCCTTTGTCCAGATCGTCTGGACGGTCCGGCGCCGCGTCGCGTTCGCCGCCGACCAGCACGGCCTCTACCTCGGTCCCGGCCTGCTGCCGCCCGCCGGGTCGCGCCGCCTCCCCTGGAACGAGGTGTCGCGGGTGCAGCTCCGCCGTGTCCAGGGCGTCCGCTCGGGAGCGGGCGCGGCGGCCACCTGGAACCGCCTGATCGTGCACGGCCCGTCGGGGCGCCGCCGGCTCGCCGCCCGCCTGGTCGACGGCTGGCGACTGGACCCTCGGAAGCTGTCCGCGGCCGTCGCCCGGCTGGCACCGGACGTGCGGGTCGACCGCTAGGGCCTGGCCTCACTTGCAGGGGTTGCGGTCCGCCTTGACGCCCTTGATGTTCGTGATGGGCGGGGGCGCCATCCGAACGCCCGGTTTGCCGATGATCAGCCGCACGCCGTCCGCCGGGGCCTTGGCGTCCGGGGTGAGCAGCGCGTCGGGAACGGCCCGCGCCAGCGCCGTCGCCTGGGCCTCCGCGGCGGCGGAATGGGTGATGCGGCTCTCCCCGGCGTCCGGTGCCTTCGCGACCTTGCCGACCACGATGAAGCCGCGCCGCTTGAGCTGGGTGACGATCCGCCGGACGAGCGTGTCCGGGGCGCCGGCGTCCACGACGGTGACCTTCACCTTGTCCGGAGGCGGCGGCTGCTGCTCGGCGACGGGCTTCGCCGGCTCCGCCGGCAGGTCGTTGTCGCGCTTGATGGCGTCGAAGAGCGGCCCGGCCTGGTCGGCGTCCCACTGGACGCGGTTGGGGTCAGGCCCGTACCGCTTCACCGGGACGGTGACGAAGCGGACCTGGCCCGCGCTCATGCCCCGCAGCCCCTCGGCCAGCTTCAGCATGGCGCCCCGGTCCAGCTCGTCATCGGTCGTGATCGACTTGGACACGGCCTTGAGGAACTTGTAGGTCTTGGCCGGGTCGGTCAGCACCTCGCTGCTGGTGGCCTTGTTGACGACCGACGCCATGAACTTCTGCTGGCGTTCGATGCGTTCGAGGTCGGAGCCGTTGCCGAGGGAGTAGCGGGCGCGCACGTAGCCGAGGGCGTCCTCGCCCTTGACGGTCTGCTTCCCCGCCTTGAGGTACAGCTCGGCGCGGGGGTCGTTCACCGCACGGTCGACGCAGATCTCCACCCCGTCCAGGGCGTCCACCATCCGTTTGAACCCGGTGAAGTCGACCTGGACGAAATGGTCGATGTGGATGCCGGTGAGCGATTCCAGGGTCTTCCACGTGCAGGTCGGCCCCGCGAAGGCGAACGCGGTGTTCAGCATCCCGAACCGTCCTGGAACGGTCCCGCCCTTCTCCTTCTTGCATTCGGGGATGCGCACCATCGAGTCGCGGGGGAAGCTGACGCCGACCGCCTGATCCCGGTTGGGCGACAGGTGCAGCAGGATCGTGGTGTCGGATCGCGCGCCCGACATGCCGGCGGCGGCGCCGTACCGCGCGTTCGCGCCGTCCCGGCTGTCGGATCCGATGAGCAGAATGTTCAGCGACTTGTTGAGCTTCGGCGGACGGTTGACGCCCAGTTGCCCCTCGGCTTCCTTCTGCTCGATCCCGCCCATGATGTCGTGGTACAGCGCGACCGCTCCCGCACCGGTGAGCAGCACGAGGACGGCCAGACCGGCCACCGTCCGCCGCAGGATCCGCTGCCGCCGGGAGCGGACCTTCCGCTGCCGCTTACGCCTCTTCCGGCCGGTGCCGTCCTGGTCCGCGGAAGCCTCGTCCGCGGAAGCCTCGTCCGCAGGTGCGTCGGCGTCGGGAGCCTCGGTCTCAAGGGCTTCGGGCTTGTCCGCGGCGGCGGCCTCGTCCTGGGCGGCTTTGGGCTCGTCCGGGACGGCTTTCGGCTCGTCATCGTCCTGGGTGCGGGTGGCGTCGGCCGCCGAGGCGTCCTCCTCGTTCTTCGGCCCGGCTTCACCGCCGGCCGCATCGGAAGGGGCGGTGGACGTTTCCCCGTCACCAGGAGCGCCGGTGTGCTCTGGGAGGTCTTCGCGGCGGGGCTCGTTCTCGCTCATCCGATCCTGTCTCGCACGGGCCCTGTCCAGGGCTGTGTCGGGCGTCGATACCGTGAATGGTCGCGCCGTTCACTAGTTGGATGCCTGATCACCTTCAGACGTTGCCACACATGACCCGATTCGCGCGGTGTGATGTGTGCTGTGTGCTCGTTCAATTCCGCTCCGTGACCGGCCGCCGGCGCCATCGGGAACATAAAACCCGGTTATCCCCCGCCCTCTCAAAGGGGCCGGGAATCACGGCCCCACTGACCTGTGAACTGTGATGCCGCTGTGGCGGGGAGTGCGATGAAGGGGCGGCTGGTAAGGGTCTCCGCTCACGCGGGCGTGAACTTCGTCGACTTATGCCAATGGGCATTGGCCGGCCGGTGCGATATTCGCGCTCCGCCTTCAGGCGGTACCGATTCGGACACGGACCGGGTTCGGTTTTCGTACGATCGGTGCCGTGAGCGCTGGATGGATCGTCGGCGGGCGGTTCACCATGCTCGACAGGATCGGGGCGGGCGGGTCGGGCCGCGTATGGCGGGCCTATGACCAGCACAGACAGCGGTACTGCGCGGCGAAGCTGGTGCGCGGCTCCGGGCGGACGGCCATGCTGCGCGTGGTTCGCGAGCGGGCGATCCGGTTCGCCCATCCGCATGTGGTGACCCCGTACGCCTGGTACCCCGCCGACGATGACGTGCTCCTGGCGATGGAGCTGGTCAGGGGCGGCTCGGTGGAGACACTGCTGGGCGACTACGGGGTCCTGCCGCCCGCGTACGCCGCCGAGGTGCTCGACCAGTTGCTGTCGGCGTTGGGCCACATCCATTCCGCCGGGGTCGTCCACAGGGACGTGAAGCCCGCCAATCTCCTGCTGGAGCCGAGCCCCGTCGGCGCGCCGCACATCCGTGTCGCCGACTTCGGGATCGCTCTCAGCGACGACGGGATGCGCCTCACGACGACCGGGTTCACGGTCGGAACGCCCGGCTATCTCGCACCCGAAGTCCTGGACCGGGACCAGTCCGGCCCCGCCCAGGACCTGTACGCCGCGGGCATGGTCGGCTGGCGCCTGCTGACGGGCGCGGGGGATCCCGAGCCCAGGCAGCGCCTGGGGCCGGCCCCGCCTCCCGGCGTACCGCAGCGGCTCTGGGACGTCGTCGAGCACCTGTGCGCCCCCGACCCGCGCGACCGTACCCCGACCGCGGAGGACGCCCGGCGCGAGCTGGCGGGCTGCGGGCTCGCCATCGAGCTGCCCGCCCGCACGCGGGACGGCGAGCCATTGCAGATCTTCGACCACCTGGGCCCGCCCTGACATCCCGGCCGGTCGGCGTGCCGGGTCACCGGCGGAAGACGTGGAGGTCGGCGACCACAGGGAGGTGGTCCGAGGCGGAGGCCGCCGCGACGTGGACGGCCTCGACCTCGACCGAACGCGAGACCGCGATGTAGTCGATGCGGAGCGCCGGGGACGTGGCCGGGTAGGTCATACCACCGGCGCTGGGTTCCCTGGCCGTCCAGGCGTCGTTGAGGGTCTTCCAGAGGGGCGCGAGCTCGGCGGCGTCCGGGCGCGCGTTGAAGTCCCCGACGAGCACCTGCGGGGCGGAGCGGTGCCCGCGGCCGTCCTCGGCCAGGATCTTGAGGGTGTCGTCCACCTGCATCTGCCGGACCGCCGGGTCCTCGCGGTAGTCGAGGTGCGTGGAGTAGACGTGGACACGGGCGCCGCGCGCGTTGATCACGACCTCCTGGAGGCCGGGGGCCGGTTCCGGCCGCGGGTCGGGGACCTGCGTGGACAGCCGGGTGATCTCGTGGTTGCGGGACGCCACGATCGGATACCGCGACAGGATGGCGTTCCCGTACCGGCGGCGTGGCGCGCCCTCGGCGGGCGGGTCGAGGTCGTAGATGGGGCCGAAGCGCACCGACATGCCGGTGGCGCGGGCCAGGTCACCGGCGAGGTCGCGCCACTGGCTGCGGGCGGACCAGTGGACGTCGACCTCCTGGAGCCCGATGACGTCCGCGCCCAGTGCCCTAATGGCGGCGGTCAGGCGTGCGAAGTCGAAGCGCCCGTCCGTCCCGGTGCCGGCATGGATGTTGTAGGACGCGACGCGCAAACGGACGCCGTTACCGCGTGCAGCGGTCGTGACCGCCGGGGTGGTCAAGGCGCGGACGTGCGACACCGCCGCGAGTGACAGCAGCATGAGGAGCGCGGTCAGCGCGGTGGCGAGGATGCCGTGGTGCCCGCGAGCCCCCGGGCCGGACGGGGCTTGCATGAGGAGGGAGGCTCGGCACGTCGGGCGGCCGCAACCCGGACAACAGGCATCGCGACGATGCCGACCCGCCGAACCCTGAGCTCCGAGCCCGTCCGCATTCCCGGCGACCACCTTTCGCTAGGCACACGCCTATACGCGTGCCGCCGGCCACAGGCCGTAGACCGATGTCACGTACGCACACCCCCGCGCACCCCGTGAGACCATCATGCACAGCCCCGTCCGTGACACAAATGCCCTATTTGATCATATTTGCGGTGAATTGGGGCTAGCCGCGTGGTGATTCCGGCGGACCGTTGCCCCCGGGCGCCACTCGTGCGCCACCCGCCCCGATCGGGTGGGGTCAGGACGGTCTGGCGGAGATCACCACACGGCGGTTCTTGGCCCGGCCCTCGGGGTTGTCGGCCCCCGTGGCGGTGGTGTTGGCGGCGACCGGTTTGGTCTCGCCGTAGCCGGTGGCCTTGAGACGGCCGCGATCGATGCCGCCCTTGGTGGCGAGCCAGTCGACGATGGCGCGGGCGCGCTGCTCGGAGAGACGCTGGTTGGACGGGTGGTCGCCCTTGGCGTCGGTGTGGCCGTCGACCTGGATGGGCGCGTCGCCGGGGACCTCGCTCTTGAGGGAGGCGGCGATGCGCTGGAGTTCTGCGGCGGCGGCCGGCTTGATGTCGGAGCGGCCGAAGTCGAACAGCACGTCGGCCTCGACGTTGTAGGCGATGGAGCCGTCCCCGCCCTTGAGCACCTGGCCCCGGCCGGCGGTGTACGCCTTGAGGGAGGCCGCGGGGACGCTGACCGGCGGGATGCTCACGGCGGGGACGCTCACGGCCGGAACGCGCACCGCCGGGATGCACTGGTCGTCGTCGTTGCAGGCGCTCGGCCGGTAGCCGGATGCACGGTAGGCCGACGCCCGGTAGACCGAGGACCGGTAGGCAGAAGCGCGGTAGACCGAGGCGACGTACTCCCCTTCTTCGGACGGCTTGCTCTGGCAGACCTCGTCCACATGGACGGCGTCGACGGAGACCGGGGCGATGGTGACGGCGTCGATGCGCACCGGGTCTACCTTGACGCCACCGGCGTCCACCCCGGGGATCTCGTAGCCGGGGAGGGTCACTTCAGGGATGGTGACGCCCGGGATGTCGACGGCGCTGAGGCAGCCGCCGGGCGCGGGCTTGATGTCCACGCACTGCGCTGGGATGCGCCGGGCGGGGATGTCGATCCCCGGAATGGTGGCCCCGGGGACCTTCTCCCCGCCGATGGTGGCCTCGGGGATGCGTTGCGGCTCGGTGTGCACCGCCGGGATCTCCACGGCCTTGATCAGCTTGCCCCCGTTCGGGCAGGAGGTGGGCTCGGGTCCAGTGGGGGACGAGGAGGGCATGGAGGGCATGGAGGGCGTGGAGCCCGCGCGCGCCGGGCCGCCGCCTCCGGGCGGGTCGCCGCCGTTGCCGACGCACGCGGTGGTGGTCAGCAGGACGGCGCTGAGCGTGGCGGTGGCGATGGCGGTGAGGACTCTGGTGGTCGGCCTCCCGTGCTCGCCGGCGATCCCGGTCGTCGTTCGCCTGATGTCCATGTGCGCGATCCCCTCGACTCGCGTGGCCCCGGTGGGCCGGTTCGTCACACGTGCAAAAGCGCGCCCCCGTGGCACCATGGAAGGTGCCGAGCGCGTGTGCAGTCGAGAAGATAGTGTTTGCACTTGCGAACAGTCAAGGGGGTTGCGACGTGGGCGTCGCCGAGGACACCGTTGCCCGGAACCGGGCGTTGCAGACCGAGTGGTACGGCGAGCCGCTGGGGGAGCGTTTCCGCAGGCTGCTCGACCGGCTGGGCCTGTCGCAGTCCGGGCTGGCGGGCGTGCTGGGCCTGTCGGCGCCGATGCTCTCCCAGCTCATGTCCGCCCAGCGGGCCAAGATCAGCAACCCCTCGGTGCTGCATCGCCTGGCGGCGGTCGAGGAGCTCGCGGCCGACCCCGGATTCGACGCGCTCTCGCCGGCGGACGTGAAGGAGCGCCTGCGCCGGATACGGGGTGAGACCGCGGCGACCACCTCGGGCGGCGTCCGGGTGTCCAGCGAGCGCGTCCCCGTGGAGTCGCCGGCGCGCGTGTTGCAGTCGCTGCTGCGCGCGGTCGCGTCCGCGAACGAGATCGAGGGCGCCGCCGAGCTGATCGACGCCTACTACCCGGAGCTGGCCGAGGTCCTGCGCGTGTACGGGAACGGCCGCACCAGCGAAGCCGAGGACCACCTCGCCCGCACCCTTGGCCGCTGACGTCCGCCGACCGCCGCCCGCGCTCTTGGCGCCACCGTTTCCGGATGCCCAACGCCCGGAGCGCCATTGGCCGCATTTTCCGGTTCCGTCGGTCGAGGGCGCTCAGTCACCCCATGCCCTCAGGCGCTTGTGTCGATTCCGCGGGGCCATAGCGACTGGTTATGGGTCGTGCCGCCGCGCGCCGTGGTAGAAGGAAGGCATAGCCTGTGGTCAGGCTCACATGAGGGCCTGCCTGTTATGTATGTCACAGCCCCCAGTGGGTGGCGTAAAGTCGCTTCGCTGGAAACGCACACGTTACGTCACCGCCCGCGTGCGCCCTCCGCGCCGGCGTCGCGACACGGCGCGGGGGCCTCGGGGACGGCGGGCCGCCGGATGTGCGTCCACCCGTGGTACGGGACCGAAGACCCGAGCTCAGGAGAGCGAACGATGAGCACTGTGGAGGCGCCGGCCAAAGCGCGCGCCCAGATCAAGGAACGCACCCTCCGCAAGGACAACTGGCGGATCTATCCCCTCTCCATGGTGGTGATCTTCACGGTATGGGTGGTGTACGCGACGGTGCGGGCGTTCTGGGGCGCCGCCTTCTACGTCCCCGAGTACCACTACCTGACGCCGTTCTACTCGCCATGTGTCAACGAGATCTGTGGTGACGCGGCCGAGTTCGGGACGTTCCTGCCGGCCGGGACCAAGGGCTGGATCCCGTTCGCGGCGGTGTCGCTGCCGTTCCTGCTGCTGTTCCGGCTGACCTGCTACTACTACCGCAAGGCTTACTACCGTTCGTACTGGGCGTCGCCGCCCGCGTGCGCCGTCCAGGAGCCGCACAAGAAGTACACAGGCGAACGGCGGTTCCCCCTGATCGGGCAGAACCTGCACCGGTACTTCTGGCTGGCCGCCGTGCTCATCTCGCTGATCAACACCTATGACGCGATCCGCGCGTTCCGCGGCGCGGACGGCGGGTTCGGGATCGGGCTCGGCACGGTGATCCTGGTCGTCAACGTGATCCTGTTGTGGGCGTACACGCTGTCGTGCCACTCCTGCCGGCACGTCGTCGGCGGGCGGCTGAAGAACTTCTCCAAGCACCCCTTCAGGTACTGGATGTGGGGCCGGATCTCCAAGCTCAACGAGAGGCACGGCGCGTACGCCCTCATCACGCTGGGCTCGCTGGTGGTGGCCGACCTCTACGTCGCGCTGGTCGCCAGCGACACCATTTCCGACCTGCGAATCTTCAACTGAGGGGGCCTGTAGATCATGACCGGGATCGAGAGGCACACCTACGACGTCGTCGTGATCGGCGCCGGTGGCGCGGGCCTGCGCGCGGCGATCGAGTCGCGGCTGCAGGGCAAGAAGACCGCGATCATCTCCAAGTCGCTGTTCGGCAAGGCGCACACGGTGATGGCCGAAGGCGGCGCCGCCGCGGCGATGGGGAACGTCAACCCCAACGACAACTGGAAAGTGCACTTCCGCGACACCATGCGCGGCGGCAAGTTCCTCAACAACTGGCGAATGGCCGAGCTGCACGCCAAGGAGGCCCCGGACCGGGTCTGGGAGCTGGAGCACTGGGGAGCGCTGTTCGACCGCACCAAGGACGGCAAGATCAGCCAGCGTAATTTCGGCGGGCACGAGTACCCCCGGCTGGCGCACGTCGGCGACCGTACCGGGCTGGAGCTGATCCGCACCGCGCAGCAGAAGATCGTCGCGCTGCAGCAGGAGGACCACAAGGAGACCGGCGACTACGAGTCGCGCATCAAGGTGTGGGCGGAGACCACCGTCACCCGGCTGCTGCTCGACCCGTCGGGCAGGATCTGCGGCGCGTTCGCCTACGTCCGGGAGACCGGCAGATTCGTGGTGTTCGAGGCCCCCGCCGTGGTGCTGGCGACCGGCGGCATCGGCAAGGCGTTCAAGGTCACCTCCAACTCCTGGGAGTACACCGGAGACGGGCACGCCCTCGCGCTGCTGGCCGGCGGGACGCTGCTGAACATGGAGTTCGTCCAGTTCCACCCGACCGGCATGGTCTGGCCGCCGTCGGTCAAGGGCATCCTGGTGACCGAGTCGGTGCGCGGCGACCGCGGGATCCTCAAGAACTCCGAGGGCAAGCGGTTCATGTTCGACTACATCCCCGAGGTGTTCAAGAACCAGTACGCCACCACCGAGGAAGAGGCGGACCGCTGGTACGACGACCCCGACAACAACCGGCGTCCCCCGGAGCTGCTGCCGCGTGACGAGGTGGCGCGGGCCATCAACGCGGAGGTCAAGGCGGGCCGCGGATCGCCCGCCGGAGGCGTCTACCTGACCGTGGTCGACCGGATGCCCGGCGGCGCCGAGGAGATCAAGCGGCGGCTCCCGGCGATGCACCACCAGTTCAAGGAGCTGGCGGACGTCGATATCACCAAGGAGCCGATGGAGGTCGGCCCCACCTGCCACTACGTGATGGGCGGCGTGGAGGTCGACCCGGACACCGGCGCGGCCGTCGTCCCGGGACTGTTCGCGGCCGGGGAGTGCTCGGGCGGCATGCACGGCTCCAACCGGCTGGGCGGCAACTCGCTGACCGACCTGCTGGTGTTCGGCCGGCGCGCGGGCCTGGGCGCCGCCGAGTACGTGGACGGGCTGGAGGAGCGTCCCGCCGTACCGGACGAGGAGATCGAGCGCGCGACCGCCGAGGCCCTGGCTCCGCTCAAGCGCGAAGGCGGGGAGAACCCGTACGCCGTGCACGCCGAGCTCCAGCAGACCATGAACGACCTGGTCGGCATCATCCGCAAGGAGTCCGAGCTCAAGCAGGCGCTGGAGGCCCTGGACAAGCTGCGCGAGCGGGTCGCCAAGGTCAGCGTGGAACCGGTCGCCGCCGGTGACGGGCGCGGCTACCACCCCGGCTGGCACCTGGCCCTCGACCTGCGCAACATGCTGCTGGTCTCCGAGGCGATCGCGCGGGCCGCGCTGGAACGGCAGGAGAGCCGCGGCGGCCACACCCGCGACGACTACCCGCAGATGTCCGCGGAATGGCGGAAGGTCAACCTGGTCTGCCGGCTGGCGGGCGACCCCGACTCGCCCCGGATCGAGCTGAAGCGGCAGCCGATGGAACCCATGCGGGACGACCTGATCGCGCTGTTCGAGACCGACGAGCTGAAGAAGTACCTCACCGCCGACGAACTGCCCGCGGGGACCGCGGCCGCGACCGAACCCGCCGAGACCGAGGAGAAGGACGTATGAGCTACGACGCGAAGTTCCGGGTCTGGCGGGGCGACGCGGGCGAGGGCGAGCTGCACGACTACACCGTGGAGGTGAACGAGGGCGAGGTCGTCCTGGACATCATCCACAGGCTGCAGGCCACCCAGGCGCCCGACCTGGCCGTCCGCTGGAACTGCAAGGCCGGCAAGTGCGGGTCGTGCTCCGCGGAGATCAACGGCATGCCCCGGCTGATGTGCATGACCCGGATGTCGACCTTCGAGCCGGACGAGACCATCACGGTCACCCCGATCCGCACCTTCCCGGTGATCCGCGACCTGGTCACCGACGTCTCGTACAACTACGAGAAGGCGCGGCAGATCCCCTCGTTCGACCCGGGCGACACCAAGCCCGGCGACTTCCGGATGCAGCAGGTGGACGTCCAGCGGTCGCAGGAGTTCCGCAAGTGCATCGAGTGCTTCCTGTGCAACACCGTCTGCCACGTCATCCGTGACCACGAGGAGAACAAGCCCGGCTTCGCCGGACCGCGCTTCCTCATGCGGATCGCCGAGCTGGAGATGCACCCGGCCGACGAGGCCGACCGGCGCAACATCGCCCAGGAGGACCACGGGCTGGGCTTCTGCAACATCACCAAGTGCTGCACCGAGGTCTGCCCCGAGCACATCAAGATCACCGACAACGCGCTGATCCCGATGAAGGAACGGGTCGTCGGCCGCCGGTACGACCCGGTCGTGTGGCTCGGCAGCAAGCTCGGCATCGTCAAGAAGGGCCAGGACACCCCGTCCGCCTGAGAACCCCCGCCGGCCGCCGTCTTCAGCGCAGGACCGGCCGGCGGGACCCTCGCCTTTCCTGACGGGCCGGCGGGCGGCGTGCCCCCGTCGCCGCCGCCCGCCGCACCGCCGTTCCCCATGAACGCCATGACGCCACCGTGACCCCGGAAGCCCCAGGGGCGGCCTCACCACCGCACACGCCGGAATCACCCTCCCGCGGCACACGCCCTGCGAATAGGGAGAAGTTCACAGAACGCGTGATGGTTTCGTGATTCCGCTGCCCGTTACTGGACTCCGCGTCTCGTCTAGCGTTGACGCATGACCGCCCTCGAGCCTGGCTCCTTCTACGCCGAGCTCACCCCCGAGGAACGCCGTGACCTGGAGTCACGTGGCCGGTACCGCGACCTCGAACGCGGCGAGGTGCTCTTCCGCGAGGGCGAGGAGTCCACCTGGGTGGCCGTGCTGCTGACCGGCCGCGTCAAGGCGTACTCCGACCGGCTGGACGGCGGTGAGGCGCTGCTCGACGTGCGCGGCCCCGGAGCGCTGCTCGGCGAGGTCGCCGCGATCGACGGGCTACCGCGCTCGGCCACCGTCGCCACCCTCGAACCGGCCCGCCTGCTCGCGATCACCGCGGAGGAGTTCATGTCCTTCCTCGGCGCCCACGGCCGGGTCTCTGTCCTGATCATGAAGATGCTGTGCCGGCGCTGGCGGGAGGCCGACCGCCGCCGCCTCGAATTCGGCATGTTCGACGCCACGGGACGCGTCGCACAACGGCTCGTCGAACTGGCCGAACGCTTCGGCGTACCCTACGAACAAGGCGGCGGACGCGCCGCCACCCGCCCCAACGGCCCCACCAGGCCACCCCGCCCCGGCGACGCCAAACCCGACGGCACCAGCGTCCGGATCACCCTCCACCTCACACAGGAAGAACTCGCCGGCTGGGTCGGCGCATCCCGCGAAGCCGTCAGCAAAGCCCTCGGCACCCTCCGCCGCCACGGCTGGATCGAAACCGGCCGCCGCCGCGTCATCGTCCACGACCTCCAAGCCCTACGCCGCCACGCGAGGTAGTGTTTTTTGGCAACCGCAAGCTGCGCTCCTCGCCTTGGCGGCTCGTCGCTTGTTGCGGTTGCGGCGATCGCTGCATCGCTTCGACTCGCCCAGGGGCTCGCTCCGCGATCAGTTCCTCGCAGGCTCGGAACTGCCTTCGGTCGCGATCGCAACGCTTGGCCGCCGTTCGGGGTTGAGGTAACGGGCTGAGGTTGTTGCGAAAGGTGTTTATTGCAGGCGCGAGCTGCGCTGTGTTTATTGCAAGCACGAGCTGCGCTCCTCGCCTAATGGGTGTTGCTGGGTCGGTCGCTGGCAGACTCGGTGCCTGACAGCCACCGGTGGGTGAGTACTGGTTCTTCGCCTGGAGCGGGTGAGTCCTGACGCCAGATCGTGC
>NZ_BSTM01000037.1 GCF_030269515.1 Actinomadura sp. NBRC 104412 | reverse complement strand
GCATCCTGATCGACACCATCAACGCCTACATCGCCGACTGGAACCAGGACGCGAAACCCTTCATCTGGACCGCCAAACCCAAAGAGATCATCGCCAAGGTCCGCGTTCTCCAACGCGACTACAAGAAGCTGCTTGCCAACAACTTCAAGTAAGCGATCTTCAGTTACAGGACACTAGTGGGGTCGCTGCAATCGATGGACTCCTGGCGCGATGAATGGCGGGTTCCGTCGACGTCGGCGATCACGCAGGCGCGGCAACGTCTGGGTGCTGATCCTTTGCGTCTGTTGTTCGAGCGGGTAACGGTTCCGGTGGCCGGCTTGGGCACGAAGGGAGCGTGGCTGGCCTCGCGGCGGCTGATGGCCATCGACGGCTTCATGCTGGATGTCCCGGACACGCCGGAGAACGCCGCTGCGTTCGGCCGCCATGGCAATGGGTTGAAACAGAGCGCCCTTCCACAGGTTTTGGTGGTCGCGCTTGCAGAGTGCGGGTCCCATGCGATCATCGGCGCCGCGTTCGATGGCTGCCGCAGCGGGGAGCAGACACTCGCCGCCGATCTGGCGGGCGATCTCGAAGCGAACATGCTCGTGATGGCAGACCGTAATTTCTACAGTTACCATCTGTGGGAGACGTACCGTCATAGTGGTGCCGACCTGCTGTGGAGGGCGAGTGCGTCGATCGATCTGCCGGTCGTGGAATGGCTGCCGGACGGATCGTATCTGTCATTGATCTTCAACCCGCGGACATCTAAATCACGCCGAAAACGAATGATCGAAGATGCCCGTAACGGTGTCGGCGTCGACCCGGAATTCGGACATCTGATCCGCGTCGTTGAATACGACATCCCCGACCGTGAAGGGAACGGCAAAGACGAGATCATCTGCTTGATCACGTCGATACTGAACCCTGCCGAGGTCAGTGCGGTCGAACTGGCGGCCGCCTATCATGAACGCTGGGAATTCGAAGGACTCATCGACGAGATCAAAACCCACCAGCGTGGCCCGGCAAGGGTTCTGCGGTCCCGATCACCAGAAATGGTACGCCAGGAGATCTGGTCGCTGCTGCTGACCCACTACGCGATCCGGCGCTTGATGTGCCGGGCGGCCGACGAGGCCGCTGTCGACCCTGACCGATTGTCCTTCATGCGATCACTTCGAGTCATCCGCCGCCAGGTCACCGCGCAGGCGGACTTTTCCCCCTGACCACCGGAAAAGAGCTTTGAACGAAAGCCTCACCGAAATAAAACAGCGGCAGGCGGGACGTCGGAGAAATCGGACAAACCCACGAGTCGTCAAGCGGGGGCGCCACAATTACTACCGAGTCAAGAACGCTGGCCACCATGGCATCCGCCACTCCGGAGCACCAACGATCAGGATGCTGGGCCGATCCCTAACTTAGCGGTATTGCCACATAGCCAAGGGGCCAGCACGCGCACTCCGAGGGACAACCGATCCGGCGGGGCCCGGAACTCCCCTCCACTGACAGCACGTCTCACGGCAGACTTCTCCATACGTCATGATGGCCGATGCGAACAGGCCGGGACAGTGATCCTGGTCGAGGAGGGACGCCTGCCGCCATGCCCCTCGAACCCCGGTTCCGCCGCGTCGCAGCGCTGCACCGCCGCTTCGTCGATCGTGAACCAGTACTCGCCGCGTTTTTCCACGAGCTGGACCAGATTGGCGGTTCGCCGCGCGTGCTCAACCTGGTCGGCGTCGGCGGGATCGGCAAGTCCCGGCTGCTACAGGAACTGAAGGACCGCTGCTCGTCCACGCACCGCACCGCGACACTCGATCTGCAGGTGCCAGCAATGCGCCAGCAAGAAGACGCCCTCGCCGTCGTACGGGTAGAGTTCGGTCGGCAAGGCATGAAATTCGACCGCTTCGACATCGCCTACGCGGTCCTGTGGCAGCGGCTCCATCCACACCTGCGGTTGTCGCGTAATGAGCTGCCCTTCGTCTCAGAAAGCGAAGCCCTCACCCAAATTTTGGACGGCGCGGCGGGCCTGCCCGTCTTCGGAACCGGCGTCGGCCTGGTCAAGCTGGTCGAGAAGGCCACGACCGGCGCGCGCCGCCGTCGACGCATCAAGGTGGATGAGACACTGCGCAGCCTGGACGAACTGACGAATGTCGAACTGGCAGACGCGGTCACCTACCTCTTCGCCGAGGACCTGCGCGAGGCAAGTACCGAGAAACCATTCGTGTTGTTCATCGATGCCTACGAAGCTCTCGTCCCGACCCGGCTCCGGTCCGGACGGGCGGCGGGAACGGACGTGTGGCTTCGTGACCTGGTAGCCCAGCTCGACCGAGGCCTGACGGTGGTCGCAAGCCGGGAACGGCTCGGCTGGGACGTCCACGATGAGGCGTGGAACGAGGCCATCCACGAACATTTGGTGGACGGCTTGCCCATGCAGGCCCGGCTCGATCTCCTGACCGAGGGCGGCGTCACCGACCATGCCGCCCGCCATGCCATCGCGGTAGCCAGCCAGGGCCTCCCGTTCTATCTGCACCTGGCGGTCGACACGCGAACCACGGCCAGGCAGCGCACCGTCGTCTCGTCCGAGGAAATTCTGCATCGGTTCATCGACCATGTGGCCAACGAGGAGATCCGCACGCTGGAGTTGCTGAGCGTCGCCCGCGTCTTCGATTACGAGATTTTTCAGGCCGTCGCGGACGCGTTCGACCTGCCCCGGCACCGGATGGCGTGGGAGTCCCTGACCGCGTACTCCTTTGTCTATCCCGCTGGCGCCCACGGCCAGCGGCTACACCAGCTCATGCGCGCGGCCCTCCTGCAACGGCTGTCCGAGCCCGCGATCCGCGACGTCCAAACGATTCTGCGGGCGGTCTGGGATGCGCGCGCCCGCCGGGAGCACGAAACCGAAAATGGCCTCGCCACCCGAGCTCGCGCCGTCCGTGAAGCCGCCTACTGTGGCCTGCATTCCGGCTCACTCAGCGGCATGGGCATCCTCGGCTACGCCGACCGGGCGCTCGCCTGCGGCGGCAAACAGGCGGTGGACGGGATGCTGCGCGACTTGCAGGAATATGTGGACTCCCGAGCCGCCGAGGCCGACCTGTCGCAGGCGGCACGCTGCCTTGAAGCCGAAGCGGCCGTCGTGCTGGGGGACGCCACGACAGCGGTCGGGCTGACCCCGTCCATCGACTGGAGTCTCCGGGACACCATCGGGGCGCGCCTGGCCATCGCCGCAGCCCACGGCCGCCGCATCGCCGGCGACACGGCCAAGGCGATCGAAGTCTTCACGACGGTGTGGAACAGCCACGACGGACCCGTCCGGCATCGAGCTGGCTTCTGCGTCGCCGACCTGGACATGTCGCAAGGTTCGCTTCAGGACAGCTCTCGATCTTACCGATCAGTTGGTGGCCGAGGCCCCCAGCGGAGACTTCCTCCTGCGCGGCGATGTCGTCCGGCTCCAGCACCTCGCCTACCGCTTCGCGCTCGACTTCGATGCCTCGCAGCAGGCACTGGACACGGCAGCCGAGCTGTACCGTCGTGCGGGCACCATCGTCGAGCCTGCCAACGTCCTCACCAACCGGGCCGAAATCCTCGCCTGGACGGATCCAGCCCAGGCCGTGAACGCCGCAGCCCAAGCCATCGAAGTTCAAACCGAACTGGGCGCGTTCCATGAACTCGGCAAGGCGTACACCGCCTTGGCCATCGCTCAGACCAGACGCGGCCACCTCGAAGAGGCCACGGTCTCGTTCCAGACCGCAGCCGAAGCGCTGGAACGAGCCCGCTACCGCTCTGGCCGCGCCCGTGCCGAACTGTTCTGTGCCTTCCTCCACGCCCGTAGGGGACGACTGGACGCGGCGCTCGCTTCCGCACGCTGGTCGGTCGAGGAGTTGATCGCCGCGGAGGTCTATCCGACGCTCATCATGATGGCCGAACAGTTCCTGGAGGCGATCGCCATGGCCGACCCGGAGATCTCCGCCGCGGCCGAGCGCGCACGTGGGCAGATCCAGCCACTGGACTCGCTCGACACGCTCCAGGCCCGGACGGCGGCGTTGGTGACGGCCCTACTGGAGAGCTGATGGCGTGGACGGATCTGTACGAACGGGCTCAGGCGCGCAGTGACGCGGCGGCTGGCTACTACAACCACAACATCCGCCTCGACACAGCCGACGGGCCAGTGATCGTCCGCATTCCCATCCACGGCGCCGACATCATGGACCTGAGAATTTGGCGCGAGGAACCCGTCCTCACCGCCATCGCGCCTTACGTCCGGCACGCACCACACCTGCTGTTCACCTCGACCGACCCGCCTTTCCAGGTCCACCAGTACATCCATGGCGAGGTCCTGAACGACATCGCGCCGCGTGGTGTCCCCGTCCCCGACCACGTGACCGCCGATGTCGTCGCCCTGTTCAGCCAGCTCACCCGCGTCCCTCGCGAGAAACTACCGCGCCTACCCGACGACTGGCCCGCAGACGGCGACTGCACCGCCTTCGCGCGACGGCTACACGCCCTCACTCAGCAGATCTACGACACCTACCGTGAGGAATACGCCGATCTCTACGCGGCATTCGGCGTCCCCACCGAACCCCTGGCCGCGATGGAGGACAATTGGCCGCGCCTGACCTCCCGGCCCTTTGTCTGCGTCCACGCTGACGTGCACCGCAAGAACATGATTGTGGACGAGGGGGTCAGCACCTTCCTCGACTGGGAACTGGCCCTTTGGGGCGACCCCGTTTATGACCTGGCTGTCCACATCCACAAGATGCAGTACCTGCCGGGTGAACACGAGGGCTTGATAGCACGTTGGCTCACGGCCATGCCCGCCGACCACACCGCCGACTGGAAGAAGGATCTGGACGCCTACCTGGCCCACGAACGCATCAAGTCGACCATCGTCGATGCGGTCCGCTACTCCCAAGTCTTCGCCAACGGCGGCCCGTACCCCTACCCGCCACCACAAGTCATCGACATGATGACCGCCAAAATAAACGCCGCCCGCGTCCCCTGGGGCATCAAGGACCCTATAACCGCAGCCACGGTAGCCGAGGCGTTCCACGCTCGCACTCCGCGTCCACACTGAACGGCTGCCCCTGCCAGGTTCCCTGACCATCTCTCAAGGCCGTCTTTGTCAGAAGCGAAGCCGACATCGGAAGGTCGCCATGACACCTCGAGACCTGGGACTAGCGCAAAAACATCCCCTTCTCGGCCAGGGCCTCGGCGAGGATGCGCACAGCCTTCGGGCCGACCCCGTGAAGAGCCAGCAACTCGGCCTCTGAACGGGTCGCGACCTGTTCGAGCGTGGCCAACCCAGCGCCAAGAAGGGCCCTCGTGGCCGGCCTGCCAATGGAGGCAGGCAGGTCAGAATCCACCCGCCTCGTCCCGGCCGCGCTGAGCTCTGCCGCCAACTCCTTGGGAGCACGGCAGAACCAGGCCGCCCGTACCAAGGCGTTGAGGTCCTTGCCGTTCACATCGTCCAGCGGAACCCGGAAACCGATGGCCTTATCGCCCCGCAGTATCCGCTCCCCGGTCGGATGCGCGGACTCCGCGGCCTCGATCTCAGCCTCCGGAAGCTGAAGCTGCACGTCCCCGTCTTTCGTGACCGACACAAATCCCTTGCCGCGCACCGAGAACGCCGCCATACCGAAGTGAGTCCCCTCCTCGACCTCAGGGAGGGCGAGAGCAGCCTTACGCAACTGCGCCATGGTGGTCATGGGCGCGATGCTAGCCAGCGCCGCCCACATCTTCCTGAACTGGGCCATCCGGGGCCTGCTCAACCGGAGGAGCCTCATCGGGCCAATCGCGACCGACCCGCCAGCGCCTGTAGAACCAGACCCCACCCCCGGCCACAACCACGAGCGCCACCCCGCCACCCACGTACCACCCCCAAGGAGTACTGGTGTGGCCGGAGACGGTGATGAGCTCGAGCTTCCGCCCCTGTTCGACCGAGGGGAAGTCCCGCGGAATGCTGATCTTGTCGTCGTCATCGAGGAGCTCGTTGTTGGCACGGAAGTCGTCCAGGCTCTCGTACGACTTGCCCTCCGAGTCCACGATCGCCACCCGGTGGTTGGGCCTGCACACGAGGAACAACGTGATCCAGTTGAAGTCCTTCTTGCCCCCGCGATCGACAAGGACCTTCTGCGAGTACACCTTCCCAGCCGCCTCACAGCTGGTCTGCGTCCCGGACGAACCACACGCCGTAACCAGCGAAGCAAGAGGCAGCGCAACGAGCGCACTCAACCTACGAACACTGACCCGGGACGCCTTCCCAACACCGAACACGCACGGTCTCCCCTCGATCGCTCTTCGGAGCCCAGTGTCACAGCATCAACAGAACCCGCCACCCAAAAACAATAAAATCCCCGCACCCCCACCCACCACCTGACCACCGCTGCATCACCCACCAACCGGGCGATCGGCCTACCACCCGGACAAGAGCCGATCAACGCCACCGGCGCGATCAGCACGCCCAACCGCCGTGGTCAAGACCGCAAGGTCTCATACACAACAGGCCGTCCAACCGCCATCAGACCCGGGTCCGAGCCTTGGGCGAACAAACCGCCCCCACCTCAAGCGCTGGTTCGTACTCGGCCAAGCGCGTCATTCTCCAACCGGCGTAGGAACCGGGGAGGACAGCCCTGTACGCGCGGACCAGCTGCCACGCTTGCAGGTATCCAGCCTGCCGGAAGCACCCCCTGCGCCGGCTCGACGAGCGTCGGCCCATGCCGCCGGTTCGCGAAACAGCACTCGATGGGCGGCATCGAAGGAAACCCACGGATGGTGCCCGATTCCCCCGCGACCACATGCACTACGGACCTACGGTCTGCGCGAGCGGACGACTCTGGCGATTCGAAGCGCGGCCTCAGTGGGGTCCTCGTGCTCCCAAACACGGATCACCTGCCAGTCGGCGTCCCGGAGCAAGCGATCCGTTTCGGCGTCGCGCAGGCGGTTCCGCGTGACCTTATCGGCCCAATAATCGGCGTTGGTGCGCGCCTTCGTGTGATGATCGGGACAGCCGTGCCAGAAGCAACCATCAAGGAAGACGGCCACCTGGACCTTGGTGAACACCAAGTCGGCCGTCCGACGAACGGCGGGCAGGGGTCGGATCGACACGCGGTAGCGCAGGCCGAGCGCATGTACGGCGCGACGGAGAGCGAGTTCGGGCTTGGTGTCCCGCCCCTTGTTCCCCTGCATGCTTCTACGGACGCCTTCGCTTGAGGCCCTCGTCGGCCTGACCACTCCCATGGTTCAACCGTATGGGCGTTCGGGCGCCGTCACCTCCCGATCAAGGAGATCGACTCGCACGGACGGGATCGAATCGTCGGACTTGGCCAATAGCCTCTGTCCCGAGAGCGGAGGGAGGCCGAGATGGCACGGCTGACGAGCCTGGAGATCTGCTCCGGGGCCGGGGGACAGGCGTTGGGGCTGGAACGGGCCGGGTTCGATCCCGTGATGCTCATCGACAACGATCCTGATGCATGCGAGACAATCCGGAGGAACCGGCCCCATTGGGATGTGCGGTGCCTTGACCTCCTTGACTTCGTCGGAAGCGATCACGAGCGCGTACTGGACGTCGACCTGCTCGCCGGTGGGACTCCCAGGCTCGCCTACTCCGTCGCGGGCAAACGGCGAAAGCCCGAACACGAGCGTCGTGACGAGTTGCGGGCGGCGGTATGGCTCGCGACCGAGGTCCGGCCACGAGCGATCATGTTGGAGAATGTACCCGCCCTGGTGAAGGAGGCCCGGTTCGCCGAGACACGCGGTTTCGTGGAGCAGGAACTGGAGAACAGCGGCTACGAACTCGCATGGAGGATCCTCGACGCGCAGGACTTCGGTGTACCTCAACGGCGCGAGCACGGAGTGATCGTGGCGATGCGTCCGGAGGACATGATCCGGTTCGAATGGCCGGAGGCCACGGGGACCGCCGCCACGGTCGGAGAGGTCCTCTGGGAGTCGATGGCGAGCCGCGGCTGGCGCGGAGCGAAGGACTGGCGCGACATGGCGAACGAGGTCGCGCCGACGATCGTCGGCGGTTCGAAGAAGCGCGGAGGCGCCGACCTCGGGCCGTCGAGGACCAAGAGCATCTGGGCCAGGTTGGGGGTCAACGGCGGCAGCCTCTCCAATGAGGTGCCGGGGCCTGACTTCGTCTTGGATCCCGGCGACATCAAAGAGGGCCTTCCCAGGCTGACCGTCGAGCAGGTGGCGGTGCTTCAGGCATTCCCGCACGACTGGTACTTCGCCGGAGGCAAGACGTCCCGTTACAGGCAGGTAGGACAGGCGATGCCTCCGCCGCTGGCGGCCGCTTTGGGCCGCCAGATCGTACGGGCCATGACGCACTGACCCTCACCAGGGCGTTCGCGCACTCGTCGTCCACAACATGACGCTCCCGTCTCTCACCGGGCACGACGCCTCGATAAGGTGACCTTCCATGACCACCAGTCCCACCAGCACCATCAACGTGATCGATCTCTTTGCTGGCTGTGGTGGTTTCACTCAGGGTTTTCGGGAGTTCACGGCGACTCCGCAAGGCAGGGAGTCGCCGTTCCGTACGGTCGGCGCCGTAGAGGTGGACATCGCCGCCGCATCGACCTATGCGGTGAACTTCGCCGACGAAGCCGGGGGTACGGATCACATTTTCGCCGGCGACGAACAGGGCGACGTGACCAAGTGGGACCCTGGTCAGGTCGAGGCCGACGTCGACGTGATCCTCGGCGGTCCTCCCTGTCAGGGATTCTCGGGTCTGGGCAAGGCAGAGCAGGACGACCCACGGAACAAGCTTTGGCGAGACTACATGCGCGTGGTCAACGCCCTCCATCCCAAGGTCTTCGTCATGGAGAACGTCGACCGGTTCTTCGGGTCACCTGAGTACAAGGAACTTCGCCGGACCCTGCAGGAGGCGACCGAGCGACCCGACGGCCAACTTCGCGATTACCATTTGGAGTCCGGCGTTCTGAACGCAGCCGATTACGGAGTGCCCCAGGCCCGGAGACGCACGATAATCCTTGCCACCAGACGGGATCTGATCGCCGAACATCCCGAGAAAAGACCTCTGGTCCATCCTAAGGCCACCCACCGAAAGCCAGAGGCATCCGACAAGAACTCTCTCATTGAGGTCGATGACATCTTTCCTCCATGGGTTGCGGCCCGCACCGTGTTCGAGATGACTCCGAAGGAGACCTCGACCACCGCGCTTCCGGACAGGGTGACCGCGCCTTTGGGCCATGACGTCCCCGGTTCCTTCAAGACCACAGACCTGCACATCGGGCGCAACCCTAGGCCCCTATCCCTCGCCCGGTACGCGGCCATCCCCGAGGGCGGCAACCGTCATGACCTTCCGCCCGAGCTCTCCACGGACAGTTGGTTGAACCATCGCAGCGGCAGCGGCGATGTCATGGGCAGAATGTACTGGGACAAACCTTCGGTGACCATCAGGACCGAATTCTACAAGCCGGAAAAAGGAAGATATCTACATCCGTCTGAAAATCGTCCGATCACCCACCTTGAGGCGGCCCTTCTTCAAGGATTCCCGCGCGACTTCCTCTGGTGTGGAAGTAAGATCCAGATCGCCCGCCAGATCGGGAACGCCGTTCCCGTGGGATTGTCCCGAGCCATTGCAGGACAGGTGTACGCCTACCTTGAGATCACGGGGCAGGTAAGACGTCCCACTGTGCGCAAGACCGCCTAGGAGGAGGGGTCCGGCGGGCGCGTCGCCCCTGCGCACCTGGGGATCTGCAAGACAACAGGCATCGGACCAGCATAGATGCCGCTCGACACCCCAAAGAACGCGGCCATATGCGGCCCGGTATGGGGCAACGCGACCTGCTCGGCTACGGTCTCTGCCCGGTCTTCGACAAACTACCGCTGTGGCTACCGTCGAGATCATTCCTTATGAAGAACTTCTCTGGCCTCCCTCCAGGCGGTCATGCGGCTCGGCGGTTCCGGTGCGATCGCTGAGATCGTCGAGGACGTGCTGAAAAGAGAGGGGTTCTCCGAGCAACAGCAGGCCGTGTTACACGGCACAGGTCCGCAAACCGAGATCGGATATCGCCTGGCATGGGTACGGACCCTCAAGGGCATGGGCCTGCATCGGTCCTACGTTCTGAAGCACAGTAAGACCGTGGGCGTGGACAACAAGGGGGACCTGCCCGTAATGAGAAGGAGACCAACGGTTCAGACGATACAAGTTGGCGTGGCGAACTGCTGAAAACGCTCATACGTAGATCGCCGGGGCGCCTCCGAGCGGCTGACACGGCGGCCACCCCGAAGGCGGGGTGTATTAATACAACGGTGACAAGACCTAGCGGCGACGGGGATCGACGGAGTAGGGGCCTATCGCATGTCACTCGTCAGCTTCCCGGGTCTTCTTCCAGTGCAAGCGTTACAGTGGCAGTGTGTGGGCTTCGGCAATTCGGGACGTTCACGGGGACGCGAAGGCCGAGGCCACCCGTGACGAAGCACCATCGGTGGACCTGCTCGACGGCCAACGCCTATGCGATCTGCTCAAGAAAGACGAACTAAGAGCGTGTCTCACGTGGTCAGTTTGGCGAGTTTCTTGTAGCAGGTGATGGTGGCCGCCAGCGTCAGGAAAGCGATGAATAGGTGGCCGTGCCGCTCGTAGCGGATGGTCAGCCGCCGGTAGCCGAACAGCCAGGCCGGAGTCCGTTCGATCACCCAGCGGTGGCGGCCCAGGCGCTCGCCGGACTCGATGCCGGGACGGGCGATGCGCGGCACGATCCTCCGTCCGCGCAACCAGGCCAGATGCTCGGCCGAGTGATACGCCTTATCCGCGCGGACCTTGACCGGCCCGCGGCGGCGTGGCCCGCGCCGGGACCGGATCGCCGGCAGCGCCATCGGCAATGGCTGCAACGCCTGGCCGTCGTGGACGTTGGCAGCCGAGACCGCGACCACCAGTGGCAGCCCGGCCGCGTCGGACAACACGTGGAGTTTGCCGCCTTTCTTGCCGCGATCGACCGGATCGGGACCGGTCGGCGTGCCCCCCTTTTCGCCCGGACCGCGGCGGCGTCCACGATCGCCGACGCCCAGTCGATCCGCCCGCGCGCCCCCAGTTCGTCCAGCACCGCACGGTACAGCCGGGGCCACAGCCCGGCCTTGGTCCAGGCGGTGAACCGGCGATGCGCAGTGGGCACGCTCACCCCGAACTCACCCGGCAGATGCCGCCACGCGCAACCGCTGGTCAGCACGTACACGATCGCGGTGAACACCGCCCGATCCTCCACCGCCGCCGTGCCACCGCCCCGGCGCCGCGGCGTGAACTTCGGGATCAACGGCTCAGCGATCTCCCACAACTCATCCGGCACCAGCCGCAACGCAAGATCCGACGACACAACCCCGCATCATCCCGCAGATCGCACGCAATCCACGTGAGACACGTTCTAAAGGTTGTCCCGTAACGGCCGGGCGCCCGGACCGATGATCTTGCTGTGGAGCAGGTGATCAGTGCGGATCGGACCGCCTGGGTGCCGGTGTTCACGGGATTGTCGGTCCGTCAGTTCCGCCGACTGGTACGCATCGTCGCCGGAAGGGGTGGTGAGCAGACCGGCACGGGCCGCCGATGGGGCCTGTCGCCGGCCGACCGGGTGCTGCTGATCGCGGTGTACTACCGCACCGACCTGACCTTGCGGCAGGTCGCGTTGCTGTTCGGGGTGTCGAAGTCGGCCCCGCACCGGGTGGTGGACCACCTGGCGCCGCTGCTCGCGCTTGCCCCGGCCGGCAAGCGGCACGGCCCGGACACGGTACTGATCGTGGACGGGACACTGGTCCCCACGCACGACCGGAAGGTCACCGCACCATCGAAGAACTATCGGTACTCGGTGAACATGCAGGTCGTCATCGACGCCAACACCCGTCTGGTGGTAGCGGTCGGCCGCCCGGTGCCGGGCAACCACAACGACTGCACCGCCTTCCGCGACTGGGGTGCCGACAACGCCTGCCGCGGCGCGAACGTGATGGCCGACGGCGGTTACCAGGGAAACCAGCAGGTCATCATGCCCTACCGGCGTCCGCGTGAGGGTGGTGGGCTGCTCACCTGGCAGGTCGAGCCCAACACCGTTCACAAGAAGGTCCGAGCACGCGTCGAGCACGCCTTCGCGCACATGAAGTGGTGGAACATCCTGCGGAACTGCCGCCGCAAGCGCCACGGCGTCCACTACGCCACCAGCGGCATCGCCCTCATGCGCAACCTGGCCATGGCCGGCTGATCCAAGACGCCGCCAGGAGGTGGCGACACCCGCACCAAACCAGCACGTCTTAATCATTACGGGACAACCTTCAGGGTGAAGACGACGAGACGTCAAGTCGACGACGTCACGATAGACGAATCATCTTTCGGTGCAGTGTGATTCGTGTGACCGAAGTCCGGTCGCTCGAAGACGGCCTCGACACTCTGTTCAAGATGGTTCGTCCGCCTCGGGACGCCGCTTGCCGCGGACGGGGGCCTCTGCGAACAGTCGCTTGAAGATCGGCACGAGTGTGTTCACGGCGCCCAGAGGGGCACGTCCGTCGTCCGGACCGTGCGGCAGGTCGTCCAGTGGTACATGTGTGGTGTCGAGTTCCTCGATCCAGGCGAGATAGGCATCGGGGTCGGGATCCGCGTCGGGGGCGATCGCCTCGAAGAACAGCGTGGTGCCGGCGGCGTTGACCGCCTGTGCCAAAGCGTTGACGTCACGGCCCGTCCGCACCGTTCCGTCGGACAACAGGTGAAGGATCGCTTGGGCGGTCGGCCTGTGGAGGATCACTTCAAGGCGAAGCACGGTATTGAGGACGTCTTGGTTACCACAGGCCACGACGGAGGGGCCGTAATCATACCCGTCTCGGAACAACTCGGCGGCCCACCACAGACGCGCGAACGCTTGGGAGTGGTATGGGCCGCAGAAGCGGTTCCGGTTGACGGTGGGCACCCCTTGCACACCGGCAGAGCGGCCCAGGTGACGCCAGAACACGTAGTCCGGTGCCACTCGTAGAGCCAGATGATTCCAGAGACCTGCTTCGGATGCTTCACGCCGCGTGAGCCGTAGTGTCGCATGAAGCCGTGGAGCCAGCCAGGCGTCGGCGTCAGTCCGCTCGTCGCCGAAGCGTTTCATCGCTTCGATGATCAGTTCGCGGACGGGCTCTGCGGACCAGCGCGGTTCGTCCGGGAAGGGTTCACACGCCTTGTCGATCGCGGCCATGGGCAGCGGCTCGCGTTCTTGGAGAACGGCCGTGGTCAGGAATCCGACCGCCACCTCGTCCGGTAGCAAGGCAAGACGTTCCGGTGTGGTGCTCATTCGTTCTCCTGGCCGGTTCGGCGGAGCGTGCGAATGAATCCGCCGAGGTTACGCGGAAGGCGCGCCTGCTTGGCTGTGGCGTGTAGGAGGTTGGCCTGAAAATCCCCGCCGCCGTCTCCGTCCCTCCGACGGTTGGCGAGCTCCGACAACGCATCGTCCGGGGAACGATCCGGGAAGACGTCCGGGAGAAGACGCTTCAGTGTGGCCTCCCGCCAGCCGCCGGGCCATTCAGGGGCATCCGAGTCGGGATCTATCGCGTACACGGCGGCATTGAAGAGCACGGTCCATACGTCTTGGGCGATCTGTGCCGCCACAGCGTCGCGCGCCGAGCGGTCGACCGTGCGGGTGCTCTCGATGAGCGAGACCAGACCTTCGAATCCCTTGTTGAGGTAGAGAACGGGCTCCTCGCCGATCGCCTCCACCATCCACGGGTCCGATCTGAAGGGATACAGCCGGCCGTCCTCATCGCCGAAGTCCGCCCAGACGGTCTTGATCGTGTTGCTCTTCACCGGAGTGCGGGCCTGCAGGTCGACCGTCCACGTGTCCTCCGTCGCACCGATCATCCTGCCTTCCACGCCGCCCACGGTTCCGACCAACTGGCCTGTCAATTGCACACGCCCGACATGGCGATCGCTGTACAGGACGATGTCGCCACTCCAGATGCCGGGTGCCTCCTCCTGGAGCCGCGTGGACGTTCGGACATTGGTCCGACGTTCGGAGTGGACCGCGAAACAAGTCACGTCCTCCCAGGGGCCCGACTCCAGTTCGTGCTGTGGGGCGTGGAGCCGGACGGACAGTCGGGCCGTCTCCCAGCGTCCACGTTCCACCTCATGCAATGCGACGATCCGCTGGGCCACCGAGACCATCGCGTAGGGCAGAGCGATGTCGTCGAGACGAACCTCCCGAACCTCGAGAGAGACGTCCCCGGCGACCACGGGGTAGGGGATCAGCCGTCTCATCGGTCCTGCTCCTTCGCCTGGACCAGGTCGACCTCGACCGCCGCCATTTCGGCGGCGACCGGATGACTCGTCACATCGCTGACACATGAGAACGCCGCCGTGCGGGCGCCCGAGGTGAACACCAGTCGTTGATCCTCGGTCACCTTGCAGTTCGACTCGGCCGAAATACTTGCCCAGGCGACCAGAGGACGAGGACCGGACCGGGTGGCGAACCGCAGGACCGGGCGGACGGACCAGGGGTCCTCCCGCTCCGGCAGGCGCACCTCCACGCGCAACCGCCATGCACCGTCGGGGCCGACCTGCCCCATGGCGCTTTTGACGGTTGGGTAACCCGGCCTGCGAGGTGCCGGAGGCGGATCGAGCCGGAGCAGGTCACGGAGGGCCGGAGGAGTTTCGTCGACCTTGAGCTCGGGAGGCTTCACCACACTGCGAACCCGTTCCAGCATCGCCCGCCGGAACTCACGAAGCCGAGACGCCGCCCCTCTGGCATAGGTCGCCGTGAGGTCGTCCGTCGGCTTCCAGTCGGAGTGTTCGGGTGGTTCCGCGGTCCGCAGGAACCTGTCCGCCTGTTCCACGTCCTGACCTCGCCTCCTGGTGGCCTGCCCCGCGAGCAGGACGGCCTGGAACGGAGGAGACCCCAGGGGCACGTCCCCCACCGGCCTTTCGAGTACCACCATCCGGCTTCCGCGCATGCAGACGAGGTGGTTGGGCTTGTCGTCGTCTTCGGCGGTGGGCGTCACCAGGAGCACGGCCTGGTGCTCGACATTACCGGCGCTCCTGGCCTCCTTGAGCGGCGGAACCGATAGCGGAACGGTCGTCTCGACGACGTCATCGGCATTGGTCATCTCGGAAACCGTTTCGCCGTCGAGGAAGGCTCGCATGGCACGCGACCGCGCCGGTTGGTGGACATGTGGATCGACCCGTTCCTCTGTCACAAGGACGACCCCATCTCGCAGGGCTTCTACGGAGGCCTCCAACATGGGCGAGGAGTCGCGCCCGGAGACCATGCACGCCCAGAAGTTCTTCGCCAGACTTCGCACGAGAACGGAGTGCATCGACTCCAGGTCGGTGGCCTCTCCGGCGGCATCGTGCACTCCGACTATGAGGAACGACGTGCCGGGGTCGTTGCCGCCGCGGGTGAGATGCAACTTCTCGACCGTGCTCTCATCGGCCCACCAGGACCGAGCGGCGCCGCCCCGCTGGGGATCCGACTCGCCCAGCCAGGCAGGACCTGCGTACTGTCGCCCGTCCACCTCACGCCATGGAAGATCCAGGCGACCGATCAATCGGCGCTCGCGACGTCCCTCGAAGGGATCCGACAGCGTGCTGTGCATCATGACCAGACCGAACTGGCTGGCCGCCCACAATGTGGCCTTGCCCAAGCCGTACGACCCTCCGGCCGTCGCGCTCTTATGGCTGTCAAGTTGCCGCCGTACAACCGCCGCGAACTTCCCGTCGTCGTATTCAGGGCCCGTGAGCCCGGAGGCGTTGTAGTCGTCGACCCGGAGAAGCAGGAGACTGCTGTTGGCCTTGAGCTCCCGCAGGCCGTTCAACAAGACCCGGCCGACTTTCTGTCTGGGGTCCGCCGCGGCGTCGAAGTGAGGAAGCAGCTCGTTCCAGCGCAGGGCGTCGAGGAATCTGTACAACCGTTCCCCGGTGAGCTCGTGCAGCACGTATCTGACCCGGACCGGCCTGCTCTGGTCGACCCGCTCGTCGAGGCTGTTCTGCGTCGCCTCCCTGGCGAGGACGGCGAGGTCGGACTCGAAGGCGAAGGCCGCGGCATTGCCGAGCTCGCGGCCGCCGTCGGCATATGCGGGCCGATGATGCCACTTGATGATGCCCGCCGAATCGGGGGCATCGGTCCCCGCCATGGACGACCCGGAGGCGAGCCCGAGGATTCGCTCGATCTCTTTGATCTTCTCCATGCGCGGCTCGGCCCGGCCGGTGATCCATGCGGACACGGCGGCACGGGTGACGTCCAGTTCGTTGGCCAACTCGACCTGGCTCATGCCCCTGCGTCGGAGCTGCCGGCCGAGCCAGGCGCCGAACTCCTGGGGCTTCTCGTTCAACGCGATGACCTCGTCTCCGGTCGTACGGATCACTCGATGCGACGCGGTTTGACAGTATAGGATACGTCAAAGATCGTTTGACGCGTCCGGATGAGGTCGGATCTCTATGCGAACCCAAGGGGAGGCGAGAACGTCGACGTCGAGACGGTGTGGACAATGCCCAGAGTGTCTCGAGCGAGTAGATCTTGGAGTCAGGGCTTGCGCGAACTCCTGTTGATGTGCTCCACTTGCATCGCCCGGAATCGGCACGTGGAATCGCTGCGTCGACATTCCATCTGAGGCGAGCCGTATCTCGCCGTGGCCATTGCCGGACAGAAGTACTTGACAGCTGGTCGAATCCCTTAGGGTGGCATCTCCCTGGACCGACCAACTGAACGACTTTTCGGTGCACTCGTTCTGCGAGTGTACGAGTGCACTCCTCGGCTCACCTGAATTCAGGCCGACCGTAACACTTCCCCCTGCGTCAAGGAGAACTCCGACCGTGAGCCCCTCCACAGAATCCTCTGTCCTGCAGGTCGTCCTCGAGCAGACCAATCGAGTGCTTGAGACCTACCGTATCGACCCGGGTCTCATTCAGGAGCATGCCAACGGCGAACGTCGGATCACCCAGGGCGGCTATGGCGACCGGCAGCTGTACGAGCTGGTACAGAACGGCGCCGACGAACTGCTCAACGATGTCGGCGGCGAGATCGCCGTCGTGCTGACGAAGTCCCATCTCTACTGTGCCAACCAGGGCACCGCGATGACGCCGGAGGGCGCGGACACCATCCTGCGCATGGGCGTCTCCAGGAAGCGGGGAGGCCAGATCGGACGATTCGGTGTGGGTGTGAAGTCCGTCCTCAGCGTCACCGACTCCCCTCAGTTCTTCAGCCGGGAGGACGACAAGAGCTTCGGGTTCGACCGCGACTGGGCCAGGGAACGGATCAGCGCCGTCCGGCCCGAAGCGAAAGAGTTCCCCGTTCTCCGCATGGCGCAACCGCTCGATCGTGACAAGGCCGCGGCCGCGGACCCGGTACTGGCCGAGTTGCTGGAGTGGGCCACGACCGTCGTCCGGCTCCCGCTGAAGCCCGGCGAGTGGAACCGTCTCGCCACCGACCTGGAGAACTTTCCCATCCAGTTCCCGCTCTTCTCGCCGCACGTCGGCACCGTGACACTTGAGATCCGTGGCGGGCCGAGGGCGGTCAAGCGGCAGATCTTCCACAGATACGACGGGGACCACCGAACCCTGCAGGTGGATGAGACCTCCGGTGCGAGCACGATAGAGAACTGGCGTGTCTTCACCAAGACACACCGCCCGTCCATGAAGGCGGTCGGCGAGGCCGGCGAACTCCACGACCGGCCCGAGATCGATGTCTCATGGGCCGTCCCGGCCAGGGAGGGCCGGGGTGCTCAGCTCGGCCGGTTCTGGGCGTACTTTCCGACCAACTTCACCACGACGCTCCGAGGCATAGTCAACGCCCCTTGGAAGACGAGCGAGGACCGCCAGAACCTCTATGACGCCAACGCGTTCAACCAGGAACTGATCGCCGTCGCCGCCGAGTTGGTGGTCGACTCGCTGCCGTCGTTGTCCCGCCCGGATGACCCATGCGCCCACCTCGACCATGTGCCGGCGCGCGGTCGGGAGGAGCCACAGTTCGCGGCGACCGAACTCGTCAGAACGATCTGGAAGGTCGCAGCAGGCAGGCCGACGCTGCCCGACCAGGACGGTCGGTTCCAGACCCCCACCGAGATCATGCTTCACCCGGCGGACCTCAGGCCGGAATGGCGAGAGCTCTGGGCCGGATATCCAGGACGGCCCAAGAACTGGTGTCACCACTCCGTCGAGCGCACCAGGCATCGCCGCGACAGCGCGGAGCGCAACCTCGCCGTCGCCGGATCCGCGCCCGCCTCGGTACGTGAATGGTTGGAGGCGCTGGTCGCGGACGAGGCCCCCGAATCGTCGGCCCGCGCGATCATGATCGTCGCGGACATGCAGCGACGGGGGCACCACTACACCGAGGAGGCCAAGAAGGCCAAGATCATCTTGACCGATGATCTCGGCCTCGTCGCACCATCGCCCAACGTCTTCCGCCGTAGCTCCAGCGACCGGCTGGAGGACAAGATGACCTACGTCGACGACCGGGTCCTCACAGATGAAGCCGTTGTTCGGGCGCTCAACGAATTGGGAGTGCATGAAGCCGACGCGGCCGGTCGCTTCGCCTCCATCCTGGAGAAGGGCTTCATCGGCTACGGCGATGCCGAGTGGGCCGACTTCTGGGAGCTGTCCCGTCAGGCCGGCCCCGCAGAGACACTGGCGGCTCTTCGTGCGAATGCCATCGACACGGCCAAGCTCCTCATGGTGAAGACGGTCTCCGGTGAGTTCCGGCGGATCCGCGACTGCCTACTGCCCGGCAAGATCGTCCCGGCCGACGGCTCAAGGGACGCCCGGATCGCCGTGGACATGAGGTTCCATGCCGCCGACCGGGTCATTCTTCGTGACCTCGGCCTTCTCGAGGGTCCGGTCACGGGCGTCGATCCTCGTGAGGAACCATGGTTCGAGCAATACGCCAAGCACTATCACCAGTGGTACTGCGAGCAGCTCGCCGCCAACGCCTCACGTCCCCAACTGAGGACGATGCGTTTCGACGGTTCGAATCCCGCCGGCCCATTGGGCTTCCTCACCTCTCTCTCCGAGGAGGGACGCGCGAACTTCCTGCGTGAGCTCCCGCAACGAGGCCTGGTGTCCACGTGGCGGATGCAGGTCGGGACGAACCACTCGACTCGAAGGAACATCAGGTCACCGCTGAAATGGCTGGCGCAGAAGAACGGGCGGGTGAAGACCTCCCGGGGCCTGCGAAAGGTGATCATGGCGGTGGGACCCGCTCTCCGCTCCCACGGCGATGTCCTACCGGTCGCCGAGCTCCCCACCGCGGTCGCCGAGGTGTTGGACATGCCCGGCACCCTCTCAGAGATCAAGCCGAGGATCTGGAGGCGACTGGTCGAAGAGGCCGCGTCCAGCGAAGACGACCCGTTCCCAGGCAAGGTGTACGCGTTGCTCTTCGAGGCAGGTGCGGATTGGCCGGAAGGGGCGCCCACACGCTGCCGCATCGGGGACGAGTGGAGTTGCGAGCCGGAGGACGACGAGATCGTGGTGACGGCGAGTCGTGACGAGTACGACGCGCTCGTCCGCGAGCGTGTCCCCGCGCTCTTGGCGCCGACCGACGACGTGGCCGAACAAATGCGGAGAGAGTGGCGCATGCGTTCGCCCGACGACGTCATCCAGAAGGAGATCAGGACCGTCCCGCAGGCTGAACCGGTACTCCTCGTCGAGGAGTTCCCGCATTTGAAGATGGTCCGCCGGAGCCAGGTGGAGGGCTGGTCACTCGTCCGCTGTAGTGAACTGGAGGAGATCACCCGCACTCCCAGCGGGACCCGGGCGATCGTCATCGCCGCGGCGGCACAGCCGCAGGACCGCATCGTGTTCGTGCGCGACCCGGAGAACGATCTCGCCGCGCTTCAAGCGGTGGACGGTCAGCTCAAGCTCGGCTTGGGACGGAATGGATGCCAGGGCATCCTCGATCGACGTGAAAAGCAGCGCAACAACGAGAGACTGCGGCGTGCCCGACAAGCCGCCGATCCCGCGGACAAAGTGCTGGAACTGGTCGGCGTCGACGCGCTCAAGAGCGGTCTTCCACCGGGACTCCTGGAGAGTGACGAGATCGAGAGAGGCCGAACCGCCGACAGTCGTCGCGTCGCCGAACTCGCGGCCAACGCCTACGGAACCGGTCTCCTCCGTCAGTACCGCAAGGACATCGAGGGCAACGTGCCTGAGGCGGCGGCAAGGTTCGCAGGCGACTCGAAGTCGATGCGGCTCGTGAGCGATCTCGGGCTTTCGGAGTCGTACGCCGGGACGCGCGGAGAGACGCTGAAGCCGATCGAGATCGTCTCCGGCCCGACCGCATACCCGCGTCTGCACGATTATCAGGAGAAGCTGGCGGGCAAGTTGTTCGATCTGCTCACCCGCTACCGTGCCCCGAAGGCCATGCTCTGCCTGCCGACCGGTGCGGGCAAGACCCGTGTCGCCGCCGAGGCCGTCATTCGAGTCATCAAGGAACGCGGGCTCCACGGGCGACCGGTGCTGTGGATCGCACAGACGGAGGAACTGTGCGAACAGGCCGTCCAGAGTTGGTCCTTCGTGTGGTCGAAAGTCGGGCCGGCGGAGCGGCTCACCATCAACCGCCTATGGTCCGTGCGGGAGGCCACCGCCATCACGGAGTCGCCGCACCTGGTGGTCGCGACAGACGCCAAGCTCGAATCCTGCTTGGACAAGAGCGAGTACGACTGGCTGCGTGACGCCGCGATGGTCATCGTGGACGAGGCGCACACCTCCATCACCCCTCGATACACGAAATTGCTCGCATCACTCGGCATCACCCACCGCTCGGCGGCGCGGCCTCTGATCGGGCTCACCGCGACCCCATATCGAGGATTCAACGAAGAGGAGACTCGTCGGCTGGTGGAGCGCTACGGCGGTACGCGCCTGGACGAGGGTCTCTTCGACGGTGATCCGTACACGGCGCTCCAAGAGCTGGGAGTGCTGGCCAAGGTCGAGCATCGACGTCTGAAGGGGACCACCTTCGAACTGACGTCGGAGGAAGTGGAACGAGCCGCCGGATTCCAGGGACGCCTGCCCGGGTCCGCGGAGCTTCGTCTCGGTCAGGACATCGAGCGCAACCGCATGCTGCTCAAAGAGATCGAGGACCTCCCCGAGGGCAACAAGATCTTGCTGTTCGCCACCTCCGTCGCCCATGCCCAACTCATGGCGGCCAAACTGAACGACCGGGGCATCAGGGCCGCCTCCATCGACTCGGCCACACCAGACACCGAGCGACGGAACCTCATCGAGGACTTCAGGCTCGGCAGGGTCAGAGTGCTCACCAACTATGGCGTCCTGGCCCAGGGGTTCGATGCCCCGGCGACCGAAACGGTCATCGTGGCTCGTCCCACCTACAGCCCGAACATGTACCAGCAGATGATCGGCCGTGGGTTGCGCGGCCCGAAGAACGGCGGCAAGGAGACCTGCCTGATCCTGGACGTGGACGACAACATCACCAACTACGATCAGAAGCTCGCCTTCACGGAGTTCGAGGATCTGTGGAGCCGACGGTGAGCGACGTCTACGCCGAAAGCCCACCGCTCACCGACGAACAGCGAGCGGTGGTCGAGCAGCCGGCCGCCGCCAAGATCCTCGTCACCGCCGGTGCGGGCGCCGGCAAGACGCACACCCTGGTCCGGCGCCTCGACTTCCTGATCGCCGATGAGGGGGTGAGCGCGGGGGAGATCCTCGTGCTCACCTTCTCTCGCGCAGCGGTACGGGAGTTGCGAAACCGCCTCGCCGCACACGGGGACTCGGCTCGGTACGTGCGTGTGCAGACGTTCGACTCCTGGGCGCTCGACCTGCTGATGCAGGTCGACGCCGAGGGCGCCTGGCACGAACGGTCGTTCGAACAACGCATCGCCGGTGCATGCGAGGCCATCGAGAAGGGACTTGCCGAGGATCTGTTCGGCGACGACCTGATCCATGTCGTCATCGACGAAGTCCAGGACCTGGTTGGCAAACGGCGCGAACTCGTCGAATCGCTGCTCGATGAGTTCGATCCCGGCTTCACCGTGGTCGGTGACCCGGCACAATCCATCTACGGGTTCACCGTGTCAGATCTCGACCGCCGTTCCGGTGAGACCAACCAGTTCTTCGTCTGGCTTCGCAACACCTTTGGGAGAGACCTCCTCGAGTTGCGGTTGACGAAGAACTTCCGGGCCGACACCGACGAGGCCAGAACGGCCCTGCCTTATGGCCCGCTCCTGCGAGAGGTCGCCGAGACCTCCCGGCGCAATGATCAGGACCTGTACGGCGAATTGCGGGCCGAGCTGCGCAGCAACCTCGTTCTCGGTGAGCTCGACGAGTTCGCCGCATCGGCCCTGACAGAGTACGAGGGGAGCACCGCCGTACTCTGCCGCCGCAACGGCGAAGCACTGGTCATCTCCGAGCGACTCGCCTCATATGCGGTCGAACACCGACTCCAACGATCTGCACGGGATCGTGTGGCACCCGCCTGGCTCGGCCTTCTGTTCCGTGCGGTCGACGGCACGGTGCTCACCCGGGCACGCTTCGACGAGTTGGTCCCGGCCCTTCCACTGCCCGCCGATACGGCGCCCGACCGGCTCTGGAGCCTCCTGCTCCGCACCGGGACGGGACGCGGCAACGATCGCACCCTTGATCTCGCAAGACTCCGCAGGGCCTTGGCCACGGGTCGGCTACCGGATGACTTGACGGCCCAGCCGCCGGCACGACTGGTGGTGTCGTCCTTCCACCGGGCCAAGGGTCTGGAGTTCGACCGAGTCGTGATCGTCGACCCGGGTCCACTGCCGGAGGGCAAGGAGGGACACGCTCGCACGGGGAGGAGATCGAGAAGAGGCCATGCGATCGATGCCGATGAGGAGGCCCGCCTCCTCTATGTAGCGATGACCAGGCCCCGTCAGGACCTGCTCTGGCTGGAGCAGCCGGACATCAAGTTCATTCGGATCGATGACGCCGTCCACCGGTGGGCACGCTACTCCTTCAAGTACTGGGCTCGGTTGGGACTCGAGTTGGTCGGCGGTGACGTGCATTCCGACCAGCCGGCAGGCATGCGGGACTTCACGGCGGATCCGGTGGAGCTACAGGACTACCTGGCGACCAGCGTACGCCCAGGTGACGACGTCGTACTGGAACGCCTGGCTCCGCAGGCGATCGGGCCGAACGAAGGCCCGCCGTACCTGATCATGCATGATGATCGCCCCATCGGAACGGTATCCGACCGATTCAGATCCGACCTGTTCCGCCATATGAAGCCGAACCGGACCTTCGAGCCGCGGAACTGGCCACGACGCCTGACCGGCGTCCGGATCGACGCCGTCGAGACCGTCGCGGGCAGCGAGGCGGCTGGGATCCAGGCCGGGCTCGGTCCTCACGGTGTCTGGCTGGCCCCCAGGGTCATGGGGCTCAGTTCGTTCACCTATGACCGCAAGACCCACGGAGAGGAAGAGCCTGGTGTCACGACACAGTGACCATTACCGATTCAGGTCCGAGCTCGTTGAACGGCTCCAACGCGATCTGCTCGGCCCGGTGGGAGGGGATGCGGAGATCCTCTCGGACGCGCCGATCACCACGTACGCCACCGGTGTGTTGTTCCCCCGGCGTGACAACGAGGAGGATCTGCTCGCCGCCACGGCCGAACGGGACGTCGACCTGGCCGAGGCGTCCCTCGAGGTGGATGAGGCACCGGATACGGGTGTCTCGATGGCGAACCTGCAGAGCCCTTCCTCTATGGGGATCACCTTCGCGGTGAACCCGGACATGGCACCCAGCGTCACGATCACCGTCACCGCTGCGATGTACGACCCCATTGACGGCGAGGGCAACATCGTTCGGGCGAAGCGGGCGGAGCAGCGCAGCACCCGTGAGCACGACCTGCGCTGGCGCCGCAGAGCCGTGCCGATCGAACCGTACACGCTCGATGTGACCGACCCTGGTTCGTTCAGGGTCGAACTGGCACCGAAGCTGGATCTCAGGCTGCGGGTGCGACCGTCCGCAGGTGATCCGCCGGCGGTCGCGGTCACGGCCGCACTCGTCAATACCGACCGGATCGGTGCCTACGATCTGCAGGACGCGCACTCCTTCTTTCAGCCGAGCATGCGGATCACGAGCCCCCAAGGGACCGCGACCCTGATCGAACGCCCTGTCCCTGTGGGGGCCGACGAGGACGAGGTCCGTGTCAACAAGTTGCTCTATCGGCACGCTCCGACCTTCGCCGTCGGGCACGGTTGCGCCGCCGACTGGGACTGGGACCCACCGGAGCCACGCGATGACGCCCTGCTGAACGGCCGGCCCGCCGCCGTATCAGAGGTCCGGACCGCCTTCGTCCCGACCTTCGAGGTCCTTCTGACGGACTCCAACCCTCAGATCGACGTTTCAAGGCTGGAGATGCGTCGCCTGGCCGAGGCGCCGGAGGACGAGGTCTTGGCGGCATTGCGCGGTCTCGTCAAGGGTTACCGGGAGTGGATCGCCGAGCGTGCCGAAGAGGCCAGATTGCTCAAGGCGACCGAGTACGGGTGGGCGGCGGAGCGGCAGATCGAGCAATGCGTCACAGCCTGCGACCGCATGGAGTCCGGTATCGACCTGCTGCGCAAGCGCCCGGATGTGATGACGGCCTTCCGCCGAGCCAATCGCGCGATGGCGATGCAGCGTGGCCGAACCGCGTGGATCAAGGCGGGTCGAGAGGGCCGGCCACGCCTGGACGGCCGGTGGCGTCCCTTTCAGATCGCCTTCCTGTTGCTGTGTTTGGACGGCATCCATGACCCGGATCACGACGATCGCCGGCTCGCCGACCTGTTGTGGTTCCCCACAGGCGGCGGGAAGACCGAGGCGTACCTCGGCATCATCGCGTTCACGGTGTTCCTGCGCCGCAAGCGCAGAGGCCCACAGGGCGGTGGCGTCACGGCCCTCATGCGGTACACACTGCGGCTGCTCACTCTCCAGCAGTTCGAGCGCGCGGCCACACTGATCTGCGCCATGGAGATCATGCGTCGAGAGAACCCCCAAGAGTTGGGCACCGAGACGATCTCCCTGGGAATGTGGGTCGGCCGTGCGGCCACGCCGAACACGGTCAAGGACGCCGCGCAGAGCATCAAGCGACTGCGCGAAGGTGACGAACTGCAGGAAGAGAACCCTGTGCAACTACGCGCCTGCCCATGGTGCGGCAAGGCGATGGACGCCTGGAACTACGAGGCGGATCCGACGATCTCGGAGATGCGCGCCTTCTGCTCGTCCGATGTTTGCGAATTCCGTCAGGCGCTCCCCGTCCACGTCGTGGATGAGATCATCTATCAGGTCCGACCCACGTTGATCATCGCGACCATCGACAAGTTCGCGCAGATCGCATGGCGAGAGCAGGTCGCCGCCCTTTTCAACAGGAGTGGCGCCCCGGACGGGACACCACCCCCTGAACTGATCGTGCAGGACGAGTTGCACCTGATCTCCGGACCGCTCGGCAGTCTCGCCGGACTGTACGAGACCGCGATCGACATCGCCGCGGACGAACCGAAGGTGATCGCCTCCACGGCGACGATCCGGCGCGCCGAACATCAGGTTCGACGTCTGTTCAATCGGCGGGTTCGCCAGTTCCCACCGGCCGGCCTCGACGCTCGTGACTCGTGGTTCGCGGTGGAGGCGTCCGCGGTCGACAAGGCCTCGCGTCAGTACGTGGGTCTGCTCACGCCCAACACCAGTCAGGCGACCCTGTTGGTCCGGGCGTATGCCGCGCTCCTGCACCATGCCGCGAAGATCGGTGGTGAGGACGCGGTGCGTGATGCGTACTGGACGCTCATCGGCTACTTCAACAGTCTCAGGCTTCTCGCCGCCGCCGAACTCCAGTTCCATGACGACGTCCAGGACCGCCTCAAACTGCTCGCCGATCGGGAGGGGGTCGCCCCGCGCCCCGCAGAGCTGCTCGCGGAACTCACCAGCCGCGTGAAGTCCAGTGATATCCCGCAGCGCCTCAAGGACCTGGAAAGGGGGCTGCCCGACCGGGCGACCTTCGACACCGTCCTCGCGACCAACATGATCTCGGTCGGCGTGGACGTGGACCGGCTCGGACTGATGGCGATCATGGGCCAGCCGCAGACCACCGCGGAGTACATCCAGTCCGGCAGCCGCGTCGGCCGGCACCATCCAGGGCTGGTGGTCGTCATGTTCAATGCCGCCAGGTCCCGCGATCGCTCTCACTACGAAGGTTTCGCGTCGTACCACCAGGCGCTCTACCGCCAGGTGGAGTCGACCAGCGTGACCCCGTTCTCTCCCAGGGCACGGGACCGCGCCCTGCACGCGGTGCTCGTCGGCATGGCGCGACTACTGTACTCCGAGGCCCGTCCCAACACCGGCGCCGGCGACGTCGCCATGTTCGAGAACCGCCTGGAAGAGCTCAAGGACCTCATTCTCGCCCGTGTCAGAGCGATCGAGCCGAACGCCCCCGAGCAATGGCAGGGCACCGAGAACGACCTGTACGCCATCATCGACAAGTGGCGCAAGCTCGCGGCCGACAACCCGGAACTGCTGTACGAGGCCCCGTCCAACTTCAAACGCAGTGAACCGCGCGCCGCGGACGCCGCCTTGCTGCGTTCTCACTCGGATGAAGACCTCGACGACGCGTTCCGGACCCTCTGGAGTCTGCGAGACGTCGACGTCGAGTCCGACCTCTATTTGGAGCGGTGAACATGAGCACGATCGGAAGAAGTCCTCGCCGTGGACGGAGCGCAGGCGGGGAGCGTGCACGTCAGGCCACAAGGACCCCCTTGGGGGCGGTGCGACGAGCTCAAATGATCACGACTTACGGGGTCGGGTCCCTGGTCGCCATCGGGGATCAGTCCTACGTCGTGAGCGGCCTCGACAGCTGGAAGGTCGATGTCTTGTCCGCGATCTACGAACCCCGCCTGGAACGTTGGCTCGGCGTGAACGGGTTTCAGCCTCCCCCTGCGGCCGCACCCCCGGCGGGGGACGGTGTACGGGTCCGGCTCTTCCCCGAGTTCTATTCGTGCCCGACCTGCCATGACCTCAAGGAGTTCCGAAAGTTCGGATCACCGCGGGGCAAGAGTCGGTGCGGCGCCTGTGACAAGCCGCTGACACCATCACGATTCGTCATCGCGTGCGAGAACGGGCATCTGGACGACTTCCCCTACTTCGACTGGGTGCACAAGAAGACGTCTCCGGCGGGCTCCTCGTTCGAGGGGAGGCACGAGCTCAGCCTGCACAGCGGCGGACGGACCGCCTCTCTTCGGTCTGTGATCATCCGATGCACCTGTGGCAAGGAGGCTTCCATGGAGGGCGCCTTCGGACGACATGCGCTGTCCCGGCTGGGAATCCCCTGCCGGGGGCGGCGTCCCTGGCTCGGGCGTGGAACCGAGCAGGAAGGGTGCACGGCGCTTCCACGCACGCTGCAGCGTGGTTCCTCGGCCGCCTGGTTCCCCGTCAACCGCTCCGCGCTGTCCATCCCACCCTGGTCGGAAACCCTGCAGAAGCGGATCAACCCTCATTACCAGACCCTGAAGACGCTGCTGGAGCAACGGGTCGATCACACGACCATCGAACAGGTCATCAGGGGGAACGGCATTCTGCGCGACTCCCGCTTCACCTCCCAGGACGTCATCGAGGCGGTGCAGCGCCGACAACGCCTGATGGAGAGCGAGCAACCGGACGCCGACACATATGAGGCGCTCGAATCGGCTACCGAGCTGCGTCGAGAGGAGTACGAACAGCTGCGGTTCGGCACGGCGACGATCGACCGAGGCGATGACTTCGAGTGCACCAGGCCACCCGAAGATCCGGATACGCCTCTCCCACCTGGGATCGAGCGTTCGATGCTGGTCACACGTCTGCGCGAGGTCCGCGCGCTGCAGTCCTTCACCCGCGTCGAGGTTCCCGATCCGGTGACGATCGGCGACCGGAAGGCCGCGATGTCAAAGGAGAAGGTGGACTGGCTTCCGGCGATCGAGGTCAGCGGCGAAGGTGTGTTCCTGACCCTGGATGCGCGGCGACTGAACGATTGGGAAACAAGGGCCGGTACATCCGCTCGGGCCGGCCTCCTCCGTGACAACCACACCGCGGCACTCCGTCGGCGTGCGGTCGCCGTCATGGGGCGCGAGTCGATCGGAAGGATTCGGTCGCCACTCAGTCCTCGCTACATCCTCATCCACACACTCGCCCATGCGCTCATCAATGAGTGGAGCCTGGAGGCCGGTTATCCGGCCGCGTCACTTCGGGAACGGCTGTACGTGTCCAACGACATGGCCGGCCTTCTCATCTACACGGCCACCAGCGATTCCGCGGGAAGCCTGGGCGGGGTCGTCGCTCAGGGCGAGTACAAGCGCCTGCACGAATCGGTGAAGTCGGCACTGAGCCGGGTTTCATGGTGTTCGCAGGATCCCCCGTGCATGGAGTCGGAGGCCAGCGGCGTTGACAGCCTCAATCTCGCCGCCTGCTATGCCTGCGTTCTTTTGCCCGAGACCAGTTGCGAGACGAACAACATCTTTCTTGATCGCGCTATGCTCATCGGCACCCCCGACGACCCTTCGGTGGGCTACTTCGCCACGAACATCTGATCCCGCTCGAATCCGGAGGCCGCAAGTTGGATCATGGCGAAGGTCGACGCCGATGTCCGTCCTCGCGGCGCGACGAGATCAACTGATCAGTCGAGCATGCACTCAGAAACCCTGAAGAAGCAGTTCATACTTGGCGAACCCAATGGGCGACCACCGACTCTATCTCCTGCTCCGTGACCGTGGCGCATCTGATTCTGGCCGGCTTCGATTCACCCTTCGGCAAGAACAGCGCCTCGCCCTTCACGAGGCGTTCGGCCCCCGGCAGGTCGATGACCAACTCACTTCGGTCGATCGATGCCGTCTTGAGCGCGAGACGGGACGGAACATCGGCCGTCAGCCGTCTCGAGAGGGTTCGCTCAGTCACCTGACTCGTGGCGAGTACAAGGTGGATGCCGACCGCCCTCGCCAAACGTGTCAGCTTTCCAATGCGATCTTCCGTCTCACGGCGTGCGACCGCCATCAGATCTGCCAGTTCCTCCACGACCACGATGACGTATGGGTGGGGGCCACCGCCGACGGCGTGTTCGGGCCGCCTGAGCCGACCGAGGCGCACGGCTTCGTTGTAGGCGTGGATGTGGCGGTATCCGTGTTCCGCGAGATCGTCATAGCGGCGCTCCATTTCCTCCACGACCCAGCCCAGCGCCCCGACCGCCTTCTCGGGAGTGGTCAGGACCGGGGTGAGAAGGTGAGGGATTCCCGCGTAGATCGACAACCCGGTCCGCTGCGAATCCACCAGGATCATGCGAACTCGATCGGGAACGGCGTGCATGAGGATCGAGACCACCAGCGAGTGGACCGCCGCCGCGTTCTCCGCGGGTTCATCGCCGGCTATCAACATGTGCGATAGATGCGCGAGGTCGACCACGAGCCCACCGGCTGGGCTTTCACCAAGACCGACCAAAAGAGGGCGTACTTCGGTGTCCGTCGGCATGGACCGGAGAACCCTGCCGAGTCGGACGGCGTGACCATCTCGAGACGATCGAGCCGTATCCGCCTCGACGTCTCCTGAGCCGAGCAGAGAAGCCGGCGGTGGTTCGAAACACTGTCGCGCCGCCCTCCGGGCGCCCGGCTCCGGCCCGCCGTTCTCCTGCGGTGACACCACGATCGCCGCTCCGACGGCGGCCTCCCTGAGCCGTCGCCGGAGTGCACGCAATGTCTCCTTGACCTCGCCCCCTCCATGGGGGCGTTTCCTCGGAGCCTTGTCGAGGAGGGCCATCACCAGCGAGTTGAGGTCGCTCGGCGTCTCCGTTCGAAGCGAGTCCACCGGAGCCGGGACTTCGTGCTTGTGCTTGTACATCAGTTCTACCGGCGAGCCCTGGAACGGCGTACACCCGGTCAGCAGTTCATAGAGGACACAACCGAGCGAGTAGAGGTCCGCCTGCGCGCCGGCACGCCCGTCGAATTGCTCCGGTGCGGAGTACAGTGGCGTGCCGACGCCGACCGTCCCCGTCTCGCCGGCGGTGGGTTCCATGATGCGGGCGACGCCGAAGTCGCATACCTTCACCCTGTCGACCGCTGTGAGCATGATGTTCGCGGGCTTGATGTCCCGATGAACCACACCACGGCGATGTGCGGCGTCGAGGGCGTCGGCCAGCTGAATGCCGACACTCAGAACGCGGTCGATGGACAGCCCCGCGGGACACCTGCGGATGATCTTGGCGAGGTCCTCGCCCTTGAGATACTCCATCACGAAAAAGAGGAGGCCCTCGTGCTCTCCGACATCGTGCACCACCGTGATCCCCGGATGCTGGAGGGCGGCCGCGATCTCGGCTTCACGTCGAAAACGCTCGACACGGTCGGTCCTACCACGCTGGAACGGCAGGAGGAGCTTGACGGCGACCGGTCGATTGAGGCGGCGGTCCATACCCAGCCAGACCTCACCCATCGCGCCCTGGCCGATGGGCTCCGCCAGAAGGTATCGGCCGTTGAGTTCGACCCCGCGGTACAAGGCACCTCCTCCGGCCTTCCTCGCCTGGAGTAACGATCCTGCCGTAGTGAGAGCCGCTCCACACCAGGCCCTCATCGTGGGTCCACAAGAGTCGTCTCTCGCCGCTAGCGTGATCCTCGAACACCTGGACATGACCAAGGACGAACGCCATGGATTCTGCCGAGGCGAAACTCTACATCCGCTTCCACGGACGCGTGATCGAGCATCTCGGCATAGATATGTACCAATCTCCGGTCGCCGCGATCGCCGAGCTCATCTCCAACGCCTGGGACGCGGACGCCACTGAGGTGCGCGTCACACTTCCTGGCCACCTCGGCGAGGGTGCGGAGATACACATCGTCGATGACGGCGAGGGGATGACCCTGACACAGTGCCAGGAGCGCTATCTGAAGGTGGGCTACAACCGACGGACCGACCGTGGCTCCGAGAAGACACCCGGCGGGCGACCTGTCATGGGCCGCAAGGGCATCGGAAAGTTCGCCGGCTTCGGTATCGCCGGGATCCTCGAGGTGGAGACGGTGAGTCGAGAGACCGGGGAGAAAACGGTCTTCCGGTTGGACGTCGATCGGCTGACGGGCGAAGGCACCGAGGACAGGTATGCGTACGGCACACGGATGGAGGTCGAGGTACTCGAGTACCTACCGGCTTCGGAAGGGCGCAAGGCCGATCACGGAACTCGGATCAAGCTGCAACGCCTGACCTTGAAACGGACCCCCAACCCCGACAGATTTCGCGAGAGCATGGCCCGGCGGTTCCTGCTGCTGGAACGCGTCGGTGAGTTCTCCGTGCTGGTCAACGGCCTTCCCATCGCGTCGGAGGCGGCCACCGAGGACATCGAGTTCGACTTCCCCGGCGACTATCGTGAGGACGAGATGCCCGTCGGGATGCGAATCGAGGACGGCTGGGGCGTGGAGTCGTTGCGCAACGGCGCCGAGATCCGTTGGCGGTTCGTCTTCTACCCTCAGCCCATTCGCGATGATGATCTCACCGGAGTCTCGATCTTCAGCCATCACAAGCTCGCTCAGCGGCCGTTCTTCTTCAACCTGAGCGGCGGTCTTGGCGGTCAGCAGGCGCTGTCCTACCTCTCGGGACGTGTCAAGGCCGAGTACATCGACGATCAGGAAAAGGACCTGATCTCGACGGAACGCCAACGTATCAACTGGGAGGCGGAGGAGGCGCTCCCGCTGCTCGACTGGGGGCAGAGGCGCCTCAAGGAACTGATGCGAATCTGGCAGGATCGCCGGGCCTCCGCCAAGGTGGAGGCGATGAACAAGCGCCTGACGCCGTTCTCCGCCCGCCTCGACAGGTTGGAGAACTACGAGCGAAGAATCGTTCAACGAGCGCTGAAGTCGATCGCGAGGATCTCCGTTCTCTCCGACGACGAGTTCACCGACCTCGCCAACGCGATCCTGACGGCGTGGGAAGGGGGCCGGCTGCGCGACCTGATCGACCGCCTTGCGGACTCCGCCGAACTCGACTCCCAGGAACTGGTCCGGATCCTGTTCGAGTCACGTGTCATGACGGCTTTGCACGCCGCGGAGCGGGTCAAAGTGCAGCTCAATCTGATCAAGGGCCTGGAGGAGCGGGTCCAGCGGCACGAACTCGAGTTGGCCGTCCGCGACTACATCGCCGAGAACCCGTGGTTGATCTCCCCGGAATGGGAGACCTTCGAGAAAGAACGAGGGGTCTCCGGGCTCGTGTCGGAGGTTGCGAAGGACAGCCTGGACAAGGAGGAGGCATGGAACGCACGAGTCGACCTCGTCCTGTCTTCCGGAGACCAGCTTCTGGTGCTCGAGTTCATGCGGCCGGGCGTGACCGCGGACTGGGACCACATCGGCCGGTTCGAAAGGTACGTCCTCACCCTCCGGGACGCCATCGCGGCTCGACGCAGCCAGTTCAGAGACGTTACCGGTGTGATGGTGGCCGACCGGCTGGAACGTCCGTTGGGTTTTCAGGCGAAGCTCAAGAATCTACGTTCCCAGGGGATGGACGCCACTGACTGGCCTGGCCTTCTGGAAAGGGCGAAGCGTCAGTGGCAGGAGTATTTCGACATCCTCTACAACCGCGCGCCCGAGGACGCGAGGATGGCCTCCCTTGCCGACAGGCCGAAGGAGGCTCCCCAGGACTGAGCGAAAGTCCGGCGGGTGATCGGCTGGGAATCGATGACGCGCCCAGACTCCGCGAGCTCCACCGGGTGGCCGAGGGCTGTGGGCTCCATCAGCCCGATCCGATCCCCTGAGGTGTTGCACTCGACCGGACGGCCACCATGGAGGCCCGTAGTTCACTCCAGGCCCTTTTTGTTGGGGGTCCAGAAGGGTTTGGTCAGGATGTTGCGGCGGGGCCAGCTCCGGTCGAGCAGCAAGTGGCGCTTGAGGGTCTGGATGGTTTGGGCTTCGCTGGCCAGGTAGGCGATGCCTGGTTCGGTGGGGAGGTCCAGGGACTGGATGGCGTTGAGGAGGGTCTTGGAGGAGGCCGCCGACCTGCCTTCGCGGTATTGCCAGGTGACGCCCTCTACGGGGAGGCGGTCTTCTGGGGTGTCCACTTCCAGGACCGCGTGGACGGGGGCGCCGTTCAGGGAGCGGAGCATGGGGGCGAAGGCCACGGCGGCGGTTTCTTCGCCTGCAAAGACGTGGTACGGGGCTTGGCGTGGGGTGAGTTTGCCTTCGGGCTTGGTGAAGATGACCTGCTGGCCTGGGGTGGCGTTGCGGGCCCAGCGGGAGCCGGGGCCGTCGCCGTGGTCCAGGACGCAGAGTTCCAGGCCGTCGTCATCCCCGTCCCAGATCGAGTACGTGCGGCGGGTCAGGAGGCCGTCGACGCTCAGGCGGATGTGCTGGCCCGGTGTCCACTGCTGGGGTGGGCAGGAGATGCGGATATGGCGCATGCGCTCGGTGAGCTGGGCCGTGGACTCGATGGTGCCCGTGACGAAGAGCAGGTCGCGCAGGCGCATGGGCGATCTCCATGACGAGATATGTCGCGTTGACGGGGAACACGATACATCGCGTCTTTGGAACGGGGGAAGGCCCGTGCGGGCTAGCGGACGTTGAGGGGGCGGTACTGGATGCTGATTCTGGGGCCGGTGGCCTTGGTGGATTTGGGGATGCTGTGTTCCCAGGTTCGCTGGCAGCTTCCGCCCATGACGATGAGGTCGCCGTGGCCCAGGTCGTAGCGGAGGGTGGGGCCGCCGGAACGGGGGCGTAGGAGGAGGGGACGGGGTGCGCCGACCGAGATGATGGCGACCATCGTGTCCTCCTTGGCGCCGCGGCCGATGGTGTCGCCGTGCCAGGCGACGCTGTCACGGCCGTCGCGGTAGAGGCAGAGGCCGACGGTGCGGAAGGGCTCGCCCAGCTCGGCGGAGTAGTGGGCGTTGAGGGCTTGTTCGGCCTGGTCCAGAAGGGGGTCGGGGAGAGTCGAAGTCTCGTCGTAGAAGGCCAGGAGGCGGGGGACGTCCACGACCCGGTCGTACATGCGGCGGCTTTCGGCGCGCCAGGGGACGACGTCCAGGAGGCGTTCGAAGAGGGCGTCGGCGCCGGCGATCCAGTTGGGGCGGAGGTCGATCCAGGCTCCGTCGGTGAGCTGGGTGCGCTGGACGGAGTGTCCAAGTTCACGCGGGCCCGCCTCGTCCCAGGAGTCGAGCAGCGACCCTTGAAGAGCACTGGTCATGGCCTCATGCTACCCCGCGAGTCAAACATGTGTTCGAGCGCCCGGATCGAGTCCTGATTGAGGCCGGATGCCTGCCTTGCCGTCATCGGCGGCTGTTTGAGTGGTGCCTATCGCTCGTTGCAGGAGGCGTGGGGGCGTGAACGCGCGTACCGCTGTGGTCATCGCCGGAGTCCTGGGGGCGCTGGCGTTGTCCGGGTGCGGCGTGCGCGCATCCGTGAGCACCGCGCCGGTCAGCGAGGTGGAGTGGGGTCGCAGGGCCGCCGATCCTACGCAGGTGCCGCCGCCTCCCAGCGGGGAGGAGAAGGCGGTCGGGGTGGTGGCCGCCGGGGAGGTCCGCGACGCGCTTGAGGGTGACTGCGCCTGGTACGAGATCCTGTGCGACCGGCGGCGCAGTGTGCGGGAGATCGTCGGACGGCTCTCGCCCGGGGAGATCAACGCGTTGTTCGGCGAGTTCGGCCGTGATGAGGTGCGGCGGCTGCTGCGGCGCGATGGGGTGGTGGACGTTCTCAAGGCGCGCGCCGATGTGTCGCTGCTGCACCACCTTGAGCGGCTGGCGCCCCGGTCCATCGAGCCGGACTTCACGGACGTGCCGAGCTACACGAAGAAGCCGTCCAGTCCGGCCACTGCGTGGGGTGCCGTCCGGGGTGGCCGGTTGTTCGGAACGGAGGGAGAACCGTCCCTACAGCACGTCAGGCAGGGTGGCATCGCGGACTGCTGGTGGCTCGCCGGTATGGGCGCACTGGCCAACTCGCACGAGGGACGGACCGTCCTGAAGGAGATGGTCAGGCCCAACCCGAACGGGACGTACACGGTCGCGTTCCCGGACGGGAAGAAGGTCACCGTGACGCCGTACTTCCCGATCGATGAGGAGGGAAGGCTGGCGTTCGCCTCCCCGGAGGGACGGGCGCCGGCGATCTGGCCGCTGGTGCTGGAGAAGGCGCTCGCGGAGAGGTGGGGCGGCTACGGGCGGCTCGTCCAGGGCGACGGCGGGGACGCCATGGAACTGCTGACGGGGCGCACCGGGAGGTCGAAGCCGCCGCACATGGTCGGGGAAGAGGAGCTGGCGGCGGCCGTGCGGCAGGGTGCCGTCACGGTGCTCACCCCCGACGACGGACGAGGCGCGGCGATCTTCGAGGGTCGCCGGACCGCGCGCCTGCGCACCGACCATGTCTATGTGGTCGAACGGATCGACGGGCAGGGCCGGTTGAGGCTCTACAACCCATGGGGCCGGGACCACGCGACCGTCACCTTCGAGGAGTTCCGCCGCCATTTCGAGGACGTCGATATGAGCCCCGTCCGATGAGAGAGAATCGAGCGATGGTCCGCCTTGCGCCGATACTGCTCGTCGGGGTGTTCGTCCTGGTCGGCGCCGGTGGCTGCGGGGGGATGGAGCAGAGCGGGGCGCCGGAGCGGGAGTCCACCCACAGCGTTCCGACGGCCCGGGTGAGCCCGTCCGCCACCGGCCGGGAGACGCGGAGCATCCAGGTCGGGACCACCGGATGGGTGGCCGGGCTGCGCCTCGGCATCGGTGGCGTCTCGCGCGGCGTCGGGACGGTCGTCGTGCTGCAAGGCGAAGGCGTCCCGCCCGAGGGCGCCGTTTGGACGGTACGGGGGAAGGCCGGGCACAGCCAGCGGCTGGAGAACGGCTACACCCTCGCGATCGACGCGGTCGAGGACACGCAGAGCACCGGGCAGGATGGGACCGGGTCCGGTGGCGGGTCGGTGACGGTCACGGTGACACCGCCCGCATGACCACCGCGACGACGGCGTTCAGGCTCCGGCCAGGACGCTCTCGATGATCTGCGGGGTGCGTTCGGGCGGGGCGGCCCTGGTGACGAGCGTGTTGAACACGTGCCAGTACTGCTCGATGTCGGCCTGTCTGCTCGGATAGGACGGGCCGCGTGGAGGGTCGAGGTACACCAGGTCGGGCAGGCTCGCCTGCGGGAAGCGCAGCAGCGTGAGCGGGCCGCCCGCATCGTGCCGCAGGCCGCTCGGCAGGATCTGGACGGTGACGTTCGGCCGCCAGCACATCTCGATGAGGTGCCGGAGCTGCCCGCGCATCGTGACCGCGTCGCCCACCCGGTTCCGCAGCACCGCCTCGTCCAGCACGACCCACAGGTTCACCGGACGTGGACGGCGGCGCAGCAGGCGTTGCCGGCGCGAGAGAAGGTCGAGCCGCGCCTCCACCGATCCAGGGTCCTCGTCGCGCAGGACCGCTCGCGCGTAAGCGTCCGTGCGCAGAAGTTCCGGTACGTACCGGTCCTCGAACCGCCGCACCAGCCTGGCCGCCGTCTCGGCGCTGAGGTAGCCGCCCATCCCGTGCGGGACGGCGTCGCGGCGCGGGTGCCACCAGGGGCGGGCGTTGGTCTGGTCGGCCAAGGCGGCCAGGGTGGAGCGCTCCGCTGTGTCCCCGATGCCGTACGCGGCGAGCAGCCCGGCCAGGTCGCGTTGCCGCACTCCCGTGCGGCCGTGCTCGATGCGCGTGAGCTTCGATATCGAGATGTGGGCGGCCCCGCCCGCGTCCGCCCGGGTCATGCCGCGGGCCTCGCGCAGGTCGCGCAGGCGCCTGCCCAGCAGCAGCCGCGGGACCAGAGGATCGCCTTGGACGAGCGTGGAACCCCTGCCACCGGACGCACTCTTCGTTGTCGTATCGGAGACCACAACGGCTCCTTGGGGAACGACGATCAGCGCACCGTGAATTTCCACTATAGCGGCAGGTTTTGCCGCCGCCACGTGCGTGCCGCACGGACGGTGATGGTCGCGGTGGTGGCCGAGGGTCCGCTCGCCCGGACCCGGACGGTCAGATGTAGCTGCGCACCCGGGCCGACGACGGCGGAGGCGCCAGGGGACGGCCCACACGGACCACGCCGACCAGCCGGGACGGGTCGTCGACGTCGAGGAGCCTGGCCAGCCGCTGCTTGGTGACCTCGGCGTCGACGATCTGGCTGAACGGGTGCGTCGCGTAGCCGAACGTGGAGAGGGTGAGCCACTGCCGCATCAGCACCCGCCCCAGCGCGACCTGTTCGCTCTCGCTGCATCCGGGACGGGCCACCAGGACGATCACCTCGCCGTCGTAGTCCAGGGCGCTCAGGGACGCCTTCGACAGCAGCCTGGCGATCCCGGCGCGACGCAGCAGCGGGTAGGCGCGGGGCGACAGGGCGAACCGCAGGCCCCGCGCCTGCCGGCGGGACAGTCCGAGCGCGCGGTCGGTGAGGCCGTCCTGGCGGTACCGGGGGTCCTCCGGGTCGAGCCGGAGCCAGTCGCGCAGCTCGCGGACGATGGGCGGGGTGGAGAACAGGTGGTGGTCGGCCTCGTGCAGCAGCCCGATCAGCTCGCGGGCGCGCATCCGTCGGAGCTCGGCCTTCTCCTCGGCGGCCAGGTCACCAAGCCGCGCGGCCAGATGGCCGTCCAGCCGTCCCGGCTGGTAGGCGCCGCGGGCGGTACGGCGGTCACGGACGTCCTGCGTGGTGAACGGCGTGGTGTACGGGCCGTCCGCGGCGACGAGGTGACCGGCGCGGTGGGCGGTCTCGTCGTAATCCTGGCGGAAGGCGACGTCCAGCCCGGCGTCCGCGCAGACGATCAGGCAGGTCTCGGCGAACGCGCCCAGCGCGAGCCGCAGGTCGCGGCCGGTCGGGTCGCCCGCCGGGAGCGTACGGGACGGATCCCAGCCGATCTCCACGTCGCGTTCGCGGTAGCGCAGCACCCAGGGCTGGGTGTTGTGGGCGCTCGGCGCCCGCCAGAAGTCCGGTTCGAGCGCGCGCAGGGCATCCAGGGCGTCTGGGTTCACCGCAGCTCTTTCTCGTAGAAGGTGTATCCGTGCAGGGGGCGGCCGCCCATGGCCACGTATTGTGCCGCCGACGCCGCATTGGTGCGCTCGACATACGTACTCCGGAGGAAGTCGTAACCTCCTGATCGCAGATTGCGGAGCAGTTCCCGGGACAACAGCCGCATATAGCCCTGCCCTTGGGCCTCGGGAACCGTGCCCTTGATGATGAGCACGGCGTCCCGGCGGTACCGCCTTCGGGTGAGGAGAAGCAGGAGTTGCCGGGAAGGATTCAGGTCACCACCGGCCTTCATGACGTACTCGGAAATGTCCGGTACGCAGAGGACGAACGCGACCGGCTCCCCCTTTCTCGTGAGATAGAGCAGCAGCGACTCGTCGATGAGATGGGCGAGGCCGTCGGTCTGCCAGTCGAGTTGGGATGCGGAGATCTCGGTGTAGTAGCCGAGCTGGGCGAAGCTCGCGTTCAGCATTCCGCGGAGGATCGGAAGCTGCTCACGGAGACGCTTGCGGTCGCCCCGGTGCACCACCAGTTCCTCGGCTTCGGTCTGCGCCTCGTCGAACGGGAAGACCTCCTCGGGATCGCGGGTCGTGGGGCAGATCCAGGTGTCGGACTCGAACCGCCGCGCGAAGCCGTACGCCTCGTACGCTCGCGGGTAGTAGGGGTGGTTCCAGGCGCTGTCGATGAACCCGCGTTCCTCGAATCCGCTGGTGATGACCCCTCCGGACTGGTTGGGAAGCAACGCCACCGGGCCGAACGCCGCCGCCTTGCCGGACGACCGCCCGGCCGAGCAGATGCCGTCGAAGAGCGCCGCTGACGCGGCGGGATCGTCCACGAATTCGGTGAGTCCGAAAAGCTGGAGCGGCCTTCCCTGCTTGGTGTCGAAATCGGGATCTGTGTGCAGGGTCGTGCGCCCGGCCACGCGCCCCTCGGCGTCCCGGAGAAGGTAGAGCCGCACGCCGGGGACCTGGCCGCGGTGCCAGTCCCGGATCTGCTGGACGAGTGCCGGCACGTGATGCCGTTCGCCATGCCCTTTCCGATACACCCATCGCGGGAAGGCGACGAAATCCCGGAGGTCCCGGCGGCTTTCCACCGGTGTGAACGAGTACCGCATCACGTGCGCGCCTTCCGGAGCGGGCGCCGGCGGGCGACCGGCGGGCCGTGTTCCTCGGTGCTCAGAGGCGTGAACTCGGAGATGGGCGCCATCTCGTCGCCCTCGGCCCGCCAGATGCCGTTGCTGTACCCATGCGGGTCGGCGTTATAAAGCCGGATGAACCCGCCTTTCGCGTTCCTCCTGCCGTCCGTCAGCCACAGCATCAGCTTGCGGTGGTGGCGGCTGCGGGCGAACCGGAGAAGGGCGTCCCGGTCGGTGAAGAAGGCCACCGCGCCCAGCGTCAACGGGAACTGCCAGTACACCTTGTGCCAGAGGTAGCCCTTCATGCGCTTCATGTCGCGCACCATGCGCACGTAGTTCACGCTGAGCCTGACCAGCGCGAGCGGGCCGCTGTAGCGCGTCGCGCCCACGAACATCGCGGTGGCCCGCCCCTGCGGGGGCGCCTTGCTGAAATCGGTCGTCCGCATCAGGCGGCCCGTCCCTTCACCAGGTAGGTGTTCTTGATCCGGCTCCCGCCCGCGAGCGCGGCGAACGGGCCCTCGCCCGCGGCATGGACGCGTACGCGCAGGTCACCGGCGGACGGGTCCTCCTTGAGCGAGGCGGCGAAGTCGCGCGACACCGAGGCCAGGTGGTCGAGCACGCCGCGCCGGCAGGTGTCCGCCAGCAGCCTCACGGCCGGTTCGTCGAGCCGGGCGCCGTCCCGCAGCTCGATGTTGACGACCGGCCGGGCCTCCAGGTCGGGCTGTTCCTCCAGCGACATGCAGAACCGCGCGATGTGGGCGGCGTAGGGGTTGCCCTCGTACAGGCCGTACTCGACGTCCTGAGGGTAGAGGTTGGCGCCCATGTACGAGACCGTGCTGTCGGCCCGGCCGAACAGGAACAGCAGCGGGAGCGACATCCGCTCGCCCGCCATGGCCCGGCGGCACTCCGCCCAGCGCTCCGGGTCCCGCCGGACGATCTCCTTGACCTTCGCGTACGAGTGCAACAGCGCCTCGTCGCCCACGTTGTAGCGCAGCTTGGGTTGCAGGCAGGTCTTGCTGTTGATCGTGCACAGCAGCTCGCCGCGCTCGTTCACCTCCAGGTAGGTCTCCAGCGGGTTGTAGTGGAAGATCATCGGCAGCCGCTGCTCGTCCTCGCCCAGCAGCTCGCGCCGCAGCCCGGCGTCGGTGGCCAGCCGCCGCCGCAGCCACACGGTGAAGCCGGTCTCCGCGCCCATCCCGATCGTGAGGTCGCTCGCCCCGTACGCGGACCTGACCTCCTCGAACCGCCGTTCCAGGTACGCGCGCAACGCCTCGGTCATGGCCTCGCCGCCGACCATCCCCCGGATCCGGTACCGCTCCCAGGGGAAGCCGATCGCGTCCAGGCGGTCCTGGAGGTGCTTGAGGAACGGCGGGTACGCGGTGATCACGTAGTCGTACCCCGGCCCGAAGTGCCGCAGCGTGTCGACGATCTTCTCCAGGTCGGGGCCGGTGTTCTTCACCATCGCGATCCGCGCCATCGCGGTGCCGGTGGTGGTGCCGGTCGCCCACGCGCCCATCGAGTAGCCGTTGATCACGAAGAGCCGGTCGCCGGGGAAGACGAGCTGGATGTAGCCGGCCGCGTTCCGGTAGATGCCCTTGAGCTCGCGCGGGCCGCGCACCCAGTTGTACGGCCGGCCGGTCGAGCCGGACGACTCGTCCACGACGACCCCGGCCCGGTGCAGCCTGCCCTCCTGGCACCGGCTGGCCTCGTCGTACACGCCGACGTAGCCGAGCTTGGTCATCTCCGGGAAGTCGGCCAGCCGCCGCGGTCGCGTCCCGCCCAGCCGGCGCCGCAGGAAGTCGCGGTACGCGGGCACGTCCACGGCGGCGAACTCGCAGGCCACGCGGGCATGCCTGGCCGCGAGCCGGTCGAACGCCGGGTGGTAGCAGCGCGCCACGAACCGCCACACCGCAGGGTGGATCGACGCGCCGCGGTAGACGCCGGTCAGCAGCCACGAGTACGCCTGAAGCCGCGCACGCCGCCACCGCTCCCGCGGTGTGAGAGGCCCCAGGCGCGGCGCCGTCCGCTGCCATGGCTCGGGCGCCGACGCGCTCGGCGTCTCCTGCCCTGTTCTCCGCTCAGTGATCGCGACCATCAGCGCTCCCTGCCGCCCGCCCGGCACACGCTCGGGCGGTGCCCGTCTCGTCACCATTAGTGGTGATTGAATCGAGACGGGCGGGCAGGGGGCATCCGCCGTCCTACTCAGACGCGACCGGCGGAGTACTCAGGCGGGCTCAGTGACCGCGGTCGATCCATTCCTGGAGGTGCGGCGCCTCGGCGCCGATCGTGGTGGACGGCCCGTGGCCGGTGTGCACGACGGTCTCGGGCGGCAGCGTCAGCAGCCTGTCCCGGATCGAGGCGATGATCAGGTTGAAGTCGGAGAACGAGCGTCCCGTCGCCCCGGGGCCGCCCTGGAACAGGGTGTCCCCGCTGAACAGCACCGCTTGGTCGCGCATGCCGCCACGCGAAGCGTTCGGGGGGTCTGGGGGACCGCCCCCAGGAGCGACATAGAAGCAGCACGCCCCCGGCGCGTGACCGGGTGTGTGGATCACCTCGATCCGGGTGCCCGCGACCTCGATGACCTGGCCGTCCGCCAGTTCCTCGCTCGGCCGCCGCTCGGCGTGGGTGAGCCGCCACAGCGGCAGGTCGGCCGGGTGCAGGTAGATCTTCGCGCCGGTGGCGTCGGCCAGGTCGGGCGCCACCCTGACATGGTCGTCGTGGCCGTGCGTGGCCAGGATCGCCACCAGGCGGCGGTCGCCCACCACCCGGCGGATCGCGGCGACGTCGTGCGGGGCGTCGAACACCACGCACTCGGCGTCGTCGCCCAGCACCCACACGTTGTTGTCGACGTCGAACGTCTGGCCGTCCAGGGAGAACGTGCCGGAGGTGACGGTGTGGTCGATCCGAGCCGGAGCCACTAGAAGATCACCACCGAGCGCAGCACGTCGCCGTGGTGCATCTTGGTGAACGCGGACTCGACCTCGTCCAGCGCGATCCGCTCGGACACGAAGGCGTCCAGGTCGAGCCGGCCCTGCCGGTACAGGTCGATCAGCATCGGGAAGTCGCGGGACGGCAGGCAGTCCCCGTACCAGGACGACTTGAGCGCACCGCCGCGGCCGAACACGTCCAGCAGCGGCAGCTCCAGCGTCATGTCCGGGGTCGGGACGCCGACCAGCACCACGGTCCCGGCCAGGTCGCGGGCGTAGAACGCCTGCTTGTAGGTCTCCGGGCGGCCCACCGCCTCGATCACGACGTCCGCGCCGTTGCCGCCGGTCAGCTCCTGGATCGCGGCGACCGGGTCGGTGCCCGAGGAGTTGATCGTGTGGGTGGCGCCGAAGCCCTTGGCCCACTCCAGCTTGCGGTCGTCCACGTCCACCGCGATGATCCTCGCCGCGCCGGCCAGCCGGGCACCGGCGATCGCCGCGTCGCCGACCCCGCCGCAGCCGATCACCGCGACGCTGTCGCCCCTGGTCACCCCGCCGGTGTTGATCGCGGCGCCCAGTCCCGCCATCACCCCGCAGCCCAGCAGCCCGGCCGCCGCGGGGCTGGCCTCCGGGTCGACCTTGGTGCACTGCCCGGCCGCGACCAGCGTCTTCTCCACGAACGCGCCGATGCCCAGCGCGGGCGACAGCTCCGTACCGTCCGCGAGGGTCATCTTCTGCGTCGCGTTGTGGGTGTCGAAGCAGTACCACGGGCGCCCGCGCAGGCAGGCCCGGCACTGCCCGCACACCGCGCGCCAGTTGAGGATCACGAAGTCGCCGGGCGCCACGTCGGTGACGCCGTCCCCCACGGCCTCGACCACTCCGGCGGCCTCATGCCCCAGCAGGAACGGGAAGTCGTCGCTGATGCCGCCCTGACGATAGTGGAGGTCGGTGTGGCACACGCCGCACGCCTGCACCGTCACCAGCGCCTCGCCGGGCCCCGGGTCGGGGACCAGCACGGTCTCCACCGACACCGGCTCGTTCTTGGCCCTGGCCACCACTCCGCGCACTTCGTGAGTCATGGACGCCTCTCCTCGTCGTCGGTCGTCGCCGTGGACCACCTTAGAGAGCGCCGCACCGCGCCCGCTCATCAACCTCCACCCTGCGGAAAGCCCCTGGTCACCGGCGTAGCCTCGGGTGCCCTGTCGCAGGTCTGCGCCATGATGTCGGCGTGACGGCGCGGCGACCGCGGTTCCGCCGCGCCGTTCCCGCGCACGGACCCGTTCGGCCGAGGAGGCACCGTATGAGCGAGCTGACCATCACCGACGCCCTGATCTTCGACGGCTGGTCGGCCGAGCTCGCCGAGGCGTCGCTGTACGTCCGCGACGGCGTCGTCACCGAGATCGGCGACCGGGTGACCAGGGCAGAACGGGTGATCGAGGCGCGCGGCCGGACGGTGCTGCCCGGGCTGATCGACGCGCACTTCCACGCGTACGGGATCTCGCTGCACGCCTTCCAGTTCGACGCCGCGCCGCTGAGCTACGTCGCGCTGCTGGGCGCCCGGCGGCTGGGCAGGGCGCTGCGCCGCGGCTTCACGACCGTGCGGGACGTGGCGGGCGGCGACCCCGGGCTCGCCAAGGCCGTCGCGACCGGGCTGATCGCCTCGCCCCGCTACCTCTACACCGGTCCCGCGCTCAGCCAGACCGGGGGGCACGGCGACGGCCGCCCCGCCGACCTGGACGTCTGCCTGCACGGCCGGCACATGAACGAGGTCGTGGACGGGGTGGACGCGCTGCGCGTCGCGGTCCGGGACCGGTTCCGCCGCGGCGCCCACGCCATCAAGATCATGTCCTCGGGCGGGGTGGTGTCGCCGACCGACCCGATCCGGCCACCGCAGTACTCGCCCGAGGAGATCCAGGCCGTGACCGGCGAGGCCGCCCGGCGCGACAGCTATGTGGCCGCGCACGCCTACTCACCCGAGGCGATCAGGCACTCGCTGGTCAACGGCGTCCGTTCCATCGAGCACGGCAACCTGCTCGACGAGGCCACCGCCCTGCTGATGGCCCAGCACAACGCCTACCTCGTCCCGACCCTGGCCACCTACGACGCGATGAGCCGCCGCGCCGACGAGGTGGGCCTGCCGCCCGTGGGGCGCGCCAAGAACGAGGAGGTGCTGCACGCAGGCAAGCGCGCCGTCGAGCTGGCCCGCAAGGCGGGCGTCCCCGTCGGCTTCGGCACCGACCTGATGGGCGACCTGGAGGACGAGCAACTGGCGGGGCTGCGCCTCCAGGCCGAGGCGTCCGGGACGCTGGCCTGCCTGCGCTCGGCGACCTCGGTGAACGCCAGCCTTCTCAACCGCGCCGACCTGGGCCGCGTCGAGATCGGCGCCGCCGCCGACCTGCTGATCCTCCCCCGCAACCCGCTGGAGAGCCCGGACGTCCTCTGGGACGAGTCGGCGCCCCGCCTGGTCGTCCGGTCCGGCGTCCCCCTCGACTGACACGCCACCGCCCGATCGGCCCGGCGGGGTCCGTCCATATCCGCGACGTGCCCGTGCGCACTACGATGCAGAAGGCGATGGCCGCGGTGCCGCCGACCCGCCGCGGCGTACCCTGCCCGCCCCCCATGGCGTCGTCCCCTGCGCCCCACCCAAGCCGAGACCCATGCCCCCCAGCACGGAACCGCAACACCGCTCGATCTTCTGGGTGGACATCGCCCATTCGAGCGACCCGAGCCGCTCCGACATCGACCGGCAGGACGTCCGCGCGGCCATGTACGGGTCGGTGCGCCGGGCGTTCCGCCGTGCCCGGTTGCCGTTCCACGCCTTCAACAACCGCTTCCACCGCCACCAGGAAGACCGCGGGGACGGCGCGTTCTGGCTGCTGTGGCCGTCCATCCCGAAGAGCCGCCTGGTGGACGCCCTTCCCCACCTGGCGAGCGCGCTCGACGCGTACAACAAGAACGCGACCGAGGGCACCACCATCAAGCTGCGCGTCGCGCTGCACGCGGGCGAGGTGCACTTCGACCCGCACGGCGTCAGCGGCAACGCGATGGACTACACCGCCCGGCTCCTGGACGCGCCCGAGTTCAAGGCCCTCTTCGACGAGTCGGACTCCAGCCTCGGCGTCATCACCTCGGACTGGTTCCACCGCAGCGTCATCCGGCAGGATCCGCGCTACGAGCCGGACAAGTACCGGCGGCTGGCCGTGTCGGTGCGCGACGCCGGGGAGGGCGAGGCACTCGTCCGGTTCTTCACGCACGCCGAGGCGGCGGCCGTCAGGCGGGCCGTCCCGTCCCTGCCGTGGTGGCCCGCCAAGCCGCCGCGGCCGGTGCGGGCCGCGGTGGCGCTGGCGGCGGTGGCCGTCCCCCTGGCCGTGGCCCCGGGCGAGAACACGCCTGCGACCTGCGACAACCCACCCGTCCAGATCCGGGTGCGGGTGTCCGCGGAGAAGGAGGCGCTGATCCGCGACCTCGCCCTGCGGTTCGAGGACGACACCCGCGACGCGGACGGCTGCCGCATGGCCGATGTGAACGTGGTCGCCGGCTCGTACCCGGGCGGCGCGCGGGAGGCGCTGCACCAGGGCTGGCTGACCCGCGATCCCCGCGAGATGCTGGACGAGGCGGACGTCTGGCTGCCCGACTCGTCGCTGGAGGTCGAGCAGGTCCGCGAGGCGCTGCGGGAGAACCGGATCGGCACCGTGCGGCTGGAGGCCGAACGGTCGATCACCACGTCCCGGCTGGTGCTGGCGGTGCCCGCGCGGATGGCCCGCGAGCTGTCGCTCAGCGGTTCCACCACCACCTGGAAGGACGTGCTCACCTGGCCGGGCAGGGGGTACGCGTTCGGCCGTGCGGCTCCGCGCTCGTCCAGCACCGGGCTCGCCGCGACCGTGGCGCTCTACCAGGCCGCCCTCGGCCAGAAGGTGCTGAACGAGGCCGCGCTGACGCGGGGGGACGCGGCCGGACGGCTGCACGCGGTGGAGCAGTCGATCGCCCGTGAAGAGGACGAGCCGGGCAAGCTCCTGTGCGCGATGCGTGGATCGTCCCAAAGCGACGCCCAAGGCGGTACCCGAGGCACCACCCCGCCGCCGGCCGGGGCACCACAGACCGGGGCGCCGGGGACGGGCGCGCCGGAGACCGGGGCGCCGGAAACCGGGGCGCCGCAGACCGGCGTGCCGCAGACCGGCGCCGCCCCGCGCCAGGACGCGCGAGCGGCGGGCGATCTGCGGCGCACCGCGTTATTCGTCTCGGAGAAGTCGCTCATCGACTACCACTTCGGCGCGCCGCTGGGCGGCGGCGAGGCCGGAGGCGCCTGCGGGGACCCGTCCCGGCAGCCCGAGCTCCTCCCGTTCTACGCCGAGGACGGCATGCCCGAGCTCGACCACCCCTTCGTCGTGATCACGCGGACCCCGCCGCCGGCCCCGTCCCGCCGCCGGATCATCGACGCCTTCCAGGCGTACCTGCTGCGTCCCGAGGCGCGCAAGCGCTTCAAGGAGCAGGGCTACCGGGACGACACGGGCAACACGACCACCCGCTGGGACGCCATCCCGTCCGTGGTCGGCGCCGTGAACCTGGCCGGCCAGTACCACGACGGGCCGCTGCTGGACGCCTGGAACAAGGCCCGCAAGTCGGCGCAGGTGCTGTTCGCCGTGGACGTCTCCGAGCAGATGGCCGCGCCGTTCCCGTACATCAAGGGCACCCGCGTGGCGGCCGCCGCCGACGCGATCGGGCTGGCACGCCGGCTCATGGGCGCCCGCGACCAGATCGGCCTCTGGCGGTTCGCGGAGGACGTGGACCGGCGTTCCCTCGTCCCGGTCGGCCCTCCCGACTCCGGGCGCATCGCCGACCTGACCAGGCGGCTGGAGGGCCTGCGCCCGTCCGAGGGCGGGCCCGACCTGTACGCGGCCATCCGCGCCGCCGTACGGGAGATGCGGGCCCGCGGCGGCACGGCCCCGGACGAGACCACCCGTGCCGTCATCGTCCTCGCCCACGGCGCCGACGCCGGCGGCGACGCCTCCGAGGCCGCGGCGCTCGCCGACGACCTGTCCACCGGCACCCCCGTCCGGCTGTATGTGATCGCGTTCCATCCGGAGAGCTGCGCGGCGGGGCTCGACCAGGTGACCCAGGCCGCCGGCGGCGCCTGCTACGAGATCGACGGCATGACCACGATGCGCCGCGCCCTGGACGGCATCGCCGCCGGCCTCTGGGGCACCCCGCCCTGATCCCCGACCCATCCCGGCACCACGAGGACCGCACATGCCCCGACCACCCTGGCTCGCCGCGCTGATCGCCGCGCTCGTGGCGGCGCCGGTCGCCGCGTGCTCGCTCGGCGCGGACGTCCCGATGGACGGCACCGGCCCGATCTACTTCGCCGACGGCCACGACACCAGCCGCGGCTCCCAGATCAAGCGCCTGGTCGCCGAGTGGAACCGCCGCCATCCCGGTGAACGGGTCGAGCACATCGAGCTCGCCGAGTCCACCACCGACGTGCGCGCGCAGATGATGACGCACGCGCAGGACGCCGCCTCGGTGGACGCGTCCGCCGCCCTCGGCCCGGTCTGCTACGACGTCATCACTGTCGACGTGGTGTGGACGGCCGAGTTCGCGCGCTGGGGCCACATCCTGCCTCTGGACGAGGACGACGTCGACCACGACGAGTTCCTGCGCAAGCCGATCGACAGCGGCCGCTACGGCGGCAGGCTGTACGCCGTGCCGCTGCGCGCGGACGTGGGCCTCCTCTACTACCGCAAGGACGCCCTCGGCACCGCGCCCGTCCCCAGGACCTGGGAGCAGTTGAGGAACCAGGCCCGCACCATCGCGCCCGCCCACAATTTGCAGGGATACGTCACCCAGCTCGACCGGTACGAAGGCTTCACCGTCAACGTCATGGAGTCGATCTGGGATACGGGCGGCACCATCCTGGGTGCGGACGGCGAGGTCACCGGGTCCCGCGAGGGCATCGCCCGCGGCTTCGGACGGCTCGTCCAGGGCATACGGGAACGCTGGATCCCTGCGAAGACCACCGACTTCAACGAGGAGGCCACCCGCGGCGAGTTCCAGGACGGCCGTGCCCTGTTCATGCGCAACTGGACGTACGCCTACGAACTGCTGAGCGCGGAGAACTCCTACGTCGCGAACAAGTTCGACGTCGCCCGGCTGCCGACGCCCTCAGCCCTGGGCGGCTGGAATCTCGCCATTTCCAAGTGCTCGCAGCACCGCGCCACCGCGCTGCGCTTCCTGCGCTACCTCTCCAGCGAGGAGAGCGAACGCGTGTTGTTCACCGGCGCCGGGTTCGCGCCCAGCCGCAAGGCCCTCTACGAAGACCCGGCCCTTCAGTCCGCGCACCCGCACCTGCGCATCATCCGTGATGCCATCGAGGACTCCAGGAACCGCGGTCCCAGCCCCTACTACCACCGGGTCTCCGGCGTCTTCCAGTCCAACCTCCATGACGCCCTCATCCGCCCAACCGACCTGGGACCGCGGCTGGACGACCTCACGACGGAACTGCACCACGCCGCTGAAGGCCGTTGACCTCTTACGTGCTCTCCAGGGCGCGGTGGAGGACTTCGGCGAGGTGGAGGGCGCGGGCGCCGGTGCCTTGGGCGATCTGCGTTCTGCAGGAGAAGCCATCGGCAAGCACCAGGTCGTCGTCACCGGCGGCGCGCACCTTGGGATAGAGCTCGCGCTCCGCGCACGCCTGGGAGACGTCCCAGTGGCCGGGCTCGAAGCCGAAATTGCCGGCCAGGCCGCAGCAGCCCGCCCCTATCACGTCCGGCGCGACTCCCAGGCGTTCCAGGACGGCGCGGTCAGGGTCGTAGGAACCCTTCGCCTCCTGATGGCAATGGACTTGGGCGACGGCGTCGGCGTCCAGGCGCTTGAAGGGCCATTCGCCACCTTGGCCTTCGCCTTCACCTTCGCCGTCGCCGTCGCCGTCGCCGTCGTGGGAGATGACGAGTTCCGCGAGGGTCACGGTGCCGGCGCTGAGGAGCTTGGCGCGCGGGTCGTCCGGGAGCAGCTCGGCGGCCTCGTCGCGGAGCATCACCGTGCAGGACGGTTCGAGCCCGACGATGGGAAGCCCCGCGTTCAGGGCCGGTTCCAGGATGTCCAGGGTGCGCTTCAGGACGCGCTGGGTCACCCTGAGCTGACCTGTGGAGTGCCAGGTGAGGCCGCAGCAGACCCGTCCGGGCGGCATCAGGACCTCGTGACCCAGGGCCTCGAGCACTTCCACTGCCGCTTGGCCGACGTGCGGCTGGTGGAAGTTGGTGAAGGTGTCCGGCCACAGCACCACCTTGCCCGTACGGCCGGTCCGGCTGGGCCTCCGCCGACTCGGCCGCCCTCGGAACCAGTCTCGCAGCGGCTCCTCGGCGAACCGGATCATGTCCCTGCGCGGCTCCACTCCCGCCAGCTTCTTGGCCGCCGCCGCGACCGGACGTAGGCCGAGCGCCGCGTTCGCCGCACGCGCCAAGCCCGGTGCCCCTGTCACCATGCGCGACCACAGCGGCAGCCAGCCCATCGAGTAGTGCGCCAGAGGACGAAGGCGTCCCGCATAGTGCCGGTGCAGGAACTCCGCCTTGTAGGTGGCCATGTCCACGTTCACCGGGCAGTCGCTGGCACATGCCTTGCACGACAGGCACAGGTCCAGGGCGTTATGGACTTCCTTGGAACGCCACCCGTCCACCAGGCTTTCCCCGCGCAGCATCTCGGCCAGGACGCGGGCGCGGCCCCGCGTGGAGTGCACCTCGTCCCGGGTCACCTTGAACGAAGGGCACATCGCGCCTGTTTCGAGGTTGCGGCACGCGCCGACGCCCACGCAGCGGTGGACGGCGGCCGCGAAGGACCCGCCATCGCGGCTGAGGGAGTGTACGGGGGTGACCGACAGGGTGTCCCGTCCGGGTCCAGGCCGCAGGTCTGCGTCCATGGGAGCGGGGTCCACCAGCACGCCCGGGTTGAACCTGCCTTCAGGATCGAAAACGGCTTTGAACGTCCCGAAGGCTCTCATCAGTTCGGGTGAGTACATCTTGGGCAACAGCTCCGAGCGTGCCCGTCCGTCGCCGTGCTCGCCCGAGATCGAGCCGCCGTAGGTGAGGACCAGATCTGTGGCCGCCTCCATGAAGTCCCGGTAGCGGGCCACACCGCGTGGCTCGTCCAAGCCGAAGTCCACGCGAAGATGAAGGCAACCCTCGCCGAAGTGGCCGTAGGGGACACCGCGGAAACCCTGCTCGCGCATAAGCGCGTACAGGCCACGCAGGTAGTCGGCCAGCCGATCGGCCGGTACCGCCGAGTCCTCCCAGCCCGGCCACGCCTCACCACCATCGGGTAGGCGCGTGACGATTCCCGCACCCGCCTCACGAATCCACCACAGCGCCCTCATGCGCGCGGGTTCGTCCACCACGACGGCCGTCGCGCCAGGGAAACGCCCCCGGACGGCCTCCACGAGCCCATGCGCCGCCTCCTGCGCGGACGCGACCGAATCGCCACCGACCTCGCAGTACAGCCAGCCTCCCCCTTCAGGGAGATCCGCCCCCGCTTTGGACCGTCCAGGCTGGGCGCGCAACGCGGTAAGGAGGTCGGACGCCATGCCCTCCACGGTGAGCGCTCCCGCCCTGGCGGCGAAGGGCGCGAGCTCGGCCGCGATGTAGACGTCCGGGAATCCCATGACGGCCAGCGCACGCGCCTTCGGCACCGGGACGAGCCGTACGGTCGCCTCGGTGAGAAGACCGCACGTGCCCTCGCTCCCCACCAGCGCCTTCGCCACGTCGAAGCCGTTCTCAGGCAAAAGGTGGTGCAGCCCGTATCCGGCCACCTGCCGGCTGAACCGGCCCAGCTCTGTACGGAACGGGCCCAGGTGCGCGTCCCGTAGCCGGGTCAGCTCCGCGTCCATCCGGGGGTCGCCGCTGGTGCCGCGTCCTGCGGCGAGTTCGCGTCCGTCCGGCAGCAGCAGCCTGAGCGCCTGCACGTTGTCGGACGTCATGCCCCAGGCCACGCTGTGCGACCCGCACGCGTTGTTGCCGATCATCCCGCCGATCGTGCAGCGCGAATGGCTCGAAGGGTCGGGCCCGAACGTGAGCCCGTACCGTCCCGCCGCGGCACGCAGATCGTCCAAAATCACGCCCGGCTGCACCACCGCCGTGCGGGACTCCGGGTCGATCGACAGGATCCGGTCGAACCGGCGCGAGGTGTCGACCACGATGCCGGGGCCGACCGAGTTGCCCGCGATGGACGTGCCGCCGCCACGGGCCGTGACCGGCAGCCCCTCGGCCGCCGCCAGCTCCACCACCCGCGCCAGATCCTCGGCGGACCCGACCTCGGCCACAGCCACCGGCACCTTCCGGTAGACGGACGCGTCCGACGAGTACGCCGTACGGGCGGTCAGATCGGTGCGGAACACCCCGGGCAACGCCGCCGACAGCCGTTCCCCGGCCCCGGCCCTGGATGACATCGCCCGGCCTGCTCCCACAGCGGTCGCCCCTCCCCTGGTCGCGCTTCCGCGCCCCTCCATGGTCAGGACCAGGCTAAAGGCACCGCCGCCCCGTCCCGCGAGCGCCCTCGCGGGCGGGTCGTCCGGCCGGCGTCGCCCACTGGCATTCCAGCGGTTGATCCAGCCCGCCGGAATGGACACCCGCTCCCCGATGATCACTCAAAGTGAGAATGCGGCCACCGCGTTGTTCCGCTCCATGGACCCCATCGGGTGATATCGGACGGCGTTGAGCGTCACCGGACTCAACGGCGATCCGCCACGCCGTCCACGATGCGCCCCAGGAACGCACGCCACTCGACGGAATCGAGAACGATCATGCCACCGGACGGATCGTGCGAGTCCCGGACCAGCACCGACCGATCCACCGCCGCCACCTCGACGCAATCCCCTTCACCTTCGCTTGCGCTGCTCTTGCGCCAGTTCAGCGCGACCCCCCGATTCGTCCGGTCCAGCATCCGGCACCCTCCATCCGTTGCCGGCGGGGCCTGTTTCACCATCGATCGGGCCAGGACACCCGCCGGGCCGAGCCGAGCAGGGCATAACTAACCACGACCTTGTGGAAATTTTCCCGTTCATGAGTCTAAACGGTCCGGGTTATCCCGCCTACTCCGGAAGCACAAGATCAGCTCACGCGATATATGGCCTGCTCGCCTTGGGGATGCCGGTCGAGGGGGTCACCTCCATTAAGATTCGGGACGAGGAAGGGACGGGCGGCACGGGCCGGCACAGGTCCGGCACGGACCGGCCGTCAGCCCACCAGCTCCTCGGCGACCTGGCGCATCAGCGCGATCGACTCCTCCTGGGGCAGTGCCTCCTCCAGCAGGGTCTCGAAATCGTCGCGGAAATCGGCGATCCGGTCGTTGTCCCCGGTCATCAGGGCGCTCGGCCCCATCATGCCCTCCATGTAGAGGACGTCACCGAGCCCGCCGTCGAATTCCAGCAGGGTGAACGGCCCGTACACGCCCAGATGGGCGCCGGCGCTGAAGGGGATCACCCGCACGGTCAGGTCGTCCCGCTGCTCCACCTGGTCGGCGATGAGCGTCAGTTGCCGGGGCATGATGCCCGGATCGGTTTTGATGCCGACGTGCCGGCGGATGACCGCCTCGTCGAGGATGTAGTACTGCCGCGGCGGGTTCTCGCGTTTGGCCATCTCCTCCTGCCGCTGGAGGCGCAGCTGTACCGCGCGGGCGCGCACCATCTCGTTCGCCCGGCCGGTGACGAAGTACTCCGCGTATTCGCGCGTTTGAAGCAGCCCGGGGACGATGGCGTTGTGGAACTGCCGGATGTAGGAGGCGCCGGACGCGTATCCGACGAAGGTGAGAAAGACGTCGCTGACCTCCCCTTTGTAGGCGTCCCACCACGCCGTCGCGCGAGCGCCGCGAGCGAGGGCCTGCAGCCGCTCCTGGCGGCTCTCGGAGGTCACGTCGTAGACCATCAGCAGGGCCTGGAGGTCGGTGCGGGTGATGGCGTTCTTTCCGCCCTCAACCCGGATGAGCTTGGACGGTGACCACTCAAGGGCCTCAGCCACCTGCTCTTGGGTCATGCCCTTCTCTTTGCGGAGCCGGACGAGTTCGCTTCGCAGCAGGGCGCTTTCGACGACGGGCCCCTGATCACTAACCATCTTCGCTCACTCTATGTAGTCGGTGCCATCAGCCGACCTGCCACCTGCGACTTGCCACCTGGCAGACGGATATCAGCCACAACGGGGGCTGCCAGACCGTCATCTGCACAACTCGACCTTGCCATGACACGGAAGTGCAGGTTCCGGGGGCGCAAGTTGCGAATCCAGCGTGCAGGTTGCTGCATGTCGGCCTTCTATGTTGTAGCGTGCTAGGTAGCAGACTAGCAGGGACCAGACCGACACCGAGCAAAGAGCGTGCCGGAACAGGAAAAGATCTTGATGCTCGGTCATCGCGGGGAGCGGCACCCAGGCCCTCACCCCCGCGCCCGGAGCCGGTGGCGGTGCCGGTCCCGCGACTCGGGAGGCACGTCCAGACCACGAAGAACACCGGAATACCGGCATATCAGTACAAATAAATAGAGTCGCCCTCGCTCCCCTTCAATCCCCGGTAGCCAGCCAAGCGGATCGAAGGAAAGGGAGGGCGACCCCCACGGGCCCGTTAAGACCGTTGACCGGCCATCGGCCTCGCCCCTGGAACCACCAGGGAAAGTCCTGGGTCACCGCCAGGGCATAGGCCGCTGACCTGGATAAACGTTCCTATCGGACTCACCAAGTCTAACCGCGGCGTGCGGTGCAGGCTATAGGTGACCGCGACTTACGATCGGCCCGCCGCCCCGACCGGGCGGCCCGAGGACCGGTGGCCACAGCGCCGGAGAAGTCGCGCTGGGACAAGGGGTTGCTGACATGTACCTCGGCATGCGCAAAAACCACAATCCAGCCCCGAACGGCGGTATTAACCCCGCAGACCCCGTTCGCACGATCGGTTCCATCCCCGGCCGCTTCACCTCCGGCCGCCGACCCGCGCGGAAGGGAGTCCTGTGATCATCGAACCGGCGCACCGCGATGGCCACGACCCGGACCGCCTGGGCCAGGCGGCCGACCGACCTGGCCCCCTCGACCCACCCGCACGATCCGAGCACCGTGACCGTTCGGACCAATTCGACACCTCCGAGCGATCCGACCGTTCCGAGCGTCCCCTGGAGGGAGCCGAGGGTTCCGGGCGGCAGGATGACGGGCGCCCGACCGCGGTACCGGGGCAGCCGGTTCAGCCTGCGCAGTCCATCCCGATGGCTCCCGGCGGCCTTCCGAGCGGCGGCTGGGGCCACCTGCCTGGTCACGGTGGACGGCGGATCCCGCGGCGGTTCGTCAGGCGCACACACCCGTCCCAGCCGACCCGTGAGGCGCTGGGCGCGTACTGCCCTTCGATCCAGCACGCGCAGCACTCATCAGCGCGCCCTTCAGCGCAATCTTCTATGCACGCGCCCACCTCGCCTTGGCACGCACCGACCGGCGGGTTCTGGAACGCGCTCACCCCGGAGGAGAGGCAGGCCCTCACCTTGGGCGCGAGCGCCTCCCTCTACCCGATGGGGACGGTGCTCTGGCAGGAGGGCGACGTCGCCGACCACCTGGTCGTGATCGTGTCCGGTTATGTGCGGGTGAGCGTGGTCCGGGACGGGCGGGAGCGTATCCTCGCCTTCCGCGGCCCCGGCGACATCATCGGCGAGCGCGCGGCCCTGATGCTGCGGCAGCGCTCGGCCACCATCGTCGCGCTCGACACGGTCAGCACCCTGCGCCTGACCACAGCGCAGTTCGCGGCGTTCCTGTCGCGCCACCCCCGCGTGGTGGCCGTCATGGAGAGGGAACTCTACGAACGGATGACCCAGTCCGGCGACGTCGCCTTTCCGCCCGACGTGGTCGTCACCGCCTCCTACGTACCCACCACCACTCCGGTCGAGCACGGCGGCGCCCACCGTCCGACAGGACGCGAGACGCCGGGCATGCCCGCCGTTCCCACCATGCCCGCCGTACACCAGACGCTCGCGGCCAACTGGAAGCGGCCGGCGCCCATGGCGGACGCCCTCGTTCCCTCCCGTGCCTGGGCCGGGCAGAACTGCTCCATCGTGTTCGTCGACATCGCCGGGTTCAGCGGCCCGCACCGCAACGACGACGACCGGCTCGCCATCCGCGGGACGATGTACGAGCTGCTGCGCGACGCCTTCGAACATTCACAGGTCCCCTGGGACGCCTGCCACCGCGAAGACCGCGGCGACGGGGCCCTGATCGTCGTCCCGCCCGAAGTGCCGACCCGTGCCGTGGTCGACCCGCTGCTGGCCCGGCTCGCGGCCGGCCTGCGCGCCCACAACCGCCGCTCCAGCGCCGCCGTCCGCATCCAGCTACGGCTCGCCCTGCACGTCGGCCCCGTCACCCAGGACGACGAGGGCGTCTCCAGCTCGGCCGTCATCCACACCGCCCGCCTGCTGGACGCGCCCGTGTTCAAGGACTGGCTCGCCACGACCCAGTCCGACCTCGGCATCATCACCTCGACCTTCGTCTACGAGAACGTGATCGCCGACGCTCCCGGGTACGTCATCCCGGCCACTTACCAGAAGGTGACCTGCACCGTCAAGGAAGCCCACCTGACCGGCTGGATGCACCTGTCCGCCGCGACCGCGCCTCCGGACGCCGCCTGAACACGGCGTTCGCCGAGCCGGGCCTCTCCAGCGGCCTCGCCCGCGCGTCCATGGATCAGGTGACGCGGGGGACGCGGAGGACGAAGCGCGCACCGCGGGGACTGTCCTCGATGGTCAGCGTGCCGTTGTGCACCGTGGCGATCTCACGGGCCATGGGCAGGCCGAGACCCGTGCCCTCCGGGTCGCGCTCCCGGCTCTCCTCGAGACGGGCGAAACGCTGGAACACCAGCTCGCGGTGCTCCGGAGGGATGCCCTGACCGTCGTCGGCCACCTCCATGACCGCCGTGTCGCCCTCCGCGCGCACCGTGACGGTGATCTCCTCGTCGGCGTGCCGCTCGGCGTTGTCCAGGAGGTTGGACAGCAGGCGTGACAGCCGCAGCCGGTTACCGCGCACCCGTACGCCCCCTTCCAGCCGCGGGACGATCCGCTTCATGCCCCCTTGACGGCCCTCCAGGTCGGAGCCGACCAGTTCCGCCAGATCGATCACCTCGCCGGCCTTGTCCGGGGACTCCGCGTCCAGCCTGGCCAGTTCGAGCAGGTCGGTGACGATGGCCTGCAACCGCCCCAAATTCTCCAGCACCGATCGGCCGACCTGCGGCCAGTCCGACTCCTCGGGGAACAGCAGCGCCTCCTCCAGATGCGTGCGCGCCGCCGTGATCGGATTGCGCAGGTCGTGCGACGCCTCGGAGGTGAAGCGCCGTTGCCGCTCCAGGGCCGCGTCCAGCCGGTCCAGGGTGGCGTTGGCGGTCTCGGCCAGCAACCGGATCTCGTCCCGGCACTCCGGCACGGGCACGCGGCGCCCCGACTCGGTCGCGGTGATCTCCTCAAGCTCCGCCCTGATGGCGTCCACCGGCGCCAGCGTCGCGTCGACCGTCCGCCACGTCCGCACCCCGACCAGCATGCCGATCAGCACCGCCGTGGAGAGCAGGAACGTGCTGACCTCGTCGCTGACGAACCAGGGCACGGCCCGGTCCGCCGAGTACACCAGCCAGTCGCCGCTGGGCTGGTAGACGCGGAAGACGAGCACCCGCATGCGGCCTTCGGGCCCGGGAATGTCCTTGACATTGCGAGCGGCGAACATCGTCTGCTCCGAGGGCCGGAACGTCGCCATCCGCGGCCGTCCCGACATGTTCGGGGTCGCGGCGACCACGGCTCCCCGCTCGTCCACCACCTGCAAGGCCAGGGCACTGTCGCCCGGCAGCCGCGACGGAAGCCGGTTCCTCTCAATCAGGTGGATGCAGCGGAACGCGGCCCTGGCGGCATGGTTCTGGTGGTACTCGGCCACCTGCCCGCGGATCGAGTACAGCAACACCGCGAACATGCCCAAGGCGACCAGTGCCACCACGGCACCGGCCTTCACGGCCATGCGAGCCCGTAGCGACCTTGCGCGTCCGCCGATCAACCGTCCCCCCACCGGTGAGGTAACCACCTCGGGCGCGGCCTCGGGGGCGGGGGACAGGAGGCGATCGGCCAAGATCACCCAAAAACTCGGCCGTCCGGCGGCCGGGGCGGGACGGCCGGGTCAGACGAGGGCGGTGCCGATCAGGCCCTCCCTGGTGACCAGGCCGGTCAGCCGCTCCTCGTCCAGATCCTCGGTGCCGTCCGGACGGCGCGGCAGGACCATGTAGCGCGCCTCGGACGTGGAATCCCAGACCGCGATCTCCACCTCGCCGGGCAGTTCGAGCCCGAACTCGGCGAGCACGGCACGCGGCTCCCGGACGACCCTCGCCCTGTAGGCGTGACTCTTGTACCAGGACGGGGACGGGCCCAGCAGCGACAGCGGATAGCACGAGCACAGCGTGCAGACGATCACGTTGTGGGTGTCCCGGGTGTTCTCCACGACCTGGAGGCGGTACCCCTGGCGGGCCGGGTCGCCCGGAGCCAGCCCGAGCTCGGCCACGGCGGCGTTCCCGTCCGCGAGCAGCAGGTCACGGAACGCCGGGTCGGTCCAGGCCCGCGCCACCAGCCGCGCCCCGTTCAGCGGCGAGGCGCGCTCCAGGAACGTCCGCAGGAAGGAGTCCAGCTCCTCGTCCGTCGTCAGCCCGGCGGCGATCACCCGTTCCTCCAGCCGCCGCACCCGCGCGGCCACCGGCTGATCGGTGTGGGCGGCATGGTCGTGGTCGTCAGCATGGCTCAAGGTAGGACTCCCAAAGGTCGACGGCCACGGTGTGCGTACCGGACCCCCACAGGTCGCGGGCCGCGAACCGGACGACATAGACGGTCTCGACGCGAGGCGGATCGATGCCGCGGGCCGTGTCGTCCGGCAGCGCGAACGCCCCGTGGGACAGGACGATCTCGCCCTGCTGCCCGCGCACGTACCGGGGCGCCCTGGTGTGGTGGTCGGGATCGACGGTGCGCACGCGCACCCGATCGCCCACCTCGTAGGCCGCGGATGCCGGCGCCGTACGGTCAGCCAAGGCCCTTCTCCTCCAGCAGCGACTCCATGGCCATCAGCCACCGCTCGTAGTACGACGACGCAAGGTAGGTCTCCGGTGGCAGGCTCTCGATGGCGTCGCGGAACTCGTCCACTGTGAACGCGCCGGCGCGCAGGAGCGCGGAGCTCACGGCGAACACGCGCGCCTCCCAGTCGGCGTGGAAGGGAGGCTCGTCCCCTACGACGACCGGCACAGGCCCGAACCCCTGCTGGCCTCCCATGTCGTGGACTCGGCTCATGCGTCCGACGCTAGACCGCGCCGGGCGTCCGGCAAAGACCCTTACCGCCGGTCAATCGTCCATGACGTCGTCGAGCACGTCCGGCCTGTTGGTGATGACGCCGTCCACACCGGCGGCGATGACGCGGCGCATCGCGGCGGCGCTGTCGACCGTCCAGGTGAACACCTCCATCCCCAGGTCGTGGACGGCGTCGACGTAGTCCTCGTCCACGGCGCTCTGCGGCGGGTTGATCAGATCGGCGAACCGCGCCCGCTCCGGCAGGTCCGCGACCGGGGGCGCGCCGAGCAGGCCGATCGGGACATCCGGCATGATCTCGTCGAACCGGCGCAGCGAGCCGGCCGCGAAGGACTGCACGACCAGCTCGGACGGGCTCAGCCAGGACGGGTGGCGCCGCAGCTCGTCCGCGATCCGCCGCTCGATGCCCGGGTAACGCTCGGGCGCCTTGATCTCCAGCAGCAGGCCGAGATCGGTGTCCCGGATCGCGCTCAGCGCCTCGCCCAGGGTGGGGACGCGCTCGCCCTCGTACCGCTCCCCGAACCACGAACCGGCGTCCAGCTCGCGGATCTCCTCAAGCGTGAACGAGGAGACGTCCCACGGGGACCGGTCCGGATAGACCGACTCGGCGTCGGTCGTGCGGGCCAGCGTGACGTCGTGCATGAGCACCAGCCGGTGGTCCCTGGTCTCCTGCACGTCGATCTCGACCATGTCGGCATCGTGGGCGTCCGCCAGCCTCAGCGCGGCGATGGTGTTCTCCGGCGCATGGGCGGACGCGCCGCGGTGCGCGATGTTGACGACCTCCTCGTCCCAGGACAGGGCTGCCGCGGCGGACGTCGACGCGGCGGGCGCGACCAGCATCATCGTGGCGGCGGCGAGCACGGCGACCGCGAGTCCGAGCCGTCCGAACATAGCCACCTCTTATGGCCAGGTACATGGTTATCCACTCTTCGTGCAGAGAACAATGCACAGAGTAATGAAATGGCGGGGATCAGAGCCATGACCACGACGTCCAAGCTCGTGTTACCGCTGAACCTCGGCGTCGGCGGCGGCGTCCACCTCGGGCGGCGGAGTGGCCTCACGCGCGCTGCGAATGATCCTCGGCACCGGGATGGACGGCGGGATCAGCCGGGGACGCCGGATACGCGGCCGGCGCGGCAACCTCAGGCGGCGCGCGGCCGACACCGCCGCCTCCGGGACCCCGTACACGACGGGCGGCGACACGCCGACCGTCTCCGCCACGGTGGTCGGACGCGGTGTGACCAGATGGGTCGGGCGGCGGCGTCCCCGTAACGCGACGGGCCTGCCGACCACCCACGCCGCCGCCTCGCCCGCATGGGCCCGCTCATGGACCGTGCCCGACGCCAGCACCCGTCCCGGCGAGACCTTCGCCAGATCGCTCAGCCGGGCGGCCTCGTTCACCGGATCACCGATCACCGTGTACTCGAACCGCCGCTCGGCACCGATATAGCCGGCGACCACCGGCCCCGCCGACACCCCGATCCCCGCGTCGAGCTGCGGCACCTCCACGCGCAGCCGCCGCGCCAGCTCACGGGCGGCGCCCAGCGCGCTGCCCGCGGCGTCGTCCATCTCGGCGGGCGCACCGAAGATCGCCAGCGCGGCGTCGCCCTCGAACTTGTTGATCCAGCCGCCGTGCGCGGCCACCACGTCCACCACGACGCCGAAGAACCGGTTGAGCAGGCCCACGACCTCGTCCGGCGCGCGCGTCTCCGCCAGCCTCGTCGACCCGGTCAGATCGACGAACAGCACCGCCACCTCGCGGGTCTCCCCGCCGAGCTCGATGTCGCCGCGCTCGATCGCCAGCCCCGCGACCTCCTCGCCCACATGCCGTCCGAAGAGATCCCGCAGCCGCTCGTGCTCGCGCAGCCCGGCCACCATGTGGTTGAAGCCGACCTGGAGCCGTCCGACCTCGCCTGCGTCGTACACCGGGACCTCGGCGCGCAGATCACCCCGCTGCACCCGGCTCATGCCCTTGCGCACCGACTTGATCGGGTCCGCGATCGCCCGGGTCGCCATGTACGTCACCTGGAGCCCGACGATCAGCGCCGCCCCGCCCAGCCCCAGGATCGTCACGGCTAACTGCGTGGTGTCGATCCCCGGCGCGACCAGCGCCGCGACCGCCACGCAGATGAGCCCGAACACCGGGATGGCGGTCCCCAGCGCCCAGGCGAGCATCACCCGCGTCGTGACGCCGGGCAGCATGATCCCGCGCGGCCGCCCGTTCGGCTGCCCGCTGGCCAGCACCAGGGACGCCGCCGGACGCAGCACCCATTCCGACAGCAGGTAGACGATCGTGCACGTGGTCATCGCGCCCAGCAGGCAGGTCAGCCCGGTCTTCACCGCCAGCCGCGCACTGAACATCAGCAGATCGAGCACCGCCCACCCGGCGGCCCCGACCACCCACAGCCCCCCGACCAGCAGCGCCAGCCGGAACGGCCCGAGCAGAACCGCACGACGCTGCGTCTCGTCCGGTACGCCCCCCATCCGCGCGAGCCGTACGACGGGACGCCACAGACGCAACCCCAGCAGCAACGCGACCGGCCCCGCCACCAGCGGATAGCTGAAGAACGCCACCGTGTTCACCTGGCGCACCCGAGCCACATCCGCCAGCGGAGGATCCGGCACCACGAACGTGGCGAACAGCAGCACCACTGCCCCACCGCCGACGTTCGCGACCACCACGACGACGAACAGCACCCACCGGACCCGCAGCTCCAGACGCGACCGCGGCTTCCCGAGAACGTCCAGCCGGGCACCGATGCCGCGCGCCATCGCTCTGCCCGTCACCTGTGTCTCCAGCCCTCAGGGCGTCTGCGGACGCTCTCACTTTAGAACGCCGCACCTCCGGAACACATGAGGATCACCGTACTATGTCGGTCGCCACAGGCACACGCGCATCACCTTCCGGTAACGCCGGAATGCAACTTTCCCCATCTCCGCAGCTCAACCCCCCGTTTACCACCCCCGGGAAAACCACCCCCCACCTTTAACAAACCGCGCCCACCCCCAAAATCCACCCCCAATACAGAACAACCGCCCCACCCTCCGCCCCCTCATACGCCCCACCCGTATCCGTTAACGAGTTGGCGCCGCCCTCGGCCATCGCGTATGCTTCCGGAGGTCGCCAAGAACCGGCCCAACCCGGTCGGGCGCACCCGTCCCGAGCGAGTAAGCTCGGACCAACGAGGTCCTGTGGAGCAGTTAGGAGTGCTCGCCACCCTGTCAAGGTGGAGGCCGCGGGTTCAAATCCCGTCAGGACCGCCAGACGCCAACCAGCGTCCTGGGCAGGTAGCTCAGTCGGTACGAGCGTCCGCCTGAAAAGCGGAAGGTCGGCGGTTCGACCCCGCCCCTGCCCACACCCTGTGACCAGCCAAAAGGCCCGGAACCACCTTCGGTTCCGGGCCTTTTGACAGCAACGGTGACAGCAACGGCCTCAGCCGAGCGCATCCCCCAGCATCCGAAGCGCCGCCAGCTTCTCGCCGAGTGCGGCATGGGCGTAGATCGTCATCGTCACCTCGATATCGCTGTGCCCGACGATCTCCCGGACCACATGCGGCGGGACGCCCAGCGCGAGCAGCAGCGAGACGCAGGTGTGCCGCATGTCGTGGAACCGCATCCCATCGAGTCCGGCAGCCGCCCGGATACGCCCCCAGCTCCGGCGAAGGTTGTCCGGCTCCATGGGAGTGCCGAGCCGGGACGGGAAGACGAGACCGTGATCTTGCCAGTTCGGCCAGGCGTCCGCCATTTCGGCTCTCTGCCGGATCTTGTGTTCGCACAAGGCCGTGACGCACAGCGCCGGAAGGGGAATCGTGCGCGTCGAGTCCTCTGTCTTGGGCGGGACGAACCGCAGCGCTCCCCCGACCCGCTGGAGCGTCTGAACCACTTCCAGGGTTGCGGCCTCAATACCGCTTTCCTCGCACCGCTCGCACGCCTCACCGTCCAGGGTGCCGCCCTCTCCGCCGCAGGCCCGGCAGGAGACGAGCGTGATGTCCTGCCACCGCAGGCCAAGCAGTTCCCCGCGCCGCAGGCCGAGGCAGAGCGCCAGGACGTACAGGGCATAAAGCCGTTCGCCGCGGGCGGCCTTGAGTACATCGCGCGCCTGGTCGACCGTCAGTCCGCGGTTCACCTTGTATTGGGGCGTGGTGACCGTGACGAGCTTGGCGACATTGCGCGGGATGATCTCCTCCCGTACGGCCGCCTGAAGGGCGTTGCGGAGGACGGCGTGAACGAACTGCACCATGCGCACCGAGAGCCTGGACTTGCAGCACTCTCCGCCCTTGAGCGAGCAGCACCGCGCGATCTCCCGCGCCTCATCCCAGCCGTTCCGGCAGCACTGGCACGCCTCACGGATACGGGTGAGGGCGAGCCGGACGTCACGAGCCGTGAGCTTGCCGAGCCGCTTCTTGCCCAGTTCGGGAATCAGGTAGCGCCGGACCGCCCCTTCGTACCCTTGGTAGGTCTTGGGACGCCGTTCGACCTTGACCACGTGGGCCAGCCAGTAGGAAAGGTATCTTTCTACCGTCCAGCTCTCGGAGGCCACCGGAATGCCCTGGTCGGCTTGCTCCAGAAGTTTGGTCAGCTTCTTACGTGCCTCTTCGTGGGAGCGTGCGTAGCCCTGTACGCGCTTGTACGTGCCCGCCGTGGTCAGGGCGTAGGCCGCGAAGCCGTACCGCCCGTCCTTGCGCAGCCAGATACTGCCCTCACCGTTCCCCCGCTTCCGCCGGCTCCTGCGAGACTTCCGGCGGTCCGGCTCGTCGGGCGTATCGAGCGCCGTCCTGACCATCAGGCAGCCACCTCCATGAGTTGGCGGATCAGTTCGTCGAGCGCTTGCACGGGCACGAAGCGACGTCGGCCGATGGTGATCGAGCGCAGCTCGTTGGAGCGGATGAGGTTGTAGAGCGTCCAGCGGCTAACGCGAAGCTGTGCGGCGGCTTCATTGACGGTGAGAAGTCGGCCATGGCCTGGGGCGTTCACGCGGTACTCCCCTGCTGAGCGGCGGACGGGTCGAGCGGTGGCATGGGTCTTCCGGTGAGTGCAGCGGTCAGGAGCGCCTCGCCGGGCGTGAGGCCCTGGCCGAGATAGCGCCAGTGCGCGATCACGAGGACCTGGTCCTCATCTGTCAGCGGTAGGCGTCCCGTCGTGGTCTGGTGTTCGCGCCGGTTGTGTTCGATCCGGGCCGCGCGGAGGGCGCCGAGGGTGGTGGAGTAGCGCCGGGACTTGGTGGAGAAGTGGCCGCGGAAGCCGAGCATGTGTGCCCATTCGGTCAGCCGCAGCTCGGCCATCTCGTCCAGGGCGCCCAAGGCCAGGCATTCGGCGATGAGCCGCCGGGCGTGCGCGGTGACCGGTAGCTGGTCCAGGTGATCGGTCGCGCGGATGCGCCGGTCGAGAGTGCCGACGCATCCAGCCGCTTTGGTGGCGTACTTGGCGATGTAACCGGCAACCGCCTGGTCGGTCAGTTCTCCGGTGGTGGTGATCGGCCGGATGTCGACCTGGTCGCCCCAGGCCAGCGACCGGGACGGGACGCCGGGCGCGGCCGGGGTGTCGACGGTGACGGCGCGCGCCGCCTGGCCGATGGCACCGGCCAGCACGTCATGGCCGGCCCAGCCGGGCGGGGGTGCGGCCGGTCCGCCGGGCCCGTCCAGGCGGATGACGGCGTGGAAGTGGACGACGCCGCGCCGCTGGTATTCGGCGACCTTGGCGAACGACACCGTGACCTGGTCGCGCAGCTCGCCCAGGGTGAGGCCGCCGGCTTTGGCGATGCGGCGCCGCAGGGCCATGGTGAAGCGGCGCCACAACTCCGGAGCGAGCGCGTTGAACAGAACCTGCCCGGTGTAGTCGTAGCAGTCCGGGCATAGGGGTTGCCCCAGCCGCCCGTCATCGGCGCCGTGCCGCACGGTGCACGACAGCGGGCGCCCGTGCGGGCAGGTACCGGCGTTGCGGCGAGGGTGACACGGCTCGACGTGCCCGCCTGGTTTGTCGCGGCGCGCGTGAACGGCCCCGAAGGAGGGCGCGGTGAGCGTGACGAACACCGCCGGGTGGGTGGCCACGGTGTCGGGGACGCCTTTGCCGCCGGTCAGGCCCGCGCGGACCAGGTGGTAGGTGTCGGCTCGGTGAGCTTCCCCCCGTTCACCGGACACCTGTCCTGAGGTCACCGGCGATCATCAGGAAGGATGTTCGTCATGCCGTCACCACACCCGCCCGAGTTCCGGCGCCGCGCGGTCGAGCTGGCCCGCCAAG
>NZ_BSTM01000036.1 GCF_030269515.1 Actinomadura sp. NBRC 104412 | reverse complement strand
TGGTGGGGGCGGAGGGTTGTGGAAGATCACCCGTCCTACCAGGGGCTTTGCCATGCACCCGGCCCGCCACACCGCTCGCGATCATGCTGTGACCAGCAACCTCTCCGCCGCCACTGAAAAAGGTTCACTGAAGACCGCTCAGACCTGAGCGCTCGCACACAGGGCAGCCCCCGAACCGACGTAGTGCCGAGGGGGCGATCCAGAAGATCGTGGAGGAGTCCGGTGGCGAAGACATGGCGGAGAAGTAGCTACAGCGGAGGAGAAAGCGGCTCCACGTGCGTCGAGTTGGCCCGTATTGGTGACGCTGTCGGCATCCGGGACTCGAAGGACCCCAACGGTCCCTAGCTCATCGTGACGCCTCAAGGTTTGAAGGCCGCCCTGAAGACTGCCGGCGTCTGAAGCGCTCCCGCAGGCCCGTTCAAAAGCCTGATCCAGAAAGACCATGGAGGAGTTCGGTGGTGACGATGTGGCGGAAGAGTAGTCACAGCGGGTCTGAGGGGGGCGGTCATTGCGTCGAACTGGCCCGCATCGGCAACGCCGTGGGCGTCCGAGACTCCAAGGACCCCAACGGCCCCAAGCTCGTCGTGACGCCCCAGGACCTCAAGGCCGCCCTAAAGGCCGCTCAAACCTGAGCCCCCGCACACACGGCGACCCTCGGACCGACAACGCGTCCGGGGGTTACGCCTGTCCGGGCTCACAGAACAGATGTACACGTAGGCCTGACGGAGGCGCTGTAACCTTACCGTCGTCAACATTTACGCCAAGATATCCGGCACCCGCACATACGCCGAAGGCCACGGAGAAGTTATCTGGCCCTCATGCCTATTTGTCTCACCAGGTCAAACCCTCACCCGCCCACTCAATAGATTGGCCGCCAGCCCTTCTCGGATCAATCGAAGGCGAGCCAGCACCTCAGCCTCGCGTTCGATCTGAGCCCTGAGAGCCGAGATCGGCTCGACGATACGCAATTGATCTTGCGTCGAAATATCAGGAAAGGGAAGCTTGGTAAGCATTTCCGAATTGATGGTATAAAGCCCAGAGCTTGTTGCACACATGCGCAGCCAATATCTTTTGGCCACCTCTGAATTCAGCCAGAGCTCACCAAATTCTGGGATGATGGATCCGCTCCGGAGGCGAAAAAGATGGTTTTGATACAAGAGTCCGACCGCACCATCAGCCACTTGCGCACAGCGCCCAATTTCATGCGGATTTGCATGCCCTTCGACGACGAGCAGATCCCCTTTGCGAAGACGATAAGTCATGTCCTCGCTGGCAGATACTTCCAATTGGGCAACGTCCGATAGGTTGAGACGTCCACGCTGTACGTTGGCAACACGCAGGTAGGGCCTCGCCCGGCGAGACGGCAACCTGGATGGACCCAAGGTTATGCCTGCTCTTACTTCAAATTTATCCCCAACGCGAGACATATCGGAGCCAAAAAGACTATCAATTATTGCCAACCTCAATCCCGAAAGCCGATGATCCAACTTCGCTATAAGATCACCCGCTGCGGAGATACTGTCATCTAGGGCATCGAGGATCTCCGCGATCCGCCGCTGCTCATTAGCATCGGAGGGAATCGCAACTTCTAGCCTGGCCATAAGATCGGTAGGCAGCCGCCCTGTTCCATGTCCAGCTTCATCCACCATGGCCAATATGTCACGCTCGCGCGACTTGAGGGCCAGCGCGAGGAATGTGCCATTCACTGAGGGCAGGGGAAGAATTGCCTTGCAATCTTGCCCGAAAGCGACGCTTCGCCGCGTCACCCCGACACGAAATTCAGACTTCAAGCTCATTCCGCGCACGACGAACAGGACGTTACCGGCGTCAACAACCTTCGTCCCCGCCATACTTCCAAGTCGGGTTACACGGCGATTAGAGTCTCTGATCTTAAAATCCTTAAGACTGGCTGCGCTTATCCAAGGAATATGACCACCCCAAAGACGCGGATCGTCCGTAGCTGGCGTTCCTCCTGACCACCAGGTCCCGCAGTCCTTGAGCTTGATCCAGCGCCATCCATGCGGAAGGTCACTCATAGCCGAGCTCCCTCAGCATCTGGTGGACACGGTCAGACGCGGCTGCTCGCCGAGCTTCCAGTTCGGGCAGGGTGACGGCGTACTTGTCGGCCCACATCTCGTATCGCTCGGTCAGGGCTCGGCGGCCGGTGGTCATGCGGGTGTCCAGGCGCCGGGCCAGGTCGGCTTTGAGGATGCGCATCACCAGGTCCGGCTCTGCCTCCGATTTTTGAATCTCCCGGATGCCTCGTGCGAGGTTGTCGACGAACTCCGCTTCCAACCTGCGGACCTTCGACTTCGCGGCGGTGAGTTGTTCCTTCGCGCGCTTGACCTCTACGGGATCGACGGGTTCCGTTTCCTCGGAGTCGTCCTCTGGAGCAGCCGTGAGGGCCTTGACCTTGGCGTCCAGTTCGGCGCGGAGGTTTTCGGCCTCCTCCAGTTCCGTGAGGTAGTCGGCCAGGACCAAGGGGACCACCGGGTGTTCCCTGGCTCTGCGTTTCTCGGCGGCGCGGCGTTGGGCGTTGAGGACGGCGGCGGTGCCTTCGTCGTCGAAGGCCGTCTGGATGCTGGTCAGCCAGCCCTGCACCACTCCGCTGAACTTGTTCCAAGCCAGGGTGCGGATGTCGGCCTGGACGCCGCCCCACCATGAGGCGACCGCGCCGGCCAACTGGTAGCGGTCCAGGACGCCGATGGGCTCCAGTTCGGTGACGAACGACTCCAGTAGTTCGGCGCGGACGTCCATGACGCGGCGGTTGCCGGGGAGTTCGCGTAGACGTTTGCTGTGGCGGTCCCACCATCCGTCGAATGCGTCGCGGAGGCGTTGTTCGGCCGGTGCGGCGAGGGCGGGGATACGGTCGGCGGCCTGCTGCCAGCCCTCGGGTGGGAAGTCGTAGTAGTCCTCGTCGCGTTCCACGAACAGCTCGTGCACGTCCACGCCGTACGACTGGAAAGCGGCTTCGTGGTCCCTCACTTCGGACTTGGGGACGCCGCCGTGGAGATGAGCCCTGACGTCCTGCGGTTCGGGGGGCGGGGTGTTGTCGACGTAGCGGCGGATGTTCAGGTTGAAGTCGTTCTCCGCGAGTTCGTCCACGGTGACCACGCGGGCGAAGCCGGGGATCTCCAGCTCGCCATTGATATCGGCCAGGTAGGCGCGGTACGCGGCGACCACTTTCTCGGCGTGCTCAGGGTCCAGGTAGTTCTGGGCGCGGCCGGGAGTGAATTCGCGGTCGGCGTTGATGAAGAGCACCTTGCCGCGATGGGACGCGGGGCGGGGCTCGGTTCCGCGCAGGACGAGGATGCACGCGGGAATGCCCGTCCCGTAGAACAGGTTGGGCGCCAGGCCGATGACGGCTTCGAGGCGGTCGGCCTTGATGACCTCCGTCCGGATATCGCGTTCCGCGCCGCCTCGGAACAGGACGCCGTGCGGCATGATGGTGGCGCCGATGCCGTCGGGGCGGAGGACGGCGAGGACGTGCTGGGCGAACATCCAGTCCGCCTTCTTGCCTGTCTCCGGGGCCCATCCGTATTCGAAACGGTCCTCGTGTTCCATCCCGGCGCGTTCGTAGTTCTGGGAGAACGGCGGATTGGTGAGGACGCGTTCGTAGGTGAGCAGGCGGCCGGTCTCGTCCTCGTGTCTTGGTTTGGCGAGCGTGTCGTCGTTCTCCAGGTCGGCATTCACGATGCCGTGCAGGATCATGTTCATCTTGGAGATGGCCCAGGTGCCGCCGTTGGCCTCCTGGCCGAAGAGCGACAGGTCGTCGGCGTTCTCGCCGTTCTCGGCCACATACTCCTTCGACATGATCAGCATGCCGCCGGAACCCGAGCACGGGTCGTACACACGCATTCCCTCGTGCGGGTCGACCAGCCGGACCATCATCCGGACGACCGCGCGGGGCGTGTAGAACTCGCCGCCCTTCTTGCCCGCCGAGTCGGCGAACTCCCCGATCAGGTACTCGTAGGCGGCACCGAGGAGGTCCGGGAACTCGAAGTCGTCGTTGCGCAGCCGGTAGCCGGGGCGGTTGAAATGCCTGATGAGCTTTTGCAGGCTCTGGTCCGACAGCGTCGACCGGCCGACCTTGCGCTCGAAGTCGATGTGCCCGACCACGCCGTCCAGCGCGGTGACGTTGGCCTCTTCGAGCGCGGCGAGGGCCTTGTTCAGCAGCGCGCCGACGCCCTTCTTACCCGAGTTGTCGACCAGGTACTTCCAGCGGGCCCTCTCCGGGACGAAGAAGTCACCACCGCTGTAGAAGGCGCGGTTCTCGGCCAGGCTCTCGGCCGTCTCGCGCGTCCGGCCCTGGGCGACCAGGTCGTTCACGACGCGTTCCCGGATGGCGTCGAACTGGTCGGAGCACCGCTTCAGGAACAGCATCCCGAAGATGTACTCCTTGAACTCCGAGGCGTCCATCTTGCCGCGCAGGATGTCGGCCGCCCCGAACAGATGCGCTTCCAACTGCGGCAACGTCAGCTTCGCCACGGGCGCGCTCCCCCACTTCGACGTACGGCTCCGAGATCGCTGACCATTATCGCCACGCGGTTCCTGACAGGAGTCCTAACATGAGAATTCCACACGTCCCGATGCCGCCAAGAGGAGCCCCCCGGTGCCGCAACTGGCGATCTCGAAGGACTTTCTCTCCGAGTACGCCACCCTGGAGAAGCCGGTGCGGCGTGCCGTGCAGCGGACGATCGAGAAGTTCGCCGAGCATACCCACGCGGGCCTGCACCTGGAGAAACTCCAGTCCGCCGCCGATCCGCGCATCCGCACGATCCGCATCGACCGGTTCTGGCGGGGCGTCGTTCTCGCCCCCGAGTCGGGTGACGTGTACTGCCTGCTGCGGGTGCTGCCGCACGACGACGCGATCGCCTACGCGACCAGCCGGCGGCTCACCGTCAACCAGGTCCTCGGCGTCCTGGAGGTCCGGGACGAGACGGGCATGCGCAGCATGGGGGAGACCCTGCGCACGGCCGCCGACCTCGTTCCCAGCCCGGGGTTGTTCGACCATGTGAAGGACGGCGAGCTGCGTGCCCTCGGGATCGACGACCAGGTGCTGCCGCTCGTCCGGTTGCTTAAGCGCGAGGCGCATCTGAACGCGCTGCAGATTCTTCTCCCTGAATTGCAGTACGACGCCCTGGTGGCGCTGGCGTCCGGGATGTCGCCCGAGCAGGCGTGGGCCGAGATCAGCAAGAGCCTGGTGGACGAGGCACGTCCGGAGGAGGTCCAGCCGGACGATCTCGCCGCCGCCATCGAGCGCACGCCCGCCCAGGTGACGCTGGTGGACGGGCCGGACGAGCTGGCCAAGATCCTGCGGCCGCCGTTCGCGCTGTGGCGGATCTTCCTGCACCCGGCGCAGCGGCGGATCGCCTACCGCGACAGCTATCCGGGATCGATGATGGTGACGGGCGGCGCGGGCACCGGCAAGACCGTCACCGCGCTGCACCGAGCCGCGCACCTCGCCCGCCGGTACGGCGACTGGCGCGGCGACGGCCCGCCGATCCTTATGACCACGTTCAGCAGGCCGCTGGCCACGGAGCTGGCTCGGCAGCTCGGCCAGCTCATCGAAGACCCGGCCGAGCGCGGCCGGATCGAGGTGCTCACCCTCGCGCAGGTCGCGTCCCGCGTCCTTCACGATCACCTCGGCCGCAGCGTCAATGTGGTCGAAGCCCCGCATGAGCTTCACGCGATGGCCGATGGGCTGCACCCGGACCATCCCGGCAAGTTCCTGGTGGACGAGTGGGAGCACGTGTTGCTGGCACAGGACATCACCGACTTCGCGTACTACGCGAAGGCCGACCGCAGGGGCCGGGGCGCGCCACTGCCGCAGTCGAGGCGCCGCGCGGTCTGGGACGCGATCGAGCGGCTGCGCGAGCGGCTACAGGCCCGCGACATGTGGTCTTACCTGCAAGTCGCCGACGAGGCGGCGCGGATCCTGCGGGCGGGCGCCGTGCCCCCGTACCGGCACATCATCGTGGACGAAGCGCAGGACCTGCATCCGGCGCAGTGGCGGCTGGTGCGCGCGGCCGTCCCGGAGGGCGCGGACGACCTGTTCATCGCGGGCGATCCGCACCAGCGGATCTGGCAGCACCGGGTGTCGATGCGCGACACCGGCGTGCGCATCGCCGGCGGCCGGACACAGCGGCTGACCGTCAGCTACCGGACCACCCAGGAGATCCTGAACTGGGCGGTCCGGGTGCTGGGGCTGACCCCGGAGAAGGAACTCGACGGCTGGGACAACAGCCTTGAGGGGTACGAGTCGCCGATGCACGGGCGGCGCCCGATCGTCCGGCGGTTCCGGAGCTGGGACGAGGAGCGCGAGGCGGCCGTTTCCCAGGTCCGGTCGTGGCTGAGCGACGGCGTCGAGCCGGGAGCTATCGCGGTGGCCGCCCGCACCAACGACCTGGTGAAGGAGATTCGGGATCGGCTCGGCGCGCTGGGGATCAAGACCGAGAAACCGACCGGCGCGGGGGCGCACGTCCGCGCGGGGTCGATGCACAGCCTCAAGGGGCTGGAGTTCCAGTGCGTCGCGGTCGTCGGCGTCCAGGAGGGGCTCGTCCCGCACCCCCGTGCGATCGTGCCCGCCGATGTGGACAAGGCCGCCCACCGGGAGAGCATGCAGCGCGAGCGGTGCGTGCTCTACGTCGCCTGCACCCGCGCCCGCGACCGGCTGTATGTGTCCCATTCCGGAGCGGCGAGCCCCTTCCTACCCAGATGACACGTCCGCCTCGCTGACCACGTCGATAGGGAGGAATCTTCCCCATGCGCCCCCGACGCGTCGCCGTGCGCAACGTCCGTGGTGCCCTGGACGTGGAGATGCACCTGCGTCCCATGAGCGCGCTCATCGGACCCAACAACGCGGGCAAGACCACCCTTCTCGACGCCGTCCGCCTGTTCTACGGCGCGCTGGACTGGGACCCCGAGCGGGACCGTCCCTGGGACGAGGAAACCGATGGCGAGTCCTGGGTCGAGATCGACTACGAGGTCAGCCCGGACGAGGCTGACGATGTCTTCGGCGGGCCGGTCGAGGGCGGGGTCGGCCGCATCCGCCGGTATCTGACGGACGGTGCCGGTGGAAAGGCCGGGGCCTACTACCGGATCCCGCGAGACGGCGACGCCGGCGAACCGGAGCACACCGGCTGGACGACGGCGGCGAAACTCGGCCAGTGCGTCTACATACCGACGATCTCGCCGATGGGCGAGCAGACCTCGGCGTCCGGGCCGACGCCGTTGCGGGACGTCATGCTGCTGGCCTTCTCCGAGCAACTGATCGACGGCCTGCTCATGGGCCTGCGGGGAAGCCTCGCCGCCCTGGAGACGGCGCTGGCGAAGGGTCCGATCACCGAGCTGGAGAGCGACCTGGACGACGCGCTCAAGGCGTGGGGCCTGTCGGTGCGGGTGAACGTCGGTGACCTGTCCGACGAGTTGATCATGAGGCATCTCATCACGCTGAACGTCCAGCAGGGCGGGACGCGGCGTCCGCTGGAGTCGCAGGGGTCGGGTGTGCAGCGCGCCCTGATCGCGGCGCTGATCCAGGCGGCCGCGAAGCTGCGGGCGAAGGCGGAGAGGAACGCTTTCAGGTGGATCCTGTTCGAGGAGCCCGAGGCGTTCCTGCATCCGGCGCAGGTCACCCGGCTGGCTCATGACCTGCGCAAACTGGTCGAGTCCGGCAATTCCGCCGTGACGATCACGACGCATGACCCCACCATGCTGGCCGCCGCGGAGACCCCGCCCGAGGCGATCGTGCGGGTGCAGCGTCCCGTCCACCGGATCGACGCGGTGTCGCCCGCGCCCGAGCGGGTGGACGCCGCGCTGAACGCCATCCACCTCCGGTCGACCTACGCGAGAGCGTCCATGGACTGCTTCACGAAAGCGCGGATCACCAATGCCGACGAGGAGCGCCATCGCGTCCTGTACGACCTGGACGCCCGCCGCGCGGCGGCGTTCTTCGCCGACCAGGTGATCGTGGTGGAGGGCCCGAGTGACGTCCTGTTCTTCGATTGGCTGGCCCGGCAGGGGCACCTGGCCGGGCTCGGTCCCAACGTCGGGGTGCTGGACGCGTTCGGCAAGTACGAACTGCACCGCGCGTCCAGCACGCTGTCGCTGTTCGGCATCCCGCACGTCGTGTTGTGGAACGAGGACGCGGCGATGGCGACGAACGCCCAATCGTTCAAGGTGAAGAGCTGCCGCGATCGCGCCGCTCTGCAGGTGCTGGCGGCGGCGGCGCACGACGCGGGCTCGGCTCTGGTGGGCGCGATCCGGCTCACCGGGACGATCGAGCGCTGGCTCGACATCACCGAGGAGAAGGAAGGGCCTTGGAAGTCCGCCAACATCGGGGCCGCGCTTACCGTCGCCTACGCCGACCCCGGCTCGCCGCTGCCTGGCCGGGTCGACGCGCTCCTGGCCCTGCTGACGGACCTGTTCGACGGAAGGGACGTGGCGCCCCACCGCGCCACGGAGGAATTCGCCGGCGCTCTCATCGAACAGCGCCCCGCCCTGCCGACACTGAACCTGTCGCAGGAGGTCGCCGACCTGCCTCGTTCCGCCTGCACCTGCCCATCACCCCAATGGCCACCCCAGCCAACGTGACCGGTGGGGCGTTCGCAGGGGCTAGGCCGGTGGGTGGTTGTCCGGGGTGCCGCGGTCGTTGTCGGGGTCGGGGTAGCGGTTGCGTAGGAGGCGGCCGCCTGGTTCGGGGGATCTGCGTTGCATGCGCATCATCAGCAGGAGCTGGAGCGCGAACGAGGCGCCGCCGACGATGATGAGGATGACGCCGATCACGTGGATGTCCACCGGGTCGGTCATCGCGTCCTCGGCGATGGCGAACTTGAGGATCAGCCCAAGGGTGATCGTGAAGATGCTGACGCCGACACCCATCGATGACCTCCGCCAGACGTTTCGGAGCCGTGCCCTTTAACTATCCAATGCGATCGGTCGCCACACGTGTCAGGACACCGGGACGTTGTCGACCTTGCCGAAGGGGCCGGCGTCGAAGACGACGGTGGAGGGGTCGCCGGGCGGGGCCGGGATGTAGACGAAGCCGCGGATGGGCTCGTTGGCCGCGGTGCGGAAGGTGGCCCGGCCCGGGTCGACGTAGGTGGCGCTGTTGGCGGCGGGCGGGCCGACGCGGACCGCGCGGTACACGTCGGTGCTGCCGGGGACGCTCACGGAGAACGAGGTGAACGCGCCGCCCAGGTAGTCCTTGTGGGGGTAGACCGCGTCCGGGGGGATGGTGCCCGGCCCTTCGTTGACCACCTCGAACACCGCGACGAGGTAGGCGCCGTCCCGGTAGAACGGTTTGACGTCCAGGCGGCGCTTGTTCTTCTCCTCGCCGAAGGTCGCGTAGCGGCTGGCGACCGTTCTGCCGTCGGACGTGCGGAACGCGGCGGGGGCGGCTGTGGTGCCGCGTCCGGAGGCGGTGGTGGCGCCCGGGGCCTGCTGCCGCACGATGTAGGAGATCTCGACGCGGCGGTTGCGGGCGCGGGCCTGGGCGTCGTCCGAGCCGCCCTCCTTGGCGATCAGCTCGGTCTCGCCCTTGCCTTGGGACGTGTACCGGTAGGTGGCGCCGAGCCGCTTCTCCAGTTCCTCACGGACGGTCTCGGCGCGTTCCTTGGAGAGGGTGAGGTTGTCGGCGTCGGAGCCCTGGCTGTCGGTGTGGCCGTTGATGGTGATCGGGCCGCGGGACGGGTCGCCCTGGGCGCGGATCTCCTGGGCGGCCTGGTCGAGCACCTGCTTGGCGCGTTCGGTGAGCTCCGCGGAGCCCGACTCGAACAGCACGTCGGCGCGCAGGTTCACCTTCACGTCGTTGCCGCTGGCCGCGACGTCCTTCACGGCACCCTCGGTGATGTCGTACAGGTCCAGCGGGTTGGTGGGCTGCGCCGGGGTGGAGGAGGTGGTGGGCGACGGTGAGTCGCCTCTGCCGGTCACGGGGATGCCGGTGTACTCGCCCGCGGTGCCGAGGCTCAGGACGGTGATCCGCTGGACGGTGGCGGGCACCGGCGGGAACTCGGCGGTCAGGTCGCGGGACGTTCCGGGGGCGAACTGGATGTTCTGGGGTGTCGCGCCGGGCTGGGTCCCGAGGGGACGGTAGAGCTTGCGTCCGATCGGGTCGAGGAGCGCCAGCGTGAACGGGATGGACTTGGTGGCGTTGTCGAGCGAGGTGACGGTGTAGCTGAGCACCGTCTTGGCGCTCTGCCGTTCGACCGACCTGATCTCCAGGCGGGCGTGCAGGCCGTCCGCCGTCCCGAACCAGCCCTCCTTGGTGAACTGCCCGGCGGGCCGGGCGGTGGGCTGTGCGGGTCCCTGGCGCGAGATGGGCGGATCGACGGACTGGGGGGAACCGCTGTCAGCGCACCCGGCGGCGGTCAGCAGGCAGGCCAGGGAGACAGCGGGGGCGAGGAGTCTGCGTGGCGGCCCGGACGCGAACATGGACGCGAGCATAGGACTCTCCCACCCCCGCCGTGGAGGCGCGTTCGGTAACGACTAGAACGACGCCTCCGGAAGATCCATGACATCGAGCGTGGTGTTGTCGAGGATGACGCGTTCCGATGTGAGGCGGGGCAGCACGGTGGCGCAGAAGAACTGGGCCGCGGCGACCTTGCCTGTGTAGAAGTCGCGGTCCTGGGCCGACTGGCCGGGTGCCCTGAGGGCGGTCGGCCTGTCTTCGCGCGGGTTGTCCCCACCGGAGGTCGGCGCTGCGCCGTCCAGTTTGGTCAGGGCGATCTCGGCCTGGCGGCACAGCAGCCAGCCGACGATCAGGTCGCCGAGGGCGAGCAGCAGCCGGGTGGTGTTGAGCCCGACCTTGTAGATCTCCCTGGGGTTCTCCAGGGAGCCCAGCGCCCAGCCGGTCATCGTCCCGATCATGCCCTGGACGTCCTCCAGCGCGCGGGCGAGCAGGTCCCGTTCGTTCTTGAGCCGCCCGTTGCCGGCGTCGCCGCCGGCGAACGCCGTGATCTCGGCGGCGAGGTGACCGAACGCCTCGCCGTTGTCCCGCAGGATCTTGCGGAAGAACAGGTCCATGCCCTGGATCGCGGTGGTGCCCTCGTACAGGGTGTCGATCTTGGAGTCCCTGATGTACTGCTCGATCGGGTAGTCCTGGAGGAAGCCGGAGCCGCCGAGCGTCTGCAGCGACTCCGCGCCGAGCAGCGCGTAGGCGCGTTCGGAGCCGAAGCCCTTGACCACGGGCAGCAGCAGGTCGTTGAGCTTCTCGGCCCGCTCGTCCTTGCGGCCCTCGTGCGCGGCGATCTGGATGGCGTCCTGGAAGGTCGCGGTGTAGATGACCAGCGCGCGCATGCCTTCGGCGTACGCCTTCTGGGTCATCAGGCTGCGCCGGACATCGGGGTGGTGGGTGATGGTGACGCGCGGCGCGGTCTTGTCGGTCATCTGGGTGAGGTCGGCGCCCTGCACGCGTTCCTTGGCGTACTCCAGCGCGTTGAGGTACCCGGTGGAGAGGGTGGCGATGGCCTTGGTGCCGACCATCATCCGGGCGTACTCGATGACCAGGAACATCTGGCGGATGCCGTCGTGCACGCCGCCGACCAGGTAGCCGATGGCGGGGTGCTTCTCGCCGAAGGTCAGCTCGCAGGTGGTGGAGACCTTGAGCCCCATCTTCTTCTCGACGTTGGTGACGTAGACGCCGTTGCGCTCGCCGAGCTCGCCGGTCTCCAGGTCGACCAGGTACTTGGGCACCAGGAACATCGACAGGCCCTTGGTGCCGGGGCCCGCGCCCTCGGGACGGGCCAGCACGAGGTGGAAGATGTTCTCGGCCATGTCGTGCTCGGCAGAGGTGATGAAGCGCTTGACGCCCTCGATGTGCCAGGTGCCGTCGGGCTGCTCGATGGCCTTGGCCCGTCCGGCGCCGACGTCGGAGCCGGCGTCCGGCTCGGTGAGCACCATGGTGGCGCCCCACAGCCGCTCCAGCGCGAGCTCGGCGAAACGCTTCTGCTCGGGGGTTCCGATGTAGTGCAGGATCTGGGCGAAGCCGGGGCCGGAGGAGAACATGTGGACGGCCGGGTTGGCGCCCAGCACCTGCTCGGACACCGCCCAGGCGAGGCTGCGCGGGGCGCCGACGCCGCCGAACTCGGCGGCCAGGTCGAGCCGGTACCACTCGGCGTCCAGCCATGCCTTGAAGGATTTCTTGAAGCTGTCGGGCATGGTGACCGTGCCGGTGGCGGGGTCGAACACCGGCGGGTTGCGGTCGGCGTCCTCGAACGACTCGGCGAGCGGGCCGTGCGCCAGCCGGTTGACCTCCTCGAGGATGCTGCGGGCCGTGTCGAGGTCGAGGTCCTCGTAGGGACCGGTGCCCAGCAGCTCCTGGCGACCGAAGACCTCGAAGAGGTTGAACTCCAGGTCGCGGAGGTTGCTCTTGTAATGCCCCATCGAACACTCCGTCTGTTCGGCGGTGCTCCTGACGGCCCCGCTGCGTGCTGTCTACCAGCCGGTAACTCGACATCATGCTACCCGTTGGTAACCGGTGGCAAGCCCCCAAGCCAGGCATCTCCCGCCAGATCCAGCAGGTCCGATGGGTTCGGCCCTCTCCTCGCGAAGTGACGATGTTCACATCGGGGGCTCACGATGGGGGGCGAGCGTGAGACAACTCACACCGGTAATCCCATCACGCCCGCCATGCGTCCCCTGATTCTGGACAAATCGGACATCGGTCTTCTCTCCCGGCCCGAGATTTCAGGAAAGTGTCCGGCGGAAATCCGGCAGGTTGCCAAAACGGCATCGTCGTTTCCATTTGGAAACGGCAGTGCAACGGGAGATGGAACGGCCGATGCCGGTCACGCAATCCCCTATCTTGGCCGGATCCGGAACGGTATCTGACCGCTTCCGGCAATCTGTACCATTCTGCTGGATCGATGGTCGTTACTGGTAGAGGCCGTTGTCACCAGGGTGGTGAGCTCCCCTTCGGCCGACAGAGGAGGGATTTTGTCGTCTGTCTCGGGGTGGCTGAATGACGCGTGGGAGGCGATAGCGGGGGCTACCGCAGGGGGCGACTGGCGCAAATTGGTCCCCCTGGGAATCGCCGGCCTGCTCGTCTGGTCGCTCTGGCTCTACAGGGTGATCCTGTCCCGCTTGGACAGACCTGTGGTGAACGGATTCCGCACCACCGTCTCGGTGGTCGTGCCGTCCTACCGCGAGGACCCGGAGATCCTGATGCGCTGCCTGGAAAGCTGGCTGGCGCAGGATCCCACCGAGGTCATCATCGTGGTCGACATCGCGGACGAGGACGCCCATCGCAGGCTGGCCGAGGTCACCGACCCCCGCCTCCAGGTGCTGATCTACGAGCACCAGGGCAAGCGGTCCGCGCTCGGGGTGGGCATCCGCGCGGCGAAATCCGAGCTGGTGGTGGTCGCCGACTCCGACACCTGGTGGCGGCCGGGCCTGCTGGACGCCGTCCAGATGCCCTTCGAGGACCCGGAGGTCGGGGGCGTCGGCACACAGCAGAACGTCTACCAGCGCACCACCAGCGTGTGGCGGCGGATCGCGGACTGGCTGGTCAACCTGCGCTACTACGACTACGTCCCGGCGATGGGCTCCAAGGGAGGGGTCGCCTGCCTGTCCGGGCGCACCGCCGCCTACCGTCGGTCGGTGATCCTGCCGGTGCTGGAGCACCTCGAGAACGAGTTCTTCCTGGGCCGCCGCTGCATCGCCGGGGACGACGGGCGGCTGACCTGGCTGGTGCTCTCCCAGGGGTACAAGACCGTGCACCAGTCGTCGGCCCGCGCCGTGTCGATGTTCCCCGACTCCTTCCGCGCGTTCTTCAAGCAGCGGATCCGGTGGAGCCGCAACTCCTACCGTTGCTACCTGACGGCCCTGTGGAAGGGCTGGCTCTGGAAGACCCCGTTCGTCACCAAGGTCACGGTGCTGCAGATTTTGCTCACCCCGGTCACGATGGGCGTCACCCTCGGCTACCTGATCTTCAGCCGGATCCTGGGCAACCTGACCCCGCTGGGCGTCGGCCTGGCGATCGGCTGGGTGCTGCTCGGCCGGGGCATCCGCGGCTGGTCGCACCTCAAGCGGCACCCCGGCGAGATCCTGCTGCTGCCGCTGACCACCCTCGTGGTCATCATGATCTCACTGCCGATCAAGCTGTACGCGTTCGTCACCATGAACAAGCAGGGCTGGCTCACCCGCAGCGCCGACCAGATCGGCGGCGCCGGGCAGACCGCCAGCTCCCTTCAGGGCATGGGCGTCCCGGCCTCACGCCCGGCCCCCGCCGCGTCGCACGTGGCCGGTCCGCCGGCCAACGCTCCCGGCCGCGCGCACGCGCCGGTTCCGGGCCCGGCTCCCGTCCACGGCCCCGGACCACGCCCCGCGCGTGGTGCGGCTCATGTTCCCGGCCCTCCCATGTACGGAACGGGTGCGCACGGGGTGCACCAGAACCACGGCACAGGGCCGGCCCCGTCGGGCGCGCCCCACGGGACGAGCCACGGATGAGCCGGTCCGATTATCGCCGCCCGCGCGGGCGGCACGGGGGGATGATCATGCGCGCTCTCACACTCGGGACCGGCCTGGCCGTGCCGCTCGCCGGGCCGGTCGCGGCGGCGCACGCCCAGGCCGCGCCGCCGGCGGCGCACGCCAAGGCGGGACCGGCCGACGACGCCGTCCGGCAGGCCGCCCTGGTCGACCAGGAGGACCAGCGGATCATGCAGATCCGCTCGGTGCTGGCGGCGATCATGCAGAGCGGGGGCGCGCCCACAGCGGCGCTGAAGCAGCCGAAGGTCTTCGGGTCCAGCCACGGCAAGACGCTGGTGCTTCCACCGTCGGTGAGCGGCCACCCCTACACCGTCGCCGACCTGGTACGGATCGGTGGCAAGTACTTCCGGAAGCTTCCCGATGGATCGTTCCTGCTGGCCGCGCACCTGTTCGTGGCGGACGGCGCCGGGCTGGTGCTGAGCAACCCGTCCGGGCCGCTGCACATCCGGATGGCGAGCACCGCGTCGGCGTTCAGCTCGATCGTCAGCTTCGGCGGCAGCGTCAGGATCGAAGGCACCGCGCGCGGCCCGGTGCGGATCTCGAGCTGGGACGTCCGCACCCGCGGGCCGGACACACAGGTCGCGGACGGCCGCGCCTACATCCGGGCGGTCGGCGGCGAGCTCAAGATGAAGCACGCCCAGGTGTCGCATCTCGGGTTCTGGAGCGGGCGGACCGGTGGCATCGCGCTGACCGGCACCGAACGCCCGGCCAACGCGGCCAAGCGGCTCACCAAGGAGCAGCGGAACCAGGCCAAGCGGCGGCGGCTTGAGCAGAACCGGCAGCGCGGCTCGGGCGGCGGCGGTCCGGGCGACATCCAGATCGAGGAGCCGGGCGGCACCGCCACCCACGTGCCCGCCGCCGACCTGGTCACCGGGTCGATCGAGAACAGCGTGATCAGCGGGGACGCCTACGGCCTCTTCGTCTCCGGCTCCAACCAGACCCAGATCAAGGGCAACCGGATCGTGAACAGTCTGGTGCACGGCGTGCTCATGCACCGGTTCGCCAAGAACGCCACGATCGCCGACACCACGGTGACCGGCAGCCGGGGCGACGGGTTCGTCCTGTCCAGGGCCACCGAGAAGGTGCGGGTGACCGACTGCGTGGCCGAACGCAACGGCCACAACGGGTTCACGCTGAACGGGCAGCCGCTGGCCAAGGGCCCCTCGGCGTCCGGCGAGTCGCTGGAGAGCTTCGGGGACAGCTCCGTGAACGGCAGCGTGGCCAGGAACAACGGTCACTACGGCATCGAGCTGCTGGGCGGCGAGCGGCTGTCGGTGCAGAACAGCCGGGTGATCGGCGGCGATATGGGCATCGTCGTCCGCAACGGCGCCACCGACGTGCAGATCTCCGGCAACCGGCTGGAGGGGCAGGTGCGGCAGGGCATCGCGCTGCGGGACGGGGTGCGCGACGCGCGCCTGGCCGGCAACACCGTCGTCGGGGCCCGCACCGGCATCTACCTGCGCAACGCGAACGCCTCGCTGGTCGGGAACGTGGTGCAGGGCGCCACCGAGCACGGCATCACGTTCCGGGGGGCCGCGGACGGGTCCACCGTCCGCAACAACACGCTGAGCGGTTCGGGTACCAGCGCGGTCAGCACGTCCGGCTCGCACGGGAGGGTCCGCAAGGAGGGCAACGACACCAAGGGCTGGCACGACACCGCGTCGCTGTGGATGAAGGTGCAGCGGTACGCCAAGCCGATGAACCTCATCTGGGCGGGGGTCTTCATGCTGGTGGTCCTCACGATGACGCGGTCCGGGGGACGGCGCGGCCAGGGCAGAGGCGGCCGCGGAACGCACCCGTACGCGCTGCAGCGCCCCCTGGAGCAACGGCGAGTGTGGCACCTGCGGCGCGGTGGCGCAGGCGCCACAGGTGCCGCGCTCACGCAGCCCAAGCGACGGCCCGAGGCGGAGGGCATCTGACATGGCCAGGCACGGGATGAAGCACTCGCCCACGCCCCCCGGGCCCGCTAAGGCGCCCGAGCCCCAGGAGCCGCCGGAGGCGCCCCCGAAGAAGGGGGCGTTCGGCAAGGTCGTCATGACCGTCGTCGTCCTCGGCCTGGTGGGCGGCGGGACGTACGCATACCGGGTCAACGCCCTCAACGGGGGCGGCGACATGCCGGGCGTGAACGAGGTGACGCCGGCGTCCGCGCGGCAGCAGACGACGCTGGTCGACCAGGAGGACACGCGCATCATGCAGGTGCGCGCCAATCACGACTCGCGGCTCGCGGACGGCGGGAGCCGCGCCGCCCAGGTCCGGCAGCCCTACACCGCCAGTTCCGCCAACGGCCGCACTTTGGTGCTCCCGCAGCGCCGCGAGCCGTACTACATCGCGGAACTGGAGAACAGGCGGGTTCTGGAGAAGCAGGCGGACGGGTCGTACCTGCTGACCACCAGCATCCTTGCGGTGGAGGGCGCCAAGCTGGTGCTGCAGAACGCGTCCGGGCCGCTGACCATCCGGCTGCGCAGCGTCCCCGGCTCGTTCACCTCCATCGTCGGCTTCGGCGCCAGCATCCGGGTGAACGGCTCGGCGCAGAACCCGGTGCGCTTCACGAGCTGGAACGACGACGCCCGGCGCCCGGACACCGAGGTGTCGGACGGCCGGGCCTACATCCGGGCGATCGGCGGCGAGTTCAGCATGACCTACACGCAGGTCTCCGACCTCGGCTTCTGGAGCGGGCGGACCGGCGGGCTCGCGCTGACCGGCAGCGACCGTCCCGACTCGGCGGCCGAGCCGGTGGGGGCGCCCGCCGTCCCGCGCGCGATCCGGCTGCCCAGCGGGGAACGCGACACCAACAGCGGCGACCGCGAGGAGATCGAGGTCGGTTCGCCGTCCGGGTCCGGCGGGCGGACGATGTACTACGTTCCGCAGGCCAATCTGGTCAGCGGCGTCATCGACCACACCACGGTGACGGGCAACGCCTACGGCCTGTTCGTCACCGCGGCCAACCAGACCCAGCTCACCAACAACACGATCAGCGGCAGCCTGGTGCACGGGGTGCTGCTGCACCGGTTCGCCAAGAACACCGTCATCGAGAACACCACGGTGCGGGGCAGCCGCGGCGACGGGTTCGTGCTGTCGCGCGGCACCGAGGGCGTGCGGATCACCGGCTGCGGCGCCGAGGGCAACGGCGGCAACGGCTTCACGCTGAACGGGGAGCCGCTGGCCGACGGGCCCTCGGCGTCCGGCGAGTCGACCACCGCGTTCGGCGGGAACCTGATCAGCGGCAGCGCCGCCCGCGGCAACCGCAGGTACGGGGTCGAGCTGATCGGCGGCGACAACGCGGCGGTGCAGAACAGCCGGATCAGCGGCGGCGACATGGGCATCGTCGTCCGGAGCGGCGCGACCCGCGTGCAGATCTCCGGCAACCAGGTCAGCGAGCCCGACCGGCAGGGGATCGTGCTGCGCGACGGGGTGGCGGGCGCCACGGTCGCGGGCAACGTCATCACGGGCGCGGAGACGGCCCTGTACCTGCGCCGCGCCACCGGGACGCTCATCGGCAACACCGTCCAGTCGGCGTCCCGGCACGGGGTCACGCTGACCGGCTCCGTCGCCGGGACGCGGGTCACCGGCAACACGATCGGCGGGACGGGCACCAGCGCGCTGGACGTGGGCCGGGCGACCGGCGGCTACGCCGCGACCGGCAACAACACCCGGGCCTGGCACAAGACCGCCGGATTCGGGACGTGGGTGAAGCGGACCCTAAAGCCGATGAACCTGATCTGGGCGGGGGTGTTCCTGCTCGTGGCCATCTCGGCGTACCGGTCGCGGCACGCGGAGATACGGATCGGGCGGCGCGGCGCACACCCCTATGAGAAGCAACGCAAACTGGAAGAACGCCCCGTGCGCGTCCTGCGGCGCGCCCGGCCCGAGCCATCGCCCAACGGTCACACGCTGCCCGACGGCGAGCCTGTGGGGGCGTTCGCCGAGAGGACGGGGGGCATGTGACGACCAGGATCGATGTGAAGTTCCTCGTGGGGCTGCTGGTCGGCGCGCTGCTCATGGCGGGGCTGGCGTTCCTGCTGGCGGGGATGAACGGCGACGACTCGTCCGGGACGTCCCAGAACCGCCCGGCGGCGTCCGGGGACGACGGCCAGGACGGCGGCCAGGGCGATGAGGGCGAGGACAACGGCGACGACGACCGGGGCGACGACGTGTTCACCCCCGGGCCGGGCTTCGACCTGCCCGTGCCGGACGGCGAGGGCAAGATAACCTGCCCGTCCCCCACCAAGACCGTGAGCGGCACCAGGGAACTGGAGGACGCGCTACGGTCGGCGCGCCCGGGCGACGTGATCCGGATGAACGCCGGCACGTACGAGGGCAAGTTCGTGACCACCGCGTCCGGCACCGCGCAGAAGCCGATCTTCCTGTGCGGCGGCCCGGACGCCGTGCTGGACGGCGGCGGGATCAAGAAGGGCTACGCCTTCCACCTGAACAAGGCCGCGCACTGGAGGCTGGTGGGCTTCACCGTCCGCAACAGCCAGAAGGGCGTGATGGCCGACACCACCACCGGTTCGATCGTCCAGGGCCTCACCGTGCACGACATCGGCGACGAGGCCATCCACCTGCGCAACTTCTCCACCCGCAACACCGTGCAGTACAACAAGATCTACAACACCGGGAAGCGGCGGGAGAAGTTCGGCGAGGGCGTCTACCTCGGCACCGCGCAGTCCAACTGGAAGCAGTTCTCCGGCGGCCGCGTCGACAACAGCGACTTCAACGTGGTGCGCGGCAACGTCATCAGGGCCACGGCGGAGGCGATCGACATCAAGGAGGGCACCAAGGGCGGCCGGATCGTCGGCAACGTGTTCGACGGCTCGGCCATGGGCGGCGACAAGGTCAACGACTCCTGGGTGGACGTCAAGGGCAACGGCTACCTGATCGAGGGCAACCGTGGCACCGGGACCCAGGAGGACGGCTTCCAGACGCACGAGATCGTCAACGGCTGGGGCACCGGCAACGTGTTCCGCCGCAACATCATCGACCTCGCCGGCGGCAACGGCGTCGGCGTGAACGACACCGCGGGCGGCAACACCATCGCCTGCGACAACAAGGTCACCGGCGGGCCGTTGCTCAAGAAGGGCTCCTGCGCGTGACCCCGATGACGACCAACCACGCCAACGACCCGCGAGGGAGAGGATCCATGAACCAGACGGAGACCCCCAGGCTCACCGTCATCGGCACCGGCTACCTGGGAGCCACCCACGCGATCTGCATGGCCGTCCTGGGCTTCGAGGTCCTCGCCATGGACGTGGACGAGCGGAAGATCGCCAAGCTGGCGGGCGGCGAGGTGCCGTTCTTCGAGCCGGGCCTGCCCGAACTGCTGGCCAAGGCGCTGGAGTCGGGACGGCTGCGGTTCACCACGTCCTTCGCCGAGGCGGGCGCGTTCGGCGACGTCCACTTCCTGTGCGTGGGGACCCCGCAGACGCCCGGCTCGGACGCCGCCGACCTCACCTACGTGGACGCGGCCGTGCGCGGCCTGGCCCCGCATCTGGACCGCCGGGCGCTGGTCGCCGGCAAGTCCACCGTCCCGGTCGGCACCGCGGCCCGGCTGACCGGGCTGGTGCACGAGCTGGCCCCGGCGGGAACGGACGTGGAGCTGGCCTGGAACCCCGAGTTCCTGCGCGAGGGCTTCGCGGTGGACGACACCATGCATCCCGACCGGCTGGTGTTCGGGGTCGCGTCGGACTGGGCGTACGAGCGGCTGACCGCCGCCTTCCAGCCGATCCTGGAGCAGGGCACGCCGGTGATCCGCACCGACCTGGCCACCGCCGAGCTGGTCAAGGTCGCCGCCAACTCCTTCCTCGCCACCAAGATCTCCTACATCAACGCGATGGCCGAGGTGTGCGAGGCGGTCGGCGCCGACATCAAGGACCTGGCCGACTCGCTGGCCCTGGACGACCGGATCGGCGGCAAGTTCCTCAAGCCGGGCCTCGGCTTCGGCGGCGGCTGCCTGCCCAAGGACATCCGGGCGTTCGCGCACCGCGCCGAGGAGATCGGCGTCGGCCAGGCCGTGGCGTTCCTGCGCGAGGTGGACGCGATCAACCGCCGCCGCCGGGCCCGCACCGTGGACCTGGTGCGCGAGCTGCTGGGCGGCCAGATCTCCGGGTACCGCATCGCCTGCTGGGGCGCGGCGTTCAAGCCCAACTCCGACGACATCAGGGACGCGCCCGCGCTGGACGTGGCCCGCACCATGCACGGCCTCGGCGGTCACGTCCGCGTGTTCGACCCGGCCGCGCTGGACAACGCCCGCCGCGCGTTCCCCGAGCTGCGGTACGGCGAGAGCGCGCTGGACGTGGCGCGGGACGCCGACGTGGTGGTGCTCCTCACCGAATGGGCCGACTTCCGCGAGATCGAGCCGGACGCGCTGGCCGAGGTCGTCCGGAGCAAGCGCATCGTGGACGGGCGGCACGCGCTGGACGCCGGCAAATGGCGCGCCGCCGGCTGGGAATACCGGGCGCTCGGCCGGAGCTGACAACGGACGCCCCGGTGGTGAGACCGGCTGAACCCTCTCACCATCGGGGTCCGACTCCGGACACGCGATCACCCCGCACGACAGCCCGCTGGAACGTAGCCTCCGGTAAGGACGTCTATTCGACTGACGCCGACGGGGGAGACGCCCCACGACACGGGAGGAAAAAGCCTTGGTCTTCAAGAAGCTCATGCAGGCGGCGGGGATCGGCGGTCCGGAGGTCGAGACGATCCTGCACAACCCGAGCACCACACCGGGCGGCACCATCACCGGTGAGGTGACGATCCTGGGCGGCAAGCACGACTCGGACATCCTGGGCGTCAACCTGGCCCTGAAGACCCGGGTGGAGGTCGAGTCCGGCGACAGCGAGTACTCGTCCAACCTGGAGTACGCCAAGCTGCCGATCGCCGGGGCGTTCAAGCTGGACGACGGCGCGCGCTACAGCGTCCCGTTCCAGTTCCAGGTGCCGTGGGAGGCGCCGCTCACCCACTTCTACGGCCGTCCACTGCACGGCACCACGGTCGGCCTGTCCACCGAGCTCGAAGTAGCACGGGCGGTCGACGCCACCGACCTGGACCCGATCGCGGTGCATCCGCTGCCCGCGCAGGAGCGCATCCTGCTCGCGTTCGCCAACCTCGGCTTCCAATTCCGCAACGCCGACTGCGAGAAGGGCCGTATCTGGGGCGTCCACCAGGAGCTGCCGTTCTACCAGGAGATCGAGTTCTACCCGCCGTCGCAGTACGCCAGGGTCATCAAGCAGCTCGAGGTCACGTTCGTGTCGTACCCGCAGTCCATGGAGGTCGTCCTGGAGCTGGACAAGCGGGGCGGCGTGTACACCGAGGGCCATGACGCGTTCAGCCGCTTCACCGTCGACTACGCGACCGTCGAGCACACCAACTGGGAGCAGGAGCTCGACGGCTTCCTTCAGCAGGCCGGCCGCCGGAGGGGGCTGTTCTGAGCCTTGCCTGACAAGGCCCGGGGCGGACACCCGGGCCTTGGTCATTTCTGCTCCCGTAGAAAGAGACCCCGTGGTGGAACCCCCCGGACTGAACGACGCGGAACGGCGGCTGTGGTCGTCCTTCCCCACCGGCGGCCAGGTGGTCCTGGGCGAGGTGGTGCCGGCCGGCCCCGACCCGGACCGCATCGTCCGCGCCGAGGTGATCTCCCAGTTGCTGCTCGGCGCCTGCCCGCCGCGTACCGGCTTCGTGGCGGCCGTCCGGCTGAGCGGCGCGTACGTCATCGGCACCCTCGACCTGTCCGGCGGCACCGTCGAGTACGAGCTGCGGCTCACCCACTGCCGTCTCACCGAGACCCCCGACCTGTCCAACGCGCAGACCCGGCAGGTGCGCCTGTCCGAGTGCCGGATGCCCGGGTTCGACGGCGGTGGGCTGCGCGCCGACGGCTACCTCAGCCTGTCCGGCTCGCACATCGAGGGGTCGGTCCGGCTGCCCCGCGCGCAGATCATGGGCGGTCTCCGGCTGAACGGCACGCGGATCACCGCCTCCGAGCCCGCCCAGTGGGCGCTGTTCGGCGGCGCGCTGCTGGTCGAGGCGGGCATGTACGCGCGGGAGGCCGAGATCGAGGGCGGGGTCCGGCTGACCGGCGCCCGCATGAACGGCGGCATCTGGCTGGAGGGCGCCACCCTGCGCAACCCGGGGCGGCTGGCCATCGACGCGCAGAACATGGTCGTCGAGGACGCCGCCGAGTTCTCCCGCGCCACCACGATCGGCACCGTCCGGCTCCGCAACGCCCGCGTCAACGGGCTCCTGGCGTTCTCCCGGGCCAGGCTCGACTCGGCCGACCCCCACCGGCTGGCCCTGCATGCCAGCCACATGACCTGCGACGAGTTGCTGCTGTTGCCGGCGGAGAAGATCAAGGGGCCGGTCTCGCTGTCGTTCTCCCGGATCGCCGTGGTCATGGACGCCCAGTCCATCTGGCCGGACGAGCTGCGCCTGAACGGCCTCACCTACGAGACCCTGCGCAACGTGCCGTTCCAGCACAGGCTGAGCTGGGTCTCCCGCGACAAGGAGTTCCACGCCCAGCCGTACGAGCAGCTCGCCACCTACTACCGCGGCATCGGCCACGACGACTACGCCCGCAAGGTCCAGCTCGCCAAGCTGCGCGCCCGCCGCCGCAACCTCAACCCGATCGGCAAGGCGTGGAACGGGCTGCTCGACTGGACGGTCGGCTACGGCTACCGACCCTGGCTGGCCTTCGCCTGGTTCGCCGCCCTGGTCGGCCTCGGCACGGCCGTCTTCTCCTCCCACCGCCCCCATTCGATCAAACCGGCCGACGAGCGTCCCGACTTCCACGCCTTCGTCTACACCCTCGACCTGCTGATCCCGATCGACACCTTCGGCCAGCAGCAGTCCTACGACCCCCAGGGCTGGTCCCGATGGATCGCCTACGCCCTGGTGGCCGCCGGCTGGATCCTGGCCACCGCCCTCATCGCCGGCGTCACCCGCGTCCTGCGTCCCAACTAGGACGTCACAACCAGGACGGGAGCCTTCACGAGCGGGCGCGTGAAGACGCGGGAAGCGTTGATCGAACTTTCCGACCCGGGTCCGGGTCATACAAGGCGGCCGGCCCCTCGCATCGAACCCACGGGATCGGAGAGTCCTCAATGCATTCCGACGACCTGATCGTGATCGGCATGCTCGTCGCCGACTTCGTGCTCGCCGGAACCGTCACCTTCGCGCTCACCGGCCGTGACCTCAAGGGGTCGGCCAGGATAGGGGTCTCTCTGCTCAGCGCCCTCCTCGTGGGCCTGACGTCGCTGTTCGTCCCCTGGCTTCCGCTGCTCGCCTTTCTCGCCACCGCGGCGGCCTATCTGGTGATGCGCCGCATGATCAAGCCGGGTCTCGCCCTGGCCGCCTCGGCGGTCGTCCTCTTCGGCGGGCTGTCGGGCGCGGCGGCGCTGATGGCCGCCGCGATGCACTCGATGTGACCGATTCGACGGCACGGGCCAGGAGACCGGCGGACCGAAAGGCCGCCCGCCATGAGGCGGGCGGCCTTTCTCGGTACGCGGCGCGGAGCCGGGTCAGGCGCGGACGGCCTGGATCTCGAGCTGGAGGACGACCTTGTCGCTGAGCAGGGCGCCCTCGCCCTTCAGCGGGACGTTGAACTCGATACCCCAGTCCTTGCGGTTGATGGTGGTCTCGGCGCTGAAGCCGGCGCGGAAGCCGCCCCACGGGTCCTCGCTGACGCCGTTGAACTCGACCTCCAGGCTGACCGGACGGGTGACGTCCTTGATGGTCAGGGCGCCGTCCAGGTAGTACTGGCCGTCCTCTTCGCGGACGCCGGTGGACTCGAAGGTCATGACCGGGTGGTTCGCGATGTCCAGGACGTCGGACGAGCGGACGTGCGCGTCCCTGTCGGCGTGCCGGGTGGTCAGCGACTCCACCTTGATCTCGGCCTTGGCCTTGGAGGAGACCAGGTCGTCGGCGATCTCGATGGAGCCCTCGAACTCGGTGAAGATGCCCCGCACCTTGGTCATCAGGTGCCGGATCACGAAGGCGACCTCGGAGTGGGCGGGGTCGATGTTCCAGGTGCCGGCGGTCAGTCCGGGGGCCACGGTGGCGATGCTCATGGAAGGCTCCAATTTTGCTTGAAATTTCAACAACCAGCTCGCGTCAGGTTAGTTGAGGTTTCAAGTACCTGTCAAACCTTAGCGATCACCGGTCTCGGCTGCCAGTGGAACACCCCGTCGCGCCCAGATATTCACACCTCGGCGCGGACGGCCCGATCGGCGTCGCGCAGCGGGTGGTCGCTGCCCTCCAGAAGGACCCTGGCCACCAACTCCGGGTCGTCCCACATCGGGACGTGCCCGCAGCCCTCCAGCCAGATGAACCGGGCGTTCGGCAGCGTGCGCTGGGCGCGGACGGCCTGCGCCATGCGCAGCAAGCGGTCGTTGACGCCCCAGGCGATGGTCACCGGGACGTCGGCGCACGAGCCCCGGAACCGTACGCGGCGCCCCGCGCGCAGGGTGGGCTCGAAACCGGGGCAGGACCGCAGCGCGCGGGCATCGGCGGCAAGGGTGGCGAAGTCCATGCGATCCGGACGACCGTAGATCATCCCGAACATGACCCTGCGGCGGCGCGGGGAGTCGGCGAGCCGGGCCATCAGCGCCTCGGGAAGGGCGGCGGCGCGGCGGGACGCGCGCAACGTGGCGGCGGCGAAGGCCAGCTCCCTGGCGTTGTAGAAGCCCGCGGGAGACAGCGCCGTGGCCGAGCTGACCAGGCCGCGGTCGGCCGCCTCAAGGGCGAACAGGCCACCGAGCGAGTTCCCGGCGATGTGCGGGCGCCCCAGGTCCAGGCGGTCGAAGAAGTCGGTCAGAATGCCGATGGTGGCGCCCACGGTGTACGGGGTGCCCGCGGGGAGGGGCGGCGAGCCGCCGAAGCCCGGCAGATCGACGGCGATGACGTCGCGCTCCTTGGCGAGCGCGTCCATGACGGGGTCCCAGGCTTGCCGGCGATGTCCGATGCCGTGCAGGAGGACGAGCGGGGGGCCGTCGCCGCGACGGTCGAAGACGAGGTCCACGACCCGAGGGTAGGACAGAAGTTACTGGCCGGTCACGTGTGATGGCCCTCACACGCCGGGAACGTCGGCTCAAGGCAGACGTCGGCGGGGCGGCGGTGCTCCAAGGCGGCGCGGAGCTGGGCGCGACCGCGGTGGATGCGGCTGCGCACCGTGCCCATCTTCACGCCCAGTGAAGCGGCGATCTCCTCGTACGTCAGGCCCTCGATGTCGCACAGCACCACGGCGGCCCGGTACTCGGGGGCCAGCGCGTCCAGGGCGCGCTGGATGTCGGCGTCCAGATGACGGTCGTCGTACGCCTGGGCAGGGCTCGGCTCCCGGCCCTGCAACCGCTCCGCCGCGTCGTCGGCCAGCGCGTCGAACCGGATCCGCTGCTTGCGGCGCGCGCGGTCGAGGAACAGGTTCGTCGTGATGCGGTGCAGCCAGCCCTCGAAGGTGCCGGGGGTGTAGGAGGACAGAGACCGGAAGACCCGGACGAACACGTCCTGCGTCAGGTCCTCCGCGTCATGCCGGTTGCCCGTGAGCCGGTACGCCAGCCTGAACACCTTCGTGGAGTGCTCGCTGACGATCTCCTCCCACGTCGGAGGCGTCCACGCCATCGCGCCTGCGCTCACCACTACCCCCGTCTGATGCGAAATCGTTACGGCCAAGCATGCCGGTACCCGGATAAGAGCCGTGTAAGAAGGCCGTCCGTGGCCGGAAGCGGCTCCCCGCGCGGGCCTGGAACAGGTTTGACGATCCGCTGGAATGATCGTCGACCGCGGCCGGGCATCACGGTGCCGTGCCCAGAACCTGCGTGTTCTTCCACGCCCACCGAGGCGACGAGACGCTGCTGACCGCGGGCACCATGGCGCGGCTCGCGGCGGAGGGGCATCGGGTGGTCCTCGTCCTCGCCGCGACCGGACACGAGCCGTCCTGCCTGGACCCGCGCCCGCGCGCCCCGATCCGCACCGACGTGCAGGACGCGCCGGCGGGCATGCTGGGCTGCGCACGCGTGGTCGTCCTCGGGTACGAGGACTCCGGCCCGGACGGGGAGGCGCTCGGCGGCTTCTCCCGCACGAACGTCGACCTCGCCGCCGGCGTGCTGGCAGGAGTCCTCCGCGAAGAGGACGCCGATCTGCTCACCGTCTACGACCCTGGCGGCGGGTACGGGCACCCCGACCATGTCCACGTCCACCGTGTCGGGGTCAGGGCCGCGGAGCTGGCGAGCACACCGGTCGTCCTGGAAGCGACGTTAGACCGGGATTTCCTCCGGCGCGCGCTGCGATTCCTCGGCCCCCTTCTCAAGTCCTGGACGGCTCCCCGGAACGCGTACTCTGCGCGCGCCGAGATCACGCATCGGGTACGAGTCGGCGCGTACTCCTCCATGAAGCGCGCGGCGATGGCGGCGCACTCCGGCCACCGGGCGGGCGGCGGCTCCGTCTGCGCCTCCACCGCGCTGCCCCGCCTGCCCCGCCCCCTGTTCAGCCAGGTCATGGGCACGGAATGGTTCGTACGGCGGGACCTGCCGCCCGGGACCGTCCTCGATCATCCACTGGCCATGTGGCCGGAGACGGCCTCATCGCCGGAGCGGGAACGGCGGCCCGCCCGCCACACCACCGCGGAGCCCACGACTTCCCTTAAGAAATGATGTGACGTTCCAGGACATTCCTTGGGCGATTCACGCGCATAACGACCTCCATGGGGGGAGATCGGTGGATACCGCTGGCCCGGCGGTATCGCCTGCTCTCGGTGGCCGGCCGGGGCGGAATGGGCGTCGTCTGGCGGGCCCACGACGAGATGCTGGACCGGGACGTGGCGGTGAAGGAGGTACGCCTCCCCGAACGCTTCACCCAGGGCGAGCGAAGGCTCCTGTGCCGGCGGCTCATCGAGGAGGCCCGCGCAACCGCCGCGCTGCGCCACCCCGGCGTGGTGGACGTCCACGACGTGGTCATCGAGGACGGGCGCCCCTGGATCGTCATGGAGTTCCTGCGCGCCCGCTCCCTGCACCAGGAGATCGCCGAGAACGGGCCGCTGCGCGTCGAACGCGCCGCCCGCATCGGGCAGAGCGTCCTGTCGGTCCTGAACGCGGCGCACGAGGCGGGCATCCTGCACCGCGACGTCAAGCCCAGCAACGTGCTGCTGTGCGACGACGGCCGGATCCTGCTCACCGACTTCGGGCTCGCCGTCCACATGGACAGGACGCAGGAGCCGGAGGAGACGCTGGTCGCCGGGATCGAGGGCTCGCCCGCGTACCTGCCGCCCGAACGGGTCCGCGGCGAACCCGGCGTGCGCGCGTCGGACCTGTGGTCGCTCGGCGCCACCCTCTACACGGCCGTGGAAGGGGTGTCGCCGTTCCTGCGCGGCCACGCGCTGGCGTCCATGCTGGCGGTGCTGCTGGGCGACTACGCCCCGCCGGCGAGGGCGGGCGCGCTGACCCCCGTCATCGAGGGCCTGCTGCGGCAGGACCCGGGGCACCGGCTCAGGGCCGTTGACGCGGCGCGCATGCTGGGCGAGATCAGGATGGGCACCGGCCCGGAGACGGCGGCGGGCACGACACGGCCCAGGCCGAGGGCCGCGCCGAGAGGACCCCTCACACGCGGGCGGCTGCGGGCGGTCGCCTGCATGGGACTCGTCGCGACCGCGGCCGTCGTCCTCGGGGCGTGGAGCGCCCGCTGGGACTCGGTGGCCAAGAGCGGCGACTCCGCGATGGTCACCTACCGCGAGGCCGGCGAGGCGTCCGGGTCCCTCGGGTACATCGACTACTCGGTGGACGTGCCGAGGGGCTGGCGGCGGGAGGAGTACGGCGCGGGCGTCCAATGGACGGACCCGCGGGGCGACAGGCTGCTGCGCATCATGCCGATCGGCGGTGACCCGCTGGCGGGCCTGCGCGCGACCGAGTTCGAGGCCGCGGAATCCGGAGGCTACCCCGGCTACCGCCTGCTCCGGCTGGAGGCGCTGCCGCCCGGCGACCGTCCGGCGGCGCTGCGTACCGACGGGACGGACGAGACCGCCGCGGAGTGGGAGTTCACCTGGGGGACGAGAGGCGATCGCATGCACGTGCTGCGCAGCCGCGCGGCCGGATACGAGTTCACCTTCTCCGCCCCCGACTCCCGCTGGACACCGTCACACCGTCACTACGAACGGGTGCTGGAAAGCTTCCGTTCCGAATAGAGGCCGGGTAGGGCGGGAGCGGCCTCAGGTGGTCTGCTGCACCTTGAGCAGAAATTCGGCGTTGGAGGTCGTCCCCTTCATCTTCTCCAGCAGCATCTCGATGGCCTGCTGGCGGTCGAGGCCGTGCAGGGCGCGGCGCAGCCGCCAGTTCAGCTCCAGCTCCTCGCGCGGGATCAGCAGCTCCTCGCGCCGGGTGCCGCTGGCCTCGATGTCGACGGCGGGGAAGATGCGCCGCTCGGCCAGGCCGCGGTCGAGCTTGAGCTCCATGTTGCCGGTGCCCTTGAACTCCTCGAAGAACACGTCGTCCATCCGGGAGCCGGTGTCGACCAGCGCGGTCGCCAGGATGGTCAGCGAGCCGCCGTTCTCGATGTTGCGCGCGGCGCCGAAGAACCTCTTGGGCGGGTACAGCGCGGTGGTGGCCACGCCGCCGGCCAGGATACGGCTGCTCGACGGCGCCTCGAGGTTGTAGGCGCGGCCGAGCCGCGTGATCGAGTCGAGCAGGATCACCACGTCGCGGCCCTGCTCGACGAGCCGTTTGGCGCGCTCGACGGCCAGCTCGGCCAGCGCCGTGTGGTCGGAGGCGGGACGGTCGAAGGTGGAGTGCAGCACCTCGCCGCGCACCGACCGCTGCATGTCGGTGACCTCCTCGGGACGCTCGTCGATGAGCACGACCATGAGGTGGGTCTCGGGGTTGCCGGTGGCGATGGCGTTGGCCAGGGCCGCGAGCACCATCGTCTTGCCGACCTTGGGCGGGGAGACGATCAGGCCGCGCTGGCCCTTGCCGATCGGGGCGATGAGATCGATGACGCGGGGCGCGAGCGCGCCGGTGTCCAGCCGCAGGCGCTCCTGCGGGAACAGCGGGGTCAGCTTCCCGAACTCGGGGCGCTCCGCGGCCTCCTCGGGCGTGCCCCCGTTGACGGACTCGACCTCGACGAGGGAGTGGTGCCTCTCCCGGTTGGAACGCGGCGGGCGTGCCGTGCCGGTGACGAGGTCACCGGGGCGCAGGTGGCTCGCCTTCACCTGGGCCGGCGTGAGGAACACGTCGGACGGGCCGGGCAGGTAGCCCTCCGTCCGCACGAACGCGTGCTTGTCCTGGACGGACAGCACGCCCTGGAACCGGACGACCTGCTCTTCGGCGGTCTGGCGATCGGGGCGCGCGGCCTGTGCCTGGCCGGTCGACCGGGCCTCACGGGCCTGCCTGGGCCGCTGGGCGGCGGGTGCCGTTCCGGCCTGCCGCCCGGGCCGCGCCGCGCGCCTGCGGGTGGCCTGCTTCGGCACGGCCGTCGCGCGTCCGGTCGTGATGGTGGTGGGCATGAAGATCCCTTCTCGGGCGGCGCGCCCTAGCGCGCTGCGCCCGGGGTCTGCCTCCGCGTACGGTTCGCCTGTGCGCCGCCTGTACGCGGAGGGAATGCGAAAGCTGCAGCTCGGTTCACCAAGCTGTCGACGGCTCCCTTGGTGCGGTGGTCCGGGATGCGGGTTCGCACGTACCCCCGGACTCGGACGAATGGGGGAACACACTCATCGGGCTCTCAGATGGCCCGGGCGGGGAAAGGGCGCCCTCACCGCCCAACCGATATGAGGCGGCGACCTAAAGGCGCTATCACGACAGTACAGCACACAACACCCGTTCCGCATTCCCCCGTCCGGCGATCCTTTGCGCCGGGTCGCCCATCAGTACGTTCCCCCTCATGCGGTCGCGTGAAGCCTCTGATTTCGTGCCTCGGACACCCCGTATGACTCCGGATCCGCGGCCGGGGTTCTGATCAGCCGCCGTGCCGGACGGACACGACCGAGAACCGCCCATGATCGATGACCGCGTCCTCAAGGCATCCCCGCAAACGGCGCATCGCATGCTCGCCCAGCGCGGGTTGCACGACGAGCGCGTACCGCTGTCCGCCGAGCGGGACGAGCCCGCCGCCTTGCAGGTAGGGGCGGGTGGAGCCCCGGCAGTATTCCCACAGCCTCGTCGCGAGCGGGTCGGTCGTGGCGGCGCCCGTCGGCCCGTGCGTCCGGGCCTGGATGACCAGGGTGCTGACCGCCTCGCGCATGGGCGGGTCGGGACGGTCCTGGGTGTGCTCGGCCAGCTCGACGACGGCGAGGCCCGCCAGCAGGAGCGCGATCCCCCCGCCCAGCAGGCGCACTTTGAGCCCGCGCCCGTCCGGCACCGACTCCGGCGCCCCCGCCAGGACGCCTCCCGGCGGCAGCGCCAGCGACTCGGGGACCCTGGCGCGGGACGCGGGCTGCCCCCGTCCCAAGGCCGAGGCCGCGCGTTCCACGAGCGCCGCCAGCCCGGACACGATGATCCCGGCGCCGAGGAGGACCGGGATGAAGACCTTGTAGGAGTACGTCTCCGCTTCGAGCCAGCGGAAGCGGGGCGCCTCGTCCCCGGTCGGCTCCACGGGCCGCGGGCCGGACCGGTCGCCGGCACGGGCATCGGAGCCGGGACGAGCACCCGAGCCGGAACGGGCATCCGAGCCGGCACGGCCCTCGGCCAGGTCGCCGATCCGCTGCTCCAGCGACCGCAGCCGGTGCGCGCCGGCCACCGCCACCAGCACGATCAGGCACACCAGCAGAAGCTGACCGGCCATCAGCGACCGCTGCCACTCCCATCGGGCGAGGTAGACGACCAGGTACCCGCCGGTGGCGAGCACCATCAACCCAAGCCCGGCATAGACGAGCCTTCTCATGCCGCCTCCTTCTCGCGGGCCGGCAGGGTCTCGACCGTGCCGGTGTCGCCGTCCACGAGGACCCGGGTGCCGGGCGGGAAGCGGTCGAGCGCGCCCCGCATCCCCACGACCGTCGGCACGCCCATCTCGCGCGCCAGGATCGCCAGGTGCGACAGCGGGCTGCCGGTCTCGGCGACGATCCCCGCGAGGGACGGCAGGTAGGCGGCGAGTGACGGCGCCAGCGTCCGCACCACCAGCACCGAGCCCGCGGGCGGGGCGTCCGCGCCGTCCGCGGGTCCGCTGTGCACCGGCCCGGACCCCCGCCCGCCGCCCGCGGGCTGCCCGCCGTCCCCGGACGGCGAGGACTCGGCCACGATCCGCTCCCCCGCCAGGCGGAACGCCGCGGGCAGCGGCGCGGTACGCGGCGGAGCGGCGCGGCGTTCGAGGTCGGCGGGGAGTGCGCCGCCCTCGAACGCCGCGACCAGTTCGTCGAGGCGCAGCACGCGCACGGTCTCCGGGCGCGCCAGCGCGCCGTCCGCGACGAGCCGCCCGGCGGCCTCCCACGCGAGCCGCCCGGCCAGCTCCTGCACCCATCGGATCCGCAGGCGCAGCGACTCGCGGGCGCCCAGCGGGGCCTGCCCCGTGCCGCCGAACGACTGCGGATCGCCGGCGGTGGGCGGCAGCTCCCTGTCGCCGATGGACGGCGGCGTGAGGGCCAGGACGGCGGGGTTCTCCACGAGGATCCGCGCGTCGTCCTGCCCGGCGGCGCGCGCCCGGCTCAGCGCGGCCAGTCCTTGGGCCGCCGCCGTCGTCGTCGTGTCCTCCGTGCCGCCGAGGAGGGAGCCGGCGAGCGCCTCCAGGCCGTGCAGGGACGTGAGCGTGGCGCGCGTCCAGCGCAGGGCCGCGGTCAGCTCCGCGCCGGTCAGGTCCTTCAGCGGCGGGACGGCGGCGAGGTCGGCGTCGACGGTGGCGGCGGTCTCGGCGGCCAGGCCGGGAAGCTGTGCGCGCAGCCGGCCCACCTGCCAGGCCACCGCCAGCCTGCGGACGGCGGGCACCGGGTTGACCAGCCGCGCCCAGGCGCGCCGCCGTCCGGGCGCGGCGCCGAGCCGCCGCAGGTCCGCGGCGGCCCGCCCGCCGACCGCGATGACCGTGGGGCTCTTGCGCAGCGCGCGGCGCGACACGACACCCGCGGTGACCAGCGCCTCACCGAGACCCCGGTCCAGCGGTACCAGCCACAGGTCCTCCTCAAGGGGGGACAGCGGGTCGGGCAGCGTCTCCGCCACCGGGCCGGGGCCCAGCAGCGGCGCGCGGCGAGGCGGCGGCGGGGCCAGCGCCGTCACGGGACGGCTTTGCAGCAGCCACAGCCGCCCATCGCCCTGGAAGGCGAACTCGACGTCCTGCGGCCCGCCGAACACCGACGCCGCCCGCGCCGCCAGCCTGGCGAGGGCGCGCAGTTGCAACCGGCTGAGCGGGCCCTCCCCCTCGGCGGGTCCGCTGTCGTGCTCCACCGAGACGAGGCGCCCGCGCCGGGTCAGCGCGTACCGCGTTCCGTTCACCTCGCCGCCGACCAGCGCCGCGGGACCGCCGGGCGTGGCCGACACGATCACCCGGTCGGTGCGGCCGTCCACCGGGTCGGCGCCGAACATCACCCCGCCGGCGGCGGGGTCGAGCTGCGGCTGGACCAGGACGGCCATCGTGCCCGGCCCGGACGCGGACGCCCGCACCTCGTCCACCGCCGCGAGGAAGGCCGGCCAGCCCTCGACGTCCAGCACCGAGACGAACCGGCCCGCCATCGACGAGACGGCGCCGTCCTCCAGCGTCGAGGACGACCGGACCACCAGCGTCCGGCGCCCGCCGGCCGACAGCCGTTCCCAGGCGGCGCGCAGATCGTGCGCGCCGTCACCCGGCCGTACGGGGATCACGAAGCCGGGCAGCACCGGCAGGTCGTGCAGGGCGGCCCTGGCGAGGTTCGCGGCCTTGGCGCCCGCACGCGCGGCGGACGCGGCCGGGGCGTCATCGAGCCAGAAGACCCGCGTGCTTTGTGGCACAACAGACTCCGATCATCCAAAGCCGCCCGTATCAAGAATCCGTCGTGGCCCGCGCGAATTCTTCACCCACAGGTGGTGTATCGCAGCTCACCCTTGGGTGGACGGCGGGAGGCGATGGATCGTCCCCAGGGCGGAGTCGGACCCTGAGATCGCCGCACCCTACGATTGCGGCGCATCGCGAACGAGGAGGGGGCGGATGACCGCCGACCAGTGGCTGCGGGGCGAGGTCGCCGACGGCGTCGCGACCCTGACCATCGACCGGCCGGGCAAGCGCAACGCCATGAGCACCGCCATGTGGCGGCGGCTGCCCGTCCTGCTGGACGGCTTCGCGGCCGACCCGTCCGTCCGGGTGGTGGTGCTGACCGGCGCGGGCGGCGACTTCTCGGCCGGCGCCGACATCGGCGAGCTGGCCGAGATCGGGCGGCGCGGCGACCCGCACCCCTCCACCGTCGCCGAAGAGGCCCTGGCCGGGTTCCCCAAGCCGACCATCGCGGCCATCGAGGGCTTCTGCGTGGGCGGCGGCTGCCAGCTCGCCCTGGCCTGCGACCTGCGGTTCGCCGTCGCCGGGGCGCGTTTCGGCATCACCCCGGCCCGGCTCGGCATCGTCTACCCGCTGTCGGCGACGCGGCGGCTCGTCCGGCAGATCGGCGCCTCGTCCGCCAAGTACCTGCTCTACTCCGCCGAGCTCATCTCCGCGCCCCACGCCCTGCGCATCGGCCTTCTGGACGAGGTCGTGGAGGACGGGACGGCCCTGCGCGAGCGGGTCGCGGCGTTCGCGGCCACGCTGGCGTCCCGTTCCCTGCTCACCCAGCGGGCCACGAAGGAGATCGTCACCGCGCTCAGCGCGGGCGACGACGCGGACACGCTCGCCCTTCGGTGGATGCGGGAGGCCGGCGGCCCGTCCGGCGACATGCACGAGGGCATAGCCGCCTTCCACGAGCGCCGGCCGCCCTCCTTCACGTGGACGACCCCCAGGCCGTCATGACAGGTTGCGGCGGATCCGGTAGAAGCAGAATCCCGCCAGGCCGAGGCTCAGGACCACGTAGAGTCCGGTCTCGGCCCACTGGAGGGGCCAGAACCGGTCCGAGCCGTGGTAGACGAGCTTCTGCCGGTACCCGAGCCGGTTGATCTCGGCGAGACAGGCCGCGGCGGGGCCGCGCGCCCCTGGTTCCCTGTTCTCCGCGCAGGGTCCCTCGCCCATCTTCAGGGGCACCGTGTCGACGACCTTGCCCGACTTGTCCAGGGTCTCGTTGGTCAGCATCCACGCTCCCGGGTCGCCGGGCTTGACCGTCAGCTTGATCGGGGTGCCCGGCCCCCTGGACATGAACCCGCCGAGGTTGGTGGAGGTGATCTCCATGGTGACGCTGGTGGGCGGCAGCAGTCGCTCCCGCACCACCAGCGGCATCGCGACCTGCACGACGGCGAAGACGGCGAGCGTGACGGCCATCGCCGCGAGCGTGCGCCGGACCAGCAGCCCGACGGCCACGCCGAGGGTGAACGCGAAGGCCGCGTACCCCATCGGCGCGATGCCGCGCCCGTCGAACATCAGCGGCGTCATCCGCGCGGCCTCCAGCCCGGCGGCCTCGTCGAGCGGTTCGGCCCACCAGCCGACCGCGAAGGTGGCCAGCCCGGTGAGGAGCATCGCCACCAGGCCGGTGACGGCGAGCTTGACGGCCAGCCAGCGGGTGCGGGTGACGCTCTGGTTCCACACCAGCCGGTGCGTGCCCGCCTCGACCTCGCGGGCGATCAGCGGCGCGCCCCAGAAGAGCCCGACGAGCGCCGGGGTGAGCAGCACGATGGCGAGGAGGCCGAGGAACGCGGGCTGGTGGTCGGCGAAGAAGGACTCGGCGAACCTCTGGCAGCTCTCCGCGTCGCCGCACGTGGCCAGGCCGGATTCGTAGGCGTCGGCCATGTCCGGCCCGGTCAGGCCCAGGACGATCGCCAGCAGCGCGAGCGCGCCGCCGCCCGCGAAAGCCTGTACCCGGAACTGGCGCCAGGTCAGCCAGATCATCGCAGCACCTCCAGGGCGGGGCGGTCGCCGTCGCTCGCGGCGGTGTCCATGTACGCCAGCACGAGGTCTTCGAGAGCGACCTGGCTGACGGTCCAGGCGGGGTCGTGGATCGGCCCGTCGGTGCGCACGACGTAGGTGCTCTGCCGGTCGGTGTGGCTGGCGGACACGACGTGCTGGTCGGACGGCAGCCTGCCGGCGTCCCTGCGCGGCCCGGTGAGCCGGTGGTGGGTGGCCAGCAGCGTCTCGATCTCGCCCGCCACCCGGACCCGGGAGTCCACGAGCACGATCAGGTAGTCGCAGGCCCGTTCCAGGTCGGACACCAGGTGGGAGGACAGCAGCACGCTGAGCCCGTGCTCGGCGACGGACTCCATCAGGCTCTGCAGGAACTCGCGCCGAGCGAGCGGGTCGAGCGCGGCCACGGGCTCGTCCAGGATCAGCAGCTCGGGCCGCTTGGCGATGCCGAGGGTCAGCGCGAGCTGCGCCCGCTGGCCTCCGGACAGCCTGCCCGCCTTGCGCCGCGGGTCGAGCCCGAGCCGCTCGACGCGCTCGCGCGCCAGCGCCGCGTCCCACGCGGGGTTGAGCCGGGCCCCCAGCTTCAGGTGGTCGGCGACGGTGAGCCCCGCGTAGGTGGGGGTGTCCTGGGCGACGAACCCGACCTTGGCCATCTGCGCCGGGCCGGCGGCCGGGTCGCCGCCGAGCACGCGGATGCTTCCCGCGTCCGGTGTGAGCTGCCCGACGGCCAGGTTCAGCAGGGTCGTCTTGCCGGCCCCGTTCGGCCCGACGAGGCCCACCACGTGCCCGCCGGGGATCTCCAGATCGCAGTCGGTCAGCGCCCAGCGCCGCCCGTATCTCTTGCCCAGGCCCCGGGCCTCCAGAACGACACGTTCGCTCACGCTATGTCCTCCTCTTCGGCGGCCTCGCGAAAGGTCGTCATGAAGACCGCCTCGATGCTCTCGTCGTCCAGGCCGGCCCGGCGCGCCTTGGCCAGCCAGCGACGCAGCTCCTGGCGCAGCGGCTCGTGCGCGGCCAGGGAGGCGTCGGCGAGCGTCGCCGTCACGAACGTCCCGACCCCGGGCCGCGCCGCGACCAGCCCGTCCCGTTCGAGCTCCCGGTACGCCTTGAGGACGGTGTTCGGGTTGATCGCCAGCCCCGCCACCACCTCCTTGACCGTGGGGAGCTGGTCGCCCTCGCGGAGCAGCCCGAGCCGGAGCGCCTGCCGTACCTGCCGGACCAGTTGCAGGTACGGCGAGACCCCCGACCGCCCGTCCAGATGGAACTCGATCACCAGAAGCTCCATTCATCTAGTTAACTAGCACAATAGAGCCATAGTGCTGGGCGCCGTGTCAAACGGACCGGGTCAGGGCACGAGCACGACCGAGCCGCCGACCGCGAGACCCCGTTCCCCCGGGGTGGTATGGAGATCGCGAGGGGTTGGTGGGACGATGGTCGGCGCCATGTCCGCGCCTCCTCCGCAGCCGCCGCGCCCGCTCTTCCGGAGCTCGCGGGCGGTGGCGTTCGCCACCGTCTGCGTGACGCTGGCGAGCGTCGGGCACGAGCTGACCTCGACCGCCGAGATCCCGCTCTGGGCGATGCTCGCGGGGTTCGCCGGGGTGCTGGCGGTGACGCTGGTGCTGGCCGGGCACGAACGGTCGCTGGCGACCATCCTGGGCGGGCTGCTGGGCGGCCAGTTCGCCCTGCACAGCCTCTACGCGGCCGCGACCTCACCGGCCCTTCCGGTGACGGATCCGGGGACCGGGCATCACGCGGTCGCGGAGATTCCGGGGCACGAATCCGGACTTTCAATGACGTTGGCTCACGTCGCCGCCGCCGTCATCTCGGCATGGTGGCTGCGGCGCGGCGAACGGGCCGCGTGGTCGCTGGCGCGGCGCGTCGCGGATCTGGCGGATCGCCCCGTCCGCGCCCTGCTCGCTCTTTTCGCCGACGTCGAACCTCCGGCGCTTCCCGCCCGTACAGTTCTGATACCGGCGGTGGGAGAGACCAGCACCGTCGGCCTCATCCTGCGACACCTGGTCGTACGACGGGGACCACCCACACGTTCGAGGGCGCTCGCGCACGGCTGAGCACCCGGGCCGGCCCAGGCTCGCATCTGGGCGGCCCCGGGTCGCCGGGCGCGCGCCGAGCGCCGTACGTCACCCGGAACGCCCCCTCGGCGCTTCCGGACGTCCCGTACGTCTCGAACGTCCCTGGAGAGATTCATGATCGTGTGTGTGTCCCCGCGCGTCCGCAGGACCGCCACCGTGGCGGCCCTGACCATCGTGTCGCTGGCCGGCCTCGCCACCGCCGCCTCGGCGCATGTCACCGCCAACCCCAGGACCGCCGAGCAGGGCGGTTTCACCAAGGTGTCCTTCCGCGTGCCGAACGAGCGCGACAACGCCGACACCACCGAAGTCCTGATCCGCATGCCCGCCGACCACCCGATCGAGCACGTGTCGGTACGGCCCGTGCCGGGATGGAAGGTCAAGGTCACAACCGAGAAGCCGGCCCGCCCGGTGAAGATCGAGGGCGGCGAGCTGACCGAGGCCGTCTCCACCATCACCTGGTCGGGCGGGAGGATCCGTCCCGGCGAGTTCGAGGAGTTCGACGTGTCGATGGGTCCCCTGCCCACCGGGGTCGACCGGGTACTGTTCAAGGCCGAGCAGTCCTACTCCAACGACGAGGTCGTCAAGTGGGATCAGGATCCCGGCGACGGCCGGAACGAGCCCGAACGCCCGGCCCCCTCGCTCACCCTGACCCCCAAGGGCGCGGCACCCTCGTCCGGCCCCGCCTCCGCGATCACCGCGTCCCGGACGGCCGGGACGTCCGAAGCGGAGGACGGGACGGCCCGGCTCCTGGGCGGGCTGGGCCTCGCCGTGGGCGTGGCCGGTATCGGTGTCGGCGGACTCGGGCTCGCACGTGGGAGGAGGCAGTCGTGACGAGGTTCGGTACGGTGCGGATCGGGGTGGCGGGCCTGCTGGTGGCCGCCCTGGTGGGGCTGGGCGCGGCGCCCGCCTCGGCGCACACCGCGCTGAAGTCCACCGATCCCAAGGCGGACGCGGAGGTCGCGCCGCCCACCGAGATCACGCTGACCTACACCGAGACCGTCCGTCTCCCGCGCGTGATCCTCACCGGTCCGGACGGCGCCCGGCACGAGGCCGGGGCGGCGAAGGCGTCCGGCGACACCGTCACCCAGCCGGTGAACGGGACGCTCCCGAACGGGACCTACCGCGTCGGCTGGCGGGTCGTCTCCGCCGACGGGCACCCGGTGACCGGCACCTTCTCGTTCACGGTGAAGGGCTCGCCGGGCTCGGCCGGCTCGTCCGGGGCTCCGGCGGCCGACCCCGCCCAGGCGCCCGGCGCGGCCGCGTCCCCCGGTGCCGCGACCACCCCGGCCGCCGGGCAGGGCGGCTCGGACGGCTCCTCGTCCGGGTGGCTGTGGATCGGGCTGGCGGGACTGGTCGTCGTCCTCGGCGTGGGCGGCGTCGCCTGGGCCCGCCGTCCCGGCCAGGACTGAGCGCCCGGTCCCCGCATGAGCGACCGGCCCCGCCGCGATCCGCACACGGACGGCCGCGGCGGGGCCGACCCATGTCCGATCCAAACGATTACCTGGATAAAGTGGTGGCAAAGTCCGGCAGGGGACCGGGATCGGGGGAAGGCGTGATCGTGTGATCGTCGAGTACATCCGCTACCGCATCGACCAGGCGGAGGCCGAGGCGTTCGAGGCCGCGTACGCGCGCGCCGCCGTCCCGCTCGCCGCCGCCCCCCAGTGCGTGGACTACGAGCTGTCCCGGTGCGTGGACGAACCCTCGTCGTACATTCTCCGGATCACCTGGACCTCCGCGGACGACCACCTGCGCGGCTTCCGGGAAGGGGAGCACTTCAAGACCTTCTTCGCCGAGATCAGCCCGTACGTGCGGCAGATCGAGGAGATGCGCCACTACGAGCGCACCGCCGTGCGCGGCACCGGATCCTCCGTGCCGAGCCTGTACGAGTGGGCGGGCGGAGCCGAGGCGCTGGAACGGCTGACGGAGACGTTCTACACACAGGTGGTCAAGGACGACCTGATCGGCCCGCTCTTCGCCGCGATGGACCCCGGCCATCCCAAGTACGTCGCCATGTGGCTGGGCGAGGTCTTCGGCGGGCCGGCCCGCTACAGCGACGAGCGCGGCGGTTACCACCACATGCTTCTCCAGCACCTCGGCAAGGCGATCACCGAGCCGCAGCGCCGCCGCTGGGTGAGCCTGCTCATGGACGCGGCGGACGAGGTGGGCCTGCCCGGCGACCCCGAGTTCAGGGCCGCGTTCTTCGGCTACATCGAATGGGGGACGCGGATCGCCCTGGCCAATTCGCAGCCGGGCGCCAAGCCGCCGATGCAGGCGCCTGTTCCCCATTGGGGCTGGGGCGTCGCGCCCCCGTACATTCCCAAGGCATAACGGCCGTCAGCCGGTCGCGCGCAGGTAATCCACCGCCGCCCGGCGAAAGCGCGTAAGGCCCTTGTAGTCGGCCACGTCCTCCGGCAGGTCGTCCAGTACGGAGGCGAGATCCCGCCGCCATTGCGGTACCCGCGCCAGGTCCCGGAGCGACAGCAGGTACGTACGGATCAGGAAGAGGACGGCCCCGGACGGCGCCAGCCGGACCACATGCTGCACCTCGACCCGCAGGTGCAGGCGTTCCGGCAGCCCGTCCGGCGCCTCCGCGATCATGCGTTCGCGTTCGGGCGTCCAGGCGGGGGCGTTCTCGGTCGAGGTGTCGAGCCGGTGCCCGGCGGTCATGCTCCAGTTCGTCCGCCGGTACGCCTGGCCGGGCTGGAGCCGCATGAGGAACCGTTCCGCGCGGGTGAAGACGCCTTCTTCGTGGACGCGGGGCGGCACGGGGCCGTGCACGTCCTGGAAGGCCATCCCGACGTCGAAGGCGAGGGACCAGTCGGCCGCGAAGGTCACCAGCCCGGCGTCGGCCCACAGCTCGTCCTCCCGCTGGTCGAGAAGGACGAGGTCCTCCTGCACCTGCTCCCCGGCGAAACGGAGCGGCCCGCCCGGCAGCGAGTCCCGGTCGCCGATGGTGAAGGTCTTCTCGACGCCCAGCAGGTCGTTGCGCCACCGGCACTTCCGCCCGTCCCGCTCGAACGCCATCGCCTCGGGATGGTCGGCGGCCAGCTCGCCCAGCAGGTAGAGGAGGGCGTCCCAGCACGCCGGCCACATGTGGGGCAGGACGGTGCAACGGCTGGGATCGGCCCGGAGGATGCGCCCGCGCAATTCGAGCTCGTCGCGGTAGGAGTCGCCCACGTCGACGACCGTGCCGCCCCATGACCCCGCCGCCGTGGTGACCGGGCGCGGCGCGGGCTCCACGTTCGTGCTGTACCTGAACGTGCCGGACGTGAACGGGAACGGGAACCGCTCGACCGTCCCCGGTCTCATGGATCCCGCGGGTTTCGCGGATCTCATAGATCGACCTCGACCTTCCCGTCCAGGGCGCGCGAGACGCAGCACATCATCGCGTCGCCCGCCGCCCGCTCGCCCTCGGAGAGGAACAGGTCGCGGTGCTCGGGACGCCCGGAGAGCACCCCTACCCGGCATTCGCCGCACACGCCTTGGCGGCACATGTGCGGCACCTCGACGCCTGCCCGCTCCAGGGCTTCCAGAAGGCTCACCCCGGACGGGACCTCCACCTCGATCCCGCTTCTGGCGAGCCTGGCGGTGAAGGGACGTCCGGGTTCCAGATCGTCCGTCGAGAACCGTTCGACATGGACGCGCTGCTCCGGCCAGCCCGCACCGGCGGCCAGCCCGCACACCGCGTCGATCAGCCCGGACGGCCCGCACACGTAGGCGTGCGTGCCCAGCGGCTGGGATACCAGGGCATCGCGGAGCGCGGCCGTGAACTCGTCGCGTCCGGAGAACTCCCGGAGCCGTTCACCGCACAGTTCACGCAGCTCATCGGCGTGGGCACCGGTTCGGTGCGCGTAGAACATGGTGAACGACCGTCCCCACTCGACGGCCGCACGGGCGTGGGACAGCAGGGGCGTCACCCCGATCCCGCCTGCGATCAGCACATGGTGCCGGGCGGTGGCGACGGGCGGGAACGCGCTGCGCGGCCCTTCGGCCGTCACCTCGTCGCCGGCGGACAGGCGATGCATCCACGCAGAACCCCCGTCCGCCGACTCGCGGAGCACCGAGATCCGGTACTCCGCCGAGGGCGCGCCCGATCCGGTGAGCGAGTAGGCGTTCCGCCGCCGCTCGCCGCAATGGACGACCAGATGGCTCCCGGGCACGAACGGCGGCAGCCCTCCCCCTCCGGGGGGCGCCAGCGCGAAGGACAGAACGCCGTCCCCGGCCGGCTCCACGGACCGCACGACAAGGGAGAACGCCGCCATCAGGACGCCTCGACCCCCAGGTAGGCGGCCAGCCGCCGGGAGAAGTGCCGCCGGCACCGCAGCGTCAGCCCGCAGCCGCGGCACTCCACCGTCCCTCCCACGCCGACCACGGCCTCGGTGATCGCCCGGCAGTGCGCGCAATGGATGCGGCGGCGGCCCGCCTCGGTGACATGCTCGCGGATCTCCGCGGGCACGGCCCCCGCCCGGACCGCCATGGCCCGCAGGCGCATCACGTCCGCCTCGGGTCCGGCCAGCATCAGCCGCCATCCGACGGTCGCCGCCCGCAGCCGCTCCTCGAACGCCGCGAGCACCGTCCCGTCCAGCCGGTCCACGTGCGCCGACCACACGGGCGGCCGGTCGGCGCGCGACGCGAGCCCGGCCAGCCAGCAGTCGGCGACGGGACGCGCGGCGGCCCCCACCGCGATCACCGCGTAGGACCGTCCGGCCGGGTCGACGGCGGGCGGCGCGGCACCGGCAAGGCGCGGCACGCTGGTGTGGTCAACGCGCATCACGCCTCCTTCGCTCGTACGCCCGAGGATAGGCATGCCGAGCCGCCATCCCCGCCGAACCGCTGGGCACTCCAGCCAAGCCGCCGCGTCCCGGCCCGGGCCGCCGTCAACGGCCGGAGCGGGGGTCCTGGGAACCGTCCTCCAGCAGGGCCCGGAGCGCCGGGCGCAGGAGACGGGCGATGTCCTCGGCGGACGCCTCGCCCAGAGGTGGGAGTTCGATCAACTGGTGCCCTATCGTCACGCCGAGCATCAGGCACATCGCCAGGGAGGCGCGAAGCATGGGGTCGTCGCCGGAGATTGCGGCGGTGATCCCCTCGATCTGGCGTCCCAGGTTCTTCCGGACGGAGTCGGCCGCCTCCGGATGGGTGAGCATCGAGCGCATCATCGCCAGGGTCTGCGGCGGAAGCTCGCCGAGCTTCAGCCCGAGCGTGGCGAGGATGTGGTCGACCAGCTCGCCGGGCTCCACCCCTGGCGCCGGGACCTCCGGCATCCTGACCGCACGGCCGAACAGCTCCTGCTTCGAGCCGAAGTGCTGGATGACCAGGGACGGGTCGACGCCCGCCTCCGCCGCGACGGCACGGATGGTGGTGCGCTCGTAGCCGCGCGCCGCGAACAGCGTCCGGGCCGCGGCGAGTATGCGTTCCCTGGAGCGGCGGCGGCGCTCGGCCCGGGTGAGTCCCACGTCCCGACCCTACCTTGGCTCAACAGCTGTTGATTGAAGCCGTCCCATGGCATACGCTCAACGGGCGTTGAGCGAAGAGCGGCAGGGAGGACGTCATGCGGAACGTCATGGAGAACCGGACGGTCGTCGAGCGCTACCACCAGGCGATGCGCGACAAGTCGTCCGATGCGCTGGCCGACCTGTACGCGGAGGACGCCGTGCACGAGTTCCCTTTCACGGCACCGGGCTTCCCCGGGCGGTTCGAGGGCCGCGAGGCCGTCCGGGAGGGCTACCGGCGGGCGTGGGGAGCGGTCCCGTTCCAGGTCCACGGGATCGAGGACGTCACGATGTACCCGACCGCCGATCCCGAGGTGATCGTGAGCGAGCAGGTGACCGTCGTCGGCATGGGATCCGGCGGGCCGCGCCTGCGCGTCCCCAGCCTGATCGTCCTGCGGATCAGGGACGGACAGATCGTCCACTGCCGCGACTACATGGACGCCCTCGCGGCCTCCGAAGTCCGCTCGGCCCCTTCCCAGGCGTCCTAGGGGACCCGGCGACCTCGACCTTCGGCTCTCCCCGTTCCGCCAGGACGGCGAGTGCGGCGAGCGATGGCACGTGACCCTCCCCGGCGTCCCTGGCGGCTGACGTCCGGACCGGACGTGGATCGAAAGGTGCGGGTCGCGGCTGGGTAGACAGCCGAGTACCCCCTTTCGGGGGTGGTGCGCGCCGGAGGCTTGGCCAACGATCCATGTCATCGGGGTCGCTGTGCGGCTACTACGAGGAGGAGCCATGACGGCAGTCGAGTTTCGCGCGGCCCGCGACTTCCTGCTGGCCCATCGCGAGGACTACGCGACGGCGTACGAGAAGTTCCGCTGGCCGGTGCTGACCGGGTTCAACTGGGCGCTGGACTGGTTCGACGCGATCGCCGAAGGCAACGACCGCCCGGCGTTGTGGATCGTGGAGGAGGACGGCTCGGAGGCCAAGTACTCCTTCGCCGAGTTGTCGCGCCGTTCCAACCAGGTCGCCAACCGGTTGCGCGCGGCGGGGGTACGGCGGCGCGACCGCGTCATCCTCATGCTCGGCAACCAGGTCGAGTTGTGGGAGACGATCCTGGCGGCGATGAAGCTGGGCGTGGTCCTGATCCCCACCACCCCGCTCATGGGTGCGGCCGACCTGCGCGACCGCATCACCAGGGGCAAGGCCAAGCATGTCGTGGTCCGCTCGGACGCCACCGACAGATTCGCCGACGTCCCGGGTGACTACACGCGCATCGCGGTGGGACCCGAGGTCGAGGGCTGGCTGCGGTACGACGAGGCGTACGAGGCGGAGACCGCGTTCGACGCCTACGGCACCACCTTCTCCAGCGACACGCTCCTGCTGTACTTCACGTCCGGCACGACCGCCCGCCCCAAGCTGGTCGAGCACACCCACGCGAGCTACCCCGTGGGCCACCTGTCGACCATGTACTGGATCGGGCTGCGCCCGGGGGACGTGCATCTGAACATCTCCTCGGCGGGCTGGGCCAAGCACGCCTGGAGCAATGTCTTCGCGCCCTGGAACGCCGAAGCCTGCGTGTTCATCTTCAACTACACGCGCTTCGACGCGGACCGGCTGCTGAGCGAGATGGAGCGGTGCGGCATCACCAGCTTCTGCGCGCCCCCGACCGTGTGGCGGATGCTGATCCAGTCCGATCTGTCCCGGCTGTCCACCCCGCCCCGGGAGGTGGTCGCGGCCGGCGAGCCGCTGAACCCCGAGGTGATCGAGCGGGTCCGCGAGGCGTGGGGGGTGACGATCCGGGACGGCTTCGGGCAGACCGAGACCACCGTCCAGATCGCCAACACGCCCGGCCAGCCGGTCAAGCCCGGTTCGATGGGACGGCCCGTGCCCGGCTACACGATCACCCTCGTGGATCCGGCGACCGGGGAGCCGTCCGACGAGGGCGAGATCTGCGTCGACCTGGAGGACCGCCCGCTCGGCCTGATGACCGGATACCACGGGGACGAGGAGCGCACCGACGAGGCGATGGCCGGGGGCGTGTACCACACCGGCGACATCGGCTCCCGCGACGCCGACGGCTACATCACCTACGTGGGCCGCGCCGACGACGTGTTCAAGGCGTCCGACTACCGGATCTCCCCGTTCGAGCTGGAGAGCGTGCTGATCGAGCACGAGGCGGTGGCGGAGGCCGCGGTCGTCCCGTCGCCCGACCCGGTGCGGCTCGCGGTGCCGAAGGCGTACGTGACGCTGGCCGCGGGCTGGGAGCCGACCGCCGCCACCGCCAAGGCGATCTTCCAGCACTGCCGGGAGCAGTTGTCCCCGTTCAAGCGCGTCCGCCTCCTGGAGTTCGCGACGCTGCCCAAGACCATCTCCGGCAAGATCCGCCGGGTCGAGCTGCGCGCCGAGGAGGCCGCCAAACATCCCGACCCGTCCGCACGCCCCGAGGGCGAGTTCCGGGAGGACGAACTGCGATGACCGAACTCTCCTACGCCTCGGGCACCTCCGCCAAGCCCCTGCTGGGCGACACCATCGGCGTCAACTTCGACCGGACCGCCGCCGCCTTCCCGGAACGGGACGCGCTGGTGGAGTTCGAGACCGGCCGCCGCTGGACGTACGCGGAGCTGTCCGCCGAGATCGACGCGATCGCGCTGGGCCTGCTGGACCTGGGCGTGACCAAGGGCGACCGCGTCGGGATCTGGTCGCCCAACCGCGCCGAGTGGGTGTTCGTCCAGTACGCCACCGCGAGGATCGGCGCGATCCTGGTCAACATCAACCCCGCGTACCGCGTGCACGAGCTGGAGTTCGTGCTCAACCAGGCGGGTATCCGCACGCTGGTGGCCGCGCCCGCGTTCAAGACCTCCGACTACGCGGCGATGATCGAGGAGGTGCGGCCGCGGTGCGCCGCGCTCCGCGACGTCGTCCTGATCGGCCGGGAGTCCTGGGACGCGCTGCACGACGCGGGCCGGAACGGCGACCGGGCGCGGCTGGCGGAGGCCGCCCGGGACCTCACCGCCGACGACCCGATCAACATCCAGTACACCAGCGGGACGACCGGGTTCCCCAAGGGCGCCACGCTGTCCCACCACAACATCCTCAACAACGGCTTCTTCGTCGGTGAGCTGTGCGGCTACGACCAGGAGGACCGGGTCTGCGTCCCGGTGCCCTTCTACCACTGCTTCGGCATGGTGATGGGCAACCTGGCGGCCACCAGCCACGGCGCCTGCGTGGTGATCCCCGCGCCCGGGTTCGACCCGGCGGCCACGCTGGCGGCGGTCGCGGCCGAGCGCTGCACCTCGCTGTACGGGGTGCCGACGATGTTCATCGCCGAGCTGAACGACCCGTCCTTCGCCACCCACGACCTGTCGTCCCTGCGCACCGGGATCATGGCGGGCTCGCCCTGCCCGGTGGAGGTGATGAAGCAGGTCATCGAGCGGATGGGGATGACCGAGGTGGCGATCTGCTACGGCATGACCGAGACCTCGCCGGTGTCCACCCAGACCCGCGCGGACGACTCGCTGGACCGCCGGGTCTCCACGGTCGGCACCGTCCACCCGCATCTGGAGATCAAGGTCATCGACCCGGAGAGCGGCGTCACCGTCCCCCGCGGCACGCCGGGCGAGCTGTGCACCCGCGGCTACTCGGTGATGCTGGGCTACTGGGAGCAGCCGGACAAGACCGCCGAGGTCATCGACTCCGCCCGCTGGATGCACACCGGCGACCTCGCGGTCATGGACGCCGAGGGCTATGTCAACATCACCGGCCGCATCAAGGACATGGTGATCAGGGGCGGGGAGAACATCTATCCGCGCGAGGTGGAGGAGTTCCTCTACACCCATCCCGACATCGTGGACGCGCAGGTCATCGGCGTCCCGGACGAGAAGTACGGCGAGGAGCTGATGGCCTGGATCCGGCTGCGCCCCGGCGCCGAACCGCTGACCGCCGAGTCCCTGCGGGCGTTCTGCACGGGCCGGCTCGCCCACTTCAAGATCCCCCGGTACGTGCATCTGGTGGACGAGTTCCCGATGACCGTCACCGGGAAGGTCCGCAAGGTGCAGATGCGCGAGGAGGCCATCGGCATCCTGGGCCTCCCGGACAAGGACGTCCCCACCGCCTGAGGAGTGTCCCGGGTGATTCGGATCACCCGGGGCACTTCACTACGGAGCGTCCGCCGTGCATGCTCTGGGCATGGGTGACGACGCGGGAGCGGTGCGCACGGCGGTTCTGGCGTTGCAGCGGTCCACCGGGCTGCCGATGGTGTTCGGCGGCGCGTTGTGCGGCCCCGACCGGATGCGGATCACCGAGCTGGTCGGCGGCGTCACCGGCTCCCTGGACGGGCTGGTGGTGCGGCGCAACTCCGGGCTGGGCGGGAAGGCGATGGCGTTGGGCCGTCCCGTGTGGGTCAGCGACTACCCGCACGCGTCCACCATCAGCCACGACTACGACGCCCCGGTGGCCGACGAGGGGTTGCTGTCGATCGTGGCCGTCCCCGTCGTGGTGCGGCGCCGGGTGCGCGGCGTCCTGTACGGGGCGTTGCGCGAGCCGCTGTCGATCGCCGACCGGGTGGTGGCGATGGCCGTCCAGGCCGGCCGCGACCTTGAGCAGGACCTGGCCGTACGGGATGAGGCCGACCAGGCGCTGGCCCGCCTGCACGCCGAGGGGACCCCGGCCACGAGCCCGGCGGAGGCGTCCGCCCGCTGGGAGGAGGTGCGGGCGGTGCACGCGGAGCTGCGCGGCCTCGCCGACCAGATCACCGACCCGCAGGTACGCGCGAGGCTCCTGGACGCCTCCCACCGCCTCGCCGCGGCCGGGACGGCGAAGCCCGAACCCCGTCCCGAGCTGTCGCCGCGCGAGCTGGACGTCCTGTCCTATGTGGCGATCGGCTGCACCAACGCGCAGGCCGCCACCCAGCTCGGGCTGCTGCCCGCCACGGTGAAGAGCTACCTGAAGTCGGCCATGCGCAAGCTCAACAGCCACACCCGTACGGAGGCCGTACGGAACGCGCGGCGCGCGGGACTGCTCCCCTGACGCTCAGGCGGGTTTCCGGGACTCCCCGATCGCCGCGATCACGGCGTCCCACTGCTCGGGACGCGACATCCAGCGCATCACCGGCAGCTTCTTGCGGCGGCCGTCCGCCCGCACCAGCACGATCCGGTTGCCCTCGACGACGAGCGACGACTCGTCCGCCCCGCGGAACGCGCGGCGGGTGCCGACCGGGGCGATCACTTCGAGGGTGCGGGTGTGCGTGGTGTAGGTGAAGTACTCCCGGCTCAGATACAGCGCGCCCAGCACGATGAACATGATGCCGAGGACCAGGTTCACCACCATCGGCACCAGGGCGCCGAGGATGAAGTTGAGCACGCCCAGCGCCAGGGCCACCCAGGCGATGACCGGGTTGTAACGGACGGACAGGGTGGTGCGGGGAGTGGGGGGCATGAACGGGGTCCTTTCGCCGCGAACACTTCGGTGCCCTAACTCTGCCCCGGCCCCGAGGTGACGCGCCCGGCCGGATCCGGCCTCACCAAGGGACGGGGCCGCTGTCGTCGAAGGACCCCACCGGTCGGGCCGTCCGGCCCCAGCGTGGCCAGATGTACGGCTATGGCGGCGCCCTGCGCGGCCGTCCGGGTGATGTTCAGCCCTAGGCCCTTGGTGAAGTCGGTATCGCACGCACCGGGGACGGCGGCGTTCACCAGGATCTCGTCGCCGCGCAGCTCCTTTGCGTACTGCACCGTGAGCGCGTTCAGGGCAGCCTTGGACGAAGGGTAGGCGGCCACGGCGGGCAACCGTGACATGTAGTGCTCCGGGTCGGTCATGAACGTCAGGGACCCGACACCGCTGTCCTGGACGCCCCGCCGGCCAGCGTCGTGCCGGCCTGGCCGGAGGACAGCCGTTCACCCGCGGTCGCCGCTCTGGTACGCGCCGCGGCGTCCGTACGTTCCGAGGCGGATGCGCGGGAACATTGGACGCGGCCACCGCGCGTCCGCTAGAGAAGCCTGTTATGACCGCCTTGGTACTCGGGCCCCTGCTCCGGCACGTGGCCGACCGCACCGCCACGATCTGGGTCGAGACCGACCGTCCCTGCGAAGTACGGGTCTTCAGCGAAGAACACGGCGTGAACGCCTCCGCCTCCACGTTCACCGCGCACGGCCACCACTACGCGCTGGTGGACGTGGAGGGCCTTGAACCGGGCGCCACGATCCCCTACGCGGTCGCGCTGGACGGCGAGCGGGTGTGGCCGGAGCCCGGCGGCCCGTTCCCCGCCCCGGCGATCAGGACGATCGACCCCTCGGGACCGGTGCGCCTCTCGTTCGGCTCCTGCCGCCGCTCGCCCGACCGCGCCGGGCTGCACGGCCTGGACGCCCTGTCCGCCTTCGCCCACCGCCTCGCCGCGCCCGGCACCGAGGACTCCGCCTGGCCGGACGTGCTGCTGATGGTCGGCGACCAGATCTACGCCGACGAGCTGGGCGAGGAGATGCGGGCGTACCTGGCCGAGCGGCGCGCCCCCGGCACCGAGCCCGAGGGCGAGGTCGCCGACTTCGAGGACTACACCATGCTCTACAAGCTGGCATGGCGCGACGACCCCGCGGTGCGGTGGCTGCTGTCCACCGTCCCCACGTACACGATCTTCGACGACCACGACGTGCGGGACGACTGGAACACCTCCTACACCTGGCGGCGGCAGATGTGGGCCAAGCCGTGGTGGCGGGCGCGGATCACCGGCGGCATCGGCTCGTACTGGATCTACCAGCACCTCGGCAACCTGTCGCCGGAGCAGCGCGCGGCCGAGCCGCTGTACGCGAAGGTGCTCGCGGCCGCCGCCGGCGGCGCGGACGCCGCCGAGATCATCGACGAGTTCGCCGAGCGCGCCGACAAGGAGCCCGCCACCACGCGCTGGAGCTACGTCCACGACTGGGGCGGCACCCGGCTGGTCGTCGTGGACAGCCGCTGCTCCCGCCTGCTCACCGCCGACCGCCGCGGCATGCTCGACGACGACGAGTTCCAGTGGCTGGACGAGCAGTGCCAGGGCGGGAGGGACCACCTGCTGATCGCCAGCTCGCTGCCGTACCTGCTGCCCCGCGCCATCCACCACGCCGAGGCGTGGAACGAGGCCATGGCAGGCGGCGCCTGGGGCGGGCGGGCCGCGCGGCTCGGCGAGAGGCTGCGGCAGGGCGCCGACCTGGAGCACTGGGCCGCGTTCGACGCGTCGTTCCGCGCCGTGGCCGAGGACGTGGTCGCGGTGGCGCGCGGTGAACGCGGCGACGCGCCGGCCAGCATCTCCTTCCTGTCCGGCGACATCCACTACTCCTACCTGGCGCGGGTCACCGAGCCGAGCACGGGGACGGCCATCACGCAGATCGTGTGCTCCCCGCTGCGCAACCCGCTGGTCGGCAGGTTCCGCTGGGCCAACAAGATCGCGTGCTCGCGGGCGGTGCCCGGACCGTTCCGGTTGCTGGCCAGGCTGTCGAAGGTGGCGCCGCCCCCGCTGAAATGGCGGATCACCGACGGCCCCTGGTTCGACAACGCCATCGCCACCGTCGAGCTGGACGGGCGCCGCTGCCACGTCCGCTGGGAGACGCCGCGCGACGCGACCTCGCTCACCGGGATGGGCGCCGCCACCATCTGCTGACCCGGCGGCCGAGCCTCCACGCCATCGAATCCTCATGTAAAGATCATGTGGCGGAATCGGGGACAGACCGGAAAGGCTGGTAGCGTCCGCGCTGAGCCACACGGCGCGGCGACGAGTCACGAAGTGTCATGAAAGAGTGGCGAATCGCCGTATTGGCCTACGTGGCTAACGGCTTTCTATACGCTAAGGCGGGCCGGGTCTCTCCCCGGCCCGCGACCCCCGAAGCAGAGAGGGGAGACCGCCCGCCGATGCTCCCCTCGCCGACCTGACCGAGGAGTGGGCTTCCCGAGAGGTCCCGTGTTGAGGAAGGGCGATGTCGCATGGATCGCTGCGCGCTGTTCGTAGACGCCGGCTACCTGCTGGCGGACGGCGCCATGGCGGTGCACGGCACCCGCCATCGCGACACCGTCTCCTGGGACTTCGGCGGACTCCTCCAGTTGCTCGGCAACCTCGCCTGCGAGCGCACCGGCCTGCCGATGCTGCGCTGCTACTGGTACGAGGCCACCGTCGAAGGACGGCGCTCGCTCGAACACGAGGCCCTGGCCGACCTGCCCGGGCTCAAGCTCCGGCTCGGCCGGATGCGTCCGGGCAAGCGCGAGGGCGTCGACACCGAGATCCACCGCGATCTGATGACGCTGGCCCGCAACGGCGCGCTGGCCGAGGCGGTGCTGGTCAGCGGCGACGAGGAACTGGCCCAGGTGATCGTGGACGCGCAGGACTTCGGCGTCCGCGTCACGGTCGTGCACGTGGCCGTCGACGGCAACTGGACGATCTCCCGCTCGCTCCGCCAGGAATGCGACGACCTCATCGAGGTCGGCCCCGCGCAGCTCCGCCCGTACGTCAACCTGCTCGCCGGCATCGAGGCCCCCGCCTCCACGACCGCCGGGGCGCTCAGCCCCGCGCCGGCCTCGTCCTCCACCTCGCCGTCCGGGCCGCTGTCCAACGGGCACGGGACGCCCGGCTCCCTCACCCCGCTCCAGACCACCGGCCCCCACAGCGGCCCGCCTCCGTCCTCGCCGCTGACCGGCCCGCCGCCCTCGTACGACTCGTCCGCCTCGTCCTCGACGGGCCAGAACTCCACCGTCGACTTCGCCAGGCCGTCCACCTCCGGGTACGACACGGGCTCGGGCTACGACACCGGTTCCAGCTATGACACGGGTTCGAGCTACGGCACGGCCTCCGGTCACGACACGGGATCCGGTTACAAAACGGGCTCCCGCTATGACACCGACACGTCCGGCTCCGGCTACGAGCCCGGCAAGTACGGGTCGTACAGCTCCACGACCGGCGACTCCGGCGGCGCGGGCCCCGGCTACGGCCCGGATACGACCGGCATCGGAAGCTTCACCTCCGACACGGGCTTCGGCGGCAACGGGTCCGCGCCGCGCCTGCCACCCGCGAACGGCTCGATGAGCGCCCTGGGAGCCGGGACAGGCCCGAACGACCTGCCCTCATCGCCCTCGCAGGGCCCCCCGTCCCCGCTGCACGCGGCGCCCACACCGACCTCCGCCCCGTCCAGCACCGGACCCCAGTACCTCCCGCCGTCCTCCTCGCCCCCGCCGCCCGCGCTCTCCCCGCCACCCCCCGCCCTGTCACCCCCGCCTCCCTCACAACCCCCGGCACCACAGTCGCACGGCCCGTACACCGGCCCCCAGCAGATCGCGCCCGTACCCGCCCAGCAGGCGGCGCCGACCCTCGCCGACGCCGTCAAGGCCGCCCACCGCGAAGGGCAGGACTTCGGCGAGTCCGTCGCGCGGGACGCCCCGGCCCTGTGGCTGGAGGCCGTGCTCGCGCGCAAGCCCCGGATGCCGTCCGACCTGGAGGCGCGGCTGCTCCAGGGCTCCTCGCTGCCGATCGACTTCCTGCTGCACGACGAAGTGCGGCACGCCCTCCGCCGCGGTTTCTGGGACGCGCTCGAACGTTCCCGCAGGTGACCCTGTGCCGACGACCAGCGGGGCGACGTGGAACGCGTAGGTAGTTCACGATCCTCCACGATTCACCCGCTTCGTTCGGCGGGCGACGGGTAGCGTTGAACCGTGACGCATGTGACGGAAGACGATCTCGACGACCTGGAGTTCGACACCCTGCGCACGGGCGATCACATCTCGGCGGCACGGCGGCTCTCCGAGCTCGCCGAGTCGGTGTCCGGCGGGGTGTCACGTGCGAACGTGCTGCTGCGCGCGGGCGAGCAGTGGCAGCACGCGGGCGACCACGCGCGAGCCGCCGAACTGTACCGGACCGCCATCGAGGACGGCGGCGAGACCTACGGCGACCCCCGCGCCTACCTGGCCGACGCGCTGTTCGAGCTGGGCGAGGCCGACGAGGCGCGCAAGCTGGTCGAGCAGATCCGCGCCGACGCACCCAGCGACCCGGAGGTCTACCGCGCGGTGGCCGAGGTGCTGTACGCCCAGGGCGACGCGGCCGGGGCGCACGAGTGGGCCACCGCCGGCGCCGACGTCGTCCTCGCCCTCCGCGACCGCGCCGTCGGCATCGGGGCGGGCACCGGCGCCTCCCCCACCAGGGGCGCCGAGGAGGAGTTCACCCCCGGCCCCGACGACGTGGCCCTCGCCGAAGACAGCCTTGAGGCGCTGCTGCGGCTGCGCTACCGGGCGCGCGTCGACCTGGGCCGTCCCGAGGACGACTACGACGCCCTCCTGGACGACCTGCTGAAGAACGACACCTGAGGCCGGTCACAGGGCCGCGATCAGCCCGTTGAGGGTGAGCGCCTTGGACGTGCCCGGCCCCTGCTCGGCGACCACCCAGCCGCGCAACCGCGCCTCCCGCAACGCCCGGTCCTCGTCGGCCGTACGCGCCAACGAATGATCGGTACGCAGGTAGCCGCACGGCGCCTCCGGCCAGTCGGGCGGCATCGCCACCGGCTCATCACTCTGCCCGACCGGGGGCCTGGGCAGGTCCGCGTCCACGAACACGTACCCGCCGACCCTGCGGTGCGCCGCCCGCTGCGCCAGCGCGACCGCCGGAACCAGCGGCCCCGCCCCACCCGAAGCCACCAGCACCAGCGGCGACACCGGACCCGTCGCCGAAATGATCAGCGATGCCCTGGCCACGTACCGCGGCCCCGAACTGTCCGGTACATCCGGCACCACCACGTCCAGCCCATGCCGGCGCAACGCCTCCGGCAGATCACCCCACGCTTCGGCGCGCGAGTACGGGGCGTGCAACAGCACCAGCGTTCCGGGGGTCACGTCACCTCCCGCGCCCACGGTACAGCCCGCCGACCGCCGCCCCGTTTCCCCCGCCACGACCCGTCCCCCTAGGGTTCTCCCTGTGAGCGACCGCGAAGCCCTCCTCGAAGAGATCAAGTCCAAGGCCGTCGTCAAAGGCGACTTCGTGCTGTCCTCAGGCCAGCGCGCGTCCTGGTACGTCGACCTGCGCCGAGTCACCCTGGACGGCAAAGCGGCCCCCCTCGTCGGACGCGTCATGCTCGACCTGACCGCCGACCTGGACTACGACGCCGTCGGCGGCCTCACCCTCGGCGCCGACCCCGTCGCCACCGCCATGCTCCACGCCGCCGCCGCCCGCGGCCGCCACCTCGACGCCTTCGTGGTACGCAAAACCGACAAAGCCCACGGCCTCCAACGCCGCATCGAAGGCCCAGACGTCAAGGGCCGCCGAGTACTCGCCGTAGAAGACACCTCCACCACAGGAAACTCAGTACTCACAGCCGTAGAAGCACTACGCGCCGAAGGCGCCCACGTCGTCGCCGTAGCCACAATCGTGGAAAGAGGCGCCACCGAACGCATCACCGCCGAGGGCCTCGACTACCGCCACCCCTACACCCTCACCGAGCTGCTGTGACTATTGGCAGGCGCGAGCTGCGCTCGTCGCTGGCGCTCCTCGCTTGTCGCGCCTGCGGCGATCGCTGCATCGCTCCGACTCGCCTAGAGGCTCGCTCCGCGATCAGGGTCTCGCTGGCGCTCGCCCCTGCCTTCGGACGCGATCGCAACGCCTGAGCGACCGTTCGGGGCTGGTGTGACGGGCTGAGGTGGGTGCGAGAGGTGTTCATTGGCAGGCGCGAGCTGCGCTCCTCGCCCTAGCGGCTCGTCGCGCTGTGTTTGTTGGCGGTGCCTGCGGCGTCGGGCGCTGGGCGCGCTCATTCTTATGGCAGGCGCGAGCTGCGCTCGTCGCTGGCGCTCCTCGCTTGTCGCGCCTGCGGCGATCGCTGCATCGCTCCGACTCGCCTAGAGGCTCGCTCCGCGATCAGATTCTCGCTCCGCTCGAATCTGCCTTCGGACGCGATCGCAGCGCTTGGGCGCCGTTCGGGGCTGGGGTGAGGGGCTGGGGTGGGTGCGAGAGTGTTGTTTATTGGCAGGCGCGAGCGGCGCTCCTCGCCTTGGCGGCTCGTCGCTTTTTGCGGTTGCGGCGATCGCTGGCATCGCTCCGATCCGGCCTGGGGCTCGCTACGCGATCAGGGTTTCGCTGGCGCTTGCCCTGCCTTTGGACGCGATCGCGGCGCTTGGGCGACCGTTCGGGGGTGGGTGTGGCTGTGCTTCTCGCCTGGCGGCGATGATTGCTGATCTTGGCCATGGCCGGATGTGGGGTGGCGTGGCGGTGATCGGCTGGTTGGCGGGGGTGCCTGCGGGGGCTGTCGCGGCGGTTCTAGGGGTGGTCGGTGGGGCTAGCGTTCTGGGACGAACCATTCGCCGCGGGTGCCCGAGGGTTTGGGGGGTTGCTTCTTGCCGTAGATGACCACTTCCACCGCGGCGCCGTTGAGGGCGACCACGTCGAGGGGGGCCTGTTCGTACTGGCGGGCCTCGCCGGTGTTGAGGGTGCCTTGTTGCAGTACCTCGCCGCTGCCGGAGACGCGGACGAAGACCTGGGTGGGGGCGCCGATCACGCGGATGAGCAGCGGGGTGGCCGCGGCGGCGGCCGTCCGGGTGGCTCGGGTCTGCTCGGGGGTCGGCGACGCGCTCTCGCTCGCGTCCTGGGTGCCGGGCGGGTTCGCCGAGCCTGGTTCGCTCGAACTGGAGGTCAGCGCGTTCACCAGGGCCAGGCCGCCGATGACCAACAGCGCTAAGGCCAGCACCACGGCGATGGCCGCGATCAGTATGCGCGCGAGACCACGAGGGTCCGACCGATGACGTCCCACATGGGGAGATTAGCGATAACTGTCACCGCTGAGCGACGGACGGGACTCTTCCGGGGCATTCTTATTCGTACCGTTGCCGGCGTGGCGGCCCTTGCCGCCCCGTCCGCGCATCATCTCCCGGATGATCGGGATCAGCGACAGCAGCACGATCACGGCGACGCCCGGCAGGATGTAGCGCTCGATGTCGGGCACCTCGGCGCCGAGGAAGTGGCCGAGGAGGAACAGCGTGTCCGTCCAGAGCACGCCGCCGACCACGTTCCAGATGAAGAAGCGGCGGCGGCTCATGCCGAGCATCCCGGCCAGCGGGTTGAGGAAGGTCCGGACGATCGGGATGAAGCGGGCCAGCACCACCGCGCGGGCCGGGCCGAAGCGGTTGAAGTAGTACTCGGCCTTGACCACGTACTCCTGCTTGAAGATCCGGGAGTCGGGTCGCTCGAAGAGCTTGCGGCCGTATTTGGCGCCGAGCCAGTGCCCGAGCTGGGCGCCGAGGATCGCCGCGATCGGGCCGCCGATCAGCAGCCAGGGCAGCGACAAGGGCTGGAACTCCTGGCCGTTGACCGTGGAGACGGCCGTGAGGATCCCCGCCGTGAACAGCAGCGAGTCACCCGGCAGGATGCAGCCGAACAGGAGTCCGGTCTCCGCGAAGATGATGGCGATGACGCCGACGGTCGCGAACGTCCCGAACAGTTGCAGCCATGCCGTCGGGTGCAGCCACTCGGTGATGTCAAGGGAAATGAGCGAGAGATCCACGTTGCGAGCGTACCCGGAGCGGGCCTCACGTTTCGGTGAGACGTCGAGTCCTGGGTAATACTCTCATTCCTTCGCTCACGGGCCGTCTCAGGGCCCCAGGGCGGCTAGGTTCACCGGGCCGTAAAAAGCCGTGGAGCGCCGCATGGAACGCGCGGGAGGGGGCATGTGGGTGTCCCGCGAGGGGCATGGCCTCTTGGAGGGGCGCGCCGGGCGTGGCGGCGGCCCATCCGGGATACTGGCGCTGTGGAGCCCACCCCCATGGCGGGTGAGGTCGGACGACATACTGACGGTGGACGGTACGCCCCGCCCCGACGGCACTGCTGCGTAAGAAAGGACGCCGAAATGCCCATCGCAACGCCCGAGGTCTACGCGGAGATGCTCGACCGTGCCAAGCAGGAGGGCTTCGCCTACCCCGCCATCAACGTCACCTCCAGCCAGACGCTGAACGCGGCGCTGCGCGGCTTCGCCGAGGCCGAGAGCGACGGGATCGTCCAGGTCTCCACCGGCGGCGCCGAGTTCCTCTCCGGAACCACGATCAAGGACATGGTGGTGGGCGCGACCGCCCTGGCCGAGTACGCCCGCGTCGTGGCGGCCAAGTACCCGGTGAACGTCGCCCTGCACACCGACCACTGCCCCAAGGACAAGTTGGACGGCTACATGCGGCCGCTGATCAAGATCTCCCAGGAGCGGGTCGCGCGTGGCGAGGAGCCGCTGTTCCAGTCCCACATGTGGGACGGGTCGGCCATCGAGCTGGAGGAGAACCTCCAGATCGCGGCCGAGCTGCTGGAGGAGTGCGCGAAGGCCCGCGTGATCATGGAGATGGAGATCGGCGTCGTCGGCGGCGAGGAGGACGGCGTCGTCGGCGAGATCAACGAGAAGCTGTACACCACCCCGGGCGACGCCCTGGCCACCGCCGAGGCCGTGGGGATCGGTGAGAAGGGCCGTTACATCCTGGCGGCGACGTTCGGCAACGTGCACGGCGTCTACAAGCCGGGCCACGTCAAGCTGCGTCCCAGCGTGCTGAAGGACATCCAGGAGGCGGTCGGTGCCAAGTACGGCAAGGAGAAGCCGTTCGACCTGGTGTTCCACGGCGGCTCAGGCTCCACCGAGGAGGAGATCCTGGAGGCGGTGTCCTACGGCGTGGTCAAGATGAACGTGGACACCGACACCCAGTACGCGTTCACCCGGCCGATCGCCGAGCACATGTTCCGCAACTTCGACGGCGTCCTGAAGGTCGACGGCGACGTCGGCAACAAGAAGCAGTACGACCCGCGCTCGTACGGCAAGGCGGCCGAGGCGAACATGGCCGCGCGGGTGGTCGAGGCGTGCCGCCACCTCCGCTCCGCCGGAACGAAGATCAAGTAAGCCGGCACCGATGCCCCGCCGCGGGATCATGGTCCGCGCCGACACGATCCCGCGGCGGCCCGCCGTTCCCTGGAAGGTGGGTTGCTTCAGGCAACTCGGGTTAGGCTTCGGACGTGGCACTACCACGCACGTACGAGACCCAGAACTGCTCGATCGCCCGCGCCCTGGAGGTCGTGGGCGATCGCTGGACGATGCTCGTCCTGCGCACCGCGTTCGAGGGCATCCGGCGTTTCGACGACTACCAGGACCGGCTGGGCGTCGCCCGCAACGTGCTCACCGACCGGCTGTCCAGGCTCTGCGACGAGGGCCTGCTCCGCCGCGTCCGCTACCAGGAGCGCCCCGACCGATACGAGTACCGCCTGACCCGCAAGGGCGTGGAGCTGTGGCCGGTCATGATGACGCTGATGATGTGGGGCGACCGGCACTACGCCCCTGACGGCCCGCCGCTGCTCGTGACCCACGCCGACTGCGGTGGCGCCCTTACCGAGGATCTCACGTGCGGCTCCTGCGGGGTCCGCCTGGGTCCCAAAGATGTGGAGACGCGGCCGGGCCCCGGAGCCTGAGCGCATTCGCGATCTTGACCTCTGAGGTAGTTGCGTCATGCAACTTGGCGCGATCCAATGAGTTGCATGACGCAACTTGACGTGGACGGGACGGAGCTGCGGGACGTCCGCATCCGCCCATACGGGGTCACCGACGCGGACCGCCTGCGCCGCATGTCCGACCGGCTGTCCAAGCGGAGCCTCTTCACCCGTTTCTGGTCCGGGTCGCCCTACATCCCCGAGTACTACGTCCAGGCCATGGACGCGCTCGACCACTGGGACCGGGAGGCCATGGTCGCCCTCCTGGACGACGAGATGATCGGCATCGCCGAGTACGCCCGGGACGCGGCACGGCCGTACCGCGCCGACCTGGCGGCCCTCGTCGCCGACCCGTGGCAGCGCCGCGGCCTGGGACGGATCCTGGTGTCGTGCCTGGCGCCGCTGGCCGAGCGGCGCGGCATCACCGAGTTCAACGCCGACGTCATCCTGGAGAACCAGGGAGCGATGCGGGCCATCCTCGTCTGCTGGCCGGACGTCGGCTCCGCCCTGGTGGACGGAGCTGCGCGCTTCTCCCTGCCTCTGCCGATGCCGGTACCGGTGCCGGGTTGATGCACACCCCGCGTCCCCGCCTAACATGACCCGCATGACGCAGAACCTGCTCGGCGGCCCGCCCCCGACCGAACTGCCGGACAACCCCGAGGCCCGCAAGGCCCTGGAGTCCGGCACCAACGCGATCGAAGTGGCCGCACGCCACCCGGACTACCCCGCCGCCTGGGCGGAGCTGGCGGACTGGGCCTTCGCCAAGGGCAGCGTCATCGACTCCTACGCCTACTCCCGTACCGGCTACCACCGTGGCCTGGACCAGCTTCGCCGGGCCGGCTGGAAGGGCCACGGCCCCATCCCCTGGGAGCACGAGCCCAACCGCGGGTTCCTGCGCTGCCTGCACGCCCTGGGACGCGCCGCCGCCGCGATCGGCGAGGACCACGAGGCCGAGCGCTGCCGTACGTTCCTGCGCGACAGCAGCCAGACGGCGGCCGACATCCTGAACAACGGCTAGCCGGAGACCGCTCCGGTTTTCCTGGTGTCCACCGGCGGGTACGATTTGCTCGCAAGAGGCCCCTTCGCGCTTGCGGTTTTCCCCTGGGAGTGACCCAGGCCCAGCGAGGGGCCTTAGTCGTGGGAAAGGTGTAATGGCATGCCGGCCATCGTTCTTGTCGGAGCCCAGTGGGGAGACGAGGGCAAGGGCAAGGCCACCGACCTGCTGGGCGGCGAGGTCGACTACGTCGTCCGCTACCAGGGTGGCAACAACGCCGGCCACACCGTGGTCATCGGCGACGAGAGCTACGCCCTGCACCTGCTCCCCTCGGGCGTCCTGTCCCCCGACGTGGTGCCGGTGATCGGCAACGGCGTGGTGATCGACCCGGCCGTCCTCCTCCAGGAGATCGACGGCCTCAAGGAGCGCGGCATCGGCTGCGAACGGCTGCTGATCTCCGCCAACGCGAACCTGATCATGCCGCACCACCGTGCCTTGGACAAGGTCACCGAGCGCTACCTGGGCAAGGCCAGGATCGGCACCACCGGCCGCGGCATCGGCCCCGCCTACGCCGACAAGATCACCCGGATGGGCATCAGGGTGCAGGACCTGTTCGACGCCAACATCCTCACCCAGAAGCTCGACCTGGCGCTGCGCGAGAAGAACCAGGTGCTCACCAAGGTCTACAACCGGCGCCGGATCGAGACCGCCTCGATCGTCCAGGAGTACCTGGCCTACGGCGAGCGGCTACGGCAGTACGTCGCCGACACCACCCTGGTCCTCAACAAGGCGCTGGACGACGGCAAGACCGTCCTCCTGGAGGGGGCCCAGGGGACCCTCCTGGACATCGACCACGGCACCTACCCGTTCGTCACCTCGTCCAGCCCGACCTCGGGCGGGGCCTGCTCGGGCTCGGGCGTCGGCCCCACCCGCATCACCAAGGTCATCGGCATCCTCAAGGCGTACACCACCCGCGTGGGCTCGGGCCCGTTCCCCACCGAACTGCTGGACGAGCAGGGCGAGTACCTCCGCAAGACCGGCGGCGAATACGGCGTCACCACGGGCCGTGACCGCCGCTGCGGCTGGTTCGACGCGGTCATCGCCCGCTACGCCACCCGCGTGAACGGCATCACCGACTACTTCCTCACCAAGCTCGACGTCCTGTCCGGCCTGGAACGCGTCCCCGTGTGCGTCGCCTATGACGTCGACGGCGAGCGCCTGGACGAACTCCCCACCACCCAGACGGCCTTCCACCACGCCAAGCCGATCCTGGAGTACCTGGACGGCTGGCAGGAGGACATCAGCGGCGCCAAGACCTTCGACGACCTCCCCAAGAACGCCCAGGCGTACGTCAGGGCCATCGAGGACATGTCAGGGGCCCAGATCTCCGCCATCGGCGTCGGCCCGGGCCGCACCCAAACCCTCTCCCTCCGGCCCCTGGTTTGATCCGGTTCCCCTCGTTCTCACCGGTCGGACACAAAGCGTTCGGTCACGGGCTGTAACGTGCACGGGTGACCTTCACCGGGGAGACCGTCGAGCTGCACGGCCACCGAGGAGCGCGGGGTCTCCGTCCGGAGAACACCCTGCCCGCGTTCCGGCACGCACTGGCCCTGGGCGTCCACGCGGTCGAGTTCGACGTCGGGCTGACCCAGGACGACGTCGTGGTGCTCAACCACGACCAAGCCCTCTCCGCGCTCACCGCCAGGGACACGGAACCGGCCACACCAGGCGACCCGCACTACCCCTACGTAGGCAAGGCCCTCCGCACACTGACGCTCGCCCAAGTCCGCATGGTCGACGCGGGCACCCGCCACCCGACCCGGGACGACGACCCGTTCGTCCTCACCCAACTACCGGTCCCGGGTACGCGCATTCCCACACTGGCCGAGGTCTGCGCCCTCCTGAGCACCGTCCCGGACGTACGCCTGGCGGTCGAGCTCAAGACCGACCCAAGCTGGCCCGACACCGAGGTGACCCGCTTCACCGTAGCGGTCGCAGAAGTCCTGCAAGCCTTCGCACTGTCGGCCCGAAGCCGCCTCCTGGCCTTCGACTGGCGCGTCCTGGTCGAGGCCCGCCGATACATCCCTGACGCGGGCCGAGTAGCCCTCATTGAACGCGTCACAGCCGTCCCAGGCACCCCGTGGTGCGCCGGCCTGGACCCGGTCGACCCGGTAGCGGCCGCCCTGGACGTAGGCGCAACCAGCCTCTCCCCAGAGATGGCCATGACCACGCCCGCCCTGGTGGAACACGCCCAATCCCTGGCACTCCCCGTCGCGGTCTGGACGGTGAACGAACCGTCCGACATGACCCGCTACCTCTCCTACGGCGTGAACGCGATCGTCACCGACTACCCCGACCGCCTCCACACCGTCCTATCCGACCACCGCCTCCCCGTACCCACCCCCCGCCCCGACCTCCTCCCCATCCCGAACGGCGCCCCAACCCCATAGCAGAGCACCCCACGGAGCAAAGCGACACCACACTCACGCGGGACGCGCGCGACCGCACACGCTCATCGGTTCTATGAGCGTTCGCTATTAACTACCTCCAGGCCCGCCATCCTCTTTTCGACGTCGCTCCCGTGTTCGGCGATATAGTGGGTCACTGCTACTTCACGAATGAACTTGACTTGCCTCTGGAGAGCCTCCTCCCCGACGAAGTGACGGATGATGCTCTCCAGACTGGCCCATGGGCAGTTGATCGCGTCCGGGTGCTGAGCCGGCTCAGGATCGCCGAAAACCGAGACGACGGTGGCCTTCTCGGCGAACTTTTCGAGGGTATTCTTTCGTGCAGTGTCGACCAGCGTGTCCTCGAGATCAGCCTTGAATTCCCCGGCGAGAAGTTGCGCTTTCCGGCACAGTTGGGCCAGCGATTGAGAATCCATCTTGAATTCAAAATAGATGGGCCGGCCGGAGACCATTTCGTCGCCCTGGAAGTAGCCGACAATATCTTGCCCTTTCAGAGTGAGCGTCTGCCGCTGCCGATCAAAGTACTCGAATCGATAGGATTCCCGATCGAAGGAGACTCGGATATACGTTAGATGGGCGCCGTAACTGAAGGGCATGATGAACGATTCTTCAGGAGACTCAGGGGAGGCTGCTTGCCTCAGCTTCGGCTCGACCGTTTCCGGGTAATACGGGCTCACCGATTTTCCCGCCTCGGCCTCCTTGCCGAGCCGGCTGAGTGCATCTTGGTCTCCAGCATCGATGCCCTGACCATTGAAGAATTCAATGTACCGGCAATAGAGTTCCAGCATCCGCGGGCCACCGAACGCGACCTTAGTTTGAGTATCTCCTATCGCCTTCTTCGCCGCATTCCACTCGAGGCTTTTCCTTCCACATGCGGCATGGGCGTGAGGAGTGAGATAATGGAACATCGCCCAATCCATGTAGCCGCGATCACCAGGTAGCTTGTCTTGGTCCTTCCAATCCATGATCCGCACTGCCGTTGACACGCACTCGTCGAGGTCAGCGAGCGGGACCCTCCTGTTCTGCTCGATGTAGCGCTGTAGATAGCCATGCCGTGTCGCCTTGTCCTCGATCCGCTGCTCCAGCGACTTGCGCGCGTTTTCGGACATCAACTCAAGCAGGCTGGCGGTCTGCTCGACCCTGACGACTTCGTGCGTGTCTTTCATCACCAGAAGCATGTGCGATTCCTTTCGATCGCGGTCGCCGTTAGCAGAGCGTGCGGACGTGCGCACCACCGTCGGCCCGACATGCCCACTTACCCACCGTCAGAGGCCCCTGCCGGCGTCGGAGCGAGCGTGCACTGACAGTAGGATGCAACAGATCTTCAAGATCTTCGACGATATGTTGCGGCCACTAAAGGCCAGTTGACACACCACCCCTGCCAAGGTTTCGAAAATAGGGAAAATACTCCCCCGTATCTATGTCACACCTACCTTCGGGGCCTACCAAAAATGGTTTACGGCCAGGACCGGCGAGCTTTGCGTGATGCCGAGTACTGGTCGCTATGCCGCACTGCCGCCGACCCGGCGTACCGCGGCTCGGATCGGATGCCACCGAGCCAGCGCTCGCCGATCGCGTCGGCCTTCGGCTCTGCCCGCGTCCCGGACCGCATCGAAGCAATCGGTGAACTTGCCACCGCGATCGGGCCGGAGGGTTTCAGGGACGGTCGTCCAGGCCCACCAAGCTCGGGGTCACCCATGCGCTCGCCGGGTGGCGATCTTCATCACGAGCCCACGTACGGCCATTGCAGGAAGCCGACGTCGCCTCGCTTCAGCGGGCCGCCGTCCTCAATGGCAGAACAGCAGGGACGGCAGCGCCTCATCAACCCAGTCCCAGAAGGGCGTTCCGGGTCGCTCGGACATACCGTTGATGCTCGACAGCGCGACCCGGGGTAATCCGTCCGAGGCACGGTCGTCCATGTCCAGGAAGTAAGCCTCGGCGGCGGAGTCGCAGGTGCAGCAGTGCATGTGACGGTCGAACTCGCCGTTCACCGCACGGACGAACTCATCGGTCTCGTAGTAGTCGGCAAGGTCCTCACCCTCGTAGTCCTCGCGGATCGAGGCGCCGAGCGTCGTCCCGAACGCCACCGCAGGGCTCGTTCCCCTGCGCACGGTGCCAACGCTGGCCGGTACATCCCACGCGGACTCTGCGGTGAACGGGACATCGCCGTCGCCGCCCAGAAGCAGGAGACCTCGCAGTTCGGCCGTTTCGGATGACTTCAGCAGTTCGTCGCCCCGCAGCAACCGCTCGATAATGCGCGGGTCGCGATTGGCCAGAGCGCTCCTCCACTCCTGACCGATCCTCCTGAGCCCCATGATCGCGATACTAGCCAGCAGCACAGCGCGCCGACCCCGCAATTATCGCACCCCGGACGACCGCACTGAGCAGCACCGACTGAGAAGTACTCCTAGGGCTACCCCGAAAGGCATCTCGACGGGCATGCCGACGAGCGCCATTTCACCAGGACGATTTCAGGTAGAGCCTACGCCCCACAATTCAAACTGCGGACCTCAGGGGCGGTATCAATGAGAATCTCGCGGAACTCATTCACCGAATCGCGATTCCGCTGGTCCAGAGGCACAGACTGGAGCACTCTATTAGCAGTCTCGGTAATCATCTGGCTGCGATGGGAATCGGGCAACGCATCAAGCAACGCTGTAGCTTCCCCCACGCCCTGATCGATCCCACCGCTCACGACAGTGCAAATAGCCTGATGAAGCCGCACATTAGCGAAGTACTGATAGTCCACACTCTGCACGAGGACCAGAGATCGCGCCTCAGCAACGGCCGACTCGTCACCGCTGCCAGCGAAGACCCACGCTTGAGTAAAATGAACCTGATCGGTGGTCCAAATATTGGGGATTGGATTTGCCACCGACTCACCGGGCGCGAATTTCTCTAGTTCTAGCGTCCTCTGCTTCGCTTCATCATGCCTGCCAAGCAGCGACAGCGCTTTTGCCTCAGAGCTGACGACCTTGGCGAGCCCTACCGGAGACTTGTTTCCCCGAATACTGCGCGCACTCTGCGTGAGACGAAGAACCGTCTCGGGCGAGCGCTGACCATAGAGACCAAACCCCGCTTCCGAGCCGCGAACCACCAGGCGCAAATCGGGGTCACCGCAGATATCGGCCGCTTCACGAGCGGTCCGCCACCATCGAAGGGCAGCCCCATGGTCACCCAAACGAGTGAGAACATTGGCGTACAGCGTCGCAAGCGCCGCATGGACACGCTGCAATTCCCGCGGATCCTCCCCGCTCGCTTCATGTAGTTGACGTCGCACAGCGAGGAGGTCGATCATCATGTCCTCGCGCACCTTAATGGGAGAACGCGTCCGAATCGCGTACAGATGATCCGCGCACACTATCTCCCAGTCTTCAAGCGTTCTAGGTGGCGTGGTCAAAACCATATCGGCCAGATGCCGGATCTTCTGTTCAGGCGCAGTGAGGATCCCACCACCGGTCATTGCCGCGAGTTTCAGCAGAAGCCGACGTTCCATCGCTCGCCAATCGTCCGCTATGTCGGTGTCTGGCCCCATGGTACCCGCTGGAACGCTGCAGCCCGCTGAAGCCTTGGCCTGGTCGGGACGAGTGCTGCCGTCAGACGTTCTGGCACCCGTCATCGGCGTAGGGATGTCTTCGGGGGTGAACCAGAGCAGGTGATCGGGGATGCGGAGCGTACGGGCGATGTGCGTCAGCTTCTTCAGGTCACTCGGCGGCGCACCTTTCTCGACACGGCTTACATAGGACTGGCCGACGTTCAGCCAGGCACTGGCGATTTCCTGGGAATAACGGCGCGGCCAATGGTGGGGGTGCTTCCGGAATGCACGCAGCACCCTGCCGATATGCCGGGCCGCCAAAGCCTCACGCATATGCGGAGACTCCCAGAAGGAGGCAGGAACCTCGGGCGGGCTCAACCGGATATCACGGGACTTATGCTGACAAGCGGTGCATAGCTCGCCTCTGTTGTCGCGTGCCAGGCGGGCATTGCACTCCTGGCAGTTACGCGGGCGGTTTCGCGCTTGAGGGGTCATGCCGCATCAGTCCCATCCGATTGACCATGGGCACTCGGCCACCTGCGCGCCAGTCTAAACCCGGTCACCCCTTCAGGCACCGGCTCTTATGCGCAGCACGCTCAAGTCAGCGCGGCATGATCGGCATAACACCATCTGCGATCGACATGGTTACGCGAAACTCAGGCCCGCCAGGGTTGAAGGCATCAGACACAAGGCGGCCCCGGTCCCGATGCTGCGAACATCGGGCATGCCCGGGGCCTTGATCCGACACAGGGGGTCGGACCCAATGAGTGATGCTAGTTCACGCCCCGTCTCGCACCTTGCCGTCCTAGGTGAGCGAGTGGGCAGCACCTGCACCCGTCGCGGTG
>NZ_BSTM01000035.1 GCF_030269515.1 Actinomadura sp. NBRC 104412 | reverse complement strand
GCTACCGGCTCAAAGACCGCGACCTCGGCCGCGTCCCCGCGGCCAAGACCGACAACTAAAGATCAACAATCGGGTGGGTCACGGTTCACCCGGAACAACCGGGTCACGATTGGGCCGGGATTGACAGCATGCCCGGGCGCTCATCCAGCGGCCACGAGACGCTGCGTTCCGGCATCGGCTGCGGTGCACTGGATCGGGTTGCCGTTGGCCAGCGCGACATCGACCTCAGGATCGCTGGAGCGGCCCGAGGCTCTGTTCAGGGAGTCTCTTCCTTGGTCGGCGTGCTGTATCTAGGGCTGAGTGAGGTCAGGAATCAAAAAACCAAGAAGACCAACTGCACCGAAACCGCGTTGGCCAGCGGTGGCGATCCGAGTGCGCAGGCTCTGATCGGCCGGCGGTGGCGCGAGCTGGAGCCGCTACCACCCAGCCCAGCCGATTGGTAGACGACCACGGTCGGGTTCCTCGCCCTCGGACTCGCTGTGGAGACCCGCGGTGGCCACCGCGTCGTAGACGATCTTGCGTGCGAACGGGATCATGGGGGCCAGCAGCTCGGCCTAGGCGGACTGCTTGACCTCGGCGGACACGTCCTGCCCAGCTTGGTCAGCTCGGCGCCGCCCCGCAACATGAAGACGGCGGCGATTGCTGAACAATGTGCAATGGCGGTTGCGGGCACGAACCCGTGGCGAGAGGTGCCCGCATGGTACGGACACCGGCGGCCCGTCCACGGGCTTGCTGTGGTGCCGACAGCGAGCTGGGGTGGCCCACCGATCTGAGCGCGGCCGATGGTCTCGGCAGGTGCGACGAGGCTGATCCACTGATGGACGCACACTCCACCATTCGCGGGAGACATCAGTGCCGCAGGTGCCCGCCGCGTTGGCGACGCCCAGGCCGAGCCACATGGTGCGGGTCGTTGCGCAGACCCATCGAACAATGGGCAGGGCCACGTCCCGGCGGGCCGACCACCAGGATTCGCATGGGCGAGCAGTAGGTCCAAGACCCGATGGTGATGCTGCTGACTGGCGGAGGCATGGGGACAGTGCTGGGCATGTGGGTCGGCACCGGCGGCGACGGCGCCAACCACTGGATGAGCGGCCGGCCGAGCTGCGCAATCGCGGCGTGCAGGGGATGTGCTCCGCTTGCTGTGACTGTGAAAATCATTGGTGCCGTCCCTGGCCGCAGCCTGACCCGTGCTGCGACTGACCGTGGGGCTTGAGTGCCGGTCTGTCGGTTGTGGTCTGGAACGGTGCTTGCTGCCGCCAGAGCGGCCAGAGCGTGTCCCGAAAGGGTCCTTCGCGACAGGCACCGTCACAGTCCTGACGGCTCGAGCCGGTCCAACGTCGGCCATCCAGCCCCCGTGTTTGAGTCGATTGGAAGCCGAACGATCCCCTCCAGCCTGCCCGGTTCCTCCCCGTCCTGCAGCATCGAGGCCATCCTGGGGGTGGACACCCACCGCGATACCCACAGCGCCGCCGTGGTCAGCGCGCTTGGCGCGCTGCTGGACACCCGCATCTTCCCCGCCACCGCTGACGGTTATCGCGCGATGCTCGGCTGGGCCCGCCAGTACGGCATGGTGAGACGGGCCGGGGGTGGAGTGCACCGGATCGTACGGGGCCGCGCTGAGCTGGCTGCTGCAGGGCGAGAACGTCGAGGTCTTCGACGTCAACCGGCCCGACAAGCGAGCCCGCCGCCCCCGCGGCAAGACCGACACTATCGATGCCGAGGCCGCCGCCGCGCTGTGCTCTCGGGCCGGACGCAAGTGATCGCCAAGACCGGGGCCGGGCTGGTCGAGGCGATGCGGTTGCTCAGGCTCGCTCGCGATTCGGCGGTCAACGCCCGCACCAAGGCGATCAACCAGCTCAAGGCAGTGGTCGTCGGTGCCGACCCGCAGCTACGCAAATCGCTGGCAGGGCTTGCCCCGGCCACCTTGATCCGCAGCTGCGCGGACTTGACCGAGCCGGAGAACGCCACCGCCGTCGAGCAGACCGTCATCTACACTGCGGCTGCGGGCCGAGCGGATTCTGCGGCTCAAGGCCGAGGCATACGAGCTGCACAAGCGACTCAAGACACCGATCAGCCAGCACAACCCCGCCCCGCTGGAGCTGTCCGGCGTCGGGCCCGACAGCGCCGCTGCACTGCTGGTCGCCGCCGGTGACAATCCTAGAGCGGCTCCGCCACGCAGCCTTGTTCGCAGCGCTGTGCGGCGTCAGCCCAGTCGAGGCATCTTCGGACAAGACCCAACGGCGCCGGCTTACCGCGGTGGCGACCGTCAGGCCAACGCCGCCCTGTTCCGCATCGTCCTCTCCCGTCTGCGCTACGACCCACGCACCGGCGACTCCTGCAACGAAGCACCGCCGAAGGCAAGGCCAAACGCGAGGTCATCCGCTGTCTCAATCGCTACATCGCCCGCGAGATCTTCAACCTGATCCGCCCCGTCCGAGAACCACGGAGCATCACGTCCGTCGCTTGACATCCATAGGGGCATCGGCCTGTGGGGGCTGCCCGAAGCGATCGAAGAGAACTGGCCGCAGGCCACCGTCCAGCAGTGCGAGGCTTCCATCCCAGCGTTTTGCCGGTGATCTTGGTGCGGCCTTTCAGTGGGGCTGCGGATGGCCAGGTAACGCACCTTGAGCGCGACCTGCTCGGTTGGGATGGCCGCGATCGCGCAGAACTGCGCCAGTTGCACGGGCGGCGGCACGCTGGTCATCTGGTCCTCGCTGATCGTGGTCGCCGGGCTCACCGGGGTGTCGGTGGTCGACCTGGCCAGGCAGCTGTTCGTCCCGGTGGTGACCGGGCTGGGTGTCCGCGGCGGCGGGTGGCTCGGCGGAACCGCGCGTTCAGGCTCTCGATCGCGTTGGTGGTGTAGATGACCTCGCGGACCTCGGCCGGGAACGCCAGGAACGGGACGAAGGTCGCCCAGGCGTCCCGCCACAGCCGGATCACTGCCGGATACTTCTGGTGCCATTTAGCCTCGGATTCGGCGAACCGCTGCTGTACGGCGGCCATCGGTTGGGGCGGTTTAGATCTGCCGCAACTCGCTGGTGAGCCGGCTCCAGTCCGCCCTGGAGGCATAGCGCAGGCTGGGAACGGACCCGGTGCTGCCGCGCTCAACGGGCTGGCCTTGCACTACGGTGACCCTGTCCACTCGAAGCCTCGGGCTGGTCCACGGCATCCTCAAGCACGCGATCCGGCAAGCCCAGGCGCGCGACTTGATCACGCGGAACGTGGCCAAACTGGTCAAGACCCCAACCGGCAGGACGGGACGCCCCAGCAAGTCGCTCACGCTCGACCAGGCGCATCTCCCTCAACCAGAGAATGATCAGCGCTTCACCCACAGACTTTCAGACACCCCCAGACACTCCCTTGCGAGTCGGCGTTAGCGGAAGGTTTGGGCTTGCTCGGCCAGGTCTGGCGGTACGTCGCTGTGTGTGGCGATTGAGCGTGGGTCCGAGCATGGGCGGGTGTTTCCCGTGAAACATCGCGAGTGGATGGTGGGTGCTTGGCGGATCTCAGGGGCTTGGTTGGAGCTGGGCGTGGGGGGAGTGATTGTGGTTGCGGAGATGACAAGGCTCCGAGGCTGGGGGCCTCGGAGCCTTGTGGATGCGTGGTTAGAGGTCGGTGGCTCTGGGGGGTGTCTCGTCGGGGGCCATGGCCTTGATGATGCGGTCCAGGTCTTCCATGGTGGCGAACTCGACGACGATCTTGCCCTTGTTCCGGCCCAGATCGACGCGGACCTTGGTGTCGTACCGGTCGGAGAGGCGGTCGGCCAGTTCCTGGAGGGCCGGGGCGACCGGCTTCTTGCGGCGGCCCTGGCGTGGGGTCGTTGGGCCGTCCTCGACCTGGCGCGTGGCGATGATCTCTTCGACGGCGCGGACGGACAAACCCTCCTGGACGATGCGCAGGGCCAGGTTCTCCTGGGCCTCCTCGCTTTCGAGGCTCAGGAGGGCGCGGGCGTGACCGGCGGACAGGACGCCGGCGGCGACTCGGAGCTGGACCGCGGGCGGCAGGTTCAGCAGGCGCAGGGTGTTGGTGATGTGCGGACGGGAGCGGCCGATCCGGCTCGCGAGCTGTTCGTGGGTGGCACCGAAGTCCTCCAGGAGCTGCTGGTACGCCGCCGCCTCCTCCAGCGGGTTGAGCTGCTCACGGTGGAGGTTCTCCATGAGCGCGTCGCGCAGCATGTCGTTGTCGCTGGTGTCCCGGACGATCGCGGGGATGACGTTCAGGCCCGCCTTCTCCGCGGCGCGCTTACGGCGCTCGCCCATGACCAGTTCGTAGTCATGGTCCTCGCCGTGGAGCCTGCGGACCACGATGGGCTGGAGGAGTCCGACAATGCCGATGGACTCGGCCAGTTCGTCGAGGGCCGATTCGTCGAAGTTCTCGCGAGGCTGCCAGGGGTTGGCGCGGATCGAGCTCAGCGGGATCTCAGCGAAATGGGCACCGGCGACGGGCTTGATGTCGTTGCCGGACCTGCCGCCCTCGGAGCCGCCGGGCATACCGTTCCCAGTGCCGGGTGCCTCGCCCGATCCTGGGGCGGGTGCAGGCGGGGCGGTTGGGATGAGGGCTCCAAGACCCTTGCCCAGGCCACGTCGTTGCTGGCTCACTCCGGCGCTCCCCGATGGGCCATTTCCGAGGCGGCTTCGCTGTAGGCGAGCGCACCGCTGGAGCCCGGGTCGTAGGTCATGACGGACTGTCCGTAGCTGGGGGCCTCGGAGACCCGGACGCTACGAGGGATCACCGTGTTGAGGACGACATTGCCGAAGTGGTTCCGCACGTCCTCGGCGACCTGTGCTGCCAGGCGGGTCCGCGCGTCGTACATGGTGAGCAGGATCGTGGAGACGTTCAGCCCTGGGTTGAGGTGGGACTTGACGAGGTCCACGGTACGGATCAGCTGCCCGAGACCTTCGAGGGCGTAGTACTCGCACTGGATCGGGATGAGCAGCTCGTTCCCGCCCACGAGTGCGTTCACGGTCAGCAGGCCGAGCGACGGCGGGCAGTCGATCAGTACATAGTCGAACTGGTCGGTGTCGTAGGAGTCCAGCGCGCGGCGCAGCCGGGACTCACGGGCCACCTTCGACACCAGCTCGATCTCGGCGCCGGCCAGGTTGAGGTTGGCCGGGGCGCAATGCAGGTTGGGGATCTCGGGTGCCGGGACGACGATGTCCGCCAGGGGAAGGTCCTCGATCAGCACCTCGTAGATGGACGGTACGTCGGCTCGATGCTCCACGCCGAGCGCCGTGGAGGCGTTGCCCTGAGGGTCGAGGTCGACGACCAGGACCTTGGCACCGTGCAACGCCAGCGAAGCGGCAAGGTTGACCGAGGTGGTGGTCTTGCCCACGCCGCCCTTCTGGTTGGCGATGGTGATCACCCGGCATGTGCCCGGCCGCGGCCATTCCTTGTCTCGCCGTTCGGGTCTGACCCGTACCGAGGTTTCACGTGAAACCTTGGCGTCCTTGAGTGCCTCGCGCACCAGCTCTGACTCCCCCTGAGTTGGTCCTCCACGCGGACCCGGCGGTGGCTGGACCCCGCCGTTCGTCGGCACATAGCCGACGGTCTCCGCCGTACCGGACGTCGTGTTACCCCACATCGCATGGCCGGAGGGCAGTGCGTCCCCCGCCTTGCCGGTCTTCGCCCCGGTGTCGGGGCCGGACGATCCGTCCTGGGGGGATTCGCTGGAGCGGTCAGGCTCGGAGGGCCAACTGGAGGAGCCCAGTCCTGGTCCCGTGCTCATGACGACCTCTTCTTCCTCGACCCTTTGGCGCGTCGGGGCGCGCGCTCGGCGACCACACGGACAAGCGTTGTCGGCGGGTCGACCTTACCGCGCCCGACTTGCAGCAGTTCCGCGGTACGGACACCGAAGCGATCGAGAACCGGCTTCGCCTCGTCCAACTCGGCCGCCGCGCGCTCTCCCTTGAGCGCCAGCAGTTCCCCGCCGGGCCGCAACAGCGGCAGGGCCCACTTTGCCAGGCGTTCGAGAGGAGCGACAGCGCGGGCGGTCGCCACGTCCATCGACATGTCCGCGGCCACCTCCTCGGCTCGGGCGCGGCGCACCTTGACGTTGGCCAGTTCGAGCAGCTCGACGCACTCGTTGAGGAAGGTGACGCGGCGCAGCAACGGCTCCAGCAACGTGATCGACAGATCCGGCCGGATGATCGCCAGCACGATGCCGGGCAGCCCGGCACCGGAGCCGATGTCCACGACCGTGGCGCCTTGGGGGACCGCCTCGGAGACAACGGCGCAGTTGATCAGATGACGTTCCCAGAGCCGGTCGACCTCACGCGGCCCGATCAGCCCGCGCTCGACTCCGTCCTCGGCGAGGAACTTCGCATAGCGTTCCGCGAGCGGCAGCGCATCCCCGAAAACCTCGCTCTCAATCCCCACCGTACGAATCGTTCCACAAAAACCAACGAGGTCGCACAGTACACACTGGTCGGAGGGCCATAGGAACCTTACGGATCGGCTACGCCGTAAGGGCTTTCGCATACTCCGGGTCGATCGGGTACAGGGACGGACAGTGCCGAACCCCCGGCTCATCGCACAACCCCGGAAGGAGGCTCCGAGACCATGGGTATCGGAGTCAGTCTCTCGTTCATCACCATCGGCGCGATCCTCGCGTTCGCGCTCCACGTCGATCTCAGCGGGGTCAACATCCAGTTGGTCGGCTGGATCTTCATCCTGGTGGGATTGATCAGCATGGGATTCACGCTGAAGTACACCAGGCCGCGACGCCGCGCCAACATGATGGCCGGTACGGACCCTGGCTATGTGGAGGCGGAGGAGCCCACCGGCCCCGGCGCTCTGGTCCGCGAAGAGCGGATCATCGAGCGCTCCGTGGATCGCCCCAGCGAGCATGTCGAACGTGTGATCGAACACTTTGTTCCCCAACCTCCTGCCGACGGCCATTCGCAGCCCACCCCGACTCATCCGGCTCAGGACCCGGCACATGCGCAGGACCCCTCGTTCGCTCAAGACCCTGCGCAGGAGAATCTGACCGCCCGACGACGCTTCCGCCGCCGAAGCTCGTTCCGGCGCTGACCTATCAACCCCCAACGGGGCACCTTGCCGGCCCGTGGGCGGCGGTCCGGCCGGGGCGCCGGTCAACACCGATCTCCGCCACTATGGTCAGCGTCTGGCTCTCAGTCCACCTCGCCGAGCAGGTGCGGCGCGTACGCGGTGACGGTCGCCCGGCTGATGCCTGGGTAACTCACCGCGTCAGCTTCGGTGGTTCTCGTCTCGCCCGATTCGGAACCGTCCCTTGTTCGCGTCCGGGGCGGCGCCGGATCCTGGTGATCTCGGGAGACGCCGCCGGTGACGCCCTGGCGGCCATGCTCGCCGTCGCCATCGGCGCGGACACGGACGGAGGTGAGGAGGCCACAGCCGGGCCGGGCGTCCAGATCGCCGATCCGCAGGGACGGACGGCTCGGTCCGAGTCTTCGAGGTTCCTCACGTACACCTGGCCTGGAGAGTCTCGAACCGGCCAAGCTCTGAAGGGACAGTCCCCAGCGGCGGGCATCGTCTGCTCCTGTCCCGGGCTCTTATGGAATGGTGGGCCAGTCGGTCCGGCTTGTGGAAGCGTCGGCGGAGGTCGGATCATGTTCGCCCCTTTGTCAGGTAGGACGGGCTGACGATTCGATGGTGACGGGTGGCTTCTGGGGGCGCCATACGTTCCACAGCCTGTGGATAACGCTGGTGGGGGAGCCGGAGGGCTGCTCAGCGCAGGACTGCTGTGTCATCCGTGATCACAGCGAGTCGATCTTGCATGGGTCGACGGGAACCTGACCGCGCGTGACAAGCCTCTGGATGTTGGCCAGGCCACAGGGCTGGGCATCGTGGCCAGGTGCGCCCGGTGGCTGGGCGTCGGCCTGCTCTCCCGGCTGCTCATGGTGCCGCTGTTCGTGAAGCAGATCCATGCGTCCCGGAAGATGCAGGAGCTGAACCCCAAGGTCCAGGCGCTGCGCAAGAAGTACGAGCGGCATGTGGCAGCGCTGGCGGCGGTTGCGTCCACGCCAGGTGGTGTACGAGTTCGACCTGGTAGAAGGGCGTGGCCTCGTGACGCGAGACGGCTATCGCGCGAAAGGGCGATGGCTGTGGACAAGCTGGCCCACCGAGCAGATCGAGGGCGTGGGAGCCTGATGTGTTGCGGCCGATGGAACGACAAGCAGCGCCTCAACCAGGAGGTCATGAAGCCCTACCAGGAGAGCGGCGCCAAGCCCCTGTCGGGCTGCCTGCCGCTCCTGGTGCAGATGCCCGTCTTCATCGGCCTCTTCCAGGTACTGCGCCGCATCTCCGACGCCAACCCCGGCGAGGGCGTCTTCGCGGTCACCCCAGAGCTGATTTCGCAGTTCTCCGCCGGCATGTGGCAGCGCTGGCGGCGGTAGCGTCCACGGAGGTGGTGTACGAGTGCGACCTGGTCAGAGGGCGTGGCGTCGTGACGTGAGACGGCCATCGCGTGAGAACGCGATGGCTGTGGACAAGCTGGCCGGCCGAGCAGATCAAGGGCGTGGGAGCCTGATGTGTTGCGGTCGATGGTCAAGACGATGGTCGAGGCGCTGATCAGTGCGGAGGCCGATGGGTGTGCGGCGCCGGCTACGGGCAGCGCTCGGACGAGCGGGTCAACCACCGCAACGGCTACCAGGTGCGGGCCTGGGCCACCCGCGCCGCATGCGAGGGTGGACCGCCGCGTTGTCCTCTACATGCTGCGAGGCGAGGTCCGTTGGGACGGGCCTCGCCTCGTTAGTGCTTGCCTAGAGATGTTGGGGGACGGCCGCAGGGCAGCTCCGGCCGATTACCCGGTCAGGACGGGTAGACGACCACGTAGCGGTCGGGTTCCTCGCCCTCGGATTCACTGCGGAGGCCTGCGGCGGCCACCGCGTCGTGGACGATCTTGCGTTCGAACGGGGTCATGGGGGCCAGCGGCTTGGCCTGGCCGGACTGTTTGACCTCGGCGGACACGTCCTGCCCCAGCTTGGTCAGCTCGGCGCGGCGGCGCTCGCGGTAGCCGCCGATGTCCAGCATCAGGCGGGTGCGGTTGCCGGTCTGCCGGTGCACGGCCAGGCGGGTCAGTTCCTGCAGTGCCTCCAGCACCTCGCCGCGCTTGCCGACGAGTTCGTCCAGGGACGCGCCGACCACGGCGACCAGCGCGCGCTCCCCCTCGACGTCCATGTCGATGTCGCCGTCATAGTCACCGATGTCCAGCAGGCCCTCGATGTAGTCGGCGGCGATCTCGCCCTCCTGCTCGAGCGCCTGGACGTCGACCTCGGTGGTGTCGGTCTGGCTCAACGGGGTCTCCTTCTCCGGCAAGGACAGGGGTCAAAACTAGCGCTTCTGGCTGCCGCTGCGCTTGCTGCGCGGCTTCCGCGTCGGCTGGTTCCGGACGACTTTGGGCTTCGGCTCCGGTTCCGTGGGCTGTTCGGGGCCCTTCTTGAGGCGTCCCTTGGTGCCGGTGGAGTTCGCCGGCGCCTTGGCACCAGCCTTGCCCTTGGCGGGGCCCTTGGCCGGGACCTTGCCGGTCGGTTGTGCCGAGGAGCCGTTCTCGGTCGCGCTCAGCGGCGGGTACTTGGAGTAGATGTAGTGCTGCTGCACCAGGGTCCAGCTGTTGGACGTGACCCAGTACATGAGCACGCCCAGGGGGAAGCCCAGGCCGAACAGGCCGAACAGCGGCGCGAGGAAGACCATCATCTTCTGCGCCTGCACCATCGGGTTCGCCTCATCGGTGACCGGCTGGCGCTGCATGCTGGCCCGTACCGTGAAGAAGGTCGTGCACGAGCTGATGACGACGGCGATGGCGGTGACGACGATGGCCGCCCAGGGCCTGGGGTCGGTGCTCCAAGCGTTCAGGAACGTGTCCGGGATGTGCGCGCCGAAGATGTCGGCCTTCTGGGCGCTCTGGACCAGCTCTGGGGTGACCGCGAAGACGCCCTCGCCGGGGTTGGCGTCGGAGATGCGGCGCAGTACCTGGAAGAGGCCGATGAAGACGGGCATCTGCACCAGGAGCGGCAGGCAGCCCGACAGGGGGTTGGCGCCGTTCTCCTGGTAGAGCTTCATGACCTCCTGGTTGAGGCGCTGCTTGTCGTTCTTGTACTTCTTGCGCAGCGCCTGGACCTTGGGGTTCAGCTCCTGCATCTTCCGGGACGCATGGATCTGCTTCACGAACAGCGGCACCATGAGCAGCCGCAGCAGCACCGTCAGCAGAATGATCGAACCGCCCCAGGCCCAGCCGCTGTCCTTGGGGACGAGGACGCTCAGGCCCGTATGGATCCAGACGATCAGTTGAGCGACGATCGAGTACAGCCAATCAAGCACCGGGAAGCTCCTTGGGCTCTGCTAGGGCGGGGCCGCTTTCGACACGGCGGTCCTTGCCATGGCGGTCTCCGTCACGGCGATCCCTGCTAAGGCGGGGCCGCGAAGTACCGCTCTCGGCTTGGCGGTCTTCGCCAGGGGTCGTGGAGGGGGCGACGCCCTTGGCCGGCGGTACGGGGTCGTATCCACCACGGTTGAAGGGGTGGCACCGGCCGATCCGGCGGACGGTCAGCCAGCTACCACGCAGCGCGCCGTGCACCTGGAGGGCCTCCAGGCCGTAGGCGCTGCAGGTGGGCTGGAAGCGGCACTGCTGTCCGAGCAGGGGGCTCAAGAAGCGGCGGTAGGCGCGGACGAGCAGAATCAGGGCACGCGCCGCGAGGCTCGGGCCCCGGGTCCCACGCGGGGGCGTTGCATGCCCCTCTGGATTGCTCGTCATCTCCGTCCCTTGGACGTTGGCCGCAGGAGCCGGTCGAGCGCCGACTCGAGGTCCGCGGCCAGTTCGCCGTAGCGCGCCGTTCCCGCAGCGGGGTTAGCACGCACTACGAGCAGGCTACCCTCCGGGAGCCGGTCCAGGTGCCCTCGGACCAGGTGCCTCAACCGCCGGCGGACCCGGTTGCGGACGACGGCGTTGCCGACCGTGCGGGACACGATGAACCCGACCCGGGGAGGATCCGCCGCGGAGGCGGCGGCCTCACGGCGATCCCCGCTTCCTGTGGATCCCGCAGGCGGCCCGGGTGAGTCCGCGGCTCCGCCGGTGGTTTCGTCCCGGCGGAGCAGGTGCACGACGACGGTGGGCCGACCAGCGCGGCGACCGCGCCGGACGGTCAGGGTGAACTCGTCCCGCCGCCGCATCCGGTGACCGGACGGCAGCATGCGAGGGGAAGGGTCAGACCGCGATGCGGGAGCGGCCCTTGGCGCGCCGCGCGGAGAGGATCGCGCGCCCGGCGCGGGTGCGCATCCGCAGCCGGAAGCCGTGCTTCTTGTGGCGGCGACGGTTGTTCGGCTGGAAAGTACGCTTGCTCACTCGAGGCTCCAGTGCTGCGGTCGGCTTGTCTTAAGGCGTTGGTCTTCAGGCGTTGGGCTTGGCGCGATGTCTCGCATCGAGGGCCGCGTCCGGTCCCCCGCAGCGGGGGCCCACCCGTGCTCGACCGGTCCGCACGGAACACACCCGTACGAGAAGTAAGTGGGACGAGATGGCGGGCACGCGGCTTCGCCGTCGATGCGACTCGACCTCAGAACGTTACGGGCTACCAGGCCATGCGGTCAAACGGAGCCCGCGGGTCAGCGCTTCCTTACAGCACTTGCTCACGGTAGCGGAGTTGCCTGTGGGCAGTGTGGCGATGGCCACGCATCCAAGGGGCGTGCGGAGAGGATGTTGCGAGGCTCCGGCGCCGGGCGCTAAGGTCTCCGGGCGAGCCGACCAGAGTCCAGTCGTACGGTACGGTCGCGTCCTTCCCCATCCCGCCTGATAGGCGGGTTCCGCTTCCCAGATAGCGCCATCCTGAGCCCGTCCGTCGCCGGTGGTGGTCCACCGACTTTTGCACAGGGCTTCGATGCTCATACACAGCATGTGGACAACTCTGTGGACAACTCGTGAGAGAGTAAGTCTCCCGCGGCGCCGCTGAGGTCTCCGGGACCGGCCGCGCCCGTGGGAACGCTGGGTAGTGAAGGTGCTCCGGGGTCGGAGTGTTCGGGAGGGGACCTTGCGCATGGACGGACAGGATCTCGCATCGGTCTGGACCCGCACGCTCACGGCTCTCTCCGAAGGGGAACTTCCCGCGAGCTACCGCGCGTGGCTGCCGATGGTCCGGCCCCTGGCGCTGGTGGAGGGCACCGCTCTGCTGGCCGCGCCCAACGAGTTCGCCAAGGACGCCTTGGAGACGCGCCTGCGTGCGCTGATCACGCAGGCTCTTTCGCATGAGCTGGGACGGGAGATCCGTGTCGCGGTCACCGTCCAGCCTGAACCGCCATCCGCTTCCGGTGCCTCGGCGGGGTCGCCGGGGGCGTCGTCATCCGGTGCGGCCGGCGAGCCGGGGCCGGGCCGGGGACAGCTCGAACGGCCTCCCGATGCCTATGGGGAACGCTCGTACGCCGAGTACGAAGAGCGTCCCTACGATGACCGGTCGTACGAGGGGTACGAGGGCCGTTCGTATAGGGACCACCGTTCCTACCCGGAGCAGGGGTATGGGGGCGCTCCGTCCGCAGGTTCTATCCACAGCCCCGGCGCGGGCGGTGGATATCTCTCAGAGGACGAGGACCGCGGGTGGCCTCAGCGTGAGAGCGAGCACGGTGGGCAGGGGCACGGCGGGGGGTTTCCGCCGCCTTCGTCCCGCCGACCCGGATCTGGCCCTGGGGCGGAACGATTGGCCGGAGGGTCGTCGCCATTCGACGACGGACGTGGTTCCCAAGGGGGAGGTCCTCAGAACGGGCTGCCGGCGGCTTCCCACGGTGAGGGCTATTCAGGTACGGGCCGCCCCAGAAACGGCGCGGACTCCTATGGCCATGGGGGAGAAGGCCAGGGTCGGCAGGGTCAACCGGGAGGACCCGGTGCCTCGCAGGGGGTGCGAGGGCACGCGCCCTCTCACCTGAACGACCGCACCCTGGGCGCGTCCAGGCAGGGCCTGGGTCGTGGTGAGCCGCCCCAGGGACGGAGCGGGGCAAACGACGAGCCTCAGAGCGGCCTCGGTACGGAAGGCGCCGCCTACGCGTCGGCCGACTCCTACAGAGGGGATGAGTCCTACCGCGACGAGTCTCCTTACAGGGGCGAAGGCGCGGCGTTCCGGGACGAGGACCTTCCGAACGTGCCGAAGCCCCGGGGTGTCCACGCGCCTGGCCATCCGGGTGGCGGCCCTGGAATGGGTCCGCCCACAGGAACCGGTCCAGCGGGCAGCGGCCCGGCCCCCGGAGCGGAGCATGCACGGCTCAACCCCAAGTACACCTTCGAGACCTTCGTCATCGGCTCCTCCAACCGCTTCGCGCACGCCGCGGCGGTCGCGGTCGCCGAGCAACCGGCCAAGGCGTACAACCCGCTGTTCATCTACGGCGACTCGGGCCTGGGCAAGACGCACCTCCTGCACGCCATCGGCCACTACGCGCAAAGCCTCTTCAACGGGGCGCGCGTGCGGTACGTGAGCTCCGAGGAGTTCACCAACGACTTCATCAACTCGATCCGCGACGGCAAGGCGGACGGCTTCCGCCGGCGGTATCGGGACGTCGACATCCTCCTGGTCGACGACATCCAGTTCCTCGAGGGCAAGGAACAGACGCAGGAGGAGTTCTTCCACACCTTCAACACCCTGCACAACGCGAGCAAGCAGATCGTCATCTCCAGTGATCGGCCGCCTAAAGAACTGGTGACGCTGGAGGATCGGCTGCGCAACCGGTTCGAGTGGGGCCTCACCACCGACGTCCAGCCGCCGGAGCTGGAGACCCGGATCGCGATCCTGCAGAAGAAGGCGCGGCAGGAGGGACTGGCCGCGCCGCCGGACGTGCTGGAGTTCATCGCGTCCCAGATCGCGACCAACATCCGCGAGCTGGAGGGCGCGCTGATCCGGGTGACGGCGTTCGCCAGCCTCAACCGGCAGTCGGTGGACATGAAGCTGGCCGAGATCGTGCTGAAGGACCTGATCCCGAACGACACCGGCCCGGAGATCACCGCCGCGATGATCATGGCGCAGACGGTGGAGTACTTCGGGACCACGATCGAGGATCTGTGCGGCCCGTCCCGGTCCCGGATGCTGGTGACCGCCAGGCAGATCGCGATGTACCTGTGCCGCGAGCTGACCGAGCTGTCGCTGCCCAAGATCGGCCAGCAGTTCGGCGGCCGCGACCACACCACCGTGATGCACGCCGAGCGCAAGATCAGATCTCTGATGGCCGAGCGCCGCGCGATCTACAACCAGGTGACCGAGCTGACCGGACGGATCAAACACCAGGCGCGCAAGCGCTGACCCAAGCCCGTCGGCTCCCGTCCAGGGGGTCCGGCGGGTCGGTGGGGTCCGGCTTGAACGCGAATCCGAGCGCCTAGGGCCGCCCACACCAGAGCCGGACGACCCCAGCACATGGACAGGGCAAGAGGCCGGGCGCGCGTGGAGTGGCGAGAGCCAAGGCAAACCCCCGATACCCACAGGCTGGGGAAAACACTGGGGATCCAAGTGGAAAAGCCAGGGGACAACCTGCGGAGAACCTGAGGACAAGACGTGGATGGTTTGGGGACGGGCTGGGGACGCCGCCCGGCATCATGGGGACGGCTCCGTGGACAAGCTGAGGATTGCCTGGGGACGCGCTGGGGACGGAGCGTCCGGCGGCCCCGGCTCGGCGCGGTCTCCGGGGTGTCGGTCGACGGATCCGCGGTGTCCGGCTGGAGAACCTGCGGAGAACCCGTGGATAACCGGGGGATGAGGTGAGGATGACGTGTGGGGACGGTTTCGCCATCCTCAGGCGGCGCCGCCGCGTCCACTTCGAACCCACAGCGCCGGTGGACAAAAACAGGTCACCCACCTGCGCGGACGCCGGATGTCCACACTGTCCACCGCCCCTATGACGAGTACTGCCTCTTGTCTCTATCCAAGAAAAGAACATCTCAACTCAGGGCCTGGGGATCCCGTGTCCCGGGCGTCCCAAATGATCAGTTCCACCCAATCCGCGAACCGAAACCTTCAGGAGGCGGGTCCCCATGAAGTTCCGCATCGACAGAGACGCCCTCGCCGACGCCGTGGCGTGGACCGCCCGGACCCTTCCGGCCCGGCCGCCCGTGGCGGTGCTGGCCGGCATGCACATGGTGGCCGGGGGTGAGGGCAACACGGACCGGCTGAAGCTGTCGGCATTCGACTACGAGGTCTCCGCACAGGTCGCCACGGAGATCGACGTGGAGGAGGCGGGAAGCGCCCTGGTGTCGGGGCGGCTCCTGGCCGAGATCTCGCGCAGCCTGCCCCCACACCCTGTGGAGGTGACCACGGACGGCGCCAAGGTCATGCTCCGTTGTGGCAGCGCGAAGTTCACACTGCTCACCATGCCTGTGGAGGACTACCCGACACTCCCCCAGATGCCACCGGCCGCCGGTTCCGTGGGAAGCGACGAGTTCGCCGCCGCGGTCAACCAGGTCGCCGTCGCGGCCGGTAAGGACGCGACCATCCCCATGCTCACCGGTGTGCGTGTGGAAATCGAGGGCGAGACGGTCACCCTGGCCGCGACCGACCGCTACCGGCTCGCCGTACGGGAGATGCACTGGAAGCCGGACCGTCCCGACTTCACCGCGGTGGCCCTGGTGCCCGCCAAGACCCTGGCCGACACCGCCAAGTCACTGACCGCGGGCGCGGAGGTGTCCATCGCGCTGGGCGGCGCCGACGGCGCGGGCGAAGGGATGATCGGTTTCGAGGGCGGGGGGCACCGCACCACGTCCCGGCTGCTGGACGGCGACTTCGTGAAGTACCGCTCGCTGCTGCCCAGCGAGTACGCGGGCCTCGCCGAGGTCCAGACCGCGCCGTTCATCGAGGCGGTCAAGCGGGTGTCCCTGGTGGCCGAGCGGAACACCCCTGTACGGCTCTCGTTCAGCCAGGGAGAGGTCGTCCTGGAGGCGGGGACCGGTGATGAGGCCCAGGCCGTCGAGGCGCTTGAGGCGACGTTGGAGGGCGACGACATCGCGATCGCGTTCAACCCCGGGTTCCTGCTGGACGGGCTGGCGGCGATCGGCTCGGACGTGGCGCGGCTGTCGTTCACCACGCCCACCAAGCCCGCAGTGCTCACCGGCAAGCCTCCGCAGGAGGGTGAGAACCCCAGCTACCGTTACCTGATCATGCCGGTGCGGCTGTCGGGCTGACCCTCGGACCTGCACGGGTCCAGGGGTCCGCACCGTAGGGGAGGATGAGGCGGACTATGCGGACGCCCGTGCGGGTTGTCCACATCGGCTTCCGCCCTTGGGATCGCACCGGATCCACATGGGTTCACAAAGGCGGGCATTGCACGCGTAGGCGGCTGTTTGCGGGTACGCCTAGGCGCGATGCGGTGTGGGCCGCCCTGGGCGGGACGCCGACGATGTAGGGCACGCACGGCGACGTGTACGGCGACGACGCCACGTACAGGGGAGAGAAGACATGGAGATGGGGATCATCGGCCTGGGCAGGATGGGCGGCAACATGGCCGATCGCCTCCGCCGCGGTGGCCACACGATCGTCGGTTACGACCACCATCCGGAGAACAGCGATGTCTCCTCGATGGAGGAACTGGTGGAGCGGCTGACCCCGCCCAGGACGGTGTGGCTGATGATCCCCGCCGGCCCCCCCACGCATGAGGCCATCCACAGGCTTGGGGAAATCCTCGAACCTGGGGATCTCGTCATCGACGGCGGCAACTCCCACTATGTGGACGACCAGAAGCACGGCGAGGAGCTGTCGGCCCGAGGGATCGGCTTCCTCGACTGCGGGGTCAGCGGCGGCGTATGGGGGAACAAGAACGGCTACGCCCTCATGGTCGGCGGCGACGAGGAACTGGTGAAGCGCGCCATGCCGATCTTCGAGACGCTCAAGCCCGAGGGCGAGTACGGCTTCGTGCACGCGGGGAAGGTCGGCGCCGGGCACTTCGTCAAGATGGTCCACAACGGCATCGAGTACGCGATGATGCAGGCGTACGGGGAAGGTTGGGAGCTGATCGAGGCCAGCGACCTGGTCACCAACGTGCCCGAGACGTTCCGCAGTTGGGAGCAGGGCACCGTCGTCCGCTCCTGGCTGCTCGACCTGATGAACCGCGCGCTCGCCGACGACCCCCACCTGGAGCGGCTGCGCGGCTACGCCAACGACTCCGGTGAGGGACGGTGGACCGTCCAGGCGGCGGTGGACCACGCCGTGCCGCTCCCCGCCATCACCGCCGCGCTGTACGCCCGGTTCGCCTCCCGCCAGAAGGACTCTCCCGCGATGAAGGTCGTCGCGGCCCTCCGCAACCAGTTCGGCGGCCACCCGGTCGAGGCCGCCAAGGGCGCCGACTCCCCCGGCGCAGACGTCAAGCCGCCCTCCCTGTAGTCCCTTGTAGTTCTCCGGGGCCGCGCGGGCGGACGCTCGGTGGTGTACCGGCCGCCAGGTACCGCGGGCCTGCGAAGGCTCTACCCTCGTGTCTCGTGCACGTCGCCCACCTCTCGCTACAGGACTTCCGCTCGTACGCCTCCGCCGAGGTCGCGCTGGAGCCGGGAGCCACCGCGTTCGTGGGGCCGAACGGCCAGGGCAAGACCAACCTTGTGGAGGCCATCGGTTATGTGGCCTCGCACAGCAGCCATCGTGTGGCGACGGACGCCCCCTTGGTACGCCAGGGGGCTCCCCGGGCGATCGTGCGGGCCGGGGTGGTGAAGGACGACCGCAAGGCCCTGATCGAGCTGGAGATCAACCCGGGCAAGGCCAACCGGGCGCGCCTCAACCGTTCGCCGGTCCCCAGGCCCCGCGAGATCCTGGGGATGCTGCGCACCGTCCTGTTCGCCCCGGAGGACCTGTCCCTGGTCAAGGGGGACCCTGGGGAGCGGCGCCGCTTTCTGGACGAGTTGCTGACGGCACGCGCGCCCAGGTTCGCGGGCGTCAGGTCCGACTACGACCGGGTTCTGAAGCAGCGCAACGCCCTGCTCAAGTCGGCGGCCGCGCACAGGCGGTCCCCCGGACCGGAGGTGCTGGCCACCCTTGACGTATGGGACTCGCACTTGGCCCGTACGGGTGCGGAGTTGCTCTCAGCCCGGCTGGAACTGGTGGCCGCGCTGCGTCCCCTGGTCGCCCGGTCCTATGCGGCGATCGCGCCTGGGAGCGACTTGGCGGGGCTTGTGTACAAGAGCTCCTTGAGTGAGACGGAGTTGTCCACAGACCGTGCACAACTCGAGGAGCAGATGCTCGCCGCTGTGGCGGAGACGCGGCGGCAGGAACTGGAGCGCGGGATCAGCCTCATCGGCCCGCACAGGGACGACCTCGTCCTGCGCCTGGGGGAACTGCCCGCACGCGGCTATGCCAGCCATGGCGAGTCGTGGTCATTCGCCCTGGGACTGCGGCTGGCGGCCTTCGACCTCCTGCGCGCGGACGGGGACGACCCAGTGCTGATCTTGGACGATGTGTTCGCCGAGCTGGACACGGGACGGCGCAGCAGGCTCGCGGAGATGGTGGCGCAGGCGGAACAGGTCCTCATCACTGCGGCGGTGCCGGTGGACGTCCCAAGGGAACTGGCCGGCAACTCTTACACCGTCGCCGATGGGAAGGTGACCCGTGAGTGAGCCCACTTCCAGTCGGCTGCCCGACGGCCCTTCGGGTGGCGATGATCCACAGGCTGTGCATAACTCCACCGATGCGGCGAATTACGCCGGAGATCCGGCCGACTCAGGTGGGGACGACGGCAAGTCCGTATCTTCGGCGAAATCGGGGATCGAGCTCGCTCGCGAGGCCCTGGCGCAGGCGAAGGCTGACGCCCGCAAGTGCGGCTCCGTACCGGGGCAGGGCGGAAAACGTAAGGGCGGCGGCCGTCCCCTCGTAATACGGGAGCCCGGCCGTGGGGGCGATCCCAAGTTGTTCGGGACGGCCATACGCGAGCTTCTGGCGTCCCGGGGCTGGGAGCAGCGCGCAGCCGTCGGAGGGGTCTTCGGCAACTGGCCCGGCATCGTGGGCCCTGAGCTGGCCGAGCACACCCGTCCCGAACGCTTCGAGGACGGTGAGCTGACGGTGGTCGCGGACTCCACCACCTGGGCGACGCAGCTCAGGTTGCTGGCGTCCACGCTGGTCAGGCGGCTGAACGAGGAGCTGGGGCACGGAACGGTCCGGAAGGTCAAGGTCGTCGGCCCGTCCTCGGGCCCCCGCCGCCCCGGAGGCTGGCGCGTCCGCTGACCGGCGGCCCGAGCCTGACCGGCGGCCCGAGCCTGACCGGCGGCCCGAGCCTGACCGGCGGCCCGAGCCTGACCGGCGGCCCGAGGCTCCGCGGCGGCCTTGAAACCGCGGCCGGGCACGGCTCCGAAGCCACCGCCGGGCGCCCGGCGGCGGGCACCCTGCGTGATCGAATCGGCCTTCGGCGAACACGGAATGTCAGTGCCGTGTGACAGCGTTCATTCCGTACGACTGGACCACGCGCAGGAGGCGCTATGGACCGGCCACGCGGCGCGATCGGGCGGCTGCGCGCGGCCATCGGATGGCGCGGAACCGGCCCGGCCGGCCGCCGGATGAACTTCGCGGACGAGCGCGCCGTAGGCCAGAGAACCCCCCCGGGCCTATGGGGGGTCACATCTCCTCGCCCGTCCGGCCGCCACACGCGCACACAGCGCTCGTCAGTGCCACTTTTTGGGCTACGAGCCGGTAGAATGAAATCGGGTTCAGGATGCTGTGCCGCCATGGGTCGCCCGGGTCTCTGGCCGACTGTCCAGAGCGAGAGGGGCGCCCATACGTGTGTTACGGGGCACACCGCGCTCTCCGACGAGCGCGGGCGACGGGCATCCCCGGCAGGAGGATCTCCTTTGGCGTACGACGCTAGTTCGATCACTGTCCTTGAAGGTCTGGAGGCGGTCCGCAAACGCCCGGGCATGTACATCGGCTCGACCGGCGAGCGGGGACTGCACCACCTGGTATACGAGATCGTCGACAACTCCGTCGACGAGGCCCTGGCCGGGTATGCCGACGAGATCGTGGTGACGCTGCTGGCCGACGGCGGCGTCCGGGTGTACGACAACGGGCGCGGCATCCCCGTGGGCGAGCATCCGGTGGAGAAACGCCCCGCCATCGAGCTGGTGCTGACCACGCTGCACGCGGGCGGCAAGTTCGACGGCAAGTCCTACGCGGTGTCCGGCGGCCTGCACGGCGTCGGGTCGGCGGTGGTGAACGCGCTGTCGTCCCGGCTGGAGGCCGAGGTGCGGGTGGACGGCCACGTGTGGCGGCAGTCCTACACCTGGCGCGGCCCGGTGGCGCCGCTGGCCAAGGGCGAGCCGACGTCCGAGACCGGCACCACGATCACGTTCTGGCCGGACGGGACCATCTTCGAGACCCTTGAGTGGAACTTCGAGACCCTGTCCCGCCGCATGCAGGAGATGGCCTTCCTCAACCGCGGCCTGTCGATCTCCCTTGTGGACGAGCGTCCTGGGCACGGCGTGGGCGACGACGGCGAGCCGCGCACCGTCCGCTATCACTACGAGGGCGGCATCGAGGACTTCGTCCGCTACCTCAACAGCAAGCGCGACGCCGTGCACGACTCGGTGATCTACTTCGGCGACGACACCGAGGGCATGTCCGTCGAGATCGCCATGCAGTGGAACTCCTCGTACGCCGAGTCGGTGCACACCTTCGCCAACACGATCAACACGGCCGAGGGCGGCAGCCACGAGGAGGGCTTCCGGGCGGCGCTGACGACGATCGTCAACCGCTACGCCAGGGAGCAGCGGCTGCTGCGGGAGGGCAAGGACGACAACCTCACCGGTGAGGACGTCCGCGAGGGCCTGACCGCGATCATCTCGATCAAGCTGGCCGACCCCCAGTTCGAGGGGCAGACCAAGACCAAGCTCGGCAACACCGAGGCCAAGTCGTTCGTCCAGAAAGCCTGCAACGAGCATCTGCGCGACTGGTTCGAGCGCAACCCCGGCGAGGCCAAGGAGATCGTCAACAAGGCCACGCAGGCGGCGCGGGCCCGGATCGCGGCCCGGCAGGCGCGCGACCTGACCCGCCGCAAGAGCCTGCTGGAGTCGACCTCGCTGCCCGGCAAGCTGTCGGACTGCCAGTCCACCGACCCCTCGGTGTCCGAGCTCTACATCGTGGAGGGCGACTCGGCGGGCGGCTCGGCCAAGGGCGGGCGCAACCCGCACTTCCAGGCGATCCTGCCGATCCGCGGCAAGATCCTCAACGTGGAGAAGGCGCGGATCGACCGCATCCTCAAGAACAACGAGGTGCAGGCGATCATCACCGCGCTGGGCACCGGCGTGCACGACGAGTTCGACATCAACCGGCTCCGCTACCACAAGATCATCCTGATGTCGGACGCCGACGTGGACGGCCACCACATCAACACGCTGCTGCTGACCCTGCTGTTCCGGTTCATGAAGCCGCTGATCGAGGCCGGCCACGTGTACCTGTCCCAGCCCCCGCTCTACAAGATCAAGTGGGACGCGCGGGGCCAGGACGCCGACTACGCCTACTCCGACCGCGAACGCGACGCGATCATCGAGGCGGGCATCGAGGCGGGCAAGCGCGACCCGCGCCCCCGCGACCTGGTCCAGCGGTTCAAGGGTCTGGGCGAGATGAACGCCAGCGAGCTGTGGGACACCACCATGGACCCGGACAACCGGCTTCTGTTGCAGGTCACGCTGGACGACGCGGCCCAGGCCGACGAGCTGTTCAGCGTGCTCATGGGCGAAGAGGTGGAGCCGCGCCGCGAGTTCATCCAGCGCAACGCCAAGGACGTCCGATTCCTGGATATCTGAGGACCCGGCCATTGAAGCTCCCAGGCATCGAAGTCCTCAGCCGACCGAAGACGGCCGCGCCCTCCCGGGCACCCGAGCGCCTTCACCCGGGTGACGCGGCCGGCACGCCGGCCCGCACCCCGGCCGCCGTACCGGACGACGTACCGAACGGTGCCCCGGGCGGGCGGTACGGGCGGCGTCCCGGTCGGCACAGTCGGGCTTCCTTTGCTTCCACTACGAGAAAAGGTCTTTGAGAGTGACGGACGTGACCACAGAGAGCGGGGGCCCGCCAGAGCGCATCGAGCCCGTCGACATCCAGGTCGAGATGCAGCGCAGCTACCTCGACTACGCGATGTCGGTCATCGTCTCGCGCGCGCTGCCCGATGTGCGCGACGGGCTCAAGCCGGTGCATCGCCGCGTGATGTACGCGATGTACGACGGCGGCTACAGGCCCGACCGCGGCTACTTCAAGTGCGCCCGCGTCGTCGGCGACGTCATGGGGAACTACCACCCCCACGGTGACTCGCCCATCTACGACGCCCTGGTGCGCCTCGCCCAGCCTTGGGCGATGCGGTACCCGCTCATCGACGGCAACGGCAACTTCGGCTCGCGCGGCAACGACCCCGCCGCGGCCATGCGGTACACCGAGTGCCGCATGGCGCCCCTTGCGATGGAGCTGCTGCGCGACATCGACAAGGAGACCGTCGACCTCTCCCCCAACTACGACGGCCGTTCCCAGGAGCCGGACGTCCTCCCGTCCCGCTACCCGAACCTTCTGGTCAACGGGTCGGCGGGCATCGCGGTCGGGATGGCGACCAACATCCCGCCGCACAACCTGCGCGAGGTCGCCGAGGGCGTCCAGTGGTACCTGGAGAACTACGGCGTCAGCGATGAGGAGCTGCTGGAGGCCCTGATCCAGCGGATCAAGGGCCCCGACTTCCCCACCCACGGCCTGATCGTCGGCCGTAAGGGCATCGAGGACGCCTACCGCACCGGCCGCGGCTCGATCACCATGCGCGCGGTCGTCGAGGTCGAGGAGATCCAGGGCCGCACCTGCCTGGTCGTCACCGAGCTGCCGTACCAGGTCAACCCCGACAACCTCGCGCTGAAGATCGCGGAGGGGGTCAAGGAGGGCAAGCTCGACGGGATCGCCGACGTCCGGGACGAGACCTCGGGCCGCACCGGCCAGCGGCTGGTGATCGTGCTCAAGCGGGACGCCGTCGCCAAGGTCGTCCTGAACAACCTTTACAAGCACACCCAGCTCCAGGAGACGTTCGGCGCGAACATGCTCGCGCTGGTGGACGGGGTGCCGCGCACGCTGCGCCTCGACCAGTTCGTCCGGCACTGGGTGGCGCACCAGATCGACGTCATCGTCCGCCGCACCCGGTTCCTGCTGCGCAAGGCCGAGGAGCGCGCGCACATCCTGCGGGCCCTGCTCAAGGCGCTGGACCGGATCGACGAGGTGATCGCGCTGATCCGCCGGTCGCCGTCGGCGTCGGAGGCGCAGAGCGGCCTGATGCGGCTGCTGGAGATCGACGAGATCCAGGCCCAGGCCATCCTGGACATGCAGCTGCGCAAGCTGGCCGCCCTGGAGCGCCAGCAGATCACCGACGAGTACGACAAGCTGATGGCGGAGATCGCCGACTACAACGAGATCCTGGCCTCGCCCGAGCGGCAGCGCACGATCGTCGGCGAGGAGCTGGCCCCGATCGTCGAGAAGTACGGCGACGAGCGGCGCACCCAGATCGTCCCGTTCGACGGCGACGTGTCGTACGAGGACCTGATCGCCGAAGAGGACGTCGTCGTCACCATCACCCGCGGCGGCTACGCCAAGCGCACCAAGACCGACCTGTACCGCGCGCAGCGGCGCGGCGGGAAGGGCGTGCGCGGCGCGCAGCTCAAGCAGGACGACATCGTCGACCAGTTCTTCGTCACCACGACGCACCACTGGATCCTGTTCTTCACCAACAAGGGCCGGGTGTACCGGGCGAAGGCGTACGAGCTGCCCGAGGGCGGCAGGGACTCGCGCGGCCAGCACGTCGCCAACCTGCTGGCCTTCCAGCCGGACGAGCACATCGCCCAGGTCATGGACCTGCGTGACTACGACGTCGCCCCGTACCTGGTGCTGGCCACCAGGAAGGGCCGGGTCAAGAAGACCGCGCTGGGCGACTTCGACTCCCCGCGCACCGGCGGGATCATCGCGATCAACCTGGTCGGCGACGATGAGGTGATCGCGGCCCGGCTGGTGTCCCCCGAGGACAACCTGCTGCTGGTCTCCACCGGCGCCCAGGCCATCAGGTTCCGCGCCGACGACGAGTCGCTGCGCCCGATGGGACGGGCCACCAGCGGTGTGATCGGGATGCGGTTCGACGGCGACCACGACGTCCTCAACATGCTCGTCGCCCAGCCGGACGGCGGGGCCGACGTCCTGGTGGCCACCGAGGGCGGCTACGCCAAGCGCACCCCGATCGATCAGTACCCTGTCCAGGGACGCGGGGGCAAGGGCGTGCTGACCGCTAAGATCGTGCAGACCCGCGGCCAGCTGGTCGGGGCGCTGATGGTGGGCCCGGACGACGAGGTGTTCGCGATGACCTCCAACGGCGGCGTCATCCGCACCACCGCCGCGGAGATCAAGCAGTCCGGCCGGCAGACCATGGGCGTCCGCCTGATGAACCTCGCCGAGGGAGACAGCGTGGTCGCCATCGCGAGGAACGTAGAGTCCATGGAGGAAGCGGACGCCGAGGTGCCCGGGGGGAGCGAGGGTGACTGACCACCCTGAGCACGTCCCCGGGCCGCCTGGCGGCCATCCCTCAGGCCAGGAGGACACGTGAGCACCCAGCCCGGCAAGGACGAGGCCCGGTCTCCCGCCGGCCGCACCGGTCAGGCGCCCGCCTCCGCCTCCGAACCGGCCCCGGGCTCCCAGCCCGGCCCGGCCACCGGGCCGGACCTGCCCACCGTGGCCGGCTCGTCCTCCGGTCCCGGGCCGGGCGGGACGGCCGGCACGTCCGCCGCCACATCCGAACGGGACGGGACGACCGTGGAGATCTCCGAGGCCGACGAGACCAAGGCCGACCTGCCCAAGATCGACGCCAACGCCGACAAGCCGGTGGTCTCGTCCGCGGCGGCGCCGATGCCGTCGGCCGCTTCGAGCACCGGATCCGCGTCCGGCATCCCGCCGGTCAAGGACACGCCCTCGGCGCCGTCGTCCGATCCGTCCGCCGGGCGGCAGAGCTGGACGCCGCCGTCCCCGCTCGCCTCGTCGGCGTCCACCGACGGCGCCGGGGCGAAGGGCGCACCCACGCAGCCTCGGCCCGACGCTCACAGTTCGGGACCGGGTGGTTACGGTTCCGGCAACTCGGGGCCGGGCATACAGGGTGCCATGAACGCCACCCCGGCCGGACCTGATCCCGCAGGTGGGAACCACGGCAATCCCGGCGCCCAGACAGGTCAGGCCCCGGGCACGGCCGCGCCCCAGCAGGCCTCGTCCGGCCCCGGCGGCGGCCAGTCCCGGTTCGGGAAGGGCGGGTTCTCGGGCACCCTTCTGAAGAACAGGACGGCCAAGCCCGCGTCCACCGCCACGCCCACCGGCGGTGGCAAGACCGCGCGCAAGGCACAGCTCCAACTCGCCCGGCTGGAGCCCTGGTCGGTCATGAAGTTCAGCTTCGTGATGTCGCTGGTCTGCTTCGTCGTGCTGCTCGTCGCCGTGATCGTCCTGTACGTGATCCTGTCCTGGCTGGGCGTGTTCTCGGCGATCACCGACACGGTGTCCGAACTGACCCGCCGCCAGGGCGAGACCACCGGCGGCCTCGACGCCGGAAGCTGGTTCTCCTTCGCCCGCGTCTTCGGCTACACGGTGCTGGTCGGCGCCCTCAACGTCCTGCTCATCACCGCCCTGTCCACGGTCGCGTCCGTCATCTACAACCTCGCCGCGGACCTGGTCGGAGGCGTCGAAGTCACCCTCAAGGAGGCCGAATGACCGGCCCCGTCCCCTTACCGACAATCGATTTCCGGTTGCCCCTCCCGATGGGGTAACCTCTCGTTGCGCCGCGAGACATCCGCGGCATCCGGGCCTGTAGCTCAGTCGGTTAGAGCGCATCGCTGATAACGATGAGGTCGGAGGTTCAAGTCCTCCCAGGCCCACCCGGATCAGACTCTTTCCGAGGTCGAGATCGCAGAAGTGCCATCCCCTTTCTGTGGGAATTTCATGGGCGATCGTCCCTGGCCTTCTCTGTCACCCGTGGCCGGGACCTTGGCGGCACGTCCAAAGACTTCTTTCAGCTTGCTGTCAGCGCGTCGAGGAGTTCCTGACACATCGCCGCAGCACGTGCGAATAGACACCGCCGCTGCGGGTGTGGCCGAGCTGCTCACGTCCACCAGGCGTCCGTACGGTTGATGAACGGCTGGTAGGTGCGTACGGACACGTCATCCTCGGAAGTGTTGGATCGGGGACTCCGCCTGACCGACTGGACGGCGACGTGTGCGGATGAGGCCCGGTGACCGGGCGCGTTACGCGCTCATCGAGGTCCCCGAGAAGTTGCACCGGTAGGGGCTTCGCCCCGGCGCCTCCGGCGCCCTGGGCACGCCCCTCTTGGGGTGGTTGCGGGACTGGTTGATTGGTCTGTGGGTTGGATCGTGAAGGTGCTCCCGTTTTTCGTTCGGGAGGGGCGGCAGGTGGGTTATTCGCAGACCGTGCCGGCGACGTGTGCGGATGAGGCCCGGTGACCAGGCGCGTCACGCGCTCATCAAGCTCCCTGAGGAGTTGGACCGGTGGGGGCTCCGTCCCGGCTCCCCTCGGCCCCCCGGCGCCTCCGGCCCCCCGGGCACGCCCCATGGGGTGGTTGCGGGACTGGTTGATTGGCCTGTGGGTTGGATCGTGAAGGTGCTCCCGTTTTCGTTGGGGAGGGACGGCAGGTGGGTTATTCGCAGACCGTGCCGTCGCGGTCCCGGTCCTGGTACCACGCGTACTCGGGGTCGACGCCTTGGCGGTAGGGGCCCAGGCCCGCTCGCTTTGCGGCGGCGCAGGTGGGGTAGCGCGGGTCGAGCGCGGGTTTCGGCTTGGGGGCGCGTTTGGGTGTCCGGCGGGTTGTTGGGCGTTTGGTCTGCCTGGTCGGGGACGGGCTGGCTGTGCGTGCGGGTGCCGGTTGGCCGGAGGTCTCGGTCGGCGACGGGCTCGATGGCGGCGCCGTCGAGGAGGGCGAGGGAGGGGCCGAGCTTGAGGCGGCGGCTTCGGTGCCCGCGGTCGTCGGGGTGGACGCTAACCCGAAGCCGGTGATGCAGCCGCCCAGGCAGCCCAGCAGCAGGCATCCGGTGGCGATGGCCGCGACGGCTGGGCGGGAGACGCCCGGGTCACGGCGGTAGGGGCGAGGGCCGGGCGGCGGTGGTGCGGGGGGTGGTCCGTACATGGTGTCGATCCCGTCGTGAGAGGGCGGTCCGGCGGGGGGCCTGCCCTCTGGAGCGGGTGACGTTCGTGTGACGCTTGATGCCGGCGCGGCGGATTACACGTGGCGTGATGCGGCCAGTACGGGCCGCGGGGGTGCGAGGATTCCACTGAGGCTGGGGACAAGGTTGCGGATAGAAGGTGGACACCGCGCATCAAGTTCTCAGTGGAATGTGGAGACGCGTTATCCACAGGCTGTGGATCGGAATCCGCGCCGCGCCCCTTTGTGCAGGTCAGCCCGCTAGACCTGGGGTGAGCTGCGAAGACGGTGCCGGGGACGGATCGGTGGACGAAGCGTCGGGCGGGTTGTCCACCGTTGGGGATCGGCTTCATCCACAGGCGGTGTGGGCCGGATGCGCGGCGAGTGTCGGAGGGGAGCGCTAGATTGCGCGTCATGCCGATCGAGTCTCCTTTCTCCCGCTTGCCCGACGATCTTCCGGAGGGCGCGCCGGTGGAACCCGACCCCGCTTACCTCGATGAGGAGGAGTGGTCGGGTCGGGATTTCCTGTGGGTCTCGAACGAGCCCGCCGGTGACGCGGCCGTTCACTGGATGCGGTTGTTCGAGCGCCGCGAGGAGACGGGGTTGTACCCGTTGCTGCTGAACACGCTGCACGGTGAGCCGGGTCGGCCGTGGCACGAGGGCGAGCTGTGGCCGACACCGGTGGGGACGATCGACGTCCTGACCGCGAACGGGGTGCTGCGGCGGTTCTGGGACGCGGTCGCGCCCGAGCCTGAGGACGACGGGACCGATGACCTCCTCAGCGGGCCGTGGCCTGGGCTCGCGGCGGCCGGTGAGGGCGGAGAGGACCCGGACGTCGTGGCGCGGCGGCTCGCCGAGTCGTTGTCGATCGGCCGGGACTGGTTGCTCGGCCTGGTGCCGGCGGCCCGGGGCGCCGACACGCTGACCATCGTCGGATGGGGCGGTCCCGGCAACCACACCAACCACACTCAGGAGATCTCGGCGGTGGTCCGGTCCTGGGAGGAGCGCTTCGGCGCCCGGGTGGTGGCGGTCGGGTTCGACGAGCTGAGCCTGTCGGTGGCGGCGCCTCCGGTGACGCTCGACCACGCGCTCCGGGTCGCGGCCGAGCACCTGGCGTTCTGCCCGGACAACATCTGGCAGGGTGTCGGCTCACTTGAGGATTACGCGGAGGGCCTGGTCGGCGCCGACCACTGGTCGTTCTGGTGGGATTGACGGCGAGCCTGTCCACAGGTTGTGGACAGGCGGGTGTGGTCCCATCTCCCGGCGGCTGTGGGTGCTTGATCGGTTGCACGGTGTTGATGTAGTTGGGGATGGACGGTGGGTGACGGCGATCCACCGTTCCCGGGCGTTGTGGAGCGCGGTTGTCCACAGGGTGTGAACGAGCTGCGGCCACGCCTCGACAACACCGTGTCTCTGCTGGTCAGCGTTTTATCCACGGCGTGGATAACGGTGCACGCCGGGTGAGGGAGAACTGTGGACGACTGTGGAGCCCGGTACCCACACGGTGTGGGTTTTGGTTATCCACAGGGTGTGGACGGCAAGGTTGTGAGGGGGCTGGGAGCGGGGGCGCCCCGTGAGGGCACGGGACGCCCTGCCGGAGGGCCGATGCGACTGCCTCGCTGGGGATTTCGCTGTGGAGGCGTCCCCCGAACCGCCGTTCCGACGGGGCCTGGAAGGTGTGCGTCGCGTTACCCCCAGCCTGTGGATGAAGCGGATCCCCGGTCGTCAGGGACGGGTCCCCGCGGCCATGAAGAACGGGACGGCGACGAAGAGCCGGTCGTTCCCGGCCCGGAGGCGCTGTTCGTCGAGCCACCTGTCGGCCTCCGCCTCCGTGACGGCCTCGGCGTCCGTGACGGCCTCCGCCTGCCGGCACGCCCCCACCGTGTCGGACACCAGCAGCATCGCCAGCTCACCGGTGAACACCGCCGTGTGCGCCTCGACCGTCACCTCCCGGAAACCGGCGTCGAGGAGCAGGCGGCGTTGCGCACGGGCCGCGCGCGGGTTCCGGACCTGTGCGGCACGGGCCTGTACGACGCGGCGCGTCAGCTCCGGGCTGTCCGAGTCGATCACGGTGGCCTCCCAGTCCTGGCCGAGCACGACGGCTCGCCCACCGGGGGCCAGGACGCGGTACGCCTCGGCGATCCCCTGGGCGGGGTCGGGAAGGGTGTGCAGCACCTTGTCGGCCCGGTAGCCCGCCAGCTCCCCGTCCTTGAAGGGGAGCTCGCAGGCGTCCCCGACACGGACATCGATCTCCGGCCAGCGGCGGGCGGCCACTTCGATCATCTGCTCGTTGTGGTCGACGCCGATCGCGCGCACGCCTCGTTCGGACAGCTCGGCGACGGCGCGTCCGGCGCCGCAGCCCACATCCGCCACGGGGCCGCCGGGGCCGTCGGCGGGAAGGAGGAGATCGTACGATCGGGCTCGCAGCGCGGTGGCGTCGGGCCTGCCGTCGAACGCGTCGAGCATGCGGATCAGAACATCTGTTGCGGTCATGAGGGCATGCTGCGACTTCAAGTCGGCTTGAAGTCAACCCGTGCCGCGACGGTACGGTGAGGACACGCCACGCCGGGAGGTCCTGTGTTCCGACCGTCCGCCGGGCATACCGTAGGAGCCCGTGACCGAGGCGTTCCCGTCCGCCCGGGGAGCCGGGGAACCGCCGGCCGTTGCGAACACCAGTTCGAACAGGTGCTAGGGTCCTGGTCACATGGGGCACCTTCTCAACGAGCCGATCAGGGCCGAACACGATCCGGCGGGGCGGCTCACCGCGTACGAATGGCGGGGAGCGCGTTACGCCGTGGACGAGGTACTGAAGACCTATGGATCATCCCCGGAGGCGCTCGTCTACCGGGTCAGGATCAACGGGGACGACGGGGTGGCGATAGCGGAGCTCAGCCGTGACGCCGATCGCTGGCGGATCCGGCACGTCTTCCCCGCCTGACCGAGCGGTCTGGACCCGGATCGGTGACGTCGGGGGCGTCCACCTGGATCTGATGACCGCGCGGATCGGCCGCCGGCACTACGCGCCGCACGCGCACGAGGAGTACGCGATCGGCGTGTGCACCGACGGGCTCGAAACGATCCGCTACCGGGGCGAATACCACCACTCGGGGCCAGGGAGCGTGGTCGTCCTGGAACCCGGCGAACCGCACACCGGTGGGCCCGCGGACGAACGCGGGTTCGCCTACCGCGTGCTGTATCCCGTTCCGGAGCTGCTGGAGGACGCGCTGCCGTCCCGCGGGGAGGGCGCGTTACCGCACTTCCGGGACGGGATCATCGACGACGGCCGGCTCGCGCGGCGGCTGTGGACGGCGCATCGCGTCCTGAGCCGTCCGGACGGGGACCCGCTCGCGGGCGAGACGATGCTGCTCTCCGTGCTGGACGCGTTGGTGCGGCGGCATGCCGAACGGCCGTCCCGTCCGCACCGTGCGGCGATGCGCGGGAGCGGAAGCGAGGCCGCGTGGATCGCCCGTACGGTGTCGTCCCGGCTGGCGGACGAGCTGGTCGCGCCACCGGCGCTGGGCGAGCTGGCCGCCGAGATGGGGGTGTCGCGGTACCGGGTCGTGCGCGGCTTCAGCGAGGTGATGGGGATGCCGCCGTACGCCTGGCTGGCGCAGCACCGGGTGACCCGTGCCCGTTCCCTTCTGGACGCGGGTCTCCGCCCGGCGGAGGTGGCGACGCTCGTCGGGTTCGCCGACCAGGCGCACCTCACGCGGTGGTTCCGGCGCGTCATCGGTGTCACGCCCGGCCAGTACCGCAACAGCGTTCAAGACGGCGCGCGGCCCGGCCCGCGAGACTGACCCCCGTGCCGAGGCGGGCGGCCTGGGCGTGAGAGGAGGACGGCGTGAGTCGGCGCGGCTGGGTGCTGTTCGCCCTGATGAGCGTGTTATGGGGCATCCCCTATCTGATGATCAAGGTGGCGGTGGAGGCCGGCATCTCGGTGCCCATGGTGGTGTTCGCGCGCACCGCGCTGGGCGCCGTCCTGCTGTTACCGCCGGCCTTCTGGGGCGGGAGGGGACGCGGTACGCCGGCGGCGCTGCGACGGCACTGGCGGACGATCCTCGTGTTCGCCACCTTGGAGATCATCGGTCCGTGGGCGCTGCTGTCGGACGCCGAACGGCACCTGTCCAGCTCGATGACCGGGCTGCTGATCGCGGCCGTGCCGATCGTCGGTGTCGTCCTGGCGCGGGCGGCCGCCACCTGGAACGGAAGGCGGCGCGACGGATCGGGTCGGGACGAGGCGGGCGCGGAGGTGGAGAGGCTCGGGGCCGGACGGTGGGCCGGGTTGCTGCTCGGCCTCGCCGGGGTCGCGGTGCTGGCCTGGCCGCATCTCGGCGGGAACGCCCGGTCGATCGGCGAGATCATGCTGGTGGTGCTCGGCTACTCGATCGCCCCGACGATCCTGGCGCGGCGGCTCGGGGACGTGCCGAGCCTGCCGCTGACCGCCGCCTGCCTGACCCTGGCCGCGCTGATCTACGTCGGCCCGGCCGCCGCGACCTGGCCGGAGGCCGTTCCGGACGGAACGGTGCTGGCCGCGCTGGCCGGGCTCGGCGTGGTGTGCACCGCGCTCGCGTTCGTGATCTTCTTCGAGCTGATCCGTGAGGTCGGGACGTCCCGGGCGATGGTGTTCACCTACATCAATCCCGCGGTCGCGGTGCTGGCCGGTGTCCTGTTCCTGGACGAGCCGCTCACGGGCGGGATCGTGGGCGCGTTCGTCCTGATCCTGGGCGGTTGCGTGCTGGCGACCTCCCGCCGCGCCCAGGACCCGCCCGGCGGGACCGGCCGCCCGGACGAGCCCGGGCCGGATGTCCCGGCGGACACCCTGGGGCGTGGAACCCCGGCGATCCAGTGACGGGCCGTTCGCCGGGCAGGTGCCGGATCATCGCAGCGTGGCGATGAACTTTTCGGCCCGGCCGATGTTGCCGGCGGCGTCGATGGCGCGGTACTCGATGGTGTGGCGGCCCTTGCCGATGCCGCCGTACGAGAGGTGGTCGATGACCGTCCCGTTCTCGGTGAAGAGGAACGGCGCCGAGGAGTCGGTGGGCCAGCCGAAGTAGTTGTACCAGCCGTCCCCGTCCACCCTGAACTCGCCGACCACCGTGCCGGGACGGTCGTCGGCCGTGGTCAGGCGCATGGTGAACGAGCCGTCGAAGACGTACTCCGGTGGCCTTCCGGGACGCCGCCGGGTCTCGGACGGCCGCGACACGGCATAGGTCGCGGTGGGCCGCTGGGCGTCGATCGTCCATTCGCGGGTCTTGTCGCCCACGCGGGCGGTGACGCGGTGCGTGCCGGAGGAGAGGCGCAGGCGTCCCAGGTCCAGGTCGCGGTCGTTGCCGGAAACGCGCACCGGACGCCCGTCGACCTCCCAGCGCACCCGCGGGATCTTCCGGACGGGATGCGTGGTCTCCGCGTACACGACCTCCTCGGCGCCCACCGTCCGGTTCGTCGGGGTCGTGTCGCCGAAGCCGACCGGGACGTCCGCGGGCGGGGTGGTGACGGTGGTGTCGACCGTCCAGGTCCGGGTGCGGGTGAGTGCGGCGGAGCCGCGGATCGCGGGGTCGCGGACGAACGCGGTCGGGTCGGTGACCGTGGCCGTGACCGTGTGCCGCGTGCCCGGCTTGAGGCGCAGGGACGCGAGGTCGAGGTTCCGGGCGTCCCGCGCCCGCCGGATGTCCTTGCCGTCGAGCTGCCAGCGGACCGACAGCGCGTGACCGCTGGGGTGCATCGTCTCCAGCCACAGCACCCGGTCGTCCCCGACGGGCGCGGTGGTCGGGGTGTGGTCCTGGATGAGGTCGACCTTGGCCGAGATGCGTTGCGTCATGCGTTCGCGGGCCGGCTGGTCGAAGTAGTACCCCAGTGACTTCATGATGGAGTGCCGGCTGGGCCGCCAGACGCCCTTGGTGAAGTAGAGCCCGCCTTCGTACCGTCCGATGCGGCCGCCCGCTTCGCTGGGCTCGCCCAGCCAGCGCCACCACTTCTTCCGCTGCTCCCGCATCTCGCGTTCGGTCAGCAGGGTGTGGTGGATGGACTCGGGTTCGCCGCCTTCGTAGGTGCCGCCGGGGACGCCCCGCTGGTAGTAGTCGTACTCGTCGTCGAGGCCGCCGAGGGAGTGGCCGAGTTCGTGCGGGGTGATGAGGGCCGACAGCGCGTTGCCGCCGGACGCGGTCGCGTACGTGCCGCCCGCGCCGCCGTAGGTGTCGCTGTTGGCGAGCGCGAGGATCTGCCGGTTGCCGTCGGACGTGCCGGACACCAGGTCGGCGTACGTCCTGGCGGCGCCCGCGTCCATGGTGAGCAGGCGCTGCGGGCCCGCCTCGCGGCAGCCGCCCCAGAACGCCATCTTCAGCGGGGTCGCGCGGCGCGGGGACGACAGGTCCGGATCGCAGCTCACACCCGACTCGTCCGAGACGATCTCGACGGCGTACACGTTGACATAGCTGCGGTACGTCTTGAACGGCTCGATCGTCCACAGGTCGTTGAGGTGCCTGTCGACATGGGCGCGGAACTTCGGCAGGTCGGCGGCGGTGTATCCGTCCCCCAGGATCACCAGGTTGAAGCGTTTGGCCGGATCGCCGGTGACCTGGACGGGGACCACGGTGGCGCTTTCGGCGGTCGTCGCCCGGGCCGGGCCTGCCCACGCGCCGGTCGCGGTCAGCGTCGCCAGCGGCAGCGCCAGCGTCGCGGTGAGCACGACTGTCGTCCGGGGACGTCCCTGGCCGCGGCGGGCTCTCACCATGTACGTGACCATGCACGGGCCTCCCTCGTAGGGGCGCGCCCGTTGGACGGGGTCGGTCCGCCGGCACGGCGCGCCGGCTCAGCCCTCTTGATCAAGAGGACTGAGCCGGATTATCGCGAACGGAACGCCGGATGTCGCCACCCGTCCGCGAATCGGCGCGCCCTCAGCCGGAGAGCTTCTCGAACTCGGCCACCTCCTCCGGGGAGAGGGAGATGGCCGCGGCGGCGACGTTGTCCTCGAGATGGGCGACCTTGGACGTGCCGGGGATCGGCAACATCACCGGCGAGCGGTGCAGCAGCCAGGCCAGTGCCGCCTGCGCCGGGGTGGCGCCATGGCGGGACGCGACGTCGGCCACGACCGAGCCCGGCTTGGCCAGCTCGCCGGTCGCCAGCGGGAACCACGGGATGAACGCGATGTCCTCCGCCTCGCAGTACTCCAGGACGTCCTGCGACTTGCGTTCCGTCAGGTTGTAGAGGTTCTGGACGGACGCGATGGGGGCGTGCTCGCGGGCCGCCTTGATCTCGTCCACCGTGACCTCGGACAACCCGATATGCCGGATCTTCCCCTCGTCCTGGAGGGCGCGGAGCTCACCGAGCTGATCCGCCGGCGGCACCTTCGGATCGATGCGGTGGAGCTGGTAGAGGTCGATGCGTTCCAGCTTCAGGCGCCGCAGGCTCATCTCCACGCACTGCCGCAGGTATTCGGGGCGTCCCACCGGCACCCACTTGCCCGGCGCCGTCCTGACGAACCCGCCCTTCGTGGCGATCACCAGCTCGTCCGGGTACGGGTGCAGCGCCTCGGCGATCAGGTCCTCGCTGACGTACGGGCCGTAGGAGTCGGCCGTGTCGATCAGGTCGATGCCCAGCTCGACCGCGCGCTTGAGCACCCGGATCGCCTCGTCGCGGTCCGCGGGCTCGCCCCACACGCCCGGCCCGGTGATCCGCATCGCCCCGAACCCGAGCCGGTGCACCGGCAGGTCGCCGCCGATGCGGTACACGCCGCTGCGCTGGGCGGGACGTTCGCCGGTCTCAGTCATCCCCTACCTCCAGTGTCAACACGCACACCCCTCCCATTTGATCACCATGGGGGGCAGTACCCGGACGCCGGGGCGGTGGAGAAGGTCAGCGCTTGTGACGCTGGCGGGCGGCGAGGTCCCGTACGACCCTGTCACCGCCGGCGCGTCGCTGGAAGGCGGCCGCCATGGCCGGTGCGGCACCGGCGATGAGCGCGCCCACGCGCAGCGCCAGGGGCGCGACGTCGACCTCGGCGATGTTCTTCTCGACGGCCCGCACCGTCGCGCGCGCCACGTCCCGTGGCGAACGGGTGCCGACGCCGCGCGGAAGGGTCACCTCGGCCTCGGCGAACATGCCCGCGTCCCGGATGAAGCCGGGGAAGACGGTGGACACGCCGACGTTGTGCTCGCGCATATCCTCACGCATCGCCAGCGCGAAACCGCGCATGCCGAACTTGGTCGCGTTGTAGAGCGCGGCGCGTCCCGACGCGGCCTTGCCGGAGAGGGAGGAGATGAAGACGAGGTGCCCTCGGCGGCGGGCGGTCATCCGTTCAGCGGCGGCCTTGGCCATCACGATGGGCGCGCGGAGGTTGACGTCCAGGGCCCGGTCGATCTCCGCGACGGAATAGTCGGCGAGCAGCCCGGACGCGGGCAGCGCCGCGTTCGCCACCAGGACGTCGATGTCGCCCGCCTCCTCCACGAGCCGCAGGGGCGCCTCCCGGTCGGTGAGGTCGGCGGTCAGCGTCGTCGCCCGCGCGCCGATCCCGTCCGCGAGCTCCTTCAGCACGTCGGCGCGCCGGCCCGTGAGCACCACGTCCGCGCCGCGCGCCGCGAACGCCGTCGCCAGCGCCTGGCCGATGCCGCCGGTCGCACCCGTGACCAGAACCCTGGCGCCGCGAAGTTCCATGCCGGTGATGATGGCACGGCAATCGCCCGAGATGTCGGGATCGTTCGACGCCCGGCGGTCGCCGTCCTGTGACCGGAAGCGGCCGGGACGCTCGGCGGCTCAGAGCCCGGCGCGCCAGAGAAGCAGCACGATCGACGCGATGATCAGCCCCGCGGTACCGAGCGGCACCTGACCGAGGATGATCAGAGTGGCGCAGCCGGCCGCGGTCAGGGCGGCCACGAGCACCAGCGCCTTGACGCCCGTGCCGGTCTCGACCGGCGGATCCTCCAGCTCCCGTTCCCAGAGCCGGAAGTCGTCCTCTGCGCCGCCCATGGTCCGGATTATGCGACCGGCCCGGACGCGACGGGAGTCGGCACGCGGGCCACATGATCAGTACCGTGAACGTCATCGATGTCCCGGGTCCGCGCGTGTGGACGATCGCCCAATGACTCGGACACGGTGCGGGTGGCCCCGCACGGGTTGCTAGGCTGCGGAGAGCCTGGGGGCACCGTCGCGGAAAGCGCGCCCGGGCATGACTGGACAGTCGAGGTTGAAGGGGATCCCACCGTGAAGAAGCTGCTCGTTCTCGCTGTCGTCGCGCTCGGTGGCTTCGTCGTGTGGCGCCGGCTCCAGCAGGACCGTGCCGAGCTCGACCTGTGGACCGAGGCCACGTCCACCGACAGCTGACACGGCGCCCGCCATGACCCGTCGGCGCGCCCGGCCGCGGACGGGATGACGGCTTCGAGGGAGGCCCGGCGTGAACGGTGCGGAGCGGATTACGATCGCCTGCCTCGATCTCGCCGGCACCACGCTCGTCGATGGGGACGCCGTCGAGACGGCGTTCGCCGAGGCGATCGCGACCGTCGGCGTCGTCCCCGGGACGGGCGCGCACGCGCGCGCGATGTCCCGGGTCCGCGAGAGCCGTGGCCGCCAGAAGATCGACATCTTCCGGGCGCTGTTCGACGGGGACGAGGCGCGCGCGCAGGCCGCGAACCTGTCCTTTGAACGCTCCTACGACCTGGTCGTCGATCGCCGTGGCCTGACCCCCGTGCCCGGGGCCGAGTCCGCGCTCGAACGGCTGGGCCGCGCCGGCGTCCGCATCTGCCTGACGACCGGTTTCAGCCGCCGCACCCTCGGCCGGATCCTGGACGCCCTCGACTGGTGGACCAGGGTCGACCTGGCGCTGTCCCCCGAAGACGGCATCGGCGCCGGCCGCGGCCGCCCGTACCCCGACCTGATCCTCACCGCGGCGCTCCGGCTGGGCGCCGACGACGTCCGGCACATCGCCGTGTGCGGCGACACCGAGAACGACATCCTGTCCGGCCGCCGCGCCGGCGCCTCGATCGTCGCGGGCGTCCTGACCGGAGCGCACGACCAGGACCGGCTCCGCAGCGCGGGCGCCACCCACGTCCTGGGCAGCGTGAAGGAGTTCCCCGACCTCTTCCTCCCCCTCCCAACCACCGCCAATTCGCCGTAGCCCATGCCGCATGCACCGCCCCGCCGACGCACCCTTTTGCTGCGATAACCCCTAGGGGCCATCCGGGGCGGTCCTGACCGTGCTGTGGACGAGACTGGCGCCCGCCTCGTCGCGGAGCCACGCGGCGAACCGCTGACGTCTCCGTACGTCTCGACGGTTTTTTCGGAGACGTCGCGGGCCTCCAGGGCGAGGCGCCAGAACTTTCATGCGGCCATGAGCGACAGGCCCAGCGTGATGGGCTCGGCGGGCGTGTGCTCTATGTCCGGCGGCCCGCTCGGGAAATCCTGTGCTGTACGATCGATGCCGGTTGCGACCGGTCGGCGTAACCGCAGGTAGGACAACTGAACACGAGGGGCCATAGCTCAGTTGGTAGAGCACTGGCTTTGCAAGCCAGGTGTCCGGGGTTCGAATCCCCGTGGCTCCACGCGGCATTCAGAACGCCCGGCCTGCATTCACCTGCGGGTCCGCCGCGGCCGTCACCGAACGCGGCGACCAGCGGAGATCGTGGCGAGGGCGTCCAGCTATCGCCAGTGGCGGGTGTTGTTGCGTTCTTCCTTGCGGCGCAACGCCTCTTCCAGGTCGACGTCGTACCGGTTGACGACCGCGATGAGCATGAGCAGCACGTCGGCCGCTTCCGCACCCAGGTCGGCGATCCGGCCGGCAGGGTCGACCGGTTGGCCGGATAGTGCGCCGACCGCCCGGCTGAGCTCGCCCGCTTCCTCGAAGAGCTTGAGGCATTGATCAACGGCCGACCGGTCCTGGAAGCCGCGTTCGACCTCGAGCTTGCGAACGTAGTCCTGGATCGTGCGCAGTGAGGCGTTTTCGGGCAACGGCTGCATGCGTCCACCCCGTTGAGGTCGATGAGGCTGACGAGGCGGACGTTAACAGCCGATCATGATGTGCCGCCGGGTTCCTTGAGGTTTCAGTCGACCACCATCAGAGTGCGCTCCAGGTACTTGTCCAGGTGCTCCTTCTTGTACGGGTACGCCTCCCACAGTTGCTGGGCCGTCTGCTCGTGGAGGTTCCCAAACGGGACGATGCATTCGGGTTGCTGCCAGACCGGGGAGGCGACGGCGCGTCCGTCGGGCTCGATGAGGATCGCGTGTCCGGCGCCAATCTTCATCCAGTCGGCGATGGTGATGCGCGGCAGCCACCCGCACGCCTGGCGCTCGGCCGTCAGGAACGCCTCCAGTTCCTCCAGTTCTTCGCCGGTGGTGAAGTCTTCGAACAGGTTACGGCTGTACCCCTTGGGGATCGTGGTGAGGATCTTGACCTTCTTCGCGCCGAAGATGTCGCCGGTCTGGCAGATGTAGTGAATCTGTCGCTTGTTACGGCCGAGATACACACAGATCACGGATAGCGGGATGTCCTCTTCGGCGATACGCCGTAGCCCGCGGATCACCATGTCGTAGTTTCCGCGGATCCTGTCGTGCTGGGCGCGCGGCCCGTCCACGGTGATGTCGACATAGTCGACCAGTTCCCGCAGCCGCGCGGCCCCGTCCCGGGTGATCATGGATGCGTTGGTGGACAGCACGACCTGGCCGAACTTGTCCTGGCAGTACTCCAAGACCTGCCAGAAGTGCTTGTAGCGCATGGGCTCGCCGCCGGACAGGATGATCCGGCGCATGCCCGAGAGCTTGTCGAGCATCGCGAGCAGTTCCTCGAGGGAGCGCGTGCCGATGCCGGGCGGTTCGCTGCAGTAGGCGCAGCTGAAGTTGCAGTCGCGGGTCAGCTGGAAGGTCAGCGACAGCGGCCGGTCCATTTGCTCGATCAGCACGCTGGTCTTCTCACCGCCCGGGGCGGTGAAGCACTGTGCGCCCTCGTCGAACACCAGTTGCGGCAGGGCGCCGGGTGGGGCGACGTAAGCGCTGCGCCGGTGGCTGGTGGAGCGGGGGAGCCGGCGGGTTCTCGGGATGCCGCCGGTCGGGTGGGCGACCGGGTTGGTGGACGGTTGCGTCATGGCGCTGGCCCTTCTGGGTTGGGGAGTTTTAGGTCACGAGGACCTCGCTGAGCCTCGGGCAGGAGGCGAGCGCCTGGGCGGCTAGGTCATCGGCCGGGCCGGTGAGCGGCAGGTCGTACTCGCGAGTGAGGAGCGCGATCGCGACTGTCGCCTTGTGGTGGCCGATGCCGGGGAAGGCGGTCAGCCTGCGCAGGAGCGTGGCCGCTGGCGGGCAGTCGTCCCACACCTTGGCTGCCTGACCGTCGTATAGGGCGATCAAGCGCTCGCACATGGCGATGACGTGGGCGGCCATCGCCACAGCGAACGGATGGACGGCTGGCCGCTGCTGCATCACTGCGGCGAGTGAGTCCGGGGCGGTGGCCGCAAGTTGGTGAACGTCCAGGCCACCGAGCCGTTCGCCGAGGCGGACCGGTGCCCGCCAAGCGGTCTCGGCACGCACCTGCTGGTTGAAGAGCACGCCGAGCATGAACTGCAGGTCGCCTCGCGGCGCGGCGAGATCCGGCAGCTCCACGGCGGCTGGAGCGGAGTTCACTGACCGCTCCCGGCGTACTGGGCGATGAGCCATTCGACGAGCTGATGGTGTTGGGTCATCGTGGAATTATCGACGAACCGGCTCGGGACGCCTTGGCTTTCCATGAGTTTTGAGTAATGCCGGTAGGCGAGCGATTCGGCTGCCGGGTCGTTGCTTTGTAACCGAGTCGTGCCGGGGCGACGGGATCGACGGCGGCGCAGCTCCTCCGTGGGCACTTCCAGGACCAGGTTGAGCGTGGGGGTCGGGAAGGCGCGGTTCAGCCTGGCGATGACCTCTGGAGCCACCCCGTCCGGAACGTGGAATACGTATGAGGACAGGATGTACCGGTCGCAGATCACAGCACGCCCGGCCTTGAGAGCTGGAGCGATCACTTCGGCGACGTGTCGTGCCCGATCCGACGCGATCGCCTCCGCGAGCGCTTGGCCCTGAAGCTCCTGTTCCCGGCGTAGATCGAACGCCGGGGTCGGTTCCTTGGTGAGAACAAGCCGGGGAGGGTGGGGTAGGCGGGCGGCTACGGCGGTGAGCAGCAGGGATTTCCCGGCTGCTTTCGGCCCTTCGAGGGCGATGAGTTTCCCGCTTGATTCGGGCAAAGCCGCCATGAGGAACCTCCGAGAGAGAGGTCTCACAAAGGAGGTCGAAATCCTGAACGGTATCCCCAGACAGCCACGAACGCATGTGTCTGGCGCGGCAGAAATGGGTGTACTGCGGGTCGACACCGGCCTACTGTGGCCGCTTCCGGTGGCCGTCACCTGGGCCTCGCTCTGGCGCGGCGGACCGGCTGCGCGAGCTCGCCGGGCTGATCGGCCTCCACCAGATGCGCGTCGGCGAGCGCCCACCAGTGCCGGTGAACGTGCCGTACCAGGCCATGACGTTGAGCTGGTTACGGAATGTGCGCATGGTTTCGGCACGGCGGCGTGCTTCGGCGCTTGTGGCGGGGTCAGTGATTGTGTCCGTTGGGCGGTTCAGGGTGGCCGGCCTTCCGGGGGCGTTTCTGGCAGTGGATGGAGCCGGGGATGGTGATACCGCGCACCATGTGGTTGGTCTGGTGGGCGGCGGACACGCCGATCTCGCAGCGGGTCTTATATGTGGCCCGCGGTCGCGCCGGTGTCTTCGGCGGCGGATCGGGCAAGCCGTACCGCTAGCTCAGCCGGGCGAGGATGGGCTCGTACTGGTAGGCGCGACTTTGGCTCATGCCGAGTGCGCGGCTGGCGTCAGGCGGGGCCGAGTAGATCCCATCGGTTACCGGCGATGTCCAGGAACACGGCGACGCGGCCGTACTCTTCCGTGCGGGGCGAGGTGACGAATTCGACCCCGGCGGCCGTCATGCGTTCATAGGCGGCGTCGAAGTCGTCCACTTGAAGAAAGAACCCGACGCGGCCCGCGACCTGGTTTCCGACGGCGCCGGCCTGGCGTTCACCGTCCGCCCGCGCGAGCAGGACGCCGGTCTCCGCCCCTGGCGGCCGGACGACGACCCATCGTTTCGGACGGCCGTCGTTGGTCAGGGACGGCGAGTCCTCGACCAGCTCGAACCCGAGCGCCCCGACGAAGAACCCGATCGCCTCGTCGTAGTCGTCCACCACGATCGTGACAAGCCCCATCCGCATCGCCTGACGGTAACCGACCGGAGCACGCCGGAAGGGGTGCATCCGTGACGACGGCTTGGTGCGAAGGCCGTGTATGGGGCAGGTGCGGGGGCGGTGGGCCGCTCGGCGTTCGAACGGCGTTGGGCGTCGGGTAGGGGCCTGGGCGCTTGCCGGGGCCGGTTTTCTGGGCGCGATGGTGGTGGCGCAGGTCCTGTCGGGGCTGCGGCCTGAGCCGATCCGGTTGACGAGCGTCGTCGTGGTGCTGCTGGCGGCGAGCGCCGTGACGTTCGCCGCGGGACGGGACGGGGCCGGCCGCGCGGCCGGAGCCTTCTGTGCCGCGGTGGGCATCGGGTATGCGGCCGAATGGATCGGTGTCCGTACGGGTGTCCCGTTCGGGACGTACTCCTATACACCGGTGTTGCAGCCTCAGCCGGGTGGCGTGCCGGTGATCGTGGCGTTGGCGTGGGGCGGCATGGGGCTGGCCGCGCACGCCGTCGCCACCGCGATCGTCCCGGAGGGCGGGCCGAGGCGGTGGGCTGCGGGAGCGTCGGCGTTGACGGCATGGGATCTGTTCCTGGATCCGCAGATGCTCCGGCTGGGCCTGTGGACGTGGGCGGACGGCGGGCCGTACCGAGGCGTCCCGATCAGCAACTTCGCGGGATGGCTGGCGGTGTCGCTGCTGGTCATGGCGGCGATCGACATGATCGTGGGGCGGGTGGAGAGGACCCCTTCCGGGGGGCTCGTCGCGATCTACGGGGTGATGGCGGTGATGGAGGCGGTGGCGTTCTCGGCGGTGTTCGAGCCGCCGGACCGGGTGGTGGCCGCGTTCGGCGGGACGGCCATGGGGGCGTTCGCCGTCCTGGCGTGGAGGCGCCGATGGCCGAGGTGATCGTCGTCGGTGGCGGCGGCGGTGGGATGGTCGCCGCGCTGCTGCTGGCACGGCGCGGCCACCGGGTCCGACTGTACGAACGGCTGGGCCGTCTCGGCGGGAAGCTCGCCGAGCGCCGACGTGACGGGTTCACCTTTTCGCTGGGGCCGTCGCTGCTGACCCTCCCGGAGATCTTCCGGGAGCTGGGCGTCGCACGCGCGCTGGTGGAGTTGGAGGAGCTGTGCCGCTACCGCTTCGCCGACGGGTCCGAGCTGCGCGCCTACAGCGATCCGGATCGGATGGCGGTGGAGGTCGAGCGGCTGGCCCCTGGTGAGGGGGCGGCCTGGCGCGCCTTCTACCGGTGGGCGGTGAGCTGCCTGGAGGCGTCCCGGCGGACGTTCTTCACCGCCCCGAGGGGCCACCGGCCCGAGCAGGCGCGGATCGGTGACCTCCTCGCGATCGCGCCGGGCCGGACGCTGGACGGTCTGGCGCGCCGGTTCTTCCGTGACCCGAGGCTGCGGCAGTACGTCGGCCGGTACGCCACCTACGCGGGGTCGAGCCCGTATCGGGCACCGGCCGCGCTCGGCTGCATCCCGGCGATCGAGCATGGCGACGGTGGCTGGTACGTGCCGGGCGGCCTCCCCCGGCTCGCCGACGACCTGACCCGCCTGCTGGCCGAGGCCGGGGTCGACGTCCACACCGGCCGCGAGGTGGTGGAGGTGATCGCCGACCGGTCGGCGGTGTCGGGCGTGGTGCTGGCGTCCGGGGAACGGGTGAGCGCGGACGCCGTGGTGGTGAACGCCGACGCCGCCGCCCTGTACGGCGGGCTGCTGCCGGATCGGCGCAGGATGCGCCGGATCGCCAGGCTGGGCCCGTCCACGTCGGCGTTCCTGCTGCTCGCGGGTGTGGAGGGACGCACGGAGGGGCTGCCGCACCATTCCATCGCCTTCTCGGCCGACTACCGGAGGGAGTTCCGCGACATCTTCGAGCGCGGGGTGCCGCCGGAGGACCCGACGATCTCCATCGGCTGCTCGGCGGTGGACGACCCGTCCCAGGCACCGGCCGGGGCGGAGAACTGGGTGCTGCTGGTGAACGTCCCGGCCGGTGATCCGGGCCGCTGGCCGATCCCTCCGGACGCCTACCGCGATCTGGTGCTGGAACGGCTGGCGCGCCACGGGCACGACCTGTCGGGGCGGCTGCGGTTCGTGGAGTCGTTCACCCCCGCCGACCTGCGCGACCGGTACGGCGCGTGGGGCGGGGCGGTCTACGGGACGGCCTACCGGGGCGTGCTCGCGCCGTTCCGCAGGCCGGGCAACCGGGGGCCGCGCCGCGGGCTGTACCTGGTGGGAGGGTCGGCGCATCCGGGCGGCGGCCTGCCGCTGGTCGCGATGGGCGGCCGGATCGTCGCCTCGCTCGTCGAGCGGGACTTCCCGGCGCGGACGGGCGTGCGGTCCCTATGATCCCGATGATGTGGCTGACGCCGTTCCAGGCGGTGGCCGCCGGGGTGGTCGCGGCGCGGCTGGCGCGCGGCCGGGACCGTCCCGCGCCTCTCGTGCCCGGACCCTCCGCCCCGCCGCCGGAGCCGGTCTCGGTGGTCGTCCCGGCCCGTGACGAGGAGCCGAGAATCGCAGGCTGCCTGCGGCCGCTCGTCGCGGACCCCGACGTGTCCGAGGTGATCGTCGTGGACGACGAGTCGCGGGACGGCACGGCACGGCTGGCGGCGCGGCTGGGCGCCAGGGTCGTCCACGGGACGCCGCCGCCGGACGGCTGGGTCGGCAAGCAGTGGGCCTGCCAGCAGGGAGTGCGCGCCGCCAAGGGACCGATCGTGGTGTTACTGGACGCCGACACGCGCCCGAAGCCGGGCCTGTGCGCGGAACTCGTGGCGTTGCTCGACGACGTCGACCTGGTGTCGGCCGGGCCTCGATTCGTGTGCGACGGGGTGGCCGAGCAGGCGTTGCACGCCTCGCTTCTGACCGGGCTGGTCTACCGGTTCGGGCCGATCGGCGTCGACACCGCGCGGTCTCATCGGCTCCTGGTGAACGGCCAGTGCATGGCGTTCCGGAAGGCCCCGATGCTGGAGGCCGACGGGTTCGCGCGGGTCCGCGGCCACTTCGCCGATGATGTCGCTCTCGGTCGCCTGCTGGCGGGGGACGGCTGGCGGGTCGCCTTCCGTGACGCCGGCGCCCTGCTGGAAGTCGACATGCACGAGTCGGTCGCCGGTGTGTGGCGCGAGTGGGGCCGTACGATCTCCTTGCGGGAGGTGACCGGAAGTGGTGCGATGGCGGCGGATCTCGCGGTCGTCTGGCTGACACTCGCCCTGCCCGTGCTGCGGTTGGCGGCGGGCCGCCCGACACCGCTGGACCTCGCACTGCTCGTCCAGCGGTGTCTCGTGTCGGCGGCCCTGCGCGGTAGTTACGCGCGTCCAGGGGTGGGCCTGGCGATCTCGCCGTTGTCCGACGTGCCGGCGGCGGTGCGGCTGACATGGTCGGTGCTGCGGCCGGCGCGTACCTGGCGTGCACGCACGTACGGCCGTCCGATGACGGCGTCGCGCGGGTAGCCGCCGATGGTCGCGCCGAGCAGGGGAGCCGCCGATTCCAGGGTCATCGCCTCGTTCCATCTCATCCGGTACGCAAGTGTGGGCGCCATGCGGCACATGGCGTTCGACCGGCCGCTGCTGCGCGGCACCGCTGGGCTGTCGTTCTGGCGCCTGCTGGGCACGGGCCGCGGCCGGTCGATGAGCCTGGGCGCGGACCTGCGGCGCTGGGCGTTGTTCGCCGTGTGGGACGGGGAGCCCGCGCTGGAGGAGTTCCTCGCGCGCTCGCCGGTGGCCGGACGGTGGCGGGAGGAGGCCGAAGAGTCGTGGCATGTCCGGCTCCTCCCGCTCGGTTCGCGTGGCCGGTGGGGTGGACGGGACCCCTTCGCGGCGGCCGAACCCGTCAGAACGTCCGGGAACGGGCCGGTGGCCGTGCTGACCAGGGCGTCGATCCGTCCTGGCAGGCTGATGGCGTTCTACCGGTCGGTGCCGGGCGTGAACCGGAGGTTGCAACGCCAGGACGGTTGCCTGGCCTCGATCGGAATCGGGGAGTGGCCGCTGGCCCGGCAGGCGACCTTCTCGCTGTGGGCGGACGAGGCCGCTGTCACGCGCTTCGCCTACCGCACGGACGAGCACCTCACCGTCATCGGACGGGTGCGCCGCGAGGACTGGTACGCCGAGGAGCTGTTCGCTCGTTTCGTCCCGTACGCGAGCCAGGGGACATGGGACGGGCATGACCCGCTGCACACCCGCATCGCGGAGTGACCCTACGAAAGCGCGGCGGCGGGCCGCCGCCGTTCGGCGTGGCCTGCGGCCCAGGCGGCCACCAGGTGCCGTGTGAAGATCGCGGCCCGGCGGCGGCGTGGCACCCGCGCCCGCCCGGTCAGCACGTCGTGGCCGGCCAGGGCGATCTCGTCCAGGATGCCGCCGTACAGCTCGTACGCGGCGCGGATGCAGGGACGGGAGGACGGTGCCAGCAGCTCGATGCCGTCCAGGGCGCGGCGGTAGTGGTCGCGGGCGCGTTCGGCCTCGAACGCCACCAGGTCGCGTAGTGCCGGTGCAGGGGTGCCCCGGCGCAGGTCGTCCTCGGTGACCCCGAACTTGGCGAGGTCCTCCCGCGGCAGGTAGATGCGGCCACGGGCCAGGTCCTCGGTGACGTCCCGCAGGAAGTTGGTCAGTTGGAACGCCCGTCCCAGCTCGCGGGCGGGCTTGCGGGCCAGCCGTCCGGCACCGGGCATCGTCTCCAGGATGGGCAGCATCATCAGCCCGATGGCGGCGGCCGAACCCTCCATGTACAGCATCAGGTCGTCGTACGTGCCGTACCGGGTGACGGTGAGGTCGGCGCGCATGGACCGCAGGAAGGCGTCGAGGTCGGTCCGCTCGATGCCGAACGAGCGGACGGTGTGCACGAAGGCGGGCAGCACCGGGTCCTTGACCGTCTCGCCCGCCAGGCCCGCGTTCAGCCGCCGGGTCACCTCGTCGAGCGCGCAGGCCCGGCCGCTCGTGTCGGCGGCCGTCTCGCCGCAGGCGTCGACGATGTCGTCCACATGACGGGTGAACCCGTACAGGGCGTGCACATGCCTGCGCTTCCAGGCCGGCAGCAGCAGGGTGGCCAGGTAGAACGAGCGTCCGTGACGGGCGTTGAGGCGGCGGCAGTGCTCATAGCTCGCGGTCAGCGTCATCGGCTGCCTTCCAGGATGCGGGTGGCGGCGAGTCGTCCGGAGATCAGAGCCGGTGGGACGCCCACACCGGGCGCGGTGTACATCCCGGCGAAGTGCAGGCCGGGGACGCGGCGGCTGCGACCGGCCGGCCGGAACCAGGCCGTCTGGGAGAACCGGTGGTCGAGCGCGAACGGCGTACCGGCCGAATGGCCCAGGCGGGACCAGACCCGCGGATCGAAGGTCCGCCGGGGTGCCCCCGACAGGTCGCCGTACCCCAGGTCCGCCAGGCGGCCGAGCAGGCGCCGCTCCAGTCGCGGCGCGAGACGGTCCCAGTCGGCTCCGCTCTCCAGGTTCGGGGCGGGTTCCAGGACGCTCAGCGTGCAGTGGCCGGGCGGCGCCATGATGCCGTCCGGCTCTGGGCAGGTGATCAGCAGGCTCGGGTCGGGCTGCGGCCGTCCGGCGGTCAGCGCCGAGAAGGTGCCGGCCCACTCCCGGCCGAAGTGCAGCGTGTGGTGCGCCCGACCGGGCGGCCGGTGGTCGAGCCCGAAGTGCATGACCAGGCAGGACGGCGAGTAGCGCGGACGGCGCAGCCGCCAGTCGCCCGCCGCGTCGGGCAGCAGCCCCCGGTGGGCGCGCACCAGGTCGCAGGCGACCACGACCGCCCCGGCGGCGAGCCGTTCGCCGCCGTCCAGCCGTACCGCCGTCACCCCGGAGGAGTCCGTCTCGACCCGCTCGGCGCGCACGCCGTACCTGAACGCGGCGCCCGCCTTCTCGGCGACGGCCGCCAGGGTCCGCGGAACGGCGTGCATGCCGCCTGACACGGGGAAGTACACCCCGCCGACGGTGTCCATGTGCGCGACGACCGCGTAGATGGCCAGCGCCTCGCCGGGAGGGAGCCCGACGTACAGCGACTGGAACGTGTGCGCCCTGACGAGCCGCTCGTCGGTCAGCTCACCCGCCACGAACCGGTCCAGGCGCCGGAACCCGCCCGCCGCCGCCAGCCTGAGCAGCGCGAACGGGCGGGCCATGCTCCGCAGACGGGTCATGTCCGCGTCGATGAACGACGACCATTCGGCCTCGAACATCGCCTCGAGCCGGCGCCGGAACCGCAGGTAGCGGGCCGCCTCGTCCGGCCCGCACAGCGCGCGCACGTTCTCGGCCATCCGCTGCGCGCCCGCCACCACGTCCAGCCGTGAACCGTCGTGGAACGACAACCGGTAGAAGGGGTCCAGGCGCCGCAGCGGCAGCAGGTCCTCAAGATTCTCGCCCGCCGCGCCGCACGTGTCCGCCAGCACCTCCGGCATGGTCAGCACCGAAGGCCCGGTATCGAACCGGTAGCGTCCGGTCTGCGCGGATCCGCAGCATCCCCCGGGTTCGTCGCGGGCCTCGACCACCATGACCTCGCGGCCTCGCGCCGCCAGGTGGATCGCCGCCGACAGCCCGGCCAGACCCGCCCCGATCACGACGACCGGACCCTTCCCCGCCATCAACGCCCGCCGGCGTGTCGGGGGTGCGCCTCGGCCGTGGTCCGGGCGGTCACCGCATGGCGGCGGATGGCTGCGCGGCGCCCCTTTCCTCGACCGGGGCGTACCGCTCGGTCGTCTGATCCGCCTCGTCCCGCATCTCCTCCGCGCGGAGGGCGAGACCCATGGCGAAGAACGTCGGGGCCCATTCGCCGATGAAGATGCCCCAACGGTCGGCGCGGTCCAGGCCCGCCTCCTCAAGGCGGTTGGACGCCAGCCAGGAGGCGAACGCCAGACCGATCGAGGCGGTGCCCGCCGTGTAGAGCATGTTGGACTTGATACCCATCTTGTGCAGTGAGCTGATCATAGTTCCCCCCTTGGTCGATCCGGCCCCTACCCTCCTCTGACCTGCGCAAAAGCGCGTCTGAAGCGATTTTGCCTGCCATGCACCATTTCGATGGCGCCGCGCCCGGCGGCTATCGCGCGAGCGCCGACACCTCCCGCAACCGGAGCGCGGCCAGGTCCGGGTCGGCGAGGGTGAGGGTCAATCCGGGATGGCGTACCCGGCCGGTCGGCTCGATGCCCGCGACCGGCTCGTGAAAGCGGATGCAGACGCCCCGTGCGGCGTTCGTGCCGAACGTGAGCCCGCGGTCGGCCATCGACACACGCGGGCCGATCGCCCTCCAGACGCTGTACGGCCCGGTGAGCTCGGCACCGGCCACGTTGTCCAGAGTCGTCCGTACCGTCCACGGACCGTAATGGACCTCCAACCGGGACGGACCCAGCATGAGCCGGCAGTTGTCGGGCCGGATGCCCAGCAGCGCGAGCGGGCGGGCCATGCGGCGGTCGAAGGCGAACTCAAAACATTCGGCAGCGGATTCCGAAGCCACCCCAATCCCCCCTTTGACCAGGTATTCATGGTGACTACCCATGCCTGCGGACGGGTACCGCGACGTACATGGGAAACCAGGAGGAACCCGCCGTGGGCGACAAGGTCACCTGGCGCAGCCACGGCTCCACGGTCGAAGGCCGTGTGGAGAAGAAGATCACCGACCGTCGCCAGGAGGCGGGCCGCACCGTCGCGGCCTCGCCCGAGGAACCCCAGTACCTCGTACGCAGCGACAAGAGCGGCAGGACGGCCGTCCACAAGGGCTCGGCGCTGCGCAAGCGGCCGGACGACTCGGCGTGATCCCGGACCCGCTCACTTGGAGTTCGCCGGAGGATCGAGCTCGATGATCGGCGGCGGGTAGTCGAGGCGGGCGTCGTCCAGCCTCCAGGGGCGGTGGACGCGGCCCCCCTCGATGGCGGCGAGCTCGGGGACGTACCTGCGGACGTAATCGCCGCGCGGGTCGAAGCGGGACGCCTGACGGAGCACGTTCATGGTCTGGTTGGGCCGAGGGCTGTTGCCGGTGCCGGCCACCCACTGCCAGTTCCCCGCGTTGTCGGCGATGTCCCCGTCGGTGAGCCAGTGGTTGTAGTGGCCCAGCCCCTCCCGCCAGTCGATGCCCAGGTCACGGGTGAGGAACGAGGCGGTGATCAGCCGCGCCCGGTTGTGGATGTAGCCCTCGGCGCGTAGCTGCCGCATACCGGCGTCGACGATCGGGATGCCGGTCATGCCCTCTTGCCACGTGGAAAAGGCGTCCTGCTGCCCGTCCCAGCGTTGCCCGCGCGACCGGTAGTCGCTCCTGGGCAGCGCGGGGAACGCGGCGGCGACCTGGTGGTGGAAGTCACGCCACGCGAGCTGGCGGCGGAAGGCTTCCGGCGTCTCGTCCGCGATCTCCCTGGGCGAGACGCAGCCGAACTTGATGTAGGCGCTCAGCCGGGACGTGCGGTCCGCCGCGAGATCGTCGCGGACGCGCTCGTAGGCGGCGGCGTCCTCGTCCAGCCACGCCGCGAGCCGGGCACGTCCCGCCGTCTCGCCGCCGGGCGCGCGTTCCGGAGACGACTCGCCCGATGCCAGGTCGTCCGGCAGCGCGCCGGGGTCCACACCGGCGGGCAGGCGAACCCGGCGGGGCGTCCGCGCCACCGGACGCCACTTCGCCGCGTCCCACACCCGCCAGTACGGGGTGAACATCCGGTAGTGATCGCCGCTCGCCGGGGTCAGGTCCCCGGGCGTGACGACCGTGATGCCGGGCAACGCCGACACCTCCAGGTCCAGCTCGCGGAGGCGGGCGAGGCGCCGCGACCCGTAGGCCGACCGTTCGTCGGCGAGGAAGAGCGCGTCGGCGCCGGTGTCCTTGGCCAGACGGGCGACCTCGGCGACCGGATCGCCCCGCCGCACCACCAGGTCGCCGCCCAGCCCGCGCAGGGACTCCCGCAGATCGGCAAGGCTTTCCAGCAGGAAGCGGACGCGGTTGGGCACGGCGAACGAACCGCCCAGGATCGCGTCATCGAAGACGAACACCGGAACGACCTGCCCGGCCTCGCACGCGGCGGCCAGGGCCGGATTGTCGCGCACCCTCAGGTCACGGGTGAACAGCATGATCGAAGTTCTCATCACTAGGACTTCGGTGCGGCCCCCGCGACCGGTTGCCCTCCTGACCTGCTATCACGGCGCGGCCCGTACGCTCTGCACCGCCTTGTCACGGCACGTGATGAAGCGGTTTTCGTGGGCATCGGGACTGCATGACCCTGGAACAGCGGCTCGCCCAAGGCGACGAGGAGGCGCTGAGCGAGTGCTACGCCGCGCTAGGTCCCCTCGTTCGCCACCACGCGGGAAGGCTGGTGCCCGCCCACGTCGTGGACGACGTCGTCCAACTGGTCTTCCTGGAGGTCTGGCGATCGCGCGCCCGCTTCGACTCGGCCCGCGGCCTGGAGCCCTGGGTCGTGGCCATCGCCCGGAAACGGGCCATCGACCAGCTACGGGCCGAGGCGCGGCACTCCCGGCGGTCGGTGCCGCTGGACGACACCGTTGGCGTGCCCGACGCCACCTGTGCCGTGGACGCCGCATGCGACGTCCGCAACGCGCTGGCCGGACTGCCCGTCCCGCAACGACAGGCGATCGTGCTCGCCCACTTCGGCCAACTGACCCAACGCGAGATAGCCGACCGCCTGGCGATCCCCCTGGGCACCGTCAAAGCCCGCACCACCCGCGGCCTGAGACGCCTGAAAGACCTGCTCTGACCAGGCCATCCGGTGGCGGATCCGCCCCGCATACAGGTGTTCAACCGCAAGGGCGCCCGGGACATCATCGCGGCGACGAAACACGCGTTCCAACTGGTGAGCGGAGGCTGTGGGATTCGAACCCACGGAGCCGGGGTTACCGACTCAACGGTTTTCAAGACCGTCGCACTCGTCCACTATGCGAAGCCTCCTGAGGCAGCCACCACGATAGCGGGTTGGGCGAGGCGGGTTCACCAGGCTTATTCGGGGCGGGGAGGGGGTTACTGGGACCAAGGTTGCCTTTGGGCCTTAGGGGACGGGTGGGCATCCGTTACGCTCGTCCGCATGTCTGAGACATCGAACGACCCGGCAGGGACGACGCACCAGTTTCAGAACTTCGCGGCTCAGGCGCCGGCCGAGCAGCCCGGCAAGGTGAACGTCGGGCTTGTCGTGGGGATCGCCGCCCTGGTGGCCTTGCTGGTCGTCGTGGCGGTGGCGGTCTGGATGGTTCTCTGAGCCCGTTCCCGGGTGTCAGCGGCCGGACGCCGAGAAGTGCTGATAGTCCTTGACGCCGCTCCAGTTGCCGCCCCAGCCCCAGCCGATGGAGGCGAACGCCTTCACCACCCGGCCGTTGGCGTGGATGACGCCGGGGGCGTCCAGGTCGCGGTTCTTGAACTTGACGCAGTGCTTGTGGGCGACCGTCCCGTCGGAGCTGACATAGGGGTTCTCGCACGGGTTGAGGTCGACGGCCAGGCCGTAGGCGTGCTGTGAGAAGCTGGTCGACCCGGTGGCCCTGCGGCAGTTGAACGCCGAGGTGTTGTCGGCCTCGATGGAGTCGAAGTCGGACCCCTTGAACCTGTCCACCGGCTCCATGCGCTTGATGGGGTAGCGCATGGCGAACAGCTTTCCGAAGACCGTGACCAGGTCGTCCGCCGCCTTGGCGTTGACGACCAGCCGTCCGCCGGCGTGCGCGCGGTCGTCCATGCCCCAGTACGTCATCTCGATCATGCGGAGGCCGGACGGGGGCACCGGGCAGCCGCGGCGCCACGAGTGCGGAAGGTCGGCGGCGGTCACTCGCCTGATCTTGGACTGGAAGCGCTGCGGGGCCGTCGTGGCCGGCGCCGGGGTGCCCCGCGTTCCCGAGGCGGTGGGCGGGTTGGCCGGGTTGGTGCGGTCCGGGTCACTGGAGCCGCGGCCACATCCGGCCGTGCCGACTATCAGGACGGCCGCCGTCGCTGCGCTGATCACAAGCCGTTCACCAGGCATAACTCTAGGATGGCACGTCGCGTCGGCCTCGCGTCGCAACCCGCCGTTCGCTACGGTGCGTTTCGAGGCGTGCCGCCGCGAGGGGGACGGGGCGGGCACGCCGCGCCGATTCGTACAGCCCAAGCCGGGGTAACCCGGGCGTCCCCCGGGCAGGGAGCCGGCATGGCCGAGTCTCAGGAACGCGACGCGCCCCCCGAGCGCGACCTGCCGACCATCAAGGACCTCCCCAGGATCGAGGACCTCCCCGAGATCCGCCTTTCCCGGATCGAGGTGCCCGACGACGGGGACCCGGTCGGCGCCGTCCCGTACGAGCCGGGTGAGCGGGTCGACACCTCCGAGGCGCCTGCCAGGAGCCTTGAGGACGAGATCTTCGCGATGGCGTCCACGGTGGAGGTCGAGGACGCGTCGCGCGCGGAACCGCCGCTGCTGTGGCTGTGGCAGGGACCGGTCCAGATGCCGCCGCCCCTGGTGATCGGACGGGCCGTGGCCGGGTTCCTGACGTTCCTGTTCGTGGACGCGGTGATGATGTACGCGCCGCTGATGATGAGCCGGAGGCCGAGCCTGCTCCCGCAGATGGTGGCGCTGCTGACGCTGGCCTTCGGACTGGGCGGGCTGCTGGTGTGGAAGGTCAGGGGGGCGTGGCGCCCGTTCGGGATCGGGATGATGCTCGGCTGGCTGTTCCTGACCCTGGTGTCGCTCGGCCTTCTTACAGGGGTCAGCCCCTAGGAAGACGCCGCAGACGCCGCACACGCCGCAGACGCCGCGCGTCCAGGCGGTCCCGGACGCAGGGACGCGCGGGACCGGACGCCGGTCGGCGGCGTCAGCCGGATTCGGCGATGCGCTTGATCACGGCGGTGAAGGCGCGTCCGATGGCCGCCAGGTCCTCGGGCTCGATGACGTCGACGAAGAAGGTCCGCACGGTCTCGACATGGTCGCGGGCGGCGCGTTCCAGTGCGGCGTAGCCCTCGGCGGTCAGGTTCGCGTACACCCCCCGCTTGTCGTTGGGACAGTTGTCCCTGCTGACCAGGCCCTTGGATTCGAGACGGGAGCAGGTGTGGGACAGGCGGCTGCGGGACTGGCTGGCGTTGTCGGCCAGTTCGGCCATCCGCAGGCGCCGGTCGGGTGCCTCGGAGAGCCGTACGAGGATCTCGTACTCGGAGATCGAGAGCCCGTGCTTGCTCTTGAGATCACGGTCCATGATCTCGCTGAGCCTGGTGCTGCCGTCCACGAAGGCCCGCCAGTCGTGCTGTTGGGCGGCATCGAGCCAGCGTGGTTCGCTCATGCCCGCCAGTATAGTCCATATGTTGAAGATTCAATTAATCGGCGGTACGGTCGGTGGAGGGCCCGTGCCCTCGACCGTCCAGGAATAGTTTAGATTTCAACTAGGTTGTACGCGCACAAGCGCTCCCCGGAGGAAGGCACGGACGGACGTCCGGGGGCGGCCGACGAGTGAAGAGGAGAGCCGATGCCTGCCATCACGGCGGACCCGCTCACGCTGCCCCGACTGCCACGCCTCGACGAGGCCGGCACCGGCTGGCGGCGCGTCGCCAGAATCATCACTGCCCAGCGGCACCTTGAAGGCGAGGGCTTCCAGGTGCGACGTCCCTTCCCCGGGGTGGACCTTCCCATGGCCGACCCGTTCCTGCTGCTCGACCATATGGGGGCGGTCGAGTACGCGCCCGGTGAGGCCAAGGGGACCCCGTGGCATCCGCACAGGGGCTTCGAGACCGTCACCTACATCATCGACGGCGCGTTCCAGCACCAGGACACCACGGGCGGGGGCGGCCTCATCTCCAACGGAGACACCCAGTGGATGACGGCGGCCGCCGGGATCCAGCACATCGAACAGCCGCCGCCGGAGCTCGTCGCCAAGGGCGGCCTGTTCCACGGCATCCAGCTCTGGGTGAACCTGCCTCGCGCCCAGAAGTGGGTGAACCCGCGCTACCAGGACATCGAGGCCCGGAACGTGAGGCTGCTCGCGTCCGACGACGGGTCCTCGCTCGTCAGGGTCATCGCGGGCTCCCTCGGCGGGTACGAGGGCCCCGGTGTCACGTACACCCCGATCAACTACCTGCACGCGACCGTCGCGCCCGGCGCACGGCTGGCCTTGCCCTGGCCCCAGGACTTCAACGCGTTGGTGTACGTGCTGTCTGGACGCGGCATGGTCGGCACTGAGGAAGTCGGCCTCGACGAGGGCCAACTGGCGGTCTTCGGGGGCTCTCACCACAAGGGCGACCAGGACGGCATCATGCTCAGGGCCGCCGATGTGCAGCCGGTCGCGAGCCCGAACGGCTGGGAGATCCTCGTGCTCGGGGGGATGCCGCTGCGCGAGCCGGTGGCCCGGTACGGCCCGTTCGTCATGAACACCCGCGAGGAGATCGTCCAGGCGTTCGAGGACTTCCAGGCCGGCCGCATGGGCACGATCCCGGCCGAGCGCGTCCCGCACCTGACCAGCGCGGACGAGTCGGTGGACGCCGCAGGGAACGAGTAGCGGAACACCCTCTGAGCAGGGCGTTCACCCGTCGGACGGCCACGCGTTCCAGGAGGGGCGCGTGGCCGTCCGGCTTTCCGATGATCCCTCGGGAAAGTTGGCGCGTTCGGGTGACGGCGGGGACGGCATGCGCTACTGTGTTCGAACAGTCGAACAGAGATTCGACCGGCTCGTCAGCGCTCGGGTGCCCGGGGAGGTGGCAGAGGGTGGCGACGATCACCGCGTCCGCCAGGGACGTCAGGGGTGCCAGGGACGCCGGGGCGCGCTGCACGCGGCGGGCGCCGCGCGCGACACGCCGCATGAGTTTCTACGCAAATCTACGGCCTCAGCTATATCGCCTCATAGAGTCCGAGAGCGTGGACCCCGTGCGCAACCCCTATGCCCCGGGCGCCGGGCAGCGCCCCCCGGAGCTGGCCGGCCGCGACCGCGAGCTGCAGCAGTTCGAGGTGGTGCTCGAACGGGTGGCGCGCGGCCGTCCCGAGCGCAGCATGATCGTCACCGGTCTTCGCGGTGTGGGCAAGACCGTGCTGCTCAACGCGTTCCGCTCGATGGCGATCCAGCGGCTGTGGGGCACGGGCAAGATCGAGGCCCGTCCCGACCAGTCGATCCGCAGGCCCGTGGCGTCCGCCCTGCACCGGGCGGTGCGCGAGCTGGCGCCGCGGCACCGCGCCCCCGACCGTATCGAGGAGTTCCTCGGCGTGCTCAAGGCGTTCGCCCAGGCCGGTGAGGAGCCGGGCGGCGGGCGGGGCAAGGCGCGGGCCCACCGCTGGCAACCCGGTATCGACGTGCCCGCCGCCCGTGGCCGCGCCGACTCGGGCGATCTGGAGATCGACCTCACCGAGTTGTTCGTCGACGCCGCGTCCGTCGCCACCGACGTCGGCGCCGGCATCGCGCTGTTCGTCGACGAGATGCAGGACGTCCCCGCCGACGACGTCTCCGCGCTGTGCGCCGCCTGCCACGAGCTGTCCCAGAACGGCGGCCCGCTCATCGTCGTCGGCGCGGGCCTACCTCACCTGCCCGCCGTGCTGTCGGCCAGCAAGTCCTACTCCGAACGGCTGTTCCGCTACGCCCGCATCGACCGGCTCGACCGCGAGTCCGCCGACATCGCGCTGCTGGCCCCGGCGGAACGCGAGGACGTCACCTTCACCCCCGAGGCCCTCGACGCCCTGTACGGCGCGGCCGACGGCTACCCCTACTTCGTCCAGGCGTACGCCAAGGTCGTCTGGGACGTCGCGCCCGACAGCCCCATCACGGCCGACGACATCAAGGTCGCCGCCCCCGAGGCGGAGAGCGAACTGGCCGTCGGCTTCTTCGGCAGCCGCTACGAGCGCGCCACCCCCGCCGAGCGCGACTACATGCGCGCGATGGCGATGCTGGGCGACGACCCCGTCCCCACCGCCGCCGTCGCCGACGAGCTCGGCCGCAAACCCTCCAGCCTCTCCCCGGCCCGCGACGGCCTGATCAAGAAGGGCCTCATCTACAGCGCCGAACGCGGCCTGGTCGCCTTCACCGTCCCCCACTTCGGCAAGTTCCTCCGAGCCCAACCCGTCTGACCGACGACACCGCCCATCCACCACACCGGCGCCCGGCTTGTGCCAGTGCGCGGTCCAACCCTCGCAACCCGCCCACCCTCGACGACGTAAGATCCACGCCCGCAGCTCTCCGCCCGCACTTCCGGAGCAGCGCGGCCCCTCACCCTCACCACGCGGTCCGCTAGCCCCCGTGCAGTACATGCAGTGCGGACGAAACAACCGTTCGGCAGGCAAGTGCCCGTCAGGACTTTCTAACGCTTTCTAGGGAGAACTCTAGAGAGCGGTAGAGAACCCGATCGGCACACGTCGTCACCATTCTCTAGTCGTTTCTAGCGCTGTTCATAGAAATTGCTAGATTCCGATATCGGCCCCTACCCGCACAACCTGCTCACCAAGGCGTCGAAGCCGCACAGCCATGGCCGGCGCCGTCACCACGACCAAGCCCCCGATGTGGCCGACCGTTCGGAGGCGGCTCGCCACGATCTGGTGGCCTTCGGCTTCCCACATTGGCTGTGAACGTGGGCCTGGCCGAACGATCCGCGGGGCGGCTGACGCGTGCTCCGATAGTGGTTGTTGGTCAAGCGGCTACGGGGGCTTGGAGGCCCCGGCCAGGCAGGTTTGGAGGCGGTGAGAGCTGGCCGATCTTCCGGTTGAACGGAGGTCGTAGGGCGGTGGGGTTCTTGTCGCCGGTGGTGGGGCGTCGCTCGTGGTGATGGCGTGCCGGAGGATGGTCGGTGAGGGCGATGAACGCCCAACTGAGGCCCGGTGGCGGCGAGGTTTGGTGGCGTGCCGAGGTGGTCGGGATCTTTCACGAGCGGCCGCGATCGTCCGCCTTGCCGGTGCTGTCGCAGTGGAACAGGCCGACGAGAGGACCCCAGCGCCAGCGCTGTCTGGATCCGGAATCCATGGCCAAAGCACCCGTGCGTCAGCGAGGTCTTGGTGCCCGAACGCGGAATGGACGAGCGAGAACGACCCTTGTGCCACTCCGCTCGACCGTGACCGGAACGGTGATGCTCGAAGGCCCGGTCTCTGTGTTGAGTGAGGTTCGTTTTCGCGAGTTGCTTCGGGTGCTTGTCGGGACGGGGGCGTGTGGTAGCGCGCGTGGTGGGTGTGGCTGGGGGTTTCTATGGGGTTCTAGTGGAGGCCCAAGAGAGGACTAGAGACGGGCAGAGTGGGGGATGCGTCGTCTCCGGTCGGATTCGGCTTGGGCGGCGGGGGCGAGACGGGGGTGGCTCGTACTGTTCTGTCGCGTTCGGTGGTGGACACGGCGAAGACGATCTCGGTGTCGCGGCCGTCGAGCCGGGCCGGGAAGACCACGAAACGCCAGCAGCCCTCGCGCCACACGTCCACCGGTACGGCGCTGGTGACGGAGTCTTCGGCGGCGAGCCAGGCGGGGCTGTCGTACAGCGTCGCGAACGTCTCCGGCACCGGGCTGCGGCGGCGCGCGCACGGAGTCGCCGGGCGGGACCGTCCGAGCCGGCTGCGCCGGGCGAGGACGGACAGCTCGGGCGAGAGCGCGGCGAACAGCGCGAGCTCAACGACGAAGACCAGCACCACCTGCGCGGGAACCTGCCGGAGCACCTCGGCGCCCGCGTGCGGAGCGCCCAGCGAGGCCACGGCCGCCGCCGTGAACAGCGCCGCGCGGAGCACGCTCCGGCGGTTCACCCGCTTCTCGCTCAGCCCGCCGAAGCAGCCGCATCCCGCGTCCGGACGGTGTACGCGCAGCTCCTCCACCGCCCAGGTGGCGGCCGCGAACGCCACGGTCGTGGCCACCCGTACCGACACATGGGACGTGACCAGCAGTGCCAGCGCCAGCAACCCCTCGGCGACGGCGAGACCGACGTTCATGTGGCGGCCCAGTCGCGGCCTTGCAGGGACGGGGACGCTGTGAACATGCTCGGGCGCGGACGACGCCACGGGGGAACGGACGGTCAGCTTGGCCACGCAGGCGGCGAGCAGGACGGTCGCGAGCAACAGGACCTGTGTGTTCTGGATGTTCTCCAGCATCGGTCAGTCCTCCGCGGCGTGCGGCGGGTCGTCCCCGAAGCGTAAGGCGGCGTTGAAGCATCCCGCGTCCAGATCGCCGCCGAAGGCCACGAAGGCGGCCGGGGTGAGTTCGGCGAGGCGGCCGCGCGGCGAGGTCCCGCATTCGACGCACCGGTCGCAGTAGCGTGCGGCCACGCACCCGCATTCGATCAGCGGCAGGGTGGCGCGCAGGCCGGTGCATTCGTTCTGGAGCGTGAGTTCCGTGCCCAGGGAGAGGTAAGGCAGGGCGACGCAACCGGGAGGCGTGTCGGGGCAGGCGTCCGCGTCCTCAGGGTCGACGAAGGGGTAGGCGATCCCCTGCTCGCCGGTCAGCAGGAAAGCGGAGCCCGCGCCCGGTCGCGCGATCCGGGCGGGTGCGTCCTGGTCGGCACGGCGTGCGGTCGTTCTCCGTCTGCGGACGGGCGACGCGTGACGTGGTCCGGTACGAGGTCGGGGGTTCTCCTTGGCCGGGCCTGAGGCCGAGGGGGTGAACGAGGGATGGATGTCCGGCCGGGGCATCGCGTCAGGGCTGATCGTGTCGTCGGTCTCGCACGGCGACGGGTGGGCCGGTGGTGTGGCGGGACGAGGTGCCGGGCGGGACGGAACGTCGGCGTAGGTGGCGCCGCCGAACCAGGTGACGGTGCCGTGGAGGACGTCCGCGACCGGGGTGTCCGGGCGCGGTGAGGCCAGGTCGGCGGGCAGGTAGCCGGGCTGGGACGTGCCGGGACGGGCCGCCCTCGGACCGTCCGGTGAACGGACGCAGATGAGGTCGATGAGGTGACCGGGTTCGAGCCGGGGATGACGGACCAGGACGCGGCCGAGGGCATGCGGGGGGATCACCACGGAGGTGTGCCCCCGATGCGGGCCCGAATCCACTTCTACGGTGTCCCTTTCGTACTCCAGGATCGTCCCGGTGATCCTGCCGATGTCCACCCAGACGCGGTCGGCGACCGGACCGTCCGGCGCCATGCGCACGATCGCCTCGCGTCCGGGCCGCAGCGCGGCGGGACCCCCGCGCCCGCCGTGCCAGACCGTGGTGGAGGGGGCCAGCGGCACCGTGATCTCGCCGCCCGGGCCGCCCCTGCCGTCCAGTACGAGGAGGTACGGGTCGGCGTCGAGGATGGTCCCGGCCAGGACCCGGCGGCGTTCCTCCCGATCATCCGCAGGGGAACGTGCCGATGTCCCCAGTACGAGGTCCCGGTAGAGACGGCGCGTCCCTCCGCGGGCCCGGGGTGGTAGCGGCATGGCGTTGCTCCGGCGTCGGTCATCGAGGGTCACGTCGCGGCCACGACTGTTCGGACAGCGTGTCAAGAGTGGTACGCACCGTGTCCACGCAGTCTGCGGATTTGTCGCGATAAGTCATGCACGGGTTGAGGTTTGTTCGACCGGGGATGATGTTTGTCCACTGGTTGACCCGAATATGAATTTTCAGTTAGGCCAAAATTGAGCTCCCCGTGCGATCGTCGAGTCATATGGATCATGAACCGGTGGGGTTCCGCGACCGGCGAGGGTCCGACGAGGCTCCCGAACCCCTGGCTCGGTGGTGACGTGAACAGCGCACGGCACGAGGAGTTCCGCGACTATGTCGCGGCCCGCGGGCCCGCCCTGATGCGGGCCGCGCTTCGCCTGACGGGAGACCGCGCCGAGGCCGAGGACCTGCTCCAGGCGGCGCTGGCCAAGACCTATTCGGCCTGGGACCGTATCGAGGACCGCGCCGCCGTGGACGGCTATGTCAGGCGGGCCATGGTCAACACCCGGATCTCGTGGTGGCGCCGGCGGAAGCTGGAGGTGTACCCGACCGACGAGCTGCCCGAGCAGCCCGTGGACGACCACACCGGGAACACCGAGTTGCAGGACGCGCTCGGGCGCGCGCTCGACAGGCTCCCCGAGCGCCAGCGGCTCGCCGTGAAGCTCCGCTATTACGAGGACATGCCCGAGAACGAGATCGCGAAGGTCCTCGGGGTGAGCATCGGCACCGTCAAGAGCACCGTCTCCCGTGCCATGGCCAAGCTCAGGGTCGACACCGCCCTCGAAGCCGACTTCCCCGGCATCCCTTCCCATCGCCCGTGAACACCCTGTGAACACCCCGTGACCCCCTGTCCCGGCCGTTTCCGGGCGGCACTCTCGGTTCGGGTCCCGGGCGACGACCCACCATGATGCCCCGAAATATGGGGCCTTCGAGGGCTGACAGCGTGTCGCCGTTCGGGCAAGAATCCGGTTCTGAGATCCACCGAGCTGGAGGTGCGCCGTGCGGAGCACGATGCAGGATTTCCCGCTGACCCTCACCTCGATCATGCGCTTCGGCGTCGATATCTGCGGTGACAGCGAGGTCGTCACGTGGACGGGTGACGGGTCGCGCCGGCGGAGCTATGCCGATCTGGGTGAGCGCGCCGCCCGGCTGGCCGGGGCGTTGCGCGCGCTCGGGGTGGACGGCGACCAACGCGTGGCCACGTTCATGTGGAACAACGCCGAGCATCTCGAGGCGTACCTGGCCGTGCCGTGCATGGGGGCCGTGCTGCACACCCTCAACATCCGGCTCTTTCCCGACCAACTCGTCTACATCGCCGACCACGCCGAGGACCACGTCGTCATCGTGGACGGCTCGCTGATCCCGCTGCTGGCGCCCATCCTTCCGCGGTTGAAGACCGTCAAGCATGTGCTCGTGGTCGGCGAGGCCGACACGGCTCCGCTGGCGGACGCGGGTAAGGAACTGCACTCCTACGAGGACCTGCTCGCCGCCGCGCCCGCCACGTTCGACTGGCCGGAGATCGACGAACGGTCGGCCGCGGCGATGTGCTACACCAGCGGCACCACGGGCAACCCGAAGGGTGTGGTGTACTCGCACCGGTCGGCGTACCTGCACTCTATGGCGATCTGCTCGGCCAACGCCATAGGCATCAGCGCGACCGACCGCGTGCTGCCGGTCGTGCCGATGTTCCACGCCAACTCCTGGGGCCTGCCGTACGGCGCGCTGATGGCGGGCGCCTCGCTGGTCATGCCCGATCGCCATCTGCAGGCCGAGCCGCTGGTACGGCTGATCGAGGCGGAGCGTCCCACGGTCGCGGGCGCGGTGCCGACGATCTGGGCGGACGTGCTGCGCTACGTCAAGGAGCACGGCGCCGACCTCAGCTCGCTGCGGATCGTCCCGTGCGGGGGGTCGGCGGTGCCGGAGTCGCTGATGCGCGGGTTCGACGAGATCGGCGTGCGGATCGTCCACGCGTGGGGCATGACGGAGACCTCGCCGGTCGCGTCGATCGCGCACCCGCCGGCAGGCGCGGAGGGCGAGGACGCGTGGCGAGCGCGCATCTCGCAGGGCCGGGTGCTGTCCGGCCTGGAGATGCGGGTCGTCGGGGACGAGGACAAGGTGCTGCCCAACGACGGCGAGGCGGTCGGTGAGATCGAGATCCGCGGCCCCTGGATCACCGGGTCGTACTACAAGGACGAGGACCCGGAGAAGTTCCACGACGGCTGGCTGCGCACCGGCGATGTCGGCACGGTGACCCCCGGCGGCTTCCTGAACCTGTCCGACCGGGCCAAGGACGTGATCAAGTCGGGCGGCGAGTGGATCTCGTCGGTGGAGCTGGAGAACCATCTGATGGCCCATCCCGACGTCCTGGAGGCGGCCGTGGTGGGGGTGCCCGACGACCGCTGGCAGGAGCGCCCCCTCGCGACGGTGGTGGTACGGGAAGGCGCGACGGTCACGGCCCGGCAGCTCAAGGAGTTCCTCACCGGCCTGATCCCCAAGTGGCAGCTTCCCGAACGCTGGTCGTTCATCGAGGCGGTCCCGAAGACCTCGGTCGGGAAGTTCTCTAAAAGAACTATTCGGCAGTGGTACGCCGACGGCGAGTTGGACGTCATCCGCGTCGACTAGAGCAGCAGCCCATGACCCCAGGGAGGGGCCATGGGAGAGACGGCTTTTCTGTTCCCGTACGAGGGTGAGGAGCCGGAGGAGGTGCGGGCGCCGTCGGAGTGGCGGCGGCTCGGCCGGCGGCTCCGCGTGTGGGCGCTGGGCGGTGTCGGCGCGATCGCGTCCGTGATCGCCCTGGACGTCCTGCCGTTCCCGGACTACGGCGTCCTGTTCCCGCGGTGGTGACCTGACCCGGACGGCGCGCGCACCAGCGGGCGTCGGCGGGCGTCCTACCCGGCACCCCACCCACATCCCCTGAGGTGCCCCGTGGACTACCACACGCCCAGTCCATCCCGTGAGTCCCGCCGCATCGTGTGGATCGCCGCCGCAGCGATCCTCGTGGTCGCCGTATCGGCCGTGGGCGTGATCGTGCTCGGAGACTCGCTACGCACCGCCGGGACGCGAACGCTGGGCGGCCGGGTCACCATCATCGATACCGACCCCACGGTGATGAAGTTTGGCTGGAATCCGGGCACGTGCGCGGGTGAGGGCTCCTTCGCGGATGTGACCGAGGGGGCGTCGGTCGTGGTGATGGACCAGGACGGCAAGACGCTCGCGGTCGGCACGCTGTCGGGTGGGGTGCCGGCTCGTCTCCAGGAGACCGAGATCGGACAGATCGCGGAGGAGTGCTATGTCCTGGTGCGCCCGCTCAGGGTGCCGGGCCGTGACTTCTACCGGGTGAAGGTCGGGAGGCAGGCGGAGACGATGGTGGCGGGTGACAGTATCGGACAGGTGGACATCCGGTTCGGGTCGTAAGCCCGCGCTGCCCGCTGCGGACGCCCGGGGCATGGCCTGCCTCGATCCGTAACGTCCCCTAATGGGGACGAAGCCCCGTCCTCCTGGTGCAAAGGAGGACGGGGCGCCACGGTCCCGATCAAGGAACGCGCAGCCGACACCAAGCCTAATCGCCGGCTGCTGGATGCTTGTTTGAAAGGTCCAACACCAGCGCATCGGAATAGGGCGGTTCGGCCCGGAACTCGGCGACCTTCCGCCAGCCCCTGCGCAGATACCAGGCGTAGGCGTCCGCCCCTATCACTGCGGCCAGAGTCGCCCACCGCTCGGCACGGCCCTCGAGCAGCTTGTCCAGCAACGCACCGCCCGTCCCGCGGCCACGGTGCTCCCGGTCAAGGATCAGCTCGATCACCGCGAACTTCCGCTCCTGCAACACCTCACCCGGAGGCGCCGACGCATTCCCCCACCATGACCCCGCCGGCATCGTGAACCCGAATGCGAACCCCACCAGCCGGCCGCCATCCCGCGCGGTCACCAGCCGGAACCCCGGGGCGCGCATCTGGCTCCGGGTGCGGTCCTCGAAACGCCTTCGGGAGAACTTCGGCGCCGAGTTGTACGGCGGCTCCGCGTACACCGGCACGTACACTCCGGCCAGCTCGTCCAGCATCTGCGGCGCCTCACCACCGTGCGGCACCTCCAGCTCTACCGGCACGGCTACTCCCCCCCATCGATGGCCGCGGGCAGCGCCAGAACTTCCCGGTACTCGCCCAGCGCCACCCGGTCGGCCTCCGGCACGGCCTCCAGGACCATTCGCGCGCCCCGCCGGATCGTCGTCGTGCGCTGCTCGAGGGGCAGCGCCTGAACCGTCCGGGCCGCATGCTCCACACCGGTCGCGACATCACCGGAGCCGATCAGGCACTTGGCGCGCAGCAGCTCGATCTGCGCGCGCTGGCGCGGCATGGTCTCCGGGTACAGCGCCAGCGCCGCCTCTTGGGCACGCTCGGCTAGGGGGTAGGACCCGGTGTAGGAGTAGGTGAACGCGGCCGTGTGGTGCAGCCCGGTCTCCGGCCACGCCCCGGTCCGCAACCGGTCCTCGACCGGCGCCTGCGGCAACCGCGCGAACTGGGTCTCGAGCTCGTGGATAACGTTCTCGGCTTCGGCTGCGCGGCCCAGGATTGCCAGGGCCTGAGCGCGGCTGGCCATCGCCTCCATCATCGCGGCGCCCCCGGACTCGCCTGCCAGGCCGATCGCCTCGTCCGCCAGGCGGAGCACCAGCGGTATCGGGCGCAGCGAGTACAGCGCGCTCATGGCCTCGTGCCCGCGCACCCACACCCGCAGGTTCAGGTCGGTGGAGGCGTCGGCGGTGTGCCGGGCGGTCTTCCACCAGTCCCGTGCCTGCCGGGGATCCCCGAGCGTCGCGACCGTCATCGCGACCAGCGCGGCCAGCTTCGCGGCCGGGCCGGACAGGCTCTGACGCAGACTGCGCAGGCCGGTGCCCTTGGTGTCCCGGATGATGTGCTGCAAATGGACCAGGTCCTGGGCGAGTGTCGGCAGCATCAGCCGCGGCGGGGTGGTGAGGAACGCGTGGCCGTGCTCGTAGGCGATCTCTTCCCAGTCCGCCACCAGGTGCTTGGACATGCCGCCCGGGAGTGCGCGGGTTAGAGCCTGCCGGATCGGTTCCAGATCGTGCGGCACGGCCGACTCGACGCTCAGTGCCGCCAGTCCGGCCAGCAACTGGCGGCGTTCGTCGTTGAACTCCTCGGAAGGCCCGTTTGGCCCTTCGCCGAAGAGGGCGAGCTGATCAATTTGTAGGGCCTGGGCCAAGGCGCGCTGGTGGCGGCGGGAGATACCGGCACGCCCGGCCTCCCACCGTTTGACATAGCCCAGCATGGTGTCGAGTTCGGGTTTCTGCGGGCCGGGTAGCGCGCCGAGGACCCGCTCGGCCAGCTCGAGCTGGGTCAGTCCAAGCGCCTTCCGTTCGGCCGCGATCCGGTGGCCGCGTGCGCGTTGCTGGTCTGGCGTCATACGTGTGCACCTCACGTGTCGCCGTGCCACCTGTTTGCACCCCAGGTGCCCCCCAGTATGCCCCTACCTGGTTGCGCCGCCCGCCGATTGACTGCCTGTAATCGAAACGCGACCGCGCCATTGCTGGAGATGGTTCCGATGAGTAACGACGCCGCCCCAGCCGTTACCGCCACAACCGCCGAAGCACGCCGCGCCGACATCACGCGACAGTTCCGTAACCGGCTCAACGTCATCGCCTGGTACGGCCCGTTCACCGGGCACTGGTGGGCGGTGGCCGACGGGTATCTGGTGGAGGCCGCCCAGCCCGGCGAGCTTGCGCAGCGGGTCCGCTATACCCAGGCGAGGTTTAGGTGACGGCCACCGGAAGCGGCCGCACGCTGGCCGAGGCCGGGCAACTCGCCAGCGCCGCTGCCCGGCGGTAGCAGGTCCCCGCGGCGCTCGCCTGTACTCCGTGGGCGAGGGTCGCGGCCGGGGGGCAGGTCGGGTGTGCGGCGCGGTAGCCCGGCCCGCCCCCTTCCACACCGCCGCAGGGTTCAGGCGCGCACCCGCGGCGGCCACACACACGAGGCGCGCCGGAGGTGACCATGACCATCACCATCGACCACCAGCGGACCAAACCCGCCACCAGGCAGGCACCGCGGATGCTCTGGCTGGACCTCACCCGCAAATGCCAGCTCGCCTGCTCCCACTGCTACAACGACTCCGGCCCCGAAGGCACGCACGGCACGATGACCCGCGCCGACTGGGACCGCGTCCTCGACCAGGCCGCCGCGCTCGGCGTGGAGCACATCCAGCTCATCGGCGGGGAACCGACCCTGCACCCTGACGCGCTGCACCTGGTCGACCACGCCCTCGCCCTCGGCCTCCAAGTCGAAATCTTCTCCAACCTCGTGTCCATCCCGGCCCCCTGGTGGGAGCGGCTCGACCGCCCCGGCGTCAGCGTGGCCACCTCGTACTACTCCGGTGACGCCAGCGAGCACAACACCGTCACCGGGCGGCCGACGCACGCCCGCACCCGCGCGAACATACAGACCGCAGTCGACCGCGGTATCCCCATCCGGGTCGGCATCATCGACACCGGCGACCCCGGCCGCGTTGAAGCGGCACGCCGGGACCTGGAGACCATCGGTGTCGACCGCATCCGTGTCGACCGCGTCCGCCCCTACGGCCGCGCCGCCACCGGCCCCGGCCTGGACCCGGCCGGCCTGTGCGGCCAGTGCGGCTCTGGCCGCGCGGCGATCGGCCCCGACGGCGCAGTCTCCCCGTGTGTGATCTCGGCGTGGATGAGCGTGGGGAATGTCCACACCGACGGGCTGGCCGATATCCTCGCCGGCACCGCCATGGCCGAGGCCAACACGCAGATCAGGGCGGCGTCCCGGACCGGGAAGTGCGACCCCGACGGCGAGTGCAGCCCCGGGTTTCCCGGCAGCGGGTGCAGCCCCCGCACCGCCTGAGGTACACCCGTGACCAGCCTTCCCGGGCCCGAGTTCGAGGCCCTGATCCGCCCGCACGTCGGCGACCCGCTGCGGCTGCACCCAGTCGGCCGCGGCCACACCTCCGACGTCGCAGCGATGGCCCACGGCGCGCACGGCTCGTTCTTCGTCAAGGCCGTGCGGAACCGTCCCGGCGGCCGCCGCGATTCCCTGGTCCGGGAAGGCCAGATCAACCCCTATGTGCGGCCGATCTCCCCGGCCGTGCGGTGGCGGGCAGAGAGCGAGGACTGGGTTGTTCTCGGCTTCGAGGCCATCGACGGCCGTCCCGCCGACTTCACGCCAGGCTCGCCTGACCTGCCGAGGATCGTCGGCATCCTCAACCGGATCGCCGCCGTGCCGCTGCCCGAGATCGCCCGGGACTGGGTGGAGACCCGATGGGACCGCTACGTCACCGATCCGAGCAAGGTCGAGCTGCTGCGCGGCGACGCGCTGCTGTACACCGACATTCAGCCCGACAACCTGCTGATCGGCGCGGACGGCGCGTGGGCGGTGGACTGGGCGTGGCCGACCCGCGGTGCCGCGTTCATCGATCCGGCGTGCCTGGTGGTGCAGTTGGTCGCCGCCGGGCACACCCCGGGCTCGGCCGAGGCGTGGGCGAGCCGCTGCGTGGCGTGGGCGTCCGCCGACCCTCGGGCGGTTGACGCGTTCGCTGCGGCGATGTTCGCGCTCTACGGCGATCTTGCCGCGCGTAATCCCGATGCCGGCTGGCTCAAGGCGATGGCCGCAGCCGCTGAGGGATGGGTCGTCCACCGCGGTTTCGCGTGCTCGTCAGGGCACTGAGGCTCACGCCGGGGTGCCCTGCCTCATGACCCGGCCCGCCACCGGCCGCGTCATCGGCTGCACAGCCGTGATCTCCTGGCAGGCCCTACGCCGAGAGGTAGGCATGACGCATCAGATCGCGCCCGACACGGCCAAGCCGTCCGGCGTCACACCCACGCAGTTCCACTGCTACCGGTACTCCGCTGCCGGGCAGGAGTGGGACCGGGCGATGAAGAGGGACATGCTTGACTGCACTCGCCGGACCGGACGGTCGACTGGCTGATCAAGTCGTCCCGGTTCATCGCGGCCGTCCACCGACCCGGTGGCGACGCGGGACTGGCTGGTCGCCGCGTGAGACGCGGCGGCCGAGCGGGCAATGCACCCCGTCCCGGACTGGGTGGACTCCAAAGAGCGCGGCGAACGTGCCCTGCGGGGCATCGAGACCGGGTGCTGGCCGTCATGGTCTCAGTGGATCGCCGGGGGCGTGATCGTGATGATGGCCGTCGTGGGCACGGACCAGGCGTGCCACTAGGGGCATGCCAATGACGCCCCCGTCCTCCCATCGCCGGGAGGTGCGGGGGCGTCGCTTGTCACGGGGTAAAGCGCTTCTCCGTCGAACCGAGCTACGGCCAATCCGTCTGGATTCCTCGCGTTGGATGGGTCGCGCATAACAGGATACAACCGGGCATTTCATGGAAAATCGCCAAGGCTGCCCGAAGTTGGGAAAATTTGGAATTCAGCCTTATTATTTAATTCCGTGATGTACATGACATGATCGTGACTAGTTGGTCATATTTATCTCGGTCTCTAACTAACTATGATCGATCAGACGTCTTCCCAGGTCACGGGGGTGCGAAGCCGTTCACCCGCCCTTGTCTGTACAAGCTCGACGATTCTGTCCATATACCAGCAAGTACGTGGGGTCGAACTAAGTGGCGAAGGATTGCCGCGGTGCAGTACATTCCAGGACCAAGTAAAAGCCCCGCGCGGTTGCGTGGGCCGCCGGGGCTGTGGTCCGCTCCTTGTACAGGAAGGAAAGACGTGAGTGACTGTAGCATCGCTGTGCCCCGCCCCTGCAAGGGGATTCGGCCCATTGGCCGCATCCAGCCGACGGACGGGTCCAAGGCGCCCGGCCACCCGTGGGAGGTGGCCTGATGTCCGACCCCGGCGAACTGATCCTCTACCAGACCGAGGACGGGCGGTCCCAGATCCAACTCCGAGCCGTCGACGGGACGGTCTGGCTAACGCAGGCCGAGATGGCCGAGCTGTTCGACACCACTCCCCAGAACGTTGGCCAGCACGTCCGGAACGTCTACGAGGACGCTGAGCTGAGGCCCGAAGCAACTAGAAAGAATTTCTTTCTAGTTCGCGAGGAGGGGACGCGACTCGTACGACGTGAGGTGACGGCCTACAACCTCGACGTCATCCTGGCCGTGGGATACCGCGTCCGGTCCCCCCGTGGATCCCAGTTCCGGCAGTGGGCGACCACCGTCCTGCGGGAGTACTTGGTCAAGGGCTTCGCGCTGAACGATGAGCGGCTTAAGGACCCGGCGGGGCTGGACTACTTCGACGAGCTCCTCCAGCGCATCCGGGAGATCCGGGCGTCGGAGAAGAGGTTCTACCAGAAGGTCCGGGCCCTCTTCGCCACCAGCGTCGACTACGACTCCGGCAGCGAGACGGCGAAGACCTTCTTCGCGACGATCCAGAACAAGCTGGTCTTCGCCGTGACCGGGCGCACGGCCGCCGAGCTGGTTCTGGAGCGGTGCGACCCGAACGAGCCGAACATGGGCCTGACAAGCTGGAAGGGTGACCGCGTCCGCAAGAGCGACGTGGTGATCTCGAAGAACTACCTCACCCGCGAGGAGATCGAGATCCTCAACACCTTGACCACTCAGTTCCTGGACTTCGCAGAACTGAGAGCTCGCCGTCGCCAGCACACCACGATGGCGGACTGGATCAGCGCCACTGACCGCTTCCTGACCCTCAACGAGTTCGGGATCCTCAACGGGCCCGGCAAGGTGTCCGCCGCGCACATGAAAACGGTCGTCGAAGGGCTCTACAAGCAGTTCGACGAGCAGCGCCGCCGGCTGGAGGCCATCCGAGCCGCCCAAGAGGAGGAGGCGGACATCGAGGAGCTCCTTGACGAGCAGCCGATCGCTGAGCTGACTAAGGTCGAGAAGGACATCGAGGCGCGCCGCAAGGACGGATGACGCTACGAAACGCCCTCGCCCTCCTCGTGGAGGGCGGGGGCGTCCGTGTCGGGGTCTGGCGAGTCCGGACGTACTCCGGAGCGCGTTTCGACAAGCCAGCCGACGGCAGGACCCGACCTGCCGCAGGCCACGTCTCTGCCAGCCACCGCGCTAGCGCGTAGTACGCCGCGCCCACGAGGGCCGTCAAGATCGAGGTGACGGCGCCCTCGTCCAGGTCTAGGCCGATGCGGGCGGCTTGGCCGAGGACGAGCGCGACCACGAGCGGGACCACGGTGCGGATGATCGAGTGGTACATGGTGACCTCCTCAGGTCACAGGGGCGGTTTACGCCGCCGGGCCAACGATGCCGTCCACCGTCAGCCCCTTCTCCTTCTGGAATGCTCGGCAGATCGCCTCGGAGCCGGGGCCGTACACCCCCCTCCACGGCGATGTCCCACCCGCGTTCGCGCATGCGGTCTTGCCAGGTGCGTGCCGCACCGTCGGCGGCTGCGTCAGGTACACCCCCGGCCGCGCTCGCGGTCGACTTCGACGGCGCCGTGGCCAGCGCGTCGCTGTCGTATGCGGGGCGGCCGTACCCGTAGATTCGATCGGACGACCGGCTGACCGTCTTCTGGTAGACGCCGTCGCCGTTGTAGTACCGGCCGTTCAGGCTGATGGAGGTGTTGCCGCCCTCGGTCGGGATGTTCTCTAGGAGAACTCTTCGCGACATGTACGCCAACGGTGAGCTGGACGTTCAGCGCGTCGACTGAGCGACGTTCGGCGGGTCGGTCTAATCCGGGCCCGGGACGGCGTTTTCACGGCCGTGCCCGCCAAATGTTGATTCCGCCTGAAGACTGACCCTGTGGTTCCGGCCGAATCGTGACCCGCCCCTGGACCCTGGTGAGGTGTTGAAGGTGGAGGACTGGGCGGAGATCCGTCGGTTGCACCGGGCTGAGGGGCTG